>NZ_CP150664.1:0-1359267 GCF_038024035.1 Polaribacter pacificus
ATGACTAAAACTGCTGACTCAGTTTGGAATGAGTGCCTTTCATTTATTAAAGACAATATAAAACCACAAGCGTATAAAACTTGGTTTGAACCTATCAAACCAATAAAAATCGCAGGTGAGGCTTTGACGATTCAGGTGCCCAGTAAATTCTTTTACGAATGGTTAGAAGAGCATTATATTAAATTGCTTCGTGTTGCCTTAATGAAACAGTTAGGGAATGATGCAAAGTTAATTTACGATGTGCGTATGGAAAACACCTACAGTAGCAATCGACCTCAGACAGTTAAAATACCAAGTTCAAACAGAAATCCTTTAAAATCACAGAATGTTACGGTTCCGTTAGAAACCAAAAACAGAGAGTTGAGAAACCCATTTGTGATTCCAGGTTTGCAAAAGGTAAAAATTGAATCTCAATTAAATCCAAATTACAACTTTAATAATTTTGTAGAGGGCGATTCAAATCGTTTGGCAAGATCAGCAGGTATGGCAGTGGCCAACAAACCTGGTGGAACTTCGTTCAATCCTTTATTAATTTATGGGGGAGTAGGTCTTGGTAAAACACATATAGCACATGCAATCGGTGTAGAAATTAAAGATAAATATCCAGACAAAACAGTTTTGTATATTTCATCTGAAAAATTTACCCAACAATTTATAGATTCAGTCAAATCAAATACAAGAAATGATTTTATTCATTTTTATCAGATGATTGATGTATTGATTATTGACGATGTTCAGTTCTTGTCCGGAAAAACCGGAACTCAAGATGTGTTCTTTCATATTTTTAACCACTTGCATCAAAATGGCAAACAGGTAATTCTTACTTCGGATAAGGCACCAGTTGATATGCAAGATATAGAACAGCGTTTGCTGTCTCGTTTTAAATGGGGATTGTCTGCAGAGCTTCAGGCTCCTGATTATGAAACTAGAATATCGATTCTACAGAATAAGTTATTTAGAGATGGGGTAGAAATGCCCGAAGAAATTGTTGATTATATTGCAAAAAATATCAAATCCAATGTTCGTGAACTAGAAGGCGTGTTAATCTCTATGATTGCTCAGTCTTCATTTAACCGAAGAGAATATACTCTAGAGCTTGCTAGACAAATTGTAGATAAGTTTGTTAAGAATACCAAGAAAGAAGTTTCTATAGATTACATCCAAAAAGTAGTGTCTAAATATTTTGATATGGATGTAGCAACATTACAATCTAAAACCAGAAAAAGACACATTGTTCAAGCTCGTCAATTAGCTATGTATTTTGCAAAGCGAATGACCAAATCATCCCTAGCGAGTATTGGTTCTCAAATAGGTCACAGGGATCACGCAACAGTTTTACATGCTTGCAAGACTGTTGACAATCTTACAGAAACCGATAAATTATTTCGTAAATACGTTGACGATTTAACCAAGAAATTAACTTTTTAATTTTACTACATGCAGCAGATTTTGATGGTCTGTTTGGGGAATATTTGTCGTTCTCCACTGGCCGAGGGTATATTGCAATCTAAGGTTGATCCTTCTAAAATTTCAGTAGATTCTGCTGGGACAGCTGCTTACCATGTGGGAGAATTGCCAGACAAGCGATCTATTGCTACAGCTAAAAAATACGGAATAGATCTTACCCAACAACGCGCAAGAAAATTTAGTATCAAAGATTTTGATATCTTTGACATCATATACGCCATGGATCAAAGTAATTATCAAGATTTATTGAGCTTGGCACGTAATCAACAAGATAAAGATAAGTTGCATTTGATTTTAAATGAGTCTTATCCCAATGAGCAAAGAGAGGTGCCTGACCCTTATTACGGTGGTGTAGATGGCTTTGAACAAGTATATCAGCTTTTAGATGAAGCTTGTACTGTAATCCAAAAAAAAATTGAATGATGCTAGGAAAATTATATTTAATACCCACAACCTTAGGAGATAACGAACCTTTAGAAGTAATGCCAATCTCTGTAAAGAAAGTTGTTGAGCAGATTGATTATTATGTGGTTGAAAATGAAAAAACGGCACGTCGTTTTATAAAAAAAATACATCCCAAGAAAGCGCAAGATTCTTTGCAAATTATGATGTTAGATAAGTATGCCGAGGAAATTGAAACTCGTTCATATTTAGATATCTGTGCAGAGGGAATCTCAGTTGGATTGTTATCTGAGGCAGGTGTTCCAGCGGTTGCGGATCCAGGTGCAACCATCGTTCGGTTGGCGCATGAAAAAGGAATTCAAGTTGTTCCTTTGGTGGGGCCTTCATCCATTTTAATGGCCATGATGAGTTCTGGAATGAACGGCCAAAGTTTTGCTTTTAATGGCTATTTGCCTATTGATGCTGCTAAGAGAAAAAAAACAATTAAAGATTTAGAGCGTTTGTCAAAAGAGAAAAATCAATCTCAGATTTTTATTGAGACTCCTTATAGAAACGAAAAGCTTTTTACGGATTTAAAATCGACCTTAACACCATCAACCTTGTTGTGTATAGCTGCAGATATTACTTTATCTACAGAGTATATAAAAACCAAGCACGCAAAAGATTGGAAACAAGAACAACCAGATCTGCACAAGCGTCCAGCTATCTTTATCATACACAAAGAATATTAATTTTTAGCGTTGTATTCCTTGTGAGCTAATCCAGCGTTGGTATTTTTTTGCATTGTTGTTGTGTGCTCTTAAAGTGGATGCAAATTCATGGTAGCCAATCTTATCGACACTGGCACACATATATAAATAATTGTGTTTAGCTGCGTTTAAAACGGCATCGATAGAAGAAATATCTGGCATAGCGATTAAGCTTGGAGGGAGTCCATTTTTTGTGTAGGTATTGTAAGGAGATTTTATAGACAGATCTTTGGTCAATACTCGTTTTACAACAAAATCATCCCCGTGTTTCTTTTTTAAGGCAAAAATAATAGTTGGGTCTGCTTGTAGCGGCCATCCTCTTTTAAGTCTGTTAAGGTAGAGTCCAGCTACAATAGGTCTTTCAGAAGCTTTTGCAGTTTCTTTTTGAACGATAGATGCTAAAGTAATGACCTCTTTTGGGCTCATTTTTAGCTCTTTAGCCTTAAAAAGTCTGTTCTCTGTCCAAAAGCGTTGGTATTCTTGTAACATGCGATTTCTGAAATTTTCTGCAGTAGTATTCCAGTACAATTCGTAACTGTTAGGGATATACATGCCTAAAGCTTCATCAATAGAAAACTGCTGCTTGTTTAAAAAAGCTGGGTCTGTGATGGCTGTTAAGATTTCAAGAGAGTCTGGTTCAATTTGGGCTGCTATTCTACCTGCTAATTTCTCTAAGTTATCTTGATTGTTAAATGTTACTTTAACAGGGCTTTGCAAACCATTTCTAAGCAAGTTGATCAAGTCGTTGTTAGAAAGACCTTTTTTAATTTGATACCTGCCCGCTTTGATGTTTGTGTTGTACTTTTTTTTGTTTGATACCCAAACAAAAGCATCTGTATCTAGTACGTAAGGTTCTAGTTGTTTTACTACATCATCAAAACCACTGTTCGTTGCTATAAAAATATAACCGTCTTTCTGTGTGCTTGGGCTGTATATTTTTTGATAGCTATTAAAAGCATAGTAGCAAGCAATTAAAATACATAGGCTTACTAAATAAATGAGTCCCTTCTTTTTAGTCATCTACTTCTTAATCAATTGGTATAGTATTTCGTCTTTAAATCCATCAGGAGATTTAATCCATTCTTTTTTTATTCCAACCTCCTGAAAGGCGTGTTTTTTAAACAGTGCAATGCTCTTGTGATTGTCTACACTGATATTTGCATACAACTGGTGTATTAGTAAAATCTCAAAACAATACTCAATAAGGAGTGCAAGGGCTTCAGAAGCAAAACCATTATTTTGATACAATTGATGGATTAAGATTCCAACTCCAACTCTTTGATGCTGTGGGTTAAAATCGAATAAATCAATCATGCCAACCGCTTTTTGGTTGAGTTTTTCTTCTATGATAAACCGAAACTGTTTGGCTTGGTAAATATCCAAATGCGCATTTTCTAAATATTGTTTTAAAACATATTTTGAAAATGGAGTTTGGGTGTCGCTCATTTTCCAAAAAGAAGTATTGTTCTCTGCTTCGAATAAGAATTCAAGATCTTCAGGTTCTAATGCTCTAAGGCTAACGGTATGTCCATCTAGTTTTGTCATTAGATAGCGATGCTTCCTTTAAAAACAAATATTGCAGGTCCTTTTAAGAAAATATTTTGATATCCATTTGCGCTAGGTTCAAAGCTGACTTCTAAAATACCACCTTTAACTGGTAAGCAAACGCTGTTGCTTGTTGTTTTTTGAGCTTTGTGCATAGCAATGGCTACCGCAGTCACCCCGGTTCCACAGGCAAGTGTTTCATCTTCTACACCACGTTCGTAAGTTCTTACTTTAAAGGTGTTTTGGTTAAGTTGTTCAGTAAAATTAACATTACTGCCAGCAGTTCCATACAATTCATTTCTAATTCTCTTGCCTTCATTAAAAACAGGATACTCATCCAGGTTTTCTACCAACACAACATGATGAGGTGATCCGGTATTGGCAAATGCATAGCCTTCATATAATTGAATTTCAGAAACATCAACCATCTGCAAAGAGACTTCTCCTTTGCTAATGCTAGCATGATGTAGGCCATCTACTGCTATAAATGTGGTATTTACAGAAAATAAGCCAAGTTTGTGAGCAAAAGCTACGATACAACGACCTCCATTACCACACATGGTACTTTCATTTCCATCGGCATTAAAATAGACCATCTTAAAATCAGTTTCTTCATCTTCTTCTAACAGAATTAATCCATCTGCACCGATGCCAAAATGTCGATCGCAGAGATGTTTTATGAGCGCTACATTGTCTTTAGAAAATTGTAAGTTTCTATTATCTATAATGACAAAGTCATTTCCGGCTCCTTGGTATTTGTAAAATGTCTGATCCATTGTAAGGCAAAGATAAGAATTAATCTTCTGAAAATGGCTTGTTAAAAAGCGGTTAAAGTTCGTTAAAAGCCGTTAAACTGATTTGAGAAAAATGTTTAAATATTTATCTTTGATAAAAAATAATCAATATAATTATGAAAAAAACAGCTAGTTTATTAGGAATTGCAGTTTTGGGAGGGATGATTACCCTTGGGGGCTACAAATATTTATTTGAGAAATCACCCATAGTTATAGAAAAAGCTGCACAAACAGTTTTGCCAACCATCCAGGCAAGTTTTAATCCAACCAACAGGGCAGAAGCATCTAGTTCAATTGATTTTACAGCTGCTGCAGATAGAACAGTTCATGCTGTAGTCCATGTTAAGAATACATCCATACGGACCCAGCAAAATCCATGGGCTGAGTTTATGTTTGGTAGTGGCAACGGTATCAGAAAATACGAACAAGTTGGTACAGGAAGTGGTGTCATTATTACCATGGATGGTTATATCGTGACAAACAACCACGTGATTGATGGAGCTTCTGACTTGGAAGTAACTTTAAACAATCAAAAAAAATACAAAGCCAAGTTAATCGGAACAGATGCAGACAATGATATCGCTTTGTTAAAAATTGACGCAGATATTAAGCTGCCTTATATTCCTTTTGCCAACTCAGATGCTATTAAAGTCGGAGAGTGGGTCTTGGCGGTTGGAAACCCATACAATTTAACATCTACAGTTACTGCAGGAATCGTGAGTGCAAAAGGAAGAGATTTACAAGGTAACTCAAATGTAGATTCTTTTATACAGACAGATGCTGCTGTAAACCCAGGAAACAGTGGAGGAGCTCTAGTAAATACTAGAGGAGAGCTTATCGGAATTAATACAGCCATTTCTTCTAGAACAGGTTCTTTTATAGGATATTCATTTGCTGTTCCTTCTAATATAGCAAAAAAAGTGGTTGAAGATTTGATTGAATTTGGTCGAGTTCAAGAAGCTGTTATTGGTATTGGTGTAGATCTTAACTTTAAAGATGAGGGTGTTAAAATTGGGAGTTTAACCGATGAAAGTAGTGCTAAAAAAAGTGGCTTAAAAGAGGGTGATATTATTAAAAGTGTTAACAATATTAGTATCGCAAAATTTGCTGATTTAACAGGACAACTGCGTGCAAAACGCCCAGGTGATTATGTAGAAGTTGTGATTGATAGAAACGGTAAAGAGTTAACTAAAAAGGTTCAATTGTCAAAAAAAGATCGTTTCCAATCAGTGAATTACAATTTAGAACTTCGCGATTTGACAGCTAAAGAAAAGAAAAAGTTAGGGATTTCTTATGGAGTTAAAATAACCAATGATCTTTCTTCTAGAAGAGAAGGAAGTATAAAAGGGTATATCATAGCTAAAATTAATGGAAAAAAAGTGATTGATGCGTCTAGTACACAAAAGTTTTTAGATTCAAATACCAATCCAATGACTGTTGATATGATCAATCTAGATGGAAAAATAGAGAAATACTATATACGATAAGGGCGGATCTACATTCTGTTTTTTACGAGTAATAGAATCCCGAATTTATTCGGGATTTTTTTTATAAAATAATAGTTACGAAATCGATTGAAATAAGTACTTTTGCACCGAATTTCAAACCAAAAGATATAACACAACTATGTCAACAGTAACAAATTACGAAAACCAAGTATCTTCACAAGCACAAGTTAGAAGAGCTACCGTAGAATTTATTAATATCGTAAACGATTTATGGTATGATAAATCTATTGAATTAGTTTTATTTAGAAACCAATTGGTTGATAAAAGAGCTAGTGAGATTTTAAATTTAATTGAGTATGCAAAAGAGTTTGTAGCAAAGCCAATCTCTATTTTTGATGCCTTAGACATCGCAAAAGCAATTCAACAAATAGAATTGCCTTCTTCTAAATTGGATATTGGAAAGTTGGCCTATGAATGTCATTTAAATGAAAATGATTGTTCTGATAAGGTTGCTTTTGTAAAAAGACAATTAAAAGGAGCGGCAGATGTTTCTACCATAGAGCCTAAAGACGTTGTTCTTTATGGTTTTGGAAGAATTGGTCGTTTGTTGGCAAGAGAGTTGATGAATAAAATGGGTAAAGGTTCTCAGTTGCGTCTAAGAGCTGTAGTAACTCGTGGAAAAATTGATCAAACTGTTTTAGAAAAAAGAGCTTCTTTGTTAAGTGTAGATTCTGTTCACGGTGATTTTTTAGGAACTGTACAGGTTGATGTAGAAAACAAAGCTTTAATTATTAATGGAACTACAGTGTATATGATTTCTGCTGCACAACCAGAAGACATCGATTATACAGCATACGGAATCAACAATGCATTGGTAATAGACAATACAGGAGCATTTAGAGATTACGAAGCATTGAGTAGACATTTAACTTCTAAAGGAGCTAGTAAAGTTTTACTTACTGCGCCAGGAAAAGGAGTGCCAAATATTGTACACGGAGTAAATCACGAAGAGAATAACCCGGATGAGATTGATATTTTTTCTGCAGCTTCTTGTACAACCAACGCTATTACACCAGTATTGAAAGTATTGGAAGATAATTTTGGAATTAACAAAGGACATTTAGAAACCATACATGCCTATACCAATGATCAAAACTTGGTAGACAATATGCACAGCAAATACCGTAGAGGTAGAGCTGCTGCTTTAAATATGGTAATAACAGAAACAGGAGCCGGCGCTGCAGTAGCAAAAGCGTTACCTGCTTTGGCTGGTAAATTAACTTCAAATGCAATTAGAGTACCGGTTCCTAATGGATCTTTGGCTATTTTAAGCTTGCAATTGCACAGTGAAGTTACTGTTGATTCTGTAAATGCAATCATGAAAAAATACGCATTAGAAGGAGATTTGGTTGAGCAAATCAAATACTCTATAGATAATGAATTGGTTTCTTCTGATATTATTGGTTGTTCTGCTCCATCTATTTATGATAGTAAGGCTACCATTACAGACGGAAACAGCTTGGTTATTTATGTGTGGTATGACAACGAGTACGGGTATTCTCACCAAGTAATGCGTTTGGCAAAGCACATTGCAAAAGTAAGACGTTTTACCTATTATTAGTAAAAGTGATTTCCTAAAGGAAAGTATATATTTAAAGCCTGAAACATTAAATGTTTCAGGCTTTTTTTATTGAATTTAAAGGTTGATTATTGCTTTGAAACCCAGTATTAATATGTAGGTCTTTAAATTTAATAGCATTACATTCGTAAAATATTTAGCTCAAATTAAATAACAATTATTGTTTTTTTACTTGTTAGATACAGGAATGAAACTATGCCCTTTAACAGGCTATTTCAAAATTATTATCATCTTTCAAAAAAAAAGAACAGAATGAGAAAAACAAATTTTAGTTTGCTGCTAATCATTATTACATTTCTTTCATTTACTTGCTATGCTCAAGAAGTTAAATTGGTTAAAGATATTAATACCATTCTAAATCCAAATTTAGGTTTAACTCCTCTTCAATTAACTATTTACAATAACAAACTCTATTTTTCTGGAACTGATGCAATAAACGGAGTTGAATTATGGGTATCTGATGGAACGATAGCAGGGACCAAATTAGTAAAAGATATTTATACCGGATTAGGAGGGGGACAACCAAAAAATTTTGTGGTATATAATAATAAGCTTTATTTTCAGGCAAATGATGGTATTAATGGTATTGAATTATGGGAGTCTGATGGTACTGATGCGGGAACTAAAATAGTGAAAGATATTAGGACAGGGTCCAATGGTTCAGAACCTGGTAATTTGGTGGTTTATAATAATAAACTCTATTTTACTGCAACCGAAGCTATAAATGGTACTGAGTTATGGGAGTCTGATGGTACTGATGAAGGAACCAAAATCGTAAAGGATATTAATCCCGGAACAGCTAGTTCTAGCTCCTCTTCTAGTAAATTAACGATCTATAATAACAAGCTCTATTTTTCGGCAACCGATGGTGTCAATGGCGTCGAATTATGGGAATCTAATGGTACCCTAGCAGGAACCGTATTAGTGAAAAATATTTATACAGGTAGTAGTAGCTCAGATCCTCAAAATTTTGAAGTTTTTAATAATAAACTCTATTTTACAGCAACTGATGGTACAAATGGACAAGAATTATGGGAATCTGATGGAACTGTGGCAGGAACCAAATTACTTATTGATATTGAAGCTGGTAGCAGTAGTTCTACTCCTCAAAATTTGATAGTTTACAACAGCAAACTTTATTTTCAGGCAACAGATGCAGCAAATGGAGCTGAACTTTGGGAGTCTAATGGTACAGTAGTTGGAACCCAATTAGTAAAGGATATTCAATCTGGGGCTGGTAGTTCAAATCCTAGTGTATTAACTATTTATAATAACAAACTCTATTTTTCTGCAAATGATGGTACAAACGGTATAGAATTATTTGAGTCTGATGGTACAGGTGCTGGAACCAAAATAGTAAAGGATATAAGGGTTGGTCATAATGGAAGTCCATCCTATCTGACTGTTTATAATAATAAACTATATTTTCAGGCGAATGATGGTGTACATGGTGCTGAATTGTGGGAATCTGATGGGACTGAGGCAGGAACCAAACTTGTGAATGATTTATACACGGCAACTAATTCTTCAGCTCCTAGTCATTTAACATTTTATAATAATAAGCTCTATTTTTCTGCCAATGAACCTGTATATGGTGCTGAGTTATGGGAATCTGATGGGACTGAGGCAGGAACCAAAATAGTAAAGGATATTTATCCTGGAGCGAATTCATCTCCTCAACACTTAGCGGTTTATAATAACAAACTTTATTTTAATGCATCAAGTCCAGGAAATGGGGCTGAATTATGGGTCTCTGATGGAACCGAAGCAGGAACTAAATTAGTAAAGGATATTTATTCTGGTAGCAGTAGCTCATTTCCTCGATTTTTAAAAGTGACCAATGGTAAACTGTATTTTACGGCCAACAATGGTACAAATGGTTATGAATTATGGGAGTCTGATGGTACTGAATCTGGAACCAAGTTAGTGAAAGATATTAAAGCAGGAAATAGTAGTTCATCTATTACTAATATGGATGTTTATAATAATAAACTCTATTTTGATGCAGATAATGGTACAGCAGGAAGAGAATTATGGGAATCTGATGGGACTAATGCAGGAACCAAAATGGTGAAGGATATTAACACAGGAGGAAGTTCATATCCTCAAAATTTTAAGGTTTATAATAACAAACTTTATTTTAGGGCAACTGATGGTACAAATGGAAATGAACTGTGGGAATCTGATGGTACAGCTGCAGGAACCAAAATAGTGAAGAATATTCTGTCAGGTAGTGGTGGGTCAACTCCTCAATATTTAACGGTTTATAATAACAAACTTTATTTTCAGGCAAATGGTGGTACAAATGGACAAGAATTATGGGAATCTGATGGTTCTGATGCAGGAACCAAATTAGTGAAGGATATTAGATCGGGCAGTATCAGCTCAAATCCTCTAAACTTCAATGTTTTTAATAATAAGTTGTACTTTCAGGCAAATGATGGTACACATGGTGTAGAGTTGTGGGAGTCTGATGGTACAGCTGCAGGAACCAAGTTGGTGAAGGATCTTATTACAGGATCTCAGGGGTCATATCCGAGCTCTTTAATTACGTATAATGACAAACTCTATTTTCAATCAAATAATTTATCATATGGAACTGAGCTATTTTCTTATGAAGATTTACCACCTACAATAACAACCAAAAGTCCTGAAGATAATGCTACGGGCGTGGGGATTTCAAGTAATTTTGTTATTGCGTTTAATGAAGATGTAGCAAAAGGAATAGGGAATATTGTTATCTACAATGCTGCAGATGATAGCGTGGTAGAAACGATTGATGTTACTACTGCTAAGGTTAGTGTTTCTGATAAAGTTGTTACGATTAACCCAGCAACGGATTTAGAAAAAAGTAAAAGCTATTATATTCAAATAGCAGCAACAGCAATAAAAGATAATTCAGATAATAATTTTGCTGGAATTACAGATAAAATTACCTATAATTTTGCTACTGAATTAAAAGTAGCTTCAACCATAAATTTTGCAGATTTTAATAAAACATATGGGGGTGCAACTGTTACATTAGCCGCAACATCAAACGGTTCAGGTACTATTAGTTATAGTATTGTCGCAGGGGGAACAGGAACCGCGACTTTATCAGGTACTAATAATGCTACTTTTACTTTGGGTAATGCAGGTACTGTAAAAGTAAAAGCAACACAAGTAATAGATGCAAACTATTTGCAAACAGAAAAAGAAATCACTGTTAGCATAAACAAAGCAGCATTAACTATAACAGCAGACACAGGGCTAACCAAAGTTTATGGCGCAACCGATCCAACACTGACCTATGTTATTACAGGATTTGTCAATGGTGATACTGCAGCAAGTTTAGATACAGGAGTCAGCATTGCAAGAACAGTAGGAGAAAATGTAGGAGACTATGCAATAACGCCATCCGCAGCGGAAGATGCAAACTATAGCATTAGTTTTGTACCCAAAGATTTTAGTATTAGCAAAGCAGCATTAACTATAACAGCAGACACAGGGCTAACCAAAGTTTATGGCGCAACCGATCCAACACTGACCTATGTTATTACAGGATTTGTCAATGGTGATACTGCAGCAAGTTTAGATACAGGAGTCAGCATTGCAAGAACAGTAGGAGAAAATGTAGGAGACTATGCAATAACGCCATCCGCAGCGGAAGATGCAAACTATAGCATTAGTTTTGTACCCAAAGATTTTAGTATTAGCAAAGCAGCATTAACTATAACAGCAAACACAGGGCTAACCAAAGTTTATGGCGCAACCGATCCAACACTGACCTATGTTATTACAGGATTTGTCAATGGTGATACTGCAGCAAGTTTAGATACAGGAGTCAGCATTGCAAGAACAGTTGGAGAAAACGTAGGAGACTATGCAATAACGCCATCCGCAGCGGAAGATGCAAACTATAGCATTAGTTTTGTACCCAAAGATTTTAGTATTACCAAAGCTACTCAAGTATTAACTTTTGGAGCATTAACACATTCTACAAATGATGTTTTTGATTTAATTGCTACTTCGAGTTCTGGATTAGAAGTTGAATATTCATCTTCGGATTTAGCAATAGTAACAATTAATGGAAAAACAGTTACCGTAGTTTCTACAGGTACTGTAAATATTACCGCTTCACAATCAGGGAACTCTAATTATTTAGCAGCAACAAATGTAGTTCAACCTTTAATAATACAAGTTTTAGGTTTAGATGCTGCTGCTTTAAAGGGGCAGATAAATGTGTATCCCAACCCAGTAACTAATTTCCTAAAAATTGATTTGCAAAATTTAAAAAATGTGGACATAAGAATTTTTGATATCAATGGAAAGCTAATTTTAAGTCAAAAAAAATATAATTCAAAAGAATCCATTAGTATTTCTAAATTCAAAAAAGGTATTTATTTATTAGAAATTACCAAAAACAATAAACGTAGTTTAAAAAAGTTTATCAAACAGTAAAAAATAGTCACTTTTTATTGAGAGCTATGAATGAACAACAAAAAGCCGAAACAAACTTGTTTCGGCTTTTTCTTTTTTATGTTTAGGATTTAATTAATTTAGCAAGAATCAAATAACAAACACAATGAAATCTCTAAGAATCTTTTTATTAGTACTTTTTGTAAGCGTACAACTAAGTGCTCAGACCACAACCGCTCCTTATTATGAAATTCCAAAAGCATCAAATGAGGCTAGTGCTGGAGCTGTTTTAAGTAGGATGGTAGATGGTTTAGGTTTTCGATTTTATTGGGCTTCTGAAGGTTTGACAGAAAAAGATTTAGCCTTTCAGCCAAGCAAAGAAGTACGGACTACTGGGCAAACAGTTACTCATATCTACGACCTTACCAAGACCCTTTTGAGTTTGACCAAAACAGAGTTTAAACAAAGCAAAGCAAAAGCAGATATGACTTTTGAAGAAATCAGAGTTCAAGCCTTGTTAAATTTAGAAGCCTTGAGCAAACGTTTTAGAGCTAGTAAAGATTTACAAGAGTTTAATGTTAGTCAAAATGGGAAAGTAACAGTTCCTTTTTGGAACTTGATCAACGGGCCAATTGCAGATGCAATATGGCATTGTGGGCAACTGGCTTCTTTTAGACGCTCTACTGGCAACCCAATCAATCCGAATGTAAACCATTTTACGAGTACTGTTAGACAATAAGATTCTGGTTGTTAGCTTTCTTCTTGATAAAATTGGATAGTTGCTTCAAAAGTTTCTGCTAAAAACTCATCTTTTTCCATCCAATATTCAGAGGTGATAAAGCGATGTCCATTTTCTGTCTGACACAGTTCCCAAAGAATGTCATTGGCTTCTTCAAATTCCTCTTCTGCATTTAATTGATGACCAAAGAGACGCAATGCTACGTTATTCTTAACTAAATTTTTAGCAAAGCATTTAACTGTTATTTCTTTAGTGATGGTTGCTGGCGCATTGGCTAGGGGCTTAATTTCAAAATCAACGATGGTTGCTTTGGTGTTAGGAAACTTTCCATTATATGCTTTAAAAAGTAATTGATTTACATTGTAGAGTGCTTGGTGCAAATGAATCTCAGGATATTCCTCAGAAATCTTATCCAATAACATTTCATGAGAAAGTTGATCAATTTGACCTGGGGTTAAATCACTTGATAGTTTGTAATCTAGTACAATTCTAGCTGCCTCATCGGGTTCAAAATCACTGATAGCCATAAACAATAATTCTTTTAATTCATTTAGGTCTGTGCTTTCTGCATTCGGAAAATCAAAGCGATCTAATAGTTCTTTAAAATCTTTCTCGCTCCAAGCATCCGGAAGTGTGTCAACTGTTAAAATTTTATGTATTTTTATAGCGTATTTCATGTTTTGTAGGTGTTTTGATATCTATTTAATATAAGCAATTTTAATGGAATACACAGCAGATAATCCATTTAATAGCACATGACAGTACAAGAAAAAATTCAAGCACTTAGAGAGGAGCTCAACTTACATACGCACAATTATTATGTATTGGATGCTCCATCCATATCAGATTTTGAATTTGATATGAAATTAAAAGAACTTGAAGCGCTTGAACAAGAAAACCCAAAGTATTTTGATGCCAATTCTCCTACCCAACGGGTTGGTGGTACTGTAACCAAAAGTTTTGATACAGTAAAGCATCAAAATCGCATGTACTCTTTAGATAATTCATATTCTAAAGAAGATTTGTTAGATTGGGAAAAGCGTCTGCAAAAAGTATTAGGAACAGAGTTTATAACTTATACCTGTGAGTTAAAATACGATGGTGCTTCTATCAATTTAACCTATGAAAATGGTCGTTTTGTTAAGGCCGTAACCAGAGGTGATGGTTATCAAGGGGATGATGTGACAACCAACATTAGAACTATAAAATCAATTCCATTAGTCATCAAAAAAGATTTTTTACAAAACTTTGAAATAAGAGGAGAAATCATTTTGCCTTTGGCAGGATTTGAGCAGATGAATGAAGAGCGACTTGCACAAGGAGAAGATGTGTATAGCAACCCAAGAAATACAGCGAGTGGGAGCTTAAAACTCCAAGATAGCTCTGAGGTTGCCAAAAGACCTCTAGATTGTCTGCTTTATCAGGTTGTAACAGAAGACCGTAAGTACCCTAGTCATTTTCAATTGTTAAATGCAGCAAAGAAAGCTGGTTTTAAAGTACCTGAAACCATGGTTGAGGTAACTAATATGGCTGCCGTTATTGATTTTGTGACAAGCTGGGACACCAAACGTCATCACTTACCATATGAAACAGATGGTGTGGTTGTAAAGGTGAATAATTTACAACAGCAAGAAGAGTTAGGGTATACGGCTAAGTCACCACGTTGGGCAATTGCTTATAAATTTAAAGCAGAACAGGTAACAACCGTTTTAAAAGAAATTACTTACCAAGTTGGTAGAACCGGTGCTATTACACCCGTTGCTAATCTTGAGCCTGTTCAGTTGGCTGGAACTATCGTAAAAAGAGCTTCGCTTCATAATGCAGATCAAATTGCCAAGTTAGATATACGAATTAACGATACTGTTTTTGTTGAAAAAGGAGGAGAAATCATTCCAAAAATTATTGGCGTTGATTTTTCTAAACGCCCAGCAGATTCAGTGCCTACGGTGTATGCAACCCACTGCCCAGAATGTCATACCGCTTTGGTGAGAACCCAAGGAGATGCAAAACATTATTGTCCTAATGAATTTGGTTGCGCACCTCAGATTACGGGACGAATTAAGCATTTTATCAGTCGAAAAGCCATGGATATTGATGGTTTAGGAGGAGAGACTGTAGATTTATTGCGCAAAGAAGGCTTGATCTCTAATTATGCAGATTTATATGATTTAAAAGTTGAACAATTAACTCCATTAGAGAGAATGGCGGAAAAGTCTGCTCAAAATATGGTTGAGGGAATTGAAAAATCAAAAGAGATTCCGTTTGAAAAAGTATTGTTTGCTTTGGGAATCCGTTTTGTAGGTGAAACGGTTGCAAAAAAATTGGCAAAGCATTTTAAAAGTATCGATGCATTATTGGCTGCAGACTTCGAAAGTCTTATTGCTGTTGATGAGATTGGTGATCGAATAGCACAGAGTATCCTTGATTTCTCTTCGGATCCAACAACTATTCAACTCATCAATCGATTAAAAGCCTATGGAGTACAATTAGCCATGTCTGCAGAGAGCATGGCCAATCAAACAGATACTTTGGCTGGGAATATTTTTGTAGTATCGGGTGTTTTTCATCAGTTGTCAAGAAATGAATTAAAAAAAGCGATTGAAGATAACGGCGGAAAGATTAGCAGTTCTATCTCTAAAAAAACCAATTTTGTAGTTGCTGGAGATAATATGGGGCCGAGTAAGCTGGTCAAAGCTCAAGATTTGGGAGTTACTATAATCTCTGAACAAGATTTTTTAAACATGATTGGTTAATGAAACTAGAGAATCCATATACACGTAAATCAGTATCAAATACAATCATGCTTTTGATTTTTATGGTATTGGCACTTTTGCTTGTGTATTTTTTTTCAGTCTTTTTTATTTTTCTTCCAGTAGGTTTTTTGTTAATTCTAGCGCTAATTTTTGCCTGTCTTGTTCTGTTTAATTTATACAAAGCTAGGAAAGAGCCTGGTAGTAAAGAGAAAACCTTTAGTTTGTTTGTAAGTATTGGGAGTCTTTTTTTATTGCTGTTTATCGTTTTTTATATCGTAATTAATCAAACTATTTTTTAATAAAAGTGAATCATGAAACAATCACCTAAACTTACAATTGCATACCTATTATTTTTTTTAGCAGCTGTAGCTGATGTTTTTGCAATTGTTTCAAATAATGAGCAAATTCGATTTTTTTCAAAGCCTATGTTAATGACTTTTTTGGCTTTGATCTATTTGTTTTCGGTACAAAAACCTAATGGAATCTATGTTTTAGGACTGTTCTTTTCATTTTTAGGTGATGTCTTTTTACTAGGATCTGGACAAGAGTTTTTTATGCTTGGACTGGCTTCTTTTTTGATTGCTCATATTATTTATATCAAAATAACAGCTTCTTATTTGGATATGCATCTAACGTCTAAAATGATAAGTTCTGCCTTGCCATTTGTACTCTTTCTTTGTGCTTTGTTGTACTTGATAGGCAGTTCCTTAGAAGGACTTTTGTTCCCTGTGCTACTGTATGGGCTTACCATTTCTACTTTTGGGTCTGTAGCATTTTTGCTTTATAGAACAGAAAAATCAAGATCAAACCAATGGTTGTTTATAGGGGCAGTGTTTTTTATTGTTTCGGATGGTTTAATTGCGCTTGATAAATTTTATGAGCCACGAGACTATTATAGTCTTTTGATTATGGTGACTTATATCCTTGCTCAATTTTTAATCTCTAAGGCTATGATTGCAAAAAGCAATTAAATACGATCTTGTTTTTTTAAGAGAGAAGACAGTTCTTTGCGTTTGTTATAAACTAGTAGACTAGCAGCACTTAGAGCAATTAAAGCCGATATAAATAAGGCTCCATGATCATTATTATGAACGATTCCTATAATGGCTAGATGACTTAAAATAGCACCAGTCATTAAGCCAACGGTTAGGAGTCCTCCAAGCAATGCTTTTTTGGGTGCAAACAATAAGAAAGAAGCAATAAGTTCTAAAACACCAGTGCCGATTCTCATGAATACCTCATTATTCCCTGCAATTTTTGTAAATAAATCTATGCTTTCTTGTGCTCCAGTAAATTTAAAAAATAAAGTTTGCAAGAGTATAATTGCAATAACAATTTTTAATGCGAAGACTGTAAACTTATTCATAAAGAGAGTTTTACAGAAGTAGACGCTGATTGTTTAAATTGCTTACACAAGTATGGTTTTTCCTTGGCTAATTTTCCCATTGTCTTCATCGAAATAAAAATCGACACGACCTACATTAATACCAAAACAACCCACCTGATTTACCAAAACTTGTTGGTCTTCACTATTTTTTACTAGGGTTGGCTTAGGTAAAAAAGTATGGGTGTGCCCTCCGATAATTAGATCAATGTTTTTACTTGCTTTTGCAATCACAAGATCTGATACTTTCTGGGGATTGTTTTTGTAATAATAGCCCAAATGTGAAAGACAGATAATTAAATCACATTGCTCGTCTTCTTTTAAAATCCGACTCATGTCCTGAGAAATCTCAAGAGGATCTAGATAACGGGTTTCTTTATACATTTTAGGATCAACCAAGCCCTGTAATTTAATACCTAAGCCAAAGACACCTATTTTAATACCGTCTTTTATAAAGGTTTGGTAAGGTTTAACATGCTCGTCTAGTATGGTGTTACTAAAGTCATAATTGGCCGAAACAAAATTAAAATTCGCTTTGGGTAGCTGTTTGTAAAAACCATCAATTGAATTGTCAAAATCATGATTTCCAAGGGTTGCTAAATCATATTTGAGCATGCTCATTAATTTAAACTCTAACTCTCCTCCAAAGTAATTAAAATAAGGGGTTCCTTGAAAGATATCCCCAGCATCTAGCAATAAGGTATTTGGATTTTCTAATCTAATATTGTTAACTAGTGTTGCTCTCCTAGCTACACCACCCTTATTTGCAAATCTGTAATGATCTGCCTCAAAAGGTTCTATATGACTATGTGTGTCATTGGTGTGTAAAATAGTGATGTGCTTTTTCTTTTTAGGCGTAAAAGAAGGTAGAGTTAATCCGCCAAGTCCTACTATAGACGCCGCCGCTGAGGTTTGCTTTATAAATTTTCTTCTGTCCATACTATTTGTTTTTAAATCGACCATCCAACATGCTTTTTAAAGTGTCTTGACTTTTAAACTCATCCATGATGGCATGTCTCATTTTGTAATCAAGAATGTATAGGTTAACAGGATCTTTAAAGAAGTTCATCTGATCCCCACCACTTTGTAAATAATCTGTGGTTAACACAAAATAGGTTTGATTAGAATTCAAAGATTTTTTGTTAATTGTTAGTGTATAGCCTTTTTTATTAAGGTGTAATCTAAATTGTTTTGAAACAGGGTGAGCTGTCTTATTTGCAATTAAATATGCGACTAGTTCTTTGACTTTTTCTGCGGTTAACTCTACAACAACATAACTATTTTCAAAAGGCATCAACTCAAAAGCATTTTTATTTGTTACGTTTCCTGCTGTAATTCCTGCTCTAATTCCACCGTAATTAAAAAGCGCAAAATCGATGTTTTTTTGAGTTTGTTTAAAGAATAAAGGATTGGCTCTTTTGTAAGAAAGGTCGGCTAGTAGATTGCCCAAACTACTTTCAAGACCTCCATCAGTTCTGACTAAATCTTTAGGGGTGTAGCTAAGTACAGTGTTAATCTCTTCTAACATTTTTTCTTGGTAGGGAGCAATGGTTTCTTCGATAATTTTTTTAGAAGAAGTAGTGCTGTCAACCAAAATTGTTTTAGCGGTTATTTTGGTTACTTGGAATTTTTTTTCACTGCAAGCATAGAGTAGTAAAAAGCTAAAAACCAAGAGAATAGTTTTTTTGATTGTAAACTGCATTTTTTTTAATTAAATTTGTCCAAGGCTAAGATACAGTTTTAGCGCAATTTTTAAATGGGGTTTTTAAAATTTAAAGAACAAAGTATTCGCAAAAAATTTGAAAAGCAGCTACAAACTGCTCTTCAAAACCATACAACGAGTGCTAAGCAAGTTCAGAAGGTTGGTATTTTGGCTTTTGATGAACTCTCAAGTGTTATCGATATCACCAGGCTTTTAGAAGAAGGTCTAGAAAATGCGAAGCACTTTCATCTCTTTAGTTATCGTCCGTATGATAAAAATGCACCCAAAAGCTATAAGCACTTTTCAGAAAAAGATATTAACAGAAGAGGTGAGTTTACAGATCCAAGCATCCAACAGTTTTTAGAAACGCCTTTTGATATTTTAATAGGCTTTTACAATCACAGTAATTTGTATTTAGAAATGGCCACGCTTCAGTCTAAAGCGATGTTTAAAATTGGTTTTGCAGGTGTAAATGATCAATTATTTGATTTGGTTATTTCTGAGAACCCATTAAAAACAGAAAGTTTTATTTCTGAGATTGTCAAGTACCTTACTTTATTAAAAAAAATCTAGATTTTTCGTTTAATTTTAAACAGTCACAAGTAATTTGTTGTTTTTATTTGAAACACTAAATTTATATGTTTAGCCTATGATTTTAGTTCAAAAAAAAGATAACTTTGTATTGAGTTTAGAAAACAAAAATCCTAATATAAATAATTAAAAGCATGCAGAAATTTACAGGAACAGGAGTGGCTTTAGTTACACCATTTAAAGCAGATAAAACAGTTGACTTTGATGGCTTAGAGCGTTTGGTTGAATATCAAATTGCACAAGGGATCAATTATTTAGTAGTTTTAGGGACTACTGGAGAGCCTGCAACACTAACACTTTCTGAAAAAGAGGCAGTAAAAGCTAAAATTATTGAAACCAATAAAGGACGTTTGCCTTTGGTTCTTGGGATAGGAGGTAATAATACTGCTGCAGTTGTTGAAGAGGTTTCAAGTACAGATCTTTCTGCTTTTGATGCTATCTTATCTGTATCTCCATATTACAACAAACCTACACAAGAAGGGATATATCAGCATTTTAAAGCGGTTGCGACGGCAAGTAGTTTGCCAATAATTTTATACAATGTTCCAGGTAGAACTGCATCAAACATGTTACCAGAAACCATCGTTCGATTGGCCAATGATTTTGACAATGTAATTGCTGTAAAAGAAGCTGCTGGTGATTTGGTTCAAGCCATGAGAATTATCCAAGACAAACCTAAAGACTTTTTAGTGATTTCTGGAGATGATATGATTGCGCTGCCGATGACACTTGCGGGCGGATCAGGTGTGATTAGCGTTATTGGTCAAGGTTTGCCTAAAAACTTTTCAAAAATGATTCAGTTAGGGCTAGAAGGAAAGACAAAAGAGGCTTTTGCTTTGCATTATGAGCTTGCAGAGAGTATCGATTTGATTTTTGCAGAAGGAAACCCAGCAGGTATAAAATCACTTTTAAACAGTATTAATATTTGTTTAGAGGAGGTGAGATTGCCATTGGTTAAAGCTTCAAATACCTTGCAAACACAGATTAATACTTTTTTAGAAAAGTACTAAAAATGTCTTTTTTATTAAACCTTTGTTTAGGCAATTGTTTTAAGTTTATTTATTGGTGTGCTTAGGTTTCAAGATTAACAAACTTTTAATAATCTATCACTGGTTTGGTACTTGATTTTATCTTTACTTGCAATCAGCAATTTTTACTAGAAAAAATCGTTTTAATAATCCATAATTTATCACTAATTTTGCCAAATGTTTAAACTGAAAAATTTACTCTATATCGCAACCATTGGTTTGGTCTTCTCGTCATGTTCACACTATCAAAAAGTATTGAACAAAGGAACGGTTGAAGAGCAATACAAGATGGCTGAAGAACTTTACAATGCAAAAAAGTATAGTAAAGCGCTTGACTTATTTGTAAAAGTGACACCAACGTATCGATCAAAACCACAAATGGAACGCATTGAGTTTATGATTGCTCAGTCCAATTTTAATATCAAGGATTATGATTTGGCTGGTTATTATTTTGAACGTTTTGCAGAAGGTTATCCTAAGAGTTCTAAAAGAGAAGAAGCTGCTTTTTTATCAGCGTATAGCTATATGTTAGCGGCGCCTCGTTATAATTTAGATCAAACAGAGACCAGAAGAGCCTTAAATTCTTTTCAGAGTTTTATAGATGCTTTTCCTAATTCTAATCGATTGGATGAGGCAAATAAATACTATAAAGAACTCCGATATAAATTAGAGAAAAAAGCTTTTGAGATTGCAAAAGGATATTATACAACAGCACCATCAGACCCAGGTAATTACAAAGCGGCAATTATTGCTTTTGATAATTTATTGACAGAGTATTTAGGGTCAGAATTTAAAGAGGATGCATTGTTTTACCGATTAAAAGCAGCACATGATTTAGCTTTAAAAAGTGTGCAAAGAAAAAAATTAGATAGAATTAAAGAGGCTATTTTAGCATATGACAAGCTAAAGAGAAACTTCCCAGAAACTAAATACTTAGAAGAATCAGCTAAATTGTTAGCAGATCTTCAAAAGGAACAACAAACATTAGAAAAAAGTTAATTATGGATTATAAAGAAACCAAAGCTCCAGTAAGTACGATTACTTATGATAAAGAGGCTATTGAAGCTCCTACGAACAATATTTATGAGGCAATTTCTATTATTGCAAGAAGAGCCAATCAAATTAATGGAGATTTAAAAAAAGAATTACTTGATAAGTTGGATGAATTTGCAACTTACAACGATAGCTTGGAAGAAGTTTTTGAAAACAAAGAGCAAATTGAAGTTTCAAAATTTTACGAAAAATTACCAAAAGCAACTGCTATTGCAATAGAAGAGTGGTTAGCTGGTAAAGTATATTACAGAACTCCAGAAGCAGAGTAATGTCTGTTTTAAGCGGTAAAAAAGTTTTAATAGGCATCACTGCCGGTATCGCCGCTTATAAAACGGCCAGTTTGGTTCGTTTATTTATAAAAAAAGGCGCAGAAGTTCAGGTTATAATGACTCCTGCGTCTAAAGATTTTATTACCCCTCTTACCTTATCAACCCTTTCTAAAAATCCAGTTCATTCCACTTTTTTTAACAAAGAAGATGAAAATGAATTGTGGAACAACCATGTTGATTTAGGCTTATGGGCAGATCTTATGCTCATCGCTCCAGCTACGGCTAATACACTTTCTAAAATGGTGCAAGGGACCAGTGACAATTTATTGTTGGCCACCTATTTGTCTGCCAAATGTCCCGTGTATTTTGCTCCTGCAATGGATTTAGATATGTATCAGCACCCTTCTACTAAAAACAGTCTGGCTAGCTTAAAGGCTTATGGCAATAAACTAATACCGGCTACTAGTGGAGAACTAGCAAGTGGTCTTGTTGGAGAAGGTCGTATGGCTGAGCCTGAAGATATTGTTAATTTTATAGAAAAGGATGTATTGTCAAAATTGCCATTACGTGGTAAAAAAGTTTTGCTTACGGCAGGTCCTACCTATGAGGCAATTGATCCAGTTCGTTTTATAGGAAACCACTCTTCTGGAAAAATGGGCTTTGAGTTGGCAAAAGCATTTGCCAATTTAGGGGCAGAAATTTTTTTAGTTGCAGGTCCTTCTAATGAGCAGGTGTCAAATTCTTTTATACATCGTATTGATGTAACCACAGCCGAAGAAATGTACACGGCTTGTCACGAGTATTTTAAAAAGGTTGATATTGCAATTTTAGCAGCAGCTGTTGCCGATTACAGGCCTAAGCAAGTTGCTAACCAAAAGATAAAAAAGAAAGAGAGTGTTCTGCAAATTGAGCTTGAGCCTACTCGTGATATTTTAGCTTCTTTAGGAAAGATTAAAGAACAACAGTTCTTGGTTGGTTTTGCTTTAGAAACCAATGATGAGATAGCCAATGCTATCGGTAAGCTACAGCGAAAAAACTTAGACTTGATTGTATTGAATTCATTACAAGACAAGGGTGCAGGTTTTGCTGGTGCTACAAATAAAATTACGTTGATAGATAAGAATCTGAATAAAATTCCGTTTCAATTAAAGTCAAAAGCCGATGTGGCTATAGACATCATCAATGAAATTTTAAATCAATTAAATGCCTAAATTTTTTCTAGCTTTTATACTGTTTTTGTTTGTGCAAACTTTTAGTGCACAAGAATTGAACTGTTTAATTACTGTAAATGCTGATAAAATTTCTGGATCAAACAAGCAAGTATTTACCACATTACAGCAATCTTTAAATGAGTTTGTCAATCAAACGCAGTGGACAGGACTCAATGTAAAGAGTCAAGAAAAAATTAACTGTGCATTTACCATCACCATCAACGCACAGCCGTCTACCAATAGATTTGAAGCCAGTATTCAAGTACAATCTGCAAGGCCCGTCTACGGAAGTTCATACAGTAGCCCGGTATTGAATATTAATGATAATGACTTTAATTTTAACTATACAGAGTTTGAGGCATTTAATTATAATACTGTTTCTTTTGAGTCAAATTTACGCTCAACCATTGTCTTTTATATCTACGTTATTTTAGGAATGGATGCAGATACTTTTGCACTTAATGGAGGTGAAGAGTATTTTAAAAAAGCCAAAGATGTGGCTATGTTGGCGCAACAAAATGGGGGTCCAGGTTGGTTAGACGAGACAGGTTTGCAAAACAGGTTTCTTTTAATCGACAATTTAACCAACGCTAAGTTGTCAGCTTTTAAAAACATCCTTTATAGCTACCATAGATTAGGGATGGATATTTTTCATCAAGATAAAAACAAGGCCAAAAGCACCATAGAAAGCACCATACTTCAATTAGAACCCTTAGACAATTTATCCTTTGGTAATAGTATACTGCGATTGTTTTTTGATGCAAAATCAGATGAAATCGTCAACCTTTTTTCTGATGGACAGCGTTCATCAAAAGTAAATCAGATGAAAGAGGTCTTGCAAAAAATTTCTCCAACAAATACAACAAAGTGGCAAAAAATTAAGTAATTTTAGTCTCTAAAATTTAAGTATTTGCTAACAAAACTATCCATACAAAACTACGCTTTAATCAATGAGTTAACCATTGATTTTTCTGATGGTCTCTCAATTATTACTGGAGAAACCGGAGCTGGGAAATCTATTTTATTAGGGGCGCTTGGTTTGGTTCTAGGAAATAGAGCCGATACTTCTGCATTAAAAGATAGAGAAAGTAAGTGTATAGTCGAGGCACAATTGGCCATTCAAAATTATCAATTAGAAGCTTTTTTTGAAGAAGAAGACTTAGACTATGAACCTCAAACGATTATTCGAAGAGAAATTTTACCCTCTGGAAAATCGAGAGCTTTTGTCAATGACACGCCAGTAACCCTAAACGTTTTAAACGCGTTAAAAACCCAGTTGATAGCTGTGCACTCACAGCATCAAACTCAGCAATTATCAGACACGCATTTTCAATTTTCTATAGTTGATGCCCTAGCAAAAAATGCTACTAATATAGCCAAGTATCAAAAGAAATTAAAGAGCTACCAACAATTGCAAAAAGAGCATGACTTGCTTTTGGCAACTCAAAGAGAGGCAAGGCAGCAGCACGATTATAATCTGCATTTGTATGAAGAGCTTGTGGCAGCCAAATTAACAGAAGATGAGCAAGAGCACCTAGAAGAAAAGCTAGACAAGCTAAATAATATAGAAGAAATTAAGCTTAGTTTATCAGAGTCTTTAGCCATGTCAACCAGTGATGATATTGGCTTGCAAAGTTTGCTTCACAGTTTAGATGGTAAATTGCAAAAAATTGCTACTTATGCTAAAAGCTACGAAGAGTTGCATGCGCGAATCACAAGCGTAAAAATAGAATTTGATGATATTGTTTCGGAGTTAGAAGACGCCAATGAAAATGTAGACTTTAATCCCAACCAAATAGAAGAGCTCAACGATCGATTGCAGTTACTTTATAATTTGCAAAAAAAGCATTATGTATCTACCAATACTGCCTTGTTGGCAATCCAGCAAGAACTTTCAGAAAAAGTAGATTTGGTTGTAAATGCAGATGAAGAGCTAGAAAAGAAGACTGCTGCCATAAAAGCTGAAGAAAAAATTCTAGATACTCTGGCCGATGAAATTTCAAAGGCTAGAAAACTGGTATTACCTACTTTAACTGATCAGTTAGAAGTGTTGTTGGCTGATTTAGGCATGGAGAATGCTCGTTTTTCTATTCAAACCAAAAAGACAAACAATTATTTTTCAAATGGTAAAGACCAGTTAGATTTTCTTTTTTCAGCAAACAAAGGCGGTCATTTTGGAGAATTAAAAAAAGTAGCTTCTGGAGGAGAACTGTCTCGAGTGATGCTTTCTGTTAAAAAAATTCTCTCAGAAAACTCACAGCTGCCCACCATTATTTTTGATGAAATTGATACGGGGGTTTCTGGTGAGGTTTCTAACAAAATTGCTCATATTATGCAGATGATGGCAAAACACATGCAGGTAATTACCATTACGCATTTACCTCAAATAGCTGCCAAAGGCAATCAGCATTACAAAGTATACAAAGAAGATATAGACGGACAAACCACCACCAATTTAAAACGCCTCTCTAAAGAAGAAAGAATCTCTGAAATTGCAGAAATGCTAGGAGGCAAACAACTCTCAGATTCAGCAATCATTCACGCTAAAGAGTTGCTCAATTAAAGCTGGGTAGTCACTAAAAAAATAGCTCCTAATAATTTTATTAATTTTTGGAGCATCATTATCAAATAAAAGAATAAAACAACGAGTATGTATAATTTACTAAAAGGAAAAAAAGGAATCATTTTTGGAGCTTTAAACGAGCACTCAATCGCTTGGAAAGTAGCAGAACGAGCACATGAAGAAGGCGCAACCTTTGTGTTGACCAATGCACCTATTGCCATGCGAATGGGAGAGTTAAATACTCTTGCAGAAAAAACGGGTTCTCAGATTATCCCTGCAGATGCAACGTCTATGGAAGATTTAACAAATTTGGTAGAGAAATCAATGGAAATCTTAGGAGGTAAAATTGATTTTGTATTGCATTCTATTGGTATGTCTGTCAACGTTCGTAAAGGAAAGCACTATACCGATTCTAATTATGATTTTACAGAAAAAGGCTGGGATGTTTCTGCGGTCTCTTTTCATAAAGTAATGAATGTTTTGTACAATAAGAAAGCCATGAATGAGTGGGGAAGCATTGTTGCTTTAACCTATATGGCTGCACAACGTGTTTTTCCTGATTATAATGACATGGCTGATAATAAGGCTTATTTAGAGAGTATTGCCCGTAGTTTTGGCTATTTCTTTGGACGTGATCAAAAAGTACGTGTCAATACGATTTCTCAATCACCAACTCCTACCACAGCAGGTAGTGGTGTTAAAGGATTTGATGGCTTTATTGCTTATGCAGATAGTATGTCTCCACTAGGGAACGCAACAGCAGCAGACTGTGCTGATTATACCATTTCACTCTTTTCTGATCTTACTAAAAAAGTAACTTTACAGAATTTGTTTCACGATGGAGGTTTCTCTAATATGGGAGTCAGTGATGGAGTTATGGACACTTTTACAGCCAAGTAGTTACTTGCTTTAAAAATTATAGTTAAAAGTTGAAAGTTCTGTAAACACAAGCTTTCAACTTTTTATTTTTTACATTTACCTTTTAATTTTAGGCCCTTATCTTGAATTTAAGTTTTTCTATAATCGTACCCGTTTACAATCGCCCTCAAGAAATTGAAGAGTTGTTGGAGAGTCTTTGTCAGCAAGATTTTTCGGATGATTTTGAGCTGCTAATTATAGAAGATGGTTCTAAACATACCTGTGCTGTTGAAGTAGAAAAATACCAATCAAAACTCAATATAAAATATTTCTTTAAAGCCAATAGTGGAGCTGGGTTAAGCCGAAACTTTGGAATGGAAAATGCAACTGGAAACTATTTTATTATCTTAGATTCTGATGTACTGGTTCCAAAGCAGTACTTGAAGGTTGTAAAGCAAGCCTTAGAAAGCAACTTTACCGATGTCTATGGTGGTCCAGATGCCGCTCATAGCAGTTTTACTCCTTTGCAAAAAGCTATTAATTACTCTATGACTTCTGTATTGACTACCGGAGGAATTCGGGGTAAGAAAAAAGCTGTTGGTAAATTTCAACCGAGAAGTTTTAATCTCGGCCTGTCCAAAAAAGCATTTGAAAAAACCAAAGGTTTTGCCGCTTTAAAAGCTGGAGAAGATATTGATTTGACATTTCGCCTATGGGAAAATGGTTTTGAAACTCAATTGATAGCAGAAGCTTTTGTATATCACAAACGTAGAAGTAGTATTCAGCAGTTTTTTAAACAGACTTTTGCTTTTGGTACGGCAAGACCACAATTAAACAAACGCTATCCAGAAACGGCTAAAATCACTTATTGGTTTCCATCTTTGTTTATACTTGGTCTAGATATTTCTTTAATTGCATTACTTTTTGGTTATTGGCAAGGTATAGCCTTGTATGTGATATATCTAGGATTCTTGTTTGTAGATGCTTTATTTCAGACCAAAAACTTACGAGTCGCTCTTTTGAGCATAGTCACGTCAATGACCCAGTTTATGGGTTATGGTTTGGGTTTTTTAGAATCTCAATTTTTTCCTAAAGTAGAAGAATAATCAATTTTTCTTCTGATTACATAAACTTCTGATTAATTTAAATGCAGCTTAATAGATGCTGTTTAAACTTTTAATCTCTAAATCCTCTAGTGCGGTAGCATCAGTTTTAAATACTATAGTAACCGGTTCATTAGGGAGTAAATCAAAGAAGTTATCAGAAAAATGCCCTTGATTAGACGACCACAGAAATACATCTTTTTGTAAAGTTGTGCTCTTTAATACGATAGAAAATCCAGTGGCTGTTTTTCTGATAATTTCTTTACTGATGGGCTTGTTTTGAAGTGCTAAATTTTTGGGTTTTTCAAAATAAAAAATACTGCTTTCACCTTCAAAGCTGCTTAGCAATACAGTTGATTTTTTGTCAAAATCTAATGTATTGAGTGCTTTTTTATAGACTATTTTACTCGTGTTTTCTGCAATAGAGACTAGCTGTTCATCTGACCATATTTCTGCCCCGTCAAAGCCTAACAATCTAAGTTTTAGGGTTCCAGAAAAAGCTTCTAAATGATCATTAATCAGATAGGTATCAAGGTTTGTTTCGGTTAGCTTGTTTGAGATTAACAGATCTTTAAAGGCTTTCTTTGCCTTGTGTTGAAGCGCTTTCCAATTGCCGAAATAATCAATGCTAGACCAAGAAATTGCTGGCCAGCAATCGTTTAGCTGCCAAAAAAGACTTCCCATGGTATTGGGCATGGCTCTTCGTTGGGCTTCGATAGCCATAACGATGCCTTTTGCTTGCAGTAATTGGCTTATATACACATAATCTTTATCCGTTTTGGGCATTTGATAATCCCTCAGTAAATATTCTTGGATTAATTGCGTGCCTCTAACATGCTTCTGATGACTCTTCATAGCCTCAGTATCTAATTGTACATTTTCTGTTTGATTGATGTGGTTGATGGTTTGGTAGCTAGGTAAAGATTGAAAACCAAATTCACTCATAAACCGTGGTACATTTTCTGTAAAATGTTCAAAAGGGTAGGCATCATGCCATACCCACCAATCGTGAGCATCTCCTTCAAATTGATGCTTAGGGTTCCCTCTACCGTATTTAGGAGAACTCTCCCAATAAGAAGTTGCATCGGTTAACTGAGAAACAGTAGTGGGTAAGATGTCATTAAAAACCTTTTGATAGTCCTTCCAGATTTCCTCTTTTTCTTGCTCAGACCTACCCGTTTGCCAGCCCCAACGATTCCAACCTTCTGCATTTTCATTATTACCACACCAAAGTGCAATTGAACTGTGGTTTCGCAAGCGCTTTACCTGATCGATAGCTTCTTGTTGTACATTGTCTAAAAAGTCCTCATCCCCAGGATACATAGCACAAGCAAACATAAAATCTTGCCAAATTAAAAGACCTTTTTCATCACATAACTCATAAAAGATGTCATTTTCATAGATTCCACCACCCCAAACACGCAGCATATTCATATTGGCATCAACAGCATTAGAAAGTAGTTTTTTATAGTGCTGATCTCTTACCTTATTCTGAAAACTATTTTGTGGAATATAATTAGCACCTTTCATAAAAACAGGTACTCCGTTTAAATGAAATGCAAAAGATTCGCCAATTGCATCTTTTTTTCGTACCAATTCAATGGTTCTTAGTCCTTTTTTTAAATTTTTGACATCGCTAAGAGTACCATCGGCTATTAGTTGAAATTGAAATTGATATAATTTTTGTGCTCCTAAATTATGCGTCCACCAAAGTTCAGGATTGTTAATCTCTAAGGGTATCTTGTAAGTGTGAGTTCCTTTTTTAATCTGAAGTTCATGACTTGTTTCTTGCTTGTCTATCAAACTAAAAATACTCACGTTTTTGTCTTCTGTACTATGGATGCTAATTTCTGCAGTTAGACGCGCCAGGCTTTTAGAGAGCTGATCTTGTTTAATAAATACATCCTCAAACCTAACGGTATTCCAAGCCTTTAGTTTTACGTCTTTCCAGATACCCGCTGTGTTTAATTTTGGCCCCCAATCCCAACCCGATTGAAACTGCGCTTTTCTGGTGTAGATTCTGCTGCCTTCTGGCAACTGATAAGGGTTCTGCTTTTCTTTTAGTTGTTCTTGGCTATTGTCAAAAACAACCCGCAATTGATTGCTGTTTTTTAAATTCGATTTTACATTAACGGTGTAGGTTCTAAAAGCATTGTTGCTGGTTAAGATCTTTACATCGTTTAAATAGACCGTAGCATAGGTATCCAAACCTTCAAAACTGAGTTCTATTTGAGCTTTGTCTAAGATGTTTTTAGGGACTTCAAAAAGTTTTTTATACTCCCATTTTTTTGATGAAACCCACTGTACACTGTCTTCATTGGTCTTGATAAAAGGATCTGGAATGAGATTTTGCTTTAGCAGATCTGTAAAAACATTGCCAGGAACTTCTGCTGGTTTCCAACTTGTTTCATCAGTGGCTTTAAAGACCCAGTTTTCTGACAATGAAATGTTTGTAGGGAGCTCTTGCTGTAGCTTTTTACAAGAAAAAACACTTAGCGCTAAAAAACTTAAAAGTAAAAGTTTACGATTCATTAGTTAAAAGTTGAAGACAGGTTTTTATTTTTTTAATATCAGAAGTAGCCTGTTGATATTCATCAAAATGCTTGTCACTGTTCATAGGTATCGGAATATGCTCAATGGTTTTTCGCAAACTGCTGGCACTTAAATGCAGTTCTGTAAACTGGTGTTTTTGAAACAACTGAACATTGCTTTCATTAACACCACCACCTGGTAAAATGCCGATGCCTTTACTTGCCTTTTGAAACGTTTTAAGGTTTTCTAAACCAAGGACAACATTTGGTTTTTGTCCAGAAGTCAATACTCTATCTACACCCAGGTTTTCTAGATTAAAGAGTTCTTCTACAGGGTTTGGAACCCAGTCAAAAGCTCTGTGAAAAGTAAAGGAGAGTGTTCCTGCAATGTCTATAAGCGATTTGGTTCTTTCCAAATCAATACTCAAATCCTGTTTTAAAACTCCAGAGACGATTCCGGCTGCACCCAATTGTTTACAGATTCTGATGTCTTCTTTCATAATTTCCATTTCATCATCAGAATAACAAAAATCACCAGCTCTTGGTCTTATCAAAACAAAAACAGGGATGTTTAAATTTGACAACACTTTAGAGAGCAGTCCGTATGAAGGAGTAATACCCCCTAAAGCTAACTCAGAACAAAGTTCTATTCTATGAGCTCCTGCAACTTCTGCATTGATGGCTGATTGATATGAATTGGCACAAATTTCTAGTTTCATTTTTAAGGTGTTTCTGATTAGACAGAAACCTAAACTGCAGCGATTAAAATTTGGTTACTTTACGATAATTTCATCGATAAAGGTCCATGCTTTGTGACCAGCTCCTTGTCTTCCATCAGGAATTACACCGTAATTAATCAGTGTTAATTGTATATAGCGCGTTGTTATTTTTGCATCAACCTTAAAATTAACCAACAAATCATCGGTTTTTGGAAGTACCTTTGTGAGGCTTTTTTCTTGACCGGGAAAACTTATTTCTACCCGCGTTGGAGCGTAAATCCATTGACCTTTTCCGTTGTGAAAACGAGTACTAATGCTATTGATCTCTGTTAGTGCTCCTAAATCAATGGTTATTTGTACATCTTTACCAGAAAAGCCTAACCACTCTTTGTCTCCGTAACGTTGGTCACTACCCACAATACCATTAATTAAAGCTTTGGTTCCACCAGCATTGTAGCTTGGGCTGGGAGGTACACTCATAGAAATGCTTTTACCTACGGCTTTATGAAGCAAGATACTTTCTGTAAATACAGTACTAATTTTTTTAGTATCGCTAAAACTAGCAGCTTTGATAGTGGTGTTTTTTGTGATTGTGATTGGACCTGTATATAATTGTGATGTTAAGGTAGGTTCAGTACCATCTGTTGTGTATCGGATATACTGATCATCAGATGAAGCTTTCAGTTCATATGTCATTTGCTGATCTTTGGTGATAAAATTTCCAGTCAATTCATATAGATGATTGGCGTAATTTACTTGGAGCACATCCAATCGTTTTTGATAGTTGATCAATCGTTTTTTAAAATTTTCATACGATTTATTCTTTGGGTCAGACCAAACTACCTCACTCAACGCGATAGCTCTAGGGTAGGCCATGTATTCAACTTTTTCTGGACTCGTAATATACTCTGTCCATACATTTCCTTGAGCTCCTAACACATATTTTGCCTCTTCTTCTGTTAATTCTTCTGGAATCGGGTTAAAGCTGTATACTTTTTCTAAAGGCAAGAAACCTCCAATGGCTAGAGGTTCATTGTCATTTGTTGATTGGTAATGATCAAAGTAACAATGTGATCCGGGAGTTAAAATAACATCGTGATGTTGTTTGGCCGCTTCTACAGCACCATTTACACCTCTCCAAGACATCACCGTTGCATTGGGGGCAAGTCCACCTTCTAAGATCTCATCCCAACCGATAATTTGTTTTCCTTTAGAATTGATATATTTTTCCATTCGAGTAATAAAATAACTCTGCAGACCATGTTCATCCTTTAGGCCTTCTTTTTTGATAAGTGCTTGGCAACTCTCACAAGTTTTCCAACGTGTTTTAGGAGCTTCATCTCCACCGATATGAATGTATTTCCCTGGAAATAATGGGATAATTTCATCAATGACATCTTCTAAAAACTTAAAAGTGCTTTCTTTGGCACAATAGATGTCATCAAAGACGCCCCATTTGGTTGCTGCACCAATAGGTTTACCCGTACAACTTAATTCTGGGTATGCAGAAAGAGCTGCTTGAGCATGACCCGGCATTTCAATTTCTGGAATGACCGTAATTTGTCTAGCCGTTGCATAAGCTACAATTTCTTTTACTTCTTCTTGGGTGTAAAAACCACCGTATTTTTTACCATCAAACTTGTGGGGTTGATCGCTGTAATGCCCGATTAAGGTTTCATCTCTGTAGGCTGCAACTTCTTGAAGCTTTGGATACTTTTTTATTTCGATTCTCCAACCCTGATCTTCGGTTAAATGCCAATGAAAAGTGTTCATTTTAAGCATGCTCATTAAATCGATGTACTTTTTAATAAAATCTACAGGAAAAAAATGTCTTCCCACATCCAAATGCATTCCTCTATACACAAACTGTGGAGCATCCTTAATTTGTAAGTTTTGCACAGCGATAGCAGATGGCTGATCCTTGTTTGATTCTAAAGAGATAGGCAGAAGTTGACGCAAAGATTGGAAACCGTAAAAAGCACCTTTGGCCGTAGCGGCTATAATTTCAATTTTTTCTTGGCGAATCAGAAGGCTATAACCTTCATCATTGTTGATGCTGGTATCTTTGATAAATGAGATGCTATTTTTGGCTGTTTCAGTTTGCAAAGCGATGCTGCTTCCTTGGGTGATATAGTCTTTAAAAAAGAGCGCTACAGATTCAAATTCATTGTCGTAAATGAGTTGAGTATCTGAACTGAGTATAAATTCACCCTCAGAGATCGCCAATTCATTAGGGATTGGGATAATGTTGGGCACAACAGCTTTTGTTGGTTTTTGAGTACACTGAATAAGTGTTAGTATAAAAAGTAAGCTAATGATGATTTTCTTGATGTCCATTTTAGTATATTAGAAGTCTTAAATTTACTAATCTTTTTACATGAAACTTACACCTCTTTCAATTTTTATTGTTTTTTTCTTATTACTAGGCTGTAAAGAAGAGCAACCTATAGAACTCGCAAAAAAAGACCAAGAACTAATTTCTTATGTCAATCCCTTTATTGGAACCGGTGGTCATGGCCATACTTTTCCTGGAGCAACCATGCCTTTTGGGATGATGCAACTTAGCCCAGATACGCGTTTGGATGGATGGGACGGTTGCTCTGGATACCATTATTCAGACGATAAAATTTACGGATTTTCTCATACGCATCTCAGCGGAACAGGTGTCTCTGATTACGGAGATATTTTATTAATGCCTACCAATAAAATTGTTTTTAACAATGGAGCAGATGGTAAAGACGGGTATCGTTCTCACTTTTCACACGATACTGAAATTGCCGAACCAGGTTTTTATAAGGTCTTTTTAGAAGATACTAAAATTGATGTAGAGCTCACTGTATCTAAACGCAGCGGGAAACACCGTTATGCTTTTGCCGAAGGATCTAAACAAATTGTTATCCTAGATTTAGAACACAGAGACCAGGTGTTGGATTCAAAACTAAACATCAACTCGAATACTGAAATTTCTGGATATCGTTTTTCAAATGCTTGGGCTACAGATCAACGCTTGTATTTTGATATGTTGTTTTCACGACCATTTACCAAAGTAACTTTATTAGATAATAAAAAAGAAGGTAAAAAAGTACTTGCAGCCTTTGAGTTTGACCCTAGTGAGGGCAGTATTTTAGAAGTAACAGTTGGAATCTCTCCTGTAGATGAAAATGGAGCCATACACAATTGGCAGTTAGAGATCGGTGATAAAACTTTTGAAACTGTAAAAGAAGAAGCACAACAAGCATGGGAGCTACAATTAGAAAAAATGGTTGTAGAATCTAATGATGCAGATTATAAAACAAATTTTTACACCTCTTTATACCATACCATGATCGCGCCAAATTTATATCAAGATATAGATGGAAGGTATCGAGGAATGGATTTAAATATTTATCAAAATACTGATTTTGATTATTATACGGTCTTTTCTTTGTGGGATACCTATCGCGCAGCACACCCATTGTATACTTTAATAGAAACCAAAAAAACCAACGATTTTATCAATACTTTTTTAGCCAAATACGATGAAGGTGGAATCATGCCAATATGGGATTTATCTGCCTGTTATACTGGGTGTATGATAGGGTATCATGCAGTTCCTGTTATAGCAGATGCCTATTTAAAAGGTATTAGAGATTATGATGTTTCTAAAGCCTTTAAAGCCATGAAACACTCTGCAACCCGTGATAAGTTAGGTTTAGATAGTTATAAAAAACTTGGTTTTATACCAGTAGAATTAGAATCAGAGTCGGTATCTAAAACGCTAGAATATGCATACGATGATTGGACCATTGCACAGATGGCCAAATCTTTAGGAAAGCAAGATGATTTTAAAACCTATACAGAAAGAGCACAGAATTATAAAAATATTTTTGATCCCAGCACAAAATTTATGCGAGGTCGTTTTAGAAATACTTGGTTTGCTCCTTTTGATCCTTATGAAGTAAACTTTAATTATACCGAAGCCAATTCATGGCAATATAGCTTTTATGTACCCCAGGATGTTACTGGTTTTATCAAATTGATGGGAGGAAAGCAGGCTTTAGAAGCTCAGTTAGATGAGTTGTTTACCGCTAATCATACGACCTCGGGTAGAGATCAAGCCGATATCACTGGTTTGATAGGTCAATACGCTCACGGTAATGAGCCAAGTCATCATATGGCGTATTTATACAACTTTGTAAATAAGCCTCATAAAACTCAAGAACGCGTTCGACAAATTTTAACTGAACTGTATATGAACACCCCAGACGGTATATCTGGTAACGAAGACTGTGGTCAGATGAGTGCTTGGTATGTGTTGAGTTCTCTAGGGTTTTACCCTGTAACACCAGGGTCTAATGAATATATTATTGGGGCTCCGTTGTTTGAAAAAGCGACCATACATTTAGAAAATGGAAAAAACTTTACCATTCTAGCCAATCAAGCATCTGCAGCGCATAAATATGTAAAATCTGTAGCGCTTAACGGAAAAAAGTATCCCTATTCTTATATAAAGCATCAAGATATTATAGACGGTGGTAGCTTGGTTTTTGAAATGTCAGATCAACCAACTGATTGGGGAACTCAAGATGCCCATGTACCTAAAACTACAATTGAAGAGCACCTTATTGTGCCTGCACCTTATATAGAAAAAGGGGAGATTGCCTTTAAAGGAAGTACAGAGGTTGTCTTAAATTCTGTGGATGCAAAAAGTATTATTTATTATGCCTTAAACGATGGAGATTTTACTGTTTATAAAAGTCCAATTAAAATTTCTGAACCAAGCAGTTTAAAAATTTACGCACAAAACGGAACAGAAAAAAGTGCTGAGATTATCACTAATTTCTTTAAAATTGATCCAAATGTTACCATACAGTTAAAGCATCAATATGCCAATCAGTATAATGGTGGAGGAGCAAATGGATTAATCGACGGTATTTTTGGTGCTAAAGATTTTAGAACTGGAACCTGGCAAGGTTTTTCTAATGTAGATCTTGTTGCCACTGTTGATTTAGGTAAGAGTAAAAATTTAAAAACTACAACTGTAGGCTTTTTAGAAGATCAAAAAAGTTGGATTTTTCTTCCTACCGAAGTTACTTGTTATATTAGTGTGGATAATCAGAATTTTATAAAAATTGGATCTAAAAAAATTGCAGCAGAAAAAGCAGCAGATGTAGCTTCCATGAAAAAAATTAAATTTGATTTAAAAGGAAAAAATGTTCGTTATGTTCGAATTGTAGCAAAAACGCTTGGTGAATTACCAAGTTGGCATTTGGGTTACAAACACAACGGCCGCTCTTGGTTATTTGCAGATGAAATTGTAATAGAATAAGAATCTAAATTAAATTGAGTAAAATGTTTAAAAAAGTACTTTTTGTTGCAGGACTATCCTTTTTGGCAGCATGTAATACCTCAATCGACAATAAAAAGAATCTCGACAATAACTTTGTTACCTATGTAAACCCAATGATAGGGACCAGTAAAATGGGACATACTTTTCCGGGTGCAACCGCTCCTTTTGGAATGGTACAGTTGAGTCCACAAACCAATTTTGAGGTGATGCATATTGATGGAAAGTACAATCCAAAAACGTATGAATATTGTGCAGGGTATCAATATAGAGATTCAACTATTTTAGGCTTTGCTCACACTAACTTTAGCGGTACAGGACATGCTGATTTAGGAGATTTTTTAGTGATGCCAACAACAGGGAAGCTTGTATTAGATCCTATAGTAACCAAAGATGGAGGAAAGGGCTTTTACTCAAGGTTTTCTCATGAAAAGGAGCATGCTGAAGCAGGATACTATACGGTTGATTTAGAGGATTACAAAATTAAAGCCGAATTAACAGCAACAGAACGTGTTGGTTTTCACCAGTATAGTTTTCCAGAATCTTCCGATGCACACATTATTCTAGATTTAGTGTATAATGTGTATCAGCATGATAATAAAAACGTTTGGACTTTTATTCGAGTAGAAAACGATAGTTTAATTACCGGGTATCGACAAACAAAAGGATGGGCAAGAACAAAAAAAGTGTTTTTTGCGATGCAGTTTTCAAAACCTTTTAAAAGTTACGGACACAAAAAATACGACAAGATTCTATATAATGGATTTTATGGTCGCTTTAATGAAACAAAAAACTTTCCAGAAATGGCAGGTAAAAACATCCGAGCTTATTTTAATTTTGACACCAAAGCTAATGAGAAAATTCAAGTAAAATTTGCACTTTCACCCGTAAGTACCCAAGGTGCTTTAAATAATTTAAAGGAAGAGATTTCGGGCTGGGACTTTGAAAAAACCAAAAACGAAACCCAAGCAAAATGGAATCAAGAGCTTTCTAAAATAGAGATAGAAACAATTGACCCAGCTCAAAAGGAAACTTTTTATACTGCTCTGTATCACACCATGTTAAGCCCAATTTTGTATGAAGACGTGGATGGTAAATACAGAGGTCTAGATCAAAATATTCACGAATCCAATGGATTTACAAACTATACAATTTTTTCTTTGTGGGATACTTACAGAGCGCTTCACCCTTTATTTAATGTCATTCAACAAGAGCGCAACAATGATATGATCAAATCAATGTTGGCGCATCAAAAAGAGAGTGTACACAATATGTTGCCAATTTGGAGCCACTACGCCAATGAAAATTGGTGTATGATTGGATATCATGCGACCTCTGTTATTGCAGATGCAATTGCAAAAGGAGTTGGGAATTTTGATAAAAAACAAGCACTAAAGGCTTCAGTGACGACCGCAAATGTTCGTTATTTTGATGGTATCGGAGACTATTTAGATTATCAATATGTTCCGGATGATAAAAGCCATTCATCGGTTTCTAAAACCTTAGAATACGCTTATGATGACTGGACCATTGCACAAATAGCTAAAAGTGTTGGTGATACTGAAACTGAAAAGATATTTTTAGAACGTTCAGAATATTATAACAATGTTTTTAATCCAAAAAATGGTTATATGAGTCCTCGTATGTCTGATGGAAGTTTTCGTAAGAACTTTGACCCTTTGGATACGCATGGTCAAGGTTTTATTGAAGGAAATGCTTGGAATTACGGTTTGTATGTGCCGCATCAATTGGATAAAATGGTTGCACTAATGGGGGGTAAAGAACGCTTTTCTCAACACTTAGATTCTTTATTTACTATGGAACTCGAAGATAAGTTTATCGATCAACATGAAGACATTACCAGGGATGGAATAATAGGTAACTATGTACACGGTAATGAGCCAGGTCACCATATTCCATACCTATATAATTGGACAGGAAAGGCCTATAAAACGCAAGCTCGAGTTCGTATGATTATGGATACCATGTACGGGCCTGGTGTAGAGGGACTTTGCGGAAATGATGATGCTGGACAAATGAGTGCTTGGTATGTGTTTAGTAGTCTTGGTTTTTACCCAGTTATTCCAGGATCCGACCACTATGCCCTAGGAAGTCCTCTAGTTAAAAATGCAATTCTAAATTTAGAAAACGGCAATAGATTAACAATAAAAACGTTAAATCAAAGTAAAAATAATATCTATGTTAAATCACTGACTATTAACGGTAAACAGATTGATAGAAATTATATTTTACACAATGAAATTATGAACGGAGGAGAGTTTATTTTTGAAATGAGCGCTACACCTAAACTTTAAATCTTTTAAAATGAAAAGAAGAAATTTTATAAAAAGAGCTTCCATATCAAGTCTTGGTTTGGTAGTTGCTCCCAGTTTAACAACATCTTGTGTTACTGATGAGAAAGGAACAACAGCCATTAGTAATAAAAAACCAGTACTTCCTGTTGTAGTGGCTACTTGGCGTTTTCACAATGCAACAAAAGCAGCTTGGGAAGTATTAGAAAAAGGAGGAGAGTCTATAGATGCAATAGTAGCTGGTTGTCGCGTAGAAGAAGCAGATTTAAAGAACACAACAGTCGGGAATGGTGGTGCGCCAGATAGAGATGGTAATGTTACGCTTGATGCCTGTATAATGAATAAAGACGGTGGTTATGGCGCTGTAGTGTGTATGGAAAACATAGCACATCCAATTTCTGTAGCTAGAAAAGTAATGGAAGAAACGCCGCATGTTTTATTGGCAGGAAAAAGCGCAGAACAATTTGCTGTTGAGCAAGGCTTTAAAAGAGAGAACTTACTTACCGAGAATTCTAAAAAAGCCTGGTTAAAGTGGAAAGAAAAATCAGAATATAAACCCATCATAAATATTGAGAACCACGATACCATAGGGATGTTGGCGATTGATGCAAATGGCGATATTTCTGGTGGTTGTACTACTAGTGGAATGGCTTATAAAATGGCAGGTAGAGTAGGAGATTCAGCCATTATTGGGTCGGGCTTGTTTATCGATAATACCATTGGAGGTGCAACCGCAACCGGAATGGGAGAAGAAGTACTTAAAACAGTTGGGAGTTTTTTAATTGTAGAATTAATGCGCCAAGGAAAAAGTCCACAAGAAGCCTGTGAAGAAGGTGTCAAAAGAATTGTTAAACTCAATCCAAATTACAAAAACTTTCAGGTAGGTTACGTTGCTTTAAACAAGCAAGGAGAATACGGTTGTTATTGTATCCATGGAGGCTTTGGAATCAGTAAATATCAAGAAGGAAAACAAGATTATATAGAATCAGATTTTTATACTAAAAAAGAAGCTTAATGAACACAACTGCAACAAACAAATCCTATAAAAGTGCGTTTATCTTTTTAACCACCTTGTTTTTTTTATGGGGATTTATTACCGTTTTGGTAGATTCATTAATCCCCAGATTAAAAGATGTTTTTGAAATGTCTTATGCAAAAACAGTCTTGGTGCAATTCGCATTTTTTGTGGCCTTTTTTGTGTTTTCACTACCTGCGGGATTCATTTTATCAAAGATTGGTTATAAAAAAGGGATCGTACTTGGTTTGGTAACCATGGCTGTTGGCTGTTTGTTATTTTATCCAGCGGCAGAACACAGACTCTTTTCTGTTTTTTTAGTGGGTTATTTTACCTTGGCTGGTGGGATAACCATCTTACAAGTTGCAGCAAATCCTTTTGTTGCCTTGTTAGGAAGTGAAGAAGGAGCCAGTAGTCGATTAAATTTATCCCAAGCTTTTAATTCTTTAGGAACTACTATTGCGCCAGTTGTAGGAGCCTTGTTTTTATTGAGTGATTCAGTAAAATCATCAGATGAAATAGGCCTGTTAAACGAAGCTCAAAAAAGTGAATATTATCTTTCTGAAGCAGCAACCGTACAAACACCATTTTTAGTAATTGCTGGATTTATTTTATTGTTAGCAGTCGTATTTCTCTTTACCAAATTACCAACATTGATAGAAGAAAGCCCAAAAGGCGGTTATTTTACATTGTTGAAAAACAAAATTATGCTAATGGGTGCTTTGGGAATCTTTGTGTACGTTGGTGCAGAAGTTGCTATTGGTAGTTTTTTAGTCAATTATTTTTACGATTCAGGCTTGGCTCCAATAGTTGCAGAAAATGAGACTATGATGAGCATAGCAAACACGATTGCCAATACCTTTAATCAATCATTTTCTGGCAAAGACCCAAAATCTTTATTGGGGATTTTTGTCATTTTTTATTGGGGAGGAGCAATGATTGGTCGTTTTGTAGGTGCCTATTTAACCAAAATTATGCCCGCTGGTAAAGTGTTGAGTATTTTTGCTATGCTAGCAATAAGCATGATCATCATTTCTATTAATAGTACAGGTTTACTTTCTATGTGGTCTATTTTAGCAGTTGGTTTGTTTAATTCTATAATGTTTCCAACCATTTTTACGCTCAGTTTAGAAGGCTTAGGTGATTTAAAAGCACAGGCCTCTGGTTTGTTGTGTATGGCCATTGTTGGTGGAGCCGTAATACCCTTTTTCTTTGGGAATTTAATTGATGGTTTTGGCTTTAAAACAGCTTTTATTTTAACCATCGTTTGTTATGGTTATATCTTGTTTTATGGACGGTTTAAGACCAAGAGGGTTTAGTTTATAATTTATTAAATAATAAAATTGATATGAAAAAGAAAAGGAGTTTGAATTTTACCTCATTTGTAATTGTATTTTTTACTTCCTTAGGCGTTTTTTCTCAAGAGATAAAAGAAGGAACTTACTGTGTTGAAAGTGGAAACTTAAACCTTAATTATAATTGTTATACTTTTTATAAGAACGGAACCTTTGATTATAAAAGTGGTATGGGAGATGAAGAATACACAATAGGTAAAGGAACCTACCAAGTAAAAGATTCAGAATTAATTGTAGAGTTTAAAAAGATAGCCCCTAAGAGACTAGGATATAGTAAAATTCAGTTTTGGAGGCAAAAAGGAGATTCTGTTTCTGTGGAAGTACAAGTTAGAAACATGGACAACTCGTTTGTGAAAGAGAGTACCCTAATGAACTCGATGGACAGTTCTAAAGTTATATCAATAAAAGAAGGTAAAGCTATATTTAAAATTAAAAATTCAACCAAAGAATCAACAATTAAAATAGGTTTAAAAGGATATGATGGTCAAGAATTTAATATAAAAAATTACTATAATTACAAAGTTGAAGTTTTTTTGAATAAAAAAAGTGGTGTTCCATTTTTTGATAGAAAAATAAATTATCCACTTGTAGAAGTAAAAGATTCGTATTATATAACTATGAGCTCAAATGGGTACAAAGTACTTTGGGAGAAGACGCTTTAATTTTTATAGGTTTTTACTCAAGAATAGTTTAGAGCCAGCTAAGCCTAGTGTTTTTATATCATTAATACAAAGCGAAGCATCAGCGACGATAGATCTTATTAACACATAGAACTTCCATTTATAAGTTTTGGCATCATGTGAAGAATAATGACAACTGCAAATATAAAAAACCCCGAAGCATTGCTTCGGGGTTTTTTATAATAAGATTCTAAAACGTGTTCAGAATAACCCTTTGCGTTTATTTTCTTTTCTTTTGTTGTGCTTGTTGCTCTTGCGCTTGTTTCATAGCATCGTCTAAACGTTGTCTAAACTTTCCTTTTTTCTTTTCAGGACGTTTTTTGTTTTCTTCAATTTGAGCGTGAATTTTCTTTTCATCAATTACGTAGTATTTAATAACTAGCATAATTACGATGGTCAATAAGTTAGAAATAAAATAGTACAAACTCAAACTACTTGCATAGTTGTTAAAGAAAAACAACATCATGATTGGTGATAAGTATATCATCAATTTCATCATTTTCTGCATGTCAGGCATTCCTTCTTGTTGAGGCGCTTGCATATTTGCTTGTTGGCTTTGATTCATTTTCATATAAAAGAAAATAGCGACAGAAGCTAAAATTGGGAATAAACTAATATGGTTTCCATAGAATGACGATACAATTGGAATGTGCATGTCCCAAGTAAAAATTGAATCAAAAGAAGATAAATCATCAGCCCATAAGAAGCCTTTTTGTCTCAATTCTATATTCGACGGGAAAAATCTAAATAAGGCAAAGAAAATTGGCATTTGCAAAAGTGCTGGGATACAACCAGACATCATGCTTACACCGGCTTTTCGTTGAACAGCCATCGTTTCTTGCTGACGTTTCATTGCATTTTCTTTTCCAGGCAATCTTTCATTGATAGCTTGTAGTTCTGGGCGAATTACTTTCATCTTAGCACTAGAGACATAAGATTTATATACCAATGGAGACATTAAAATACGAACGACAATGGTCATTAATATAATAATCAAACCATAATTGGTCATCCAACCACTTAGCAAATCAAAAATTGGAATAAATACAGTTCTGTTGATAAAACCAAAAATACCCCATCCTAAATCAACAATTTCACTAATATTAGTGTCTTTGTAACCTTTTAAGATTGTATAGTCTGTTGGTCCATAATACCAACTCATATTGTAATTTAGTTCACCACCTTGTAGGGCTAAAGGTGTAGAAAGGCCAAATTGTTTGGTAAAGGTTTTGTTGTTTTCATCGGCACTAACCAAATCTTTAGTAGATACTTGCGCTGATGAGAAAGGTGTGTCGGTCAATAAGATAGAAGAGAAAAAATGCTGCTTAAAAGCGGTCCATTTTATGGTTTCTTCTAGTTCTGTAGCATCTCTTTGGTAGTAGTCTACTTCGTCTTCGTTTTCAAAATAGAGCGTGCTGTACATGTTCTCAGTCTTCATGCTCTTTTCATGACGATACCCGTCTAAGTCCCAATCTAGTTTTACAGTATTAGAACCGTTAATTACAGTACTTAATCCTTGAGAACGAACCGTAAAACCTACCATATAATCTCCTGGTTTCATCTCATAACGGTATTCTAAAAACTGAGAGTCACTTACTTTTAATTTTAAAGAAAGTACTTGATTATCTCCATTTTTAGTTAAGCTAGGGATAAATAAAAGATCTTTGGTGTTTAAAATGCGATTATCTGTAGTTCCAAAATTTAAATTAAAGGATGCATTTTTATCTTTAATTAAATAAAGAGGTAAAGAGTCATAGGTTTTAAAGTTTTTAACTTCAGCCTCAATAATTTGCCCCCCTTGGTTGTCTATAACTAATTTTAGAACGCTATTTTCTAAAACTGTAGTTCCTTTTTTTGCGGTTTGTGCTCCGTAAGCAAAAGCACCGAGTTGGTTTTGCAAAGCAAGATTACTTAATGAGTCATTGCTTACTGCAATGGTAGTTGCATTAGGTTCTACTGTATTGTTTTTTGTTGTATCAGTAACAGTTTCTACAGAGGATTCTATAGGAGTTACTTCATCTTGGCTTGAATACATAAACCAAAGCATAATCGCTCCTAATAATAATAAACCGATAAACGAATTTGCGTCAAATTTCTTTTTTTCCATTGAATGTTCTTAAAATGTCAACTTGTCATAAGCCTTTCGATTTTTAAAGAAAAGCCCGACAAATGTAGCAAAACTTGTTTATATGTCCTTTGTTTTGCTTGGGTTAATTACAGATAGCTATAGTGTGCAAACAGTATTCCAATTTACACTAAACTAGTATTCGTAACATTTTTAAATTAAATTTTAGTGTTTAGCGTATGTCAAAGCAGCTTTGATAAAACTCACAAATAAAGGGTGTGGGTTTAATACAGTACTTTTATATTCTGGGTGGTATTGCACACCGACAAACCAAGGATGCGAAGGGATTTCAACAATCTCAACCAAACCTGTCTTAGGGTTGGTTCCAGTTGCTTTCATGCCTGCAGCTTCTATTTGCGCTAAAAATGTATTGTTAAACTCATAGCGATGTCTATGTCTTTCGCTAATAAATTCTGTTCCGTAAGCTTCGTAGGCTTTAGAGTCTTTTTGCAAGGTACAATCCCAAGCTCCCAAACGCATTGTTCCTCCTTTTTGAGTAACATCTTGTTGATCTTCCATCAAGTCGATAACAGGGTATTTGGTGCTTTTGTTCATTTCTGTAGAACTTGCATTTTCTAAATCTAGTACGTTTCTTGCAAATTCAATCACGGCCATTTGCATTCCTAAACAAATTCCGAAAAAAGGAATGTTGTTTTCACGTGCATAACGTACTGCTTTTATTTTTCCTTCAATACCTCTGTCACCAAAACCTGGAGCCACTAAAATACCGTGAAGACCTTTTAATTTTTTCTCTACATTTTTAGGAGTTAAACTCTCCGAATGTATCCAACGAACCTTTACTTTGGTCTCGTTAGAAGATCCTGCATGTATAAACGCTTCTGTAATAGATTTGTAAGAATCGTGTAATTCTACATATTTACCAATTAATCCAATTTCAATTTCAGAGGTTGGGTTTTTGTGTTTTCTTACAAAGTTGTTCCACTCAATAAGTTTAGGAAGCTTTTCTGAGGAAAGTTTTAATTTGTTTAAGACTACTTGATCTAAACCTTCTTCAAACATCAAATTAGGAACATCATAAATGGTCTCTGCATCGATAGATTGAATTACATCTTCTTTTTTAACATTGCAAAACAGGGCTAGCTTTCGCTTAATGTCGTCAGAAATCTCATGTTCGGTTCTACAAACAAGAATGTCTGGACTTACACCACTTTGCATGAGCATTTTTACAGAGTGCTGTGTCGGTTTTGTTTTTAACTCACCCGCTGCAGCCAAATAAGGAACTAAGGTTAAGTGAATAACAATAGCGTTTTCTTCTCCCTTTTCCCATAACAATTGACGTACAGACTCTACGTATGGTAAAGATTCTATATCACCTACTGTACCACCAATTTCTGTAATAACGATATCAAAATCACCTGTTTCACCTAAGATTTGTATGCGATGTTTAATTTCATCAGTAATATGAGGAATCACCTGAACGGTTTTTCCTAAAAATTCACCTTTTCGCTCTTTATTAATGACAGATTGATAAATTCTACCTGTAGTAACGTTGTTGGCTTGTGAAGTTGGGATGTTTAAAAATCGCTCGTAGTGACCTAAATCCAAATCAGTTTCTGCACCGTCGTCAGTTACATAACATTCTCCATGCTCGTATGGATTTAATGTTCCTGGATCAATATTAATGTATGGGTCTAATTTTTGTATGGTAACGGAGTAGCCTCTTTCTTGAAGTAGTTTGGCAAGTGAGGCAGCAATAATTCCTTTTCCTAGTGATGATGTTACGCCTCCTGTGACAAAAACGTATTTAGTATTTTTCATGGTGATTAGGTTTGGGCAAAAGTACTAACTCTAAAAGTTTTTACAAACAAAAAACATCTAAAAAAGAGGAATAAACAGCCTAGAATTTTAAAGAATAAAAATATTTGTTTTTTTTTCAAATAGTATTTGCCAAAAACAAAAGTAGTTGTATATTTGCGCACGCTTTTAGCAGACGTAATTTCACTAAAGCAAAATTAATAAAGACGATATTTAAAAATATAAGTAATGCCAAAAAGAACGTACCAACCATCGAATAGAAAGAGAAGAAACAAACACGGTTTCAGAGATAGAATGGCTTCTGCTAATGGTCGTAAGGTTTTAGCTAGAAGAAGAGCAAAAGGAAGAAAAAAATTGTCTGTTTCATCTGAAACAAGACATAAAAAATAATGATTAACAAGATGTTAATAATAAAGGTGTTTCTATTTTAGTAACACCTTTTTTTATACCCAATGATTTTTTAAATTTACCCACAGAACATAACTTAAAATAATGCCTAAAAAACAAGACCTTAAATCAATTCTAATTATCGGTTCGGGTCCGATAGTGATAGGACAAGCTTGTGAGTTTGACTATTCTGGAACCCAAGCTTTACGCTCATTAAGAGAGGATGGTATAGAAACCATTCTGATTAATTCTAACCCAGCAACCATCATGACAGACCCAAGTATGGCTGATCATGTGTATTTGTTGCCCTTAACGACAAAATCAATTATACAAATTTTAAAAGAGCATCCACAGATTGATGCTGTTTTACCAACAATGGGAGGTCAGACTGCATTGAATTTATGTATTGAAGCCGACGATAAAGGAATTTGGAAAGATTTTGACGTTCAATTAATTGGGGTTGATATTGATGCTATCAATATTACTGAAGACAGAGAACTTTTTAGAGAATTGATGTTAAAGATTGATGTGCCAATGGCACCGCAAGCAACAGCTACATCATTTTTAAAAGGAAAAGAAATTGCACAAGAATTTGGGTTTCCTTTAGTAATTAGATCTTCATATACCTTAGGTGGAGCAGGAGCTTCTATCGTATATGATCCAAAAGATTTTGATGAATTATTAAGTAGAGGTTTAGAAGCATCACCGATTCATGAGGTGATGATTGACAAAGCCATGATGGGATGGAAAGAATATGAATTAGAATTGTTGCGCGATAACAATGACAACGTAGTAATTATCTGTTCTATTGAGAATATGGATCCGATGGGAATTCATACCGGAGATTCAATTACCGTAGCACCTGCAATGACACTTTCTGATAAAACTTTTCAGAAAATGCGTGATATGGCCATCAAAATGATGCGTTCTATTGGAGATTTTGAAGGTGGATGTAATGTTCAGTTTGCCGTTTCTCCTGATGAAAAAGAAGATATTATTGCCATAGAAATCAATCCACGTGTGTCGCGTTCATCGGCTTTAGCAAGTAAAGCAACAGGATATCCTATTGCAAAAGTTGCAACGAAGTTAGCCATTGGATACACCTTAGATGAGTTAGACAATCAAATTACTAAATCTACTTCGGCTTTATTTGAGCCAACCTTAGATTATGTAATCGTCAAAATTCCACGTTGGAACTTTGATAAGTTTGAAGGTTCTGATAGAACTTTAGGCTTGCAAATGAAATCTGTTGGAGAGGTAATGGGTATCGGACGTTCGTTCCAAGAAGCATTGCACAAAGCAACCCAATCTTTAGAAATTAAACGCAACGGTTTAGGAGCTGATGGAAAAGGGTATACAGATTACAATCAAATTATAGATAAATTAACCAATGCAAGTTGGGATCGTGTTTTTGCTATCTATGATGCCATCGCAATGGGAATACCACTAAGTCAAATCTACGAGATTACAAAGATTGACATGTGGTACTTAAAGCAATACGAAGAATTATTTTTATTAGAAAAAGAGATATCTACCTATAAGATAGACACTATTCAACGTGATTTACTACTTGAGGCTAAACAAAAAGGATATGGTGATAGACAAATTGCCCATATGCTTAACTGTCTAGAAAGTGAAGTTTACGCTAAAAGAGAAGAATTAAATATCAACAGAGTTTTTAAATTGGTTGATACCTGTGCGGCAGAGTTTAAAGCAATGACGCCATATTATTATTCTACTTTTGAAAATGATGTTCTTACTGCTGATGGAAAACAATACGCAGATAATGAAAGTGTCGTTTCTGATAAGAAAAAAATAATTGTTTTGGGTTCTGGTCCAAATAGAATTGGGCAGGGAATTGAATTTGATTATTGTTGTGTACATGGAGTTTTAGCTGCAGCAGAATGTGGTTATGAAACCATTATGATTAACTGTAATCCAGAAACGGTTTCTACAGATTTTGACACTGCAGATAAGTTGTATTTTGAGCCTGTTTTTTGGGAACATATTTATGACATCATCAAACATGAAAAACCAGAAGGAGTTATCGTTCAGTTAGGTGGTCAAACAGCTTTAAAGTTGGCAGAGAAATTAACCAAATACGGAATTAAAATTATAGGTACTAGTTTTGAAGCTTTAGATTTAGCAGAAGACAGAGGTAGTTTTTCTGAATTATTAAAAAGAAATAATATTCCTTATCCAGAATTTGGAATAGCAGAATCGGCTGATGAAGCTTTGGCTTTAGCAGAAAAATTAGATTTCCCAATCTTAGTGAGACCTTCGTATGTTTTAGGTGGTCAAGGAATGAAAATTGTCATCAACAAAGAAGAGTTGGTAGAACATGTTGTTGATTTGCTAAAAGGAATGCCAGGAAACAAATTGTTGCTAGATCATTATTTAGATGGAGCCATTGAAGCCGAAGCAGATGCAATTTGTGATGCTGACGGAAATGTCTATATCATTGGAATCATGGAGCATATAGAACCTTGTGGAGTACACTCTGGAGATTCAAATGCAACCTTGCCAGCTTTTAATTTAGGAGATTTGGTACTGCAACAAATTAAAGATCATACCCATACAATCGCTAGAGAGTTAAAAACGGTAGGATTGATCAATGTGCAGTTTGCCATTAAAGAGGATGTTGTTTATATTATTGAAGCAAATCCAAGAGCCTCTAGAACGGTTCCTTTTATTGCCAAAGCATACAAAGAGCCGTATGTAAATTACGCTACAAAAGTAATGCTAGGTGAGAAAAAGGTCACTGATTTTACTTTTAATCCACAATTAGAGGGATATGCGATTAAACAACCAGTATTTTCTTTTAATAAATTTCCGAATGTAAATAAAAACTTGGGTCCTGAGATGAAGAGTACAGGAGAGAGTATTTTGTTTATTGACAGTTTAAAAGACGATGACTTTTATAATTTATATGCAAGAAGAAAGATGTATTTGAGCAAATAAGTATACTATAAATAATAAAAAGGCCGAAGTTTGACTTCGGTCTTTTTTTTTGCCCAGCTTAAAATGTATCTTTGTTTAAAATCTAGTTAAAATGAATTATATTTTGTTTGATGGTGATGTGCGCAATGCGCTGTTGCCTTTTACCTATACAAGACCCGTTGCTGATATCCGTATTGGTATTTTAACCATACGAGAAAAGTGGGAGCAGCGCTTGGGGTATACGACAACTACCTTAACAGAAGAGTATTTAGAGGCCAAATACCCAATGGTAGAAATGGATCATAATATAATGATCAATGCTTCTTTTGTGCCAACCGATGCTTTGGCAGAAATGGTGATGAAGCTTTCAGAAAATGAAGCTATTTTTAAAGGTGAGGATGTCATTGCTTTTTATACCAGCAATACTCAAGAAGAAGTTGATTTTAGCAGTTATACGCAGTTAGAATTTGAAGAAGAGTTGCTCCAGGTTAAGAATACCTGGGATATTTTTTCTTTAAATGATATTGCACTAAGACAAGATTTTGATTTTTTAACAGCAGATAAAACTTCTCTACCGATTCCAGAAGGTGTTCATGCGGTAGCTAAGGATCAAATTTTTATAGAAGAAGGAGCACAGGTAACCTACGCTTCATTAAACGCCAGTTCTGGTCCTATCTATATAGGTAAAGATTCAGAAGTAATGGAAGGCTCTGTCATTAGAGGGCCTTTTGCATTGTGTGAGCATTCTACTGTAAAAATGGGCGCAAAAATGTATGGTGCAACAACCATAGGACCGCACTCTAAAGTTGCTGGTGAAATTAACAATTCGGTGATTTTTGGTTACTCAAATAAAGGACATGAAGGTTTTTTAGGGAACTCAGTCTTAGGAGAGTGGTGTAATATTGGAGCTGATTCTAACAATTCAAATTTAAAAAACAACTATGCAGAAGTTAAAATTTGGAGTTATGAAACTGAGCGTTTTGCAAAAACTGGTTTGCAGTTTTGCGGTTTAATTATGGGAGATCACTCTAAATGTGGAATCAATACCATGTTTAATACAGGAACAGTTGTTGGAGTAAGTGCCAATATCTTTGGTAGCGGTTTTCCAAGAAACTTTATACCTTCTTTTAGTTGGGGGGGGGCTTCTGGCTTTACAACCTACCAATTGCCAAAAGTTTTTGAAGTAGCAGAAATGGTTTATAAAAGAAGAGCCTTGGATTTAGATGAGCAGGATAAAAACATACTTGAAGCGGTTTTTGAAATGACCCGAAAGTATCGAAAAGATTAAAAAAAAACCTCAAGTTTTCTTGAGGTTTTTTTTTGGTTATTATTTGATGAATTGATCAATTGTATTGCTAATATCTGTTTTGCTGGCAGTGTTTTTTAGCCTAAAAATATGACTAAATAGCGCTTTTCCATTCACTTTTTCTTTTAAAAGTATGTCCTGGTCTTTTTTAAATTCCTTATCCCATTTTCTACGAATTTTACTCCATAGATCTTTGTTTTCTTTCCACCAGTCTTGTGCAGCGACACATTTATTTTCGGCAACTTTTACATAAGTGTTGTATCCTTTTTCTTCTGCTAAAGTTCGATCAGATTTCCCCGCAGCACGAACAATCTTAAGGTTGTCTTGATCGTGTATCCAACCGTTAGAAACAATCTCTTGATGATTTTTTCTTACGGTAATATTATAATCGCTTCTAGTTGTATTTTCTCTTCTTGGAAGTGGTGCGTTAGTAGTATTTTCCCAGTAGCTTCTTCCGTCTACATGCACCCAAGTTGCTGAACCTTCATAACGAGGACTGTCATCTACTTGATATACTTTTTGTGTCCATTGTCCCTTGACCTCATTTTTTGGTAGTTTGGTGTATTTCCAGTGATTATTACCGTTGTAGATATATAAGTCTCTGTTTTCATACAGCCAATCTTGACGCCAATGTTTTACAATATGTTCTCTGTTTTTGCTTCCTGTAATTAATAAATGCTGTAATTGTATCTCATTTTTTTTATCCGAAATCACAGTTACCCATTCTAATGCTTTATCGTGTTTTTCTTTTGATGGTGTATATGTACTGTCGCTACTGTAGTTAAAAGTTTCTATAAAATTAAAGCTTACTTCATAGCAACCGCTCATTGCTTTTATGGCATTGATATCTTGTTGTTTTTTGTTTTGTTGAGCAAAACTCAGTTGAAAAATTAACAAAGCAACGGTACTGAATAGAATTTTTTTCATGGTAAATATTTTGGTTTAAAATTTTTGACAAAAATATAACTTTTATTTAGATTGAATAAAAATAATAGATATATTTGCAGAAAATTTATTAAGAATGATTTTAAATAAGAAATACTGTGCATTGTTTTTACTGACTTCATCAGTAATTTTTTCGCAAAACCAACAAAAAGATAGTTTAGATTCAAGAGTGCTTGATGAGGTTGTTGTCACAGCAACTAGATCTATAAGACAGTTATCTTCTGTTCCATTGGCAGTGACATTGGTCTCAAAAAAACAGATTGAAGCAACTGGAGTAACACGTTTAAAAAGTATTCTAGAAGAGCAAACAGGAATCGTGTTTGTGACTGACGCAAGTGGGTTTAGCGGTGTTCAGTTACAGGGTATAGAATCTGCTTACACACTTATTTTAATTGATGGAGTTCCACTTATTGGTCGAAGTGCCGGAACCCTTGATCTGGAGAGAATCTCAATTAGTAATATCAAGCAAATAGAAATCGTTAAAGGTCCTTCTTCTAGTCTTTATGGATCTGAAGCCATAGGAGGAGTGATCAATATTATAACAGATAAACCTAAATATGACCTCCAAAAAAGTAGTATAAATTTGTATGCCAAAGCAGGTGCAAAGGAAGAATTGGATTTTACATTTAATTATTTGTACAAAAAAAATGCTTTGGGTTTTCGTAGTGCTATTAATGCAAATAGTGTTGCCGCTTTTGATTTAAGTCCTTTAAGTGTAGCTAAAACCTCAGAAGCTCAGCAAAATCTTACTGCTGATTTTGGCGTTAGTTATGTATTTAATAAGGCTTTAGACTTGGATGTTCATACCCGATTCTATCAGCAAAATCAACATAATGGAGATCAAACCAATAGATTGACAGAATTTAATATTAATACGGTTCTAAAGCATCGATTGGTAACTAATGCTATACTTGATTATACAGTGTATGCTACACATTATAAAACAAAAAGTATTTTTAATGGAGAGGAGTCATTGTACAATCAACAATTGATACGCCCAGAAGTAAGGGCAAAAATACAATTTGGTTCTAATGAACTTGTTGCGGGAGTAGGGTTTGGCTATGATGCTTTAGATCGTACTTATTTTGAAAAAAAAGAGACGTATACCACTCAATATGCCTACGGACAATATGATTTTAATCCCCTAAACAAACTAAATGTTATTGTAGGTGCTCGTTTTGATCATCACAATAAATACAAATCAGCCTTTAGTCCAAAAGTGTCTGCTCGATATAAGATTTCTGATTGGTTGGCGGTAAAATCTTCTGTAGGGTTTGGTTTTAAAGCACCTGATTTTAGACAGTTGTTTTTTAATTTTAGTAATTCAGCTGCAGGCTATGTGGTATATGGTGTTCAGACTATGCATGATTTGTTTGGGAGCATTCCAGAAGTGCAGCAGCAGGTAGCAAAAGAACTAAACCCTGAGAATTCAATCGGTTATAATTTAGGATTTCAGTTGACACCTAGCAATCATTTAAAAATAGGAGTTAATATTTTTAGAAATGACATTAAAGACCTAATAAACACGGCTGTTTTTAACGGAAGCCTTCCTGGAGTTAATCCAAACACACGAGTTTTTTACTATGAAAATAGAGATCAGGTCTATACCCGAGGAATTGAATTTGATTTTCAATATACTTTTTCAGATAATTTAAAATTGATTGCGGGTTATCAATATGTTGAAGCCAAAGACAAGGAGCAGGAGAGACGTATAAAAGCAGGAGAGGTGTATTATAGAAAAACGCCAAGTTCACCATCTCAACAATTAAAGATCTCAGATTATTTTGGTTTGGCAAATCGCTCAAAGCATATGGCAAATGCCAAGTTGTATTACCGCAATTACCGCCACAATTTTGATGCTAATATCCGAGCAATTTACAGAAGTAAATACGCTTTATATGATACCAACAACAGCCAAGAAATTATAGACAATTCTGATGCTTTTGTTAAAGGGAATGCCATTATCAATACTGCAATCTCTAAAACTTTTTCTGAAAAGTTTAGCCTTCAGTTAGGTGTGGATAATCTTTTTAATGCCGATGGTCTAGAAAATGCAGCAGATTTCCCAAATAATGATGCTGTTTTAAGGCTTGGAAGAACCTATTATACTCGAATTCAATTTAATTTTTAACTATACTATATATGAAACCATTAAAAATAATCAATTTAATATTCAGCCTAATTTTAGGAGGGATGCTAATCTATGGAGGCTTTGATAAATTCTCTAAACAAATGCCAGCACCTACAGAGGTTGTTGTAAAAGCTCAGAAATTTCAAGATATAGAGCAGCATTCTACCTTGCAAAAAATACTATACATCAACGGTCTACAGCAAACCAATTATTTTTGGCAGTTTCTAGGTGTGATGCAAATTGTATGTGGCTTGCTTATCATTAGCCAAGTTTTTACACTCTTTGGAGCTATCATGGCCTTTCCAATCGTTATAAATATTTTCTTTTTTCACCTGTTTCTAGAGTTCGATGAACCTCTAGAACTGCTAAAAGTAGCAGGACTACTAGCCATTAATTGTTGGCTGATAATTGCTGCTAGAAAACAGTTAAAACCCATTATTTATCAACCAGAAAAATTAACCCTAATATAAATTCAATTCAATTTTTTAACTATGCGTATTTTAAAATCAATTTTTTCGTTAATTCTAATAACAATTACCCTTGTTTCTTGTACCAAAAATGAAGAAGATGTAGCTCCGGTTGTAGCGAGTTCGGCTACTAATATTCATGCCCCGGTAACCACCGATTACACTGTAAATCCTCCAACAGAGGCTGGTGAATTTGCCAAATTTAGCTTAGCAACTGGAGCAGTTGTTTCTGGTGATAATTGGGATATCGCTTTTAGAGGAACTTCTATTTTAGTCAATGGAGGTACATTAATCGGCCTAGCTGATGAACCAAACCGTACAGGTGTTGGAGCCTTGACTATGGTGACTAGTACTTTTGACGCCTTAACCACAGCTCCAGATGAAGCGAGTTTTGCTCAAGATGCGTCTGGTACGTATGCTTTGCCTAAAGGAAGTGGTAATGGTTGGTACAGTTACAATCCAACCAATCATTTGATTAGCCCTATAGCAGGAAAAATCATTGTGATTAAGACACACGATGGTCATTATGCAAAAGTAGAGATCATTAGTTATTATAAGGATGCTGATACCAGTTTAGATTCTGGTTATTATTCATTCAATTATGTGTACAACCCAAATGCCAATGATAAAAATCTTGAATTGTAGTTTTTTCGTATTTCAAATTTTATCATAAAAAAACCTCAAGCTTTATTGCTTGAGGTTTTGTTTATTTATGGATGTTTGTTGGGTCTAACGCTCTTTACGTCTTCTTCCAAATCCTCCAGACTTTTTATCAGCTGAGGCTCTATCAGGTCTATCTCCTCCGCTACGTCTTTTTCCTACATCTTTTCCTGTTCTTCTTGAGCTTCCTTCAGCACTACGTCTTCTCCCGAATCCGCCTTCACTATCTCCAGATGGTCTTCTTCCACGTTTTTTACCTCCGCGGCTACCTCCGCCAGAACGATCTTTTTTAGTTACTTCAATATTGACATTTCTTCCGTTAAACTCAGGATCATTAGTTTCAAAAGCCTCTAATGCAGCAGTTTCAAAATTCTTGTCAATTTCAAAAAATGAAAACGTATCTAAAATATCAATAGCTCCTATCTCTATATTATCAGTGATTTTTTGATCATTGATAATACCGATTAATCTCGCTGGGTTTAAGTTGTCTTTTCTTCCTAAATTAATAAAGAAACGAGCCATGTTTTCATCAGTACCTCTTGAAGATCTTGATGAGCTATCTCTACTTGAAGAAAGATCGTTTAAATCTGATGCATTTTCATAATATGATAAAAATGAATTAAATTCTAGAGACACAAATTTCTTGACTAAAGTCTCTCTGTCTAAATCTTTTAATTTATCATAGATGTTTGGTAAAAACTCTTGAATCTGATCTTCATTTACCTCGGTATTTTGCACCTTGTCTATTAAGTGCATCAATTGGTTTTGACAAATCTCTTTTCCAGAAGGAACATCTGCTTGTACAAACTTCTTATTGATGATACGTTCTATTGGACGTAATTTTCCTTTTTCTTTATTGTTTACTAAAACAATAGAAATTCCTTTTTTACCAGCTCTTCCTGTACGACCACTTCTGTGGGTATAGTTTTCTATTTGATCTGGTAATTTATGGTTGATAACATGGGTAAGTTCTGTAACATCCAATCCACGTGCTGCTACATCTGTAGCTACCAAAATCTGAATGCTTTTCTTTCTAAATTTATCCATTACGCCATCACGCTGAGCTTGTGATAAATCACCGTGCAAAGCATCTGCGCTATATCCGTCTTTTATTAAGTTGTTTGCTACTTCTTGTGTTTCTCTACGAGTTCTACAAAATACAATTGCATAGATATCTGTATTGACATCTGCAATTCTTTTTAGAGCAGGATACCGCGTTCTTTCGTTGATCAAATAGTACTCATGACTTACATCACTTGAACCTTCGTTTTTTTGACCAGAAGTAATTTCTACAGGATTGTCCATGTAGTTTCTGGCAATCGATTCTACTTCTTTTGGAAAGGTTGCAGAAAACAATAAGGTTTGTTTGCTTTGTGGAGTTGCTTCTAATATTCTATCAAGCTCATCTTTAAAGCCCATATTTAGCATTTCATCAGCCTCATCCAAAACAACCCATTGGATTGAATCTAGTTTTAAAGCTCTTCTTTTGATAAGGTCTACGGTTCTTCCAGGAGTTCCCACAACAATTTGTGAGCCTTTCTTTAATGAACGAATTTGCTCATCAATGTTTGCACCACCATAAACAGTGGTTACTTTTACTCCTTTTAAGTATTTAGAAAACTCTTGAATATTATTTCCAATCTGAACGGCAAGTTCACGTGTTGGAGATAAGATAATTGCTTGAGTGTTTTTGCTATTTGCATCAATTTGTTGTAAAATTGGCAAACTAAAAGCAGCTGTTTTACCAGTACCTGTTTGAGCAAATGCTTTTAAATCTTGTGTGGATGCAATTACTTGTGGAATTGCTTTTTCTTGAATTACTGTTGGGTTTTCATAGCCCAAATCTGTCAAGGCTTTGGTAATTTCTACCTGAAGCCCCAACTCTTTAAATGTTGACATTCTGTGAATTATTGTGAACTCACAGACGCCAGTATCTGCAAACTCGATTTATATGTTTCGCTAGATTTTAATACTTATGAACTGGGTATTAGTAATCTAAGTCTCCAAACCTGTTTTCTGTTTGAAGTGTGCAAAGGTATAACAAATAAAATAGATTTAGGTATAAATTAGTTATTTTCTAATTCTTCTATCTGTTTGCTGATAATTGATTTGTGAAAAGAGGCAAAACTATTAAAAATGATTCCCTTCTTATTAACCAATAATGTTCTCGGGAATTTACTAGTTAGAAAATCGTTTGCAGCAGTTTCTTCATCCAAGTAAAATTGATTCTTAATATCGAAGCCTTTGGTGTGATGACCATTAATTAAGGTGGTCTTTACAGAGATAAAATAGATGTTTGGATGTTTTTTTGTTAAGAAATCCATTCTAGCAACCATTGATCTGCTATTATAATATTTAGGGTTCCAGAAAAAGATAACCGAGTTCTTGTTTTTTGTTAACTTTCGGATGCTTTGTTTAGCTTTGTTGTAATCAATAACATGAAAATCTGGTAATTTTTGATTTTCATGAAGAATTTTGATATCGTTTAACAATCTTTGAATTTGCTTCTTGTCTTCAATATTTGTGCTTAACTTAAAGAAGTCATAAAAGGCTTCTTTGTTAATATCTCCAGTAGAATTATCTACAAAGTAATTTAACAAAACTTGACGCAACAAATCGTTTTTAATTTCTTCTAAATTAATATTCTTGTTTATGGATGCTAATAGCTCAGTAATAAACAAATCTGGATTGTCATTACTTACCCCTTTTGAATAAACTGTATTGTAAACTCTAGACATTACATATTCATTGTAAGTCCTTAAGTTAATTAAGGTAGAGTCATTAAGGTTGATGTTTGTTCTGTAGTTATAAAAACCTGCTGTAGTTTTTGGGAATTCTGTTGTGCCAGTTCTTCTTCGGTGTACTTCTGGGTAATACTCTACACGATTATAGATTGGGTATTTGGCGAATACTTCTAAAAGGTTTAAATATTCTTTTGGAAGTTCTGGATTGTTTTTTTTGAAGAGGGTTATTTTTTCTGTTTTTTTAGCTAGAACAGAATCCATTTTAGTTTTAAATTCTAATGGTTGAAGTGAGAAAAATGATGAAAATGAATAACTTCTTCTGTCTTTTTCTGTTTCGAGAAAAAAGTCAATAAGTAAATTGTTTTTTTCACCACCTTTTCCATCAAAAACTAAAGACTCATCATAGTCCCAAGTGTTTAAGCGAATAGAGATGCTATCATTTGGTTGAATATAGACATATTGATTTTCTTTTCCATGAAAAAATGTGTAAAAGCCTTCTTCAATATTTTCATATCGCCCTAAAAAAGTGTTGTTGGCATCTAATGGTAAGCTGTCTATTAGTTTTTTTTGATTAAACAACAAGACGTAAGAGCTTTTGGGATTGATAATTTTACCTCCAAAATAGGTTGTAGTCTTTTGCTCTGATAACTGGCAGCTACCAAAGATGATAAGGCTTGTAAAGAAAAATAAATATTTAAAATACTTTGTCATATACTTCTATCAATTCTAACAGCAAAAATAGGAATTCAAAGATGATACACTTGTTAATTGCATGTTAAAAAAAAGGATTGAATTTTGCTAAAATATATAAAATTTTAATAGTACAAAACCCTAAATTAATGATGAAGGTTTTGTTTGCTATACTTTAGAATAAAAGCGTTAATGTCATAAGAACTCCATATAATTTTCTATTTTTGCAAAAAATTTAAATACTATAGGATGTTATCAGTTTCTAATTTATCAGTACAATTTGGAAAAAGAGTTTTGTTTGACGATGTAAATACCAAGTTTGTTCAAGGTAATTGTTATGGAATCATTGGTGCAAATGGTGCAGGGAAATCTACATTTTTAAAAATCTTATCTGGTGAGCAAGATCCAACTTCGGGTCAGGTGCACTTAGAAAAAGGAAAAAGAATGTCTGTTTTGTCTCAAAATCACTTTGCTTTTGATGAGATACCTGTCTTAGAAGTGGTGATCTCCGGGAATAAAGAACTAGCTGCAATTAAAAAAGAAATGGATGCTTTGTATGCAGACTACACCGATGAAAATGCAGATAAGATTGGAGAGCTTCAGTTGATTTTTGATGAAATGAATGGTTGGAATGCAGAGTCTGATGCTGCAACACTTTTGTCAAACCTAGGAATTTCTGAAGAGCATCATTATACCTTGATGAAAGACTTGGATGGGAAGCAAAAAGTACGTGTCTTATTAGCGCAGGCCTTATTTGGAAATCCTGATGTTTTGATAATGGATGAGCCTACCAATGATCTGGATTTTGAAACGATTTCTTGGTTAGAAAACTTTTTAGCAAATTATGACAATACCGTAATTGTAGTATCGCATGACCGTCACTTTTTAGATTCGGTTTGTACCCATATTTCTGATATTGATTTTGGAAAGATTAACCACTATTCTGGTAATTATACTTTTTGGTATGAGTCTAGTCAGTTAGCGGCTAAACAAAGAGCTCAGCAAAACAAAAAAGCTGAGGATAAGAAAAAAGAATTAGAAGAGTTTATTAGACGTTTTTCTGCCAATGTAGCTAAATCTAAACAAGCGACATCTCGTAAAAAAATGATCGAAAAACTAAATGTTGATGATATTAAGCCATCAAGCAGAAGGTATCCTGCCATTATTTTTGAAAGAGAAAGAGAGGCGGGAGATCAAATTTTAAACGTAGAAGGGCTTTCTAAAAATTTTGAAGGAGAGGTTTTATTTAGTGATATTCACCTAAATTTAAGCAAAGGTGATAAGGTTGCAGTAATTTCTAAAAACTCTAGAGCGGTTACAGCATTTTATCAAATCCTTAATGATAATGTAAAGGCTGATTCTGGAACATTTCAATGGGGGGTTACAACCAACCAATCGTATTTACCTCTAGAAAATGCTCATTTCTTTAATAATCCAGACTTAAACCTGGTTGATTGGTTGCGTCAGTACGCCAAAACCGAAGAAGAAAGAGAAGAGGTTCACCTACGTGGCTTTTTAGGAAAAATGATTTTTAGCGGAGAAGAGGCTCTAAAAAAATGTAATGTATTGTCTGGAGGTGAAAAGGTTCGCTGTATGCTATCTCGTATGATGATGACTCGTGCAAATATTTTGATGTTGGATGAGCCGACAAATCATTTAGATTTAGAGTCAATCCAAGCATTGAACAACTCATTGATTAACTTTAAAGGAACAATTTTATTTACCACTCATGATCATGAGTTTGCAAACACTGTAGCCAATCGCATCATTGAAATTACTCCTAAAGGAGTGATTGATCGCTATTCGACGTTTGATGAATATTTGAGCGATCCAAAAATTAAAGAACTACGTAAAAAAATGTACGAATAAAAAAAAGGAGCTTTAAAGCTCCTTTTTTTGTATTGGACTAATAATTTTTACATCACTAAAGGAGATGGCGCCTCTAACTACACCATCAATTGTGCCTTTTAGAGCTTCAATAAGTTGCATTTTTAATTGCGATTTATGATACAGTAAGCTTATTTCTCTAGCGGGTTGTGGTGCTTTAAACTCTCTTAAAAACTCCTTGTCTTTTTCGTTTAGGTCTAGCGTTTGTAAATAAGGGATTAGGGTCATACCAAATCCTTCTTTAGATAGTTTAATTAAGGTGTCAAAACTTCCACTTTGCAATTGAAAGTGCAGGGATGAATCTGACTTATAAGTTCGGCATAAATTTAAAACACTGTCTTTAAAACAATGTCCGTCTTCTAGCAGCAAGATATCATCGACCTCTAGTTGATCAACTTCGATAAGTTTTTGATTGTGTAAGCGATGACCTTTAGGAATTAAGCCAACAAAAGGCTCATAGTATAGAGGGCGTTCTTTAATCGCTTCATTTTCTAAAGGGGTGGCTGCAATCGCTGCATCTATATGACCATCGGTAAGTTTTCTAACGATGTCTTCGGTAGTCAGCTCCTCAATAATTAACTTAACCTTTGGATATTTATTTGTAAAATTGGTTAAAAACATTGGTAAAAGTGTGGGCATAACAGTTGGAATTATCCCCAATTTAAACTCACCGCCGATATAGCCTTTTTGTTGGTGAACGATATCTGTAATTCGATTGCTTTCATCAACAATAATTTTTGCTTGCTCTACAATTTTTTTACCAACTTCAGTCAATTCTATTGGTTTTGTAGCTCTATTAAAAATTTTAGCACTTAATTCTTCTTCCAATTTTTGAATTTGCATGCTTAAGGTTGGCTGAGTTACAAAACTGTGCTCTGCAGCAATAGTGAAGTTTTGATATTCCGCAACTGATAAAACATATTTTAACTGAGTAATTGTCATGGTATAAGAAATTTTGATAAAGATATTAAAACTATCAATTAAACTTATGCTTTAAGCTGTAAAATTTTCCCGAAATTTGAATAAACAATAAATTAAGATAATTATGAACAAAACAGTATTAGGATTAGACAAAAGTAAAACAGATAACTTGGTTGTGTCATTAAATGATTTATTGGCGAATTTTCAAGTTTATTATCAAAATGTTAGAGGGGTACATTGGAACATTAAAGGGAAAAACTTTTTTCAATTGCACCTTAAATTTGAAGAGTTGTATACAGATGCTCAAATTAAAGTTGATTTAATTGCAGAACGTATATTAACATTACATGGAGCTCCAATCCATACCTTTGATGAGTATTCTAAAATGGCAAAAGTTCCAGTAGGTAAGAATATTTCTAAAGATGAAGAGGCTGTAGCCTTGGTTGTAAATTCACTATCAGTATTGTTATCAATAGAGCGTACTATTTTAGAATTGTCTTCAGAAGCAGATGATGAGGGGACCAACTCTATGATGAGTGATTTTATAGCAGAGCAAGAAAAAACGCTATGGATGTTGAATGCTTGGTTAGGTTAAGATCAAATACATAAAAAAAAAGACTGCATTTGTTGCAGTCTTTTTTTTTTGAAGTAACATATCGTTAACTCCAGAAATCTCTTTTTTTATTTAACTCTTCTTCTTGTTTTGCGTATTCATCAACACTTATTACTTTTAGAAAAGATGGGTGTTGCTCTATGGCGTATTCAATTTTTGTAACAATATCAGCAATCTCTTCGTTTTCATAATCGATTTCTAATGGTGGTTTTATGACCATTGATTGAAGTACGTTTCTTTTTTTGATAACCAGCCCTTTTTTATCGAAAGAGCGTCTAAATCCATCAATAACAATAGGAATAACAATGGGTTTGTGTTTTTTGATAATGTGAGCAGTTCCTCTTCTGATAGGTTTAAAAGGTGTGGTGGTTCCTTGAGGGAAAGTAATTACCCAGCCATCATTTAAGGCTTTACCAATATTAGAAACATCAGACATTTTTACTTGTCTATTGACATTTTCTCCTTTGCTTCTCCAAGTTCTATCAATAGAAACAGAGCCTGCGTATGCAAATATTTTAGGTAGGAGTCCGGCTCTCATCGTCTCGCCAGCTGCGACAAAATAAATATTTAATTTGGGGTTCCAGATATAACCAATGTTTTTGATATTGTCAACACGACCTTTTAAAGCTGCGTTAAAAACATGGAACATCGCCGCTACATCGGCAAAATACGTTTGGTGATTGGAGATAAACAAGACGTTGTTGTCTGGTAGATCTCTTAGTATTTCTGAACCCTCAATATGTAAATTGTTAAAGCGTCTATATCTTCCGTGAGAAATAAGTCCAAATATTCGAATTAACCATTTCTTTAAAAATAGAATATGACCAAATGGGTTTCTTTTAAATAAAGGCATTCGTAGTAATTTTTATTTTTTAATAGAAAAACAAAAATACAAAACTAAAGGAGAATAGTCGCTATTTTAAGAGCTCTTTAATTTCGCTTAAAATCATAGCAGTTGCTCCCCAAACTATATGTCCATTAAACTGGAAACAAGGGACTACAATATTTGAAGCATATGATGTTGTCATTTTTATCGACGTCAAATTAGCGTTGTCTAAAAGAGCTTTTACAGGTACTTTAAAAGCGCTGGCTACTTCGTAGTTTGTGATCAATTTTGGGGCTTCATCTGTATAGCCTAAAAAAGGAGTTGCAAGAAAATTACTTGGAGGGATAAAAACATCTGTCAATTCTCTTAGTATGGTGATTTTGTTTTTTGGGACTCCAACTTCTTCAAAAGTTTCTCTTAGAGCAGTCTCTTTAAGATTGAAATCCTTTTTGTCAATTTTTCCGCCAGGAAAACTAATTTGAGCAGAATGAGTTCCTTTGTACTTGGCTCTTTCTGTAAGTAAAAAACAAGTTTCATTATTTGTGTTCGGATAGAATAAGGCTAAAACTGCTGCTTTCTTTGGGTTACTGGCTTTAATTTTATCGGCATTGTATTTTAATCGCATTTCTGGAGCGAGCAGAAATTGTGCCTCTAGACCTCCAAGATTTGCTTTCTGAAGCTGATTTTTTCTTTCTAAAAATTCTGAAAAATCCATAAACGTTTTTTAGTCTTTGATAAATCTAGCAAAACCAATTCTCTTTAGCATCTTTTTTTCAAAGGCCCAGAAAAAATCAAATTGACCAAATAGCCAACCATAAGCAACGATTAAAAACTGATAAAAAGGGAAAATTAGAAGGATTCTTAAAGGTCTATAGATCCATGGGTTTGTAGATTCTTGGTTGAGCCCAACTAGTTCTAAAATAGGTTTAGCTATAACTAAAGAGCTGTAGCCGGTAATAGAAAAAACTAACAGTATAATTAATACCTGTTTGTTTGATTTTAAGCCCCATCTTTTTTTTAGTTTTTCCATATACGAACAAAATGACTGCAAAAATACAATATGAACTGTGCAATCAAAAGTTTAGAGCCTAAGAAATCGAAAAAAATAAACTTCTAGTATTTTCCGTGCTGTTTTTGATTTTTTTTTTACCTTTCAAGCTGATAAAAACAAAAGAACTAAATGAAGAAATTAGCGTTACACTGGAGAATTTTATTGGGGATGTTATTAGGGGTTGTTTTTGCACTCATAATGACCAATTTTGATTTTGGAAAAGATTTTATAAAAGATTGGATAAAACCATTTGGAACTATTTTCATAAATTCTTTAAAACTCATCGCTATTCCTTTAATTCTTGCAGCACTTATCAAAGGAGTGTCTGATTTAAAAGATATTTCAAAGCTTTCAAGAATGGGAGGTAGAACAATTGGAATTTATATTGTTACTACTGTAATAGCAGTTACCATAGGTTTGGTACTTGTTAATATTGTAAACCCAGGGAAGCAAATTTCTGAAACTACAAGAACTGAACTGGTAGACAGTTACAGCACAGATACGACTAAGTATAAAGATGAAGCCGCCAAACAAAAAGAAAGTGGGCCTTTACAGGCTTTAGTAGATTTGGTGCCAGAAAATATTTTTGCAGCATCTACAAGCAATAGAAATATGCTACAAGTAATTTTCTTTTCTATTTTCTTTGGTATTGGTTTGATTATGATCCCAGAAGAACAAAGTACTACCGTAAAAAAGTTTTTTGATGGCTTTAATGAGGTCATCTTAAAAATGGTTGATCTAATAATGCTTGCTGCGCCATTTGGTGTTTTTGCACTTTTAGCTGCCTTGGTTGTAGAGTCCCCTAGCTTAGATCTTTTTCAAGCGCTGGCATGGTATGCAGTAACAGTCGTTTGTGGTTTGGCGCTTATGATTGCAATTTATGTTACCTTAGTGTTTGTTTTTACAAAAAAGCGTCCTGCCTTTTTTCTTAAAGGAATTTCTCCAGCTCAATTATTAGCCTTTTCAACCAGTTCTAGTGCAGCAACTCTGCCAGTTACTATGGAAAGAGTTACCGAGCACATGGGAGTAGAAGAAGAAGTAGCTAGTTTTGTGTTGCCTATTGGAGCGACAATTAACATGGATGGAACTAGTTTATATCAAGCAGTTGCCGCTGTTTTTATTGCTCAAGCATTTGGAATGGATCTTGATTTTGGAACTCAGTTAGGGATTATTGCTACTGCAACATTAGCTTCTATTGGGTCTGCTGCTGTTCCGGGTGCAGGTATGGTTATGCTAGTAGGTGTTTTAGGTTATGCTGGAATCCCAGAAGCTGGTCTAGCGCTTATTTTTGCTGTTGATAGACCTCTTGATATGTGTAGAACCGTTGTAAATGTAACAGGTGATGCAGCAGTATCTATGTTGGTGGCCAAATCAGTAGGGAAATTAGGTGAGCCTCACCCAAAAGAATGGGATGATAACTACGGGAAAGTAAAATAATTTCGAAATTGCTTTAATCAACCATCAATAACACATAAAAATGTCTTTAAAAGTACCGAGTTCATTAGTTTCTGTTGAATGGTTGTATCGAAATTTAGCCGATAAAGACTTAGTGATTCTAAATGCTACTTTACCAAAAGTAGCAGCCAATAATAAAGCTGCTTTGCAAGAAAATCAAATTAAAAAAGCTATTTTTTTTGATATAAAAAAGACCTTTTCTGATGTAAATGCTCAATTTCCGAATACGGTATTACCGGCAAAAGAATTTGAAGTTGAAGCTCAAAAACTCGGAGTCAATACTACATCGTGTATAGTAGTGTATGATGAACACGGAATCTATTCTTCCCCGAGAGCTTGGTGGTTGTTTAAGACCATGGGTTTTGATAATGTCGCTGTTTTAGATGGTGGTTTACCTGCTTGGAAGAAAGCAGAGTTTCCGACAGTCTTAAAAGAACAAACGCAGAAGACTCTTGGAGATTTTAAAGCAAAGTATAGAGCACATTTATTTAAAGATTACAAACAAGTTTTAGAAAATATTCAAAGCCAACAGCAGTTGGTTATAGATGCGCGTTCTTCTGCCAGATTTACAGCTGAAGAATTAGAGCCAAGACCTGAAGTAAAAAATGGACATATTCCCAACTCAAAGAACCTGCCCTTTACAAAGGTTCTTACCGATGGGCATTTAGCTTCCAAATCTAAATTGCAAACTACTTTTAAAGAGTTTGTCTCTAAAGATAAAGCACTTATATTTTCTTGTGGTACTGGGATTACAGCTTGTATATTAGCACTTGCGGCTACAGTTGCTGGATATGATAAAACTTCAGTCTATGATGGATCATGGACAGAGTGGGGTAGTTTGCCAGACCTGCCAACCGAAAAATAAAATAGTTAATGGGTTAAAAAGTTAAAGCAGGCTTTTTAATTCTGAAAAATGACTAATCACATAATCTGCATTTTCTAGAGTTTGATCTGCCGCTAAAGGATTTTTATAGCCATATACAAAAATACCAGCATCATTTGCTGCTTTTACTCCATTGTCAGAATCTTCAATGACAATACAGTTTTCTTTTGGGAAACCTCCTAAAATAGCTGCTTTTTCAAAAATTTCTGGATGGGGTTTTGATTCTTTTAAATCGGCACCACTAATCTTTGCTTTAAAATACTTATTCAGGTCAAATCGATTAAAAACACGTTCAATATTAACCATCGCAGATGAAGAAGCTAAAATTAAAGTCATATTCTTATTATGAAAATATTGAATGATATTTTCTATTCCATCAACCAAATGTAAGGTTGGGTCATTTTCAAAAAAATTGACATAGCGTTTTCTTTTTTGCAAAACCAAATCATTAGGATCTTCTTGAAGTTGAAAATGAGCGACAAGTTTTTGAAAAGCATTGATAGTAGAAGAACCGGTTAGGGTTTTATATAATGCTTCTGAAACATCTAAGCCCAAAGACTCAAAAGTTTCATAATACGCTTTTTTATGTAGAAGTTCAGAGTCTATAATTACTCCGTCCATATCAAATATTACACATTTTATTGTAGCCATTGGTCTATTTTTTAGCAAAAATACTATAAATAGTTGAGAGCAGAAATCCTATGAATTAAAAAGCTTATGAATAGTTTAATAGTGTATAATCATGTATTAAACAGAGAACTAGAGTAGCTAAAAGAACAAAAATAAATATTTATTAAAAAATACTGTAACATTTCTTTTAGTTAGCCGTCTTATTTTTAGTTCGAATGTCTAAAAAGATTTTCTTGGGCATAATTGTTGCAGAAGTCTTTTAACATAATATTAATAGCCCTAACCATATGTAACGGCTATTTTCGCAAAAAAATAATCAACTATGATTGAAATTAAAAATCTTCACAAGTCTTATCCAATCGGAAAAGAATCTTTACATGTTTTAAAAGGAATCGATTTACATATTAAAGAAGGAGAGTTTGTATCTATTATGGGGTCTTCGGGTTCTGGTAAATCTACCTTGCTTAATATCGTTGGATTGCTAGATGAACACGATGAAGGGGAATATTATTTAAATGGTCAGTTGATTAAAAATTTGAATGAAAAAAAGGCAGCAGTTTTAAGAAATAAATTTTTAGGATTTGTTTTTCAGTCGTTTAACTTAATTTCATACAAAACAGCCTTAGAAAATGTGGCTCTCCCATTATACTATAAAGGGATTCCACGTAAAGAGCGTTTAAAAATTGCGATGGATTATCTAGACAAGGTTGGCCTAAAAGATTGGGCAAGCCACTTGCCTAATGAGTTATCTGGAGGACAAAAACAACGTGTTGCAATTGCGAGAGCATTGGTAACCAAACCTAAAGTTGTTTTAGCCGATGAACCTACAGGAGCCTTAGATTCTACAACTACTGATAACGTTATGGATTTATTAAGAGATATTAATAATGAAGGGATGACAGTTTTTGTAATTACCCACGAAGAAGAAGTAGCAGAACAAACCAAAAGAATTGTCCGTTTAAAGGATGGATTAATCATTAGTGATGAATTGACAGCTAACTCAAAAGCGGTTTAATATGTTTGATATAGATCGTTGGAGAGAAATTTTTCAAAGCATAAATAAAAACAAGCTTCGCTCAGTGATGTCTGGTTTTACAGTAGCATTTGCTATTTTATTATTTACCTTACTATTTGGTGTTGTTACTGGTTTGAGTAACACTTTTAAAGAACAATTTTCAGATGATGCGGCAAACTTTATGTCGGTTAGAGTGTGGAGAACTTCTAAGCCATATAAAGGTTTGCAAACAGGTAGAACCATACAGTTAAAAAATGAAGATTTTAATTTTGTAAAAAATGAGTATTCTGATAAGATAGAACTTTTAACAGCAAGAGTAAATAGAAGTGCAAATATTTCATATAAAAACAAGCAAGATAATTATACAATACAAGCCGTACATCCAGATCATCAATTTTTAGAAAAAACAATTATTGAAGAAGGGCGCTTTATTAATGATAGAGATTTAAAAGAGAGAGCCAAAGTCATAGTAATTGGGCGTCTGGTGAAGCAAGATTTATTTGGAGAAAAACCTGCACTTGGAAAACGTGTAAATGTCAGTGGGATTTCATATCAAGTTATTGGTGTGTTTTCTGATGAAGGAGGCGATAATCAAGAACGAATGAATTTTATGCCTGTTACAACAGCGCAAATGATTTATGGAAATAATGACAAGCTAAGTCAGATAGTTCTTGGGTATAATCCAGAATTAAGTTTGGATGAAGCCATTGCTTTTGGTAATAAAATGGAGCGTGATCTGCGAAAAAAATTAGACATACATCCAGATGACCAAAGTGCTTTGTCTGTTAGCAATATGGCTGAAGCAAATAAAGGAGTTGGACAGTTTTTATTGGCCTTGTATTTCATTGTAATCTTTGTAGGTTCTGGTACCTTGATTGCTGGAATCATCGGAATTAGTAATATCATGATTTTTATAATTAAAGAGCGTACCAAAGAATTTGGAATTAGAAAAGCGCTTGGAGCATCACCTGCATCTATTGTTGGTATGGTTGTTCAAGAATCAGTATTAATAACTACCATTGCGGGATATTTAGGACTGCTTCTAGGTACTTATATTTTAAACTTTATTGGCGATGGTCTTGAAGAAGATTATTTTATAAAAGACCCAAGTGTAAGCCCAGGGATAGTAATAGGAGCAACTATTGTTTTAATCTTATCAGGGTTAATTGCTGCATATGTTCCGGCAAAAAAAGCAGCACGAATTAAACCAATTGTAGCACTAAGAGCAGATTAATATGAAGTTTTTATTTGATTCAGATACTTGGCAAGAAATTTACGGAAGCATTCGTAAAAACAAAATGCGTACAGCAATTACCATTATTGGTGTATTGTGGGGAATTTTCTTACTCGTTGTTTTATTAGGTGCTGCAAGAGGTATCGAAAATAACTTTAATAAAATATTCGGAAGTTTTGCAACCAACAGTGTTTTTATTTTTCCACGAGCTACTGAAATTCCTTTTAAAGGATTTCAGAAAAACCGTACGTTTAGCTTAACTGAAAGGGATGTAGAAATATTAAAAAGTGAGTACAGTGATGAAATTAAGTTATTAGCTCCAAGAAGTCAAACATCTAATCTAATTGTTAGAGGTATAAAAACTGGTACTTTTCAAATAAGTGGGGATTATCCAGTTCTGGATCAAATTCAGAAGAAAGAATTGATGTATGGTCGTTTTTTAAATCAAAAAGACATGATAACCCATGCTAAAGTATGTGTTATCTCAGAGGAGATGTACAAGCAATTATTTGAAAAGAACGAATTTCCAATTGGTGAGCTCATTAAAATTAACAGCATTAACTATAAAGTTGTTGGAGTTTATAAAAGAGGAAACGGAATTAGTTTTGATGGAGATTCTGCATATATTCCATTTTCAACTTTTCAAAAAGTATATAATAGAGGAAATAGAATTGGTTGGATGATGATTACTGCTAATGAAGGAGTAGATATTGCCCAGATGGAAGTTGATATTTTATTGACCTTAAAAAACCTTCATAAAGTACATCCAGATGATAAAAGAGCTTTTGGTAGTATCAATCTTGGTGTTGAAATAGGCAAAGTAACCGGATTTTTAACAGGAATGCAGTTTTTAACCTGGTTTGTTGGAATAGCGACATTAATTGCAGGAGTATTTGCCATTGGTAATATCTTGTTGATTACTGTAAAAGAACGTACAAAAGAGATTGGTATTAGAAGAGCACTTGGAGCGACACCTTTAAGTATTAGAAGACAAATTGTATTAGAATCAGTCTTTTTAACATCCGTAGCAGGAATGTTAGGAATTGTATTTGGAGCACTCGTTTTATATGGATTGGATGCCTTAGTAGGGCAAGGAGATAGTGCAGTTTTAATCAATCCAACAGTGAATATCCCAATCATATTAATAGCATTTGTCACTTTAGCAATTTTAGGAACTTTAATAGGTCTTATACCCGCTTATATGGCAACCATAGTTAAACCAATTGAAGCATTAAGAGAAGAATAAATTAAGTCACACAAATTATGAGTAAAAGAGCAAAAATTATTTTAGCAGTAATAGCGATATTTTTTATCGTTGCACTTATTTGGTTCGGTAAGAAGAACAAAACGAATATTATTCAATATGAAACCGAAACAGCTTTCACTACTAGTATCCAAAAAAAAACAGTAGCAACTGGGAAAGTGATTCCAATGGAAGAGGTAGAGATTAAGCCTCAGATTACAGGGATTATTGATGAAGTTTTTGTTGAAGAAGGAGCCGTAGTTAAAAATGGCGATTTAATAGCAACTGTTAGAGTTGTACCAAATGTTGCCTCTTTAAACAGTGCAACTGGTAGAGTGAAATCAGCAAGATTAACCTACAACAACGCTAAAGTTTCTTATGATAGAACTAAAAAATTATTTGATAAAGGTGTTATTGCTCGTCAAGATTTTGAGTCTTCAGAATTAAGTTATAACAATGCAAAATTAAGTTTAGCTAATGCAGAATCTGATCTAGAGATCATTAAAAAAGGATCAACTTCGGGCTTAGGGCAAACTGCTAATACCAATATTAGAGCTACTGCTTCTGGTATGATTTTAGAGATTCCAGTTAAGAAAGGATACCAAGTTACCCAAACGAATGATTTTAATGCTGGTACTACCATTGCTAGTATTGCAGATATGACTAAAATGATTTTTGAAGGTAAGGTTGATGAATCAGAAGTTAGTAAACTTAAAGAAGGGACTAAAATTGAAGTTTCTTTAGGAGCTATAGAAGGGGTTAAGTTCCCTGCAACTTTAAACTTTGTTGCACCAAAAGGTACCGAAGAAGGAGGGGCAGTACAATTTAAGATTAAAGCAAATGTTACTTTAGATAATAAGTACTTTATAAGAGCTGGATACAGTGCGAATGCTGATATCATCTTAGAGAGTAAAGACAATGTTTTAGCGGTAAAAGAAGCGTTATTGCGTTTTGATAAAAAAACGGAAGAGCCTTATGTAGAAGTTAAAGTTGGTGACGGTTTTGAAAGAAGAACAATTAAGCTTGGAACTTCTGATGGTGTAAATGTAGAAGTGCTTTCTGGTATTACTAAAGACGATCAAATTAAGATTTGGAACAAGGCTTCTAAAGACGAAGAGAAGATAAATTAAACAAAAAATTTAGTGATTTAACAAAAGGGTTTCTCAATCGAGAAACCCTTTTGTTATTTTAGAACATAGCTAAAACCAATTGATGTTGTTAGTGTATTGTAGCCACTATTAGGAAGGTTAAAATTAAAATTAGAAACATGACCTAATCCAACAGCTATGTGTAGGTTAGTTCTTTCCTTTACAGGATGTTCCAGGGCTATACTACCATTTTCTGTAAAGGTAAATCCTTTAGCCAGGCGTTCAGTTGCTGTGTCTATATAACCTAAACCTAAACCAGCTGTAACGACACCGTTTAATTTTTTATAGATTTTAACTTTAAATGCCAGTGTTGTTTCTATGACTGCTAAAGTCATTTGCTTTTTTCTTGTGTAACGAGCTCTCTTTTCCAGATACTTGTCTTCATCAGGAGTGACAAATTGCTCATTGATCAGCTGATGATTTAAATGAACTACTTGCGGTTCAAATATCAACGCTAAGGCATTACTCTTGCTGAGTAAAGGATAAAGTAACCGAAGTTTAACTATTTTGGATTGGTAGTTGTAATCAGGGTCATCAAATAAGAAATTATGCTCGTTTCCTAAGACAAATGCAAAACCAATTTCAGAAGGAATAAGTTTGTTTTTAGTGGTTATTTGCCCAGACAAACTAACAGTTGAAAAGGCAAATAACACTAAAAGTTTGATAGTTTTATTTAGCAAATTGCAAGGCAACTTTTTCTGCTTTTTTACCTTGAGAATAATCGTAAAAACCTTCTCCAGATTTAACACCTAATTTACCTGCCATCACCATGTTTACTAGAAGTGGACAAGGAGCATATTTAGGGTTTTTAAATCCATCATACAATACATTTAAGATAGATAGGCAAACGTCCAATCCAATAAAATCAGCCAATTGAAGAGGTCCCATAGGGTGTGCCATTCCAAGTTTCATTACAGTGTCAATTTCTTCAACACCAGCAACTCCATTGTATAAAGTCTCTATAGACTCATTGATCATCGGCATTAAGATTCTATTGGCAACAAAACCAGGATAATCATTAACTTCTACAGGAATCTTATTTATCTTTTTAGAAAGATCTACAGTAAATTGCATAACTTCATCAGAAGTATTGTATCCTCTAATGATCTCTACCAATTTCATGATAGGAACTGGATTCATAAAATGCATTCCGATTACTTTATCAGGACGTTTGGTAGCTGCGGCAATCTTTGTAATAGAAATTGATGAAGTGTTTGATGCTAAAATGGTGTCATCTGGGCAAACTTCATCCAATTCTTTAAATATTTTAAGCTTTAAATCACTATTTTCAGTAGCAGCTTCTACCACTAAGCTAGCGTATTTAACGCCTTCTTTGATGGTAGTATAGGTGGTAATGTTTCCTAATGTTTTTGCTTTATCTGCTTCAGAAATTTTATCTTTAGCGACCATTCTGTCAAGGTTGCGAGTAATCGTTGCAAGCCCTTTGTCAAGTGCTTCTTGAGAGATGTCGATCAATTGAACATTGTAACCAAATTGTGCAAAAGTATGGGCAATTCCATTCCCCATGGTTCCGGATCCTATAACGGCAATATTTTTCATGTATTTTATTTTATATAAGTTCTTTTTGCTTGTTAAAGCAATCTATAATTTGTTGAGCAACACGCAAAGCATTGGCTCCTTGTTTTAAAGAAACAATAGGAGTTTCTTCATTAACAATAGCTTCTGCAAAAGATTCTAACTCATCCAAAATAGCATTGTTGCTATTTACTGTTGGATTGTCAAAATAGATTTGCTTTTTTTCTCCTTCTGCATTTTGTAAAATCATCGCAAATTCATCTTCTTGTTCAGGAACATCTTTCATTCGTACTACTTCGGATGTTTTTTCTAAGAAATCAATAGAAATATAAGCGTCTTTTTGAAAGAAACGAGATTTTCTCATGTTCTTCATAGAGATCCTACTTGCCGTTAAATTGGCTACACAGCCGTTTTCAAACTCGATACGAGCATTAGCAATATCTGGAGTTTCACTAATAACAGCAACACCGCTAGCATGTACACTTTTTACAGGTGAGTTTACTACGCTTAAGATAATGTCAATATCATGAATCATTAAATCCAAAACTACAGGCACGTCTGTACCTCTTGGGTTAAACTCAGCCAATCGATGGGTTTCTATAAACATTGGAGAAGAGATCATGTCTCTAACAGCTGTAAAAGCAGGGTTAAATCGCTCTACATGACCAACTTGACCTCGTACGTGTTTCTGGCTTGCTAAAGTTCTAATAGCTTCTGCTTCAAGTACTGTATTGGTTATTGGTTTTTCTATAAAAATATGACAACCTTTTTCTATGGCTAATTTAGCACATTCAAAATGTGATAAGGTAGGAGTCACGATATCCACAACTTCTACATTATTGATTAATTCTTCAACAGAATCAAAACGATGGTAACCAAATTCTTCTGAAACTTTTTTTGCATTTTCTTCAGAAGGATCAAAAAAACCAACCAAGTTGTATTTTGATGATTGCTGTAAGAGGCGAAGATGTATTTTTCCTAAATGACCAGCTCCTAGAACACCTACTTTTAACATATATAGTATTTTTTTTATCCTTGAGAAATCGCAGTTTCAAGGTGTCAAATAATTGTCTTATAAAATTTTCGACTGCGCTCGGAAAGACAGTAAATTTTCTGAAAAAATATACAGAAAAAACAATGATTACAAAGATACACTTTTATGCCTATTTTTAATGATAAATTCCTATTTTTAGAACTCCAAACTATACATTTTTTGAAAGATTCTCATAAACATCAAGGACTTAGAAATCAATTGGCTACCGTGCTAAAGGCAAAAGGAATTCATGACGAAGCCGTATTGGCTGCCATCAAGAAAATTCCACGACACTTGTTTATTGATTCAAGTTTTGAGGAGCATGCATACCAAGACAAGGCTTTTCCTATTGCTGCTGAGCAAACCATTTCGCAACCTTATACGGTTGCTTTTCAATCGCAAACCCTGGAGGTGCAAAAAGGTGATAAGGTGTTAGAAATTGGTACAGGATCAGGCTATCAAACAGCTGTTTTATTAGAAATGAAAGCCGAAGTTTATACTATAGAAAGGCAACATGAACTGTTTAAGAAAACCTCTTTGTTTTTGCCAAAACTAGGCTATAGACCTAAAAAATTAATCTTTGGAGATGGGTATAAAGGATTAAAAGAAATTGCTCCTTTTGATAAAATCATCGTGACTGCTGGAGCACCTTATGTTCCAAATCCTTTGCTTGCGCAATTAAAAATTGGTGGTAGATTATTGATTCCGGTTGGAGATAAAACTCAAATTATGACTTTGTTTATAAGAAAATCTGCCAAAGAATTTGAAAAACACGAATTAGGAGACTTTGCTTTTGTGCCGATGTTGGAAGAAAAAAACTAAATTTATTTTAAGCTAAACTCATCCAAATCTCTGCTATAGATAACTTTAATAGAGTCTTTTACAACAAATTTATTACACAGGTCAAAATTAGAAAGTGCAATATCATATTTTTTGTTTTCATATAAGATAGTAATATAATTCCCTTCTTTTTTATTTTGAAAACACTCCTTAGAAACAATTAGGACTTTTTTTTCTGGGTATTTTACAGCATTATATCTTTTTTTAATGATAAAAAACACAATTGTAAGTACAAGAAGTACTTCTATGATTAAAAATAGCTTTAGTGATTTTTTATTTGAACCTTTCAAACTTACTTTGTATTTACTCTATTCCAATAAGCAGTTCTTCCAAAAAGAGAAAAACCAATATATCCACGAAGTTTCATGATGCCTTTATCTTCAAGGCTAATGGTGCATTTGTATTTCTTTCCGTTCTTTGGATCTAATACTGTCCCGCCAGTCCACTCATTTTTTCTTTTTTCTAGACCGTTAATAATTACGAGGCCTAAAATAGGTTTGTTTTTTAGAGCTCCATCACATAGTTTGCAAAGCGCATCTTTCTTTTTAGGATCTTTAATTTCTATAATCTTACCAAAATATTTACCAGATTTTTCATAAATCTCAATAACAGACTCTACTTTTTTTGTCTCTTCATTTACGGATTCCCATTTTCCAATAATGGATTGTGAGCTTGCTGTAAAGCAATAAAAGAAAAGGAGAATATAAAGTGTTTTTGCCTTCATAAAATTTATCGAATTAGCTAATCGTATTTAGAATCAAAATTACCATCCCATTTTCCTTGTACTTTTAACACCTGCTCTATAACATCTCTAGCACAGCCTTCTCCACCTTTTTTATCAGAGATATATTTAGAAATTTGTTGAACCTCTGGAGCAGCATCATTTGGGCAACAAGGTAAGCCCACCAATTTCATCACTGGGACATCAGGGATGTCATCTCCCATATAAATTACATTGGCAGCATCTAATTTGTATTTAGTGACCAATTCTTGATACTGCTTAATTTTGTTATGAGCTCCAAGATAAATGTCAGTAATTCCTAATTTTTCTAAGCGAGTTCTAACACCTTCATTGGTTCCTCCAGAAATTATACAAACCCTAAGGCCAGCAACTACTGCAGATTTCAGAGCATATCCATCTTTAATGTTCATATGTCTTACTAGTTCTCCGTTAGGGAAAACAGTTACGATTCCATTGGTTAAAACCCCGTCTACATCAAAAATTAAAGTATCAATTTGGGCTAAATATTCTTTATAACTTTTTACCATAATTAGTGGCTTTGGATAGATTTTGTGATTAATAAATACAAGCGTTGTTGTTCTTTAGTTAGTTGTGAAATATGTTTTTCTATAGTTTGTTGATCTCTTCTGATAGCAGGACCAGTCTGGGCTTCTTTGGGTGAAATGCCTTGTACTTTATTTGCAGTCTCAGCAATTAAAGGATGTAAAATTTCAAAAGGAATTTTTTCTTGATCGCAAATATCATTGGCAATGCTGTACATATGATTTGTAAAGTTATTTGCAAACACAGCCGCTAGGTGTATTTTTTTTCGCTGTAAACTGTTAATTCTATAGGCTTTAGCACCAAGTGATTGAGCTAGTTTTTCTAAAAGAAGAAGATCAGAATCAACACTTGCTTCGAGGCAAAAAGGAACTTGAGTAAAATCAACTTTTTTTCCTTTTGTAAATGACTGTAAAGGGTAGAAGACTCCATTTCTTTTAGCTTTAATTTGTTTTACATCTACAGATCCAGAGGTATGAACCAGCAAACCTTGGTAATTGACCAGTTTGTTAGCAACCTCAGAAATGGCATCGTCAGAAACTGCAATTATGGCTACATCGCTCATAGGAACACTGTCCAAGGCTCTAGAACTTATTTGTTTAAGTGCGATGTTTGGGTTTTTCTCAAAAGCTGTTGCTAAGTGTGAAGCAACATTTCCGTTACCGATTATCAGTACATGAATCATAGAAAGCGAAGATATTGATTTTAAAATTATTTTTGCATATTTGTAGTCTTATGATTGTCTAAGTTACACCCACAGATTTGTAGTTTGCTTAAACTACCCAAATTTTCGTTTTGAAATTCTTTTCAAAGCGGTATTCAAGTATTCCAAATTTTTATACAATGCAAAAAGACAATCAAAATATACTAAAAAGTACTTTTCAATTATTTAAAGACGCCGTTCGCGGAAAAGAACAAGACTATACTACAGGAAGTATTAGAAAAGCAGTTTTTTTATTATCCATCCCCATGATTTTAGAAATGCTGATGGAATCCATCTTTGCTTTGGTTGATATTATTTATGTTTCTAGAGTTAGTGTTAATGCCGTGGCAACCATTGGTTTAACAGAGTCCGTTATAACGTTGGTCTACGCTGTGGCCATCGGGTTAAGCATGGCTGCCACCGCTGTAGTTGCTAGAAGGATTGGAGAAAAAGACTCAAAAGGAGCTAATGAGGCAGCAGTTCAGGTTATTCTAGTAGGAATTTTCTTAGCCATCATTATTAGTGTAATTGGTATTCTGTATCCCAAAGAAATTTTAGCATTGATGGGAGCAGAGCCTGATTTAATAGAAGAGGGCTATGGCTATACAAAAATATTATTGGGTGGTAACATCACCATCATGTTATTGTTTTTAATCAATGCCATATTTAGAGGAGCAGGAAATGCCTCTATTGCAATGTGGACCTTAATTTTATCAAATGGCTTAAACATTATTTTAGATCCAATTTTTATTTTTGGTTTGGGCCCTATTCCAGCTTATGGTGTAGAAGGTGCTGCGATTGCAACAACCATTGGTAGAGGAACGGCAGTAGTTTGTCAGTTAATAGCCTTGTTTTACGGGTTTGGAAAAATTAAAATAGCCATTAAGAATATTCGAATTCAAATGGCAGTAATGATGAACTTGATAAAGGTTTCGCTTGGCGGGATTGGGCAATTTTTAATAGGCACTTCAAGTTGGGTGTTTTTAATGCGAATTATGTCAGAATTTGGTAGTGAAGCCCTAGCTGGATATACTATTGCTATCAGAATCATGATGTTTACCTTAATGCCAGCATGGGGTATGAGTAATGCAGCAGCCACTTTGGTTGGACAAAACCTTGGGGCCAACAAACCAGATCGTGCAGAGAAATCAGTTTGGAAAACAAGCAAGTATGCTGCCTATTTTATGGGTTTTGTTTCTGTGGTTTATTTGGTGTTTGCAGAAAATTTTCTCGGTTGGTTTAGCACAGATCCTATTGTGGTCAAAAACGGAACTCTCTGTTTGCAAATTATAGCAGCAGGTTATGTATTCTATGCTTATGGAATGGTTGTTATTCAGTCTTTTAATGGGGCAGGTGATACCAAAACACCAACCTACATCAATTTTGTTTGCTTTTGGTTGTTTCAGTTGCCCTTTGCGTATTTGGTAGCTGTCTATTTTAAAGCGGGTCCAATCGGGGTGTTTTTAGCGATAACTATTACAGAGATTTTGGTTGCTATCATTGGTATTTGGCTCTTTAAAAAAGGGAAATGGAAGACAGTGCAAGTCTAATTGTTTTCTTACCTTAGCTTATCAAATAATTTAAAAAAATGAAGTCACATAATAAACTTGGCATCAATACCATTTGCACCCATGTTGGTGAGGTTAAAGATGAACAATTTAAAGGAGCTATATCTCCTATTTACCTTTCAACCTCTTATGAGTTTGACAATGTTGATGTAAAAAGATATCCACGGTATTTTAACACGCCAAATCAAGAAATGCTGTGTAAAAAAATTGCCGCTTTAGAAAAAACAGAAAATGCATTGATTTTTGGTTCTGGAATGGCTGCTGTAAGTACTACTTTATTGGCTTTTTTACACAAAGGAGATCATATTGTATTGCAACAAACACTGTATGGTGGTACTTATAATTTTGTGGTAGAAGAGTTTGATAAGTTTGGAATCGAATATTCCTTTACAAAAGATTTATCAATTGAATCTTTTCAAAAGGAAATTAAAGAGAACACTAAAGTATTGTATATAGAGACTCCATCAAACCCCTTACTGACTGTTACAGACATGGAGGCAGTTGCCAATTTAGCAAAGAAGAATGGAATTGTTACAATGATTGACAATACCTTTGCATCGCCTATAAATCAAACTCCTATTGATTTTGGAATTGATATTATGCTGCATTCTGCAACTAAATATATGGGAGGTCATTCTGATATCTTAGCAGGAGCCGTTGCGGCATCCAATGAGCATATTGATATCATTTGGAACATCGCTAAAAACTTAGGAGGCAGCCTTAGTGATTTTACTGTTTGGATGTTGGAGCGCAGTTTAAAAACAATGAATCTCCGTGTTAAATGCCAAAGCGAGAATGCTTTAAACATGGCGCTGTATTTAGATAAAAATCCTTTAGTTTCTAGAGTGTATTATCCTGGTTTAGAATCACACCCAAACTATGCACTTGCAAAAAAACAAATGAAAAATTTTGGAGGAATGTTGTCTTTTGAGCTTAAAGAAGGAATTGATGCGATGGCTTTTATGAATAAATTAGAATTGATTAAGCCATCTATGAGTTTAGCAGGTGTAGAGAGCACCATGCTAAGTCCAACTCAAACGTCACATGCATTATTGTCTCCAGAAGAAAGAGAAAATCAAGGGATTAAAGATGGATTGATTCGGTTCTCTGTCGGTATTGAAGAAACAAAGGATTTAATTGCTGATATTGAGCAAGCATTAAAATAAATAAAAATGTCATTCTGAAAAAGAGCATGCTCTTTTAATGTAAGCAGCTTACTTTTAGAGTTCTCAAGCAAAGTATGACGAAATACGTAAATAATGAAACTAGATATATTAGCTTTTGGTGCACATCCAGATGATGTAGAATTGGGTTGTGGTGCAACCATAGCAAAAGAAATTTCGAATGGGAAAAAGGTTGGAATCGTAGATCTTACCCGTGGTGAGTTAGGTACTCGAGGTTCTGCCGAACTTAGAGATGAAGAAGCTGCAAATTCAGCAAAAATATTAGGGGTTTCTGTTCGTGAAAATTTAGGTTTTGCTGATGGTTTTTTTACCAATGATAAAGAACACCAGTTAGAAATCATAAAAATGATTCGTAAATACCAACCAGAAATCGTCTTGTGTAATGCAGTTGATGATCGACATATTGACCACCCTAAAGGGAGTCAGTTAGTTTCTGATGCTTGTTTTTTAAGTGGTTTGATAAAAATACCTACAGTGTTAAACGGAGTTTCGCAAGAAAAATGGCGCCCAAAAAACGTGTATCATTATATTCAATGGAAAAACATCACTCCAGATTTTGTGGTCGATGTGAGTGGATTTATTGATGTAAAGGTAGCGTCTGTGTTGGCATATAGCTCTCAGTTTTACGATCCTACGAGCAAAGAACCAGAAACACCAATCACCAGTAAAAATTTTACAGACAGCATTAGTTATCGGGCAAATGATTTAGGCAGACTTATCGGAGTGGAACACGCAGAAGGTTTTACATCAGAGCGTTATGTAGCAGTAGAAAATTTAGATAAATTAATTTGATTTTTCTTTTGCCGAGAAACAAAAAATATTTTATATTTGCATCCGCAATTATATGGTGGTTGTAGCTCAGTTGGTTAGAGTATCGGTTTGTGGTACCGAGGGTCGCGGGTTCGAATCCCGTCTTCCACCCAAAATAACAAGCTTCTCTTTTTAAGAGGAGCTTTTTTTGTGTATTAAATACTGATTATAAGTTGTTTATAGCTTCTAGAACAGCCGCTCTTTTTCTAACCGATACTGGGACGCTTTCTTTGTTTTGTAAAATTAAATAACCACCGTCTGATTTGATAAACTCTTTGATAAAATTGGGGTTGACCAAATGACTTTGATGCACTCTTATAAACTGATTTTCCTTTAATAAGTCTGCAAAATATTTTAAGGTTTTAGTAACGAGAACTTTAGATCCATTTTCAAAGAAAAATTGAGTGTAGTTATTATGTGCTTCACAGCGAATAATATTTTGAATATCAACAACAACTATTTTTTCTAAACTGTGCAAAGAAATCTTTGTCGGCGGAATATGCTGCTGTTGTATGGTTTGCTGAAGCACATTTAATTGCTCTTTTTTTAACTCTATCTGTATTGTAGCCTTCTGTATGGCATGTTCTAATTCTGATGGACTATAGGGCTTTAAGATATAGTCAATTGCTGCAAACTTAAAAGCTCTAATTGCATATGCATCACTAGCTGTCACAAAAATAATTTTAGAGCCTAGTTCTGGAAATATTTCTAAAAGATCAAAGCCAGTTCCATCACCTAACATGATATCTAAAAAAAGAAAATCAGGTGTTTGTTTGCGCAATAATTTTGCTGCATCTACTACAGATTTTGCTTTTCCAATGATTTCTATTTCTGGATGAAACTGTGCTAAATCAGCAGACAATACTTCTAAAGCACTGTTCATGTCATCAACTAAAATGGCTGTTCTTTTATGCATCTAATAATCTGTTTTTAAAGGTATCTTAAACCAAACTTTAGTACCTGTAATTTTTTTATTTTCTTTTAGTTCTTCCATCCTAAAAATTGCTAATGTAGACAAACTCTCAATACGCTCTTTGGTAATTTTTAGTGCTTTGGATTTGTGCTTGCTTTTCTCTTTGCCTAATTGTGTCTCTATATACCCTTTGCCATTGTCTGTAATACTACAGCATAAAAATTGTTTTTCAAGACTAAAAGTTATCTCAATTTTAGCAGATGTATTGTTAGAGTCAAATGCGTGTTTAATACTGTTTTCTACAAAAGGTTGCAGTAACATTGGGGGGATCAAAATCTCGTCAAGGTCTATTTTTTCAATAGCGCTATAAACAACTAACTCAACCTGTTTTTCACTCATTTGCTGTTCTAAAGCCACATAGTTTTTAAGGGTTTCTATCTCTTGTTTTAAGCTTATTTCTTCTTCGCGTGAATTTTCTAGAATCCCTCTGAGCAACAAGGCAAATTGATTGACAGTGCTATTGACCAAGACTTTTTCACCTCGGTTATTTAATGCTTTAATCCCATTTAATACATTGAATATAAAATGTGGATTCATTTGCAATTGCAACGCTTTTTGCTCAAGTGTTAACAAATGATTCTCAAGTTTTAATTGCTTTAACTTGGCTAGATTTTTTGTTTTTTCTCTTTTAAGATAGTAGGCTACTGCAAGTAGGAGTATTGCTAATGATGCACCAATGACACTAAAAAGAAACCATTGTTTTTGATAAAAAGGGCTATCAATATAAAACAGGATTGATTCTTCTTCACTCAGCAGATCTTGTTTGTTTTTAGACTGTACCGTAAATGTGTACATGCTTGAGTTTAGATTTGCAAACTCAACAGTATTTTGAGTCGTCCATGGACTGTAATTACCTTTGTTTAGCTTCCAGCGATATACCACTTGTGTAGGGTTGTTTAGATCTACGGTTTTAAATCGAAATGCCACATTGTTTTCTAGAGGTTTAAGATTTAGTGTTTTTGTATTGCTATTAATGTCAATATTATCCAGAGTGTTAAAATTGATTTTTAGTTCTTCAAAATATAGTCTAGGTTTAATTTTAGAAAGCTCAATCGGCATTGCTGTATACTGACTAAGCCCCCTTTGAGTACCAAACCAAATAGAACCATTTGGGTCTAAGCTGATTGCATTTAAACTAGTTTCAACACCCACAAAGCCATCGGTAGCATCATAATGCTGCGCTGTTAAGATTTCATTGTTTTCTGAAAGCTCAACAGAGATGACACCATTTGCTGTGCCTACCCAGAGGTGATCTTCAGCATCAAAAAGAAGTTGGTTACAAGTGGTAAATGTCAATTCTTTTTGACCTTTTAGCAGTTTAAAGTTGTTCAACTGATTAGACTTGGCAAACCAAATACCTTTTTCTTGAGTTCCAATAAATACAACACCCTTATGTATAGTAATGGCATTAATTTTTGCTCTTTGATTAAGTATTTCTGTATAGTGATACACTTTATTATTAAAAATATACCCTAGAGCACCATTGTTTGTAGCATACCACAGTTTTTGACTTTTATCTAAGGCAATTGTAGAAATGCTAAGATCTTTGATTCCTTTAACTCCATTAAAAAGAGTACTTGATTTTACAAAACCCTTGTCAAAATTATAATCCAATTGTACAATTCCTTTATTGACTGTTGCAAGCCAAATTTTTTCTTTGTTAGGAACTACTTGCGACAATTGATCATGAGGCAGTCCATTTCTTGAGTTTAAATGTTTATAAGGAGTTTCGCCTCTGGCAGAATCATTCTCTTTTTTGTATATAAACAAACCATTTTTAGCTGTGGTTAACCATATAGAATTGGTTGAATCTGCAGCAATACTCGTTATTTTAGATTTAATAAAAGGATTTTCTAAGGTGTAAAAACCGAGGCTGTCTTTTTTAATTAATTGCTGCTTAGAATTTGAGACCCAAAGAGCATCTTGTGTGGCTAAAACAGTAGTGACTCTTGTGTTATTAAAACCGTTTCTAGAATCAAAATGTTTAAATTTTGGAACAGTTTGTTTTAAAAGCCCAGCACCGCTAGTAGCTATCCAAATATTCTTTTGATGGTCTTTGTAGATTTTAGTGAAAGCATTGGTCGGTAATCCGGTGTCTGTGCCGCTGTGTTTTACTACGCTAAGTTTTTGTTTGTTTATTAAGTATATCCCATTGGTATTTGTAGTTATCCATAACTGTTCATCATCAAAACTTCCGATAGAATTAATATCTAAAATATACTTGTTCTCTTGTGAGCTTGTTCCGTTTTGGATGCTAAAGAGCCCACTCTTTAAGCTTCCTACAATCAAGCTGTTTTGCTGCTTGTAAATTGCGGTAAAATGTCCAGGTTGTATAAGAGCTGCATTTGAGCTGTTGTCAAAATCCTCAATCTTCCAAAGACCCAAGTGATTGGCTGCCCAAAAAGATCCTTTGTAGAATACTAGATCATTTACAGGAGCTAAATCAATTTTTTGATTTGCTTTTAAAGGCTGCAAATAATTATTTTTAAGCAGGTATACACCTTGGTTGGTGGCAAAATACCAATGCTTTTGAACCTTTATAATTTTAAGAATCTTAGGACTTTTATAGCTAACAAATGAATCACGTACTTTTATGGTTAAGCCTTGGTTGGTGCCAATAAAAAGACTGTCTTTGTGGGCAACTAAAGCATTGATATAATTAGATTCTAGGCCATTTTTTTGAGTGAATACATTAAATTCCTTTCCGTCAAAACGAGCTAAACCACCTCCTTGAGTCGCCAAATACAAATATCCAAAAGCATCTTCTGTAATGTCTATAATTTGTGACTGTGGCAAACCTTCTTCTATAGAATATTGAATGTACTGTTTTTTTTGCCCTTGTAGGTTAAAAACAGCCAAAAGGCATGCAATACAAAAGAGGTAAAAAGTTTTTTTCATTTGATAATTTATACGGATAAGAAACATCAAAAATCTATCCAAAGCAGCTTAACAGTTTAAAAATAAAGAATAGAAAGGAGAATTGTTTATATTTAGAATTGTTTTTTAAATTAATAGGATTATTAAAAAAAACAACAAAGAAAAAGGCTCGTTAAAAACGAGCCTTTTGGAGTTCTTAATGGATGCTATACAAGCGAAGATTGTCAATTTCTGGTTCTATATGTTGCAAGTCTCCATAAGGTTGAATTAAGGGTTTTAATACTGATAAAACCGTAGTGATTGCTTTTATAGTCAACTTGTCTTTTTTGGTTTTAGAACTCCATCTAAATTTTTCTAAAGGAATGTTTAAATTGTCCATTTTTGCTGAGATTTCATCATTGTTTTTAACCCAGTCGATAATTTCTTCTTGATTTTCAAAATAAGGAACTTCTTCATCTCCTTCGTAAATAAACTCCCAAGATAAAGGAATATTAAATTGAATAGTATACGCATCTCCTACAAAACGCTCTGTTTCATTGTTCAATGCGTCATACCAATCAATCTCTTTTTCATTAGGATATTTCTTTGCAATTTCTTTTGATAAATCTACTTTCCCTGGCGAGTTGGCTGTTGGGTAAAAAACAGTATATGATTTAGCCAAATTGTGAGGAGAAAATTTTTCACCAAATACATTATAATAAGAACTCGCTATAATTTTTGGACTTACATCAGATGTAGATAGGGTCGATTTTAACAGCAAAACCAAATCGGCATCATCACCAAGAGCTGAGGCGTTAAAAATGATATTTGTGTCTTGTGTAATCCCTTGGTTTAATTTTGGGATTTCACCATTGAGTAAAGCCTCTTTTAAATTGTTAGCTGTTGTCTTTTTTCCATGAACATTGGTTTCTAATTCCATTCCAGTCCAAGGATTGTTTTTGCTTACGATATAGATGTCTGTATATAAACGCTCATCGTAGTTTGCATTTAGCCAGTTAATAATTTCTGTTATTGAAAATGCTTCAGTAACCACTTCAAATTGTTTGTCTTCGTAGTATTTTTTTGCATTCTTATAATAATCAGATCCATCTGTTCCGGCTATAAAAACCAAAGGCTCTCTATAGATTGGAGCCTCATTCGATTGGCTGCTAGTAATTGCTAGGTCTGTTGTTGTTTTTTTAGCTTTATTTGCTGTGCTCTCACAACGAATAAATGTTAGGCTTAGTGTTGCTAAAAATGCTGCTAAGATTGAAGTTTTGATTGCTATTTTCATAATACAAGATTTAAGGTTACTATTTCTTTGTTACCCAAATCTAGTACTAAACAGTTGTTCTAATGTTGGTGTTTGAGAATTCGTCGTACTTGGTTGAGAATTCGTAAAACTTAGATGCTTTTTATTGTAATTTTTCTTTTAAATAGCTTGCTGTATATGATGAATTTGATAAAACTAGTTCTTCTGGTGTTCCTTGAAATAAGAGTTCACCGCCTTTTTTACCACCTTCCTTGCCTAAATCAATTATATAATCAGCGCATTTTATGAGCTCAATATTATGCTCAACAACCAAGATAGAATGTCCTTTTTCTATAAGCGCATCAAATGAGTTGATTAGTTTTTTAATATCGTGAAAATGTAGCCCTGTTGTTGGTTCATCAAAAATAAAGAGCGCCTTGTCTTTGGTGTTTCCTTTTACTAAGAATGATGCCAGTTTAATACGTTGAGCTTCTCCGCCAGAGAGGGTAGAAGAAGATTGTCCAAGTTGTACGTAGCCCAAACCAACATCTTGAAGTGGTTTTAGTTTTTGAACAATCTTTAATTGATCTGTATTTGTAAAAAAATCGACAGCATCATCTATGGTCAAATTAAGAATATCATCTATTGATTTTCCATCAACTCTAATCTCAAGAACCTCTTTTTTAAAGCGTTTTCCATTACAAGCATCACATTCTAAATGCACATCAGCCATAAATTGCATTTCTATCGTAACTTCTCCTTCTCCTTTGCAAACTTCACATCGACCTCCTTCTACATTAAAAGAAAAATGCTTTGGCTTGTAGTTTCTGATTTTAGCAAGCTTTTGATTGGCAAATAGATTTCTAATATCATCATAGGCTTTTATATAGGTTACTGGGTTAGATCTTGAAGATCTTCCAATCGGGTTTTGATCGATAAACTCTAAATGCTTGAGATTTTCAAACGAACCTTCTATGGCTGTAAATTGACCTATTTTGTCACCAAATCCAAATAGTTTTTTTTGCAAGGCTGGGTATAAAATCTTTTTTACCAGTGTGCTTTTACCACTCCCCGAAACTCCAGTAATGACGGTTAGGTTATTTAAAGGAAACCGAACATTGATGTTTTTTAAATTGTGCTCACGAGCCCCAATAATGTCTATATAATTTTTAGAACTCCGCCTTGTTCTAGGGATAGGAATCACCAATTCTTGGTTCAGGTATTTGGCTGTTAAAGAATCTGATTTTAAAATGTCTTGATAGCTTCCTTCAGCAACAACATGCCCTCCAAAAGTACCAGCTTCTGGACCTATATCAATAATATAATCGGCAATTTTCATAATATCTTCATCGTGTTCTACAACAATGACGGTATTGCCAAGATCTCGTAAGTTTTTTAAGACACCAATCAATCGCTCGGTATCTTTTGGATGCAAGCCAATGCTAGGCTCATCAAGAATATACATCGATCCAACCAGTGAGCTACCTAAAGAAGTGGCTAAGTTTATTCGTTGACTTTCACCTCCTGATAGGGAGTTTGAAGTTCTGTTTAGTGTTAGGTAATTTAATCCAACATTGTCTAAAAAACCCAATCGATTGTTAATTTCGGTGAGCAATCGCTTTGCTATTTTTTCATCGGTTGGCTCTAGTTGTAAGCTGCTAAAAAACAAGATGAGTTCATCGATAGGTAGGCTTACCAAATCTGAAATATTCTTAGTTGCAATTTTTACATAATTGGTTTCTTTTCGCAAGCGTTTACCATGACACTCCTTACAAATTGTTTTACCGCGATACCTAGAGAGCATCACTCTGTTCTGAATTTTATAACTTTTTTCTTCTAACTGTTGAAAAAAATGATGAATGCCTTTAAAGTCTTTGGTGCCTTCCCAAACCAGTTTTATTTGATCCTCTGTCAATTCAAACCACGGTTTGTGGATAGGAATATCGTATTGAAAGGCGTGGTTGATAAGCTCGTCTTTATAGATCCTAAAGGTGTCTGATTTAAATGGAACGATTGCATCTTCATAGATAGACAATCCCGTGTTTGGGATTACCAAATCTGCATCGATACCAATAATATTGCCATAACCCTCACAAGAAGGGCAAGCACCGTAAGGATTGTTAAAACTAAACAAGTGTGTGTTTGGCTCTAAAAAGCTCATCCCATCCAACTCAAATTTATTGCTAAATTCAAGAATTTCACCCGTTGTTAGGTTTTGTAAACTACAACTGCCTTTCCCTTCAAAAAATGCCGTTTGAACAGCATCGGCCAATCGATTGTAAAAATCTTCATCGTCTTTAACTACAACTCGATCGACTACAAGTGAGAGGGGTTCGTTTTTGTATAAAGTTTGATCAAACTCCTCTATACGATGAATTGTGTTAAGGTGTTGAATTCGTGCATAACCTTGCTGTGAAAAGACGTGTAATAAGTTTTCTAAAGTTTTATTTCCGTCAAAAATAACAGGTGCTAATAAAATAAATTTTGTTCCAATATCAAATGTTTTAATGCGGTTGATGACATCTGTTACCGTGTCCTTAACAACTAGTTGGTTAGATATAGGAGAGTAGGTCTTTCCGATCCTAGCAAAAAGTAATTTCATATAATCATAAATCTCAGTACTGGTTCCAACTGTTGATCTTGGATTTGTAGAGTTTACTTTTTGCTCAATAGCAATTGCAGGAGCAATTCCTTTTATATAATCTACTTTTGGTTTGTGTAATTTTCCTAAAAATTGACGCGCATAAGATGATAGACTTTCTACATATCTACGTTGGCCTTCTGCGTACAAAGTATCAAACGCCAAGGATGACTTACCAGAGCCAGATAGCCCTGTAATTACCACTAATTTATTTCTGGGAATGACAACATCAATATCCTTTAAATTGTGAAGCTTAGCACCTTTAATAATTATATTTTCTTTCGGATTTACAGTGGTAAGATCTAATTTCATTGAGTCAAAAATAAGCCATAAAAATACCATTTTTAAAAGAGAATTTAAAGCAGATCTAGAATAAAATACAATTAGATTTGTGTTTTTGATAAAAATGTATCATATTTGAAATAGTATTCACTACAAAACAAAACGCGTATCGCATAAAATTACTTTTAACATTTAGATAATAAATTCCTGAAGGCTCTTCGCTTTCTTAAAAGTAATACTATGATACGTAACACCACCACACCAGATAGTCTGTTGATTTCTAAGTATATAAATGGCAGTGAGTTTGCTTTAGAAGTACTAATCAAAAGACACCAGCAACGATTGTTTAGCTTTATTTACAGCAAAGTAAAGGATCGTGATGTAACAGAAGATATTTTTCAAGATACTTTTATTAAAGTTATTAGGACTTTAAAAAAAGGACGTTATAACGAAGAAGGGAAGTTTTTGCCTTGGGTAATGCGTATAGCCCATAATTTAATTATTGATTTTTTTAGAAAGTCAAATCGCATGCCTAGTTTTAAAAACACAGATGAGTTTGATATTTTTTCTGTGCTAAGTGATGGTGTTTTTAACGCAGAAAAACGGTTGATTAATGAACAGATTCACGCAGATGTACGATCTCTTGTTGATGAACTTCCTCAAGAACAAAAAGAAGTTTTATTGATGCGAATATATAATGATATGAGTTTTAACGAGATTTCTGAAAACACAGGCGTTAGTATCAATACAGCTTTGGGTAGAATGCGTTATGCATTGATCAATTTAAGAAAGCTAATTGAAAAAAATAAAATTATTTTAACACATTAAATACGAAAATTAAAATTGCTTCGTTATACACTTAATAATCAATGTATAAAGTGTTAATGTATGAAGCAACTTTACTCAAAAAAGTCTCCTAATAATAGGGAGCAACCCACAAATGAAACAATTCAATTTTTAGTTAATTATTCAAAATCATTACACCAAATAAAAACTAAATCAAACCTTGTTATTGAATTGAATTTGAATTAAGAGGGAAAAGCCTTAACGTTAAGTTGAGGCTTTTTTTATTATTTAGTAGCTGCGTCTATAACAGATTTACGCCCAATAGTCTTGGTAATAATATCCTTATCTAAACTCCAGCCTCTTGCAGGCGAATATTCTCTTCCGTACCAGATAATTTGTAAGTGTAAATCGTTCCACAATTCTTTAGGAAATAACCTTTTGGCATCTTTTTCTGTTTGAACTACATTTTTTCCATTGCTTAGGTTCCATCGATACATTAAACGATGTATGTGGGTGTCCACAGGAAAAGCAGGAACTCCGAAAGCTTGACTCATGACCACGCTTGCAGTCTTATGGCCAACAGCAGGTAGTTCTTCAAGAGCTTCAAAACTTTGTGGTACTTTGCCTTCGTGTTTTTCGATCAATATTTTTGAAAGACCATAAATTCCTTTACTCTTCATTGGAGACAGTCCACAAGGTCTTATAATTTCTTTGATTTCTTCTACAGACATTTTAATCATGTCAAAAGGATTGTCTGCTTTGGCAAATAATAAGGGTGTGATTTGGTTTACTCTAACATCTGTACATTGTGCAGACAATAAGACTGCAATTAATAAGGTATATGGATCTTTATGATCTAGAGGCACTGGAATTTCTGGGTAGAGGTCTTGTAATGTTTGAATGACAAAAGCTACTTTTTCTTGTTTGTTCATGGTTTATAGTTACAAAGTTGTAAACCTGCCTGCCGCAGGTAGAGGTACAAAGGTACAAAGTTATAGAGTTACAAACCTGCCTGCCGATTTCCTATCGGATTCATGACATACAGAGGTTCTAAGTTTTTATAAGATAAAACAAAAATGATTTGAGAGAATTTAAATTTTTTTGGTTTTAACTTTAGAATCGTTGTATTTTTAGGGTATAAAATTTAGACATATGACCACATTAAAAATAGGAGATCAAGCACCAAATTTTAAAGCAGAAGACCAAGATGGAATGCTTAGGCAGTTGGCTGATTATGCAGGAAAAAAACTAGTATTATTCTTTTATCCCAAAGCAAGTACGCCAGGCTGTACTGCTGAAGCTTGTGATTTAAGAGATAATTATCAAAGTTTTTTAGCTAAAGGGTATGAAATCCTAGGAGCTAGTGCTGATTCTGCAAAGAGACAGCAAAATTTTATTTCTAAATACGAGTTGCCTTTTCCTTTGCTTGCAGATGAAGATAAAGCTGTAATCACTGCTTTTGGAGTTTGGGGGCCTAAAAAATTTATGGGTAGAGAATACGATGGAATCCACAGAACCACTTTTGTTATTGATGAAAATGGTGTTATAGAAGACATCATTGCTAAAGTTAAAACCAAAGAGCACGCGAGTCAAATATTAAAATAAAAAAAGCCCCAACTATTGGGGCTTTTTTTTATTCTTGATTGCTCATTGAATATGGTACAGAAGTTGGTTTCCCTGCCCAATCTTTATTTGGCGTGCTAGTCATATCAAAAGTAAAAGTACCTCCTTTTTGAATTGCTTCATAGGTAAGGAAGCTTTTATCGTAGCTTTTGTTGTTTAATGCAGTGTTTAGGATGTAGTAATTTGAGTTTGAATTTTGTGGTGCTTCAATAGTAAAACTATTGCCATTTTCTAAATTTAATGTAGCTCTTTTAAACAAAGGACTGCCAATTACATATTGATTGGTTCCTGGTGTTACTGGATAAAAACCTAAAGAGCTAAAGACATACCATGCAGATGTTTGACCATTGTCTTCATCACCACAATAACCATCTGGCGTTGCCGAATACAATGTTGTTAGCACATCTCTAATTTTTTCTTGAGCTTTATAACCCGCATTTGCATAATTGTATAAATAAATCATATGCTGTATAGGTTGATTTCCATGTGCGTAATTACCCATATTTACAATTTGCATTTCTCTAATTTCATGTATAATACCTCCATAATATGAAGCATCAAAAAGAGGAGGCATTTCAAAAACTGTATCGAGTTGCTTGATAAACTTTTGCTTCCCACCCATTAGATCGATTAAACCATTGACATCGTGAAATACAGACCAAGTATAGTGTAAGCTATTTCCTTCTGTAAAAGCATCTCCCCATTTTAATGGATTAAAAGGAGATTGAAAGCTGCCGTCTTTGTTTTTTCCTCTCATTAAATTGCTGCTTGGATCAAATACATTTTTATAACGTAAAGATTGGTCGTAATATTTTTTAGCAACATCTGGCTTGTTTAGTTTTGTAGCCATTTGTCCAATGGAAAAATCTGCAAAAGCATATTCTAAGGTACGTGCAACATTTTCATTGACACCTACATTGTAAGGTACGTAGCCTAGGCTATTGTAATATGTTAAACCAGCTCTACCTACTGATCTTACTGGTCGTCCGTCAGCAACCGTCGCGTTTTTAAGCATGGCTTCAAAAAGCACTGCTGTATCTTCTGGATCTACATTTCCTTTTAAGAATGCGTCGGCAACAATGATGGCAGAATTAGAGCCTATCATACAATCTCGATGCCCTGGACTTGCCCATTCAGGTAACCAACCTGATTCTTTATATGTATTGGCAAGGCCTGCCATTATTTGTTTGTTGAGACTTGGGTACATCATGTTAAAAAATGGATATACCGCTCTAAAAGTATCCCAAAAGCCATTGTCGGTAAACATATAGCCAGGCAGCACTTTTCCGTTGTATGGACTGTAATGCATTACCTGATTGTTGGCATCGTACTCATAAAATTTTCTAGGAAAAAGTAGTACTCGATACAAGCTAGAATAAAAAGTCTTTATATGATCGGTATTTGGATCTTCTATTTTAATTTTTGACAGCTCAACTTCCCAAGCTTCCTTGGCTTTCTCTTTGGTGTTTTCAAAAGAATCAGAACCAATTTCTCTGTCAAGATTAATTTGAGCTTGTTCTGGACTGATAAATGAAGATGCTACTTTAGCATGAATAATTTCTCCTTTTGCTGTTTTAAAACCAACAATTGCTCCCACGTGTTTGCCTTCACTATCTAAGCTATTTTCTTGTAGAGACCAATTGTCATTCCAAGTGTGTTTTAGCTCAAAATCCTTGTCAAATTGAATGATAAAATAATTATGAAAATTGTCTGGAACACCTCCGCTGTTGTTTCTGCTATATCCAATAATTTTACGCTCTTCAGGAATGATTTTAACCATAGAGCCTTTGAAAAAAGCATCTAATATAATATAAGATTGGTCGGCTTCTGGGAACGTAAATTTAAAATGAGCTGCCCTTTCGGTAGGAGCTACTTCTGCAATAACATCATAGTCTGCAAGGTAGACCTTATAATGATAGGGTTTTACTGTTTCTGCTTTGTGTGAAAACCAAGAAGCTCGTTCATCCTCTTTAAACTTTAAATCGCCAGTTACTGCCATTAGTGAAAAGGCTGCATAATCATTGATCCAAGGACTCGGTTGATGTGTTTGTTTAATCCCTCTAATTTTGTTTTCATTGTACTTATAAGTCCAACCGTCTCCCATTTTTGAAGTCATGGGAGTCCAGAAATTCATTCCCCAAGGGGTTGCAATTGCCGGATAAGTATTACCATTAGAAAGGCTGAATTTTGAATCGGTCCCCATTAATGGATTAACATAATCAACGAGTGCTATTTTTTCTGTGTTTTCAAATGGAGTCTTGTCTGAAGTTGTGCAAGCAAGGCTTACTAAAAGAGTCAAAAAAAAGAAGAGCTTAATTGGTTTCATTGTTTTTTATTCTAAATGAACTACCAAAATACAATAACTCAAATTAAATTGATAATTTATTCTTAGATTTTGATGAAAGGCTTTTGTTTTTTGATAAAAAAAACCGAGCAAGTAGCTCGGTTTTTCTAAAAGAATTAGGTTGTTATTTAAATATTAAAATTTACCCCAAGTACTATATTTCTACCTGAGTTTAAAATTCCGTCACTTTTTAAACGCGATAAGTGGTTTATATAATTAGTATCTAATAGATTTGTTATTGAAAGTGAACCGTTAAACTTTAATTCACCAAGACTAATTGCTCCACCAAATCCTAGATCGACTAAGTTATAGCTGCTTGTATTTGTTTCAAATTGACTGACATTTTTTTGAGTAAACGTTGAGTTTAAACTTAATGTAGCGTATCCATTTTGAAGCCAATTTTTAATATCAAACTCTGTACGTAATGTATTCTTTATGATATTTGCAGGGATTAAAGGAAGGTAGTCTCCGTTAGATTGCTTACCGATAACCATTTCATAACTCGATTGCAAATGCAGCCAATCTACAGGGTGTGGATGTAAGTGAAAACCTATTTCACCTCCATATAATTTGGCATTATTTTGAGTGTAATTATACACTGGAGCTCCATCTTCTACAGCACCCGTAGGAGAAAGGTAGATATAGTCATTTAAAGTATTATGGAATGCATTTACAAACAATTCTAGGTGTTCTGTTTGGTATTCTATAGCCAAATCTGCCTGGATGTTTTTTTCTGTTTCTAAATTGGCATTTCCCAACTCAAACCTATTGGTACCATGATGTACACCATTTGACGTAAGTTCTGCTAAATTTGGTGCTCTAAAACCTGTTGCGGCATTTATTCTAATAGTTGTGTTTTTAAATGGTGCAAACTTATATCCCAAAGAGGCAGTAAAGCTATTGTAGTCCTTGTCTAAAGCTTCAAAAACATGAACTTCTGTTTCGTGAACCACTTCGTGATACTCAGTCATTAAGCTTCTATTATCAAATCGAATACCCGCCTGAATAGAAGAGCTGTTCCAACTGTAGTTAACAGTTCCAAACATTCCTACATCATTAATTTTTGCATCCGGAATCAACAACTCTTCACCAAAGTTTTTATTGGTTTGATGCATACCTTGAAGTCCGAAAATAACATCAACTTCATTTGAAAATCTTGCAAGGTGATATTTGATGTTATAATTAAAGGTTTTTAACTTCATACGCAAAGCTGGTCCTTCATGATCTTCATCGTGCTCATCATGATCTTCATCATCGTCATGGTCATCGTGGTCATCATGCCCGTGTTCTTCTTCAAATTCATTTCTGTCATTATATAAGTAGCCTAAATCAACATCTAACTTTGAGTTTCCAAAGAAAAAATGATTGTGCATGCTAAAGATATGATTGTCAATTTGTTGATACGGCTCCATTGGAGTTGTGTAATTTGACTGTGCTCCAATTCCTTCTGTAATTCCTAATAAGGATCCATTAAAATTATATCTTATTTCACTTGAATAGTTTGTGCTATTATAGCCTAGCCCCAATTTAAAATCTTGCTCTCTAAAACGAGTATTGGTAACTTTCTCTCCTGATGGTACTTTGTAATCAGAATGATTATTAGCAGTTGCTCTCGCTAAAAACTTCCAACGATCCGTAGATTTTTTGTACCCCAAAGAAGTATTGCTTCCTAGGGTGTTGCTAAAATAACGCTGACCAAAAAGGAAACTTGATTGATTTGCAGTTGCAAATTTTTCAGGATTGATATAAATAACACCCCCTAGTGCATCAGATCCATAAAGTAATGAAGCAGGTCCTTTAATAACCTCTATGCTTTCTATACCTTCATCACTAATGCCTAAACCGTGCTCATCGCCAAATTGTTGGTTTTCTAATCGTACTCCTTGAGCATAAACCAATACTCGGTTACCGCTCAATCCTCTAATTACTGGTTTTCCAATAGAGGCTCCAGTAGAAATTTGAGAAACTCCACTAATAGAGGCTAACCCATTTATTAATGTAGGTGCTCCTGTTCTTTTTAAGGCTGCCGCTGTCATGCGTTCAACCTTCATTACATTTTCTGACTGTAATTTGTTAAAAGGAGTAGAGATAATTACTTCATCAATGGTATATATAGATTCTTTTAATAGAATGTTTACAACCAATGGTTTTCCTGTAATGTTTAACTTTTTTGTTAGGGTTTGAAATCCTAAATACGAAAAAGATAATTTAACTGAGCCATTGGGTAAGTTTGTTAATTCATAACGACCATGCTCGTCAGTAATGGTTCCTCTATGAAGGTCTGAAGCGTAAACTTCTACTCCAAATAAAGGGTTATTATCAATGTCTGTGATTGTACCAGTAACGGTTGTTTGTGCAAAGGATGACATGCATACCAATGCTATGAACATATGTATAAATAGTTTCATAAATTATTTTTATTGTTATTTGAAAAAATGGTGTTTTCTTTTACACAGCCTTAGCAAACAATAAAAATGGTGGACCTCTGGTAGATTTTTTTGAGTGAAATTGAATTTCCTTTTTCTGAGGAGTTTCTAAATACAGAAACGTATAATACTTCTCCGGAATTACCCCAAAGTCGGTTGGAAATTCTATAGTAGGATTTTGAAATTGTCGATGTAATAGATCACAGTCAAGTGCTCGCTCATGAATGTGTTGCTGGTCTGTAGAAGTACATACAACATGCTCGTGATTGTCTAGGGCATGTGCTAATTGCACCACCGAAGGAAGCAATACAACAAGTACTGCTATAAGGGCTATATGTTTTCTGAGCGTTTTAATTTTTTGCCTTAGGTTTTCTTATTCTCATGTTTAAAGCTTCAACTCCTAATGAAAAAGCGATCGCAAAGTACAAATAACCTTTTGGAATAGCACCTATGTGTTGGTTAAAAATTACAGTATTTGCTAAATGAGCTCCTTCTGTTATCAGCATAAAGCCAATTAGGATCAAAAATGAAAGAGCCAACATCTGAATAGTTGGATGATTGTTTACAAAAGTCCCAACTGGATTTGCAAAGATCATCATGATGAGCATAGAAATAACAACAGCCAAAATCATTATGGTTAAAGCACCAGGAACTCCGTTAGTCATCCCAACAGCGGTTAAAACAGAATCAAAAGAAAAAACGATGTCAATCAATACGATTTGAATAATAACCTTGGATAAAGTTGTGGTTACTTTTCTTTTTGCACTACTTTCTTCTTCTGTAATCCCTTCAACTTTATGATGTATCTCGCTAGTACTTTTGTACAGTAAGAAGATCCCTCCAAGAATTAGTATGATGCTTTGTCCTGTAACATCTGTACTTAGCCAAGAAGTGTCAATGGTAAAGATTGCATTTTTCATACTAATAATATATGAAACTCCGAGCAAGAGCATAATTCTAAACAACATGGCCAAGAGCAAGCCAATATTGGTTGCCTTTCGCTGTTTTTCTTTTGGTAATTTACCTGTGGTAATTGAAATAAAAATAATATTATCAATCCCAAGAATTATCTCTAAAAATGTTAAGGTTAAAAGAGCAACCCAAGTGTCAAAATGCGCAAAAATTTCCATGATTATTTTACTTTATAAACGGTTCCTTTCTGTTTAAAATCTGAATAGCCTATTCTAGCAATGAAATCAAATGAATTGTCTGTAACCTTGGTAATGGTTACAAAGATTAAATCTTTGTCCAAAGCAGTTTTAGGATTTTTCATCTGCAAGGTATAAGAAAAATTGTTTTTCCACTTAATATAAAGGGTATCAATTCTTTTTTCTAATCGGTTGCTTACAGTACTGTCTGTAGAAATAGAAACGGATTTAGTATATTCTTCTATTTGCAAACTGTCCACTCTTGTGATAATGGTTTTGCTATAACCTTCACCTGCAGGAATTTCAAAAACACCTTTTTTAAATTGGTTGTTGTTGTCTATCACGGCAACTTCATTACAAGAAGTAAGCACAATGATGAATACAAAAAAGCTAATAATTTTTTTCATTTAGATTCCTGTAAAATTTGCTGGCGTAATTTGTTTTAATTCTTCTTTGATAGTGCTAGTAACTTCTAGAGTTTCAATAAAATCAGCAATTGATTCTCTAGTAATTTTTTCATTGGTTCTGGTTAAGCCTTTAAGAGCTTCGTAAGGATTTGGATAAGCTTCTCTTCTAAGTATGGTTTGAATAGCTTCTGCAACGACAGCCCAGTTGTTTTCTAAATCTTCTTCAAATTTTGCTCTATTTATCAGTAATTTATTCAATCCTTTTAAGGTAGATCCAAATCCAATTAGCGTATGACCAAAAGGGACACCAACATTTCTTAAAACAGTACTGTCTGTAAGATCACGCTGCATTCTAGAAACAGGTAGTTTTGCAGCCAAGTGTTCAAATAAAGCATTTGCGATACCCAAGTTTCCTTCAGAGTTTTCAAAATCAATAGGGTTTACCTTATGTGGCATGGCAGAAGAGCCAATTTCTCCAGCTTTAATTTTTTGTTTAAAATAATCCATAGCAACATAGGTCCAAACATCTTTGTCTAAATCTAAAACGATGGTATTTATTCTTTTTAAGGCATCAAATAAAGAGGCCATATGATCGTAATGCTCAATTTGTGTAGTCGGGAACGAGTGGTGTAAGCCCAAGGTGTTTTCTACAAAACCAGTACCGAAATTTTTCCAGTCGATTTGTGGATAGGCTACATGGTGTGCATTGTAATTACCAGTTGCTCCTCCAAATTTAGCAGCATTTGGGATGCTGTGTAAAAAACGAAGCTGTTCTTTTAAACGTGTAACAAAAACCAAAATTTCCTTTCCTAAACGGGTTGGAGAAGCTGGTTGTCCGTGAGTTCTAGCCAACATAGAGACATCGCTCCATTCTGTAGCTAACTCATCTAGTTTGTCAATTAATTGAAGCAAACTAGGGATATAAGTAATCTCTACTGCTTCTTTAATTGATAAAGGAATAGCGGTATTATTAATGTCTTGAGAAGTCAATCCAAAATGGATGAACTCTTTAAACTTTTGCAAACCTAGGCTGTCAAATTTTTCTTTGATAAAGTATTCAACCGCTTTTACATCGTGGTTGGTTACTTTTTCTATGTCTTTTATTTTTTGAGCGTCTTCTGTAGAAAAATCAGAATAAATTTTTCTAAGTTCTGAAAATAAATCAGTGTTAAAATCAACTAACTGAGGTAGTGGAATTTTACAAAGAGCAATAAAGTATTCAATCTCTACCTTAACTCTGTATTTTATTAGGGATTCTTCAGAAAAATAATTGGCTAATACGGCTATTTTGTTTCTATATCTTCCGTCAATAGGAGAGATGGCGTTTAATTCTGTAAGCTTCATGTGTTTGATTGTGTTGTAAGCAACAAAAATACGTTTTTTAAGTAGATTTTTAAAGCGAAATCAAGTAGTTTTTTGCTTCTTTTTTATCAGCTCTAAGATCTTTTTTCCTCTTGCTTTACAGCCTTTGCTTTCATGTATGATTTTACTTGAAATTAAGTGCTCTAATTCTGGATGAATCCACGCTAATTTTAGGCCAAATAAGTAAAGGCTTTGCATGGTGTATGCTCTGACGGCTATTTTTTGAGGGGTAATTAGCCAATCGAAACCAGTTTCTACAATTGCATTTATATGTTTGTCAGTAAGATACTTGTGGATAGTTGAATCATTTTTAGTCTGATACTCATTTGCTAAAAACTCACATATTTTTGAACAGGGTCTTATAGCGCTATCAAACTTTACTGTGGCTATTTGTTGGGTAAATGCATCCAAATGTGGATAGAGTAGGTGAAGCTTTCCGTGCGTACAAATCCACTCTAAAATCCAAGTTGCTTTGATAGAAATTTTATCATCAACTAAAAAAGTTAAAGAAACCAAGTGCGGAAACAATTCATTATTGTTGTAAACAATGTTTGCTACCTTATCTCTGTTTTCTCTCTTAGCATTCTCCATTGATTGTAGTGCAGAAATCAAAAAATCTTTATTCATAATCGTTTGGCTATAGACAGCGTTGCCTAATAAGGCAAAATAGGTGAAGCTCAAAAATAGAAAAAATAAAATAGCTTTTCCTTATCAAGACATCAGTTAATTCAATGTGTTATCTCCCTATTGATTCGTATATTTGCAAACTATAATTAGAAGAATGAAAAGAGTAATAGTTGGTCTTTCGGGAGGAGTTGATAGTAGTGTAACCGCTTATTTATTAAAAGAACAAGGCTATGAGGTTATTGGCTTGTTTATGAAAAACTGGCATGATGATTCTGTGACCATCTCTAATGAATGTCCATGGCTAGAAGATAGTAATGACGCCATGATTGTGGCGAACAAACTAGGTATTCCTTTTCAAGTAGTGGATCTTAGCGAACAATACAAAGATCGAATTGTAGACTATATGTTTGCTGAATATGAGAAAGGGAGAACACCCAATCCTGATGTGCTTTGTAATCGAGAAATTAAGTTTGATGTTTTTATGGACATCGCTATGAACTTGGGAGCTGATTATGTCGCTACTGGACATTATTGCAGAAAGGGTGAAGAAGAAGTTAATGGTCAACCTGTTTATAAATTACTTGCAGGGAAGGATCTTAACAAAGATCAATCGTATTTCTTATGTCAATTATCACAAACACAATTGGCTAAAGCACTTTTTCCTATCGGTGATTTAACCAAACCAGAAGTTAGAGCGATAGCAAAAGAAGCTGATTTAATAACGGCAGATAAGAAAGATTCTCAAGGCCTGTGTTTTATTGGTAAAGTTAGACTTCCAGAATTTTTACAACAAAAATTACAACCAAAAGAAGGGGTGATTGTTTCGATTCCACAAGATTCAGCTCTTTACAATAGAGAAGTTTCAAAATTCTTAAACAAAGAAGAAGAGTTGGCGTTTTTTGCGACAAAATTTGAGTATGCTGTAACCGATGGAAAAACGGTTGGGCAACACCAAGGAGCCCATTATTTTACCAAAGGACAACGAAAAGGATTAAATGTAGGAGGAACCAAAGAGGCTTTATATGTTATCGAGACAGATGTGGTTGAGAATGTTATTTATGTCGGAGAAGGAAAACAACACAAAGGTTTGTATAGAAAAGTACTGTTTGTTCAAAATGAAGAGATCCACTGGATTCGAGAAGATTTAACACTAAAAACAGGAGAATCCTTAGCTGTGGAGGCAAGAATTAGATACAGACAAACGCTAGAAAAAGCTTCGTTATATAAAGTAGATAAAGGGCTCTATGTGTCTTTTGAAAATGAGCAATCTGCCATTCAAGAAGGGCAATTTGTTGCCTGGTACCATGAAGAAGAGCTCTTGGGCTCTGGAGTTATTTCGTAAATCGTATTCATACTTTTTAAAAAAGTGGTATTTTCGACTTATAAATTTAAGTTGATGAAAAAACTAAGCTTTTTAGTTGCTTTTTTATGCTGTCTTCAGGGGTTCGCTCAAGAAGATGCATGGGTTTTTTTTAAGGATAAGCCAAGTGCTTCAACCTATATTGCTTCTCCCTTAACCATGCTTTCTCAGCGTGCGCTAGATAGGAGATTGCGTCAAAATATCGACTTAGATACTAAAGATGCACCCCTAGAGGCATCGTATTACAATCAGATTAAAAACACAGCAGGTATCCTTGTTTTAGCTAAATCAAAATGGCTAAATGCAGTTCATGTACAAGGAACTCAAAATAATATTAAACGCCTACAAACAAGCTTTTCTTTTGTAAAAAACATTGAGTTTGCAGACAAATCTTTAGCTTCAAACAGTAAAATTCTCTCAAAAACAACAAGCATACAAAAGCGACAAAAATCCTTAGAAACAATAAGCGATTTTAATTACGGAAGCAGTAAAAATCAAATTGAAATGTTAAAAGGGGATTTTTTGCATGAGCTTGGTTTTACTGGAAAAGGAATGTATATCGCTGTAATTGATGCAGGCTTTCCAAATGTAAATAGTTTGGCAGCTTTTAAGCGTCTCAGGGATCACAATCAAATTTTAGGAGGCTATGACTTTGTTGCTAGAAGCACCAATTTTTATTCAGGTGATAGTCACGGGACCAATGTGTTATCGACTATTGGAGGCTATATAGATGGGCAATATGTTGGGACAGCACCCGATGCTTCTTTTTATTTATTTAGAACAGAAGATGCCATAAACGAAGTTCCTTTAGAAGAGAGTTTGTGGGTAGAAGCAGCTGAAAAAGCGGATAGTTTAGGGGTTGATGTTATTAATAGTTCGTTGGGTTATTCTTCCTTTTTTGATGAGCCTAGGTATAATTATTCATATAGTGATATGGATGGTAAAACAGCATTTATTTCTAGAGGGGCATCTGTTGGTGTATCTAGAGGGATGATTATTGTAAATTCTGCTGGAAATGAAGGGAATAATGCTTCTTGGAAATATATAAATCCCCCTGCTGATGTAGCTACTGTTTTTGCAGTAGGAGCCGTTGATGCTTCTAAAAACATAGCACCGTTTAGTTCTTTTGGACCAACATCAGATAACAGAATAAAGCCAGATGTGTTGGCACAAGGACAAGGAGCATATCTAATTAGTCATGGTTCAGGTACGCCAGTTCAATCAAACGGAACTTCGTTTTCTTCACCCATTATGGCTGGAGTTGTTGCCTGTTTTTGGCAAGCGTTTCCTAATCTATCAAATTTACAAATTATGCAACGCATACGTGAATCTGCAGATAAATACAACAATCCTACAATGCAGTCTGGGTATGGAATTCCAAATTTTGAGGATGCATATGGTACTGTTTTAAGTGTTGAGGATCAATTTATTTTTAATAGAATAACAGTTTTTCCAAATCCAATGAGCACTAGTTTGACGATTCAAGCTCCAACAGAAGATTTAGAAAATATTCAGATTCAATTTTTTAATATATTAGGGAAAATTGTCCTAGAGAAGTCTGGAGTAAATACAAAAAATATAGATGTATCTGCACTAAGTCCAGGAGTCTATCTTTTAAAAATCACCAAAGGAAAAGAGCAACAAACGATTAAGTTGATAAAGAAATAATGAAAAAAAATATTACAGAATTATTTAAAATAAAATACCCGATTGTTCAAGGAGGAATGATTTGGGTTTCTGGTTATAAATTAGCAGCCGCAGTTTCTAATGCAGGTGGTTTAGGTTTAATTGGTGCAGGATCTATGTACCCAGATGTGCTAAGAGAGCATATTCAGAAATGTAAAAAGGCAACTGATAAACCCTTTGGCGTTAATGTGCCTATGTTGTATCCAGATATAGAAAAAATCATGGATATCATAGTAGAAGAAGGTGTAAAAATAGTGTTTACTTCTGCAGGTAATCCAAAGACGTGGACTGCCTTTTTAAAAGAAAAAGGGATTACCGTTGTCCATGTAGTTAGTTCTGTAAAGTTCGCACTCAAAGCAGAAGCTGCAGGCGTTGACGCTGTGGTTTGTGAAGGCTTTGAAGCCGGTGGACATAATGGACGTGAAGAAACCACCACATTTACTTTAATTCCAATGGTTAAAGAGCAGGTAAAGATACCTGTCATAGCAGCAGGAGGAATTGGCTCTGGGAGAGGTATGTTGGCAGCGATGGTTTTGGGTGCTGATGGAGTTCAGGTAGGAAGCCGGTTTGCCGCAACCAAAGAGTCTTCGGCACATAATAATTTTAAACAAACTATTGTTGAGGTTCAAGATGGAGGCACTGCGCTAACGCTTAAAGAATTGGCGCCTGTTCGTCTAGTAAAAAATAATTTTTATCTGCAAGTTCAAGAACTCTATAAGAAAAACCCAAGCCTAGAAGATATTAAGGGATTATTAGGAAGAGCTCGTGCTAAAAAAGGCATGTTTGAAGGTGATTTGGACAATGGAGAGCTAGAAATTGGTCAGGTAGCAGGTCTTATTCACGAAATCAAAACAGCAAAAGAGGTTATTGATGAAATGATTGCAGAGTTTGAAACGGTGAAAAACAATTTTAATGGACGGAAGCAAAAGAGCTAATATTAGTGCAGGAGCAGAAGTAGCAGTGGTGCAAAAGCATCATCAGCGCAGCGGAGAGTTAACCAAAGGTCTTGTAAAAAGAATTTTAACAAACGCTCCAAACCATCCTCATGGAATTAAAGTGCAGTTAACTTCTGGTATTGTGGGTAGGGTTAAAGAAATTTTATAAACTAAAAAACTGTATCGAGAACAGCTATTCGTTAGCTTTTCGATACAGTTTTCTTTAGTTCGATCCCAATGTATTAAATTGAGGTTTTACTCAACTGGAATCTTAATCTCGTACATTTTACGAGACGCATTATTCAGTTTGTTTTCTCGCAACCAAGGATTGTGTAACTTTAAATCTTTGTAAGTGGTTCCGAAATTTTTAGCAAAAGTTGCGATGTTTGTAATTACCGTATCAACTTTAACTGTCTTTGTTTTTGGTAGGGTATATAAATCGTCTTCATCATAGATAAAGCCGTAAGCTTTTGGGTTGGATAAGACTTCTTTTAAAGCGATGATTCTAAACACATAACGTTCAGTTTCATCTGGCAATAAAGCATCGTAATAACTAGTTACTTGTTGTGTTTCTAGTCGCTTGGCAACACCGTAATTTCCTGCATTGTATGCTGCTGCTGCTAGCGTCCAGCTTCCTAAACGCTCTTTTGATTTTTTTAGATACTCTGCTGCAACTTTTGTCGATTTTTCAATATTATAACGCTCATCAACATTGCTATTGATCTCTAAACCGTATTCTTTCCCGGTTGCTTTCATAAAGTGCCACATTCCGGCTGCTCCAGCAGAAGAAGTTTCATCTATCAATGCACTTTCTGCAACAGCTAAGTATTTAAAATCATCTGGCAAACCATATTTTTCTAATAGTGGTTCTAAGATTGGGAAGTACTTATTGGCTCTTTTAAGAAGTAATAAACCATTTGATTGCCAATACGTATTTACCAACAACTCACGGTCCATACGCTCGCGTATGTCGTGTCGGTCTAACGGCACTTTTTCTCCAGCTAGATTTAAATCTGGTGATAATTTTAAAGCTTTAATTTTATAGGTATCACTAGTGTTCTTTTGTAGCTTTATGTTTTTTGTGCTGATGACATTCATAAAAAACACAGTGATAAGTACGGTGCAAACTATAGTTAGATATCTGTTAGCTTTCTTCATGGTAATAAATGTTTGTATAAAAGTATGAAAACAATAGCATTAAATCAAGTGATTGCCTGCTCAATAATAGAAGTAATTTTTTTTGCCTTGGTAAGAACCATCGCATGAGTACCATTTTCTATAGTATGGCAATCTACAATGTGTTTTATTGGAAAAACTTCATCTTTACTGCCGTGTATATGAACCGTGTTTGTTAAGGGCTTTCTTTGTTGCCAATGTAAGAGAGCATCAATAGCCCAATGCAAATAGGTGACATCTCTAACGGATAAGAATTTTTTGTAAGCTGCTACTTTTTTTTGTTTGTAGTCCCCTAAAAAAAAGTCAATATAGGTTTCTAGATTTTCGATAAACTTAGCAGGGAACAACTTATAAACCTTTGTTTTGTCAATCAGTTTTAATCGATTTGGTAACTCATTGTTACTTTTAATACTAGAAATAATAATTATTTTTTTAGTGGTGATCAATTTGCTCATTTCTTGAACCAGCACCCCGCCAAAAGATACACCAACAAGGACAGGATTCTCATGAGTAATCTCATCGCACATTCTTTGAGCGTATTCAGCTAGAGGTTCATTTTTACTTGTTGGAATTTTCCATTCTAAAAAGTGACAATCAAACCGCTCTTTGTCTAAAGAGAGGTGTTCAAATATTTTGCTATTGGCAGCCATGCCGGGTACAAAATAAATAGCTGTCTTTGTCATCTTAGGCTGTAATTTTCTCTTCGGCAAAATCAAATCTTACCAAACCATCTTCATCAATTTTTGTCAAAGTTACATTGTGTAAAGTATTGACAAGTTCTGGATTCCAAGGAGCTTTTACCTTGACGTAATTTTCTGTAAACCCATGAATATATCCCTCTTTATTTTCACTCTCAAAAAGCACAGTTCTAGAACTGCCTATTTGACTTTCGTAAAAAGCTCTTCTCTTTTTAACAGAAAGTCCTCTAAGCATTTTACTTCGTTTGCTTCTAACTTTTTTAGGAACAACGCCGTCCATATTTACCGCTTCTGTATTAGGTCTTTCAGAGTAAGTAAAGACATGTAAATATGAAATATTTAAATCATTTAAGTAATTATAAGTCTCTAAAAAATGTTCATCAGTTTCACCTGGGAAACCCACAATGACATCAACACCAATACAGGCGTCAGGCATTTTAGCCTTTATTTGTTGAACCCTATTGGTATAGGTGCCTTTTAAATAACGACGTTTCATTTTTTTAAGTAGATCATCACTTCCGCTTTGCAATGGAATATGAAAATGTGGTACAAAACTATCTGATTGGCTTACAAAATCAATGGTTTCATCTTTTAGCAAATTGGGTTCTATAGACGAAATTCTCAGACGATGAATTCCGGGAACTGTATCCAATTCTTTTACTAATTCTAAAAAAGTATGCTCGTGTTTTTTATTGCCAAATTCTCCTTTTCCATAGTCTCCAATATTCACACCTGTAAGGACAATTTCTTTAATGCCTCTCTCTGAAATTTCTTGAGCATTTTTTAGCACATTGCTTAAGGTATCACTTCTAGAGATTCCTCGTGCTAAAGGGATGGTACAGTAAGTACATTTATAATCACAACCGTCTTGAACTTTTAAAAAAGCTCGAGTTCTGTCTCCAATAGAGTAGGAGCCTACATAAAAATCAGCCTCTTCTATCTCGCAAGAATGCACTTCGCCTCGATCATTTTTAGTAAGATCATTGATATAGCTAATCACATTAAATTTTTCTGTAGCACCAAGCACCAAGTCAACACCATCTACAGCGGCGAGTTCTTCTGGTTTTAATTGTGCATAACAACCAACACCAATTACAAAGGCTTCATCGTTTTGTTTTAGGGCTGATTTTACGATAGATTTAAAACGCTTGTCTGCATTGTCTGTAACAGAACAAGTATTAATCACATAAACATCTGCTGGTTCTTCAAAAGAAACACGTTCAAAACCTTCGTCGGTAAAATCTCTAGCGATGGTTGATGTTTCTGAAAAATTTAATTTACACCCCAAAGTATAAAAAGCTACTTTTTTATCTGCATTCATTCCTGTACATTTGAAAGTGCAAAATTACAATTTTTCTTTTTCATGAACCCCCAGCAAATTTAAAATCAATTTCATAAAAATTATGATCGCTAAAACACCACAACCGCCTTATTACGCAGTGATTTTTACCACACTTTTAAGCGATAATTTAGAAGGATATGCAGAAACAGCTAAGCGTATGGAAGAGCTTGCTCAAGAACAACCAGGATATTTAGGAATAGAATCTGCTAGAGCAGATGTAGGAATCACAGTTTCGTATTGGGAAACCCTTGACGCCATTAGTGCTTGGAAAAATAATGTAGAACATACAGAGGCTAGAGAAAAAGGAAGAACTCAGTGGTATAAAAAATATGTGCTCAGAATCTCTAAGGTAGAGCGTGCTTATGGGTTTGAGAATTAAGGCAACTGAACGTAGGCTAAGATTGGAAAATGATCAGAATAGCGGATGTCAAAAGTTTCAAAACTATTAATGTCCATCTCTGGATCGACTAAGATAAAGTCAATCCGCAACGGAAATGTATAGTTAAAGGTCTTTCCAAAGCCTCTTCCAGCCTCAATAAAAGCATCTTTTTTGCCAGCTTTAATTTGCTTGTATACCCAAGAAAAAGCTGTGTTATTAAAGTCTCCACAGATAATTTTTTTTCCTTTCCAACCTTTTTCATGATCGATAAACTCCTGGGCTTGTGACGCTTGCTTTTGAAATGCAGAACTGAGTCTTCCGATTAGCTTTTCAGAACTTTGCTCTCCAAAATGTTCTTTATTTGGGTTGATTTTCAAAGATTCTAAATGAATATTATAGATTCTAATTGTATCCTTGTCTTTTACAATGTCTGCATAAATTACATTGTTTGCACTGTTTTTGAAATCGAGAGATCCGCTATTGATAATTGGGAATTTAGAATAAATAGCTTGTCCAAATTTATTGCTTTTTGATTTTGTTTTGATATACTGATGTGGATATTTAAAAGAGATATCTGGTGATTGGTAAAACTCTTGTAAACTTAAAACATCAGGAGATTCTCGCTTGATAAACTCAAATGCCTTATCGTCTAAATGGCTGTCTGTGCTCCAATGGTAATAATTAAACATTCTTACATTGTAGCTCATTATTTTTAAATCACTAGTTGTAGTTTCCTCTTTAGAAACAAGCTGAAATAAAGGAGATGAGAAAAACCAACCAAGAAATAACACCGAACCTGAGAGAAGTAGCTGCTTTTTTAATTTGAGTAACCAATAGACAAAAAAGAAAACGTTGCACAAGGTTAAAAAAGGTACTGTTAAACTGAGTACGGCAAACAAAGGAACTTTTAAAGGAGAGGTGTAGGGTAGGACGTAAGAGAACAGCAATAATATGGCAACAACCAAATTGATGGAAAAAACAAGCATGCTGGTAAACGATCTGTTTTTTGCCATTATTTAGCTCCTTGTTTAAATAAAAAATCTTTTTCTTCTTTGCTTAAAGTATCATAGCCCGATTTGCTAATTTTATCAAGTATGTGATTAATTTTTTGTTGATGCTCTGATGTATTTGTTTTTTTTGCTGTGGCTTTTTTTGTTTTATAGACTGTTTTTAAGGGTTTCTTTTTGCGTTTAAACAAATTTTCAAATTGTTCCCATAGTGCTATTTTGGTGTTGCTTGCCTGACCAATATATAAAAAACCAAACAAAGCACCTCCTAAGTGAGCCAAATGTCCACCTGCGTTACCTGCTGGTATTTGAATAATGTCTAAAGCAACCCATATTGCTGCTAAATACCAAAGCTTTACAAAACCAATTAAAGGAAATTTAATCTGATAATGAGGCATATAGGCAGCTAGACCGATAAATATGGCAGATACACCAGCAGATGCCCCTAGAAGCAAGCTATTAGATACATCTGTAGAAAAAACAGGAAAATAATTATAGCTTACTAAAAACACAAGCCCACCAAATAGCGTTCCCAGTAGGTAAAAGGTAATAAATTGTTTTTCTGTAAAATAGCTTATAAATAAATTCCCAATAAAATACAAGGCAATTAAATTGCTGAGTATATGCATAAAACTAACATGAACAAATCCATAGGTTAGAATAGTCCATGGTTTGCTGATAAATCCATCAAAAGTAGCCGGAAGTGTAAACCAGTGTACTAAAAGATTGTTGTTTATTTGAAACAGATATCCAAAGGTGTTAAAAACAAAAATCAAGACAAACACAGCAACGTTGATGTAGATGAATTTCTCTACAATGCTGCCTTGTTTAAATCGATATTGTAAGTGGTTGAATAGCTTCATTAATAATGTGTTCTAAATTGATTTTTTTTCCAATACCAAGCAATGATAAAACCAATAACAGCCCCTCCTATATGTGCAAAATGCGCAACATTTCCGATAGAATATTTGGTGACACCAAAAAACAAATCTCCAAACAACATAATTGGAATAAAGTATTTGGCAGCAATCGGGACCGGGAAGAAGATCAAGGCTAGTTTTGCATTCGGGAACATCATTCCAAAGGCAACCAAAACACCATAAACGGCTCCAGATGCACCCACTGCTGGAGTGTGGTACAGACTGTAAAAATGATTCATTTCTTGACTGCTAAGCTGAACGGCTGCTTGGTTATAGCTTCCAGTATCTAAAATAGCTTGAATACGCTCAGGAGAGAAGCCTACACCAATTAAATGCTCATAAAAACCATTAAATTGATAGTAGTTAACTAAGGTATAAATGGCTCCTGCACCCAAACCGGCCGAAAAATAAAAAAACAAAAATTTATTTCTTCCCCAGGTTTGTTCTAAAGGCGTCCCAAATGCCCATAAGGCATACATATTAAAGGCAATATGCATAAAACTTCCATGCATAAACATGTGTGTTAGGTATTGCCAGATTCCAAAATTTGGATTTTGTGGAAAATACAATGCAAAAAACTGCCCAAGATCTAAATTGATCATTTGAGGAACTATAAATAAAATCACATTAATTATGATTAAATGTTTGATAGCATCTGTAAGTTTTCCCATAATATATATATTTTAATGACTGTTAAAAACAGCATCAATTTCTTTAATAGTTAAGGTTTTAAATATCGTTTTTCCAAAAGGAGATACTGATGGTTCTTTACATGAAAAGAGGTTATTAACTAAAGTTTCTTGCTCTTTACTGTTAAGTGTTGCACCTGTTTTTATAGCCAAGGATTTGGCAAATGATTTGGCCATGATGTCAAAATGACTAAAACTAGCATCTGGAACTTCTTGCTTGATATCATCTAATAACTGCTCAAGGACAGGTGTAATCTGACTCTCTGAAAGTGATGTTGGTATTCCTTTTACAATAAGGGTTTCTTTTTCAAACTCCTCAAATAAAAAGCCCACACTCTCTAAGTCGCTTTTGATTCCTTTGATCATTTCAATTTCATCTCTGGCAAAAGAGATACTAACCGGAAACAGCAATTGCTGACTAACGGCGTCTTTGACAGTAATGCTCTCTAAAAAATCTTCGTACAAAATACGCTGATGCGCCAATGATTGATGTATGAGTACCATTCCTGATTTAATGGAGCTCAAAAGGTATTTTCTCTGAATCTGAAATGTTTTACTAGTATCAGTTTCTTTTTGATTGTCAAATAATTCTTCTTGGAAATTACTTTCGTAGGGAGTGATCGTTGATTGATGTGCTTCCCAAGTGGTTTCTTCTCTCTGAAAAGCCGATTCCATTTCTTGATGCAAAGGCTCTGAAGCAAATGGATTAAAATTTGGGTCTATTTTTATTGCTGGTGCTCCTCCATAGGATTTTTTCTCTTTGTATTCATAAGGAACGTCTAAACTGGCATCTCTATTAAAATCTAAAACTGGAGCTACATTGTATTGTCCTAGACTGTGTTTTACAGTCGCCCTTAAAATAGCGTATAGGTCCTTTTCATTGTCAAATTTTATTTCTGTCTTTGTCGGATGGATGTTAATATCGATGCTATCTGAAGGGACGGTTAAGTATAAAAAATATGACGGATAAGTTCCGTGTTCTAACAAGCCTTCAAAAGCACTGCTAACTGCGTGATTTAAATACGAGTTTTTGATAAATCGATCATTGACAAAAAAGAACTGTTCGCCTCTCTTTTTTTTTGCAAAATTAGGTTTGGCGACAAAACCTTGGAGCGATAAAATATCTGTGTTTTCATCAATTGGAACTAATTTTTCATTCATTTTAGATCCGAAGATTGCAACCACGCGCTTTCTGAGGTTGCTTACTGTTAAATGATATACCTCATTGTTGTTGTGGTGCATAGAAAATGCAATCTGAGGATGTGCTAACGCCACACGTTGAAACTCATCAATAATATGTCTGGTTTCTATGGCGTCTGATTTTAAAAACTTACGTCTTGCAGGGATGTTAAAGAAGAGGTTTTTTACAGCAATGCTAGTTCCTTTAGGGCAGGCTATAACCTCTTGAGAGCCAATAGAGCTTCCTTCAATTTTAATAGCAGTTCCAACTTCTTCATCCTCTAGTTTTGTTTTTAACTCTACTTGTGCAATAGCAGCAATTGAGGCAAGAGCTTCGCCTCTAAACCCTTTGGTGTGGAGGTTAAAAAGATCTTGAGCATTTTTTATTTTGGATGTAGCATGTCGTTCAAAGCACAGTTTTGCATCATAAGCATTCATGCCTTTTCCGTTGTCAATAACCTGAACTAAGTTTTTTCCTGCGTCCTTGATGAGTAGTTTAATATCTGTTGCTCCTGCATCAATGGCATTCTCCATCAGCTCCTTAACTACAGAAGCAGGTCTTTGAACCACTTCTCCAGCAGCAATCTGATTGGCAACGTGGTCTGGTAATAACTGAATGGTGTTTGGCATTTTAGACGACAAATATTGAGAGGTCAAATTCAATAAAAAATAAGAAAATTAAAAATAGAACTCCAATAATAACAGCTGTTGTTAAAGTAACATTTCTGTCTTGTAATTCTGGATTTTTTAAATCCTCGATGGCATTTTTAAAAGTTGATTTGATGCCTTTACTTTTACCCACGGTTGTTCTAAATTCGTCAAATTTATGACCAATTTCATAAGGGTTACCTTCTCCTTTGTAAAACCTAGGTTTGTAATCAAATTTTTTATTTGTACGCTTTAAAAATCCCATAACTTAAAAAGTAATTGAAATATGGAATGCAAAAATCAAACCATTTTTTCTTGTAGGTCAAATTTACAGAATAAAAGGGTAGTGGTCAAGAAAAATAGTGAAACTCTCTTGTTAAAACTGTCTTAAGGCAGCCATTTTTATTGCCGCAATAGCACATTCAATACCTTTGTTTCCTAGTTTTCCTCCAGAACGATCAATAGATTGTTGTTTGGTGTTGTCAGTTAAAACACAAAAGACAACAGGAGTCTCATGGGCGATGTTTAAATCTACGATTCCTTGAGTAACACCTTCACAAACAAAATCAAAATGCTTGGTTTCACCTTGGATAACATTGCCAATTGCAATAACAGCATCCACTTTTTGACTTGTAACCATTTTTTTACAGCCATAGATCAATTCAAAGCTTCCAGGAACATCCCAGACAACAATATTGTCTTCTGTTACTCCACAATCTTTAAGTGCCTCTACAGCCCCTTTTAAAAGGTTTTGAGTAATGTCTGGATTCCATTCAGAAACAACAATCCCAAATCGAAAAGACTTCGCATTTGGGATTGTAGCTTTATCGTAATAAGATAAATTTGTTGTGGCCATTTACTTAGTTTTTTGAAGCAAATTTAGCACTTTGAATGTATTTGTCAATATCAGCTCCTTCTGCAGATACAGGGTAGTTTGATTTAATCTTGCTAAAATATTTTTCAGCCTTGCTAAATTCTTTAATATCCATTGCTGTAATTCCAGCTTTGAAAAGGAATAAAGGAGTGGTAAACTGATTGTCTTTTTTATTAGCTGCTTGCTCGTAGTATTTTAAGGCATCTTCTTGTTGGTTGATGTCAGCAAAAGCATCTCCGATAGCACCTAAAGCTGTAGGACCTAATAATTCATCGTCTGATGAAAATTTACTTAAATACTCAATAGCTTTATCGTATTGTTTTAGTTTTAAATATGAAATACCCGCATAATAGTTAGCTAAATTACCAGCCTGAGTACTACCGTAAGTGCTAGAAATATCAACAAAACCATATTTACCATCAGCACCTTCTAAACCAAGCGTTAATAATGAATCAATATTTTCAGAAGCTAAGTTTGCCTCGTTAAAATGTTTTCTTGGGAAAGCTAATTCATTAGAAGCTTCTTTTTCTGTAGGCTCAACTATATAAGTGTTGTAGGCTAAATATCCTAAAATCAATCCTGCAATTACGACCAATCCTGTGAATAAAACTTTGTTGTTTTTTTCGATCCATTTTTCTGATCTGGAAGCAGTTTCGTCTAAAGTATTAAATACTTCAGCTGTTGTGCTATTGTCATTGATTGCTTCTTCGTGTGCCTTTTTAGGTTTTGATACCTTCTTCTTGTATGTCGCCATTTCTCTAAAAAATTAGTAAGCGCAAAAATAGTTTTTTTAATTGGATTTTAAAAACAGATATTTCGCTAAATTTTCAATAATTTGCATTTTCTTTTCACGGATAATTATAATACATGCATTTACAGAAATTAAGTTTGGTTAATTTTAAAAATATTGAGTCTCAATCGTTTGATTTTCAGTCTAAAATCAATTGTTTTGTAGGAGATAATGGAATTGGTAAGACTACTATTTTGGATGCAATTTATTATCTGTCATTTGCAAAAAGTTACTTCAATCCGATTGCTTTACAGAATATTCGTCATGGAGAAGACTTTTTTATGATCGAAGGGACCTACGATTTAAACGATCGCGAAGAAAAGATTTTATGTAGCATGAAGAGAGGTCAAAAAAAAATACTGAAAAGAAATGACAAAGCTTATGATAAGTTTTCTGAGCATATTGGACAGTTACCTCTGGTAATTATCTCGCCTGCTGATAGAGATCTTATTGTAGAAGGAAGTGAAACGAGAAGACGATTTATAGACGGAGTGCTTTCTCAGCAAGATAAAAGTTATTTACAGAGTTTAATCCAATACAATAAGGTGCTGAGCCAGCGAAATGCCTTGTTAAAATATTTTGCAGCAAACAGAACTTTTGATGCGTTAAATTTAAAGATTTATGATGAGCAACTTATTGCTTTTGGTACAGAAATCTATAAGAAGAGAGCAGAATTTCTCGAAGAATTTACACCTATCTTTAATGAGAAATACAAGCAAATTTCACAGCAAAAAGAACAGGTGCAGCTAAATTATATCAGTCAGTTGCATGAGCAGACATTTACCAATTTACTTCAAAAAAACACAGACAAAGACAGGGCCTTGCAATACACCAGTGTAGGGATTCATAAGGATGACTTAAGTTTTGAGATATCGGGCTACCCAATTAAAAAATTTGGCTCACAAGGACAGCAGAAATCCTATTTAATTGCATTAAAACTCGCTCAATTTGAGTTTATTAAAAAATTAGGGAATATTACCCCTATATTGTTGTTGGATGATATTTTTGATAAATTAGATGAGCACCGAGTGACACAGATTGTCAATCTAGTTAATGGCGAGGAGTTTGGTCAGTTGTTTATCACTGATACACATGCAGACAGAACAGAAGAGGTTGTAAAAAAAACACAACAACCCTATGAAATTTTTAAACTCAACTAATGGCAAAGAGAGAAAACGATTCAATATCTGTAAAAGACCTAATGGGCTCTTTTATCAAAGAAAATAACCTGTCAAAAGGAATGCAAAAAATTCAGGTAGAAGAAGCATGGGCTAAGCTAATGGGGCCGGGCGTTGTTTCTTATACAACTAAAATTCAACTGCAACAAAAAACCTTAATCGTAGGATTATCTTCTTCTGTGCTTAGAGAAGAATTGAGTTATGGCAAAGAAAAGATCATCAAAATGCTCAATGAGGAGATGGGGGCAGAAGTAGTCTCTAAATTGATGTTAGTCTAGTTTTTTTTCAATTTTAGAGCTGCTTAATTACCGGTTTTAAAGTCAACTAAAAAAGGTTTTAAAGGGATCTCATCTTCTGTTCGATACCCATTTTCAAGTAAGATTTGATAGCGTTTATTGGCTTCTAGTCTAATCTTGTAGGTAACAGAACCTCCATCTTCAGCAAAATCAATAGCAATTAATTTAGGGAAGTGCTCTTTGCCCAAATCACCAAAGCCAGTAGATTTTATTGCATTGTCCATTTTTTTTGAAAACAATAGTGTGATTTCTGTTGTGTTAGCAGGTACATTCTGACTTCCATTTTTAAATTGTTTGATTGCGATGACCTTTGGTCTACTCGTTTCAAATTTTTGATATAAAGTCTCAATAGGGCTTGATAGATAACCAGAATTGTCGACAAAGTTTTCAATTTGAGTTTCATTGCTATAATCCAATTCTATCATGTTTTTGATTGATAAAGCCTTGTTGTCTGATTTGTTGTAGTTAGATTCTGCAATTTTATAACCCATAAAGTAAATTAAATCTCTGGTGTTAAACTGGTTGTTTTGATTCCACATCCAATCACCCATTTTTCGAATATTAAAGACTTCTTTCTCAAAAGCAATTTTAAGTCTTTCTTCGTTTTCTAAGCCAAAATTATAATAATCAAAAGGTGCATTTTTGTGAGTCACTTTTGCTGCTATAAAATCAGCAATTCCTTCAAATAAACTCTGAGACAGTATGTTGTTTAAACTTTCATTTTGCTGTGTGTGTATATACTCATGAATGTTTAAAAAGTCTAAATATGAGGTTGGATTTATTGTGAAGTATTTTTTTACATGACTTAAGTTTTCAGGAAACTCGGTAGTAACGACGTTATTTGTCCCGAGTGCAAACTCTGAGCCTATCAAAGCCATATCATCAAAGCCTGTGCCTGGAGATCTAAACACACCCATGGTATAGTAAATGGTAGCTGGTTTTAAAGAAGGGTACAGTTCTTTGAGCTCTTGAAGTCCTTTTCTAATTTTAGCATTATAAAGTTTTGTTTTTAAGGTGCTTTTCCGAATTGATTTCCAGAATTTAGGGTATGATTTCATAGCCTCTATATATTCATTAGCCGTGTAGTTTCTTGCTTCAATCATGCCTTTTTGACCTTTTGAAGCTTTGCTTAAAAATGACTCATTAAGATATTTTAATTGCAGTACAGTGTCTTTGGTCTTGTTTATTTGATCAAAAGCAATCCAAAAATTAGTAATATCTTCATCTACAAATACCTGATTCACTGCAGGCTTTTTTTGGCAGTTGATACAAAGTAAAATTGCTATAAAAAAAGTTAGTTTTTTCATGAGAAACAAAGTTTAGTTGGTTGGTCTTTCTAGAAAGACATTTCTCAAGCTCTTTTGTGACAGTTTATAAAACAAAAAAACTCGTTGCTTTTGCAACGAGTTTTATATAGTTAAGTGTTTTTGTTTAGATCAATAAACCTTAAAACAATTCTCTTCCAGAAAAATGAAAAGCAGCTTCAATAGCAGCATTTTCATCAGAATCAGAACCGTGTACTGCATTTTCTCCAATAGAAGTAGCATATAGTTTTCTGATAGTTCCTTCAGCAGCTTCAGCAGGATTGGTTGCACCAATCAAAGCTCTAAAGTCTTCAACAGCATTGTCTTTTTCTAGAACGGCAGCAACAATTGCTCCACGAGTCATAAATTCTACCAATTCACCAAAGAATGGACGCTCACTGTGAACTCCGTAAAAAGATTCTGCATCTCTTTTAGTCATTTGGGTTAATTTCATTGCTACTATTCTAAATCCTGCAGCATTAATTTTTTCTAAGATAGCTCCGATGTGTCCGTTTTCAACGCCATCAGGCTTGATCATTGTAAATGTTCTGTTTGTTGCCATTTCTTGTTTTAAAAAATTTTTTGCAAAAATACAGCTTTTAATGTTAACAGCAAGTTAATTGTAAACTTGCGTATATTCTTGGAGCAAAACATTGTTCTTTCCACGAATTTGGAAACGGACTTTCTTTTGATCAAAATCAAATTTTAACAAACCAAAACTTATTTCTGAAACTACAGTTCCAAGACGATATGGATTGTATTCACCACTGTAAGAACTGTAGACGTGGGTTAGTCCACTTGAAGTAAAATCAACTAATGGGTAGCTCATACCTTCAATTGGAGTGAGTGAAAACTCAGAAATATGTCTATCGCCAGAGAGAACGATTATTCCTTTTGCATTCGAATTTTTAATAAGCTCTTTAAATTTATCTACCTCATGCGGGAAGTTTCCCCAAGATTCAAATCCATGGTGGTAAGAAAGTAATTGTACACTGCTTATAATAAGGTTAAAATCAGCTTTTGAATTTGTTAATTCTTCTTGGAGCCAAGCCCATTGTTTTTCTCCTAAAACAGTTCCCTTTCCATAGCTGTTTGGTTGGTATCTTTTACTTGAATTTACTGCTTTTGTTAATGATGTTCTAAAATAACGCGTATCGAGTACAATTACTTTTACGTTTCCTTTTGGAGTAGTAAAAACTTGTGAATGATAAACACCTTCTCTTTTTCTACGAGGATCTTCTTTTGGGACTTTTATAAAATCTAAAAACAACTGCTGACTTTCTTTTTTTACTGAAAATTCTTCACCTCCATCATTTAATCCATAATCATGGTCATCCCAGGTTCCTAATACGGTTACAGAGTTTGCAAACTCTTTGTAGTCTTTCTGTTGCCATTGTTGTTGGTAATCCTTCTCAAGTTTAGCCATGTCATCAGTGTCGGCATACACTACATCACCACCCCAAACCCAAACCGCAGGTTTATTTTTTGCGATTTCTTTCCATAGAACATTTTCCAAGGTTTGTTTGTTGCAAGATCCAAAGGATAGAATAAAGTCTTCTTGTTGCTGTTGTTGTCCCCAAAAGTTTTGAAAAACAAAGAATACAACGATGAATAGAGAGTGTTTTTGTGACATGATTTTGCGTTTTAGATAGACAAATGTATTAATAATTTATGAGTAGGTATATTATTAAATTGTATATTCGCAGCGTATGAAAAAAGTAGAATTACAGAAATTAAAACTGTTTTTATCAACTGCCCGAAACATCGTGATAGTACCACATAGGAACCCAGATGGGGATGCTATGGGGTCTACTTTGGGACTTTGTAAGTACCTTCAGAAAAAAGGTCATACAGCCACAGTGGTTTCGCCAAATGAATATCCAGATTTTTTAAAATGGTTACCCAATTCTAAAGATGTGTTGTTGTTTGATAAACAAAACAAACAAGCTAAAAGAGCAATCAATTCTTCTGATATTATCTTTTTGTTAGATTTTAATGCTTTACATAGAGTGGGTAATGATATGGAGCAGGCTCTAGAGGAGTATCCAAATGATTTTGTAATGATTGATCATCATCAACAGCCAGATAGCATTGCTCGTTATCTGTATTCAGATACCTCAATTTGTTCTACAGCTCAAATGGTCTATCACTTTTTAGAGTTGCTTGATGATGTACCTATGATAGATGCAGATATTGCTACCTGTCTATATACAGGAATCATGACGGATACAGGGTCTTTTAGATTTCGATCAACAACCAGTACCACGCATAGAATCATTGCTGATTTAATAGAAAAAGGTGCTGAAAATGATAAAATTCACAGCCAAGTATACGATGCAAATTCATACAATAGGTTATTATTACTAGGACAAGCTTTAACCAATTTAAAAGCGTTGCCAGAATATAAAACTGCATATATCACGCTCTCTGAAGATGAAAAAAATGCCTATGGCTACCAAAAAGGTGATACAGAAGGTGTTGTTAATTATGCGCTTTCTTTAAAAGGTATTAATTTTGCTGCAATTTTTATTGAAGATAAAGAGCAGCAAATTATTAAAATATCTTTTCGATCAAAAGGTAGTTTTTCTGTAAATCAATTTGCGAGAAATTATTTTGAAGGTGGTGGTCATGACAATGCTGCTGGAGGAAAATCAGATAAAAACTTAGAAGAGACTGTTGCTTATTTTGTTTCATTATTACCAGAATACAAAGAGCAGCTAGAAACTTCATACACAGAGTAAATAGTAATTAATTAAGAAATAGTATATCAAAAACACCAAAATCAACATGAAAGTATTAAAAAATTTAGTGATAGTTCTTGCAGCTTCGAGCATTGTGTCTTGTAGCAATCCAGTTGCCAATAAAAAATCTTTAGAAACAAGTATTGATTCTGTTAGTTATGCTTTAGGATTAGATATGGCTAATAAGTTTAGAGCAAATTTACCTGAAGTTAATAGTGCAGTTTTTATGCAAGGGTATTTAAATGGAATGGATTCTCTTAATTTATTGATTAAAAATGATGATGTATTGCCAGTGATTCAAAACTATTTGCAAAAACAACAAGCTAAGCAAATGGAAGAGCAGCAAAAAACAGCTCTTGAGGCAGCAGAAAAAGAATTTGGACATTTTAAGAAAGCTGGAGAAGAGTTCTTAGCTGAAAATAAAAAGAAAGATGGAGTAATCACTACAGAAAGTGGTTTGCAATACGAAATACTAAAGGCAGGTAAAGGAGAGAAGCCTTCTGCAACATCTATGGTTAAAATTCACTATCATGGAACTCTAATTGACGGTACTGTTTTTGAAAGTTCTGTAGAGAAGAATGCTCCAATAGAAATGAGAGTAAATCAATTTATTCAAGGATGGATTGAAGGTTTGCAACTAATGCCAGTTGGGGCTAAATATAGATTCTATATTCCTCAAGAGTTGGCATATGGAGCATTCCCAAGACCTGGAGTAATTAAGCCTTTTATGGCTTTGGTTTTTGAAGTAGAATTATTAGATATCAAATAAAATGAAGAGAATAACATTTTTTTTATGTTTTGCATTGGTTGTACTTGCAGCCTGTAAGCCTTCAAAATATCCAGACCTAGAGGATGGACTCTATGCAGATATTGAGACAGATAAGGGTTTTATCTTGGTTCAATTACATGAAGAGAAAACTCCTTTGACTGTCGCTAATTTTGTAACCTTAGCAGAAGGGACTAATGCTTATGTTAGCGATTCTTTAAAAGGGAAAAAGTTTTTTGAAGGGATTAAGTTTCATCGAGTTATTAATGATTTTATGATACAAGGAGGAGATCCTTCTGCTTCTGGTACAGGTGGTCCTGGTTATCGATTTGAGGATGAGTTTCCTAAAGATTCTTTGGGTGAACTAATATACAAGCACGATACTGCAGGGGTTCTATCTATGGCCAATTCTGGTCCTCGAACTGGATCTAATGGAAGTCAGTTTTTTATCACACACAAACCAACACCTTGGTTAGATGGAAAACATACTGTTTTTGGCTTGGTTAAAGAAGGTCAAGGGGTCGTTGATTCGATCGCTAAAGATGATTTAATTAAAGAGGTTACTATTATAAGAGTTGGGTCTAAAGCAAAAAAGTTTGATGCAGAAAAGGTCTTTGAAATAGAAATACAAAAATCAGAAAAAATAAAGAAAGAAAGACTTAAGAATAAAGCTGCCGAAGAGAAAAAAAGATATGAAACCTATCTAAAAGATAGGGCTGCTTTTTATGAAGAGAAAGGCTATGCAAAAGCTAAAATATATCCTTCTGGCTTGCGTGTTTTAACTTTAGATAAAGGTGAAAAAGGAGCAAAAATAGTTTCTGATAAGGCTGCAACCTTGCATTATACCTTGTATTTTGCTGACGGAAAATTATTTCAATCAACCAGAGAGACCAATACTCCATTTGTATGTACTATTGATCAACAGCCGATGATTGACGGATTTGTAGAAGGAGTACTCGGTTTGGGAGAAGGAGCTAAGGTGCGTTTATTTATTCCGTATAATTTAGCTTGGGGAGAAAAAGGAAATCCAAGTTTTCCTCCAAAAACAGATGTAGTTTTTGATATAGAAATATTAAAAATAGACAAGTAATACTATGTTTGAAAAATTAATACAGCTTGATAAAGAGCTTTTAATTTATTTAAATAATTTAGGAAGCGAGCGATGGGATTCATTCTGGTTGGTGATCACCAATCAGTTCTACTGGATCCCATTATTTGCTTTTGTTATCTTTTTACTTTTTAGAGAGTTTGCTTGGAAAAAAGGACTGTTCTTAGTCCTATTTATCTTTGCAATGGCCGCTTTTTCTGATCAGTTTACTAATTTCATTCGAGGAGTGTTTGAGCGCTTGAGACCCAATAATGATCCTGCAATAAACGAGATGCTAAGAACTTTAATTACACCACAAAGTTTTAGTTTTACTTCTGGTCACGCAACCACTTCTACAGCATTTGCAGTTTTTGTTTTTTTACTTTTAAAGAAACGTATTCCTCTTATCAAATGGGTTTTTGTTTTCCCAGTTTTCTTTGCATATAGTCGCTTGTATTTAGGCGTGCATTTTCCTATAGACATTTTTACGGGCGCTTGTGTAGGAACCTGTATAGGCTTTGCTTTTTACAAGCTTCAAGCATTTCTTGTTTCTAAGTTATTCGCTTAATTTTTTATTGTTGTAATACAAGTATTTTGTAGCATTGTAATAGCCTTTTACCAAGCTGTCTAGCTGTTTGCTAATTACAGGGAATTGATTTTTAATATCAACCAATTCTCCAGAATTGATGCTGTACAAATTTGTGTTTTTGGAATTTGTGGCGTAGGTGTAGTAGAAATCATCTTTTAAAACTGCTACAGCTGGTTCACCATTTATAGTCTTATATAAAAAAGCAAAACTTTTATCTGCGTCTGTGTTTAACGCATCATTACCTAAAGTGTAATTGGTGTAATTAATATTTGCTAGACTTGCTGCTGTAGGCATTAAATCAACCAATTTTGCGTAATGATTATGGGTTTTAGGGCTAATAAATTTTGGTGCATTGATAAAAAAGGGCACATGGTGTACTTGAGTCTCTAGATCAAATTCTTTTTTTTCTAAAAAATCTACAGGGTTCATTGCAGTATTATGATCGCCAAAAAACAAGAAAATTGTGTTGTCGTAATAGCCAGATTTTTTAGCTCTTTTTAAAAATTCATCCACATTAAAATCAAGGTATCTTATGGCGTTTAATTGTGCTACAGATTTAAATCCAGACTTTTCAAGTAGTTCTAAGCTAACATCAGACTCAGCTAAAGGTTTATAACTCTCTTTTTGTTCTGGGACCGTAAAAGGCATGTGGTTGGTGGCTGTTTGTATATAAGCGATAAATGGTTTGTTTTGTCTGTTGAGTTCAGCTAATTTCTTGTCAGATTGTTTAAACAGTTCATAATCATCTATTCCCCAGACATCTGCTCTGTTTTCATCAGCATAACTTCCTTCTTCAAAAATTTGTAAATCATTTACATTTGATTGGAAGACCCCTCTAATATTAGCCCAATTTGCTGATCCACCTAGAAAGTAAAGCTTTTCATAGCCTTTAAATTGATCAAAGACAATCCGTTGATCAATAACCATTGGGTTTCGAGAAGCAGTGCTAATATTGTCTATATCTGGAAGCCCTGTAATACTTGCAAAAACGCTTCCTGCTGTACCGGCCTTATGTACGTAAAAATTGGTAAAAAGAGCACTTTGTTTGGCAATACTATCCATTTTTGGAGTCGTACTTATTGGATTTCCAAAATAACTCATGGGTGCTACGCCAACAGACTCTAGCATAACGATTACAACATTGGGTTTGTTTTTTATAGAGTCGTTTGCTGTGTGTGGTTTTTCAAAAGAAAAGACATCTTTAGAAAGCCCTAGATAATTAGCAATTGTTGGGTAGTACTTCTTTGTTTCTTCTAGGTTAAAACCAGAGTTTCTAAAGGCAAAACTATCGTAAAAATACAGTACAGGATTTAAAGCAAATTGGTTTACAGCTTGATTTTTTGAAAAGAATGATTGACTCCATCGCAAAGGATAGTGTGTAAAGCTATTATAGATACCAAAGGCTAAAATTAGAAAAGGAATAACTATATAAAAAGCCTTCTTTTTTTTAGAAATTTGTCTGGTGTTTTTGTCTAGTTTGGTATAGATATAGCTATTGAAGCGATAAATTAAAAACACTAAGATTAGAAGTCCAAATAATCCTTTATACACTGGGTAACTCTCAATCAATACTTGCGTAGAGATCTTTAAATTGCTTAAAAAACGAAGTGAAGCTGCATCAAGGCGGATCCCTAAATACTCATAATAACCAAAATCAACTAAGTAAAAAATAGTTAATACAAGGTAGATTAGAGTAAGATAGATACTGCTAATTTTTTTGTAAATCTTGGCTTTAAAAAAGCGTTGATTAACAATGAAAAGGAGGATGGCAATTGGAAAAACAGCTAATACGGCAAGCTTTAAATCAAAACGAATTCCCAAAGAAAAAGCTTGACCAATTTCACGCTTAGAAACGCTGTCTAATTGCGCAAAAAAACCATAGAAAATTCCTCTAAAAAGAAGGGCGTATAGAAATACAAAAAAGACATTTACAAATAGGTATTGTATATAATTTGGAATTTTTTGCTTCATAAATCAATAATAAAAAAGCAAAGATATTCAAATTTAAAGCCAATCTATTTTGATTGGACTAAAAAATTAAAATTGCACACCCAATTTAAAGTTTAACACCCGTCCTGTCATATAATTGGGGATTCCATATTGGGTTTTAGAATAGACATCTCGCACCCAAGTATTGGTGATTGAATTTTGTATATCAAAAATATTAAAGAGCTCTAAGCCCATAGTAAACTCTCTAAAATTTTTAAGCCAAGCAGCTTTTGCTTTTTTGTTAGCATCTACAAAAACATAAGACACTCCTAAATCAGCCCTTTTGTAGGCGCTTAATCGATTCTGAAATTGATAGGCATCTGCATAAGAAGGAGCCCCACCTGGTACCCCAGAATTGTAAACTAGGTTAATATAGGCTTTTAAATCAGGTAGGTTAGGCACATAGTCTTGAAACAAAACCCCCACTTTTAGACGTTGATCTGTTGGTCTGGCAATATAACCTCGTTGGTCTATGTTTTCTTGCGTTTTTAAAAGGCCAATACTAATCCAGCTTTCATTGCCTGGTACAAATTCTCCATTTAATCGAACGTCTATTCCGGTTGCATAAGCAGTTGCATTGTTTTTAGCTTGATATCGAATTCGAACATTGTCAACAGTGTATGGATTTACATCGCTCAAATGTTTGTAATAAATCTCTGTAGTCAATTTAAAGGGTCTATTCCAAAGCATAAAACTATAATCATTACCAAGCACAGCATGAATAGCTTGTTGTGCTTTTACATCGGCTTTAATGTTTCCATTTGAATCTTTTAATTCTTTATAAAAAGGGGCTTGTGAATACCAACCGCCAGAAATTCTAAAGAGCAGATCTTGATCCCAGTCTGGCTTGATTGCAAATTGTGCCCGAGGACTAATGATTAATTGACTAACCGCAGGCTGATCATTGGGTTTTACTCGCCAATTTTGTGCTCTAACTCCAAGGTTATACCAAACTTGATGTTCGTTCCAAAAACCTTTCCTACTATATTGAGCAAAGCCAGAAATTCTGTCGATCTGAACACTGTTAAATGCTCTAATAGCTTGGTAAGGTTCTATGCTTCCAGTATATGGGTCATAGGGCTGATTGTTGTTAATACTATGGTGTAAAGGTCTTACAGAAAAGCCTAATGAATCGATTACTTCCCACTCAATGATTCGATCCTTTATTTGTTCATTTTGATACAGAATCCCTAAATCTATTTGGTTTTCATCTTTTTTATAAGTTGCTTTAAATTGCATGTTTGTAATAACTGCATCAAGATCATTTCTGGCGTGATTGAGTTGTGATCCGATTCCTTCTGAAAAAGCAACTTCACCAAAATTTTCAGAACCTAGATTGCTGTCAACTGCCCCCAAATTATAGGAAGCAAGTATGTCAAAGTATTCCTCTTCTTGAGTGTTGTAGCTAGACAGGGTTGTATTAAATGTCCAAAAGTCATTTGGTGTGTGCTTTAGATTTAGCGCCCCAAAACTTGTTAGGTAGCTGTCTTTTTCTTGGCCTTGGTAATAGACAATTAACTCTATGGGGTTTGCCAAAGTTCCAAAGCGAGTTTTCCTAGAAATAGGCGTGTAATTGTAGTTGTTTAAAGAAAAGTTTCCTAAAAAACTTAAGGATAACTTATCAGAAAAGGCATAACTAAGGTAGGATTGTACATCAGAGAAACTCGGCGTATAATTTGTTTCGACTTGTTTAGAATTTACAAACAAACTGTTATCTCTGTGACGGAACCCTATTAATGCACTAAATTTTTTGTTTGTAGAAATTCCTTCTATGGTTGCGCTACCACCTAACAAACTTAAATCAATAGTTGCTTTAAAAGATTTAGGTGTTTTGTAGGTAATATCAAGGACAGAAGATAGTTTGTCTCCGTACTTGGCTTGAAAACCACCAGCAGAAAAATGAATTTGCTGAACCATATCAGAATTGATAAAGCTTAAACCTTCTTGTTGCCCTGATCGCACTAGAAAAGGTCTGTAAATCTCGATACCATTTACATAGACTAAATTTTCATCAAAATTACCACCCCTTACATTGTACTGAGTACTTAACTCATTGGTATTGTTAACGCCAGGAAGCGTCATTAATAAATTTTCTACACCCGCATTTGCTCCAGGTAACCTTTTAACTTTTTTGGTGTCGATGGCGAGCACTCCTTGTGCCGCATTCTTTTTATTGACCACCGAAACCTCTTTTAAACTTTGTATTAAAACATCAAGTTTTGGAGAAAATACGATGGTTCTATTACTTCTTAAGGTGAATTTTTTGCTTATACTTTTGTAGGCAACATGCGTAAAAGTAACAACGATGGTTTTGCCAGTAGGAATTTGTAATTGATAACTACCGTCTGCCTTTGTTGTAGTTCCTTTGTTTTCATAACTTATTGAAACCCCTTCTATAGGTTCTTTAGAACTGTTGCTTACAATACCTTTTAGAAGGCTGGTTTGTGACAGTAAAACAAAGGGCCAAATTAAGGCGATGATACAAAAGCTTTTTTTCACAAAGTAGGTTTCATAAATTAAAATACGAATTTAGGATTTTTTATAGAACGTAGCGCTAAGACTGCTCTTATTTCCTACATTATCTAAGACTTCAATCTCGAATTTATGCTTTGCTTCTGTTAGCTTTTTGTCAGAGAAATCATAGGTTAAAAGTTTCTTTTTTAGGTTGTACTCCATTAAAATCCACTCACCATCTATAGTAGCTCTATAGGTTTTTATGCCAGAACCAACATCGTTAATCTCAACTGTTAGAGTTTTAGAATTTGTGAGCCAGCTACCATTTCTAAAATTCTTTAATTTTATTGTAGGTTTTTTAGAGTCGATTAGTAAGGTATATTTCCCTAAAGTTTTGCTTGTGGTATATGCCTTGGATTCTTTTTTAGTTGTCGCTTGATAATTTGGATACTTTTTATTGTTGATATTGGCAATATACAACTGCTTAACCTGATCCTCAGTGTATTTAGAAATATCAAAAGTAAGTGTAAAACTTTTATCCAATGGAATATTTGGCTCGTGAATGGTTACCACATCCTTGTCTACTTTTAAATCTAAATAGACATCCTTGTAAAAGCTATTTTTAGGGAATGCCACATTGGCCGTTCCTAAGTCAAATTTATGAAAAGCACCTGCTGTGATTTTGTAAGCAGTGGTGTCTGGAGCTTGTTTAAATAACGCATTGCTTTTTACACCTTTAACAGGAACACGAATGGTTGTTTTGTTTCCTTGAAAATCAGAAGCTACAATTTCTATATTGTAATCCCAACCTTCTTTTACATCAATATAACCATCATTGATTAACTTTTTATAAATACCTAAGGTGTTTTTTTGTCTTTTAAAAAGTCGTTGAAACTTCGTTTTATACCTTGCATAATGCGGATAGTCTATCAGTAGGTTGATAAATTTACTCTTTGCAAACGAAAAGGTTTCTAGTTTGTGTTCGTAGATTTTTAGTCCGTTTGCAAACATGGCCAATGCGTAAATACCATTCTTGTTGTATGCGTGGTTTAGTTGATCGTAAACCTCAAGACCAAACCCAATTCGACCACTTGCTAACACTTGATTGGTGCTATAAATAAACGGTTTTATTTTGCGTAATTTTAAGTTTGATTTTTTGTCAGAATTATGTATTCGAGACCCATCTTCTATAGGGTAGATCAATAGGTTTTTTATTTTTGGAGCAATGCTGTCTTTTGGTCGAATTCCAAAAAATAGTGGATTGATAATTTTTTCTGTTTTGGTATCTCTAATCTCGTAATGTAGGTGAGGGGCAACAAAACCTCCTGTACTACCACTTAATGCAACTATTTGTCCTTTTTTTATGGGTAATTGCCCTGGTTTTAAGAAGATGTTACCAGTTTCATAACTTTCCTTTTTGTATTGGATGTTTTTAACATACTCTTCAATACCTTCTCCAAACTTGCTCAAATGGGCATATACAGTGGTGTACCCATTGGGATGGGTAATGTAAAGAGCTTTTCCATAGCCCCACAAAGCAACTTTGATCCTAGAAACATAACCATCAGCAGCGGCGTATACTTTTAAGCCTTCTCTTTGCTTAGTTTTGATATCAAGGCCTGCATGAAAATGATTGCTTCTTAATTCACCAAAAGTTCCTGCTAAGACAATTGGAATATCTAAAGGACTTCTAAAATAGTTTTCAGGATATTTTTTTTGAGAATAAGACGCAAGCGTAAAAAAAGAGACAATTGTGTAAATAAAAATCTTCAAAATAACATTTTTGGCTAAATTAATAAAAAAAATAAGGATTCGAAAGCCCTTAAGCTAGAGTGTTTACTTACAGTTAGTTATAAATATTCAACTAAAAACAAGCATTTTTTTTGTGATTTAAGTTTCAGAATGGTAACTTTGTAACAATAGTTTTGATTTTTAATACTTGATGAGCAAAACATTAGAAGCAATTCATACACTGGAAGATAGGTTACAGACCTTGCTAGCTAATTATGAGTTTTTAAAAGAAGAAAATGAAGTTCTTCTCCAAAGAGTTAATGTATTGCAACAGCAACTAATCAAAAGTCAGCAAGTCATCGCAAATCAGCATGAACAATACGATTTGTTAAAAATGGCAAAAACTATTAATGGCAGTGAAGAAAATACAAGAGAAACAAAACTCAAAATAAATGCTTTAGTTCGAGAAATCGATAAATGTATAGTACAGCTAAACGAATAAACGAAGTTCTTTAAGAGTGTCAGGAAAATTAAAAATTAATGTTGTAATTGCTGGTAGAAACTACCCTTTAAGTGTTAAGAACACTCAAGAAGAGGAAGGAATGCGAAAAGCTGCAAGCAGTATTAACCAATTAATTTCCTTGTATGAGCAAAATTATGCGGTTAATGACAAGCAAGATGTTCTTGCTATGTGTGCACTGCGATTTGCATCTCAATTAGAAATCGCGAATTTAGATTCGGATGTCACACAGGATGAAGCTTTAAAAAAAATAAATGATCTAAATGTTTTATTACAAAAACACTTAGAATAAGTTCTTTAAAATAACATTAAAACACACTGCCTACGTTAGTAATTGTTTGATAAACTCAACACTGTTCAATTATGAAGGATGAGTCTTAACTGTTAAAGCGCGCCGTTGTACCTCTTTAGAGAGAACTACACGGATTCTTGATCAGTTAGTTAGTCCTATTAATATCATATTGGAGTTTATAAACCCACTGATGTAGGCTTTTTTTATATATTAAATCAAGATTATGGAACAAATGATACTTCCCTCCATTTTAGGAGTGGTTATAGGTGCGATTATTGGTTTTATCATTGCTAAAGCGATGGAAAAATCCAAAGAAAAAAAATTATTAAGCGCCACAAAAAAAGAAGCAGAATCAATACTGAAAGAAGCTAGAAAAGAAGCTGAATCATTAAAAAAAGATAAAATTTTACAAGCAAAAGAAAAATTCATTGAATTAAAATCTGAGCATGAAAAAGTTATCCTAGGAAGAGAAAAGAAAATCTCTGAAGTTGAAAAGCGCATTAGAGACAGAGAATCTCAATTAGCATCAGAGCAAGACAAAACAAAAAAGCTAAACAAAAATTTAGAAGTAAAAGAAGCTGATTTTACTTACAAATTAGATTTCCTTGAAAAGAAAGAAAGCGAGTTAGAAAGAAATCACAAAAGGCAAGTAGACTTGCTTGAGCAAATTTCAGGTCTATCCGCAGATGAAGCAAAGAAAGAACTAGTTACCTCTTTAAAAGACGAAGCCAAAGCAGATGCTATGGCATTTATTCAAAACGCAACAGAAGAGGCCAAATTAACCGCGGAGCAAGATGCTAGAAAAGTGGTTTTAAATACCATTCAACGAGTAGGGGTAGAACAGGCAGTAGAAAACTGTGTTTCTGTTTTTAACCTTGAATCTGATGATGTAAAAGGAAGAATTATTGGTAGAGAAGGACGTAATATTAGAGCCCTTGAAGCTGCTACTGGTGTAGAGATTATCGTTGATGATACTCCTGATGCTATTATCTTATCTTGTTTTGATCCCGTTAGAAGAGAGATTGCTCGTTTGTCATTACACAAATTAGTCACAGATGGTAGAATTCACCCAGCTAGAATTGAAGAGATCGTTCAAAAAACAGAAAAACAAATTACTCAAGAAATTATTGAAGTAGGGAAACGTACTGTAATTGATCTAGGGATTCATGGTTTACATCCAGAGTTGATTAAAACTATTGGAAGAATGAAATACCGCTCATCATATGGACAAAACTTATTACAGCACTCGAGAGAGGTAGCCAACCTTTGTGGAATTATGGCAGCTGAGTTAGGTTTAAATGCTAAAATGGCAAAAAGAGCTGGTCTTTTACACGATATAGGAAAAGTTCCAGATACAGAAAGCGAATTACCTCACGCACTACTAGGAATGCAATGGGCTGAGAAGTATGGTGAAAAACCAGAAGTTTGTAATGCAATTGGAGCTCACCATGATGAAATCGAAATGAAGAGTTTACTATCTCCTATCGTACAAGTCTGTGATGCTATTTCAGGAGCAAGACCTGGAGCAAGACGTCAGGTGTTAGATTCATATATACAACGTCTAAAAGATTTAGAAGACATCGCATTTGGATTTACAGGAGTACAAAAAGCGTATGCTATTCAAGCAGGTAGAGAATTAAGAGTGATGGTAGAGAGCAGCAAAGTTAATGATGAAAAAGCATCTGAACTCTCTTTTAATATCTCACAAAAAATTCAAAATGACATGACTTACCCAGGTCAGGTAAAGGTTACAGTGATTAGGGAAACCCGTGCAGTAAACGTTGCCAAGTAAAAAACTTATAAAATTAGTACATTAAAAACCTTGTGTTTATTCGCAAGGTTTTTTTTTGTGCCCAAATTTTATGTAAACGTTAATTTTCTTGACAGCTAAGGCTGTTTCATTAACATTTTTTTAAGAAAAAAACACCCTTAAATAGTAATATCCTAACATAATTGATTGACTAAATTAACCTTTCCTAGCTTCATTTGTATCATTCTTAAATCACTAAAAACAAACACAAATGAAAAACAAAATTACAGGGAAGCTTTTACTATTGGTAGGTTTTTTCCTGATGAGTATCGTTGTACATGCACAACAGAAGGTTTCTGGAAAAGTTGTAGATGAAACCAATTCACCCTTACCTGGGGCAACGATTACAGTAAAGAACAGCAAGCAGTGGACAACCACTGATTTTGATGGGAATTTTAGCATCACTTTTGAAAAAGAGGCAGCTGTAATCCAAATTATGTTCTTAGGGTATGCCAGCAAAGAAGTTACTATTGGAAACCAAAAAAACATAGAAGTTCAACTATTACCAGCAACCAATACCTTAAGCGAGGTTGTCATTACTGCTTTAGGAATTAAAAGAGAGCAAAAAAAGGTTGGGTACGCAACTCAAAAAGTGAATGCAGAAACTTTAAAAGAGGTAGGCGCACCTAATGTTGCAGGATTAATAACTGGTAAAGTAGCAGGTTTAACGATTAACAATCCAACGGGCTTGTTTCAGTCACCTTCTTTTTCATTAAGAGGGAAATCACCTTTAATTGTAGTAGATGGAATTCCGGTGAGTACAGATTTTTATGATCTCTCTCCAGATGACATTATGGATATTACAGTTTTAAAAGGAACTTCGGCATCTGCATTATATGGATATAGAGGAGGAAACGGAGCGATTCAAATTACCACCTCTAAAGGAAGTAAATCTAATGGACTAGAGGTGATGGTTTCTCAAAACACGATGATTAGTGCTGGATTTACAGTATTTCCAGAAACACAAACTGAATACGGAAACGGTTCAAATGGTAAATACGAGTTTTGGGATGGTCAAGATGGTGGTATCTCTGATGGAGATATGATCTGGGGACCAAAATTTGAACCTGGTGTAAAAGTAGCACAATGGAACAGTCCAATACTTGACAAAACAACTGGAGAGACTATTCCTTGGTGGGGAGATGTAAGTAATACAAAGTATGATGATAAATCACGTTATTCTAGAGTTCCGATTGATTGGGAATACCACAATAACTTAGAAAACTTCTTAGAGACAGCAATTATAAGTACTACTAATTTCTCAATTTCGAATGCGGGAAAGAATGGATCTTACCGTTTGTCTGGAAATTATAAATCCCACAAAGGAAGAGTGCCAAACTCAGACCTTAAAACGGCAGGCTTAACCTTTAACTCTTCTTCAAAGCTATCAAAGGCGCTTACTTTAGATAGTAAGTTTGCGTATAACAAGGTGTTTTCTCCTAACTATCCAAGACATGGTTATGGTCCTAAAAATCACATGTACACCATTTTAATATGGATGGGTGATGATGTTAATGGTGATGAATTAAGAGCACATCCGTATATCCCTGGTCAAGAAGGTTACAGACAAGCAAATTTTAATTATGCTTGGTATAATAACGTGTATTTTGCGGCCAATGAGTTAACTCAAAAATATGATTCGAATGTGTTAAATGGCCAATTGAGATTAACTTATGAGATTTCTGACAACTTAAAACTTCAAGGTAGAGCATCAGCGATCATCAAAGATCGTTTTGAAGATAGAAAAAGCCCAAAATCATATTTAAACTACGGAGATCCTAGAGACGGAGATTACAAAACGTGGAACACGAGTAGTTTAGATGTTGATTACGATATGTTATTGTCTTATAATACAAAGATTTCAGACGCAATTTCTATCAATGCAAATCTTGGGGCTTCATCAGAATATCACAGATATCAACAAGAATACAATGCAACTGACGGAATCATCGTTCCTTTTGTTTACAGCTTAAACAATACCAAAGGGAACATTAAAGGAAGCACTAATTTTAGTGAGAGAGCTGTAAATAGTTTTTACGGAATGTTAGAATTGGATTATCAAGATAAGTTGTTTTTAACATTTACAGGTAGAACAGATAAACACTCAACATTACCAACAGATAATAATTCATTGTTTTACCCTTCTGTATCATTGAGTACGATGGTATCTAAATGGGTGCAATTACCAGAACAGGTAGACTATTTAAAAGTGTTTGGTTCTTGGGCACAAGTAAAAAGAGCTTTAAACCCATATCAGATTAACTCGTATTATGACAATGCAGGAACTTTTGATAGCAAACCAATGTTGTCGTATTCTGGTAGCTTAGTTAATTCAGCTATTGAAGGATCATTAACAACTAACTTAGAGTTTGGAATTAGTACTTCATTATTTAAAAACAGATTGGGATTGGATGTAGCATATTACAATGCTGTAGATGAAAATTCGATCATAAACTTGCCAATTTCTATTGGATCTGGGTATACTTCAAGAAAAGTAAATGCACATCAATTTACTACCAATGGTGTAGAAGTTGCTTTAAGAGGAACTCCAATTAAAAAAGAAAACTTTAGATGGAATGTACTTGCAAACTGGAGTAAAAAAGTACAAAGATTAACTCGATTAGATGAAGGAGCAGATCTTTATGGACAACTGCGATTAAATGATAGAACTGATGCTTATTATGCTACAGTTTGGGAGAAATCAGCAGATGGAGAGCTTATTTTAGACAGTAGAGGGCTTCCAACAAAAAATCCTTACCAACAAAATATTGGAAATAAGGATCCAGATTGGAGATTGGGTTTAGAAAACACATTTACATATAAAAAACTTTCTTTAAACATTGGAATAGACGGTGTTTGGGGTGGTTTAATTCGATCTAAAACAGTTGAAAAAATGTGGTGGGGTGGTAAGCATCCAAATTCTACAACCTACAGAGATGAAGAGTATCAAAAGGGTATAGGTACTGTTTACGTTCCTAATGGAGTTAATGTTACAGGAGGATCTATTGTTAGAGATGTAAAAGGGAATGTTATTTCTGACACCAGAACTTATAAGAAACACAGTACACCAGTAAGCTGGCAAACTTGGTCTCAAAACTACCCATATAGAGCACAAGTAACTTCGGCAGAAAGCAAAACATTTGCCAATGTTTTTGACAGAACATTTTTTAAGTTAAGAACTGTATCCTTAAAATACGATTTGACAGAAACGTTAAATGTAAAAGGCTTTAGAAACATAAGTGCAAGTTTAAATGGATATAATTTATTGGTATGGAAAAAGGCCGATATCATAGATCCTGATTTTGGAAATGATGATGATTTACAAGATCCTTCTACACGTTATGTAGGACTTGGTTTAACTCTTAAATTTTAACAAAAAATGAATACGTATAAAATTATTTTTTTAGTTTTTATTTCACTTGCATTAGCATCCTGTGAAAAAATAGACATCAATGAAAACCCTAACAAGGTTAGTCAAACACATCCAGATTTATTGTTAACACAAATAGCTTCAAGAGCTTTTCAAGTTCAAGGAAGAGGAGCTATGTATGCTTCGAGAATGATTGTGCAAACAGACGGTGAGAGCAGTGAGCAATATTACAAATGGGGTAGAGGTAGTTTTGATGGATTTAATCAATTGCGTCAAGTAACAAAAATGATAGAAGAGGCTACTAGGATAGAAAACAATTCTTACGTAGGTGTTGGTCACTTTTTTAGAGCTTATTATTTTTACAATATGGCCTTGTCATTTGGATCGATTCCTTATGCAGATGCTTTAAAAGGAGAAACAGATCAATTGTATCAGCCAGCATACTCAAGTCAAAAAGAAGTGTTTGTAGGTGTTTTAAAAGAGTTAGAACAAGCAAATAGTTTATTAGCTGGTAATGATTTTATCTCTGGTGATCCTATTTTTAATGGCGATGTTAGTAAGTGGAGAAAATTAGTCAATTCTTTTCGATTAAAAATATTGCTAAGTCTATCAAAAAAAGAGGCTGATACAGATTTACAAGTAAAGAGTAGCTTTGCTGCAATCTATGCATCAGAACCTATTATTTCTAGTTTTGATGAAAGTGCTCGTTTAGATTTTGCTGATGTTGTAGATACTAGATATACAGAGTTTAACTCTAGTAGTTATGGATCTGGATTGTACATGTCTTCTACCTTTATAGATCAATTAAAAGAGAGACAAGATCCAAGGTTGTTTATTTATGCAGATCGTACAAAACAAGCCAAAGAAAATGGTTTAGCAGTAAATGATTTCAATGCTTATGAAGGTGGTAACCCTACAGATCCTTACAACGATGTTAACTTGTTGGCAGCTGCTGGAAAAGTATCTAAAGTTAATGCAAGATACACTGTAGATCCAACAACAGAAGCTCATAATTTATTGAGCTATTCTGAGGTTCAATTTATTTTGGCCGAAGCTGCTGTTAGAGGTTGGATAGCAACTGATGCAAAAACGCATTATGAAAACGCAGTCAAAGCCAACTTTAAGTTCTATAATACTTATGCAAAAGGCAATAGAGTTGATGCTGTTGGTCAACAAGGATTTGTTACAGAAGCTGCTGCCAATACGTATCTTTCTGGAGCTAAAGTTCTTTTTACCAATGCAGTAACAGCAGATGAAAAATTATCGCTAATTTTAACTCAAAAGTATTTTACTTCTTTTTTACAAACAGGATGGAGAATGTACTTTGATCATTTGAGAACAGGTTATCCTGCATTCTCATATTTAGGAACCAATACACCTCCAACACGTTGGATTTATCCATCTTCTGAGTACAATGATAACTCAGAGAATGTTTCGCAAGCAATCAAAGAACAGTTTGGAGCAGCTAATGATGAAATCCGTCAAAAAACTTGGTGGTTAAATTAATCAATCAAAAAGCCGCAATTTAAGTTGCGGCTTTTTAAATTTTAGAATGATGAAAACAAAATTAATAGTTAGGCTCAGCATTTTTTTTCTATGCAGCAGTATTTCTGCTCAAACCATTGAGATAGCACCTTATTTACAAGATGCAAATCCAACTAGTATAAAAATTATGTGGCAAACAGATTTTGGAGATGAGGCTATGGTTCTTTGGGGAACTTCTCCAAAACTAGGGAAGCGAAGCTCCGGAACATCTTTTGATATCAATTTTACAGAAAAACGAGTGCATGAAGTGCATTTAGAAGGGTTGAAGAGGTTTACAACATATTATTATAAAGTGAAGACTGGGAAAACTGTTTCTCAATTGTATCAATTTAAAACACCTCCTTTTGCAGGAGATATCAAAAAGTTTAACATTTTGGCGATGAGTGATATGCAAATCGACAATGAGCACCCGTCAAAATTTTTAGAAATTGTAGAAGACGGTGTGCTCCCATATTTAAAATCTAAAAACCAAAAGGATGTTTCAGAAAATTTAGCGATGGTTGTGATTCCTGGAGATTTGGTTCAGAGTGGAACTAATTTTAGTCAATGGCAAGAACACTTTTTTAAGCCAGCACAAAACTTATTTTCAAAAGTCCCTGTATATCCAGTACCTGGAAATCACGAGCGGAATTCTGATTTTTACTTTAAATATTTTCACCTTCCAAAAAATGGAAGCCCAGAATACGCTGAGCATTGGTGGTATAAAGATTATTCAAATACTCGTGTAATTGGCTTAGACTCAAATGATGGGTATAGAGATATAAAACAACAGTTATCTTGGTTAGAAAAACTCTTAAAAAAAACAGCAGAAAACCCTGATATCGATTTTGTATTTGCACAATTACATCACCCTCATAAATCAGAACTTTGGATTCCTGGAGAAACTGATTTTACAGGAAAAGTTATCAAGTTACTAGAAGAGTTCTCAAAAAAAACAGGCAAACCTAGTCTGCACTTTTTTGGACATACACATGGGTATTCTAGAGGGCAATCTAAAGAGCACAAACACCTTTGGGTAAATGTAGCTTCAGCAGGAGGAGCTATAGATAATTGGGGTGAGTTTGAAGGTAGAGATTACGATGAGTTTACGGTTACACAAGATGAATACGGTTTTGTACTAGCCACTGTAGATCCATCAAAAGAAAATCCATCTTTTACTCTAAAAAGAATTAGCAGAGGAAACAATCTAGAATTTAGAGATAACGAGCTTACTGATAGTATTACCGTCTATAAAAATAGAGTTGCTCCAATAAAGCCAAACTTAATTTCACTAAACAATACAGTCCAAGAAATAGAAGGTTTAAAACTAAAAGCGAGCCCTTTTACCAGCAAATTAACTTCAGCGATTCATGCAGCTGCACAATGGCAAGTTGCCACGGAAACAACTTTTACAAAACTTGTTTTTGACAGTTGGAAACAGCATGAAAACTGGTATTACAAGGTAAACCGACAAAAAGATGATGATCTTACAGATGAGCAAGTTAGACGTTTGCAACCCAATACAACCTATTATGCAAGGGTACGTTACAGAGATCAATATTTAAACTGGAGTGACTGGTCAGAAATACGCACTTTTAAAACTAAAAAAAATGATTAAAAAATTTATAATATTCAGTGTTTTAAGCATCGCTTTTAGCGGATGTAATCAACCTGCAGAACTTGCAGACTCCCCAAAGGTGATTGTGATTACTTTAGATGGTCTGCGTTGGCAAGAACTGTTTTCTGGAGCAGACTCTTTGTTGGTAACCAACAAAACTTATGTAGATAATCCAGAGGCTTTAAAAAAGGAGTTTTGGAGACCGACAGCAGCCGAAAGGAGACAGGCTTTATTTCCATTTGTTTGGGATGTAATAGCAACACAAGGACAACTCCATGGCAATAGAACTTTGGGTAGTAAAATGAATTTGACTAACGGGATGCATTTTTCATATCCTGGTTATAATGAGATTTTAACAGGAGTGGCAGATGATGCTCGTATCGATAGTAATAAAAAAATGCCAAACCCAAATACTACGGTTTTAGAGTATGCTCAAAATTCAGAAGTCTATGCAGGAAAAGTTGCTGCATTTGGTAGCTGGGATGTGTTTCCGTTTATCATCAACGAAGAGCGAAGCGGTTTGTATGTGAATGCAGGTTTTAAAAAGGCACAAGGAACTCAGTTAACTGATAAAGAAATCTTTTTAAATGAATTGCAGGATCAAGTACCAAGCCCTTGGGGGAGTGTTCGTTTGGATGCTTTTACGCATCATTACGCCTTAGAAACTCTTAAAGAAAAACATCCGAGTTTGGTGTATATATCGTACGGAGAAACAGATGATTTTGCACATGATGGCAAGTACGACGCCTATTTAAAATCGGCTAAAAACACAGATGCATTTCTCCGTCAACTTTGGGATTTTGTTCAGCAAGACCCTTTTTACAAAGATCAAACTACCTTTGTAATAACTACAGATCACGGAAGAGGGACCCAGCCATTAGACACATGGAAGCACCATGGAAACTCAATTAAAAATACTGATCAAGTATGGTTGATGGCTTATGGTAAAGGGATTGATGCGCAGGGAGAAATCTCAGTAGAAGAGCAAATCTATACAAATCAAATTGCGGCTACTGTTGCTAAATTATTAGGTCTAAAAATTCCCAATAAAAACATTGGAGCTCCATTTGTTTTTGTAAAATAAATAAAAGAAAAAACTAATTTTAAAAGCCTTCGATTTCGGAGGCTTTTATTTTCTTGGATGGAATTTTTCTACGACAGTTTTTAAGTACGATTTATCTAAATGTACATAAACTTCGGTTGTGGTAATACTTTCATGCCCTAACATTTGCTGGATAGCCCTTAGATCAGCCCCGCCTTCTAACAAATGAGTTGCAAAAGAATGTCTCAAAGTATGTGGGCTAATAGTTTTGTTTAAATTGATTTTTGTAGCCAAATCTTTTAAAATGATAAAGATCATTTGCCTGGTTAGCGCTTTACCTCTTCTGTTTAAGAAAAGAGTGTCTTCATAACCTTTTTGAGGTGTTATTTTAGATCGAATTTGATGCAAATATGTGGTGATGTATTTTTGGGCATTGTAATGTATGGGCGTTAAACGTTCTTTATTGCCTTTTCCAACAACCCGAATAAAGCCCTCATCAAAAAACAAATCAGAGATTCTCAAGCTGGTTAATTCACTTACACGTAAGCCACAACTGTAAAGAGTTTCTATTAGGGTTCTGTTTCGCTCCCCTTGAGGATGGCTTAGGTCTATAGCGCTAATAAGTTTATTGATTTCTGTTTCAGAAAGTGTGTCTGGAAGTTTTCTTCCAATTTTTGGACTCTCTATCAATTCTGTAGGATTGTCATTTCTATAATCTTCAAAAATTAAAAAATCAAAAAAATTCCTCAAACCAGAGATGATTCTTGATTGACTGCTCGCACTAACTTGTTTGGCTATTTCATAAATAAACCCTTGTAAATCACTTGTGTCAATATGAAGAGGACTCACTTGTATTTTATGAGTTTCTAAATACAGCATAAGCTTACGAACATCTCTATGATAATTTTCAATAGTATTGGTAGATAGTCCGCGTTCAATTTTTAAGTAAAGTTGGTAATCTGTTAGTGCTTGTTGCCATTTCATAGAGACTTAAATATCTAAAAGATGAGTTACTAAAATAGGTTTTTAAAAAAATGAAAGGTATATTAGCCTTAACTATTTATCCCATAAAAATATGAAAAATCTATTTAGTTTATTCGTAGTCGTGTTTTTAAGTTATGGTACTTTGGCAGCTCAAGATAAAACTTTTGGGGTGAGTGTTGGTTATCAGTATGTTGGCGCAGTAGTAGATGGGGGAGGTTATTCTGGGTTTGATGGTGCATCTGGGTATTATATAGGTGTTTTTAAAAATTTTCATGTCATCGAAAAGTTAAGCTTTCAGCCAGAAGTAGCTTTTAGTCAAACCTTTAGTCAATCAGAAAGTATGAGTCAAATTATGCTTCCCATGTTATTGAAATACGAAATGACTCAAGGATTTAGTGTACAAGGAGGGCCTCTAATGGGTATTGCCTTAGAAGAGTCACCTGGGATTAAATCATTTGGTGTGGCTTTTGCAATTGGAGCTGCCTATGATTTTTCTGAGCTTTTGTTTTTTTCTATTCGCTATGCATTTGGAGCCTCAAATCAATTAGAAGATCAAGTTTTTCCAGGCGTTACCGGAAGGTATAATTATTTTCAGGCTGGTTTAGCCTATCGATTTTTATAAATTAATAAATTCTATTTTTACAAAAATATTTCAAGTGAAGTTAATTATTATAAACGGACCGAATTTAAATTTATTAGGCAAGAGAGAACCTCATATTTATGGGGCAACAACCTTTGAGGAGTCTTATACAGCTCTGCAAAATAAATACCCAACAGTAGATTTACATTATTTTCAATCCAACATAGAAGGCGAATTGATAGACAAACTACACCAAGTTGGTTTTGATTTTGATGGGATTATTTTAAATGCTGCTGCTTATACTCATACTTCGGTTGGTATTGGAGATGCGGTAAAAGGGATTGAAACTCCCGTTGTAGAAGTGCATATTTCTAATGTACATGCTAGAGAAGAATTTAGGCATGTAAGTTTTATAGCGCCCAATGCAAAAGGAGTCATAGCTGGTTTTGGAATTAAAAGTTATCAATTGGCTATTGAAAGTTTTTTATAAGGTAAGCTTCATTTTAATGTCAGCTCTTTCGTAATGCACATCCTTTTCTAGTTCAACTTCTATAAATCCAACTTTTTTATACAAATTAATGGCTGGCTCTAGCCTTCTATTTGAATACAGCATAATATTTTTCCAACCTTGATTTTTAGAAAAAGCAATGCAATAGTCAATGAGTTGTTGACCAATTTTTTTTCCTTGATATTTGGGTAAAACAGCCATTTTACTCAACTCAAAACACTCCTTTTCGTTAATTAAAGCAACAGTACCCACAATCTCATTCTCATAAGTAGCAAAAAAAATAAAGCCACCTTTGTCAAGTATATACGTTTGTGGATTGCTTAAAACCTTTTCATCATAAGGCTCTACATAAAAGTATGTTTGTAGCCATTCTATGTTTAAATTATAAAAATCCTTTGCAAATTCTTTTTTAAAAGGAATAATAGAAACTTCTAGCATAGTTTAAATTTTTGCGTCTACAATTGCCATCATCTCTTGCTCCAAAGCAATGGCTTTTTCATAAATGTTTTTTGCGTCAAAAAGAATTTTTTCTGCAAAAACGCTATCTTTTATGTCTTTTGCATTGATGCGAACATTAAAATAAGCACCAATAACAGCAGTTCTTGCGCATAAGGCACCCACACCAGCGTCAGAAAGTGAATTTTGCAATCCATTTTTTGCCATTTCTAGCATTACTTCCATAGAATTACAAGCTGTTTCCATCACTTTAAAAGGGATTTCTGTAGCATATTTTGTCGCATCTTCAATGGCTTTTTTTCTGATGATTATTTCTTCTTCGGTTGTTTTTGGCAAGCGAAATCCATCTATAATTTTATTAAAAGCATTGGTGTCTTCATCGACTAAAAACAGCAATTCATTTTTGTATTTCTGTCCTTTTTCTGCCCAATCAGAGAAATATTCCCATTGGTCATCCCAGCCAGGTTTGTGTGCTGATAAATTGGCGACCATCGTTCCTAAAGAAACGCCTAAAGTACCAACGTATGCAGCGATACTTCCTCCGCCTGGAGCCATAGATTCAGATGCAGTTTCTTCTGCAAAATCTTTTACACTAAAGTCGATGAGTTTTTTTGAAGCTTTAGAATTCATTACATATTCAATGATTCTTTCTTGTGGATTAAATGGTTTTAAATCATCCAAGCCCAAAGATTTGACCGCTATTTTAATTTTTTCAGACTCACTAATACCTATGGAGCGCTGTTGTTTTTTTAAAAAATAATCTGCAGCATCAAGCATAGCTTTTAATGGAACTAGTCCAACCAGTTCTGAGCCAGTGACCCGTAAACCTCTTTTTGTAGCTGCCTTATCTGATTCATCAAAGGCTTCATGCATAGAGGTTATGCTAATATTGGTTAAATTATAAGAAATCTGTGCAATTCCATATTCTTCTATGTACCAGCCAATCCCTTTTACAGCTTTTAGTTTTCCTGGAATCCGAATGGGTTCTCCGTTTTTGTCTAAGGCTTTTTTTCCTGTAATCGGGTTTCCTATTCTTTTTACTCTTCCGGCTTCTCTAACATCAAAAGCAATAGCGTTGGCTCTTCTGCTAGAAGTAGTGTTTAAGTTGACGTTATAGGCAATTAAAAAGTCTCTTGCAGAAATTGCAGTCACACCAGAGCTTATAGTGCTCTTATTGAATTTTTCTGGTCCAAAATCAGGTTTCCAAAGCGTATTGCTTAATTTGTCTTTAAGGCCTTCATATTCACCAGAACGAACAGTAGCTAAATTTTTTCTTTCTTTTGAGGTTGCTGCATTTTCATAAAAATAACCAGAAATACCCAATTCATCACCCACGCGTTTCCCAAGTTGATGTGCATAGCGGACTGTTTCTTCCATGCTAATATTAGCAATTGGCACAAGCGGGCATACATCGGTGGCACCAAAACGAGGATGAGCCCCAGTATGTGAACTCATATCAATTAGTTCAGCTGCTTTTTTGATTAATAAAAAAGCAGCGTCGATAACTTGCTGAGGTTCACCAACAAATGTAATCACAGTTCTGTTGGTAGCTTTACCTGGATCAACATCTAGGAGTTGAACACCTTCGACTGTTTTTACGATATTGGCAATGGCGTTTATTTTTTGCATATCGCGTCCTTCACTAATATTCGGAACACATTCTATGAGTTGTCTATTCATGGCTTTAAAAGATTATTCTTTTCAAAAATAAAAGAATCAGGGTAAACTCTATCCTTTTTTAGGAAAAATGAATTGGGAATTTGCACCAAATAAGGTTATATTTGATTTTTATAATTTTTTGAATGAATGAAAAGTGGCTTTTTACGATAACCCCTAAAAACAATTTGTTAAAAATTGATTTTAAAGAACTGTGGCGATATAAAGATTTACTTTTTTTATTTGTTAAAAGAGATGTGATTACGCTCTATAAACAAACTATTTTAGGGCCTTTATGGTATATCATTCAGCCTTTGTTTACTTCGGTAATTTTTACACTGGTTTTTAATAATATAGGTAATATTTCAACAAATGGTATTCCCGCTTTTTTATTTAATTTAGGTGGAATTACAGCTTGGAATTATTTTAAAGATTGCCTAGTAGATACTTCGGATACCTTTAAAAAGAATGAACAGATTTTTGGGAAAGTCTATTTTCCGAGAGTAATAATGCCCATGTCTATTATCGTTTCAAATTTATTGAAATTTGGAATTCAATTATTTATTTTTATTTTCTTCTATTGTTATTTTGTTTATACAGATGCAATAGATTTTAGTTTCTCTCTAAACTTGTTGTATTTGCCTTTACTGTTTATATCTATGGGAGTTTTAGGCTTAGGTTTGGGGATGATCATTTCTTCAATGGTAACAAAATACAGAGATTTAACTTTTTTAGTTTCTTTTGGTGTACAATTATTGATGTATTTGTCGGCAGTGGTGTACCCTGTAGAGCTATTTAAAGAGAAAGTTCCTAAATATTCTTGGTTGGTAGAATATAACCCCATGACAATTGTTATTGAAAACTTTAGAAAAATAGTTTTTCCAACTATAGAGGCAAGAGTTTTGCCCTTAGATATTTTTTATATGCTATTAATATCATTTGTAGTTTTCATAGTAGGCTTGTTTATTTTTAACAAAACTGAAAAAACTTTTATAGATACAATTTAGGATGAAGAACGAAGTAATTTTAAAGGTAGAAAATGTATCAAAACAGTATCGATTGGGAATGATTGGTACTGGAACTATTAGTCATGATTTAAATCGATTTTTTGCAAGGATTAGAGGAAAAGAAGACCCGTATTTAAAAATAGGAGAAACCAATAGCCGATCTACTAAAGGTACGTCAGAGTATGTATGGGCTTTAAAAGATATTAATTTTGAAGTTAACCGTGGAGAAATCTTAGGGATTATTGGTAAAAATGGCGCAGGGAAATCCACCTTGTTAAAAATTTTATCAAAGGTAACAGCACCAACTACTGGAATTATAAAATCAAAGGGGCGTATTGCTTCTTTATTAGAGGTTGGTACTGGTTTTCATCCAGAGATGACAGGTAAAGAAAATGTGTATTTAAATGGTGCCATTCTTGGAATGACCAAAAAAGAGATTACTGCTAAATTTGATGAAATAGTAGCTTTTTCTGGATGTGAACGCTATATAGATACTCCTGTGAAACGTTATTCTAGTGGAATGAAAGTACGTTTGGCTTTTGCGGTTGCTGCTTTTTTAGAGCCGGATATCTTAGTGGTAGACGAGGTGTTGGCTGTAGGGGATGCAGAATTTCAAAAAAAAGCCATCGGAAAAATGCAAGATATTTCTAATACGGATGGGAGAACCGTTTTGTTTGTGAGTCATGATATGAGTGCTATTAGTTCTTTATGTCCTAAATGCATACTTTTAAATGATGGACAGATTCACAGTATTGGAAAGACAAGTGAAATAATTAATCTTTATTTTAATGGAAAAAACATTATAAGCTCAGGTTTTGATCTAATCATCAATAGTATTTCGGATTATGAAGTTGTTTTTCAGACATTGTTAAAATCGGATTTACAAGTTCAGAGTGGAAGGTTTTTTATAAAGTTGATTGATTACAATGGTACTGAATTAATGTTGTTTGAGAAAAAAATGTCACAGGGTGATTCTGTTTTAAAAAAATTTAAACTAAATATAAGCTCTTTAAATGATGGAATTTATTCTTTACAAGCTAAGGTTTGGGCTACCTCATTGACAGGTAAAGATTTGGCCATTGCAACCCCATTTTACCCAATTCATATAAAAAATAAAGATCCGCAGCACAAGAGGGTTTTTGCAGGTGAATTATTGGAGATTTAGTTTTTTTTGTAAAACTTCTAATAGTTATTTTAAAATTTAATGTAGAGTTTCTCTTTTTTTTAGTTTTTTATAAAAATACAAATTCTATCACGTAGACCATAAAACATTTCAAATACAGTTGTAAATATATGACTAGTAATGGTACAGATTTAATGAAAAATCAAAGAAAAAAGGTATTGGTAGTTTTTGGAACTAGACCAGAAGCAATTAAGATGGCTCCACTGGTTAAGCTCTTAAAAGAGGAGGCAGGTTTTGAAACCAAAGTTTGTTTGACGGCTCAGCATAGAGAAATGTTAGATCAAGTCCTAGATTTTTTTAAAATCATACCCGATTTTGATTTGGACCTCATGAAGCCAAATCAATCATTAAATGAATTAGCTTCAAGAATTCTATCTAAAATTGATGTAGTACTAAATAACTTTAAACCAGATTTAGTTTTGGTGCATGGAGACACCACTACAAGTAGTATGGTTGCTTTGGCGGCATTTCATAAACAAATAAAAATTGGACACGTAGAAGCAGGGTTGAGAACGTATGATAAAACTGCACCTTTTCCTGAAGAAATTAATAGACAAATAACAGGAAGATTAGCAGATTTTCATTTTTCTCCAACTAAAAAATCTGCAGATAATTTAATTGAGATAGAAAAGGTTGATAAAAAAACTGTTTTTATTACAGGCAATACAGTTATCGATGCACTTTTGTGGGGACTTAAACATATTAATGAGCATCGAGATGAAATTGTAAATTTGAAGCAAAAAATCAACTCGAAAAAAAAGCTTATTTTAATCACTGGGCATCGGCGAGAAAATTTTGGAGATAAATTTAAAGAATTTTGTAAAGCTCTTTTAGAGTTGGCCAAGAGAGATGATGTACAATTGATATATCCAGTACATTTAAACCCAAACGTTCAAGATGTCGTTTATAAAATGTTGTCAGAACATACAAACATCTTATTAATACATCCATTGGATTATGAGGTTTTTATTTGGTTAATGAATCAATCGTATTTTATTATTACAGATAGTGGAGGTGTTCAAGAAGAAGCTCCTTCTTTAGGAAAACCGGTCTTGGTTACAAGAGATGTTACGGAAAGACAAGAAGCTGTAGAATCTGGTGTAGTTAAATTAGTAGGCACTGATTATGCAAAAATACTTAAAGAATCAGAGATTTTACTTGATAATAAAGTTGCTTATAATAACATGTGTAAATCAAGTAACCCTTATGGTGATGGAAAAGCAAGTAAGAAAATTTTAAAGACGATATTAGAGGTTAATTAATATGAAAACATTAATAATCGTAGAAGAGCTCGGAGATATTTCTGTTTCTGCTGCCATTGCAAATTGGTCACTGATTACTCTTTTAAGTAAAGAGTTAAAAGAATTAGATATTTTAACTTTAGATAATACTTCTAAAAGTCTGATTGATAGTTGGGATAAAGGTCGTTTTTTTTTCCATAAAAAAAATAATTTAACCCCTTTGCAAAAACGAATAAGAAAAAATTTTACTTTTTTACAGACTGTTTTTCAAATCCTTTCTGGTAATAGTTTTGAGCAGTATAATAGAATTAAAAATATCAGATTTTTTTTAAACAACAACACTCAATATAATAAAATATTATTATTAAGTGGAGGATTAGGGTTTGCACCACACCAATCGGTTTCTAAAATTAAATTTAAAAAAAATGTTCAGATTTTAGGTGTTTTTCATGACCCCTATCCGTCTTCAAGTTATCCTGAGCCTTATAAAGGGGGAAATTATTTTCACGAATATTTTAAAAGAAGGAACCTTCAACAGGCTATTTGTAAAATTAATCATTTGATATTTCCATCTAAAAAATTATATGAATGGTATTTAAAAGATTATAAAATTAATTCTGCAAATATTTCTATTATTCCACACGCTGTAAAGTTTAATTCAGGTGTAAATATAAAAAGAGTAGACGCTAAAAATGAAATAATAATAACACATACAGGAACTCTTTTAAAACCCAGAAACCCTTTAACTTTTTTAAAAGTTTTTTATCGTGTTTGCGATCCAAAAACAGCATTGCGTTTTTATGGTCCAATACATAAAGATGTAAATATAGAAATTAAAGACTTTAATAAAAAGAACATACAAATAGTTAATAAGAGAATACCTTATAATGAAGCTTTAGATAAATTAAATGAATCATCATTTTTATTGTTGGTTGAGTCTGGTGCTGAGTTTAGTCCTTTTTTGCCAACTAAATTTGTTGATTATATAAATATTGGAAAACCAATAATTGTTTTAACGCCAGAAAAATCAGAGATTTCTAGATTATTAGGAGAAGATTACCCATTTAAAACAACGTTAAATAACGAAAAGGAGATCGAAAAAATTATAGCGAACTTAGAAAATGATGAATTAATTAAATTATCTTTAAAAATAATTAATGAACTTAAAGAGTATTTTTCTGAAGAATATATTTTAAAAAAATACTTAAAAATTTTATCAACTGATTAAATGTCTAAAAAAAATATTCTATTATCAAGTAAAGCGATACCATCTGATCAAATTGGGAGTTGGAATGTATTGTTAACTAACTTAGTTAAGAAAGAGACTTCTTTTTTTGATAAAATTATAAGTCCATACCCTTCTTCCGTAATTGAGCGAGTTAATGTACCTGTTGAAACTAATAATATTTTAACAGTTTTCTTGTCTAAGTTTAATAGTTATTATGCTAAAAAAACATATTGGAAAAAACTCAAAGAAAACATTACTAGTACTGAAATAGTTAATGTTATTATTTTTGACGACATAAAAATCTTACAAACAATTAATCATTACGCTAAAAAAGCTCGTATCAGAAAGCAGATAAATATTATTTATTTTATAAGAGGCTATAGGTTTGATGTTCCAGTAGACCATAGAAACAACATCTATAACTGCATAGATAAATTAGTCATTCAAACAGAATCATCCTATAAAATACAGCTACAAGAAAATCATACTATTCCTTGTGAAGTAGTTTTACTACCAAACGGTATTGACTCAAAAGTTTTTTATCAATTACAACCCAAAGACAAAGAAGAGTTAAGGCATAAATTAGGGTTTGATAATGGCAAAATGTATTTTTTATGGGTTTCTCAAGACAGGCCAAAAAAAGGATTATCAATCGTTTTAAAAGCTTGGGAGAACATCATTCAAAAGCATACAGATGTTGAGCTTCTCATACTCGGAACTCACAATGAAGTTAAAGGAAAACAAATTACCTGGTTGGGTAGAAAGAAGAATAAACAATTAGCAAGATATTATCAGTCAACAGATTTTTATATATTCTCTTCCTTGTGTCATGAAGGTCATCCATTAAGTTTAACAGAAGCATTAAAATCAGGAGCAAAATGTTTAGCGTCAGATATAGATCCAATATCTGAGGTATTGCACGACGGTGATTTAGGTTATTTAGTCAAAAATCCACATTTTGTTGATAGTTGGGTAAATGCCATTAATGATGTGTTAACTAATGACATCAATTTTAATATGAATAATACTGATTTGATAAAACTTTATAATGATAAAGAATGGATTGCTAACTTTAAAGAAATTTTAAATTAAATGTACATCATAGCAGAGATAGCACAAGCGCACGATGGTAGTTTAGGAATGGCACATGCTTATATAGATGCTGTTGCTAAAACAGGTTGTGATGCAATTAAGTTTCAAACTCATATTGCAGTTGCAGAAAGTAGTATTTATGAACCCTTTAGAGTGCAATTTTCAAAACAAGATGCCACGCGTATTGATTATTGGAAACGTATGGAATTTACTTTAGAACAATGGATAGAAATTAAACACCATTGTGATGAAGTTGGTATAGAGTTTATGAGCTCGCCATTTAGTAATGCCGCAGTTGATTTATTAGAAGCAGTTGGGGTAAAACGATACAAAATAGGTTCAGGTGAGGTTAACAATTTTGTGTTGTTAGAAAAAATTGCTCAAACAGGCAAACCTGTAATTATTTCTTCAGGTATGAGTTCTTTTGAAGAGTTAGATAAAACAGTTACATTTTTAAAAAATAGAGATGTTTCATATGCTATTTTACAATGTACAACTGCGTACCCAACAAAGCCAAAAGAGTTTGGTTTAAATGTAATTCAAGAGTTAAAAAATAGATATCATGTTTCTATTGGATTCTCTGATCATTCTTCAACACTAGAAGCCTGTATTGCAGCAACAGCTTTAGGGGCCGAAATTTTAGAGTTTCATGTGGTTTTTGATAAAGAAATGTTTGGTCCAGATGCAAAATCGTCTTTGACAATTAAAGAGACGACAGCATTGGTAAAAGCAGTTAAAAATATAGAAACTGCATTACAACATCCAATTGATAAAAATGACAATTCTAAATTCACTGATTTAAAACAAATCTTTGAAAAATCGTTAGCAATTAATAAAGATTTAAAAAAAGGAGATATAATTACTTTTTCTGATTTAGAAACAAAAAAGCCAAAAGGTTATGGTATTTTAGCTAGTGAATATGAAAAGATTCTAGGAAAAAAACTCAATAAGGATTTAACTCAATGGAGTTTTTTAAATGATAAAGATTTAATTAAATAAAATAATAACTCTTTTTATGACAGTAAAACAACTTTCCAAGATATATTATAAACACTTCTCAAAGCTGAATGGTAATGAACATATTGCTAGTGTTTATGGTATTGAGGTAATTTTAAATTTAATAGCCAAATACAAACCAAAAAATATTTTAGAATTAGGTTTAGGGATTGGTTCAATTTCTTATTCAATTATTGATTTTTTGTCAACAAGTAACAAAGATTATAATTATTACGGTACGGAAAATAATGAATTTTGTTTACAAGTATTACCAACTAATTTAAAAGAAAAATACGATAAAATAAATTTATTCAACGAGTTTAAAAATATTCCAACAAATTTGAAATTTGATTTTATAATTATTGATGGGTCCGATAAGTCTTTAGCACAAATAAAAAAGAGTGTTTCTAATAGAGCTATTATTTTTATTGAAGGGTATAGAATTGATCAAGTAAATTTCATAAAATCTATTTTCCCAAAAAGTATTTATACAAGTGTTATTTCTGACTTTAAAAATCCCAAACATGGCCCATTTGATAGTGATAAATGGTCTGGTGGCGGGCAACTGATTTTTGTTAATCCTTCATTTCAGCAAAAAATGCATAGATTTTATTTAAGGCTATTAACTTCTTTTAAGTATAAAATAACTAGAAAACTAAGATGAAAAAAATATGCGTAGTAGTTACTGCAAGACCTTCTTATAGTAGAATAAAGACTGCATTAACAGCAATACAAAAACATCCCAAATTAGAATTACAATTGGTCATTGCAGGTTCTGCATTGCTTGGTCGTTACGGTAATGCTATTGATTTTATAGAAAAAGATGGTTTTGAGATAGCTGAGAAAGTTTTTATGGTCTTAGAAGGTGAAAACCCTACTTCAATGGCAAAAACAACAGGTTTAGGGGTTATGGAGTTAGCAAATGTTTTTTACAAGCTTCAGCCAGATGCAGTAGTTACAATTGCAGATCGATTTGAAACCATTGCGACAAGTATTGCCGCTTCTTATCAAAACATCCCTTTGATTCATATTCAAGGTGGAGAAGTTACAGGAAATATTGATGAAAAGGTGCGGCATGCCAATACAAAATTAGCAGATTTGCATTTGGTTGCCTCAGAAGATGCGAAAGAACGTGTTTTAAAAATGGGAGAAAACCCAGAAATGGTTTTTAATACCGGTTGTCCATCCATTGATTTGGCAAAAGAAATAAAAGAAAACCCAAAATTAGACTTCAATCCAATTGAAAAATACGGTGGAGTTGGTGAAGTTATAGATTGGAAAAATGGATATTTAGTGGTCATGCAGCATCCAGTTACAACAGAATATACATCAGCAAGACAAGATGTTTTAAAAACTTTAGAAGCCATACATGAATTAAATATTCCAACATTTTGGTTTTGGCCTAATGTAGATGCAGGTTCTGATGGAACCTCAAACGGGATCCGATATTTTAGAGAAACAGTAAAACCAAAAAATATCCATTTCTTTAAAAATATGGAACCCAATGATTTTTTAAGATTGTTGGTAAACAGCAAATGCTTAGTCGGTAATTCTAGTGTTGGTATAAGAGAATGTTCATATTTAGGGGTTCCTGTTGTCAATATTGGAACCAGACAAAACAGACGACAAAGAGGTTCTAATGTTTTAGATACGATTTATGACAAAAATGAAATTATAAAAGCAATAGAAAATAGAATTTCATCTAAGAGTATTGTTTCGTCAACCATTTATGGCGATGGAAATTCTGGAGAAATGATTGCTGATGTGTTGGCCGAAACAAATTTGACTTTTCATAAAACAATTATGTATTAATGAAAATTTTAGCAATCATACCCGCAAGAGGAGGTTCTAAAGGGGTTCCAAGAAAGAATATTAAATTATTAAATGGCAAGCCTTTATTAGAATACACAGCTAAGGTTGCGTTAAAATCTAGCTTGTTATCTAAAGTGATTGTAAGTACAGATGATGATGAAATTATTTCTGTAGCAAAAAAGTTAGAATTAGAAGTCCCTTTTAAAAGACCTATAGATTTAGCTGCAGATACTTCATCTTCTTTATCTGTTATTCTTCATGCTTTAGCGTATTTTGAATCTAAAAGTATCTATTTTGATGCGGTCTGTTTACTACAAGTAACGAGTCCTTTTAGAACCGTCGAATTCTTGGATGCAGCAATCCAAAAATTTATAAATAGCGATGCAGATTCATTAGTGTCTGTACAAGAGGTACCACATGAATACAATCCACATTGGACTTTTGAATTAGATAAAAATCAACATTTAAAAATTGCGACTGGGGAATCTACAATTATAAGTCGAAGGCAAGACTTGCCAATTGCATACCATAGAGATGGAAGTATTTATATTACGAAAACAAACATATTAAAAGAACAAAATTCTTTATTTGGAAATAAAATAGCACACTTGGTTTCACCAAAAGAGTTTTATGTCAATATCGATACGATGGATGATTGGAGTAAAGCAGAAGTAATGGTAAAGCGTTTAAAATTGTAAAATAATATGTGTGGTATTTCTGGGATAATAGGCAGTGGTTTTAATCGTGATTTACTATCGAAAATGATAGAAATCCAACAGCATAGAGGACCAGATAGTTCTGGTGAATATGTTAGGGATGGAGCCTGCTTGGGCCATAATAGATTGTCAATAATAGACCTGTCAGAAGCAGCCAATCAGCCTTTTTTTGATACTACAGAGCGATACATAATCGTTTTTAATGGTGAAATTTATAACTATTTAGAATTAAAATCAGAATTAGAGTACAATTTTAAAACGAATTCAGATACAGAAGTTCTTTTAGCGGCCTATATTAAATGGGGAAAAGATTGTTTACATAAATTAAATGGAATGTTTTCGTTTGCAATTTGGGATTCAACCGAGAAAAAACTTTTTGCTGCTCGAGATAGATTTGGTGTAAAACCTCTTTATTATCACCACTCAGAAGAAACTTTCTACTTTGCTTCAGAAATCAAAACATTACATGCTGCTGGTGTTCAAAAAGCACCAAATGAAAAAGTTTGGGCAAGTTATTTTGTTTATGGAAGTTATGGAATGCCCAACGAAACTTTTTGGAAAGATATACATCAATTACCAGGAGGTCACTGGTTAGAATTTGAGAACAATCAAATTAAAATTGAAAAGTGGTACGTATTTGAAGAAGAAATAAAAAAGTATCAAAAAAAGAAAAGTTATGATGCCGTAAAATCTGAATACACAGCTCTGTTAAAAGATAGCATAGAACTAAGGTTTCGATCAGATGTTCCTGTCGGGTTTAATGTGAGTGGGGGCTTGGATAGCTCGGCTCTTTTAGCTTTTGTAAATCTACTTGGCAAGGAAAAAAGCAACATTAATGCCTATACATTTTTTACAAATGATAAACGTTATGATGAGCTTCCTTGGGTAGAAGAAATGATTTCACTCACAAAAAATCCACTAAAAAGGGTTTTATTACAAGCAAAAGAAGTTAAGGAATTAGCAAAAAAAATAAACAGTTATCAAGATGAACCTTATGGAGGCTTACCAACCTTAGCCTATTCAAAAATATTCCAAAAAGCAAGAGAGGATGGTGTTTTGGTTTTGTTAGACGGTCAAGGAATGGATGAGCAATGGGCAGGCTATGATTATTATGTAAAAAAAACAGGAAGTTTAATTCAAGGCGTCAACAGATCTCCATTTCGTAAAAATGTCCTTTCAGATTATCTAATAAACCTAGCTGAAAAACCAGCGTATCCTAAACCATTTGAGGATGATTTGTTAAATTTACAATTTAGAGATTTATTTTACACAAAAATCCCTAGAGCTTTAAGGTTTAATGATCGAATATCGATGACTTATGGTACTGAATTAAGGGAGCCTTTCTTAGATTATAGATTGGTAGAGTTGGCTTTTTCTCAACCAATTGAGTATAAAATTAAGGCTGGAGTTCAAAAAAGCATGTTACGAGAAATCGTATCAGAGTATTTAAGTGACTCAATCAGTTACGCACCAAAAAGACCCCTACAAACACCCCAAAGAGAATGGTTATGTAAAGAATTAAAAGACTTTGTATGGCAAGAAATAAATGATATTGAACATTCAAAATTTGCAAACTGGTTTGATATTAAATCATTGAAGCAAGAATACAATAGCTTTTTAGAAGGAGATAATGATTCAAGCTTTCATATCTGGCAATGGATAAATTTTAATATGTTGAATAAATAAGATGAAGATATTGTTTTTAGTACCTGATGGTGTAGGAATACGAAACTATTTGTATTCAGATTTAATTCCTGAATTAAGAAGTTGTAATGCAGAAATTTGTTTGTATCACAAAGTGTCTAAATCTGCGATAAAAGAAATCGAAATTGTTCATAAAATTAAAATTGAAAACAAAGAAATTTCTGATTTAAATGAAACTTTCTATTTAAAGTTTCTTAGAGAATCGACAGCTTATGCGCGATTGATTTACTTTAAAGATTTTTTAAAAAATAAAACAATACTTAATTTTTGGGGTAAAAATCCTACATCTTTTAAGCTAAAAGCATTCTATTTTTCATGCAAAACATTGGGAACTTATTTATCTAAAAATTACAATTTACTTAGGAGGTATGAATTAAAATATGAAGAAAAAATAAAAACAACAAAGGCATATCAAAAAGCAAAAGAAGATTTAAAGATATTACAGCCAGATTTTATTATCAACCTTCACCAAAGAGCGCCAATAACTACACCAGTAATACTAGCAGCACAAGAATTAAGAATTAAAAACAGTACCGTGATTTTTTCTTGGGACAATATTCCTAAAGGAAGATTAATCTGTAGACCAGATATGTATTTTGTTTGGTCAGAGTTAATGAAAAAACAACTATGTCTTTTATACAAAGAAATTTCTCCTGAGAGTGTATATATTGTTGGTTCACCTCAATTCGAATTTTATAAAAAGAAAGAGTTTCAACAAAGTAAAGAAGCCTTTTTTCGTCAGTATAAGTTAGATACCTCCAAAAAAACGATTTGTTTTTCTGGTGATGATAAATTAACAACACCCTATGATCAATTTTTTTTAGAAGATTTATGTTCTTCTATACAAGAGTTTCCAAAAAATGAACGTCCCCAGATTATTTTTAGAAGATGTCCTGTTGATTTTAGCGATCGGTATGATTTCGTTTTAGAAAAGTATAAAAATGATATTGTTATTGTTAATCCAGATTGGCGAGTAGAAACCCCTTCTCAAGAAACAAATTTTACAATGATATATCCTGCCTATACTGATATTTCTCTTTTAGTGAATACTTGTTTGCATTCTGATGTTGTTGTAAATCTAGGAAGCACTATGGCTCATGATTTTGCCGTTTTTGACAAACCATGTTTGTATGTAAATTATAATCCAAAGCGTGATGAAAATTGGTCAGTTGAGATGCTTTATCAATTTGAACATTTTAAAAGTATGGAAAACCTTGATGCCGTTGGTTGGGTTAATACACCTTCAGAACTTTACCCATTATTAAAAATAGCTTTAAGCACGCCTGATTTGATTGCTAAAGAAAGAAAGCAATGGTTAAAAAAAATAATACAACATCCTCTTGAGAAAAATTCAATAAATTTAGCAACCCAAATTTTAGAAAAATGCACATCTGCTTCTTAACACATGAATTTCCTACAAAAAATTTGAACGGTGGAGGAATCGGTTCTTTCGTTAAGTTTTTAGGAGAAAAACTAGTTGAGAATGACATCGTGGTTTCTGTAATTGGTTTTTACAATGTGCCCTCAGAACAATTAGAGAGCGTTGATGGAATTAGTGTTTATAGGTTGCCAAGGTCTCGATGGAAGTTTGCGAGGTTTTATGATAACACAAAACGTCTTTTAAAAAAGATAGACGAAATAAATGAGATTAATACAATAGATATTGTTGAAGGTAGTGAATTAAATTTTGCTTTTTTTTCTAAAAAAACACCCTATAAAAAAATAATTAGATTACATGGCGGACATCATTTTTTTGCAAAAGAATTAGGAAAAAAACCAGCTCTTTGGAGAGGGTATCAGGAAAAAGCATCCTTTTCCAGGGCGGATGGTTTTATTGCGGTTAGTAATTATGTAGGAACTCAAACAAAAAAATATTTAAATTTAAATTTTAAATTCACAACCATCTATAATTCAGTAGATTTTACAAAGTTTAAACGGAATACTTCTACTAAACTTAAAAAGAATACTTTATTGTTTGTTGGCACTATTTGTGAAAAAAAGGGAGTTCGACAGTTGGTGCAAGCAATTCCAATGATAAAAAAACAATTTCCAGATGTTGTTTTAAATATCATAGGTAGAGATTGGAAGTTTCTAGACGGAAGTTCATACATAGAATATTTAAAAAGTTTTGTTTTACAAGAAGATAAAGAATCTATACATATAATTGGACCAAAACCTCATTCAGAAATACCTTTATATATAGCAGAGGCTGATGTTTGTGTATATCCATCTCATATGGAAGCAATGCCAATCGCATGGATTGAGGCGTTGGTAATGGGGAAAAAAGTTGTTGCCAGTCGAATAGGTCCAGCATTAGAGCTTATTAAAGACAAAGAAACAGCTTTGTTAGTAGATCCGTATTCTTCAGAGGATATTGCCAATAAAATTATTGAGGTGTTAAGCAATGCTAAAGAAGCCCAAATAAGAGCAGACAATTCAAGTAAAGATATGTTGCTAAGGTTTAACCCAGAAGAGATCGTATTTCAAAATATTAATTTTTATAAATCTATGTTATAAACATATATGAAATTTGGAATTATAACACATGTAGAGCATAAAATAAAAGGCAAAGATCTATTTGCTTATGAACCTTATGTAAGAGAAATGAATTTATGGGCAAAATATGTCGATGAAATTATAATTCTAGCACCAAAATCAAAAGAAAAAAAAATAACAAATATTGAAACACCATATAGGCATTCAAAAATAAAATTTATTGAGATTCCGAGTTTTAACTTAACAACTTTTAACAATAGTCTTATATCACTTAAAGTAATTCCAAAAATTTGTATTCAAATTTATAAAGTGATGAAATCAGCAGATCACATTCATTTGCGTTGCCCAGGAAATATAGGTTTATTAGGTTGTTTTGTTCAAATATTTTTTCCGTCAAAACCAAAAACAGTAAAATATGCTGGTAATTGGGATCCAAAAAGCAAACAACCGCTAAGTTATAGACTTCAAAAGTGGATTTTATCAAATACTTTTTTAACTAAAAATTGTAAGGTTTTGATCTATGGAGAATGGAAAAATCAGTCTAAAAATAGTATTCCTTTTTTTACAGCATCTTACTCAGATAATGAAATTATAGCTATTGAAGCTAAAAATTTTAAGAGTAAGATTAGATTGTTATTTGTTGGTAATTTTAGTATTGGTAAACAGCCATTATTAACTGTTAAGGTTGCAGAAATACTAATAAATAAAGGGTATGACATTCAGTTAGATATGTTTGGTGATGGAGCAAGATTTAATATTGTTAAAGAGTATATTTTAAAAAATAAATTGAGTGAAAATGTTCTATTACATGGCAATCAGCCAAAAGAAGTTGTAAAAAAGGCTTTTCAAGAAAGTCATTTTTTAGTTTTCATTTCTAAATCAGAAGGTTGGCCAAAAGTGGTTGCAGAAGCCATGTTTTGGGGTTGCTTGCCAATTGCATCAAAAGTTTCTTGTGTTCCATTTATGTTAGGAGAAGGAGAAAGAGGAAGTATTGTAAATGAAGATTTAGAAGAAATTGTTTTTGAATTAGAGACATACATAAATCAAAAAAATAGGTATCTTGAAAAAGTAGTGAGTGCAAAAAAATGGTCTCAGAAATTTACCTTAGAAAAATTTGAAAAAGAAATTAAAAACTTTTTGTAATTGAATAAAATTGCTGTCATACAAATTATTGATTCACTCAGTGCGGGAGGGGCTGAAGTCTTGGCTGTCAATATAGCAAATGAGTTGGCTAAAAATGATGATGTGCATTCTTATTTATGCACAACTAGGGAAGAGGGCATTTTAAAAAAACAGCTGTCAGACAAAGTCTCCTACTTATTTTTAAAGCGTAAAAAGACGATAGATTTATCCTCAATTTATACATTACGACGATTTATAAAGAAGAATAATATTCAAATTATACACGCACATTCTTCTTCACTTTTAATAGCTGTTTTTGTTAAGCTTAGCTTTCCGAAAATTAAAATAGTATGGCATGATCATTATGGCAAAAATCTAAGTAAGCGTCCTTTATTTCCTGTAAAGCAAGCTTCTTTTTTTATAAATCATATTTTTGCTGTTAATTATCAGCTTTTGAGTTGGGATTCTAAAAACCTCTTTTGTAAAAAAATAACTGTTCTGAATAATTTTCCATCATTTAATAATGAAAACCTACAAACAAACTTGTTTGGTAATCATGGAAAAAGAATTGTTTGTATGGCTGCTTTTAGACCTCAAAAAGATCATATAAATTTATTAGAGGCTTTTCGTATTTTTAACGAAGATTACCCCGATTGGTCACTTCACTTGATAGGTAATGATCATGAAGATGCATACTCTTTGATGTTAAAGAACTACATCAAAATTAATAACCTTGTAAATAAAGTGTATATATATGGAGTTAAATCAGATATTAAGCATATTTTGTCACAAGCAAGTTTAGGTGTTTTATCATCAAAATCAGAAGGCCTTCCTATTGCTCTTTTAGAGTATGGATTGGCCCATTTACCAGTTCTGGTTACTGATGTTGGAGCTTGTTCACTTGTCGTAAAGAAAAAGGAGGCTTTGGTGCCTCCAGAAAACAGTGAATTATTTGCAAAATCTTTGGTAAAATTGATAAGCAATCAAGGCCTTTTAAATGAAGTTGCAGATAATCTCTCTAAAGAAGTGAATAAAAAATACAATAAAAAATCTATAATCAAGGAAGTGATTAGAGTCTATAAAATTTATGTTTAATTATATATCAAATAACAGATTATTTTTTATTGTTGCCCACCTAATTATTGGGTATTTGGCTACTTTCGATGTTTTTGCAAAACCATTTGGGTTTACTACAATTATAGTAGGGATTTTGGTGGTTCTTTTCACGTCCAACAAAAACGAAGAAGCATTTAAAGCATCATGCTATATTGTTGGAGTAGGTGTTTTTGCCAGGATGATTAGTGGGTTTCCAACCTATGAAGCGGGTAAATATGCCATTATGATTTTTTTAATTCTCGGTGTATTTGTGGGTGAAGTTAAACAGAAGTTTTCTTTATCATTTGTTTTTTATTTACTTTTATTACTCTTGGGGATTGTTTTAACCGAAGTTCCTGTAGGAGAGTCTATTAGAAAAGCAATTGCATTTAATTTAACAGGTCCATTTTTATTAGGTATATCGGCTCTTTATTTTTTTAAGAGAGTGATGACAATAGAACAAGTTTACCAAGGGCTTTTCATAATGTTATTACCTCTTTTTTCTTTAGTCACTTATCTTTATTTTGTAACACCAAATTTAGAGGATATCATTTTTGGAGGGGGAGCTAATTTTGATACTTCTGGAGGTTTTGGTCCTAATCAAGTCGCAACAGCTATTGGAATTGGAATCTTTATTATTGCGATTAATATTCTGACTAAAAGAAAAATCACTGGGTTTATTGCTTTAGATATTATTTTTTTAATGTATTTTATTTACCGAGGATTATTAACTTTTTCTCGTGGTGGAATATTGACAGGAGCTGCAGCCATATTGGTTTTTGCCTTTTTTTATATCTTAAATCAAAAGGCTTCTTTTAAATTGTTAGTTAGGTATTCTGGAGTGACAATTTTTGCTTTAATTGGAATTTGGTTATACACTTCAAATGTAACGGGAGGGATGCTTTATAATAGATACGCAGGAAAGAATGCATTAGGAGTAAAGAAGAAAGATATAACATCAGGTAGAGCTCTTTTATTACAAGAACAAATGTCAAGTTTTATCTATAACCCTATGGGTATTGGTGTTGGAAATGGTAAATATAAAAGAGAGTTAAGTGAGAAAAGCGTAACTGCGGCTTCTCATAATGAAATAGGTAGATTGTTGGAAGAACACGGTTTAATCGGTCTGATATTATTAATTCTTTTACTTTTTATTCCATTAGAAAATATTTGGTTTTCAAATAATTATCAGCGTGCTTTTTTAATCTCATTTTATGTTTTTTGGTTTTTCACAATAAATCATTCTGCAATGCGGATTGCCTTTTCAGGTTTTGTATACGCGCTTAGTCTAATTAAAATTCAAATAAGTGAAGATGACTAAGTCTGTTTTGTACATTGGTAATAATTTGTCAAAAAAATCTGGTTACCCAACCACTCTAGAGACCTTGAGTGATCGCCTTGTTCAAGAAGGTTATAAACTTTATAAGTTTTCTGACAAGGAGAATAAGTTGATTCGACTTTTGGATATGTGTTGGGCAGTTATAAGACTTCGGAAAGATATTGATTATGTAATGATAGATACCTTTAGTACCACAAATTTTTATTTTTCTTGGCTAACTTCGCAAATTGCTCGTTTGTATAAATTGAGGTACATCCCTATATTACATGGAGGAAATTTACCACAAAGATTGGATAAAAGCCCAAGGCTTTCTAAGCAACTTTTTCAAAATTCATACATGAATATTGCTCCATCTAATTATTTAAAATATGAATTTGAGCAAAGAGGCTTTCAAGCAGAATTGATACCAAATATAGTAGAAGTTGAACAATTAAAATTTAAACATAGAAAGAATTTGACTCCAAGTTTGTTGTGGGTTAGGTCTTTTAGAACGCTGTACAATCCCATGATGGCAATTGAGGTTTTACATCATCTAACTAAGGAGTACCCTAAAGCAAGACTTTGTATGGTTGGACCAGTAAACGATAGTTCTTTTGACTTAGTTTTAGAATTAGTTAAAAAATATGATTTAAAAAATAATGTTGAATTTACTGGAATTTTATCTAAAGAAGATTGGTTTAAAAAAGCTGAAGAATTTGATTTTTTTATTAATACAACAAATTTTGATAACACACCCATTAGTATTCTAGAGGCAATGGGACTTGGTTTAGTTATTGTAAGCACCAATGCAGGAGGTATGCCATATTTAATTGAAAATGGTCATGATGGAGTATTAGTAGATAAAGGAGATTCAGAACAAATGGCTGCAGAAATCATAAAATTAATAAGAGGCGAGAAGTTAGAGATTAGTGTAAATGCAAGAGAGAAAGTAATGCGATTTGGTTGGGGTTTTATTAGAAATCAATGGATAAAAGTTTTGCGTTAATTATGGTTAGAAATGTTCTTTTAGAAAAATTAATTTTACCCTTTGGCGACCTTATCTTTAATACGAACTTTGTTAAGCAAATTAAATTTTGGAGAAAATTTGACAGTTATACTGAGTTAGAGCTTCAACAATATCAAGAATTACAATTAAGAAAGCAACTTTTATACGCTATTGAAAACCTTGAAAAGTATAAGGATATTCAAGTAAGTTCTTCAGAGTCTACTTTTAATTTATTATCAAGATTTCCAATTTTAACTAAAGATGATTTAAAAGAGAACCCAGAAAAACTAATTATTAAAAATAACAAAAAGGCATTTAAAATATTTAGCAGTGGATCTACAGGGAAGAGTACTGCTGTTGAAATGGATAAAATAGATTTGATATCTCTTCAGGCACTTTCTTTTCATCTGTATGAATTATGTGGTTTTAAAATGGGTGCACCTGTTTTGCAAACAGGAATCTCTCCCAATAGGACTTTTTTTAAAAAACTAAAAGATATTTTTTTAGGTGTGCTATATGTGCCTGTGTTTTCATTAGGAAAATCAGAGTTAAATACTATTTGTAAAAAGTTAGTATCCAAATCTAATTTTGTGATCATTGGATATCCATCATCTATTAATATAATTGCTTTACACGCTATTAAAAATAACTATAAAATTGAGCTAAAAACAGTAATTTGTTTGGGTGATTCATTGTTTGAACAATACAGAAGTAATATAAAAAGGGCTTTTAATTGTGAGGTTTATGAAACTTATGGTTCTTCAGAAGGTTTTCAGATTGGTTTTCAAGTAGATTTAGATTATATGTATCAATACAGTCCTCAAGTTTATTTAGAGTTGTTAGATGCGGATGGGTTTCCTGTTAAAGATGGTGAAATAGGCCAAGTTGTTGTAACTAGATTAGACAACAAACACATGCCTTTGATAAGGTATAATGTTGGAGATTTAGCTGTCAAATTGCCTAAGTCTAGGTATCCAAAAAGAAGAAAATTTAATTTTCCACTGCTAGAAAAAGTAATTGGAAGGAATACAGATATTGTTCTGTTGAGAGATGGTCGAAAAATGATAGTACATTCCTTTACAGGGGTTTTTGAATATATTAACGAAATTAAACAATTTAGAATTCTTCAAAAGAATAGAGATGGGATCGAAATTGAGTATATTCCTGCAACTAATTTTAAAGGTAGTGTTCTAAATGAAGCAAGAATAAAGCTTCAAGAATATATACAGGATGAAAAGTTTTTGATTATTTTTAAGGAGGTTGATGAAATTAAAAGTTTAAAATCTGGAAAGACTCAAATAATAGAATCTTTAATTAATGAAGGTCATGAAGAAGAATAGTCCATTAGTTTCAATTATTACTCCCTGTTATAATTCTGAAGTCTTTATTGAAGAAGCTATAAAAAGTGTTCAAGCACAGACTTATGAAAATTGGGAAATGCTTATAACAGATGATGGTTCTGAGGATAATTCAATAGAGATTATCAAGAAAATGATAGAGCTTGACACAAGAATTCAGTTATTTTCAATTCAAAACTCTGGGCCTGCTGTAGCGAGAAATAAATCAATTAAGCATGCAAGTGGACAGTATCTTGCCTTTTTAGACAGCGATGATATTTGGTTTCCAAATTTTATAGAGACTTCCTTGACTCATATAGAGAAATCTGAAGGCTTTGTGTTTGCTTCTTATAAACGTTGCGATGAGGTTACTTTAAAAGATGTCTATGAAGATTTTATTGTGCCAGAAAGGGTTACTTATTTTGATATACTTAAAACTAATTCAATAAGCTGTTTGACTGCTTTTATCGATGTTAAAAAATTAGGAGTAGAATATATGCCAGAAGTACTCTTTAGACAAGATATGGGGTTGTGGTTAAAATATTTAAAGAAAATTAATTTTGCAATTGGAATAAAAGAAGTTCTTGCTATATATAGAATTAGAGAAGGATCTCATTCTAGAAATAAAATCAAATTATTAAAGCCACAATGGTATTTTTACCGACAAGTAGAAAAAATTTCTGTGTTGATGTCTATTTATTTAATGTTAATTTGGGGTTTTAATGGTTTTAGAAAATACAAATCTTAATAAAATTATATTAGCAATAATAATCTTCGTACTTTTGATTTAATTAGCCTAAACTTTGCAGTGAAAAAGAACGCATCTTATATTGACATATCAGAAAGAAAACTCTTGTTGAGGTTTTTAGATATAGTAGTCATTTTCGCTACCATATTTTTTATGTATACGTATTTTGATTATACGTATCTAGATATTAATAAGCCTTTGGCCACTCAATGGCTTTTTGTATTAGTGATTTACTTTTTACTTTTTGGTGAAATTTTTCAGTTGTATAATATTAGCAATTCAAATGATCGGTTTTTAGTATTAAAAAGTATTGTTTTAACAGCAATAAGTACAACTTTATTTTATGTCTTTTCTCCTTATATAACACCTTCATTGCCTTTAAATAGATTAGAAATCTTATATTTCTTTTTTATTATTTCTATTCCAGTATTAATTTGGCGTTTTTTATATATTGCTTTTTTATTTTCACCAAAATATTTTAAAAACATTATTGTAATTGGAAGCGCTGTCAACTCAGAAGCTTTACTTAAGCTTATTAAGCGTAAAAAAATGCATAAAGTATTGGCTTATGTTTCGAATAATAAAATTAATGGTTTCGAAAATTATTTTAATACCTTAGATGTTGATTTGTTGACTTTGGTTGAAAATCAGCCAGTGTCAGAATTGATCGTTTCTACCAAAGGTTTTTCAGAAGAAGAAATTCTGGATTTGAATAAACATTTAATTCCTCTGTTCAAAAAAGGAATTAACATTAAAAGTTTTGAAAAGTATTATGAAGAAATTACTGATAGTGTTCCTAAAGAGTATCTAAATAATAACTTTTATCAGAATATCAATTTTAGTCAAAACAATGATAACCGCTTTTATTTATTTGTTAATACTATTATAGATAGTATCGTTTCTATTGTTGGTCTTGTTCTTTTACTAGGAATACTACCTATTGTTTTTATTGGAAACTTAATCGGTAATCGTGGACCTTTATTTTATTTTCAAGATCGTGTTGGTAAAAAAGGAAAAACTTTCAAGATTGTAAAACTGCGATCTATGGTTCCTAATGCAGAAAAAAATGGTGCAGTTTGGGCGTCTAAAAACGATTCGCGTATAACTCTTTTTGGTAAGTTTTTAAGAAATACCCGATTGGATGAGGTTCCTCAGTTTTATAATATTTTAAAAGGCGATATGAATTTAATTGGACCTAGACCAGAACGTCCAGAATTTGTGAAGGGTTTAGAAGAAAAAATCCCATTTTATGGAATTAGGCATGTTGTGAGACCAGGACTTACCGGTTGGGCACAAGTTAATTATCCGTACGCAAGTACAGTAGAAGATCAGGAAACTAAACTTCGTTATGATTTGTATTATATCAAAGAAAGAAACTTTTTTCTTGATTTTAAAATCATCATTAAAACCATTACAACCGTATTATTTTTTAGAGGTCAGTAAGCTGTATTTTAAAAGCCAGAAGTATCGAACTGTTATTAGTATTAAAAATGGAAAAACGGCCGTAGGTAATAACTGTATTTTAAAAATCCATACAAGAAACACCGCAAAAATCATTACCAGGGCTATTAATAGATAGTTTTTAAGCCATCTTTTCCCAATTCCTTTCCTAAGCCCAAAAGCAACAAATAAATTAGGGGCAAAAGCCCATAAAAGATTGAAATTATTAGGGGTAGCACTATGGTCTGTAAAAAACCAAAGAAAGCAAATAATAACCCCTATAAGACCTGTTATTAAGAAAATAAGGCTGTCAAACCATTTGCTTAGGCTCTTTTTTTTGATATCTAGAAAGGTAATGTATAAGCCAATGATTAAAATAAGTGAAAAAATAAGTAAAGGGTTAGTTAAACTACTCTTCAGAGCTATCTCTTTATAGGTTAAGATGTTTCGTGTTTCCTTAACTAGATTTTCTATCTGTCCATTGTTATTTATGCTTGCAAAATTAAATGCTTTTGATACGTAATCAGGTAAATACAAATAATCATTAGCTAATGCACTCTGATCTATTTTACTGCCCAAAGCTAAATTAATACCAAAACTACCCCAAGTATTCCAAGGGATCTCATTATTCATTAATTGTCGGATAGATAGATTAGAGTTTGCGTATTTTGTATTAAAGCTGACCTTCTCTTTTAGTATTATTTTTGTAATTTCAGGTATTTTGGTTGCACAATTATTAAAAAAAGGATCATAAAAGTATGAGGCATTTTCTGGTTTTGCATTTGTCTCTAGAAATTCAAAGAATTGCTGTTTTTCTACTAAATTAAGGTTTAACACTTGCTCTTTAATCCATCGTCTGTCTTGTTGGTATGATTTTACAAACAAATAAAAAGGATAGCGTTGTAATTTATAGAGCATCTTTCCTTTTGCGAAATTTAGATAAAAATTAGGGGCGTCAAAATCAAAAATTCCATAATTATAAGCCAGGTCTATTCCAAGTTTTTTATCAACTATCCTGATGGTACTGTGTCCAAACCCTTCGTATAGCTCATTCCCGGGCCCAGCAGTGATCACGCTAACTTCTGCATAATCTGTTAATTGAATCTCTTGTGACCAGCTTGTTTGAGCTATGATTATAAAGAACACAACAAAGTGTTTTTTTAAAATGAATAAGGATTTATCTATAAAAGGCATAATCAAATTTTATTGAAAAGATATTTGAAAACAACGCATTGCCAACGCTACCGATGTTGGTGAGCGCATAATCTATTTGAATTCCTTTGTATACAAACCCCAAACCAATATTGGGTTGAAAAGTGATGCTGCTCGTGTCATCAAATTCTGTAGTATTTTGAATATTACCGATTCCAGCTCTTAAAAAGACAAAATTTGAGTAATCTAGTTGTAGCCCGAAAGTAGGTTCTATACTAAAGTTTTTAGCGCTTATTAAATCATTGGTTTGAGCAAAACGCATATTTAAATCTAATTCTGTTGCCAACTTGAAATTTTTTCCAAGCCTAAATTTTCTGGCTACTCCCAATTGAATTTTAGGTTTTGTTATTTCAACTTTTTCAGGTAATTCTTGGTTTTCTCCAGGAATTGCTGCTTTAATTAAGTCAAACTTTTCTTGGTTAATACTCCAAGTATTATAGGTTGTGGTAATATCTCTAACAACCAATCCAAACTGCCATTCTTTTCGCTTAAATTGAAGGCCAAGGTCAAATCCAAACCCCCAAGAATCTGCAAAATCTCCAATAACTCTTCTAATTATTTTTGTGTTGACGCCTAGGTATAAGTTCTTATTGATGATGTTTCTAGAATAAGCGATGGTAAATGCATAATCTGCAGCAGAAAACAAACTAATTTTATCATAATTAATATTCCCTTGACCATCTATCAATTCTGTGGTATTTAGGATATCATCAACACCAAATCGGATAATAGAAAATCCCAAGCTACTAACAGCATCTACCGGCATAGCAAAGGCTGCAAAATTGTAATTAGCGATCCCTGCAAAGTACGAAGCATGCATCAGTGATCCTTGATAATCATCTACATCTGATAAACCAGCAGGGTTCCAATAAATAGCGTTGACATTATTTGTTGTTGCAACGACTGATTTACTCATACCAAGAGAGGCAGCATCCACACCAATATTGAGAAATTCATTGGAGTAATTCCTGAAATTTTGAGCAGTTAATGGCAAAATAATTACCAAAAAACCAAGTGTAATAAGTTGTTTCAAGTTGTGCATCTAATCGTTACAAATATGAGAATTCTTAGTTTAATAACATCAATCTAACTTAGATATTGTTTTATTAATTTCTATTTGGATGTGTTCTTTTATAAATTGATAGATTCTTTTTTCTAGCCACCGGCTTTCACTTTGTTTGAATGAAGAGATAAAGCCTACATGGCCACCGAAATTTGTTACCTCTAAAAAAAAGAAATCAGAATTATTAGCTTCTTCAAACGGATAACAGGCTTCCCCTAAAAAGGTATCATCCTTTGCATTTATCAATAGGGTAGGTTGGTTTATTTTTAATAAAAATGGTTTTGAGCTTGCCTTTTTCCAGTAATCTTCTGGGCTATCAAAACCAAAGACAGGTACGGTATACAATTTCTCTACATGTTTAAACCTTTTAGCTTTAAATAGAAGTTCCTTATCAAGTTCAAAATCAGGGAATTTATGCGCTTTTTCTAAAATTTTTAATCGCATAGTTTTTAGAAATTCTTCTAAATACAATTTGTTTTTTAGCTTGTCTAACTCTTGTTCAGAACTTTCTATATCAATAGGAACAGAAACAGCAATAGCTCCTTTTATTCTTGGTGAGATCTTACCTGCATATTCACCCATGTATTTCAACGTGAGGTTACCTCCTAAGCTAAATCCGATAAGCAAAAGGTTTTTGTGTTGATAGTTTTCTAAAAGGTGCTCAATTACAAAGTCTATATCTTCAGTTTTACCACTGTGATAGGTGCTTAATAACAAATTGTCTTCACCACTACAACCTCTTAAATTTAAAGCAACAGTATCAATATCATGTGCATTTAGCTCATTGGTAGTAGATAAAATATATTTTGATTGAGAACTTCCTTCTAAACCGTGAATAAGAAGAGCCAAGGTATTTGATCCAACAAGAGAGAAGTCCAAATCCATAAAATCATCATCCCAGGTTAGTAGTCGTTTCCTAGTGTAAACACAGTCTTCTTTCATAAAAAGAGGACGAAACACAGTGTTGAAATGTCCATTTCTAAAAGGAAGTTTTGGGTTAAAATTTGATGTGAGTACAGGCATAGAGCAAAAAGCAAACAATTAGAATTGAATGTAAACAAAGATGATAAAAAAATAAAGAAATGTAAAACTGACAAAAGGATTTCTTATTTTAGCTTATTCAAACACTTTTTAGAATGCAGATTAAAAAACACATACCAAACGCACTTACTTTAGGGAATTTATTAGCTGGTTCTATGGCTGTTATCTCAGCAATTAATGGAGATTATGAAACAACAGGTCTTCTTGTAATGCTAGGGATTTTCTTTGATTTTTTAGATGGTTTTGTCGCTAGAATACTTGGTGTTTCTGGTGAATTAGGTAAACAACTTGATTCTTTAGCAGATATGGTTACAAGCGGTGTCGTTCCTGGTGTTGTGATGTTTAGTTTATTACAAGAAAACGCATTGAATACATTTAATGGCGCTTTTGAACCTGTTAAAGCAGCTGCGTTTAGTACAGGGTATTTGCCGCATATAGGTTTGCTCTTAACGTTGGCAGCTTGCTATCGCTTGGCTAAATTTAATATTGATACACGTCAATCAGATTCTTTTATAGGGATGCCAACTCCAGCGATGAGTTTGTTTGTTATTTCTTTGCCATTAATCGTAGATCATTCAACTAATGAGTTTTTTATAAATTTGATTGAACACAATTATTTTTTAATTGGAGTTACTTTGGTGTTAAGTTTTTTGATGAATGCAGAAATCCCTTTGTTTTCGCTCAAATTTAAAGACTATCAATTAAAAAAGAACCTGTTAAAATATTTCTTTTTAGTAGCATCTTTACTATTGATTGTCTTTCTAGAGTTTGTAGCAATACCCCTGATTATCTTACTATATGTGTTATTGTCTTTAGGAAGTAATTTAGCAAAGAAATCAGCTTAAAACTTTCTCTTCTTAAGCTCAAAATCTTTACCTAAATATACTTTTCTAACTACTTCATCTGCAGCCAGTTCTTCTGGAGTACCTTCTTTTAAGATTGCTCCGTTGTACATAAGGTAGGTTTTGTCTGTGATAGCCAATGTTGCTTGTACATCATGGTCGGTAATTAGAATTCCTATATTTCTATTTTTAAGCTGCGCAACGATGCTCTGAATATCCTCAACTGCAATAGGATCAACTCCAGCAAAAGGCTCATCTAATAAGATAAATTTTGGATCAGAAGCTAAACATCTTGCAATCTCAGTTCTTCTGCGTTCTCCTCCAGATAATAAGTCTCCTTTGTTTTTACGAACATGACCTAAACTAAATTCTTCAATAAGTGATTCTAGCTTTTCTTTGCGTTCTTTTTTTGATCTATTAGTAAACTCTAAGACTGATAAAATATTTTCTTCAACAGTTAATTTTCGAAAGACAGAAGCTTCTTGAGCTAGATATCCAATACCTTTTTGGGCTCTTTTATACATGGGGTCTTTAGTGATTTCTAAATCATCTAAATAAATATGTCCATCATTGGGCTTAATCATCCCAACAATCATGTAAAAAGAAGTTGTTTTTCCAGCTCCATTTGGCCCTAATAAGCCCACAATTTCTCCTTGAGAAACTTCTAAAGAGATTCCTTTAACAACCTTGCGGTCACCATATAATTTTTGGATATTATCAGCTCTTAAAATCATTTTCTATATCTCGTATCTGTTTGTCCTTTAGCAATAATTGTAAAGGTAAAGAATTCTAAAGTTTCGGGTTCTTAAAGAACTATTAAATAGTACAACCCTTAGTTTGTACTATTTTGTGCTTCTAAGGCCTCCCAAAATTCATAGGCTCTTCTTAAATGTGGAATCACGATTGTGCCTCCAACAAGTGTTGCTATAGACATGGTTTCCATCATTTCTTCTTTGCTTACACCATTTTTATAGGCAGTTTCTAGATGGTAAGCGATACAATCATCACAACGTAACACAGCAGAAGCCACCAAACCTAGTAATTCTTTGGTCTTTTCTGGTAAATGCCCTTGACTAAAGGCATTGGTATCTAGATTAAAAATTCTTTTAATCACCTTGTTGTCTGTACTCAAGAGCTTCTCGTTCATTTTTTGACGATAGGCATTAAACTCTTCAACTTTATTTGGCATTTTTTTCTTGTTTTTTAACTACAATATTAGCGATATAAATACTTACTTCATATAAAATAACGATAGGGATAGAAACAATAATTTGTGTTCCTACATCTGGTGGCGTGATAATCGCAGCTAAAATCAAAACAACTACAAAGGCATGCTTGCGATACTTTCTTAAAAATTCGGGTGTCACCAAACCAATTTTCGCTAAGAAATAGATTAATACAGGCAATTCAAAAATTAACGAAACACCAAGTAAGGTATTGGTAATTAAGCTAATGTATGAGTTCATTGTAAAGTTATTTACAATCATGTCACTAATTTGATAGCCGTAAAAAAACGAAACTGACATGGGTGCAATCACATAGTAACTAAATAAAACACCAATAAAAAACAACAACGAAGCAATGAATAAAAACCCTCTAGATCTTTTTTGTTCGTTTTCATGCAATCCTGGAGCAATAAAGCGCCACATTTCCCATAGTATATATGGAAATGAAACAATAATACCTAACACAAATGAGATCCATATAGAACTCATAAATTGTTGGGTCAATTCTAAAGATTGTAGTTTTTGAGGGAAATTAACATTGCAAAAACCACTTTCTATACCTATACTGGCAAAAATTTTGCAAAAAAACTGGTAGGTAACAAAATCAGGTTTTAAGTGGGCAATCAAAAAATTATTAAAGACTTGTTTTTGAAAAATAAAAGCAACAACTGCAACCAGCATAATGGCAACAGAGCTCCTTACCAAATGCCATCGTAACTCTTCTAAATGTCCTAAGAAAGACATTTCTTTTTGTTCTTTGCTCATTTAAAATATACCTTCTTTTATCAAATCGTGTAAATGTACTACTCCCATATAATTTTGGTTGTCATCAGTTACTAAGATTTGTGTAATGTCAAAATTCTCTAAGGTTTCTAGAGCATCGATAGCCATTGCATTTATTGAAATCGTTTTAGGGTTTTCAGACATAATGTCCTGAGCTTTTAAACTAGTAAAACTTTCGTTTTTAGTAAGCATACGTCTAATATCACCATCGGTAATAATTCCAACGATGGTTTCATTTTCTACAACAGCGGTAACTCCAAGTCTTTTTTCTGTAATTTCTACAATAACATCAGTTATAGAACTGTTTTTTTGTACTAAGGGTTTTTCGTTTGTTTTAATCAAATCAGAAACTCTTAGGTATAATCGTTTACCCAAAGCACCTCCTGGGTGGTATTTGGCAAAATCTTTACTTGTAAATCCTTTTAGGTGCAACAAACAAACAGCTAAGGCATCTCCCATAACCAATTGAGCAGTAGTACTTGTTGTTGGAGCTAGATTATTAGGGCAGGCTTCTTTTTCTACATAGGTGTTTAAACAAAAATCAGCATTGGTGCCTAAAAAAGAATCTGGATTTCCAGTAATGGCGATAATTTTGTTTCCGTAGTTTTGAATAAAAGGGACTAACACTTTAATCTCAGGAGTATTTCCGCTTTTAGAGATACAAATCACCACATCGTTTTCTTGTATGGTACCTAGATCACCATGAATAGCATCTGCAGCATGCATAAAAATTGCTGGAGTTCCAGTAGAATTAAAAGTAGCGACAATCTTAGTAGCGATGATTGCGCTCTTGCCGATTCCGGTAATGATTACGCGTCCTTTAGAATTTAATATAAATTTAACTGAATTTTCGAAATTTTGATCAATTAAATTTGATAAATTAGCTATTGCATTACTTTCTAAAAGTATGGTTTCTTTTGCGTTTGCTATAATAGAGTTAGAATCTTTCAAGATTTTATATTTTAGTAAAATAAAAAAAAGTCATATCTTTAAATTGTAATACAACATGCCTATTTAGGTACTACAAATTTACTATAAATAATCGTAGAGCCAAACCTAATTTTTTGGTTTTTAATCATCACAGATCAATACTAGATTGAAACACTATACATGAGTGAAGAATTAGATTTACACGGACCCTTAAAAAAATTCTTTGGTTTTAACCAATTTAAAGGTTTGCAAGAAAAAGTTATTCAAAGCGTTTTGCAAAAAGAAGATGTTTTTGTTATCATGCCAACGGGTGGAGGGAAGTCTTTGTGCTACCAACTGCCTGCTTTAATGAGTGAAGGCACTGCTATTGTAATATCACCTTTAATAGCCTTGATGAAAAACCAAGTAGATGCTATTCGTGGTATTTCAGAAAATCACGGGATTGCCCATGTTTTAAATTCATCTTTAAATAAAACTGAAGTAAATCAAGTAAAAAAAGATATTGAAGACGGTATCACCAAATTGGTATACGTGGCTCCAGAATCATTAGTAAAAGAAGAGTATGTAGAGTTTTTGCGCAGTCAAAAGATTTCTTTTGTAGCCATTGATGAGGCACATTGTATCTCTGAGTGGGGGCATGATTTTAGACCAGAATATAGAAACCTTAGAACGATCATCAAAGAGATTGATAATGTTCCGGTGATTGGCCTTACAGCAACAGCAACAGAGAAAGTACAAGAAGATATTTTAAAAACACTTGGAATAACCAATGCTAAAACCTATAAAGCCTCGTTTAATCGTCCAAATTTATTTTATGAGGTTCGACCAAAAACAAAGAATGTAGATAAAGATATCATACGTTTTGTCCGTCAATATGTTGGTAAATCTGGGATTATATACTGTTTAAGTAGAAAGAAGGTAGAAGAGATTGCTCAAGTTTTGCAAGTAAATGGAATTAAGGCTGTGCCTTACCATGCAGGTTTGGACGCAAAAACCAGGGTAAAACATCAAGATATGTTTTTGATGGAAGACTGTGATGTCGTTGTTGCGACCATAGCATTTGGTATGGGAATCGACAAACCAGATGTGCGTTTTGTGATTCATCATGATATTCCTAAAAGTTTAGAAAGCTATTATCAAGAAACGGGTAGAGCAGGTAGAGATGGAGGAGAAGGGTATTGTTTGGCTTTTTATGCCTATAAAGACATTGAGAAATTAGAAAAATTTATGGCAAGCAAGCCCGTTGCAGAACAAGAAATCGGGCACGCTTTGTTACAAGAGGTAGTTGGTTACGCAGAAACTTCTATGAATAGAAGAAAGTATTTGCTACACTATTTTGGTGAAGAGTTTGATGAGGTTAAAGGTTTGGGCGCAGAAATGGATGACAATACTAAAAACCCAAAGAAAAAGCTTGAAGCACAAGAGCAGGTAGTTAAACTTTTGACGGTTGTCAAAAAAACAAATGAAAAATACAAATCCAAAGATATTGTATCAACCATTATAGGGAAAGAAAATGCCATGTTATCCTCGCATAGAACTCCGAGCAAACCCTTTTTTGGGATCGGAAGTGATCAAAAGGACAGTTATTGGATGGCTTTAATTAGGCAGGTTTTAGTTGCTGGGTATTTGAGAAAAGAAATTGAACAGTATGGTGTTTTAAAAATGACTCCAGAAGGGTTGAATTATTTAGAGAATCCTACTTCTTTTTTAATGACTGAAAATCACGTATTTAATACAGAAGACGATAGCTCTATAATTACAAATACAAAAAGCAATGTTCTTGTAAGCACCGATGAAAAGCTAGTCATACTTCTTAAAGATTTGCGTAAAAAAACAGCAACGAAGCACGGAGTACCTCCTTTTGTTGTTTTCCAGGATCCTTCTTTAGATGATATGGCACTAAAGTATCCGGTTACTCTAGAAGATCTTACAGCTGTGCATGGAGTAGGAGAAGGAAAGGCTAGAAAATACGGTAGAGAGTTTATTCAGTTGATAGCTGATTACGTAAAAGAAAATGACATTTTAAGACCTGATGATCTGGTTGTTAAAAGTACTGGGATGAATTCTGGACTTAAATTGTACATCATTCAAAATACAGACAGAAAGCTCCCTTTAATAGATATTGCTCAATCAAAAGGATTGCAAATGGAGGAGCTAATCAAAGAGATGGAAGCCATTATCTTTTCTGGTACCAAGCTCAATATTGATTATTCAATTGATGACCTCTTAGATGAAGATCAACAGGGTGAGATTTTTGATTACTTTATGGAGGCTAAAACAGATAAAATTCAAGAAGCATTGGATGAGTTTGACGGTGATTATGACGAAGAAGAGCTTCGTTTAATGCGAATAAAATTCATTAATGAAGTTGCTAATTAATTGAATCTTAATAGGTTCATTACTCTTTGTTAATTTTAACATTTTTTTGGGAACTTATAAACAAGTCCTAGAAACTCTAATTGTACTTTTGGCTGCTTAAAATCAATTTAATGCAGCTTAAAAACATTGCCCTACTAGCCTTATTATTCCTCTCAACTTTACCAGTTTTATCACAAGAAAATGAATCAAAATTAAACATTTTTTTAAATTGTACTTTTTGTGATGAGTCCTATATCAAACAGAATTTAGAATATGCAGAATTTGTAAGAGATCAAAAATTTGCTGACGTTTATTTATTTTTTAGCAGACAACAAAATGGAAGTGGAGGGCAAGTTTATAAAATTGATATTGTCGGTCAAAATGATTATAAAGGATTTCAAAACAAAATTACTTTTTCTACAAATTCAGACCATACAAAAGATGAAGTTCGTGGGTTAATGTTAAGGAGGATTCGCCTTGGCTTGGTCCGATTTTGGATTAAAGCAGGCTTACAAGATGAAATCTCTATCACCATAAAAAAGTCAAAAAAAACCAACGTCATTGAAGAGGTAGACCCTTGGAATAAATGGATCTTTAGTATAGGTGCCAATGGAAATTTTAAAGGACAGGAAACTTACACCAATCAAAATCTAAAGTTTAATGTTTCTGCAAGAAGAGTGACTGAAAAGAATAAGTTTTATTTTAGAGTAAAATATGGAAATAACAAATCAATATATGAATTTGATAATGGACCTGATATTGTTTATAACAATGCCTCTAAAGACATTACATTGTACTCCGTTTTTAGTTTAAACAATCATTGGTCAGCTGGTGTTTTTAGTTATTTTGGCGGTTCGGATTACACCAATAAAGTATTATACGCGCAAGTATCACCTGCAATTGAATATAACTTTTTTGATTATAAAGATTCTTTTCAAAAACAGTTAACAATCGTTTATAAAGTAGGTGGTGACTTTACAAATTATATTGAAAAAACGGTATTTGGTAAAGATCAAGAGTTTTTGTGGCGTCATTCTTTAAGTTTAGAAGGTAGTGTTAGACAAACTTGGGGAAATGTAAATGGATCGATACGCTATGATAGTTATTTACACGATACTGCTTTAAATCAGTTTTCATTTAACGCACAAGCAAGAGTTCGAGTTTTTAAAGGCTTTTCTTTTAATATGGGAGGAAGATATAATATAACTAATAATCAGATTAATCTACCTGCGGGGAATCTGACTGTTGAAGAAATTTTGTTGCAGCAGCAGCAAATAAAATCTGGTTTTAATTATTCTTTTGATTTTGGCTTTAGTTATACTTTTGGTTCAATGTTTAATACAGTTGTAAACCCTAGGTTTGATTAGTTAGTGCAAAAGAGTTGCAATTGTTAGTAAAATACCCAATAAAATAGCGGTAAATTTCTGAATATTAAACTTGTGATTTTCAGAGCTTTCAAAGAGTATTATTGTAGAAATATGTAAAAATACCCCAATAATTAGGGCTGTAACTTCTGTGCTATAATCAGTAAAGAAAACTACTTTATCTGCAATAAAAACTCCTAAAGGACTCATCAAGGCAAACCCTGCTAAAAACACTAATATTTTGGTTTTTGAATATTTTGCATGAATCAAAAATGTTGTAAGTACTATGGCAATTGGAATTTTATGCACAATAATTGCCCATAATAAATCATCTCCTTCGTGATGAATTGGTATCCCTTCAGAAAAAGCATGAATACATAGACTGATAAAAAGTAAATATGGGAATTTATTTTCTTCAGAGTGAATATGGATATGTCCGTGTTCTGCACCCTTAGAAAAAGACTCTAAAATAGACTGAAGTAGTATTCCGATTAATATAAAAATTCCTACTTTTTTTGAATCCACATCGGTATGTTCATACACCTCTGGTAACAAATGTAAAATAGTGACTGATAGTAGGTAAGCACCACTAAATGACAACAATAAACGAGTGAATTTTGTATTGGGTTTAAAAAATAAAACTATAAGTGCTCCAATAATTACAGAAGCAATTAATAAAGTATAGGTCATGATAATACGAAAATTAAGCGTTTAGAACTGCTGGGATCAAAATCTTCTAATTGATAAGAACCAAAGACTTGGTTTATATTAAAACCTGCATTTTCAAAATAATTTACAAATTTATCTTTGTCCAAGTATTTTACTTTTTCAATATAACTGTGGTTTTCATCGTCTGCAAAAAAATGAATTTCTTTAATGATAAAACCATTTTCTATCTTTCTTGTAATATGAAAATCAATGCCTTCAACAGTTTTAATTTCTTTCTCAATTAAATGTTCTTTAACATAGCTTACATTTAAAAAATCCATCACAAGAATTCCATTTTCTTTAAGTCCTTTTTTAAAGTTCTTTAAAATAGAAATATCTTCTTGATCATCTTCAAAATAACCAAAGCTTGTAAACAGGTTAAAAATTGCATCAAACTTTTGGTTAAATGGGGTACGCATGTCCCAAACCTCAAATTTTAAAACCTCATTTTCAAATTGTTTTGCAAAATTGATACTATTTGATGATAAATCAGCCCCAACAACCTTATAACCTAAGGTGTTCAGATAGACAGCATGCCTTCCTTTTCCACAAGGGATGTCTAAAATTTCTGAAGTGTTTTTTAACTGTAGTTCTTTTGTGATATTCTCCATAAAGAGCTCAGCATCACTATCATCTCTATGTTTATATAGAATGTGGTAATAAGGCGTGTCAAACCAAGATGTAAACCAATCTTTTTGTGTGTTCAATTTGAATTATTCAATTAAAATTTGTGATGATTTCTTTAGTCCATTTAACAAAGGATAACTTACAATATACATTCCTTTGCTAAGATGTTGTAAATTGATCTCTACTTTGTTGTTTTTTACTTTGTAGCTTTTCTTTAGTATGCGTTTTCCTGTAATCGAAAAAATTTCTACTTCTAAGCTTTGAAAAGTATTTGGTTGCAAATCTAAAGTAATTTTCCCTGAACTAGGATTGGGATATGCATTTTTTAGTATTGAAAGATTGGAATAGTTATCAACGGCTAGAGTAGTAGTGTTATAAGAATATACACCAGACCCTTTAGTTCCTGTAAACAAGGTTTTTCCATCAGATGAAAAAGCCAAAGAAGTAATTGCCCTATTTGCTAATCCTTGATTAATATTTGTCCAATTTGCTCCAGCATCAGTTGTCATATAAACTCCTGTATGGATATCACCAACTACAATATTCTTTTTATTGGTTGGGTTTACAGCGATGCTCATTAATAACTTGGTCGGGAAATCAGTAGAAGTATTTACTTCAGATAAAACTTGTGTCCAATTATTTCCATTATCTGTCGATTTGTACACTCCTTTACTTTTAGTTGCAGCATAAATAATTGAATTATTATCAGCTAAAGCGATTCCATGAATTGTTTGATCAGGCATTCCTTGACCAATATTTGTCCAATTTGCTCCACCATCAGTAGAATGAAACAAGCCATCACCCCGTAAACCAATATAAACTGAGTTTTCATCAGTGGTATTCACAGCCAAAGCTGTAATATTTAAGTTTGTTGCAGAAATTCCTGTTGTTCCACTTTGTGTCCAAGTTTCTCCAGCATCGGTAGATTTGTAAACTCCAAAACTATTTGGAAAAGTTGTGTTATCAGGATCGCTATAAAAAAACTGATATGCAAAACCAGCATAGATTACATTAGGATTGCTTTTAGAGATTATAAGCTCTTTGGCACCATGTCTTTGATTAAAAACACTTGCAGTTGCGTTTGGTTGATTAAATTTTGTTGTCCAACTTGTTCCTCCTGTGGTACTTTTTAAAATTAAACCTTCATGCTCATCAGAAATAAAAAGGGTATTGCTATTTGTTGGATGTACAGCCGCTCCATACCATTCAGCATGACCGGCCTCTTCATAATATAACCCGTCATAAGTAGTTCCATTATTCGTTGACTTAAATGGACCGCTTCTTCCAATAGTTAAAAAAGCTGAAGTGTTTTGAGGATCAGGGGCTATTTTGTGGATTGTTGCTCCAGAATAACCTGTACCTAAAACTTGCCAAGTTTTTGCTCCGTCAGTAGATTTAAATATGCCACCACCATAATTTGCAGCATAGACAATATCAGGGTTTGTTTTGTCTATGGTAATTTCAATAGGAACTCCAGCTCTAATTCCGCTTGGTCCCCAAGGTGAAGGAGAACTTAGTGATCCTCCGCGATGACCCGTCCAAGTTGCTCCAGCATCATCACTTCTGTAAAAGGCATACGCACTTGCTGCGTAGACAATATTATTGTTTGAAGGCGCAATTTTTACAGCATTAAAAACATCTTCTGTATAACCAGGCAAAATAACATCTGAAGAAGAGATAACTTGTGTCCATGTAGTCCCTCCATTTGTTGATTTAAAAACACCACCTTTAATTGGAGTATCTAAATTTACTTCTGCATTGTTTCCTGTAGCAATATATAATAAACCCGGCGTCGATGAATCTGACATCCCCCCAATAAAAAGACTTCCTGTTATTCCATTATTTGACTGATTCCAAGTAGCTCCTCCGTCTGTAGATTTCATGATTCCCATTCCAACTGTATTTGTTGCTTCTCGGTCAAAAATTCCCGTAGATGATACCAGGTTTATTGGATTGCCACCAATACACAACCATCTAGCTAAGCTATTTCCACTCCAAATTCTACTCCAATTTTCTCCACCATCTGTAGATTTATAGATTACGCCATTAACTTTTTCAAATTCATTACCCTGATTACCTGTAGGAACTTCTCCACTGGCAAAAAGGGTATTAGAATCGCCATTAACGACACTAATTTCTCTAAATACTATGTTTGTTTCTATAATCCCATTATTTTTCTTTGTCCAATTTTCACCACTGTCGGTTGATTTATAGATTCCGCTATCATATTCTGTCCCTGCCCAAATGGTTGTTGGATTATTTTGATCAATGGCTACTGTAAAAACAGGAATAGCATCGTTTGAGTCTCCACTTCTTGAGGTAATTCCATTATTTTTTGGAATCCATGTAGCTCCTCCATCAGTACTTTTGTGGATACCAGATAGGGCATCTGTGATGTAAATTATTTGGTTATTGGTGGGGTCAATTTTTAAATTGTATCCCAAACCTCCTATAGGTCCTCCAGTCCGTTGCCATTGTTGAGCGTATATAGTTAATGTGCATAGCAATGACATGATGTAAAGTAATTTTCTTTTCATAGTGTGTAATTATAAAAGTTTAAAAAAGGAGGCTTTTCAAAGATATTAAATTATTTTTGCAGTATGAATATGAATAAAGATTTTAAAATGGTGGCTACCACCATGTTTGGGTTAGAGGAAGTACTGGCTACAGAGCTTAAAAATTTAGGAGCTCAAGATGTAGAAATAGGCGTGCGTAATGTTTCTTTTAAAGGAGATAAAGGGTTTATGTATAAAGCAAATATAGCTTTAAGAACAGCCATACGTATCCTTAAACCCATTAAAACGTTTAAGGCTTTTGATGAAGAAGATTTGTATAAAGGACTTCAAAAAATTAACTGGGAAGAGTATTTGGATGTTGATGGTACTTTCTCAATTGGAGCAGTTGTCAATTCTAAAAATTTTACGACAAACTCACATTATATTACCCTAAAATCAAAAGATGCAGTTGCTGATTACTTTAGACACAAATACAGTAAAAGACCCAATGTAGACCTTAAATATCCCGATTTAAAAATACATGTACATATTCAAAAAGAATTGTGTACTGTATCTTTAGATTCATCTGGAGATTCTTTACATAAAAGAGGGTATAGAAGCGCAACTAATATAGCGCCAATCAATGAAGTATTAGCTGCAGGTTTGGTTTTACTTTCAGGATATACTGGAGATGAGAATTTTATAGACCCGATGTGTGGTTCTGGTACAATTTTAATTGAAGCAACCATGATTGCCAATAATATTCCTGCCAACATCAACAGAAAGCATTTTGGTTTTGAAAATTGGAAAGATTATGATGAAGATTTGTATTTTCTAATTCAAGATGTCTTGCTTAAAAAGATTAGAAGCTCTCATTTTAAAATAATGGGCTTTGACAAAGCACCATCTGCTGTTAGAAAAGCACAAGACAATATTGTCAATGCCAATTTGGATGAATTTATAGGGGTACATCATGTGAACTTCTTTAATTCAAAAAAAGAAGTGTTTGGTAAAACCACTATTTTATTTAATCCACCCTATGGAGAGCGTTTAAATATTGATACTGCAGAATTTTACAAAAAAATAGGAGACACCCTAAAACATGGATACCCAGATTCTACAGTTTGGTTTATTACTTCTGATATGGAAGCACTTAAGCATGTAGGGTTAAGAACCTCAAAAAGAATTCCATTAAAAAATGGAGATTTGGATTGTCGTTTGGTGCGATACGATATGTATGCTGGGACTCGAAAAATTAGAAATGATGAACGTGAGTTGCCAGAGGATAGCCCAGAAGAATCATAGTATTAAAAAGAGAAAAAGAGAACAAAACTAGCCTTTATTACGTATTAAAATTTAAGATAAAATACGTAAATTTGCTGTTGAAAATTTGAGCATACACAGATGAAGATATCATACAATTGGTTAAAACAATTTTTACAAATAGATTGGGAAGCTTCTAAAGCAGGAGAATTACTGACAGATTTAGGATTAGAAGTAGAAGGGATTGAAACCAAAGAATCTATCAAAGGGAGTCTTAAAGGGATTGTTGTTGGAGAAGTACTAACTTGTGTTCAACACCCCAATGCCGATCGATTAAAAATTACAACAGTTCATATAGGGCAAGAACAGCCATTACAAATTGTTTGTGGAGCTTCTAATGTGGCCGCAGGTCAAAAAGTACCTGTAGCAACTATTGGAACTGTCTTATACGTTGATAAAGGAGATGGTTTTACCATTAAAAAAGGTAAAATTAGAGGAGAAGAAAGTCATGGTATGATCTGTGCAGAAGATGAACTCGGATTAGGGTCTAGTCACGATGGAATACTTGTATTAGATGCTAGTATTGAACCAGGAACCCTTGCTGCAGAAGTTTTTAATATTGAGCAGGATGATGTTTTTGAAATTGGGCTAACACCTAATAGAGCAGATGCAATGAGTCACTTTGGTGTAGCTAGAGATCTAAGAGCAGGCTTAATGCAACAAGATATTAACTTGGAATTAATATCTCCATCTGTAAGTGATTTTCATGTAGATGAGCGAAAACTAAAAATTGACGTAGAGGTAGAAGATAGAGATCTTGCGCCAAGATATAGTGGTATTTCTATCACAGATGTAGTGATTAAAGACGCCCCTGAATGGATTCAAAATCGACTCAAAGCCATTGGAATAACACCTAAAAATAATATTGTAGACATCACTAATTATGTATTGCATGAGCTTGGACAACCTTTGCATGCTTTTGATGCCTTAAAAATTAAAGGGAACAAAGTGTTGGTTAAAACACTTAAACCTGGAACAAAATTCACCACCTTAGATGGTGTAGAGAGAGTTTTGGATGCAGAAGATATTATGATCTGTGATGCAGAAAGCAACCCATTGTGTTTGGCAGGTGTTTTTGGTGGTGAGAACTCCGGAGTTACAGAAAATACAACATCAGTGTTTTTAGAGAGCGCATTTTTTAATCCTGTTTCTATTCGAAAATCAGCTAAAAGACATGCTCTAAACACCGATGCTTCTTTTCGATTTGAACGTGGAGTAGATATTAATATGACCAAGTATGCTTTAAAAAGAGCTGCATTGCTAATAGAAGAATATGCAGGAGGAACACTAGCATCTGATATTATGGATTTCTATCCAGAAAAAATAGAAGACTTCCAAGTGTTTTTATCTTATGATAATGCTTATCGTTTATTAGGACAAGAAATCCCAAAAGAAACAATCAAAAATATCTTGGCTTCCTTAGAGATTAGAATCAATAGTGAAACAGAAGGAGGTTTAGGACTGACAATTCCTTCATATAGAGTAGATGTTCAGCGAGAAGCAGACATTATTGAAGAAATTTTAAGAGTATATGGGTATAATAATATTGAGTTTTCTCATAAATTAAATACATCTATTTCTTTTGATACCAACAAAGAAGTTAAGATAGAAAACATTGTTGCCAATCAATTGAGTTCATTAGGATTTAATGAGACAATGGCCAATTCATTAACAAAGTCAGAATATGTGGCTTTAACAGACAATTTAAACGAGGAGAACAACGTAGAAATATTAAATCCGTTAAGCAGCGATTTAAAAGTGATGCGTCAGTCCTTACTGTTTAGTGGTCTAGAGTCAGTTGGGTATAACATCAACAGAAAGAACAGCGCATTAAAGATGTATGAGTTTGGAAAAACCTACCACAAATACAACGATACTTATCAAGAAGATAAGCATTTAACTCTTTTTGTAACTGGGAACAGAACAAAAGATAGCTGGAAAATCGTTTCTCAAAATTCAGATTTCTTTTATGTAAAAGGAATTGTATCATCAATTTTAGAACGATTAGGAATAACCAATGTAAAAACGACACCAACAAAATCTGATGTGTTTTCTGAAGGAATTTCTTTAAGCTTAGGCAAAATCAAATTGGTTGATTTTGGAGTCATAAAAAATTCTCTTTTAAAAGAATTCGGAATTAAACAAGAAGTTTTATTTGCAGATTTTAATTGGGATACTATTTTAAAGCTTTGTGGTAACAAAAATGTAAAAGTATCTGATTTGCCTAAATTTCCTGCAGTAAAAAGAGATTTAGCTTTATTGTTGGATAAAGGAAAAACATTTAAGGAGATATACAACTTGGCATTCCAATCAGAAAAAAACTTATTAAAAGAGGTTGATTTGTTTGATGTATATGAGGGTGATAAATTACCAGAAGGTAAAAAATCTTATGCCGTTAGTTTTGTGTTACAAGACCAAAACAAAACACTAGAAGACAAGCAGATTGATAAGATCATGCAAAAATTGCAAGCGACTTTTGAGAAAAACTTAGAAGCTGTTTTAAGATAAATTTTTAAGCTCCTTTTTGGAGCTTTTTTTATAAAATTATATATGTACAAATTACTGATTCGCCCAATCTTATTCTTATTCGATCCAGAAAAAGTTCATTATTTTACTTTTTCAGTTATTAAGTTCTTGCATAAAATACCTTTTGTACCGGGTATCATAAGAAGTATGTATCAAGTAAACGATAAGAAACTTGAACGGACAGTGTTTGGAATAAGCTTTAAGAACCCCGTGGGTTTAGCAGCAGGATTTGACAAAAATGCGGTACTATACAATGAACTCGCAAATTTTGGTTTTGGTTTTATTGAAATAGGAACTGTGACGCCAAAAGGACAAATAGGGAATCCTAAAAAGCGATTGTTCCGTTTAAAAGATGATCGTGGAATCATCAATAGAATGGGATTTAATAATGACGGAATTGAAGCAGCTATCACCAACTTAAAAAAGAATAAAGGTCAAGTTATTATTGGTGGTAACTTAGGGAAAAACACAGCAACCTTACCCGAGAATTACACAGAAGATTATTGCGAGGTTTTTACAGCATTACACCCCTATGTAGATTATTTTGTGCTAAATGTTAGTTGTCCTAATGTGGGTAGCCATGCAAAACTAAATGACAAAGATTATTTGGTAGAGTTAATTTCTGCTGTTCAGCAAATAAACAATCAGCAAGAAAAACAAAAACCAATTTTGCTAAAAATCGCCCCAGATTTAAATACGATTCAATTAGATGAAATTATAGACCTGATTGCAGAAACTAAAATTGATGGTGTGATTGCATCAAATACATCCACAACTAGGGATAATTTAAAAGCAACTACTCAACGTTTAGCTGATATTGGAAATGGTGGTGTTAGCGGACAACCAATTAAAAGTCAGAGTACTAAAGTAATTAAGTATTTGGCAGATACCTCTAATAAATCTTTTCCAATCATTGGAGTAGGAGGGATTCATTCTGCAGAAGACGCTTTAGAGAAAATAAAAGCCGGTGCAGATTTGGTACAAGTATACACCGGATTTATTTATGAAGGCCCTAGTTTGATTAAGAAAATCAATAAAGCTATTTTAAAACACTAATAGTTGGTTTATGATAGAAATATTGGTATCGTTTGCGCTTGCTACAACAGCATTAGCCTTTTCTCCCGGACCAGACAATATGTATGTGTTAACACAAAGCATTGTCAATGGTAAAAAGTATGGTTTGGCTACTGTTTACGGATTAATTTCTGGGTGCATTGTGCACACTACTTTATTAGCTTTTGGGGTTTCTGCTATTATTCAACAAAGTAATTCTTTGTTTTTTGCACTTAAATTATTTGGAGCGTTCTATTTGATTTATTTAGCATATAAAGTGTATAAATCTGATGCTTCTATTGCTTTTTCTGAAGCTAATGTGGCAAAAAAATCAACCACACAGTTGTTTAAACAAGGTTTTATAATGAATGTGTTAAACCCCAAAGTATCTATTTTTTTCTTGGCTTTTTTTCCTGGTTTTTTATTCAGTGATTCACTGAGTACTGTAGTGCAATTTTATGTGCTAGGGCTTATATTTATGATCGTTTCTCTTCTTATATTTTCTACTATAGCTATTTTGGCGGGTAAAATTTCGACCTATATTAAAAGCCACAATAATGTTGGTTTGTATTTAAAATGGACGCAGATTGTGGTATTTATTGCAATTGCCATTTTTATTATGGTCTAAGTGCTTTACCTTTAGACGGCTACATTTTCTTGAAATTCACACTTTTTTGGATGATCTTTTATTGTATATTTGAACGATGAATCGCGTTAAAATTATAGAATGTCCGAGAGATGCTATGCAGGGAATAAAATCTCATTTTATCCCTACAGAAATAAAGGCTTCATATATCAATGCATTGCTGCGAGTAGGCTTTGATACGATAGATTTTGGGAGTTTTGTTTCTCCAAAAGCGATTCCTCAAATGAGAGATACAGCCGCAGTTTTATCTCAATTAGATCTTTCTGAAACCAGAAGTAAATTATTGGCAATTATAGCCAATGTAAGAGGTGCAGAAGATGCTGCACAGTTTGAAGAGATAGATTACTTAGGCTATCCGTTTTCAATATCAGAAAATTTTCAAATGCGTAATACGCATAAAACCATTGCAGAATCTATTGAGACATTAGATGAAATTCTAAACATCGCAAACAAGTCTAATAAAGAGGTAGTCGCTTACCTTTCTATGGGATTTGGAAATCCATATGGAGATCCTTGGAATGTTGAAATTGTAGGAGAATGGACAGAAAAATTATCCAAAATGGGCGTTAAGATCTTATCGCTTTCAGATACAATTGGTAGTTCTACTCCAGACATTATCTCTTATTTGTTTTCTAATTTGATACCTGCATATCCTCAAATTGAATTTGGAGCTCACTTACACACAACTCCTACCACATGGCATGAAAAAGTAGATGCTGCCTATAAAGCTGGCTGTTTGCGTTTTGATGGTGCTATTATGGGCTATGGTGGTTGCCCTATGGCAAAAGATGAATTAACGGGCAATATGCCGACTGAAAAATTAGTGTCTTATTTTACCAAAGAAAAAGCAGAGACCCATATTAAACCCATGAGTTTTGAAAGTGCTTATAATGTGGCTTTAAACGTTTTTAACTAAGGTAGAGGTACAAAGGTGAGGAGGTTCAAACCTGACTGCCGATTACCTGTTGGAGGCATGGCAGGCTGAGGTTCAAAAAGGCAGCGATGTTAGGTTTCGTGTTTGTTTAAAGAAAGTCAAAATTTTAAAAGTTATCTTAAAATGAAATTTACAAAAGCATTATTTTTTTGTGTGTCAATAGCTGCTCTATTTTCTTGTAATCAGGATGATGGAAAAATTGATTTTACTTTTTTACAGCTTAATGACGTTTATGAGATTGCTCCCATACAAGGTGGAGAATATGGAGGGATGGCTCGTGTTGCAACAGTACATGAGCAATTATTAAAAGAAAATAGCAATACATTTATGTTTGTTGCTGGAGATTTTTTAAATCCATCTTTATTAGGGACCATACAATATCAAGGAGAGCGTATCCGTGGCAAGCAGATGATCGAAACAATGAATGCGATGGGAGTAGATCTAGTGGCTTTTGGTAATCATGAATTTGATTTAAGTGCAACTGATCTCCAAAAGCGTTTAGATGAAAGTAATTTTAACTGGATTTCTGGTAATGTTTTACAAAATAAAGATGGTGTTCTTTCACCTTTTTCAAACAAACACAATAAAGTTGGGGATACCTTTATTAAAGAATTTTCGGATGCAGATGGAACCACAATTAAGATTGGTTTTATAAGTGTTTGTGTTCCTTCTAATCCCAGAGATTATGTTGCGTACAAAGATGTTTTTAAAGAAGCAGAACGTTCTTATGCAGATTTAAAAGACAAGGTAGATGTTGTTTTTGGACTCACCCATGTGACTATTGCTCAAGATCTTGAAATTGCAAAACGACTTCCTAATATTCCTTTGATTATGGGTGGGCATGAGCATACAAATATGCTGATTCCACAAGGAGATTCTTTTGTGGCAAAAGCGGATGCAAATGCCAAAACCGTTTACGTTCATAAAATTAGTTATGATAAGAAAACCAAAAAGACTAGCATTCAATCAGTCTTAAAAGAGATCAACTCAGATATTGTAGAAAATGAGCAAACAGCTGTTGTTGTTAATAAATGGCAGGGCATTTTAAAGAAAAAGATCAAAGAGATTATAGACAAGCCAGAAGAAATAATTTTAAATGCTCAAACACCATTAGATGGAAGAGACAAACCGATTAGAAGCATTCAGACCAATTTAGGTGTCTTAATCACAAAATCTATGTCTTATGCTTTTGATGATGCTGTGGATTGTGCTTTGGTTAATGGAGGATCAATTAGAATTGATGATGAGCTAGAAGGAGCAATTACTCCTGTAGATATTTTTAGGGTATTGCCTTATGGTGGTGCTGTTTTAAAAGTTAAATTGAAAGGGAGTCTGTTACTAAAAGTATTGGATTTTAGAGAAAAAGCGAAAGGGACTGGTGCTTATTTGCAGCGATATAATGTACAAAAGAAAAACAAAGGGTGGTATGTACAATCAAAACCAATCAACCCTAATAAAATTTATACTGTAGCTTTTTCAGATTACCTGCTAAAAGGCTACGACATTCCTTTTCTGACCGAAGAAAATAAAGAAGTAGTTTCTGTTTATAAACCAACAGGAACAGAAAAATCATTTGATATTAGAAATTCAATCATTTTATACCTAAAATCTTTAAAGTAAGATAGTTATTTGTTAGGTTTCATTTTTATTTAAATTAATTCTAAATAATTTTTTTATTCTTATTTATGTTCTTATTTTTGCGCAAATATTATTAAATTATTTATAACTAGTCTAAATTAATGAAATATATTATATTTTTATTCGCCCTTTTTGTTGGTTCAAATCTTTTTAGTCAAAACCAACAAAATCAACAGAATACCGCACAAAGAATTTTGTCTGGAAATATTAATACTAAAGGAGTAACCGTTGGTGGTTATGGTGAAATTACCTACAATCGACCTTCAGGAAAAAACGCAGAACTAGATGTTCAGAGACTTGTGTTATTGTTTGGTTACAAATTTGACGATCGTACTCAATTTGTAACGGAAATAGAATTTGAGCATGTAAAAGAGGTCTATGTTGAACAAGCCTTTTTGCAATACAGTTTAAATGATCAGGTGAATTTGAGAGCTGGTTTAATGTTAGTTCCGATGGGAATTATCAATGAGTACCATGAGCCAACCACATTTAATGGAGTTGAGAGACCAAGCATGGATGTCGCGATTGTACCTACAACTTGGAGGGAAATTGGTATAGGTGTCGCAGGAAAATCAGCTGCTGCATCTTTACGTTATCAACTTTATGTTTTTAATGGTTTTCAATCGACACTTTCTGACGAAAATGGAACTATTATTAGCGGACAACTCGGAGGTAGTAGTGGGTTGCGTGGAGGAAGGCAAAAGGGCATCAAATCTAATTTCAACAATATCAATTTTTCAGGAAAATTAGATTATTATGGTTTACCAGGACTGCGTTTAGGACTCTCCGGCTATTTCGGTAGAACACAATCTCCAAAAGATGTCGAAGCTGTTGCAGGAGCAGATATAGGAATTTCTATGATAGGTCTTGACGCTCGATATGCAAAACAACGATTTAGTGTAAGAGGACAATTTGTTCGAGGTGCCTTATCAGATACCGAATCATATAACTTGGCCACTGGTAAAGATTTAGGAAGCATACTTCAGGGGTATTACTTAGAAACTGGCTATAATTTGTTAGCACTTCAAAAAAAGCAACAACTTATTGGTTTTGTTAGATATGAAGATTATAATACCCATGCTTCAACAGCAGGAAATTTAGTTGAAAATGATACATATAATAGGCAAGAGTGGACTTTTGGATTGAGTTATTTAATAGCAAATGGGGCGGTTGTTAAAGCAGATTACCAGTTAAAGGATAATGCAGCAAATAAACAAACAAATCAATTAAACTTTGGAATCGGTGTATGGTTCTAATTAGAAAAGACGGTATCAACCTTTTATCAACATTTAGAAAATGAACTTTTTTAAAATATTTATAATTAGTGTCTTGAGTACCTTTGTATTGTATACAATAAATGGAGTCACTAATAATTTGCAAAAAAAAGCACTGAAGGAGATTGCAAAAACCTTTGACTTAAAGAACCCTGTCTTAGAAGCTATAGTGATAAGTCAAGAAATAAATGATCAATTAAATAAACCCATTTCTGATCAGAGTTTATTTAAAATTAAAGAAAATAATGAGATCAAGGGTTTTGCCTATATTGACAAGGCACTAAGCAAAACTGATGAATTTGATTATGTGATCTTATTAGATAAAAACTTAATCATAGTTAAAACAAAGGTACTCATCTATAGAGAAGATTATGGAGGAGAAATAGGAAGTAATCGTTGGTTAAAACAATTTATCGGAAAAAACAAAGGAGATAATTTGATTTACAATACGAATATTATGGCTATTTCTGGAGCGACTATATCTGCCCAGTCAATAACGAAGGCTATAAATGTTTTTTTACAAGATTTAAATATATTATATACAAACACTATTTTTCAATGAAAATAGCCGGATCTATTTACCAATTACCAAGAGAAATAAAAATCCTTATCGTTTTTTTTATCGTGATGCTTAGTATCGGTTTTTATGGAGGAATCACTTTTGTAAAAGAAACAACAAATTCAAATCCAAAAGGAATTGAAGAGCGTTATTTAGGTAATGAAACAGATGATTTTGCTACCACAATGAAGTTTAAAAAATCTAAACCTGAAGTTTTGACAATGGTTCACAATCATATCTTATCGCTTTCTGTCATTTTCTTTTTAATTTCTCTAATCTTGGCAACAACGGATATTAACGAGAAGCTTAAATTATTTTTAATGATTGAGCCTTTTTTATCAATTTTAATGACTTTTGGTGGTATTTATTTTCTGTGGACTGGAGTTCTATGGTTTAAATATATAATTATGCTATCCGGAATTTTGATGACTTTTAGTTTTACACTTTCCGTTTTTGTCATTCTCAAATCTGTAATTACTAAAAAAGGGATATATACCAATTAAGTTCTTTAAAATCCAATAAATAGTCGTAAATTTGCTCGCAATTAATTGATAAGTTGATTGCCCTATGATAGCCCACAATTCAAAAGTAGTAGGAGAAGGTTTAACCTACGACGATGTACTCTTAGTACCCGCCTTTTCTGATGTACTTCCAAGAGAAGTTAGCATCCAAACAAAATTTACAAGAAACATTACTATAAACGTACCGATAGTATCTGCAGCTATGGATACCGTTACAGAATCTGCTATGGCCATTGCCATTGCCAGAGAAGGAGGTATCGGTGTGTTGCATAAAAACATGTCTATTGAAGAGCAAGCTCTTAAAGTTCGAAAAGTAAAAAGAGCGGAGTCTGGAATGATTATCGATCCTGTTACTCTACAAGTTGATGCAGTTGTATTAGACGCCAAATTACTAATGAAAGAACACCATATTGGTGGGATTCCTGTTGTAGATAAAGATGGCATTTTAAAAGGGATTGTTACCAACAGAGATTTGCGTTTTGAACATAAAAACGACAGACCAATCAGTGAGGTAATGACTAGTGAAAACTTAGTTACCGCTGCGGTTGGAACTTCTTTAAAATCTGCAGAAAGTATTTTGCAAAAAAACAAAATTGAAAAGTTACTAATTGTTGATGATGCTTTTAAATTATCAGGATTAATTACGTTTAGAGATATTACCAAGGTTACTCAAAAACCGATGGCAAATAAAGACTCTTATGGACGTTTAAGAGTTGCAGCTGCATTAGGTGTTACACCCGATGCTGTTGAAAGAGCTGAAGCGCTTGTCAATGCCGGTGTTGATGCTGTTGTAATTGATACAGCACATGGACATACCAAAGGTGTGGTAACTGTCTTAAAAGAAGTGAAAAAAAGATTCCCAAAATTGGATGTAGTTGTAGGTAATATTGCTACCGCAGAAGCTGCTAAATATTTAGTTGATGCGGGTGCAGATGCTGTAAAAGTAGGAATAGGACCTGGTTCTATCTGTACCACTCGAGTAGTAGCTGGTGTTGGATTTCCACAGTTTTCTGCAGTTCTAGAAGTTGCAGCGGCCATAAAAGGATCTGGAGTTCCAGTAATTGCAGATGGAGGTATTCGATACACAGGAGATATTCCAAAAGCCATTGCAGCAGGAGCAGATTCTGTGATGCTAGGGTCTTTACTAGCAGGAACCAAAGAATCACCAGGAGAAACAATTATTTATGAAGGTAGAAAATTTAAATCATACAGAGGTATGGGATCTGTTGAAGCCATGAAACAAGGATCAAAAGATCGTTATTTTCAGGATGTTGAAGATGATATTAAAAAGTTAGTTCCAGAAGGAATCGTGGGAAGAGTTCCATACAAAGGAGAATTGTTTGAAAGCATTCATCAATTTGTGGGAGGTTTAAGAGCCGGAATGGGTTATTGCGGAGCAAAAGACATAGAAGCTCTAAAAGACAAAGGAACCTTTGTTAGAATCACTGCAAGTGGTATTAATGAGAGTCATCCACATGATGTAGCTATTACCAAAGAAGCTCCAAATTACAGTAGAAGATAATATAAATTTTAGATAAAAAAAAGAGAAGCGATTAGCTTCTCTTTTTTTTATTGTTTACTTAATGACATTATTTAGAATCATCTTTGATTCCCATTTTTGCCATTACTAACTTAGTGACGTCAAATTTAGAATCTAAATAAGCCAATTCATTTCCAGTGATGGTTAAAATTTGTGAATAACCATTAGCTTTTGCTACCTCTGCAATAACTTCAGTAATTCTTTTATACAAAGGTTTTAGATACTCACTTCGTCTAAGTTGCATCATAGTGATACCATTTTGTCTAAATTTTTGCAAATCCTCTTCTAAGTTTGCAAGCTCTTCATATTTAGATTTCTTTACGATATCTGTCATGGTTTTTTCTGCTTTTTTATAAGCATCTACTTTGGCATCATATTCTTTTACTTTAATATTAAAACTAGAATCTAGTTTAGCCCCATAATCAGAAATTCGAGTTTGAACAGCAGCCATTTGTGGCATTTTTGAAAGGATATACTCGCTGTCTACGGTTCCGACTTTGTTTTGTGCTTGAATAGATAAGCTGCTAAAAAGTATAGCTATAAAAAGTGTAATTTTAAATTTCATGGATTTTTATAATTGATTAAAAGACAAATATAAGAAAGCAGTTGAGTTTGTGGTTAAAATTCTGATTAATTTAACAGACCCTTACATCTTTATAGGTAAAAGCTGCTCAACGGTTTTAGAAATTTCATTAAAATCTTTATCATATGCGAACCAAACAATTTCTGGGTCTTTTCGAAACCAGGTTAATTGCCGTTTTGCAAATCGTCTGCTATTCTTTTTGATTTCTTCGATCGCTTTTTCTTTGCTTATAAGCCCATCAAAATAGGCAAAAGGTTCACGATACCCAACAGTTTGAAGTGCGTTTAAGTCTTTAAATTTATGCAATTCGAGAGCTTCTTCAAAGAGCCCCGCTTCAACCATCAAATCTACCCGTTGGTTTATTCGATCATACAAAACGCTACGATCTGCCTCTAAGCCAATTTTTAGAATATTAAATTTTCGTTGTTTTTTATCCTTATTGATAAAACTAGAGTAGGGCTGGTTGCTTCCAATACAAATTTCTAAGGCCCTGATTAACCTATGAGGGTTATCTAAGGCAATTGTATTATAACTTTTTAAATCCAACTCTTTAAGCTGCATTTGCAAAGACTCTATTCCTTTGTTTTCTAATTGCTCATTTAATTGCACTCGGATGCTTGGGTCAACTTTAGGAAAACTGTCTAAGCCTTTAACCACTGCATCGATGTAAAGACCACTACCACCAACCATAATAGCTGTGGAGTTTGTAGAGAAAATTTCAGTTATTTTTTTTAATGCATCCACTTCAAATTGCCCTACATTATAATCTTCAAAAACACTTCTATTTTGAATAAAATGGTGTTTTGCTGCTTCTAGTTCATCAGTAGAGGGAACAGCGGTCCCTATCGTCATTTCTTTATAAAATTGTCTAGAGTCACACGAGAGAATCTCTGTTTTAAAATGTTGGGCTAATTGAATACTAAGTGCTGTTTTACCAATCGCAGTTGGTCCAACAATAACAATCAAAGTTTTTGGAAAAATTTCTGGCATTTAATTGAGTTTATTACCGCAATTATAACAAAACTCAGCACCGTCTTTGTGTTTTTCTATTCCACAATTTGGGCAAGCTTGTGTATTGGTGTCTATGTTTTCCATTTTAGCAATCTGTGTGCTTACAATTCCTGTTGGAATGGCTATAATACCATACCCCAAAATCATGATAATACTCGCAATAAACTGCCCTATAGGAGTCTGTGGGGCGATATCTCCAAAGCCAACAGTGGTAAGGGTTACGATTGCCCAATATACACTTCTTGGGATGCTTGTAAAACCATTTTCTGCACCTTCTATCATATACATTACTGTACCTAAAATGGTACAAACAATTACAACAAAAAATAAAAAGACAGATATTTTAGCTTTGCTGGCTTTTAAAGCAACCATAAGGTTGTTAGAGGCTCCAATATACCGAGTTAGTTTTAAGATTCTAAAGATTCTCAACAAACGCAGTAAACGCAATGCAATTAAACTATGAGTTCCGGTAAATATGATTGCTAAATACTTTGGTAATGTTGATAGGAGGTCAATAATTCCATAGAAGCTAAAAATATATTTTGTCGGTTTGTTTATGGCAATAACTCGCAAAATGTATTCAATGGTAAACAGAAGTGTGATTACCCATTCAGAAATATTTAAATAATAATGGTATTTAGAGTCAATGCTTTCAACACTCTCTAACATAACCAACAGTACGCTTGCTAAAATAGCAATAAGAAGCACCACATCAAACAGTTTTCCTGCTCTAGTATCTGCCTCGTAAATAATCTCATGCAAACGATGTTTCCACGATGTGTTCTGTGTTTGTTTTTTCAAGAGTTTTACTTTAATTGTACAATAATACTACAATATATTTTTTAAAAGAATAAAAGCTCTAATTTACAATTAAACTAGAGCTTTTTGAATGAAAAAAGTAGAATTTTTATTGTTTTTTGATAAAGATAAAATCACCTCCCTCATCTCCAATACCATAAATAGTTCCGTATTGAGGAGTGTTAGGGCTATTATTCATCACAGGTTCTTCTATATTGTTAAAGAGTTGACGTGCAGATAAATAATTGTTGCTGTTGTCCTCTAGCCGCTTTAATAAATATTTTAAGAACACACTTTTGTTAGGAACTGTTTTTAAAGTACCACTGGTAATGGCTTTCCTACTAGTAAGTTCATACTTCTTTTGAACAGATTTTGGCGCTGCTTTAAACTCACGTGTTTTAAAAATACTACCACTAAAACAAGCATCTGAAATTAATAAGGTGTGTTTTGATTGAATACCTTTTAAGTAATCAACAACTTGTGAGTTGCTAATTAAATTCAATTCATATTCCATATCAGCATCAGAGGGTAGCCAATGCCCAACCTGACTTTTCTCATCATAAATACCGTGTCCAGCATAAAAAACTAACAAATTATCTTTGTTGGTTACTTTCTTTTTAAGCTTGCTAAATTCTTTGATAATTTCATTTTCCTTTGGGCTATTGTTTAAGACAACTACATTTTCTTTATTAAAATTGTACTTATTGATTAGGATGTTTGCTAAATCTTGAGCGTCTTTAGAAGGAAGCCCTCCTAAGTCAGTAATAGCACCATCACCGTAATTACTTACACCAATCAATAGCGCATAGTATTTACCAAATCCAACATCTAGGGTGTTGTCATTGTTGTTGACCACTACTACATCATCATTAACAACATCTGGAGATTTTCTTTTAATACTAAAGGTTTTTGTAGAAGAAGCTTGCTTTAAATCGGTTGCTTTTACCACCAAATCATTGTCTCCTATTTTAAGAGGCACTTCTGCACTAAACTCTCCAGTTTCTTTAATTGTAGCGTCAATACCATTGATTTTTATTTCATAAATACCATCTTTATCTGTTGCTTTTCCTTTGACAAGAATTTTCTTTGTTTTTACAATTTTAAATCCACGTTCTACGATAGGCTCTGTAATAACCACCTCTGGAGGTGCATTAAAATCATTATTGCTAGGGTAGGAGATGTTTAAAAAATCAACAGAAATCTCTTGTTTTTCATATACACTATACCCTAAGTAATCACCAAAGAAAGGGGTAAATGGCGCTTCATTTATATAAGTTCCATTGATATAAAAACGCAATAAGCTCCCAGATTTGACAATTTTAATAATATTTGATGCGTATGCAGTAGTTTTTAACGCACTTGTTGTTGTCCATGGAATAATCTTATTTGAAGTATCATTTTCTAAACGTCTAAACAAATAACTGTCTTTAGACAAGAACAAATCATATTCATTGGTGTTGTTTTTTCTACCAAAAACAAAAGCGATAGAAGAGTTAGAGCTTCCTTGTCTGGTAATGGATGTCTCAATGATAAAATCTTTGCTTGTATCAATTGCTATTTTTTTACTGATAAATGCTCCACTCTTCTCATTGTTGTTTTTTACATATAATTTACCTCCTGTGATTCTAGTTTTTGTGTCTTCTGTATCCTTTAAAGACCAGGCATTTGAATTGCTAGAAAAAGATTCAGACAACGGAACTTGTAAGGTATTGTCAGTAACAATAGTGGTATTTGATTTTTTTAAGTACTTTATAGTTAGATTGTCTACAGCGATTTTTTGTTTATTGTACACAACATATCCAATTCTATTCCCATAAAAAGATTCAAAATCAGTTTCAGTAATATAGTTGTCATTGATGTAAAATTTATTAGTGCCGCCAATTTTTTTAATGGTTAATTTATTAGTAGCACCATTTCCTTTATTGATATAAGAAGAGGTTGTAAACTTTTTAATCACCTCTTCTTTGTTATCAACCATTCTAGAGATTTTATAATAACCATTTCCAGAAATGTAAAATCTAAAGCTACTACCTTCTTCTTTAGCCCATTGCAATCCATAAGAATAATTGTCTACACCTCCAACTTTTTTAATTGTAGTACTAATTTCAAAATCTCTTGTCGTATCAATTGTTTTAGGAATATTAACAGCCCAACCACCTTCTTCGTGTTTGTGCTCAAAATTATAAAGGCTGTTTGTAATAGAGATGTCTCTATCATTGGTGTTCCCAATTGACCAATTGTTGGCGTTGTTGTTAAACAATTCTTCAAGCAAAACATCACCAGTAGTTACAACCAAATCATCATTGCTAACAAATGGTTTTGTTTGATTTAAATAAGAAACTTCAAGGTCTTCTACAGCGATTTTTTGTTTATTGTATACAACATAACCAATATCTGTTCCTCTTAAATCCTTGTAGCTAATTAGGCTTAAATAACGATCGTTTACATAAAATTTTATAAAGCCTTCTTCTTTTACAACCTTAAGAGTATTGTAGGCATTATCACCTTTGTTGATATGTGGAGTGGCTGTCCACTTTTTTATAGTCGTGTTTGTACCATTGTCAAAATTATCGATGCCATAAAATCCATTTGAAGTGATGGCAAAAATATATTGATTGTCATTGTCTTTTCTTCCAAAAAGTAAACCATAGCCATAATTGTCAACACCGCTTACCTTTTGGATTTTTGTTTCTATTTTAAAATCTTTAGAAGTATCAATCGTTAGTTTGTGTGTGCTGTTCCAACCTGCTGTAGCCCTTTTGTGCTCAAAATAATACTTTCCACTAGCGACTACAGTTTCCATGTTTTCAGTATTTGACTCTGGCCAACTATTAGGATTGCTGTTAAAGTCATCTTTTATGATGATGTTTCCACCAGAGTTTGTAACTGTAGTCCCAGATTGTTCTTTTACTGATAAATAATCTATAGCAATTTTTTGTTGATTATAGACCATCACCCCAATTTTATTACCAAAAAAGGGGCGAAAATCAGTACTCGTAACAAGTGCCTCATTGATATAAAAATAAAGTGTATTGCCTGTTTTTTTTACTTTTAATTTATTGTAATCATTGTAGTTTGTATTAATACTTTCTGCTTTAGTCCAGGCTTGAATCTGATTGTAAGCTCCTTTATTTTTTTCAGAAACACGATACTGACCATCGATGCCAATCATAAAGTGAAAGGTGTTATCAATGTCTTTGTTTCCAAATAATAACCCAAAAGCATAGGATTTTGTTCCTTTTATTTTTTGAATTGATGTTTCAATTTCAAAATCTTTTGAAGTATTAAAATCAATGTCTCTTGTTGTTACATTCCAGAAATCATCATCTTTTTTATGTTCAAAATAATATTTCCCGTTTTCAACTATTAACTCTCTTCGATCACTATTTCCTGTTGGCCAAGTGCTCCCAGAAGAATAATCCTCATAATACAAGGACTTTTCTTGAGAGAAACTCAATAATGAAATTGTTAAAAAGCTAAATAAAAGTAAATGTTTTTGAAGTTTCATGCTAAAAAATTATTGATGATTCATTTCTATAAAAATAGGAACTACACTTGCATTGCTAGAATTACTTTTAGTGGTAAATGATATTTTGTTTTTTTCAAAACTGATATCATTTCCATTAAAGATTTTTGCTTGTAAAGATTTCTTTACGCGGCTAACAAAATCTTCAGATCCGTTTTTAATGCTGCTTACAATTTTATTGATATCCAATTTTTCTTTACTGTATAAAACACATAGGATGTCACGTCCAGGAGTAGCATCAAATTCAATAAAATAATCTTCGTTTGGCAAAGCTATTTCGCTGTTAGTATAATTAAAATAATCGCTAAAATTTTCAAAAGGATAAAGCTTGCTTACTGATTTGTCTCCTGATCCATAGCCGATTAAATATACGTAGCCTTTTTGTTTGCTCTTTAAATAGATTCTAAATTGAGTACCAGAAGTATAGCTCTTATCTATTCTATAAGTTGTCTTTACAGCCTTAACTACATTGAAATTTCTAGTAGCCTCATCTGATAAAATTGGGTTCATATAGCCTCCGTTGCTCAGTCTTAAGTTTAGTTCTCCAGACAGACCATTGCTATTGTTTGTAACAACCACATCATCATTGTCATCATCATTTACATTTGGTTTGCTTTTATCAACCAATACATAAGCTGTCTTGGTGTTTTCTTTAAATGCATCATAAGTAACCCAAATAAAACCATTGTTACCCCAGTTGGTCCCCCATGAGTTTAATATTTCAAAAGCACCACCATATTTGTTGTCATCATATCCTACAACAACCATTGCATGTCCACCCAGACCACCAGAGTGTGCTCCGCTCCAAGCTCCTTTAACTTTATAAAATGAAGATGAAACTTGCATTCCAATAACCACTGGATTTTGATTGGCAATTGCCTTTTTTACTTTTCCAACAAGATTTACAGGATTGTCCCATTTTGCCAATCTTTCATAAGTTAAAATAGTATTTTTCTTTGCTAATTCAAGACCATACTCAGTTGGTACCACTTTACAATTGGCTGCATTGTAAGTAAAATCTTTTAAGCTTAAAATCCCATAGGTATTTAACAACTTCATGGCATCAGCGATATAAGAACCTTTGGTACAATTGTCATCTCCTTTCATTTTAATTAAATTGTAAACAAATGAAGGTGAGTATGTATTTTGATTGATTAAAGAGGTATTGTCTTTCCAACCATTTTTAATAGCGTTTGCAATAGTTCTTGCTCCATAGCCACTTGCCCATCCAACACAAGATGGTTGACTTCCTTGATTACCAGGAGTAGGGCTAAATGATTTAAGACTGTAATTAGAAGGAATTGAAGTTAAACTTCTAGTAACTAAAGGGACAGTTTCGGTGACCTCTTCATACTTTTCCTTACTAAATTCTAAACCAGTTACGTACTCTTGTGCATGTAAACTTATAGAAACTAAGAGCAGTACGGATAAAAGTATCTTTTTCATAACAAACAGTTTTTAGGTTGTGTGTACAAATATATTTATCACATAGGATATTTGCCATACGGCATTTATCGTATTTTTGCCTAAAAATAAAAAAAAATATTTGTTTACGATTCTAATAATCAAGTAATTGTTTCTATTTTTTAGGGAGTAGATTTTTAAAAGTGATTAAAAACGAATAATTTTTAAGACTTTTTTTGATCTTAGGTAATTCTTAACGATGGTTTTGGCAAGTGCCTTATTCTCAATAGGAGTGATGATGGTCTTAAGCAATTCAATTTGATTTTCTTGAAATGCTAAGTTTGTAAAAGCATAGCCAATAACAGTATCTTCTTCAATAAGTATAACAGAATGCTCACCCAATACTCTTCCTTTATCGACCAAAATCATGTTTGGATGATTAAAGTGATCAGTAGTCAGTTTTTTATAAGAGTTAAGGTTGTATTTGGGTTTGTTTACTTCTAGTTCAAGGTAGTACTTTAAATTAGTAATTAGTTCATTTCCTGTGGGCTCATGGCTAATGGAAAGTGTTTTTTCTTGAATTTTTTTACTTCTTTTAGATGTTTTTAAAAACTGTATGTTCACTTCATTTTTGACGTTGTTTCCTTTGCCTATAAAAATAATATCACCTGATTCTTTGTGTAAATAATAGACACCCATTTCTGTTGGGAGTGGCTCAAGTAATTTAGTTAATTTTTCAGCAGTTCTTTTGCTGTCAAATAATTTTGTAGAGCTCTCAATAATGGTTTTATCAGAATCTTTGTCTAGGATGAGTTTAAACAGTTGGACTGTTGCTAAGGCATCGCCATTTGCACGGTGACGGTCACTCATAGGAATCCCAATAGATTTACAAAGTTTTCCGAGACTGTAAGAGCTTTGGTCTGGGATTAATTTTCTGCTGAGTTCTACTGTACAGAGGGTGTTTCTTTTATAATCATAACCCAAGCGATCGTATTCTGTTTTTAAAATACGGTAGTCAAAATTAGCATTGTGAGCAACTAAAGTACAATCTTCAGTAATTTCTATAATCCGTTTGGCAATTTCGTGAAATTTTGGAGCATTTTTAAGCATAGAAGAGTTAATACCAGTAAGTTTAACAACAAAGGGTTGGATCTCTTTTTCTGGATTAACTAGGGTAATAAATTGGTCTACAACTTTCTGCCCGTCAAATTTATAGATAGCAATCTCAGTGATTCCCTCTTCATTGTATTTTCCTCCAGTAGTTTCAATATCTAAAATTGCGTACAAAATATTGTTTCTTTTTTTAGCTTATAGTAGGTTATGCAATATAATTTCTTTCACCAAAGATGGCGCTTCCAACTCGAATCATGGTACTTCCATTTTGGATTGCAAGCTGATAATCTCCGCTCATCCCCATAGATAAAACGTTTAAATGGTGTTGTTGTTTGTGTTTTTCATAAAACTGCTGTAAGCTAGAAAATTCGTCGTTTATTTGATCTAACTCTTCTGTAAATGTTGCCATGCCCATAAAACCGATAACTTTTATGTTTTTCAGTTCTTTAAAAGCATCACTAGTTAAAATGGCTTCAGTCTCTTCTTTAGTAAGACCAAATTTAGTTTCTTCTTTTGCGATTCTTACCTGAAGTAAACAATTTATGGTTCTTTGATGTTTTTTTGCCTGCTTATTAATCTCTTGTAGCGTTTTTAAACTATCAACTCCGTGAATCAAGCTTACAAAAGATGCCATGTATTTAACCTTGTTTCGTTGTAGATGACCTATCATATGCCATTCTATATCTTTAGGTAAAACTTCATATTTACCAAGCATTTCTTGAATTTTATTTTCTCCAAAAATACGTTGACCGGCATCATAGGCTTCTTGAATATCAGCTATTGGTTTTGTTTTAGAAACAGCAACCAAGCTCACAGAGCTAGGAATTTCTTTGTGTAATTGGGTTAGTTTATCTTTAATGCTTTGGACCATTACAATACTATTTTAAAATTCATAAATGGTTAGAGCGCTTCTCAGCTTGGGCTCTATATAGGTGCTTTTGGGAGGCATTTGAAGGTTGGCATCAGCAATTTGCTTTATCTCTTCAATATTGATAGGGACCAAGCCAAAAGCTACTTGAAATTCACCATTGTCAACTTTTTCTTTTAATTCTAAACTGTTGTTCTTTTTAGGGGCGTAAGAAATTCGGGTATCTGTTCTAATATCTTGGATTCCCAAGATGGGTTTTAAAACGGTTTTATATAAAATTTCTGTATCCAACTGACTCAATACATCGGTAAACTCATATCCAGTCTTTCTTAAATACAAAGAATAATAATTTCCATTTAAATACATTGAAAAATGATGTTTTTCTTTTGGAACATACAAAGATTGCCCTTTGTTTTCTATCCTAAAATACGCATCCAACTCTATTAAAAACTCATCCACTGTTAAACCGTTTAAATCTTTAACAAATCGGTTGAACTCATAAACCTTTAGATGACTTTCAGGGATCAGGTAGCTCATAAAAAAATTATAAGCTTCCAAGCCAGTGTGATCAGGATTCTCTTCTTGAAGTCGTCTAGCTAATAAGCATGAAGATGAAGATCGATGGTGTCCATCGGCAATATACAGTGCAGAAATTTCTTTAAATGCATTTTGGATGATCTCAATTTCTTGCTGTTTGTCAATCAACCAAATACAGTGTGTGTTTTTGTCTGTGGTGGTAAACTCATATTCTGGCCTCTTTAATAAGTGCTTTTCTATGATTTTAGCAATGGTAGTATTGTCAGGATAAGTTAACAAAACAGGCTCGGCATTAAAACCTGTATTCTTTAAATAGTTCTCAAATAATAGCTCTCTTAGGTGTAAGGTACCCTCGTGTTTTTTTATAATATCATTATTGTAGTCTTCTACAGAAGTAGCAGCGATGATTCCACAAAATGTACTCTCTGGTGTTGTTTTTTTATAAAGATAAAAAGCAGGTTTTTCATCCTGTTTAAAAACACCATCTTCTTTAAATTCTAAATAACGATTGTGAACCAACTTAAAACGTTGTTCACCCAAAGTTTCTTGATTGTACTTGTAACCAGGATTGATTACATGTAAAAACGTATACGGATTGTATTTGAGTTTTGCTTTTAGCTTCTTGGTCGCATAAATTTCATACGATTTGGAAGACACCAAGCCAACTTTATCTCTGGTTGCCCTAACTGCTTTAAACGGGTTAACAATTGCCATTATTCTGAAAGTAAGCTAATAATTTGCTGAGCTAACTCTTTTCCAATTCGCTCTTGAGCTTCTAAAGTTGCTGCTCCAATATGAGGACTTAATGAAATATCAGGATTCATTAACAACTGTATTTCTGGGTTTGGTTCGCTTTCAAAAACATCCAAACCTGCATATCTTACTTTGGCTTTTTCTATTGCATTGACCAAGGCAACTTCATCAATAACACCTCCACGAGCTGTATTGATAATTCCAACTCCGTCTTTCATGGCTTCAAACTCTTTAGTTCCAATAAGGTGTTTTCCTTGGTTTGGTACGTGTACAGTTATAAAGTCTGCTTGTTTTAAAACCTCAGCAATGGATTGTGTTTCAATTTCTACATCAATAGACTGTCCGTTGTAAAAAGAAATATTGATAGACGATTTTCCTATTATAGCATCCGTAGCAATTACTTTCATTCCTATTCCTAAAGCTATTTTTGCAACTTCTTTTCCAATACGACCAAAACCAATGATTCCTAGAGTTTTTCCTCGTAATTCTGAACCTGCTGCAAAATCTTTCTTTAGATCTTTAAAGCGTGTATCACCTTCAAGAGGCATTTCTCTATTGGCTTGGTGCAAATAACGAACCATTCCAAATAGGTGAGCAAAAACTAATTCAGCTACAGAGTTAGAAGATGCATTAGGAGTATTGATTACATGCAAACCTTGACCTTTTGCGTATTCTACATCGATATTATCCATTCCAACCCCTCCACGTCCAATTAGCTTTAAGCTTGGACAAGCATCTATTAATTCTTGACGAACTTGAGTTGCACTACGCACTAAAATTGCGTCAATTTTATGCTCATTGATAAAGTTCTCTAATTGATTTTGTGCTACTTTGGTTGTTATTACTTCAAAACCACTGTTTTCAAGAGTAATTATTCCGCTTTGCGAAATACCGTCATTTGCTAATATTTTCATTCTTTATTCTTGTTATCAGATTCTAGTATTTGATATACTTTTATTTTTTTAAACAAACAGTTAGTTTGTTATACATTTCTTTCGAGTTCTTGCATTACATCAACCAAAACTTGTACGCTATATAAAGGCAATGCATTGTACATGCTTGCACGATAACCACCTACACTTCTGTGTCCGTTTAAACCATTGATCCCTGCTGATTTCCATAAGCCATCAAAAACAGAAGTCATGTTTTCATCTACCAAAGCAAAAGTAGCATTCATTGTACTGCGGTCTTCTTTGGCAACAATTCCTTTAAACAAAGGATTTCTATCAATTTCTGCATACAAAAGAGCTGCCTTTTTTTCATTTACTTTTTCTATAAAAGGAATCCCACCTAAGTTTTTTAACCATTCTAAAGTTAACATCGAAACATACACTGCAAAAACAGGAGGGGTGTTAAACATACTTTCTTTACCTATATGCGTTTGGTAGTTAAGTATAGAAGGAATTTCTCTTTCTACTTTTCCTAAAATATCTTCTTTGATAACCACCAAAGTGGCTCCAGCAGGTCCCATGTTTTTTTGTGCTCCAGCATAGATTAAATCAAATTTTGAAAAATCAAGCATACGAGAAAAAATATCCGAGCTCATATCACATACATTAACACCCTCAAATTCTGGGAATTCTTTTAATTGAGTCCCAAAAATTGTGTTGTTACTTGTACTATGAAAATAATCTGCATCTGATGGGATGCTATAGTTTTTAGGGATATAATTAAAATTTTGATCTTTTGATGAAGCAACTTCAACTACTTCACCAAACATTTTAGCTTCTTTAATGGCATTACTTGCCCAAGTTCCCGTGTTTAAATAGGCTGCTTTTTTATCTAGTAAATTATAGGCAGTCATTAAAAATTGCATGCTTGCACCACCTTGTAAAAACAATACCTGATAGCCTTTGTTTTCTAGGTTTAAAAGTTCTAATACCAAGTTTCTTGCTTTTTCCATTACCGCTACAAAAGGTTTGCTACGGTGCGAGATCTCAATCAAAGAAAGGTCATCATTGTTAAAGTTTAGTACTGCTTCTGAAGCTTGTTGTAAAACTTCTTGCGGTAAAATACATGGTCCAGCGCTAAAGTTGTGTTTTTTCATTGTTACAGTGTGTTGTTTATGGCTAACAAATATCTATTTTTTGTAGGGATTTAGAAACTACTTTAGTTTAAAATATCAATTGACTAAATTTTTGATAAAAAATCTAAGGTGTTTATGCCGTCAGCATAGTCCCATAATTTTGGTTTTTGTGTTTTTCCGAATTCAATTTCATTGCTTAGAACTCCTTTAGAAACGACGCACTGAATCTTGTCTGCATCAGCTGCTAATTTTTGCTCTAAGGTTTCTAAGTCTTCATAATATTCATAAAATACGGTTGCAATAGGAGAGGCATAGCTTTGATCTTCTTTAAGCATCAGAAAACCATTTTCAAGCAAATCAAACAAACTCATTAAATACACAGCTTTGTTGTAATCGTAATTGTTGGCGTATTTGGCGTTCTCAATAAGCTCTTTTTTTGCATACATCCCATTAAAAAAAGCATCAAAATTATAGCCTTTTGGAACATAGAGTTTAGAAACACTTCTACAACCCAACCCAAAATACTGAAAGACATCATCGCTTAAAGCTTCTAATTGTTTATCTGTTTCGTTCCCAGTAAGAATGGCAACAGAATTTCTGCTTTTCCGAATAATATTGGGCTTGTCTTTAAAATAGTAATCAAAATAACGAGCTGTATTATTGCTTCCGGTAGCAATCACAGCATCATAGTCTGTTAAAGCCTGTTCTGTAAAAGTGATGGTTCCCTTAAGGCTAGGTTCAGCAAACTCTAAATATTTGGCTATAAAAGGCAATAAGTGTTTGTCGTTTGAAGACTGTTTGATTAATACATCATGTCCAGAAATAAGTACAGATAAAAAATCATGAAAGCCAACTAAAGGGATGTTTCCTGCCATAATAATGGCAACTGTTTTTGCTTTTTCTGAACCTTCAAGTTGGGTAGTCCATTCGTTTAAATTGTCTGAAGTCAATGCAGTTGACCAACTCTCTAGAGCAAATAGTATGTTTTCTTTGGTAAACCAAGAATTAGATTCGCCAGCTAATTTTATTTGATGTTTAAAGCCATCAAAAAACAAATCATTGTGTGCGATATTATCTTTTTTAATGATTTCTTTTTGTGAAAATTGACTTAAAAAGGTTCCTAATTGAACAAAAGCTTGAATTCGATTTTGTATTCTGTTCATTTCTTTTGGTTGTAAACTATTTTGGACTTATTTTTGCAGTAGCAAAGGTACATAAACTGAAACAGAAAAACTATGGCAATTATAATAACTGATGAATGCATAAATTGTGGGGCTTGTGAGCCAGAATGCCCAAACACTGCTATTTATGAAGGAGCAGACGATTGGAAGTACGCAGACGGAACAACTTTAAACGGGAGCATCGTTTTACCAAACGGAAAATCAGCCAATGCAGATGAGGATCAAGAGCCTATTTCTGATGAAATTTATTTTATTGTTGCTGATAAATGTACAGAGTGTAAAGGATTTCATGAGGAGCCACAATGTGCAGCTGTTTGTCCAGTAGATTGTTGTGTGCCAGATGATGAAAACGTTGAAACTGAAGAAGCCTTGTTAGAGAAACAACGCTTTATGCACGGTGAATAGTATAAAAGATATTTTTAAAAATCCTGTTTTTACGACAGGATTTTTTTTGTTTATTACTCAGAAAAAGGCTTTAGCAAAACGCCGTTTTTCCAAGAAGACATATGGTAGTCAATAATAGATAAAAAAGGAAGTAATTTTCTTTTTTGAACCATTTTGATAGCATCCGGATTTGTAGCAGCCGTTTTTGTAACCACCATTTCTGTTGTAGAATAGATATTCCCTTCTAATTTGACGCCAAATTTTATCTTGTTTTTATCAGAAGAATACTCTATAAATTTAAAAGATCTATTGACGTAAAAATACCTACCTTGCTCTTCTTTAGCGTAGTGTATTCGATAAACATCATTGTTGTCTCTTTGGTAGCGTATTGTGCCGTTTCTAGTGTTTTCAGAATACTTTACACCTAATACTAGCTTGAGGTTCATATGCTCGCCTCGTTTTCCTTTAGCATAGGAGTAAGTTACCTTTCTGACAGCAAAATCAAAGGCATTGACATAGAGGGTGCCAGAAAATTTAGCTTTTGATTTTCGAGGATAAAACAACAATTCATAGGTAAGTTCATCATCAATTATTCGAACAGATTTTAGCTGATATTTATAATAATTGGTATCTAAAAAATTATTTGGAGAATCTGGGTTTAAAAAACTAAAAGTTCTTTGTGTTTCTAAAAAATCACTTTTTAGAGTGCTGGTGTCAAAGGTGTTTTTTCTACTGTCTACCTGACGATTTATTTTTTGAATAGAAATGGTGTCATCTACTTTAAAAAAACCTGTTTTAACTTTGTAACTCTTGGTTTTATCCAAATAATTTAAAACTAATTGCTGTCCTTTCTCTTGAATTTTTTCTAAAGTAAAATCTTCTTGGTTGGTAGAAATTCTATAAGCTTTTGCACTGTCAATATTGCTAATGATATACGTTTTTTTTAATTGATCTACATACACATTTTTAAAAGAGTGTGTAGCATAGTAGTCTGTGTAAAATGTTGATTTAGAGTTTTTTATATTGTTAGAGAAAATGTTTAATTCTTTGTTTGCTAGCTTTTCATTTGCCCGATTTAACAGGGTGCTTCTATCTAAGTCAAAATCAACTTTATCAAAGGCAGCTCGGTTAGATTTTCTTAAGAAGACATCTTGCTTCTGCGCTTTGGTATCATAGTTTTTATGCTTGTTCTTTTCTATATAAAACAATAAAGAATCTAAACTGTAGGTTTTGCTGTTTAGTTCTACTTCTTTTAAGTTGTTCTCTCTTTCAGATAATGCAACGATAAAGTTTAATATTTTAAGACTGTCAAGGGATAGGGTTCTAGTAGTGTAGCCAAGACAAGAAAAAATCAATTGATTTTTCCCTAACATGTCAATCTCATAAAGCCCTAAATTATCTGAGTAAGTTCCTGTTTTTTTATCAAGCTGCACTGCTACATTAGACATTGGTTCTAAGGTTCTAGCATCAATAATTTTGCCATTGATTTTCTGAGAAAACAATGCTTGACTGCTTAGAAAAAAGACAAAACATCCTAAAATCAAATTCTTCATGGGTCGATTAATTTTTATAAATCTATGACATTCTTTTTATTTTATAAGAAATGAGGGAAAATTTTAACAAAGTAGTATATTTGCACTCGCAAATTTTAAGACGATTTTTTGATTAACAGAAAAAGAGTTTTATTTTTTGGCATCAATTTAACACAGCACATATCAAATGAAAGCAGGAATAGTAGGATTACCAAATGTAGGAAAGTCAACCTTGTTTAACTGTCTGTCAAATGCAAAAGCACAAAGTGCTAATTTTCCATTTTGTACAATAGAACCAAACATTGGTGTCGTAAATGTACCTGATGAGCGTTTGCAAAAACTAGAAGAACTTGTTGTTCCAGAAAGAGTTTTGCCTGCAACTGTAGAGATTGTAGATATAGCAGGATTGGTTAGAGGAGCTAGTAAAGGAGAAGGATTGGGAAATCAATTTTTAGCAAATATTAGAGAAACAGATGCGATTATACACGTACTTCGTTGTTTTGATAACGATAATATTATCCATGTTGATACGACTATTGATCCAATCAGAGATAAAGAAACCATTGATATTGAGCTGCAATTAAAAGATTTAGAAACTGTTGAAAAACGTTTAGAAAGAGTTAAGCGTACTGCAAAAACAGGAAATAAAGAAGCGCAAGCTGAGCTTGAGATTTTATTAAAAATTCATGAGACTTTATTGCAAGGTCTTTCTGTGAGAACCATTGAATTTACAGAAAAAGAACAAGAGTTTGTAAAAACCTTACAGTTGATTACAGCAAAACCTGTTTTATATGTATGTAATGTGGATGAAGCGTCAGCAGTTACAGGAAATGCTTATGTAGATAAAGTTAAGGAAGCTGTTGCAAAAGAAGATGCAGAGATCATTGTTTTAGCAGTTGCAACAGAAGCAGATATTAATGAGTTGGATGATTATGAAGAACGTCAAATGTTTTTGTCTGACATTGGTTTGGATGAGCCAGGTTCATCAAAATTGATAAGATCAGCATACAAATTACTTAATTTGCAAACCTATTTTACTGCTGGTGTGAAAGAGGTGAGAGCTTGGACTATTAATATTGGTGATACAGCTCCGCAAGCTGCAGGGGTGATTCATACAGATTTTGAAAAAGGTTTTATTAGAGCTGAAGTTATCAAATATGAAGACTTTGTCGCTTTGGGTAGTGAAGCCAAAGTAAAAGAAGCAGGGAAGCTATCTATTGAAGGAAAAGAGTACGTTGTACAGGATGGAGATATGATGAATTTTAGATTCAATGTGTAGGCGTTAAAATGCTTAAAATAAATATTTAAAACTCTGTTGATAACTAATTCAATAGAGTTTTTATTTTTTACTAGTATATCTTAATTTAGCAAGGAGTTCAAAAAGCCGCAGATTGATTTATGACACAAGAAACTAACTACACCGAAGACAATATACGATCATTAGACTGGAAGGAGCATATTCGTATGCGACCAGGTATGTATATAGGGAAATTGGGAGATGGTTCTTCTCCTGATGATGGTATCTATATTTTGTTAAAAGAAGTGCTTGACAACTCTATTGATGAGTATGTGATGGGGGCTGGTAAATCGATAGAGATTTCTATTAAGGATAAGCAAGTAACTGTTAGAGATTACGGACGTGGTATTCCTTTAGGAAAGGTTGTAGACGTAGTTTCCAAAATGAATACCGGTGGTAAATATGACTCCAAGGCATTTAAAAAATCTGTAGGTTTAAATGGGGTTGGAACCAAGGCTGTAAATGCCTTATCTTCTTTTTTTAAGGTTCAATCCATTCGAGAAAACAAAACAGTAACTGCCCAATTTGAAAAGGGAAATCTAAGCCTTCAAGAAACGCCTCAAGAATCTTCTCTTCGCAAAGGAACCAAAGTGCAGTTTATTCCAGATGAAGTAATTTTTGGCAACTATAAATACCGACATGAGTACGTAGCTAAGATGTTAAAAAACTATGTCTACCTCAATACTGGTTTGACGATTGTTTTTAACGGAGAAAAGTTTTTTTCAGAAAATGGACTAAAAGATTTATTACAAGAAAACTCTTCTGCTACAGATGTCTTATACCCAATCATTCATCTTAAAGGAGATGATATAGAAGTGGCTATAACCCACAGTAAGACCCAGTATTCTGAAGAATATCACTCTTTTGTAAATGGGCAGCATACAACACAAGGAGGGACACATCAAGCTGCTTTTAGAGAAGCTGTTGTAAAAACTATCCGCGAGTATTTTGGCAAAAATTATGAGGCTTCAGACATTCGGAAGTCCATTATCTCTGCCGTGAGTATTAAAGTGATGGAGCCTGTATTTGAAAGTCAGACAAAGACCAAATTGGGTTCTACAGAAATGGGTGGTGACCTACCAACTGTGAGAACGTTTATCAATGATTTCCTTAAGACTAATTTGGATAATTACTTACATAAAAATCCAGACAGTGCTGAGAAAATTCAACGTAAAATACTTCAAGCCGAAAGGGAGCGTAAAGAGCTTTCTGGTATTCGAAAATTAGCAAAAGAACGTGCTAAAAAAGCAAGTTTACACAATAAAAAATTACGCGATTGCAGGGTGCATTTTGGTGATACTAAAAAAGAGAATTACTTAGAAACTACTTTATTTATAACAGAGGGAGATTCTGCATCTGGATCTATAACCAAATCTAGAAACGTAAACACGCAAGCGGTATTTAGTTTAAAAGGAAAGCCTTTAAACTCCTATGGTTTGTCCAAGAAAATTGTGTACGAAAATGAAGAGTTTAACCTCTTGCAAGCTGCTTTGAATATTGAAGAGGGTATAGAAAACTTGAGGTATAACAACATCGTAATAGCAACGGATGCCGATGTGGATGGGATGCATATTCGGTTGCTTTTAATCACCTTTTTTCTTCAGTTTTTTCCTGAAGTAATTAAAGAAGGGCATTTGTACATCTTAGAAACACCATTGTTTCGAGTACGGGATAAAAAGGTAACCAAGTATTGTTATTCTGAAGAAGAAAAGCAAGAAGCAATTGAAAGTTTAAGAGGCAAGGCAGAAATCACCCGATTTAAAGGTTTAGGGGAGATTTCTCCAAATGAATTTGTTCATTTTATAGGGAACGATATTCGCTTAGATCCTGTTATGTTAGATAAAGAAAAATCCATAGAAGAAATGTTAGAGTTCTATATGGGTAAAAATACTCCAGATAGACAAAAGTTTATTATTGAGAATTTGAAAGTAGAATTAGATTTAATCGAAGAAAAGATATAATACCATCACTTTATGAGTGAAGAAAACAATCCACACGAAGAAGAAATTACGAACAATCCATTAGAGAGTACAGAAACCATTACCAAAGTTACAGGAATGTACAAGGAATGGTTTTTGGACTATGCGTCTTATGTAATTTTAGAGAGAGCAGTCCCAGCGATTGATGATGGTTTTAAGCCAGTTCAACGCCGAATTTTGCATTCAATGAAAGACTTGGACGATGGGCGCTACAACAAGGTAGCTAACATTGTGGGTCATACCATGCAGTACCATCCACACGGTGATGCATCAATTGGTGATGCAATGGTGCAAATCGGTCAAAAAGAACTTTTGATAGACATGCAAGGTAACTGGGGGAATACCCTTACAGGGGATCGTGCAGCAGCTTCTAGATATATTGAGGCAAGACTATCAAAGTTTGCTTTGGATGTGGTATTTAATGCAAAAACAACAGGTTGGCAAGCATCCTACGATGGTCGTAGAAAAGAGCCGGTAAATTTACCAGTAAAGTTCCCAATGTTGCTTGCTCAAGGAGGAGAGGGGATTGCAGTTGGACTGTCTACAAAGATTTTACCACATAATTTTATAGAGTTAATAGATGCTTCTATAAAGCACCTTAAAGGAAAAACTTTTAAAATCTTACCTGATTTTCTAACAGGAGGTATTGCAGATTTCACCAACTATAACGAAGGAAAAAGAGGAGGAAAGGTTCGAGTGAGAGCTAAGATTTCACAGTTAGATAAAAAGACCTTGGTGATCAATGAAATTCCTTTTGGAACCACTACCACCACTTTAATTGAAAGTATAATAAAAGCCAATGAAAAAGGCAAAATAAAGATTAAAAAAATAGAAGACAATACTGCTGCAGAGGTAGAGATTTTAGTTCATTTACCTACAGGTATATCGCCTGATAAAACCATCGATGCACTGTATGCTTTTACCAATTGTGAAAACTCAATTTCACCCTTATGCTGTGTAATTGAAAACAACAAGCCTGTATTTATTGGGGTTCATGAGGTGCTTCGCAAATCGACGGACAATACCGTTGCTTTGTTAAAGCGAGAGTTAGAGATTCAATTAAATGAGCTAGAAGAGCAATGGCATTTTGCTTCTTTAGAACGTATTTTTATCGAAAATAGAATTTACCGTGATATAGAAGAAGAAGAAACCTGGGACGGTGTTATCAAAGCAATTGACCTAGGTTTACAACCACATATTAAGCATTTAAAAAGAGCAATCACAGAAGAAGATATCGTTCGTTTGACCGAAATCCGAATTAAAAAAATATCTAAGTTTGATATAGACAAGGCCAAACAATTTATAGAAGGTTTAGAAGATAAAATTGCCGAAGTAAAGCACCATTTAGAAAATCTAATCACCTATGCTGTGGATTATTTTAAGCGTTTAAAATCAACCTATGGTGAAGGAAAAGAACGAAAAACAGAAATTCGAATTTTTGACGATATAGAAGCAACCAAAGTAGTGATTAGAAACACCAAGCTTTATGTAAATCGAGAAGAAGGTTTTGTGGGAACTTCCTTAAAAAAGGATGAATATGTTACGGACTGTTCAGACATTGATGATATCATTGTCTTTAAGAAAGACGGTAGTATGTTGGTGACTAGAGTAGATGCTAAAACATTTGTAGGAAAAGATATTATTCATCTAGCCATCTTTAAAAAGAATGACAAAAGAACGGTTTATAATATGATGTACCGAGATGGAAAAAACGGTCCAAGCTATATGAAGCGTTTTACAGTGACTTCTATTACAAGAGATAAGGATTATGATCTAGCGAATGGAAACAAAGGTTCTTTGGTACATTATTTCACTGCAAATCCAAATGGAGAAGCAGAGGTTGTAACCATAAACCTTAGAGCTGTTGGAAGTGTGAAAAAATTAAAATGGGATATAGACTTTTCTGATTTGACCATTAAAGGAAGAGCGTCAAGAGGAAATACTATTACTAAATACCCTATAAAAAAAGTAGAATTCAAAGCCGCTGGAGTATCGACCTTAAAGCCTAGAAAAATCTGGTTTGATGATGCAGTACAGCGCTTAAATGTTGATGAAAGAGGTGAGTTGTTGGGCGAGTTTAAAGCAGAAGATAAATTATTGATTGCCACCCAAAGTGGAAAAGTAAAAGCCGTAAAGCCAGATTTGGCGATGCACTTTGAAGAAGACATGATTGTCTTGGAAAAATGGAATCCAAAGAAACCAATCTCTGCTATTTATTTTGATGGAGAAAAAGAACGTTATTATGTAAAGCGTTTTTTAATTGATCAGGTAGATAAAGAGGAGCTGTTTATATCAGAACACCCTAAATCGCAATTAGAAATCATTGCCACAGATTATAGACCTGTCGCTGAAGTTCAGTTTTCTAAGAGAAGCCTAGAGGCTGTAGAAGTTGATTTTGAATCATTCATTGCTGTCAAAGGAATAAAAGCACAAGGGAATCAGTTGACAACTGATAAAATAAAGCAAGTAAACTTATTGGAGTCATTGCCTTATGAAGAACCTACAGTCAATGATGTTGAGGTGGTTGATGAAGAGGATGTATCAGAAGAAGACTCAAATAGTGATGAAGGGCAAATTACCATGTTTTAGCAAAAGACTTTAGATGAATTATTTAGACGATATTTTAAAATTAGATAACTTTTGGAGCATTTTGCTCTATATGTTTTTCGTCTTTTTTGTGACCTGGATTCTTTCTAGAATCATACGGTTCTTTTTGGTAAAATATATCAAACACAAAAAGCAGGAACGCTTTGGAGGAACCAGTGTTTTTTTCTTAAAAAACTCTATTAAATTTTTTTTAGGAATTTGCGCTTTTGCTTATATCATGGCAAATGTTCCCTGGTTAAGGAGTAAAGCAACCTTGATTTTTTCTGGGGCGGGAATTTTAGCAGCCATCATCGGTTTTGCTGCTCAAGCAGCACTATCCAATTTAATTGCAGGGGTTTTTATCGTTGTTTTTAAACCCTTCCGTGTTGGTGATTATATTAAATTAGATGAAGAACGGATTGGGATTGTTCAAGATATTACACTGCGTCATACTGTAATCAATAATTTTGAAAACAAACGATTGATCATTCCAAACTCAATCATTAGTACAGAATCGGTTTTAAATCATACCATTGAAGATTCAAATATTTTGAGTTTTAATAATTTTAGAATAGGACTTCGTGCAGATGTTGATCTGGCAAAACGAATCATCCAAGAGGAAGCTGTTAAGTTAGAGTTTGTTATTGATAACAGAACTCCAGAAGAGGTGCTTACAGATGGTCATCAAATCACTGTTCGACTAATCGATGTTACAGAAGAGTTTATTCATTTAAGAGCTTATGTCTGGTTAAATGAGCCCTTTCAAGAGTTTAAACTTAAATGTGATTTAAAAGAAGCGGTTCATAAACGTTTTGTAAAAGAAGGTGTAGATCTTCCAATACCATTGCGTCAATTAATCAACGATTAATTTAACTTCTCAAAAAAGGTGGTCACATAGTCCTTGAGTAATTCTGGATGCGTGATTTTAATAATATCCTTTAAAACCAGATCTGGACGTGTAGGCGCTAATTCAAAATAAAGGGTTCCTCCAGTGGCTCCTAATTTGGTCGCAAATGTAAATACCTGATCTTTTTGAAAAGCAGTAAACTCTTTATAATGCTCGTTGCTGGTAAGCATTTGTTTTTTAGTGGTAAAGTAGCCAGGAGCTATCCAAAAATCAGCATCCTTACCCTTGTCTAAAGCACTTTCAAAACTAATTGATAAACTACCTGTACCATCGGTGTCAGACCATAAATAATTAGTATTGGCATCTGTTAAGAATTGGGCTACAAAACTTTTCCCTGCAGGCAAATTCCAAATGTCTTTACTCATTACTGCTCCAGATAGTATCGTCGGTTTGCTACTTGCAGTCATTGCAATCTCTTTGACAGCTAAATAATTGGCCTCGATATCATTAAATATTTGCTCAGCTTCTAACTCTTTGTCATATAACAAACCAAAAAACTTAATCCATTCTGCTCTTCCAAGTGGAGTTTCTTCTAACCAAGCACCATTTAAAATTACTGGAATTCCAGATCTTTCTATCAGGTTTAAGGTTTTATTGGTTTTACTCATGCTAAATCCAATAACAACTTCTGGGTTTAAAGCTAAGAGAACCTCTGTGTTGATATCGGCTTTATTTCCAATTTCTTGCACCTGACCATTATCTATCATTGCTCTTGTTTTTTCAGAAGAAATATAATCGGTGTGAGGGAAACCTATTAAAGATTTTTCTACGCCAAGCATTTCTAGCATGGGTATGTGTGTGGTAGAAGTAACAACTGTTTTTTCTAAAGGAACATAGATGGTATTAGAAGATTTACCAGGTTTTTGCTCTGAAGATTTTGCTTGGATGGTATAAACAAATTGTTCAGTTGCGTTTGGATATGGAGATTTAATGATTAATTTTTTTTCGCCATCTACGGTTTTGATTTCAAATCCTTTAGCATACTTTATCTTACTAATTTCTTCACTCTTTTTAGTGTCGTTTGTTGTGTTCTTTTTTGGGTTGCAAGCCACAATAAAAAGTAGGCAAATAAGGCTAAAATAGGGCGTGGTAAATCGAAAATTCATAGGATTAGTTTGTGCAAGATTACAAAAAAAAATCTAAGAATTATGCTTTTTTATTGATTGAAATTGCAGTACTTTCGCCAATGAATTTTTGGTTTTATCACCTCAGTACATGAGTTGATAGATTAAAAGGGAAATAGGTGCGAAAAGGAGTTCTGAGCTTTTTTAAAAAAGAGAAGACCGTAATTTTCAATGCCTGTGCTGTTCCCGCAACTGTAAGCTTTGTTCTTTTAGAAAGAATGCTTGTAATGATTTCTTTAACCACTGTTTGTCTGCTATTTTTTGCGCAAATGGGAAGGTACATTACAAGACGCAAGCCAGGAGACCTGCCGTAAATTTCAAAAAGTAAAAACTTTCGGGACAAAAGTTTGTGTACTATTCATTTCGTACTCGTTTTTCCTGATTTCATTGTAAAAATTTAATCAAAACTGATGAAAAAAAATCTATTCGTAGCTTCGGCTATCGCGTTTGGTATTTCCTGTGTTCAGGTGACTGCGCAACAAAAACAAGAAAAAAATTTAAAACTTGATGAGGTGGTTATTTCTGCCACAAAATTTTCTTTGTCAAAAGAGAAAGTTGGTAAGGTAATTATTAAGATTACTCAAGAGCAAATTAAAAACAATGCAGGGAAGACTGTATCTCAACTCTTAAACAATTTAGTAGGTATAGAGGTAAAAGGAGCCGATTCTAATCAAGGTGGAATTAGAGGTACCTATATTAGAGGTGGAAGAGATCGTCAGATTCTTGTGTTGATTGATGGGATTCCTGTAAGTGACCCTACCGGTATCAATCAGGAGTTTGATTTTAGACTTCTGTCTTTGGATCAAATTGATTCTATTGAGGTATTAAAAGGAGCTTCTAGTAGCATGTATGGTTCTGGAGCTGCGACAGGTGTGATTAATATAATTTTAAAAAAATCAGCAAAACAATCTATCTCAGGAAGCTATTCACTTAATTTAAGTACCAATAACACAGCAGAGAGCACAAATTCTCGTTTGTCAAGTAGTAAACAACAGGTTAATATAAACGGTACTGTTAATGATTTTAGTTATTTAAGTTCATTGAGTTATTCTAAATCGAGTGGATTGTCTGCGGCAAAAAGTCAAGTAGCAAGCACTGTTTTTGAGGAAGATGACTACAACAGTGTACATGGTTTGTTAAAGTTGGGATACCGCCTAAATACAGCGTTTAATATTGAGTCTACTTTTAATTACGACGATTTTAATTATGATTACGACGGTGGATCTTATGTTGATAATATTTTAAATAGGGGTAGTAATAAACAGCTTAGAGTATCCTTAAAACCACAGTATACCTATGACAATGGATCTGCCTATCTTTTGGCTTCATTTAACTCCATCAAAAGAAGCCTAAATACTAGTAACTATGAAGGGAAAAGTGTTCAACTTGATGCAGTTAATAAGTATGATTTTTCAGAAAATTTTCAGTTAATTGGCGGATTAAATTATCAGGCGCACAACAATCAAACGGATACTCCTTATGGTGCTATCAGTAGTGATTTGGCTAATTTTAACACCTTTGATGTGTATGCAACTGCAGTTGTTAGTTTGCAAAACAATCTAACGCTTAATTTTGGTGGTAGAATTAATACGCATAGTAATTATGGCAACTATACAGTATATCATATCAACCCTTCTTATGAGTTGTTTTCATCTGATAAAAGCTCTTTAAAATTATTGAGTTCTTATAGCACGGCATTTATTGCGCCTAGTTTGTATCAATTGTTTTCTGATTATGGAAATCTAGATTTACAACCAGAAACTAATGAGACTTTTGAGGCTGGTTTTGAAGGATCATTTGGAGACTGGATACAATACAATGCAGTTTATTTTTCAAGAACTGAAGAAAATGCGATTATTTTTAACAGTTTGTCTACCGCTCCTTGGGGTCAATATGGAAATGCCAACACAACAATCAAAGCCAAAGGATTTGAGGCGTTTGCAAGTATTTATCCACATAAACAAATAGAGTTTTCTGTTGGTTATACCTATACGGATAAGGATTTTGAAAATGATTATATCCCTAAAAATAAAATTACAGCAAGCTTAGAGGTTCAGCCAATTGAAAATGGCTATGTTTCTGTGTCTTATAGAAATGTAGGGAAACGTATGGGACGCTATTACGATGCTACCACTTTTCAAACTGTTGAGAAAAACCTTGAGAGCTTTAACATTGTTGATTTAAGCGCAAACTATAGTATTTATAAAGAACGATTGATGTTTACAGGTGGTATCAATAATATTTTTAATGAAGATTATGAAGAAACTATTGGTTATTCTACTCGTGGTAGAAACTATAACTTAGGACTTCGTTTTTATTTTTAAACATTTTTAAATTTTATACAACCCACACTTTGACAGTGTGGGTTTTTTATTGCCTTAAATCTAAATCAGATTTTTTAGGCTAAATAGTCTTAGGATTTTAAAATGTCAATAACTTTTATTGCCAAACTCAACAGGGTATAGTACTTTTGATATTCCATAAAAAAGCCAATCCATTGTCAGATTATTTAAGCACATTAAACCCAGCACAGAAAGACGCAGTATTGCAAAATGAAGGTCCTATGATCATTATTGCAGGTGCTGGATCTGGTAAAACACGTGTGCTAACTTACCGTATTGCGCATTTAATGAAACAAGGCGTTGATTCTTTTAATATTTTGTCGCTCACCTTTACCAATAAGGCTGCAAGAGAAATGAAAGAGCGAATTGCTTCTGTAGTTGGGCAGAGTGAGGCTAAAAATTTATGGATGGGAACTTTTCACTCGGTTTTTGCAAGAATTTTGCGTTCTGAGGCAGATCGATTGGGTTTTCCGTCTAATTTTACCATCTACGATACTCAAGATTCAGTTCGATTGATTACAGCAATTATAAAAGAGATGAATCTAGACAAAGATCGATACAAACCAAAACAAGTGTTGAGTAGAATCTCGTCATTAAAAAACAGCTTGATTACCGTTAGAGCCTATGTAAATAATCCAGAGTTGGTAGAGGCAGATTTGCATGCAAACAGACCAAGATTAGGAGATATTTACAAAGAATATGTAGCTAGATGTTTTAAGTCTGGAGCTATGGATTTTGATGATTTACTGCTGAGAACTAATGAGATTTTATCGCGATTCCCTGAGGTGTTGGCAAAATATCAAGACCGTTTTAAATACATTATGGTTGATGAGTATCAAGATACCAATCACTCACAATATTTAATTGTTAGAGCCTTAGCAGACCGTTTTCAAAACATTTGCGTGGTAGGAGATGATTCTCAAAGTATCTATAGTTTTAGGGGAGCCAATATCAACAATATTTTAAATTTCCAAAAAGATTATCCAGAGGTCAAAACCTTTAAGCTTGAGCAGAATTACAGATCTACGAGTACTATCGTAGAAGCTGCAAACTCTGTGATTGAAAAAAATAAAACTCGTTTAGATAAGGAGATTTGGACCTCAAACGGACAAGGAGACTTAATTAAGGTGATGAGAACCATTTCTGATGGAGAAGAAGGTCGATTTGTAGCCAAGTCTATTTGGGAGAATATGATGAACAAGCAATTGACGGCTGATGCCTTTGCGGTGTTGTATAGAACCAATTCACAGTCAAGAGCTTTAGAGGATGCATTGCGTAAAAAGAATATCCTTTATAAAATTTATGGAGGAATCTCATTTTATCAACGTCAAGAAATAAAAAATACGCTTTCTTATCTACGATTGCTTATCAATCCAAAGGATGAAGAAGCTTTGATTCGAGTAATTAATTATCCTACAAGAGGTATTGGAGCAACCACAATAGATCGATTAACCATTGCTGCCAATCACTATAAAAAATCAATCTTTGAGCTTCTGACACATTTAGATCAGGTAGATTTAAAAATTAACGCAGGTACCAAAACCAAATTGCAAAATTTTGTCAATATGATTTTGCGTTTCCAAATTGATGCCAAGACCAAAAACGCTTATGAAATTGCTGATTTGGTAGTTAAGCAGGTGCAATTGATTAAAGACTTGCAAAAAGATGGAACACCAGAAGGAGTTAGCAAGGTAGAGAACGTACAGGAGCTTTTAAATGGAATTAAAGATTTTATTACCGATAGAATAGAGACCGGAGAAGACGCATCATTAACGGCGTTTTTAGAAGATGTGGCACTGGCTACAGACTTTGATTCTGAAAATAAAGATGATAGTCCAAGAGTTTCTTTAATGAGTATTCATCAGTCTAAAGGTTTAGAATACCCTTATGTTTATATTGTTGGTTTGGAGGAAAACTTGTTCCCTTCTGGGATGAGCATGAATACCAGAAGTGAATTGGAAGAAGAGCGAAGACTATTTTACGTTGCACTGACCAGAGCAGAAAAAGGAGCCTATTTAACCTATGCTCAAACCCGCTATCGCTGGGGGAAACTGACTGATGCTGAGCCGAGTCGTTTTCTTGAAGAAATTGATGAACGTTTTTTGGAATATCTAACACCAAGCAGCCCGCAAGCAAGCACAAATCGATTTGTAGATAGTTCTTTATTTGATACTGAGCCAAAAACCATTCGATTTCAAAAACCAATTAAGAGACAGCGTCAAGAATTTACCGCCAAAAAAGAATCCATAAAACCTCCGAGCAATCTTAAAAAAGTGAGGCCTAGCTCTGGAGATACTACCAACCTTTTTGACACCAATATTGTTGTAGGATCACTTGTTGAGCACAACAGATTTGGTGCTGGAGAAGTAATTAGCTTAGAAGGTTCGGGCCCTAATAAAAAAGCCGAAATTAAGTTCGGAACTGTCGGACTTAAGAAATTGTTATTACAATTTGCAAAATTAAAAGTAATCGGGTAGAACTTTTGTTTTTAAGTTTTGATGGCTTAAAATAAATACTTAATTTGCAAACCTTATTTTAGCGTATTAAAACAAGCATAGGTCGAGCGCAGTCGAGACCTTTTTTTTAGAGAACTCGACTGCGCTCGAGGGCAAGAACAAAAGACTTCACACAAAAAGAAACATGGAATTTGATTTAGAATACAACTCCGAAAGAACTTTAATGATTATACCTGAATACGGAAGACATATCCAAAAATTAGTTGATCATTGCTTAAGCCTTGAAACTCAAGAAGAACGCAATGTGATGGCAAAAGCCATTGTTGACGTTATGGGTAATCTACAACCACACTTAAGAGATGTGCCAGATTTTAAACACAAGCTTTGGGATCAACTTTTTATCATGTCTGATTTTAAATTGGATGCTGATTCACCTTTTGACAAGCCATCTAAAGAAGAGCTCCAAGAGAAACCAGAAGCACTAGCGTATCCTAAATCAGCATCTAGATATCGTTATTACGGAAACAACATTCAAACCATGATTGATGTTGCACTTAGTTGGGAAAAGGACGAAAAGCGTGAAGCTTTAGAATACTCTATTGCCAATCATATGAAAAAGTGTTACTTAAACTGGAACAAAGACACCGTTGATGATGCTGTTATTTTTAAGCATTTATTAGACTTGTCTGATGGAAATATTGATTTAACCGCTTCGACTGAGCCGCTCTCTGAATCAAAAAACTTATTAAAAAAGCGTACGACTCAGCAAGGAGGAGGAGCAAAAAACCACAAGAGCAATAATTTTAAATCTCATAAAAACAACAATCACAGAAAAAAATAATTGCTATGGCATCATTTAAAATTGAAGGTGGACACAAATTAAGTGGTAGTATTACCCCACAAGGAGCTAAGAATGAAGCTCTTCAGATTATTTGTGCAGTTTTACTTACCGATAAAAAGGTAACTGTCAATAACATTCCAAATATTATTGACGTTAATAAGTTAATTTTTATTCTAGGAGAACTGGGAGTAAAAATTGAAAAAATAAGTAAAAATTCATACACTTTTCAAGCAGATGATCTTAATTTAAATTATTTAGAATCTGAAGAATTTAAACGAGATGGAAGTTCATTGCGAGGTTCTATTATGATTGTAGGTCCTTTATTAGCCAGATTTGGTAAGGGATATATTCCAAGACCAGGTGGAGATAAAATAGGAAGACGACGTCTTGATACACATTTTGAAGGATTTATTAGACTCGGAGCAACTTTTCGATACAATAAAGAAGAGTCGTTTTATGGAGTAGAAGCCAAAGAACTCTTTGGAACAGATATGCTCTTGGATGAGGCTTCTGTTACCGGAACTGCAAATATTTTAATGGCCGCGGTTTTAGCAACAGGTACCACAACCATATACAATGCAGCCTGTGAGCCGTATATTCAGCAATTGTCAAAAATGCTGAATGCCATGGGAGCAAAAATTACGGGTGTTGGTTCTAACTTACTTCACATAGAAGGTGTAAAATCACTTCATGGTTGTGAGCATACTGTCTTGCCAGATATGATAGAAATCGGTAGTTGGATAGGAATGGCAGTGATGACAAGATCTGCTTTGACTATTAAAAATGTAAGCTGGAAAGATTTAGGACAAATTCCAAATGTGTTTAGAAAACTAGGAATCAAACTAGAAAAACGCAATGATGATATTTTTATCCCAGAACAAGAGAGTTATGAAATTCAAAATTATATAGATGGCTCAGTATTGACCATTTCTGATGCTCCTTGGCCAGGTTTTACACCTGATTTATTGAGTATTGTGCTAGTGATTGCTACCCAAGCTAAGGGGACGGTTTTGATACATCAAAAAATGTTTGAAAGTCGTTTGTTTTTTGTGGATAAACTTATCGATATGGGAGCAAAAGTTATTTTGTGTGATCCCCATAGAGCAACCGTGATTGGACATGATTTCCAATCGATGTTAAAAGCAACGAATATGACATCTCCAGACATACGTGCTGGTGTATCCTTATTGATTGCAGCCTTGTCTGCAAAAGGAACTAGTATCATTAATAATATTGAACAGATAGACCGAGGTTATGAAGATATAGATCAGCGATTGAGGGCTATTGGTGCAAAAATTGAACGTATTGAAAATTAATTCTTTTTAAAAAAAGTATACAAATAGTGTCAACTTGGCACTATTTTTTTATTGGCAACATTATTGCCAATAAAAAGCTTAGAATTTTAATGTTTACATCCAATGAGTAAAGAAGAAAAGTTACAAGAAGAAGAAATCAACAATGTTGAGAACGAAGTAAAAACAGAAGAAAGCCAAGAGAATCCTAAAACTGAGCCTACAGCCGAAGAGTTAATTCAATCTGAAAAAGATAAATATTTACGATTGTTTGCTGAGTTTGAAAATTATAAAAAGCGTACTACTAAAGAACGTATTGAATTGTTTAAAACTGCAGGTCAAGAATTAATGACAACTTTACTGCCAATTTTAGATGATTTTGACAGAGGTTTGTCAGAAATTAAGAAAGCGAAAGACAAGGAGTTGCTTAAAGGAATGAACTTGATCAATGATAAATTAAAAAAGACTCTTGAGCAAAAAGGATTGAATATCATGAAGGTTGAGGCAGGCGATCAATTTGATGCCGATCTACATGAAGCAATTACTCAAATTCCAGCACCTTCGGATAATTTGAAAGGTAAAATAATTGACGTAGTTGAGCAAGGATATCAATTGGGAGATAAAATAATCCGTTACCCAAAAGTGGTAATCGGACAATAAACAATTTATAATGATTGGAGATAGCGTTTTATAGCGTGATTGAGATTCATTAAAACTGTATAGTATATTAGTTATGGCAAAAAAAGATTATTACGAAATCTTAGAAATAAGCAAGTCTGCAAGTGTAGGGGATATAAAAAAGGCCTATCGAAAGATGGCAATAAAATATCATCCAGATAAAAACCCAGATGATGCAGGAGCAGAGGCTAAGTTTAAAGAGGCTGCAGAAGCTTATGAAATACTTAGTGACCCAGATAAAAAAGCACGTTATGATCAATACGGTCATGCTGCTTTTGAAAACGGTCATGGCGGCGGCGGCTTCGGTGGCGGTGGTATGAATATGGATGATATCTTTAGTCAATTTGGCGATATCTTTGGTGGAGGTTTTGGCGGATTTGGCGGAGGTCAACAACGTCAGACTAGAGTTAAAGGAGGCAATATGCGAATTCGTGTAAAGTTAACTTTAGAAGAAATTGCAAAAGGAGTTGAGAAAAAAGTAAAAGTCCGTAGAAAAGTTCAAGCAGACGGAGTTACCTATACAACCTGTTCTACCTGTAATGGATCTGGTCAAGTAACTAGAGTAACCAATACCATACTAGGAAGAATGCAAACAGCTACTAGCTGTCCTACTTGTCAAGGAGCTGGTCAAAGTATTGATAAAAGACCTAGCGGATCAGATTCTGAAGGTTTGATCGTAAAAGAAGAAACTGTTTCAATTCAGATTCCTGCAGGGGTTACAGAAGGAGTGCAGTTAAAGGTTGCTGGTAAAGGAAATGAAGCTCCTGGTAAAAATTCTATTCCTGGGGATTTGTTGGTTTTAATAGAAGAAATCCAACACGCTACCTTAAAAAGAGAAGGGACAAATATTCATTTTGATTTATATGTTAGCTTATCAGAAGCAGTTCTAGGGACTAGTAAAGAAATAGAAACTGTTAACGGGAAAGTAAAAATAAAGATAGAAGCAGGGACTCAATCTGGTAAGATTTTACGATTAAAAGGAAAAGGATTGCCAAGTATAGAAAGATACGGAAATGGAGATTTTTTAATCCACATCAACGTATGGACTCCTCAGCAATTATCTAAAGAACAAAAACAATTCTTTGATAAGATGAAAGATGATGACAATTTTGTTCCGAACCCTCAAACATCAGATAAATCCTTTTTTGAGAAGGTAAAAGATATGTTTATGTAATACTGTTTAAAATTACAAGCAGAAAGCAATAAGGCTATTAAATTTTTTTAAAGCTATTTACCCACTTAAGAAATTAAGTGGGTTTTTTATTCGTATTTTTGCAGGGTAAAAAGCAGGTCAATCTTATCGCTTTGTACTGAATCATGTTCAGAATAAAGAGGAAAGTCCGAACACCAAAGAGTAGCATAGCGGATAACATCCGTCCGGCGTAAGTCGAGGACAAGTGCAACAGAAAGCAAGTACAGTTCGGCTGTAGTGAAACCAGGTAAACTCTATGCGGTGCAATGCCACGTATATTGAAGATTGAGGGCTACTCGCTCGATTTCAAGGGGTGGGCAGATCGATTCTAAAAGTAATTTTAGAACTAGATAAATGATAAGACTCTAATTCATTAGAGACAGGATTCGGCTTATAGACCTGCTTCTTTACATTTTCTCATTTTATCAAGTTGATAATTTTGAGCTATTTTGAAAGCTACTATTTAGTGTTTATTCAATTTATGCGTCATTTTTTATCAATACTTCATTATTCATTTCAATACACTGTTTATTTTCTAATTTCAGCTAAAAATTGTATTTTTGTTCCACGAAAAAACTAAACAATTACGATATATGGCATTTGACATAGAAATGATTAAGGCGGTTTATGCGAATGTAGTTGAGAGAGTTGATGAAGCTCGAAAAATTACAGGAAAACCATTAACACTAGCAGAAAAGATTTTATACGCCCACCTTTGGGAAGGGAAACCAACTAAAGCTTTTGAAAGAGGTAAAGATTACGTAGATTTTGCTCCAGACAGAATTGCTTGTCAAGATGCAACTGCACAAATGGCATTATTGCAATTTATGCAAGCTGGTAAAAGCCAAGTTGCGGTACCTACTACGGTTCACTGTGATCACTTGATTCAAGCTAAAGTAGGTGCAACTCAAGATTTGCAATCTGCATTGAATACCAGTAATGAGGTTTTTAATTTTTTAGAGTCTGTATCTAATAAATACGGAATTGGTTTTTGGAAACCAGGTGCAGGAATTATTCATCAAGTTGTTTTAGAAAATTATGCATTCCCTGGAGGAATGATGATCGGGACTGATTCTCATACTGTAAACGCAGGAGGATTGGGAATGGTAGCAATTGGTGTTGGAGGAGCTGATGCAGTAGATGTGATGGCAGGAATGGCTTGGGAGTTAAAATTTCCAAAATTAATCGGTGTTAAGTTAACCGGAAAATTAAACGGTTGGACGGCTCCTAAAGATGTTATTTTAAAAGTAGCAGATATCTTAACTGTTAAAGGAGGTACAGGCGCAATTGTTGAGTATTTTGGAGAGGGTGCTGAATCTATGTCTTGTACAGGTAAAGGAACCATTTGTAATATGGGTGCTGAGATCGGAGCTACAACATCTACCTTTGGTTATGATGTTTCTATGGAACGTTATTTACGTGCAACAGATAGAAGTGATGTTGCAGATGCAGCAAATGGAGTAAAAGAATATTTAACTGGAGATGCAGAAGTATATGCAAATCCTGAGCAGTATTTTGATCAAGTAATTGAAATTAACTTATCAGAGTTGAGTCCTTTATTAAACGGACCTTTTACACCAGACTTATCTACTAAGGTTGGTACTGCAATGACAGAAAAAGCTACAAAAAATGATTGGCCATTAAAAGTAGAGTGGGGATTAATAGGATCTTGTACCAATTCTTCTTATGAGGATTTGTCAAGAGCGGCTTCTATTGCTCAACAAGCTATTGATAAAGGTTTAAAAACAAAAGCAGAGTTTGGAATCAATCCAGGATCTGAAAAAGTTCGTTATACTGCAGATAGAGATGGTATTTTAGGTGTTTTTGAACAACTAGATGCTAAAATATTTACCAATGCTTGTGGACCGTGTATTGGTCAATGGGCACGTTATAGTGATCCTTCTAATGCTCCAAAGAATTCTATTATACATTCATTTAATAGAAACTTTGCCAAAAGAGCAGATGGAAATCCAAATACGCATGCCTTTGTGGCTTCGCCAGAAATGGTTGCTGCAATTACCATTGCGGGTCGTTTAGACTTTAATCCAATGACTGATTATTTGATCAATGAAAATGGAGAAAAAGTGAAGTTAGATGAGCCTACAGGTTGGGAGTTGCCTCCAAAAGGATTTGAAGTTAAGGATGATGGTTATTTAGCACCAGAAAAAGACGGAAGTGGAGTAACTATTAAAGTTGCAACAGATTCAGAAAGATTACAATTGTTAGAGCCATTTACACCTTTAGGAACTGATATTACTGGAGCTAAGTTGTTAATCAAAGCTTTTGGGAAGTGTACCACTGATCATATTTCTATGGCAGGACCTTGGTTGCGTTATAGAGGACACTTAGACAATATTTCAAACAACTGTTTGATTGGCGCTGTAAACGCATATAATATGAAGACCAACTTTGTAAAAAGTCAACTAACAGGAGAGTATGATGCTGTGCCTAAAACACAAAGAGCATACAAAGCTGCTGGTATTAAGACCATCGTTGTTGGAGATCATAACTATGGAGAAGGATCTTCTAGAGAGCATGCTGCTATGGAGCCTCGTCATTTAGGTGTTGCTGCTGTATTGGTTAAATCTTTTGCAAGAATTCATGAAACCAACCTTAAAAAGCAAGGAATGTTAGGTTTAACTTTTGCCAATGAAGCAGATTATGATTTAATCCAAGAAGATGATACTTTTAACTTCTTAGATTTAAATCAATTTGCACCAGGAAAACCTTTAACTATAGAAGTTGTTCATGCAGATGGAACTAAAGATAGTATTATTGCTAACCATACCTATAATCAAGGACAAATTGAATGGTATAAAGAAGGTTCTGCATTAAACTTAATTAAAAAAGAAAACGCTGCATAATTATGCACTAGTTATTTATATAAAAAAGACCCTATTTTAGGGTCTTTTTTTTGTAATTTAATGGGAGTTTGTTCGACTATAGATGTATTATGGTAAAAAAAATTAAAAAACATTTTTGGAATATTGCTTTTGTTGTGTTGATTGGTTTGTTTATTTATCCACCAACAAAAGTGTACTTTTTACGCATATTTTCTTTTTCACCAACAGTGATTGCAGCAGAAGATCAACAGGTTTTAAAAGATACTGATTGGCAACTAAAAGGATTAAACACTAAAGATATTCAAGCAAATGAGCTAAATGGCAAAGTTGTTTTTGTAAGTTTTTGGGCTACTTGGTGTCCGCCGTGTATTGCAGAGATGCCTAGTATGAAAGAATTGTATGACAACTATAAAGACGAGGTTGAATTTATTTTTGTAAGTGATGAAAACTGGGGTACAATTTCTGCATTCTTTGATAAAAAAGAGTATGATTTTCCAGTATATAATTCATTGACTATACCACCTAAAGCATTACAATCCAATTCTATCCCGACAACTTTTATCATAGACAAAAACTCTAAGATCCACGTAAAAAAAGTAGGGGCAGCTGATTGGAATTCTACTTCAGTACAAGAGCTACTAAATAAACTCATAAAAAAGCCCTAGAGAGAATTCTAGGGCTTTTTTTAAACTGTAGCAATCAACTTTATTTAATTTTAACGGGAACCTTGTAGATCGTCCCAGGAGCAATCCCTTTGATCATCACTTTTTTATAATTTAATTTTCCGGTGACAAAATTATCTAATTGATCATTGTCTGATTCTACCGAGACAACCACTAGCTCATTTTTGTTGTTTAGCATTATGGCGACATCTGCTTTAAGCACATCACTTTTTAAATCATAAGGATGATTCCCTAAGAGTTTAACAATTTTAGCTCTTAAAGCTTTCTTTGCTAATTCACCACTTGTAGGCTCAGTTGTGTTTGCAGAAATTGACGCGATTGTTGAGAAGCTGATTGTAATAATTGCAAGTGTAGTTTTAAATTTTTTCATGATTTATAAATTTTAATGTTATACTTATAAGACGTCTAGAAAACAAAAGAGTTTCAGTCTAAATAGATGTTTAACGCTTGATTAACAGGTTTTAACAGATTTTGTGAGTTTCTTGTTAAATGAATCTAAAAATCCAGAATAAATAAGTTGAAGGTTCTGTTGTGGAGCACTTAACCATGGTTTTTTGTGTCAACACTTTTGGTGTATTTGGATACTAAAAAAGCCCTAGAGAAATTTCTAGGGCTTTTTTAAACTAATTGTATTGGTTTTATTAGGTTAATTTTAAAGGGATGGTAAAGATGCTTCCTTTTGCAATTCCTTTTCCATCAATTTTTTTGTAATTTAATTTCGTAGTTACAAAAGCGATCAATGCAGCATCACTTGAATTTACAGAAACAACAACCAATTCATTTTTATTGTTAACCAAGACAGAAACTTCTGCTTCTAAGGTTTTGTTTTCTAAATCATATTGGTGATGTCCCAATAATTTTACTACTTCTGTTCTTAAGTCATCGCCAATTGGGCTTTCAGTTTTTACTGCTGCAGAAACAATTGTTGAAACACTAAATAAGATGATTGCTAAAGTTACTTTTAAATTTTTCATGGTATACTTGTTTTTTAAAGTTATACTTCTAAGACTATGAAAAAGAACAATAGTTTTTTTGAAAAATCGAATTTAACGCTTGATTAACAGCTCTTAACACAATTTAAGAGTTTTGTGTTAAGGAAAGTAAAAAATTAGGAGTTAAAAGTTTATAAACGTCATGATATTTAATTGATCTCTTCCTGAGTTTTCAAAAATTTGATTCATATACCCGGCCTCGAGTCTAACTTTTTTTGAGAGATGAACACCAATACCTGCATAAACTCTATTTCTATCAAATACAGAAGACTGGGTGTTTAGAAAAATTTCATTGTAGGCAGAAACATAGTATTTATTGCTTTCTTTTGGGCTAAAAGGAATTTGGACCCCTAAAAAATAACGAAACCGCATTTTAAAATCACTTTCTATAAATCGCTGCTCAAATCGATACCTATGATTTAATGCTACAGAGCCTATGCTTTGTTTTGAAGTAAATTGCTGAAAGATGCGATGCTCATTAACTGTGTTTTTATCTTTGGTTGCCTGTAAATAGTTTTCAGATAGAATATACCCATAACCCAAAAGTATATTGCTTTTCTGATCATTAAAGGTATAACCTAAACCAGTTCGGAGCAGTAATTGTTCTAAATCTCCTATAAAATTGTAGTTTCTATATTGTACTTCAGTGTGTAGGTTCCAGTTATTGTTTAGTTTTTTATTGCCGATGTAAACAAACCAATTTCCTAAATCATTTTGTTGACCACTTAAAGTAAAAGGTAGCAAAAACAAAACTGCTAATGCTACCATTCTTTTTAAATCCTTTTTCAGATTCATTTATTTTTTTTTAAGATTCGTAAAAAACAACTTCTCCAGTGTGGATATTGTACATTGCTCCAACGATTTTAATTTCACCTTTCTTCTGCATCTCTGCTAAGACATCACTTTCTTTTACGATTCTATCCATAGTCAAATGAACATTTTTTGTAGCTACATCATTTACAAAATCTAAATTAGATGAGTTTCTTAAGTTTTCATCTTTAGGTGTTTCAACTGCGTTTACTGCAGGTTTAATTTTACCTAACATTTTGGTTAGGTTTCCTAGTTCTGCATTATCACAAGCACCTTTGATTGCTCCACAGCTGGTATGCCCTAAAACAACAATTATTTTAGTTCCAGCAAGCTTACAGGCAAACTCCATACTACCAAGTATGTCTTCATTGACAAAATTACCAGCGATTCGTACACTAAAAATATCTCCCAAGCCCTGATCAAAAACCAACTCAGCAGAAACTCTAGAATCAATACAGCTCAATATGGTTGCAAAAGGAAACTGTCCTTCGGCTGTATCATTGACTTGTTCTAATAGATTTCTATTGGCTTTTAAATTGTTTTGGAAACGTTGATTTCCTTCCTTAAGATACTGCAATGATTTCTCTGGAGTCATTGTCGCTTGAGTTTCTCTTGTGTGTGCTTTCATTTATTGTTTGTTTTTTGTTTTATTTTTTTACAAATATAGCAATACTTTTTAAATGATAGTATTACTATCATAAAAAGTTGTTAAACTTTCATATATTTGTTTTTTTAATTTTTTAAAAGAGAAATACAGATGAGTATAGAAATTAAAATATCGCTAAATGATGGCTTATACCTAAAAGAACCACAAGAGTTTGTTTTGGGGAGAAAAATTATTAAGCACAGTATTATTTTAATTGACCAAGTTGGTTTTGAGTTTTTTACTTTTAAAAAGTTAGCTGTAGAGATAAACTCTACAGAAACTTCGATTTACCGTTATTTTGAAAACAAGCATATGTTATTGCTTTTTTTAGTCAACTGGTATTGGCAATGGACAAGTTATTTGATTAGCATTAATACAAAAAACATTAAAGACCCTAAAGAAAAGCTTCAAATTATAATTCATTCTATTGTGTATGCAGCTCAAGAGAATCCCAATGTAGCTTATGTTAATGAAAGTAAACTCCATAATATTGTTATCTCAGAAGGAGTAAAGGCTTATCATACCAAGGAAGTAGATACTGAAAATTCTAAAGGCTTTTTTATGAGTTATAAAAACCTGGTAACCCTGGTGTCTAGTGTTATCTCAGAAGTGAACCCAACCTATAAGTATCCATATGCTTTGGCGACAAATCTATTTGAAATGTCTAACAACCATTTGTTTTATGCAAAACACTTGCCTAGGTTAACAGATGTTTCTCTTCAAAAAGATACTGTAAATGAGGTAGAAAAAATGCTTAATTATTTTGTGGACAAATTACTAGCTAGCTAGTTCGTCAAGGGTTTCAATGAGTAGTTGACAACCGTCTTTGATTTCTTGATCAGAAATGGTTAGCGGTGGTGTAATTCTTAAGGCACGACCTTCAAACAACAACCAAAATAAGAGCAGTCCCTTTTCAAAACAACGCAGAATAATTTGAGTGGCCAATTCTGGAGTTTCTACCAAAACAGCTAACATCAACCCTTTTCCTCTAATTTCTTTGATAGCAGGGTGTTTTAAGTAGCTTCTATACAACGCTTCTTTTTCTAGAGCAGTTTGCATTAAAGTACTGCCGATAATTTCTTGTACGGTAGCCAAACCTGCTGCGGCAATTACAGGATGTCCTCCAAAGGTAGTAATATGTCCAAGTTTAGGCTGCTTACTCAATAGATTCATTAAATGAGTAGGAGCAATAAAAGCACCAATGGGCATTCCACCGCCTAATCCTTTTCCGGTAATGATGATATCAGGTACTACCTTATAATTATCAAAACCCCAAAAAGTTCCGGTACGTCCAACACCTGACTGAATTTCATCTAAAATTAGAAGCGCTCCAACCTCAGTACATTTTGCTTTTACTTTTTGCAAATAATCATTGGTAGGCGCTATAAAACCAGCCCCCCCTTGGATGGTTTCTAAAATGACTGCAGCTGTGTTTTTAGTGATTTTTTCTAAATCTTTTAACTCGTTAAACTCAATAAACCTTGCCCCGGGAACAAGTGGTCTAAAAGCTTGATTTTTTTCTTCATGTCCACATACACTCATAGCGCCTTGCGTGTTTCCATGATAGCCATTCTTAGCAGCTATAATTTCAAAACGCCCTGTACTTCTCTTGGCTAATTTTATAGCTCCTTCTGTAGCCTCTGTTCCAGAGTTGGTCAAATAGACGGCTCCATTATCAAAAGGCAAGGTACTTGTTAGAAGTTTACAAAGAGCTACTGGCGCTGCTTGAGCAAACTCTCCATAGACCATCACGTGGGTATATTGGTCAACTTGATCCTTGATGGCTTGTGAAACTTTAGGGTGATTATGCCCTAAACTATTGGCAGACACACCCGCTACAAAATCCAAATATTGTTTTCCTTCAACATCAAAGACATAGGAGCCTTTTGCGTGAGACACCTCTAAATACAAGGGGTGAGGAGAAGTTTGAGCTTGGTATTTTATAAAATCTGAATGCATGTTTACTTAGATGATGTTTGAACTTTGATACTTTTTAAAGTATCTGCAGTTTTAAAGAGATCCTCAACGCTTAATGGGCGTTCCGTTTCTCTCCATATAAAGCCTTTTAACAGCCTTCCTTGAGTAGGTAGTTTATCAGGAGGATATGATTTACCTTCTGGTTTTTTAATGTATTTTATTCTGTCAATACTATTGTCTTCACCAAGTTCAAACTCTATAGAACTGGTAATTTGTTTGGTAATTGTTTCTATATAGCCCTTATCATTTCTGTTGTAATAAATTACTTCTGCGTTGCCATCTACAAAAAAGTATTTTAGGTTCCCTTCTTCAAAAGTACCATACATGTTTCTACCTTTTATTTGATTATAGGTAGCTGTTTTATCTACAATACTATCTAAGGAAACAATAAATGCGTTTTTTAAGACTTTGATAGAATCTAGTTTGTTGGTTTCAGGATTGCTAATCAAGTGGATGTCATCTCCTGTAATTTGATTCTTTTTAGACCACAATACCGGGTTTTTAAACAGACGTGTTAAGCCTGTTTGTTGATTGCTGTGGATAGAATCACAAACGCCTTGCATATCAGATTTAAAAATTTTAACGTTGTGGTAAACCCTAAGAATTCTATTTTCTGGTTTTCCGGTAACTAACAATGTGTCACCTCGGATATACATAGAATCCTTTTCGATGGCAGTAATGGCAACTGCTTTGTCTACAATAAAGGCAGAGTCTTTAAATTGATAAAACTCAGCGTAGTTTCCTTTTGCTACAAAATTCTGAATGGTATCTACCAGTTTTATGTTGTTGGTTGCTGATGCAAAACCTTTGAATTTATCATAATACAAGCTATCACCTTCGATAGTTCTATCTTTAAAAAATATTTTTGAGTTTTTAACAAAGCGAGAGATTTCTAATTTGGTATCGTAAAAACCTTTCTCTGTATAGATGGTATTGTCTTTCCCTTTAATGGTAGAGGCTCCATGCAAATAAGCATAGCCTGTATTTGTATAATAATCAAGGTGTTCAGACTCTAATTCATGCTCTGGGTTTGTAATCTTAACTCTTGTTGTTGCTGTAAATTTATTAGTTTCTAAAGAATAGGTACCAATTTTACTAGCAAGGGTATTGGTTTGGTCTTTAATGATTGCGTGATGCTTGTAAAATAATTTTTGTTGAGCTCGATCAAAGTTTAAGGTATCTGTTTTTAAGGTCATTTTTGGATCTCTTAAAACCACATTACCATAAGAGACAGTTAGCTTTGTGTTTCCATTATAATCTACATAATCACTGGTTTGTTTGATGGTGTCGCCTTGGTTGATCAACACGTTTCCATATGCCTTAAAAAAATTCAATTTTTCATAGTAGATTGCTCTCTTACAAGTTAGGATAGCTCCATCGAGTTCAAAAGTCACCAAGCCTTCACTGTCTTTTGTAAAAATAGTAGCTCCAGGATACTTGGCCTCATCTTTACTTAGATAGCGACCTTGTAGGATGTTTATTTTTTTTCCTTGAGCAACAGTGCTGCTTAAGGTTGCTAAAAAAAGAATGAGGAGAATTTTTTTCAAAGTTCTTTTTGTTTTTTACAAAAATACTAAAATATAGATGCAATGTTGTCAAAGAAAAGTGAAAGTTTTTTAAGTAAAATTAGTCGCTTTTGTTGTTTTTAAACAAGATTGAATCCGTAATTTTGCAAAAGAATTTAATCACTACTTATGAAGACTACCTTTGATTTATCGAAAGAAGAAATGAAAGCCTATGGCTATAAAATTATTGACATTTTAGCTGAGCATTTTGATACGATAGAATCAAAAAAACCGGTTTCTTCGGCAACAAGAAAAGAAATGGATGCTGTTTTTTTACAAGAGGCTCCAGACACGCCAATGCCTGCAGACAAAGTACTTGATTTTGTGATGGAAAATGTCATTCCTTTTAGCAACCTAACGTCGCATCCTAAAATGTTTTCTTTTGTGCCAGGGCCAAGCAATTATATCAGTGCTTTAGCAGATACTTTGGCAACAGGTTTTAATATTTTTTCTGGGGGATGGATCGTTTCACCTGCAGCAGCAGAACTAGAAATTGTGACGATGAACTGGCTTTTAAAGATGTTTCATTTTCCAGTAGCCAAAGGAGGAGGAATATTTACCAGTGGTGGCTCAATGGCAAACCTAACTGCCTTGGTAACGGCACGAAGAATAAAATGTGGTGATGATTTTTCTAAAGCAGTTATTTATTTGTCAGATCAAGCGCATTCTTCCAATATCAAAGCCATCAGGGTTTTGGGCTTTAAAAAAGAGCAAATTAGAATTATTCCAACCGATTTAGAATTTAGAATCAGTTTTAATAAATTAAAGAATGCCATAGCAAAAGATCGTTTAGAAGGTAATCAACCCTTTTGTATTATTGCATCGGCAGGAACTACCAATACAGGAACCGTAGATCCTTTAGATACCATTGCAGATATCTGTGAAAAAGAAGATTTATGGATGCATGTTGATGGCGCTTATGGTGGTGCAGCCATACTATCAGAAAAGGGGAGTAGAGTGTTAAGAGGTATTGAGAGAGCTGATTCATTAACAGTAGATCCTCACAAATGGTTTTTTCAGCCCTATGAGATTGGTTGCTTGTTGGTAAAAGATGCCTCGTGGTTAAGCAATACGTTTAGTGAAAAACCAGAGTATCTTAGAGATATAGAAGGCAATGAGTCAGAAATTAATTTTTATGATTATGGAATCCAATTAACAAGACGTTTTAGAGCTCTAAAGTTTTATATGTCGATTAAAACTTTTGGATTAAATGCTTTTAAAGAAGCCATCACCTATAATATTGATTTAGCAGAAGAGACCGAAGACATGCTTCGCAAAAGTAAAAACTGGGAAATTGTATCGCCAGCGACTTTGGCCGTGATTAATTTTAGGTACAATCCAATAGGCATGGATTTAACTGAAAAGCAATTGGATTCCCTAAATCAACAAATATCTGCCAAAGTGATGGACTCAAAAGAAGCCTTATTGGTAACGACAGTTTTACAAAACCAGGTTGTTTTGCGCATGTGTTTGATCAACCCTAAAACTACCTTTAATGACATTACTGAAACATTACAACAATGTCATGAGTATGCTACTGAAATATTAAAATCAGGTATTTAGGTTTTCTAGATCTTTTCTTATTTTTTTCGTTTAATTATCTGACTAGATGACAAATGTCATGTTTTTCATTGCTTAGGGTTCGTAAATTTGCTATATATAAAGGACAAATATATCCTTTATTATTAAAAGAAGACAAATTAAATGATTTTGGCAAAGAAAAGCCTCAATGTATTTTAAGATGTTAGTGCAAACTTAAAAACGAACCAAAATGAAAATTCACAAAACACAAGCTTTCACATTATTGCTAGGGATTTTACTAATCTTTGGCTGCTCTGATGATGATAAGAAAGTCCTAGCTGCTAAAGATTCTGCAGCAATAGTTATTCAAGGTACTGTAAAAGCAGAGCTAACAGCTCCACCTTTTGTTCCACAACCTGTAGGAAACAGACCTGCTAAAAAACTGTTGGTCGATATGGAAATTATCGAGAAAGAAGGAGAAATGGCTGATGGAGTAAAGTATGTTTATTGGACTTTTGGAGGTTCTGTTCCTGGAAGCTTTATTAGAACCAGAGTGGGTGATGAGGTAGAGTTTACCTTGTCTAACCACCCAGATAATAAACTGCCACACAATATAGATTTACATGCAGTGACTGGTCCAGGAGGAGGAGCAGAATCATCATTTGTTGCTCCAGGTCATAAAAAAACCTTTTCTTTTAAAACCTTAAATCCAGGTCTATATGTATATCACTGTGCTACCGCACCAGTAGGAATGCATATTGCAAACGGCATGTACGGTTTGATTTTAGTTGAGCCAGAGGGTGGTTTGCCACCTGTAGATAAAGAGTACTACATCATGCAGGGTGATTTCTATACAAGTGGTGATAATGGAGAACGTGGTTTGCAGTCTTTTGATATGAAAAAAGCGGTTGAAGAAGATGCTGATTATGTAGTGTTTAATGGAAAAGTTGGTGCTCTTACCGGAGACAATGCAATTACGGCAAATGTTGGAGAAACAGTTCGACTTTTTGTTGGTAACGGAGGCCCAAATTTAACTTCTTCATTCCATGTTATTGGTGAGATATTTGACAACGTCCATGTAGAAGGTGGTTCTGTTATGAATAAAAATGTACAGACCACTTCAATCCCAGCAGGTGGAGCCACCATCGTTGATTTTAAAGTAGAAGTTCCAGGAACATTTATCCTAGTAGACCACGCTATTTTTAGAGCCTTTAATAAAGGAGCTTTGGGAATGTTAAAAGTAAAAGGAGAAGAAAACAAAAAAGTATATTCTGGAATTAAACAAGAAGGAATTTATTTACCAGAAGGAGGGTCTATACAATCAATGCCTAAAGAAGCTAAGACTAAGACAGTAGCTGTAGTGCAAGAAAAGTCATTAGCACAAAAAATAGCTGATGGAAAGCAAGTCTATATGAAAACTTGTTTTGCCTGTCACCAAGCAACTGGACAAGGGATTCCTAATGCATTTCCTCCTTTGGCAAAATCAGATTACTTAAATGCTAACGTCGATAGAGCTATCGGTATCGTTAAGCACGGTAAAACTGGAGAGATTACCGTAAATGGTAAAAAATACAACAGTGTCATGACAGCTCAAAACATTTCTGATATAGAAATTGCTGATGTAATGACTTATATCTACAATTCTTGGGGTAATAACAAAACCAACGTAACTGTTGATCGCGTTAAGAAAGTTAAATAAAGAACAGATGAAAACTATTTTAAGATTGACAATTTGCTTGTTTGTACTACTCAACTCATCTTTGGTGAATTGTCAATCTAAAATGGTACCTATCAAAGGTGGTGAGTATACCCCTTTGTACGGTAGAGAAGGAGTAAAGGTTCAGGTTGCTGATTTTTTAATGGATGTATATCCAGTAACCAATGACGATTTTTTAAAATTTGTCAAAGAGAATCCAACTTGGAGAAAATCAAAAGTTATTCGTCTTTTTGCAGATGAACGCTATTTAATTGATTGGATAAATGATACGCAATTAGGCCCAGAACAACAATTAAATTCACCTATTACCAATGTGTCTTGGTTTGCCGCAAAAAACTATTGTGAGATTCAAGGAAAACGATTGCCAACTGTTGATGAATGGGAATACGTAGCCATGTCTAATGAAACCGTAGCAGATGCAAGAAGTCTAGAAAACTACAACAAATACATCTTAAGCTGGTATGAGAAGCCAAAAACCTTTGATAATGTGGTTGGGTCTACCTTTAAAAATTATTGGAAGGTCTATGATATGCACGGATTGGTTTGGGAGTGGACTTCTGATTTTAACTCGGTACTTATTACTGGGGAATCTAGAAATGATGTAGATAAGAACAGTGAGCTGTTTTGCGGAAGTGCAGCAATTAACGCCACAGATTTAATGAACTATGCCGCTTTTATGCGTTATGCCATTAGAGGTAGCTTAAAAGCCAAATACACTATGAAAAACCTTGGGTTTAGATGTGTAAAAGATATTAAATAACAACACCATGAACTATACAAAATACTTTTTAATACTCGTCATAGCTTTGGTTTCATTTGGGGCCTGTAAAGAACCCAAATCAAAAGAAATAGCAACCATTACTTATCAATGTCCAATGAAATGCGAAGGCGAGAAGATCTACCATAAAGAAGGTCAATGTCCGGTGTGTAACATGGATTTAAAACCAGTAGTAACATCAGAAAAAATACCCGAATTGTCAGATGAAATTTCTGAAAATTCTATTTTTAATCTAACATCAAAATGGAATACGCAAAACAATAAAAGCATTCGCTTAAAAGAATTGCAAGGAAAAACCTTGGTAATGGTCATGATCTATACCACTTGCAAGGCAGCTTGTCCAAGATTGGTTGCAGATATGAGAAATATCGCCAAAGAAATTCCAGAAAAGCTCACAAGTAAAGTACAGTATGTTTTTGTGAGTATTGACCCTAAAAACGATACTCCTCAACGACTAAAAGAATTTGCAAAAGAGAACTATATGGATGAGGAGAACTACACTTTTTTACAAGGAACTGTAGATGGCGTTAGAGAATTTGCCAATGTTTTATCTGTAAAATACAAAGAGATATCTCCTTTAGATTTTTCTCATTCAAATATCATCACAGTGTTTAATCCTCAAGGTGAGCTTGTGCATCAGCAAGAAGGCTTGGGAGTTGATAATAAAGAAACAGTTGCTCAAATTCTAGCAAGTGCAACTGCCAATTAAATTTAAATAAAAACTAAGATGAGAAACAAACTTTTATTGGTAATCTTGCTATGTGCACAGGCAACACTTGTGGCGCAACAATTTAACCTTACAGCAGAACTCAGACCTCGTTTTGAAAACAAACACGGGTTTCAGACCCTTTTAAATACGGGAGCAAAAGGCACAAATTTTATATCACAAAGAACACGGCTAAACTTCTTTTTTACACAAGACCAGTTAGCGTTTAAAATTGCCTTACAAAATGTGCGTGTATGGGGTGATGTGAGTACACTTTCTGCTTCGGATAACTTAAATTCCTTGCATGAGGCTTGGGCTGCTATTGTCTTTTCTGATCAATTAAAACTACAATTAGGAAGACAGGAAATCGTGTATGATGACAGTCGAATATTTGGAAATGTAGGTTGGGCTCAACAAGCGCGTAGTCATGATGCAGCCATCGCTAAAAAAAGATTTAATAATGGAGATCAATTGGATGTTGGTTTTGCTTTAAATGCCGATTCACAATCAGGGGTTTCTACTAATTACAGCAATATTGCAGGATATAAAACATTTCAGTATGCTTGGTATCATTTTAAAAGAAATCGTATTCATATGAGTCTTTTAGCTTTAAATACAGGAGTTGAGCTTTTATTTGATCCAAACAAAACAATCCAGTATTCGCAAACTTTTGGAGGAAGAATTCAATATCAGAAAGGTAAATTATCTCTGGATGGTGCTAGTTATTTTCAGACCGGAACCCTTCAAAACAATACAGTTTCTGCACAGTATTTTACAGGAAACATTTATTATCAATTGTCAGACGTGTATTCAATAGCCTTGGGTGTAGAATCCTTGTCTGGTAAAGACAGTAATGACACTAGTACCGATATGAAATCGTTTAATCCAATCTTTGGAACCAATCATAAGTTTAATGGATGGATGGATTATTTTTATGTGGGCAACCATAGCAATTCTGTTGGATTGCTTGATCTATATGCATCTATAAGCTATCAAAAAAATAAGTTTTCAGCTAAGATTGTTCCACACTTTTTTTCTGCTGCTGAAGACATGTATAATGGGAATTTTATATTATCGAGAAACTTAGGTACAGAAATCGACACAAGTGTTGGCTATAAATTTAGTAATGATATCGCTTTTAGTGGCGGGTACTCTAAGATGTTTGGTTCTAAATCTTTGGAGTTTTTAAAAGGAGGTGATCACAAAGAAAATAATTCTTGGCTCTGGTTTATGGTGGTGTTTAAGCCCACACTTTTTTAAAGTAAATAAAAAAAACCTCTTTGAATTTCAAAGAGGTTTTTTTTGTTATAAATATTACTTTCTAGTAATGGTTTGTTTTCTATCAGGTCCTACAGAAACGATGGTTACTGGAACTCCGGTTTCTTGTTCAATAAAGGCAATATAATCCAATAAATTTTTTGGCAATTGCTCTTGGTTAGTCATCCCAGTTAAATCTGCTTTCCAACCTTTAAACTCTGTGTATTTTACAGAAATGTTTTCTGGCTCAATATTGTAAGGGAAGTGAGTGATTTCTTTTCCTTGATATACATAAGAAGTACAAATTTTTAAGCTTTCAAAACCAGAAAGCACATCGCCTTTCATCATCATTAACTGTGTAACTCCATTTACATCTACTGCATATTTTAATGCCACTAGGTCTAACCAACCGCAGCGTCTAGGTCTCCCTGTTGTTGCGCCAAATTCATGACCTACAGAAGCCATTGTCTCTCCGTCCTTATCAAATAATTCAGTAGGAAATGGACCAGAACCAACACGTGTAGTATAGGCCTTAAAAATACCGTATACTTCTCCAATTTTATTTGGAGCAACTCCTAAACCAGTACAGGCTCCTGCAGCTGTTGTATTAGATGAAGTTACAAAAGGATAGGTACCAAAATCAATGTCTAATAAAGAACCTTGAGCTCCTTCTGCAAGGATGGTCTTTTTTGCTTTGATTGCTTGGTTTAAGTATTCTTCACTATCAATAAATTGTAAGTTTCTCAACTTATCAATACCTCTAATGAATTCAGCCTCTAATTCATCCAAATTAAACTCAACTTGAACATCAAAGAATTGTAACATTTTAAGATGCTTCTCTGTAAGTGCATCGTATTTTTCTTTCCAGTTTTCTAGTTCTAAATCACCAACACGCATCCCGTTTCTACCGGTTTTATCCATGTAGGTTGGGCCAATTCCTTTTAAAGTAGAGCCAATCTTTGCTTTTCCTTTAGAGGTTTCAGAAGCAGCATCTAACAAACGATGTGTCGGTAAGATTAAATGAGCTTTTCTAGAGATTAATAATTTACTAGTGTAGTCAATTTTGTGTTTGTCAAGGTTTTCCAGTTCTTTTTTAAAGATCACTGGGTCTATCACCACACCGTTTCCAACAACATTCATCGCTGTCTTGTGGAAAATTCCAGAAGGAATTGTGTGTAATACGTGTTTTGTACCATCAAAAATTAAAGTGTGACCAGCATTGGGTCCTCCTTGAAATCGAGCAATGATGTCGTAATCTTTTGTAAGTACATCTACAATTTTTCCTTTTCCTTCATCGCCCCATTGCAATCCTAGTAATAAATCTACAGCCATTAGTTCTGTGTTGTATATAGTTGTTAGTTTTGTTTTGTTGTTTTGGTGGTACCGTAAAAATAAAGAGAATGATTGTGAATATCAATATTAAAAACCTCTTCAATCGTTTTTTTAATTACCTGTATTCTTGGGTCGCAAAATTCTTTTACTTCACCAGTATCTGTTAAGATAACATGATCGTGTTGCTTGTCAAAATAGCTCTTTTCATAATGGGCCATACTTTGTCCTCCAAACTGATGCTTGCGAACCAAGCCACATTCTAGTAACAACTCTATGGTATTGTACAATGTAGCTCTACTAACTCTGTAATTTTTGTTTTTCATGTTGATATACAAAGATTCGATATCAAAATGCTCTTTCAAATCATAAATTTCTTGAAGGATGGCATATCTTTCAGGAGTTTTTCTATGTTTTTTAGATTCCAAAAATGCAGTAAAGACATTTTTTACAATATCTTGATTTTCTTGAGTACCCATTTTTTTGAATTTTACGAAACGACAAATTTAAGCTTATTTATCAAAATAGTACAGCTTTTTGTCAATTGATATTTACATTGTATTAACACGTTCAATCTTTTGAACCCCATCTACTTTTTTTATACTGGTAATCAGCTTTGTTAACTGCGATTTGTTTTTGACACTAATAGAAAGTTTTCCATCAAAAACCCCTTGGTTTCCAGAAATATTGATGTTGTTAATATAGACATCCATATTGCTCGAAATTATTTTTGTTAGGTTGTTTACAATCCCTTTCTTATCAATTCCACTAATGTGTAAAATGGCAGTAAACTCTTCTTTAGAAGAATCGATCCAAGTGGCTGGCATTACCCGATAAGCATAATTGGATTGCATAGAAATGGCATTTGGGCAATCTTTTTTATGCACCTTAATCCCATCATTAATGGTTACAAAACCAAAAACATCATCTCCAGGAATTGGATTACAACATTTGGCAAGTTTATAGTCTAATTGCTCATCATCCTGTCCAAATACCAATGCATCATATTTACTGGTAACTTCTTCCTTGTCAGTTGCGTTCTTATTTGGGCTTCTTTTTAATTTGTTTTTAAAAAAGCTGATAAAAGCATTGTTTTTTTGACTGACAAAAGCTTTTAGTTGCGTGTTGTCTATGGCGCCGTTTCCAATTCTATAGAACAAATCAAAACTTGTTCTCAACTGAAAATAACTAACCATTTCATTGACAACCTTGTCATTGATACTAATTTTTAAATGTCTGAGTTTTCTGGTTAAGATGGCTTTTCCTTCTTCTGCAATTCTCTTTTCCTCATCTTTTAAAGCCGCCTTAATTTTTGTTCTAGCTCTAGCCGTAATTACAAAATCAAGCCAACGAACATTGGGTTTATTTGCTGCAGTCGTTTGCACTTCAACCTGATCACCACTTTTAAGTTCATGACTTAAGGGCACTAGTTTACCGTTTACTTTAGCACCTCTACATTTTAAACCAACATCGGTATGAATAGAAAAGGCAAAATCAAGGGCAGAAGCTCCTTTTGGCAAAGATTTTAGATCTCCTTTTGGTGTAAATACAAAGATTTCTTTTGAATACAAATTGAGTTTGAAATCCTCAACAAAATCGACGGCATCTATGCTGTGATTCTCTAAGGTCTCTTTAAGTTTGTTTAACCAGCCTTCTAAACCGTTTTCTCGAACTTCGCCTTGCTTGTATTTAAAATGGGCAGCATAGCCTTTTTCTGCGATCTCATCCATTCTTTCAGAGCGGATTTGTACCTCTACCCATTGGCTTTCTGGGCCAATCACGGTAATGTGCAAAGCTTCATAGCCAGTAGATTTAGGCTGTGAGATCCAATCTCTTAAACGAGAAGGGTTGGGCTTAAAGTGATCCGTAACAATTGAATAGATTTTCCAAGCGTCGAACTTTTCATCTTTAGAAGTCGGTTTGTAAATAATTCGAATGGCAAACTTGTCATAGACTTCATCATAAGAAACATTTTGCTTGCGCATCTTTCTACGGATAGAAAAAATAGATTTTGAACGCCCTTTAATTACATATTGAAAATCTTCTTTTTTAAGTGCTTCATGCAATTTATTAGAAAAGGACTCAATGTATTTTTGTTGGTCTTCTTTGCTCGCTTTTATTTTGCTTAATATATCAGAATAGACCTCAGGTTCGGTATATTTTAAACCCAAATCTTCTAACTCAGTTTTGATATTATAAAGCCCTAAACGATGGGCTAGCGGAGCATAAATGTATAGGGTTTCTGAAGCGATTTTTACCTGCTTATGAGCTGGCATGGCATCCATAGTTTGCATATTGTGCAAACGATCTGCAATTTTTATTAAGATTACACGGACATCATCATTTAAAGTAAGCAGCATTTTTCTAAAGTTTTCTGCTTGTATAGAAAAGTCTTTGTCCTTTTTTAAATGCGAAATTTTAGTAAGACCACTTACAATCCGAGCAACATTTTCTCCAAAAAGACGCTCCATGTCTTCTACGGTATAATCCGTGTCTTCTACCACATCGTGTAGTAAGGCTGCAGCAATAGAAGTGGCACCTAAGCCAATTTCATAGGCAACAATTTTAGCAACCGCAATCGGATGATAAATATAAGGCTCTCCTGTTTTTCGACGTTGCTCAGAATGGGCTTCAACAGCCAAATCAAAAGCAGAGCGTATTAACTTTTTACCCTCCTTAGACAAGGTCTGGTAGGTCCCTTTTAACAAATCTTTATAGCGACTGGCTATTTCTTTGTTTTCTTCTTCTATGCTAACTGTATACGCCATAACTTAAAAATAGGATAAAGTATCTTAATAAGCAAGTCTTTTTGTTCTTTAATTAACTGCTAATTTTTAAGATTTTGATAGCGTTGTAAAAGTGTTGGGTGTGAATAATTTACAAAAACATAGGCTGGGTGAGGGGTTAAATTACTCAAGCTATTTTTTGATAATTTTTTCAGAGATCCAATTAAAGAATCGCTATTAAAAGTCTCTTTGGCATACGTATCAGCCTGGTATTCAAATTTTCTAGAGATAAGATTCATGCCCAAACCAGTTAGTTCTGATAGTGGTGAATAGCAAATACCAAAAACAAGAAGTCCAATATGAAAACTAGGGATATTAATTCCTAGGGCTTCAGAAAAGATCGGAAGACTAATAAATAAAGACAGCAACCAGAGCGTAAACCCTGTTAATAAGATAGATAAAAATAAGTTAACAAGTATGTGCTTGCGCTTGTAGTGGCCAACCTCATGAGCAAGTACAGCAACAATTTCTTCTGTTTCTAAATCATTGATTAAGGTATCGTATAAGGTGATTCTTTTTTCCTTTCCAAATCCAGAGAAATAGGCATTGGCTTTGGTAGAACGCTTAGAACCATCAATAACAAAAATATTGTTGATTTTAAATCCTACTTTTTGAGCATATTTTTCAATAGCAGTCTTTAAAGCGCCATCTTCTAAGGGAGTTTGTTTGTTAAACAAAGGGACAATTAATTTAGCGTAAAACATGTTCATGAAAACAGAAAAGAGGCTAATTAACCCCCATGCATACAGCCAAAAAGAAGTTCCTGCAAACTGATAAAACCAAACGATTAATGCCAAAATGCCGCCACCGAAAACTATCGTCATCAATACTCCTTTGACCTTATCAATAATGAATGTTTTAATCGTTGTTTTGTTAAAGCCAAATTTTTCTTCAATAACAAAGGTTTTATAATAAGAAAATGGCGTACTCAATAAGTCTGAACCTATAAGGATTACCCCAAAGAAAATGAGTGAAATGCCAATGGGATTATTAGAAAAACTCCTTGCAAGATCATCGACAAATTTAAATCCATCAGCAAAGAAAAATCCCAAGGTTACAAGCAAAGAAATAGAACTAGTTAGCGTAGAAAACTGAGCATTTGTCTTTTTATAGGCCTGAGATTTTTTGTATTCTTTTTCATCGTACACATCTTGTAATACATCAGGAATTGGATCATTAAAATGTTTTGAGTTTAATGCATCTAAAACTTGATCAACAATATAGTTGATGAGTAAAATGGCGATTAAGATGTAGAATAAAACAGTAGAAGTCATGGTAAATGTGTGTAAGATATAAAGCAACTCTATAAATTAATGAATAAATAAGACTATTTAAAACCACGTTGCCTTTTGGCTTCAAAAATAACAATGGCAGCTGCTACGGAAACATTCATAGAATCAATAGCTCCTTGCATAGGGATGTTAATATTTTGTGTTGCTGCCTTTCTAAACGCTTCTGACAAGCCCGTAGCTTCTGTTCCTACTGCAATTGCAGTTGGAGCTGTGTAGTCTTCAGTATCATAACGATTAGAGTTCTGTAAAGTAGTGGCATAAAGATGAATGTTGTGCTCCTTTAAAAAGGCAACAATTTCTTCTGTAGTCCCTATACCAATTTGGTTGGTAAAAAGACAACCCACACTAGAGCGAATTATATTTGGATTGTAAAGATCTGTCTTAGGGTTTGCGATGAAGACTGCATCAACGTTTGCAGCATCAGCAGTTCTTAAAAGTGCGCCAATATTTCCAGGTTTTTCTGGAGCCTCCGCAACTAAAACTAGGGGAGTGCTGGTTTTAAATTGGATATCAGCCAATGCAAATGTTTTAGTTTTGGCAATAGCGATGATTCCTTCTGTGGTTTCTCGGTAGGCAATTTTTTGATAAATATCTTTTGAAATCTCTATCAATTCAGTTTGCTCAGTTCGATGTTTGGAAGCTTCTAGTTCTGTTAGTTGATCTGGATAGAACAAAAGTGTTTCAAACTCATAGCCCGCTAGCTTAGCCATTTCAATTTCGCGAATGCCCTCTATAATAAAGCGCCCAGATTTTTTTCGTTCTCTAGATTTCTCTTGAAGCTTTAGCAACGATTTAATCACAGGGTTTTGGATGCTTAAGATTTGTTTTGACATGGCGATAGTTAAAGAGCAAAAATAAGAAAACTAAAGATAGTTTCTATAAAAAAGAAAAGCCCTGAATTTCTTCAGAGCTTTTACAAGTATTGCTTTTGCAATTATTGATTTTTGTATTTATTGGCATATCGTTTCCACAAGGTGGTTTGATGTGATTCTAAACTCAAGGTTCTCCCTTGGATAAATGCATGAGAAAGAACATTTGTTCTCATGTCTAAGGCATCTCCTTCAGAAATAAATAGGGTAGCGTCTTTTCCAACAGCTAAAGTTCCTACTCGATCTTCTACACCTAAAATTTTAGCTGGGTTTGAGGTAATCAGCTTTAAAGCTTCTTCTTTTCCTAAACCATAGGCAGCATAAGTTCCTGCGTAAAAAGGCAAGTTTCTGGCACTCATACGCTCCATGTCTCCATCCATTCCAATAGCAACAGTTACTCCTTTTTCTACCAATAATTTTGCTAATTTATAAGAAAAATCATAATCAGAATCATCTCCTCCAGGAATTCTATGTGCTCTTTGTACAATTACTGGTACATTGTTTTTAACCAAAACGTCTGCAACTTTATAGGCCTCGTCTCCGTTTACAATAACCAATTTAATTCCGTAGTCTTTAGCAAAATTAACAGCATCTATAATCTCTTTTTGACCATCGACATGCACATATAATTTTGTTGTCCCATTTAACAAGCCTTCCATCGCCTCGTAAACAAGGTTCTTTGGGTTTCTTGGTCCAGCCAAATACGTTTTTGCATTTTCAATTTTTTCTTTAAAAAGAGCTATGCTTTTTGTGTAATTAGGATTTGCTTTTGCACCGTTGTCTTCTCCTAACCACCATCTTCCAAAAGTAAGACTGTTTGGCCAAGAAGCATGAATTCCTTCATCAGCTTTAATAATGGCATCCTCCCAGTTCCAAGCATCAAATTGTACAAGCGAAGAAGTTCCAGAAACCATACCACCTCTTGGTGTTATTTGTCCCATTAAAACTCCGTTTGGACGCATACTCTCTACTACTTTAGATTCTGCATTATAAGCAACAATACTTCTAATATGTGGCAAAAATGCACCAATTTCACGTTCGTCTATTGAGGCTTTTACCGCATCGATTTCACCCAATCCAAGAGTGGTATTAGAAACAATAAAACCAGGATAAACGTGTTTTCCTTTGGCATTGATTACTTTACCCATACGAGCAATTCGCATGTTGGCACTTCCAACAAAACTTATCTTACCATCAGAAACCATGATTAATGAATTTTCTATCACAGTACCATCACCCAAGTGGGCAGTTGCACCTTCTATAGAAAAAGGAGCTGTTTGTTTTGATCCAGGCGTTTGCTGTGCAAAGCCTATTCCTATCATACATATAAATAGGATGCTATATATCAGTTGTTTTTTCATCATTTTTCTAGTTTAATAATTCTTCGGTATCACAATGAAGCTCTCTTTGTATTCTCTTTACAGGAGGCTGTACTTTTCCACCATTAATTTTTTCATTCAGCATCATATTCATCAACAGGCTACGCTCTTTTTTGATAGCAGCTCTTTTAAGTAGGTCTTGTTCCATATCAAAATAAACAGTTCCTTCTATAATGGTTTTTTCTGCTTTTGCATAAATAGATAACGGATGGTCTGACCACAAAACAACATCTGCGTCTTTACCAACTTTTATACTTCCAACTCTATCATCTAAATGTAAGAGTTTAGCAGGGTTGATGGTTACCATATTCCATGCATCAACTTCTGATACACCACCGTATTTTGTGATTTTTGCAGCTTCTTGATTCAATCGTCTAGACATTTCTCTATCATCAGAGTTGATAGCAACTGTAATCCCTTGACTTGCCATAATTGCAGCATTGTAAGGAATCGCATCATTTACTTCATATTTGTATGCCCACCAATCTGCAAAGGTTGATCCTCCTGCGCCATGTGCTTTCATTTTATCAGCAACTTTGTATCCTTCTAAGATATGTGTCAATGTATTGATGTTAAAATTAAAACGATCAGCAACTTTCATCAACATATTGATTTCACTTTGTACATATGAGTGTGCAGTTACAAAACGTTCTTTGTTAATGATTTCTGCTAGCGTTTCAAGCTCTAAATCTTTTCTGTATGGTTTTCCACTTTTCTTAAGTGCATCGTATTCTTTAGCACGTTGAAAATAATCAGTAAATACTTGTTCTACTCCCATTCTTGTTTGAGGAAAACGAACTCCATTTTGACTACGTGATTGCTTTACATTTTCACCCAAAGCAAACTTGATAAATTTAGGAGCATTGGTATAGATCATTTTATCTGCTTCTTCACCCCATTTTAATTTGATGATGGCAGAACGCCCTCCAATTGGATTGGCAGATCCGTGAAGTAATTGAGCAGAAGTTACACCACCTGCTAAATTTCTGTAAATATTCATGTCAGCTGGATTGATTGCATCTTCCATGGTTACTTCTGCGGTAGAATTGTGTCCAGACTCGTTTGATGATGATAAAGCGATATGTGTATGCTCATCAATGATTCCAGCAGTTAAATGCTTGTTGGTACCGTCTATTACTTTAGCACCTCTTGCGCTTAAGTTTTTACCAATCTGAGAAATCTTCCCATTTTTAATCAATACATCTGTATTTTTTAAAACACCGTCTTTTTCACTAGTCCATACGGTCGTGTTTTTAATCAACAAGGTTTCTTGTTTTGGTTTTGTCTCAAAACCATAAGCCACATTCGGATAAGTAACCTTAGCTACATAAGGGCTAACAGTTTTTCCTTTTTTAGAGCTTTTCGCTGATTCTTTTTTTCCAGTAGCTTTAAAAGCTGTCCATTGCATTTCTGTACCTTTTTCATCAACAACTACACCTTTAAAAGTAGTGCCATCTCCAGCTAAAGTACCTACAAAACGAGTAAATTTGGTTGGGTCTTCTTGGTTGTTTAAGGTTAACTGCATCCAGTCATCTCCATAAGAAAATCTATTTTTTAATTTGGTTTTCCCTTGAGTTACTGTTGCTGATTTTCCTTTGATACTAAGATTAAGCTTTTGGTTTGCATAGGTTAAAGTATAATCTCCAGAAACATCCTTAATATTCATGTCTTTAATGACATTTTTGGCACCTTGTACCCAGTTTTCATAAAGTACAGTACTAGAGTCAAAAATTGCTCCAGAAGTAATTAAGAAGTTTGCATAGCTTCCTGCTTTTAGGGTTCCGATCTCATCAGATTTTCCTAAAATTTTAGCAGGTACAGTGGTTAAGGCTTCTAAGGCTTTGGTTTCGTCCAATCCGTAAGTAATTGCTTTTTGGATATTCTTTTGAAAACCACTCAACGATTTTAATTGATGTGTTGTAATGGTAAAAGGCACCTTGTTTTTAGCCAATACAGCTAAATTAGAAGGCTCTTGAGTCCATTTTCTCATATCACTTAAATCTAATTGATTTGCCATGTATGGGTTAGAAACATCGTATGCATTTCTAAAGTTGATAGGAACAATATAGGTTGCATTTGAGTTTTTAATTGAATTGATGTTTTCATATTCTAAACCGCTTCCTACAATAGTGTATTGAACACCATTTTCATCTCCAATTTTATCAACACGTAAAGAGTTTAAATTGTTTCCTCCTGCGTCAAAGATTTGAACTAAGTTTTTGTTTCTGTTAAATGCCTCTAAAGAAAGATCTTTGTTTTTTGCTTTACCTGTTGCATACCATTCAGCATCAAAATATACTTGTCTAAGTAAGGCAGTAGACCCCATAATAGAGTTTGGATAAATTTGTCTAGATGTGCTGCTTTTTCTTAGAGAAAGATATTGGGCAGATCTGGTGTCTAATATTCTATATGCATCTGTAGAATTTGGGTTTAAAGCGACCAAGATTCCTGATCCACGAACAATTCCATCTTGTAAATGAGTGTTGACTACACCAAAACCTGCTTTGATCATTTCTGAAGCTTTTCTGCTGTCAAAAGCAAAACTCTCCAAAGAATTGGTTTCTGGTCTAATATGGTCATTCCAGTAATAACCGGTTCTACCTGCTTCATATTGAGCTCCAGATCTAGTTGCAGTTCTGTTGGCTTGTGGAGCTTTCATTCCAAAGTTAGAATACAATTCTACAAAAGAAGGATAAATTGATTTTCCATCAAGATCCATCGTTGGAGTTCCTTTAGGAATCTTTACGTTGCGACCTACAGAGACAACTTTACCATCTTTAATAAGTAAAGTTCCTTTTTTTACAATTTCTGTCGGACTCACATAAATAGTAGCATTGGTAAACGCCATTGCCGTATTTTCTGTTGTCTTTACTCCCGAGTTTGTTGGGAAATATTCTTGAGCTTGTAGCAGGCTAGTGCACAAAATCAACAATAAAAGCAGTGTTTTTTTCATGAGAAATAAGTTAGTTAATTAATTTTAGTAAATGTATTGATATGGTTTGTGGATTTTGAGTTTGAGCCCCAATTTAACAAAATTTTAAGAATCTTTTGGAGCTTCAATAGCGTAATAGCCAATGAGTAAATCAACTACATAATCATAAGAGTCGATTCCGTTTGCTTGTTTGTTGGCTTTTAAATAAGAGTTGTACCCTTTTTTAATATAAGGTTCAATGGGGTTTTGATAGGCCTGCCAGAATTTTGAGGTTTCTTGGTAATCCTTAACGATTCCTAAATGTACCTTTTCCCAAACGATACTTGCCAAAGCAGCATTTCTTTTTCTCAATTCAGCAAATGCATAGCTAAAGGCCATCCGGTAGCCAGAATACTGAAAAAACAAGTCAGGGTTAGAGGTGGCTGCTAAAAAGCCAACAAAATTAGCTTCATTTTCTGCAGCCCAACCTATTTGATGTGCCATCTCATGGCAGGTAGTTGCAGGAATACTAGTTTTTGGAATTCTATTATTAATTTGGGCTTCACCAGTGATAGGGTTTAAATAGCCCAAAGTACTATTGTAGGTTTGTGCCAAACTCATTAAAGAGCTTTTAACGGAAGGTGTACTATAGGCAAATTGAGGATAGGTTTTTGCTAAAAAATCATAACCAACGGTTGCTTGATGGTATAAGTCTTGAGTTGTATAGGCATTGTTTACTAGCAAGCTATCATTGCTTGTTAGCTTTGAGTGTGTTTCATTTAATAATAAGACTAGTTTTTCATTGAGGTCTAGTAATTGACGTGTAGTGTATTGAGCATTCTTAATGTTTAGATTCTTAGCAAGGGGTTCTCTAAAATAATTAAATCCCCAAAAGAGATAAAAGCATCCGTAGAGCACAGAAAATAATGCGGTAATTTGTAGCGTTTTTATGAGTGTTTTTTTAAATTTACTTCCAATAATTTGCAGTAATTTATAAAACAAAAACAAGATAAGCCCAAAAATCAATACATCGCCCATAGAAAAGGGCATCCAACCAAATAACACTCTTAAAAAACGACTGATGTGTGGGTACATACCATTCGAATATACCTGCTCAATATGTTGAGGGTATTTTGAAAACCACTGCACCAAAACAATCTGAACAGGGAGGAGCAGGGTTAGTATTAAAAGTGTTTTTTTGCGTTTCATGGTTCCAAAAATAATCAATATATTGAATCTTGAGTGTTTATCAACAGGTTAATAACAATTAACCTTTCATTTTTGTGCATAAAGAAATTAAAAAACTGTACAGTAAGTATCAACCTAAAAAACTACATTTGCTTTCATGGAAGAAACAAAATTTATACCTGGAAAACGGATAGATAAAGCCCGAATTATTGGCTTGGAAAAAGGAAAATTACCTCCACAGGCGATTGATTTTGAAGTAGCAGTATTAGGGGCGATGATGATTGATAAGAAGGGGATTGATGATGTAATTGACATTCTTCATCCTGATGCTTTTTACGATAAAAGACATCAAGAAATCTATGCTGCCATTTATACCTTGTTTCAGAATTCTGAGCCTACAGATTTGCTAACAGTTTCTGCTCAATTGCGGAAAGATGGAAAGCTAGACTTAGTCGGAGGAGATTTTTACCTGATCAACCTAACGCAAAAAGTAGCCTCATCTGCACATATAGAATACCACGCCAGAATTATTTTACAGAAATACATTCAACGAAAATTAATTTCCATTTCAAGTGATATCATAGAAAGCGCTTATGATGAAACCATGGATGTGTTTGATCTACTAGATGAAGCCGAAGCAAAACTCTTTGAAGTAACTCAAGGAAATCTAAAAAAGGGATCTGAAGACGCAGGAGATCTTGTAAAGCAGGCCCTAAGAAAGATTCAAGATATTTCTAATCAAGAAGGGATGAGTGGTCTGGCTACCGGATTCTCTAAACTAGATGCGCTAACCTCTGGTTGGCAACCTTCTGATTTAATTATTATTGCTGCTCGTCCGGGTATGGGTAAGACCGCCTTTGTTATTTCTATGGCAAAAAATATGGCCATAGATTTTGGACATGCAGTTGCCTTATTCTCACTAGAGATGTCATCTGTACAGTTAATTACACGTATGATTTCTTCAGAAACTGGATTGACTTCAGAAAAACTGCGTAAAGGAAATTTAGAAGCACATGAGTGGGAGCAGCTTAATGTAAAAGTTAAGAAACTATCAGATGCACCTATTTATATAGATGATACACCCTCACTGTCTATTTTTGATCTAAGAGCAAAAGCCCGACGTTTGGTTTCGCAACACGGTGTTCGAATTATCGTGATTGATTATTTACAGTTGATGACAGCTGGAGGTTCTGGTAAAGGTGGAGGAAATCGTGAGCAAGAAATTTCTACAATTTCTAGAAACTTAAAAGCCTTGGCCAAAGAATTAGAAGTACCTGTTATTGCCTTATCACAATTGTCTCGTGCGGTAGAAACCCGTGGAGGAAGCAAACGACCTTTGTTATCTGATTTACGTGAGTCTGGAGCTATTGAGCAGGATGCAGATATCGTATCATTTATTTTCCGTCCAGAGTATTATGGTGTTACAGAATGGGATGATGATGAGCATACCTCTTGTGAAGGACAAGGAGAGTTTATCGTAGCCAAACACCGTAATGGTGGTTTGGAGAATATTCGCCTTAAATTTACTGGACATTTGGCTAAATTCTCAGATTTAGAAGAAGGCTTTAGCAGTGAGTTTCAATCAAAAATGAATGTAACTCCTGATCAGTTTAGCAGCCCTCAAGATGCCTTTGGCTCTGAAGAAGATGATGATATGATGCCTTTTTAACCAGCAAATAAGCACCTAGTTTTTAAAATAAATTTATTGAAAAGATATATTTCCATACTCTCATTTTTATTGCTAACCAATTCTATTTGGGCATCCTTTATTTACATTCCGATGAGTGCAGAGAATCAGAAAAATCATCTTAAGGCTTATGGGATCGTATTTTATTCGTTAGAAAAAGGAATCAAAGCAAAATGGCTACTCAATTATGATGGTGGTGCGTTCTTAATTGAGCACAGTGCTTCCATAGAAAAAGAAAGTCAAATTAGAGGAGTTTCTTATCAGATAATCTCAGATGCAAAAGCCCAATTAATACTCCAAGAAATCGCTTCGCCTTCTAAAAATCAAGAAGCTGTTACTCTAGAGAAGGCACCAAAAATTGCCGTTTACTCTCCCAAAGATAAAATGCCTTGGGATGATGCTGTAACAATGGTTTTAAAATATGCAGAGATCCCTTTTGATGTAATTTATGATGAAGAGGTACTTTCTGATCAATTGGTAAAATATGAATGGTTGCATTTGCACCACGAAGATTTTACTGGGCAGTACGGTCGTTTTTATGGGTCTTTTAGGACCACTCCCTGGTATATAGAAAGTAAATTAGCAGCAGAAGTCTTGGCTAAAAAGTTAGGCTATCAGAAAGTCTCTCAAGAAAAATTAGCAGTTTCTAAAAAGATTAGAGATTTTGTTTACGGAGGAGGTTTTATGTTTGCTATGTGTTCTGCAACAGATAGTTTTGATATTGCGCTTTCGGCCGAAGGTGTAGACATTGCAGAAGCCATGTTTGATGGAGATCCTTCAGAGCCAAATTATCAAGAGAAGTTAAACTTTAACAACACCTTTGCCTTTGAAAATTATACCTTGGTTAGAAATCCAGAAACCTATGAGTTTTCTTCTATAGATATGACCACCAAACGAAGAATTCCTAAAACATCTGATTATTTTACCTTGCAAGAATACTCAGCAAAATGGGATCAGGTACCTACCATGTTAACCCAAAATCACACACAATTGGTAAAGGGTTTTATGGGGCAAACCACAGCCTTTGATAGAAACACAATCAAAGCAACGGTATTGGTTATGGCAGAAAATAAAACCAATCGAGAGGCCAGATATATTCATGGAACCAAAGGGAAGGGGATGTTTACTTTTTACGGGGGACATGATCCAGAAGATTACCAACACCGCGTTGGAGACCCTAAAACGGAATTGGATTTGCATCCAAACTCACCAGGGTATCGTTTGATATTAAACAATGTGTTGTTTCCTGCAGCTAAAAAGAAAGAGCAAAAAACCTAGCCTAAAATTTTTCAAACTCTGTGATAAAAAACGAAGCTTTGATACCCGTATGCTTGTAAAAAGCTTTGGTAAAAGCTTCTGTACTTTTAAAACCAACTTCTTCTCCAATAGCCTTATGTGTGTATTTTCTAAAAACACGATCAGTTTTTAAACGCTCTACAGCATAATCGATTCGGAGTTTGTTAATATAATTACGAAAAGACTGTTTTTTATATTGATTGATCACCTTAGAAAGATAACTAGAATTTGTATGAAAGCTCTTTGCTAATGATGGCAAGGTTATTTTTTTTGACAGGTATTTATGATTTTTCTCAAACAGGTCCAAACACTGTAGCAGTTCTGTGACGACCTCTTCTGGAAGGTCGTTTCCATATTCAATAGCTTGCTCTTCGGCATTTGATTCTCCGGTCTTCTGACTATTGATAAGTGAGGTAAACCGCTTTTTATAAACCTTATTTCTACGGGCCTGGTAAGCAAAGTACAGTATAAAAACAAGGCTAATGACCCCTATGCCCATCAACCATTTTTTAGTTGTGGTCAAGCGATTTTCTAAACGATTCACCAAGGCTTTACGTTCTTCGAGCAGCTTAGGGATGTCGTAGTTGTTGGTTAAGTTTTTACGCATTTTTAGCGCATTTGAATTTAGTGCGCTATCCACACGAATGTATTTGTTGATGTACTCCAATTCTTTATGATCGTTTTTTTGCGCTCTGTAATGGGCAATTAAACCTTTATAGGCGGATCTTTGGCTTGAGTGATAAAACTTGTTTTTTTTATAAAGTGAATCAATTTTTAGCGCATAGACTATGGCTTTTTGATTGTTTCCAGTTTCCTCATAAGCTTGTTGAAGAAAGTTGTAACATGCTGATGCTAAATTGTAGTTTTGATCATTTAACAAGCCTGGTAAGGATTTTTTAAAATTCACGATAGCTTCAGTGTAGTTCTTTTTGAGGTATTCAATTTTTGCTTTATGATATATAGTGTAACTAACTAATGAAGTGTTATTCGATTTTAGAAGTAATTCACGTACCTTTTTATTATAGTAGCTTGCTGAATCATACTCATTTAGTTTAATAAAAGAAATGGTTATATTAATTAATAATGAATGATAATTATTGTCATTTTCAGTATTTTTGTTTTTATAGTTGTTGTATAATTCTTTAAATAGTTTTAAAGCAGCTTTATTGTCTTCATTTATTGATTTTAATAAAGCTAATCTTTGGATGGCAACAAACTTAACTTCTTCATTTTGATTTGTTATGCTACTGTTTTTTGCCTTGATATAATAACTCAATGCTAAATCGTATTTACCTCTGTTATAATAATAATCGCCTAACTCTAAATATGGCAAGGCAGGGTATTTTTTGTTGTTTGTTTTTTGATATTTGTTAATGATTTCGGTGAGGTAATTAATATAGTAACTGGGGTCTTTGGTGACATCGCTTAAAAAGTAATAACCATTTGCTATCTCCATTGTGTCTTGAGCTAAAGTTGCTTTTGTTAAATAAGCTTTTGCGTATATAATCGCTTTTAGAGAATCTGATTTAGAAGCATAGAACTTCTCTGACAATTGTCGGTAGCTATATGCTTTTAAACTGTCATTGACTTCTGTCTTGGTTTGAGCAGGCAAAAAATTGCTTGCGCTAAAAAGGAACATAATAAAAAGCGTCCTTGGGAGGAAGAGCTTTTTCATAGTAAAGGTATTTAGGGTTAATCAAAAATACTGATTTTGTAAGTATTCTTTTTGTTTTTAATAATATTCACAGGTTTTGAGGCTATTTAGTACCCTGTTTTTATAAAATCAGTACTGTAATTTTTAAGGCTACTATGTTGTTTTTTTGTATTTAACGTACTGGTAATTAGTTGTTTTTGTCTTTTGTGAAGTGTTAGGAATGATTTTTTTTAAAAAAAAGTACTAAAACAACTGTTCTTGCTTTTTTGTGGTTAAGATTGTTAATAAAATTGAAAAATGACTTTGTAAAATCCTTTTGAATGGATTACTTTTGTCTGCTACAAACACAACATTCATGTCTACAACTATAGAACGATTAGAGATTTTTACCCAACAAGTACGAAGAGATATTTTACGCATGGTACACGCTGTTAATTCAGGGCATCCAGGTGGGTCTTTAGGCTGTGCAGAATTTATTACTGCATTGTATCAAGAAATTATGGAATACTCTACTGAGTTTACCATGGATGGTAAAAATGAAGACTTGTTCTTTTTATCAAATGGTCATATTTCTCCAGTTTTTTATAGTGTTTTAGCACATACGGGCTTTTTCCCAGTAGAAGAGCTTGCTAGTTTTAGAAAATTAAACTCTCGTTTGCAAGGACATCCAACCACCCATGAAGGTCTAGAAGGAATTAGAATTGCATCTGGTTCTTTAGGACAAGGAATGAGTGTTGGAATCGGGGCTGCAGAAGCAAAAAAATTAAATAAGGATAGCCACTTGGTTTATACCTTACACGGTGATGGTGAATTGCAAGAAGGTCAAATTTGGGAATCTGCCATGTACGCATCAGCAAAAAAGATTGACAATTTAATCTCAACTGTAGATTTAAACGGTAAGCAAATTGATGGAGCAACTGATGATGTATTGCCAATGGGAAGCATTAGAGCTAAATTTGAGGCTTTTGGTTGGGATGTTTTAGATATTAAAGAAGGGAATTCTATGAAAGCGATACTAGAGGGTATGGCTGATGCAAAATCTAGAACCGGAAAAGGCAAGCCAGTTTGTGTTTTATTACACACAGAAATGGGGAACGGTGTAGACTTTATGATGCACACACATGCTTGGCATGGTAAAGCGCCTAACGATGAGCAATTAGAATCAGCGTTGGCTCAAAACCCAGAAACTTTAGGAGATTACTAATTCTGAATTTACTTTAGAAACTTTATAAATTTAATCCTGCACATCGTGTGGGATTTTTTTATGAATAATTTTCGCAACAATAAAAAAACATCTGTAAGTAAAAAAGTATCTTTACGTCAGAGAGATTAGAAGATAAATAAATTATGAGAATAGGTATCGTATGTTATCCAACCTTTGGTGGGAGTGGGGTTGTTGCAACAGAATTAGGAATGGCCTTGGCTGACAATGGTCATGAAGTACATTTTATCACCTACAACCAACCTGTTCGCCTGGATTTTATTTCTCATAATTTGCACTTTCATGAAGTGATCATGGAAGAATATCCACTGTTTCAGTACCAGCCCTATGAGCTGGCCTTGTCAACTAGGATGGTAGAGGTGGTAGAAAAGCATCAATTAGAGATCTTGCATGTGCATTACGCCATTCCACATGCTTATGCGGCTTATATGGCCAAGCAAATGCTTAAAGAAAAAGGCATAGATATTAAGGTGGTGACCACCTTGCACGGAACTGATATTACCTTAGTTGGAAGTCATCCAAGTTATAAGACAGCCGTAGCGTTTAGCATTAACCACTCAGATGTAGTTACCGCAGTTTCTAAAAGTTTAAAAGAAGACACCCTGCGCTTGTTTCATATTACCAATGAAATTAAAGTAGTTCACAACTTTATTGATATAGATAAGTACCTTAAAGAGAGCCATGGTGAATGTCAAAGAATCGCATTGGCTGAGCCTGAAGAACGCATTTTAACACATGTGAGTAATTTTAGACCCGTAAAAAGAACACAAGATGTGATTAAAATTTTTGAGCGGGTTCAAAAAACAGTCCCTTCAAAATTATTAATGGTCGGAGATGGACCTGAAAAAAGAAATGCAGAATTGTTGGCAAAGAAATTGGGTATTTATGACAAAGTTATTTTCTTAGGGAACAGCAATGAAGTTGCAAAAATACTCTGCTATACAGATGTCTTTATTTTACCTTCTGAAACAGAGAGTTTTGGATTGGCAGCTTTAGAGGCTATGGCAGCAGAAACCCCTGTAATATCAACAAATTCAGGAGGGCTTCCAGAGGTTAATGTTCATGGAGTTACCGGATTTTTAAGCCCTATAGGTGATATTGAAGACATGGCTAATAATACCTTAACCATCCTTAAAAATGATGAAACTCTAGAGCGTTTTAAAAGCAATGCAAAGAATCACGCTAAGAAATTCTCACTAAAGAATATCTTACCGATTTATGAAGAAATCTACGAATCGCTAAGAGTAAAAGTTTAAGACCTGTAATAATTTAGACTCGCAATGATTAAATCTTCAGGAACTTTACAGTCAATTTCGTATTTTTCTATATCATTTAAGAGTACAAAATTTACCTGACCTCCGTTGTTTTTTTTGTCGTGCTTTAACAGATCCATAATAGCGCTGTATTCACGGGTGTCAATAGGTATTTTTCCATAAATAGAAAGAATCATTTCTTTAAACTCTTGGAGCTCTGACTTAGGAAAATCAAACAAGACACTAGAGATGTAAGTCTCACAAACCATTCCTATTGCAATGGCTTCACCATGGGTTAAATTTTCTTTCTCCTGAGATTCTAAAAAATAAGACTCAACAGCATGGCCGATGGTATGTCCAAAATTTAAAATCTTTCGAAGGTGCTTTTCTTTAGGATCCTGTAAAACAACCTCATTTTTTATCTCAATAGATTTGTGAATTAATTTAGTAATATTGAGTTTGTTGTTCTTCTTTATTTGTTGGTATAAGTTTTGGTCATACGTAATGCCATACTTAATTATTTCTGCTGTTCCAGATCTAATTTCACGCGCTGTAACAGTCTCTAAATACTCGGGATCCACCAAAACCATTTGAGGATTGGCAAAAAGCCCTATTTGGTTTTTTAAAACACCCAAATCTACTCCTGTTTTACCGCCAACCGAAGCATCAACCATACTTAGCAATGTGGTAGGTACATTGATAAAATCAATACCTCTTTTGTAAGTAGCAGCCACAAAACCTCCAAGATCAGTAATCACACCACCACCCAAAGTAATTAGCACACTGTGACGATCTGCATTTAGCTCTGTTAAAGCACTCCAAACACCCATACATGTTTCTAAGTTTTTATGAATTTCTCCAGCTTCAATTTCTATGACTTCTATAGGCAGATCTGTATGTAAATTTGCCATAAATTTTGGATAGCAATATTCCATTGTGTTTTCATCAACCAATATAAAGAGAGATGAATAGGTATTTTGTGCTAATATGGTTTCAAGTGATTTGTATCCAAGTTCCTGAAAATGAATAGGGTAGCTACTGGCTTGTATTGATTTCATTGCGTGTTAATTATCTGCGCAAAATACATAGAAAATATTGAATTATTTGGGCTTTGTACCTATCTTTGTTGCCATAAATTTTTTTTGAACGGTATCGTTATGAAGCTTTTTAACAACACAGAAGTTGCTTTTACATTAAAATCTGATTCTCAATTAGAGCGAGCATATTTTTTATTTAAAATGATCCAAAGTCAGCCGATGGTACGTATAGGTACGGCCGTGACTAATTTTGCTTTAAAAGCACATCTACCCGTAGAAGGCTTAATTAGATCGACAGTTTTTGATCATTTTTGTGGAGGTGTGACCGAAGAGGATTGTTTGCCGAACATTAAAAATATGTACACCAAACATGTACATTCTATCTTAGATTATTCAGTCGAAGGTAAAGAAACAGAAGATCAGTTTGATCTTGCTTTAAATAAGACCCTAAAAACCATCGAATTTGGTACAGAAAACAAAGCCATCCCTTTTGCTGTGTTTAAGCCTACGGGTTTTGGACGTTTTGCTTTGTATCAAAAACTAACAGAAGGAAAAGAATTAACTACGGATGAAAAATCAGAATGGCTACGCGTTGTAGAGCGCTACCATACGGTTTGTAAATCAGCTGTTGCACATGATATACCATTGTTAATCGATGCAGAAGAAAGCTGGATGCAAGGAGCAGCAGATGTGTTAATCGAAGAGTTGATGGAGCAGTACAATACAGAAAAAGCGATTGTTTTTAATACGCTTCAGATGTACAGACATGATCGTATGGACTATTTGAAAAACTTACATCAAAAAGCTCATCAAAAAGGATTTCATATTGGAATGAAAGTAGTTCGCGGTGCTTATATGGAAAAGGAGCGTGCAAGAGCAGAAGAAATGGGCTATGATTCTCCAATTTGTGTTGATAAAAACGCTACGGATGACAATTATAACGAAGCCATTTCTTATATGGTTGAACATCCAAATATGGCTGTATTTGCTGGGACTCACAATGAGCTTAGTTCTTATTTGTTAATGGAATTAGCAGAGAAGAGTCAAATAGATAAAGGCGATAAACGCTTGTGGTTTGGACAGTTGTACGGAATGAGTGACAACATCAGTTTTAATTTGGCAAATGAAGGATATAATGTAGCAAAATACTTACCTTTTGGTCCGGTAAGAGATGTGATGCCCTATCTAATTAGAAGAGCAGAAGAAAATACATCTGTTGCAGGTCAGACCAGCAGAGAGCTAAACTTGATCAAAACAGAAAAACAACGCAGAAAAACCTTGTGAGTACAACGGTAACAGAGATTAAAGAAAGTATTCAAAAAAACAAAAAACGACTTGCTAAAGAAATAAAAGAGAGTAAGGAGCTTGTTTTTTTGCTAAAAAAATCTACCCAGCATAAACTTACTGAAGAAGAAAGAGGAAAGGTAAAACAACAACTCTTTGACATTTGCAAAAGCATCCCATCTTTTGCTGTTTTTATGTTGCCTGGAGGTGCCATTTTATTGCCATTACTCATTAAATTGATTCCAGAAATGCTGCCTAGCGCATTTCGAGAAGATGATGAAGAACTAAACAAGTAAAGTAGCGATTAAGTGTTTTAGTATCCATATTTTACCACTAGGATACACCTTAATTAGTATATTTTGCAATTCCCAAATTAAAAAAGTAAAATTTAAATAATAATACACTACTTTTGCAGCTTCAAAATAAGCACCTATGCAATCAATTAGAAATATCGCTATTATAGCCCACGTCGATCACGGAAAGACTACTTTGGTAGATAAGATTATCGACCAAGCAAAAATTTTAGATGACCGTAAAGTTCGTACAGATTTGTTATTGGATAACAATGACTTAGAACGTGAAAGAGGAATTACCATTCTTTCTAAAAATGTATCTGTAAATTACAAGAACACAAAAATTAACGTAATTGACACTCCTGGTCACGCCGATTTTGGTGGAGAAGTAGAGCGTGTGTTAAAAATGGCAGATGGTGTTTTATTATTGGTAGATGCTTTTGAAGGTCCAATGCCACAAACTCGTTTTGTATTAGGTAAGGCTTTAGAATTGGGATTAACACCAATTGTAGTTGTAAACAAAGTAGATAAAGAAAACTGTACTCCAGATTTAGTACATGAAAAAGTATTTGATTTAATGTTTGCATTAGAAGCTACAGAAGAGCAATTAGATTTTGCTACGATCTATGGTTCTGCTAAGAACAATTGGATGAGTACTGATTGGAAAAATCAAACAGACAATATCATTCCTTTATTAGATGCAGTATTAGAATCTATTCCAGAAGCTAAATACAATCCAGGAACTCCTCAAATGCAAATTACTTCATTAGACTTCTCTTCTTTTACAGGAAGAATTGCTATTGGACGTATTTTCCGTGGAGATCTAGAAGCTGGTAAAGATTATATGTTGTGTAAGGCTGATGGTACTACTAAAAAAGTAAGAATTAAAGAATTGCACGTATTCGAAGGAATGGGTAAAATTCAGGTAGATAAAGTTCCTTGTGGAGACATTTGTGCTATTACAGGAATTGAAGGATTTGAAATTGGTGATACTATTGCTGATTTAGAAAATCCAGAAGCTTTGCCAAGAACAGAGATTGATCAACCTACCATGAGTATGTTGTTTACAATTAACAACTCTCCATTCTTTGGTAAAGAAGGTAAATACGTAACTTCTCGTCATATTCGTGACAGACTGTTTAAAGAATTAGAAAAGAACTTGGCTTTAAAAGTTGAGACTACAGATTCTGAAGACAAGTTTAATGTATTTGGTCGTGGTGTTTTACACTTATCAGTATTGATAGAGACGATGCGTAGAGAAGGATATGAATTACAAGTGGGAAGACCACAAGTAATTATTAAAGAAATTGATGGTAAGAAACATGAGCCAATGGAAACATTGTCTATTGATGTACCTGAAGAAGCTGCTTCTAAGGCTGTAAACTTAGTGTCTTTGCGTAAAGGAGACTTATTGATTATGGAGCCTAAAGGAGATTTACAACACTTAGAGTTTTCAATTCCATCTAGAGGATTGATTGGTTTGAGAAATAAAATTTTAACAGCAACTGCTGGTACAGCAATTATCAACCATAGATTTAGTGAGTACGGACCTTATAAAGGTGAATTTGCTGAAGATATCAAAGGAGCGATCGTTTCTTCTGCTGCTGGTAAAGCAACAGCTTACGCATTAAACCGTTTGCAAGATAGAGGACGTTTCTTTATTGATGTGAATCAAGAAATATATGTAGGTCAAGTAATTGGTGAGAATTCAAAGTCAGAAGATATGGCTGTAAACTTGATCAAAGGAAAACAATTGACAAACATGCGTAAATCTGGTACTGATGATGCTATGAAAATTGCTCCAAAAGTAGATTTTTCTTTAGAGGAAAACATGGAGTATATTAAAGCTGATGAGTATTTAGAAGTAACTCCTTTAAGCTTACGTATGCGTAAGATTACTTTTAAAGCATAATTTTAGACTGAACTTGTTTCAGGATCTTATAAAAATCAAAAACGCCACTTTTAAGTGGTGTTTTTTTGTTGTAAACAATTTATCTTTGCACTATGAGTCAATTTAAAGAATTTTTTGAAGCCCTACAGCAGAGTGTTGCGGACGATGAATTTGTAAAACTAACCCTAAGCAAACCTCTAAGAAAAAACGAAGGCCTTTTAAATGTGTATGTTCGTTTGTTTGTGATTGAAGGCAAAGAAGTTTTTCAATTTAAATACCGCTATGCTGATGCCAATGAATTTAAAAAATTGACTTTAAACGAAGCAAAAGCTCAGTTAGAAACACTCCTTTTAGAAACGTTTAGAACGGGTACTTTGTTTACCTTAAGCTATGATTTGTTAATCCTTGTTTCTAAAAAGAAAGCAGTTTCTTACAGAGATACCGCACCAAGCTTTACCAATAAATTACCAGAGATTCAACCAGAGTAGGCTTGCTACTTATTCTCTAGCCTCAGAAAAAACTTCTGTATTCCTCTTTTTCCTCAATGCCAACAAGCCTAAAACTGGGCCTATCGCTAATAGCATAAAGACTAGGTTCGTATTTGCAGTTTCGTAAAAATAACTGATCACTTGTATGCTAAGGATGGTCAATGAAAAACCAATACAATTTACGATGGTCAAAGCAGTTCCTTTGTCTTTTTGTGGTGCATTTTCTGCAACTAGCTGAGAGAACAAGGGTGAATCGGCGATGACAACCATCCCCCAGAAAAGTAGAAAAACAACAAAAACAGTTTCACTGCCTACTAAAAAGAAGAGTGGCGAAAGCAAGCAACAGCAGCAGGATAAGAACAAACTAGACATTGCTGTTTTTTTAGCGCCAAACTTTTCTGCAATACTACTTCCTAAGACACAAGCGAGGCTTCCTACGGCAATACAAAAGAATGAGAGTAATGGGATGTTAAAATTGGTGTTTGGATGCAATGAGGCATATGTTTTTAATAAAATAGGCACAAAAGCCCAAAAAGTATAGAGCTCCCACATATGACCAAAATAGCCAAAAGCCGCTTTTCTAAAAGCGGTATTTTTAAAGACCTTTATACAACTGTTAAGTTGTAAGCCAGTACTCTTTTTTCTAAAGGGCCCATTTGGTACAAAAAGATAGAGTAGAAGACCACCCAGACTAGCTAAAAGAGATATAAATAGAATAATGCGTTCCCAAGGAAAAGCCTGCAATTGATCTTTTAATAAGTGTGGAAATGCAGTCCCTAAAACCAAGGCACCCACCAAATAACCTAAGGATTTTCCAAGCCCTTTTTGATAATAATCTGTGGCAATTTTCATCCCAACTGGATAAATCCCAGCTAAGAAGAATCCCGTTAAAAACCGCAAACCTAAGATGCTAGTTAGCGTATTGCCTTCTAAAACCAAACCGGCATTAAATGTAGCTCCTAAAATGGCGCAGACAAAAAAGACTTTGGATGGAGAAAAACGATCAGCAATGGTAAGCAAGGCAAACAAGAGCGTCCCTGTAATAAAACCAAACTGTACAGCAGAAGTTAGACTTTGTAAGGCAGTTGCATCCAAGTTAAAATTGATCACCAGATCAGCCAAGACCGCATTCCCAGCAAACCATAGCGAAGTGCCAAGAAATTGAGAGATCACAATAATAGGAAGTATCAGTTTTGCTTTTTGCATGTATAAAGATTGCTAGCAAATGTAATTAAGATTTTTTAATGCAACTGTGGGTTTTAAGAAGAAACAATAGGTGTTCAATTTTAAACAATTTACTAAAATTTGATAAAAATGAAATTTGTCAAAAAAAAAGGCAAAGATCAGTTGCGTAGTTAAAAATAAAATTACAATATTTGCAACGTTAAAAACAAAGACATGACTTTTATTCAAATCCATCATCATCATTTTCATATTTGCACTCAAGCGAACTGAAATTGTATTGAATAAAATCAACATATATTTTAAAACCCGTTTGAGTAAATCAAACGGGTTTTTTCTTACCAAAGAATTCCATCGGTTTACTCAAACATTTATCAAAAAACAAAATGAGTAAATTAAGAATAGCCATTCAAAAATCAGGAAGATTAAACGAAGATTCACTAGCCATCTTAAAAGAGTGTGGAATTTCTATTGACAACGGAAAAGATCAGTTAAAAGCCAATGCGAGTAACTTTCCATTAGAGGTCTTTTATTTAAGAAACGGAGATATCCCTCAATATTTAAAAGATGGGGTCGTAGACATCGCCATTATTGGCGAAAACGTATTGATAGAGAAAGGTCAAGACATTGCCATTGCAGAGCGTTTGGGTTTTTCTAAATGCAAGGTGTCTTTAGCCATCCCAAAAAATCAAAAATATACGGGCCTCTCTTATTTTAATGATAAGCGCATTGCCACTTCGTATCCAAATACCATCCAAAATTATTTAGATCAAAAAGGCATCAAGTCTCAATTGCACATTATTAACGGTTCTGTAGAAATTGCCCCAAACATTGGTTTGGCTGACGGAATTTGTGATATCGTTTCTAGCGGAAGTACCTTGTTTAAAAACAATTTAAAAGAGGTAGAAGTGCTATTAACTTCTGAAGCAGTCTTGGCGGTATCGGCTAAAATATCAGCAGAAAACCAACAACTCTTAAACAAATTACAATTTAGAATTCAATCTGTTTTAAAAGGACGCAACTCAAAATATGTGCTTTTAAATGCTCCAAATGATAAGTTAGAACAGATTATTGCAGTATTACCAGGAATGAAAAGCCCTACGGTATTGCCATTGGCTGTTTCTGGATGGAGCTCAGTGCACTCTGTGATTCCTAAGAGTCAATTTTGGGAAATTATAGACGAGCTAAAAGAAAAAGGAGCCGAAAGCATCTTGGTATGCCCGATTGAAAAAATGGTACTTTAATTAACGATCATTCCAAATACAAATATACCCTTATGAAATTCATAAACAATCCAGAAAAAAAAGACTGGTCAAAACTCTTAGAAAGACCTACTAAAACAGTGGATGCTATAGAAGAAAGCGTGCTAACTGTTTTTAATGCGGTTAAAGAGAATGGAGACAAGGCTGTTTTAAAGTATACAGAACAATTTGATGCTGTTGTTTTAGAAAGCTTGGTGCTATCAAAAGCAGCAATTGAGGAGGCAAACAACCTAGTTTCTTCTGAGTTAAAAGCAGCAATTGAACTTGCAAAAAACAATATTACAAAGTTTCACGCAGCTCAAAAAACTGAGAAAGTTTTTGTAGAAACAACAGCAGGTGTTCAATGTTGGCAAGAAAAAAAGCCAATTTCTAAAGTGGGCTTGTACATACCTGGAGGATCAGCACCTTTGTTTTCTACGGTTTTAATGTTGGCGATTCCTGCACAATTGGCAGGATGTAAAGAGATTGTATTGTGTACTCCACCAAACAAAGAAGGGATGATTCACCCAGCAATCTTGTATGCTGCAAATTTATGTGGGGTTACAAAAATCTTTAAGGTAGGAGGTATTCAGGCCATTGCAGGGATGACCTTTGGTACAGAAAGCATTCCTAAGGTTTCTAAAATCTTTGGACCAGGAAATCAATATGTAACGGTAGCAAAGCAAATTGCGACCAAATACGGTGTGGCTATAGATATGCCAGCAGGACCTAGTGAGGTCTTGGTGGTTGCAGATGCCTCTGCAAATGCAGCTTTTGTGGCAGCAGATTTACTAAGCCAAGCAGAGCACGGAGCAGACAGTCAAGTAGTGTTGGTATCAGATGCCATGGAGATGATTACGGCTGTTCAGGCTGAATTGCAAGAGCAATTGTTAGCGCTACCTAGAAAAGAGATCGCTCAAAAAGCATTGGACAATTCTAAAGCCATTTTAATAGAAGATGTTGATGTTGCACTAGAACTAATCAATGATTATGCACCAGAACACTTAATTATTGCCACTAGAAACAATGACTTTTTTGTAGCTAATATAGAAAATGCAGGTTCCATTTTTATCGGCAATTATACACCAGAAAGTGCAGGCGATTACGCTTCAGGGACTAATCACACGTTGCCGACTAACGGATTTTCTAAGGCCTATTCTGGAGTTAATTTAGACAGTTTTCAGAAAAGCATTAGCTACCAAAAAATATCAAAAGAAGGCTTGCAAACGATTGGTTCTGCTATTGAGTTAATGGCAGCCGCAGAAGGGCTTCAAGCCCATAAAAATGCGGTTTCGATTCGATTAAAAGAGCTACAATAAACAAAAGTCCATGAAAACAAAATTCAACATAAATAACCTGCTTAGAGAAAACATCAAATCTCTAAAGCCCTATTCATCGGCGAGAGATGAGTACAAAGACGCCAGCACCCAAGAGATGATTTTCTTAGATGCCAATGAAAACCCGTTTCAGAATGGTGTAAATCGCTACCCAGATCCGCAGCAAAACGCTGTAAAGGATTTGTTGTCTGGCATTAAAAATGTGGCTGCAAAAAACATGCTTTTGGGCAATGGAAGTGATGAGATATTAGACCTGTTGTTTAGAGCCTTTTGTGAGCCCAATAAAGACAATATTATAAGCTTACCACCAACTTACGGAATGTATGATGTCTTGGCAAACATCAATGCTGTAGCCAACAAAAAGATCGTATTGACTACTGATTTTCAACCTAAAGTCAACCAGATTTTAGAGTCGGTAGATGCCAATAGTAAACTCTTGTTTTTGTGTTCTCCAAACAACCCATCAGGAAATAGTTTTAGTGTAGAAAGTGTAGAAGAAATCTTGAACAACTTTAATGGCTTGGTGGTTATTGATGAAGCCTATATTGATTTTTCAGCAGAAAAAAGCTGGTTAGAAAGACTGTCAGAATTCCCTAACTTAGTCATTAGTCAAACACTCTCTAAAGCTTATGGAATGGCAGGGATTAGATTAGGTGTTTGTTATGCTTCAGAAGAAATTATAACTGTTTTAAAGCTGATAAAACCGCCTTATAACGTCAATGAATTAACTCAGCAAAAAGCGCTAGAGCGCTTGTTAAATATAGCGAAAGTAGAAAAAGAGGTTTTAGAAATAAAGCGTCAACGAAGCCTTTTGTTAGCGACATTAAAAGAGGTTTCTTGTATTCAAAAAATATACCCAACGGATTGTAACTTTGTTTTGGTACAGGTAGATGATGCTACAAAACGCTACAATCAGTTGATAGAAAAAGGCATCGTTGTAAGAAACAGAACCCATGAGCCTTTGTGTGAAAATTGTTTGCGTTTAACAGTTGGAACCCAAAAAGAAAATGAGAAATTAATCAGTGAACTTTTATCGCTATCGAAATGATAATCGTTTTAACAAAATGTCATTCCGAGTCAATATAGACAAGGAATTTCATTAAGACCAGAGTGGGCTTCTTGAGATTTCTCAATCGCTTAAAAAGCTCATTTCGAAATGACAGTAAAAAGGAGAACAAAAGTACAAGCAACAACGGATTTTCATACCCGTGGTCACGGGAATGACAACATAAAATAACTTCTGACACAAGTTCAGAAACACAAAATAGTAATTGACAGCAAAGATGTTAAAAATGAAAAAAGTATTATTTATAGACAGAGACGGAACCCTAGTACTAGAACCGCCAGTAGATTATCAATTGGATAGCTTAGAAAAGCTAGAGTTCTACCCAAAAGTATTTCAGTACATGGCAAAAATTGCTTCAGAACTAGATTATGAACTGGTGATGGTGACCAATCAAGATGGTTTAGGAACTGATTCTTTTCCAGAAGAAACCTTTTGGCCTGCGCAAAATAAAATTATCTCAGCTTTTGAAAAAGAAGGTGTTGTTTTTTCGGAGATTTTAATCGACAAAACCTTTCCAGAAGAAAATGCTGAAACGCGTAAGCCAAGAACTGGTTTGTTAACTGCATATTTTTCTGAGGACTATGATTTGGAAAATTCGTATGTCTTGGGAGACCGAATTACAGACATGGAATTGGCTAAAAACCTAGGAGCTAAAGGGATTTTCTTAGCTGAAGACCCGCAACTGGGTGCCGATGAAATAGAAACTTCTAGGCAAGAAATTTTAGACTGTATCGCCTTAACAAGCACTGATTGGTCAGAGATTTATGAGTTTTTAAAATTAAAAGATCGCGTAGCAGAAATTACGAGAAACACCAATGAAACCAAGATTTACATCAAGGTAAATTTAGATGGATCTGGAAAAAATGACATCTCAACTGGTTTGTCCTTCTTTGATCATATGCTAGATCAGATAGGTAGGCACGGAGCGATGGATTTAACCATTAAGGTGGATGGCGATTTGGCCGTCGATGAGCACCACACCATAGAAGATACCATGATTGCTCTTGGTGAGTTGTTTAACAAAGCATTGGGTAATAAATTGGGGATTGAGCGCTATGGTTTTTGTTTGCCTATGGACGATTGTTTGGCACAGGTTGCTGTTGATTTTGGCGGTAGAAACTGGTTGGAATGGGATGCAGAATTTAAGAGAGAAAAAATTGGAGACCTGCCAACAGAAATGTTTTTTCACCTCTTTAAATCGTTTACAGATGGCGCAAAATGCAATCTAAACATCAAAGCAGAAGGCATTAATGAGCACCACAAGATTGAAGGGATTTTTAAAGCTTTTGCCAAGGCAATGAAAATGGCTGTAAAAAGAGATCCAAACAAGATGTTTTTACCATCAACCAAAGGAATGCTTTAAATGAGTTGTATGTGCTGCGTTTTAAGTTAGGAGTGATTTTAACTAAACACGAAGTACTAAAAAATAAGAATTACCATGAAAGTCATCATTATAGATTACGGAGCCGGAAACATCAAAAGCATCCAATTTGCTTTTAAAAGATTGGGTGTTGATGCTATTTTATCAAAGGATATAGAAGAAATAAAAACGGCTGATCGCGTTATTTTTCCTGGAGTTGGAGAAGCGAGTTCTGCCATGAGCATGTTGCAGAAAAGTGGTTTAGACCAGCTTATTCCAACACTAACACAACCCGTATTGGGCATTTGTCTAGGCATGCAGCTAATGTGTACTGCTACAGAAGAAGGAAACACGCAAGGCTTGGGTATTTTTAACGTGGAGGTCAAGAAGTTTTCATCGGCGGTAAAAGTTCCGCAAATGGGCTGGAACGAGATTACCCAGTTAAGATCACCGCTGTTTAAAGGGATTAAAGAAAAAGAATATATGTATTTGGTTCATAGTTATTATGCTCAGTTATGTGATGAGGCGATTGCCTGCACCAACTATGAGTTAAACTATGCATCTGCCATGCAAAAAAATAATTTTTACGGTGTGCAGTTTCACCCTGAGAAAAGTGGTTTAGCGGGGGAGCAGATTTTGAAGAATTTTATAGAATTATAGAGCAATGTCATTCCGAACACTACTGAAATCAAAATGTATTTTGATTGAAAGTATCTAGCGAAGCTAATGAGGAGGAATCTTATGGTGAGATTTCTCAATCGCTAAAAAGCTCATTTCGAAATGACAACTAAATAGTAACAACTAATAACTAGTAAATGAGAATCATACCAGCAATAGACATCATCGACGGAAAATGTGTTCGATTATCAAAAGGAGATTACAATACCAAAAAAATATACAATGAAAACCCACTAGAGGTTGCCAAAGAATTTGAGCAGGCAGGAATCACCTATCTGCATTTGGTTGATTTGGATGGCGCAAAGGCAAGCACCATTATCAACTATAAGGTTTTAGAGCAAATTGCCAGTAAAACAAGCTTAAAAATTGATTTTGGCGGTGGGTTAAAATCAGATAAAGATTTAGAGATTGCCTTTAATTCTGGAGCAAATCAAATTACTGGTGGTAGCATAGCCGTTAAAAATCCTATTGTTTTTGAAAATTGGATTGAGAAATATGGAGCCGATAAAATTATCTTAGGAGCTGATTTTTATCCTGATTCTTCTGGAGGTAAAATAGCGACAAATGGCTGGCAAGAAGAAAGCAGTTTGGCCTTGATTCCGTTTATAAAAGACTATCAGCAAAAAGGGATTGCCTCTGTAATTTGTACAGACATCTCTAAAGATGGGATGTTGCAAGGACCAAGTTTTGAAATTTACAAGCAAATCTTAGCCCATGTAAAGGAGTTAAAATTAATCGCTTCTGGTGGGATCTCTACCTTTGATGAGCTACCTCAACTAGCAGAGAATGGCTGTGAAGGAGTGATTATAGGAAAGGCTATTTATGAGAATAAAATTAGCTTAAAGCAATTGGAAAACTTTATTTTAAACAAGTAATATGCTCACAAAAAGAATCATACCTTGTTTGGATATCAAAAATGGAAGAACCGTAAAAGGGGTTAATTTTGTCAACCTAATTGATGCAGGAGACCCAGTAATCTTGGCTAAGCAGTATGCAGAATTGGGCGCTGATGAACTGGTTTTACTAGACATCTCTGCAACTCTAGAAGGAAGAAAGACCATGAGAGAATTGGTATTGAAAGTTGCCGAACAAGTCAATATTCCGTTTACCGTTGGTGGTGGAATCTCTTCGGTTGCCGATGTTGATGCCTTGTTACAATCTGGAGCAGACAAGGTGTCTATCAATTCATCAGCCATCAAAAGACCAGCCTTGGTCAATGAGTTGGCTGAGAAGTTTGGAAGCCAATGTGTGGTAGTTGCCATTGACGCAAAACAGCTTCATGGTGAGTGGATGGTTCATCTAGCAGGCGGGACCATTCCTACCGAGCTCAATTTGTTTGATTGGGCAAAAGAAGTAGAACAACGTGGTGCAGGAGAAATTTTATTTACTTCTATGAACAACGACGGTACCAAAGCAGGTTTTGCCAATGAGGCTTTAAACAAATTATCGAGTACCTTAAATATTCCGATTATCGCTTCAGGTGGAGCAGGAACGGTGCAGCATTTTGTAGATACTTTTACCACTGGTAAAGCCGATGCTGCCTTGGCCGCAAGTGTTTTTCATTTTGGTGAAATAGAGATTATCGATTTAAAAAAGGCATTAGAAAAAGAAGGGATTCCGGTGAGGTTGTAAATTGATTGAGAGTAACTAAGGAAGGGTTCTCGATACAATTTCTCATCCTTCGAAATCACTCGAATTGACAATAAAATATAAAAAAACAAAAAATGAACATAGATTTTAATAAAAACAACGACGGATTGGTCCCTGCTATCATTCAGGATGCCATCACAAAAAATGTATTGATGTTGGGTTATATGAACCAAGAAGCCTTTGATAAAACACAGAAAACCAAGTTGGTAACTTTTTTTAGCAGAACTAAAAATCGCTTGTGGACCAAAGGAGAAGAGAGTGGAAACACCCTACAACTCATCGATACAAAATTAGACTGCGATAATGATAGCTTGCTTATCCAAGTACAGCCTACTGGACCAACCTGCCACAAAGGGACGGATACCTGCTGGGCCGAGGAGAACAGCCCTAATTATGGCTTCTTTTCTACCTTAGAAACTGTGATTGCTGATAGAGTAGCCAATAAAGATTCAGAGAAATCGTATGTGGCTAGTTTGTTTGCAAAAGGGATTAATAAAGTGGCTCAAAAAGTAGGAGAGGAGGCTGTAGAAACTGTTATTGAAGCTATGGATTCTAACGATGAATTGTTTGTTTATGAGTCTGCAGATTTGCTATTTCACTATTTGATGTTGTTGCAGGCAAAAGGATTTACCTTAAAAGATATTGAAGCTGAATTAAAGAAGAGGCAGAAATAAAGGGAAGGTTAAAAAGGGGTTTTAACGGTGTTCGAGCGGAGTCGAGAACAGACAGAATTTTAGAGAATTCTTTTATTTGTTCTTTTTTTCATTGCTAAAACCTATCAAAAGTAAGAAGGTTGATACAGCACTGATTAGAAAAACATGATGTAAGTTAAAGTTTTTGCTTTCAAAATTGATTTGTTCCTTTTTTTCATTGATAAAACCTGCCTGCGGCTGGCAGGAAAGAACCAAAAAAATCTAGTCTTGAATCTTCAACGGTCAATTGTACTCTCACTCACTAAAAGAAAAAAACTCCACTTCTCTACGTTCAGTGTCAAACAGCTTTTCTTTTTACGCTCGTTTCAAGTCATTGACGCTCGCCTCCAGATTCTATGACGATTACTGGCGTGAGTTTTAGAGTTTAGTTGGAGTAATTGTGTAGGGTTTTAAATTAGACTTCCGCTTCTCGACTCCGCTCGAAGACCCTATTTAAAAAGTCCCAGCAAGTATTTAACGGTGTTCGAGCGGAGTCGAGAACAGATAGCATGTGTTTGCAGCTTTGCTTTTTAGATCTGTGCTTCTCGACTCCGCTCGAAGACCATTTTTAAAGTGTTTCTTGTTTTAAGAACAGTAGCTATTAATACTCATTCATCAATACTACTTTAAGGTTTGGATATTTTTCTTTGAATTCTTTTTCTAAACCAATTACGTGAGCTGCACCAATGATAACCATATGTTTTTGCTTGTCAGAGTTTAGAACTTGCGCTGCAATGTTCTTAGCAATTCTCATATTTCTTTCATCAAAATACTTTCTTCCTTCTTTACAACCTTCAGTATCGGTTACCACATAAGAAAATGAGGCCATATCGTGTAGCTGTTGTAAAGATTTTCTTTTGTTGGTATGTTTCCCCAGTCCTCTAAAAATGGCTGGTAAAATAGCGCTGTTATAGTTCTTCTTGTTTAAGACATTGTTGGCTTTGTTGTTTCCGTTGCTCACGCCTTCTTTATTGCACTTGTCCCATCCAATATGATACTCTTTATTGGTCTGTTGATCATCTACATTAATAACCAGCTTTTGATTCATTGCCAAGGCCAATTTATAAGTTAAATCACCATCTTCATGTCTGGTTGGTTTTTTTGCACCCTGTACACCGTATTTTTTAATATAGGAGTACAGCTCATAATTTCCATTATCTCTTTTGTAAATGAATGAATTGATTAGATAGTCCAAATCTTGCTGGTTCATGTCAACAAATTCTTTGTTGAGTAAGCTGTTGAATTTTGCCTCGTTAAAATCAAAGGTTTTTTTAAGAGAATCAGACAGTTTATAAAAACGTTTGTATCCAGTAGACCAGCCATCTTTTAAATACTCCCAAGAAATAGAATCATTTGCCATTGGCGACTCTACATAAATAGCTTCTGGTTTGTATTTTTTAGCAAAACGCAACATTGGTTTATAACTGTTCTTTACAATTTTAGGAACGGTATGCATGGTACCTATGATAATGATTTCTTGTTGTTTGTTTTGTGCCGATGTAATAAAGATTGATAAGATGAAGGCTGCGATAAAAGTGATTTGAGTTTTCATAATATGTTTTTTAAATGATTAATTTGATGAGACAAATGTAGAAGCAAAAAACAATACTATTCAATATTAATGGGGCTTTGGGGCGAAATAACCCTAGCTTGTGGTAGAATTCAGAAGCTCTTTTACCGCAGTTTGATAGGTTCTAGAAACTGGCACCTCTATGTGGTGAGTTAACAGGGTAAAAAGTTTGCTGTTTTCTGTTTTCCATTGCACAAAATGAAATGGATTGATTAAAAAGGAGCGATGGGTTCTTAACAATTCTGGAAACTCATCTGCAATAACAGACAGTTTATTTCTAATCAAGCTTTTTTTAATTTCATTTCCAGAAAGGTAAAACACCTCGATATAATTGTCTGAAGATTGAATGCAAACAACCTCATTTAAAAACAAACGAAGTCCTTCATAATTCCCTTCGCCTTTGATGTCAATTTTTTGTTGGTTTCGTTTTTTGCTATGGTATTTACCAAAAGCAAATCTACCGACCACAAGAATGGGTAAAATGGTAGAGAGCGCAGGGATGATGATAGATGTAATATGATAAGATAAATCATGGGCATTGGGATGCCAATTAACAACAAACTGCAAATAAAACAAACGAACCAATACAATGGTAATAAGTATAAAGACCGCAAAGAACAATAACTCTAGCCCGATCGTCCAGACGCCTTTATTTTTTTTATACATCCAATACTGAAACGGTAATGAAATACTGTATAAAATGCCTCCTAAGAGTCCATAACCAGATAAATACAGGAGCTTTTCATTGGTCATTAGTTCATTAACGTCAAAAGGTTCTGTAAAATACAGGAAAATAAAAATCCAAATTGCCAAACCAAGGGCAATCAAAAGATGGTTTTTTACGGACGGATCAAAAGGATAGTCTTTATTCAATGGTGGCTTCTTTTTTTAGTTTTTTCTTGAAATATTTGTTAATGAAGAACTCAAATACAAACAATAAGATAAATAAAAATCGTGCTGTAAAAGGAAATACAAAAGCTAGGATACCTGCCAATGCCCAAACAATAAAGGCATTAAAGGAACGCGCTTTTAAATAGCTACCTAAAACGGGTGTAATGCCAGTGAGTCCTTTTTCTTTTTTTATAACATAGGTATTCATTAAAAAATTAAACAATCCAATGGCAGCAAGGTTAAAACAGTAAAAGGCAAAGGGAGCGATATAATCAAACCCCTTTACATAAAATGCTGTAGAAAAGGGGAGTAGCACGATAAAAAACAAGAGAAAGATGTTTAGCCAAAGCAAAGTGCTGTTTACGGTAGACACGTGTTTCATGACTCTCATATGAGCAATCCAATACACAGCCGTTACCATAAAACTAACGATCAATCCAATAAAACTAGGGATTCTATTTTGTAAAATCAGCCAAGTATTGCTGGTTTTTAACTCGTTATAACTAGGAATCACCACTTCTAAGACCAATAAGGTCATTGCAATAGAAAAGACGGCATCGCTAAAGCTAATGACTCTTCCTTTATCAAAAGTTTCTTTTTCCATAGTTTATTTTTTGGCTTGTTGTCAAATTTATTTAATTCGTTTTAAAATCTACCACCAAACTACAAAGATTTTATGGATGGTCCCATTGGGTTTTTTAAGCCAACAGAGTTTTGAAATTTTATCAGCCAAAAAAACAGTCATTTTTTGATGAAAATCTGGAAAGCTAAGCCAAGCTACCTGTGTGCTAGGAGCCAGCAACCAGTCTTTTTTTTCTGGAAGGTAAAATTTGCAATCTGTAAAGAGTTGTAGTTCTGTTGGGTTTAGGTAAAAACCTGTAATACAGGACTCATTTAAGCGATCTAGGCGGATTTCTTGTGCAGCATAGGGCACAAACAGCTGTGCCTTAAAATAGACCTGCTGCTTTAGTTTGCTAGCATCCATTTTATACCTGTCTAAATAAGATTTAGCCTCTTCTTTAAACACCAAAGGAAGCTGTTTGTCTTTAAGCTTATTTAGTTTTTCTAGTAGTGAATCTTTTCTGTTAGGGCCGATAAAATGATCGATTTCTGTACTGCCAACATTTGGATCATACAAATAGAACTTGTACACCACTTCTAAATGTATGGGCTGTTCTTCTTTATAGAGTAGGCAATCAACCTCGCCTAGGGTAATTTTATCTTTTTGAATCTGAATATTTTCTGCAATGATGTTAATGGATGCCTCTTGCTGTAACTGAAAAGATACAAAGCGCTCTACATACTTGCCCAGCCTAAGTTTTTCATCCAAAGGCAGGTTAAAAATGCTAGATGCTGGGTTTATCTCAAAAGGATCAAGGGTGTACAAGGCCTCTTTGGTCCACAAACTGGGTGTTTGTAAAAAGCCCTCGTAGCGTAGCTGAATTTGTTTGCTCAATCTGCTCATTTGGGTCTCTAAAGTACAACAGTATTTGGAATATCTTTTGTAACTTCATTTTTTTTAACACTACCAGCATGCAATTTAATAAAGACGCCTTTCATTTTTTATCAGAACTTAAACAAAACAACCAACGCGAGTGGTTTACAGAGCGCAAAGAGCTGTTTAAAGAACACCAAGACCACGCGAAAGCCTTTTATGGAGCCATTAGAGCCTCTTTAGAAAAGCACGATGAGATAGATAAGTTTAAGCTGTTTAGAATTTACAGAGATGTGCGTTTTTCTAAAGACAAAACCCCATACCAACCGCATTTTGCAGGTTCATTTTCTCGTTTGGGCAAGCAGTTGCGCGGTGGCTACTATTTGAGAATCAGACCGGGAGAAAGTTTTTTAGCAGGTGGTTTTTGGGAGCCTAACAAAGAAGATTTGCAACGCATCCGCAAAGAAATAGAGCTAGATGCCTCAGAGTTTAGAGCCATTCTAGCAGACAAGGATTTTACAAAATACTTTGGTGGAAAATTTGAAGGCCATGAGCTAAAATCTGCACCCAGAGGTTTTGACAAAGAGCACCCAGATGTAGATTTGCTGCGTAAAAAAGGCTTTATTGCCGTGCGTAATTTTACCGATGCAGAAGTCCTCGCACCCAACTTTTTAGAAGAGCTAGACAATAGTTACAAAGCCTTGCGTCCCTTTTTTGATTTGTTTAGCGATGTCTTAACCACCAACCTAAACGGAGAATCCTTGTTGTAGCGGTCTTTATTTTTTACGCTCCTTCTTTCTTTCTGTAACACTCCCAATTAGAAAGCTTGCACCAGCAATAATAAGAAACCACTTAAACCAGACAGCGTCTCCATAGATGTCTGTGTATTGGATAACTAAAAAGCCCAGGATAAAAAGCGCAGACAATAGCAAATAATTGTTTGATTTTTTCATAAGTACATCATATTTAGGCTATTCGTATGGTTTTGCTGTTTTTTGTTACAGAAAAAAACAAACTCATTTTAATCATCCGTGAGCTTTGCCTGCCGTAGGTAGGGATTTTGTAGGTAGGTGAGTGCTTGCAATGAATTATAATGGGTGTTGTGGTTAGTATTTTTTTAATCCAATTATAAATTCATTATCAGAAAATCTAAACCCATTTAGATTCTCAATTTCTTTTCCTGGGCTAACTTCTATCGTGAAATCGTTTAATTCCAGCATTTGCTTAATTCTCCACATTCCAATTCCTTCTCCATCTTTATAAGTTTTTTTAGCTTCACTTCCAGAAAAGCCTTCTATAAAAAGTTTAGAATATTCTTTTTCTTCAATATGTAGGCTGGTCATTTTAAAATGAACATTTATCCTATTATCCTGTTCTTTGAAAATGATATTTATAGTCGATTTTGGTTTGACATACTTTGAAGCATTTTCTATTAAATGATAAAGTGCAACTTGTAAAGTTTCATAATCGCAATGGACAGAACTTCTACTCTCTCCGACATTTACGTAAACATCTTTATCTGAAAAATCAACAAAAAAGGAATGTAAAACATTCATCAATACTTTGTGAATTGGATGATTTCTTTTTTCTATTGAAGGATTTGCTCTATCAAGTTTTTTATAGATAGAAAATTCAGACTTCATATGAATATTATGTTTAGCTAATCTCAAGAACATAAGTGCTGTATCTTTTGGGTTGGCTTTGATAATTTCAGTGATTTTAGGTATTTGAGAATTAAAGTCAGAAGTAAGAACTTCTTGAGGTACTAAATCATAAACTTCTTGAATTGTTTTTCCATTAATCGTTGTTAGATTATGTACCAATCGGTTAACTCTTTTTTGCTCACTAACTTTTAAATTGGTTTTAATTGATTCTATTGGTATTTTTAAATCGTGATATGCATATGCTAAAGCATCTAATTTTTCTTTAAATAATTTAGTTGTTTTTGTCTTTGCACAGCAAAGAAAAGTAACTCCATTACTATTATGTATTTTACCGTTTCTCCTTTTTGTATGATACAAAGGACAGTCTATAATTCTACCTTGATGTTCAGTTTGGGAATAGCAAGACTGACACTTTTCCTTCAAATTTGAAGCAACATCTTCATTTTCATTATCAATTACAGAAAAATGATTTATTGACATAAAGTTTCAATTAAATTAATGAATTGATAAGGTTCTGCATTTTTAGATAAACAATCATCTACTTCCCTTAATGCTTTGTGAAATCTATCTCCTTTCGTTTCTGCAGAATAAATTACAATTTTCTTTTTAGGGTATTTTTTCTTTAAAGCAGATGCTAACCCTAATCCTTCATCTTTAAAAAGTGTTTTTCCAACTCCATTAATATCAACGAATATAATATCAGCTTCTTTCGCTTTATAATCATCTAAATCGGTTATGTCTTTTACCGAATTTGTGTTTTTCCAACCAGATTTTTTTAAGATTGAAACCATTTTGAACTTTGTATGTTGGTCATCAATAAATAAAATTCGCAAGTTAGATTTATCTTTTTTCGATTCAATTTTTGGCTTTTCTTCGGTTTCTTGCTTTCCAATATTGTTAGTTATAGTAATTGAATTTTTATTCTTGTTTTTATCTCCTTTTTCAGATTTTTTTTTACTTTTAAATACAATTTTGTCTAAAATTAAAAACAAGGTAGTTACTCCAATTCCTCCGAATAACCATTCATAATTTTCTTTTAAAAATTCAATCATATTTCTTAAATTTCAAGGGTTCGTTAATATTAACCACAACGGTTTGGCTACGCGCAGTGTCCCGAAGAGCATTGTGTATAGGTGTTGTTGGGCACAGTTTATTTAATTTTCACAATATGCTTTTATTCCCATCTTACCAACAATTGAAAGCATAATCGCTACAACCGGAGCTAATAAGGTGGCTGCAAAACCTAAAGTTGCTCCCAAAGCAGCTGATATAATTGAAATCCAAATTGCCTTAGTAACAGGAGACTCCACATTTAGCTTATTATGTTCTTCTTCATAGTCAGGGTGATTACAAATAAATTTTTTAAACTCAGCTTTAAATTTATCTAGAAATGGTTTACTGTCATTAGTTTGAATACCACCAAATGGCACATTGTCCTTCGGTCCATTTGCGGATAGCCATTTTTCCATGGCTTCTTCTTCTCCAAACTCACTGACTAATTGTTCAATTGAGTTTTTTTGGTATACCTTCAATTCAGACAACCAGTCCTCTAAATTTATATCTTTAATAGCTTCCATTATATCATGTCATTTATGTATTCAGCAGAAATACAATGAGTTGTTTGATGTAGCTCTTGTGGATTGATTCCGCCAAGTGAAATTCCTCCTCCTTGATTTGGGGCATACGCTCCAACTAGTATCCCAATTACCTTTCCAAGTTTAGGAGAGAAAATTATTCCGCCCGACTGACCAGGTCTTGCCTGTGTATTTATTACAGCATGTTTTGATTTAATTGAGTTAGATTCTAACAAAACTTTTGCTCCGATTTCCGTTTCTTGAAAAGTCAATACTCTTCTTCCTGCAACACAATGAGGATAACCAAAAATACCAACTTTTTCTCCAATATTCACTTCATCAAAAGAGCCTAATTGCGGTAGAGTCCCTGAAAATGTAATATCAGCTTTTAAAACACATAAATCCTTAATTGGGTCCATTTCTAGAACAGTAGTTTGAACTGGTGTACACCGTGTATCGGATGTGTCTTGATAAGAATTAATATCCGTAATGTGTGGAGCAAGTATTACTAAATTTGAAGGGTCAGAACCTACAACATGTTTAGTAGTTGCAATTTTACCATCATTTGAAATGATAAATCCAGTGCCTAACATGCTGACTCCATTTGGTGTTATCTTTCCAACGACAACGACTATTTGTGTAAATATATTCATGGTTTTATTTAATTGCTTACAACTCCTTATAAACTCACATAAACTCCTTCCATCTCAGCTCATAACAAGTTTCAAATGCCAATGTACTAAAATTCAGTTATTTAAATTACGGTTAAGCCGTAAGTGTTCTAAATGTTATCAACAATGTTCTGGAAATAGAAAGAGGAGAAGTACTAACTTTAGTTTTCAGTAGTGCCTGATGCTGTTAAAGCAGTGATTACTTCAATACAGTTTAACCAAGATTCGTGACTTTGAATAATCATCCATTTGTCATTTCTTTTTTGAACAATTCCAGACCAAACAAGCTGACCATTGTACTCAGGAGTTCCAACAAGTTTTATTTTTATATGTATGGCTAAGGTAAATGCAACTGTATTTTTAGATAAAACGGTTGGGTTCCATGTATCTATGGTGTTTTTTAAAATCTCAACTGATGAACCAATTTGATCATATGATTTTTTTAAATCAGCCAAACTTAGTACGGTGCCGTTGTTTGTATAATAGCTGTCAGATTCTCCAGAATAATAAGCTAATCCCTCTATAAATTTTAGATTGTTAGAGGCTTCAAAGACTTTATTAACCGTAACTTTTGCTGAATCAATCATTGTTTTTTTTTCCAAATCAGTTAAGCTGCTTTTTCCTTTTTGACAAGATTGGGTAAAAATTATTGTTCCAATAAGAAACGTAAAAATTGAAATCTTATTCATATTAGGTATTATCATAGTTGTTCATCTTTTATATGGTTGAAAAAAGTATTGTTTATAGTTAGTAGCGGATTTTCAATCACTTACTTTTTTTGTTTTGCCCATTAAAGCATTATTATTTTTATATACTTTTACCAAACGTATGATTTATTCTTTAGTTCTAAGGTTCTCAATAACCTGCGCAGATACCCAATAGCGTTTTTGTTCAGTCCAATATTTAGATCCATCTTCTTTTGCCTTTTCTTCTATCCTAGTAAAAAATAAATATTTCCCATCGGGTGTTACATTTGCGCTGCCATCTTCTATAGACGTATTTATATCATTTCCCATATTAATTGCGGTTCCCCAAGAACCATCTTGCTGCTTAAAACTGACATATAAATCTGTTCCTCCGTATCCACCTTCTCGCTCACTCTCCCATATTAAATAAGAATCATCTGGCGCAATGAAGGGATGACATGTAAATTTACCTGTGTTAATCTCTTTGCCAAGCAGTCTTGGCTTCTCACGTTTACCATCCTTAATTGTCGATATGCGGATAACATCATTGTTTTTATAATCGTCAAAAACATAAGTTCCTTTACTAGATACAGACAGGCTCATAATACCCCAGTCTTCTCTTTCAAACATAGAACCAAGACTTTTTATTTCTGACCAACCAGCATCAGTTCGTTCTATGTATTTATTTTTACAATAAAAAATACTATCATTTCCGTTGCTTGCTGGGGTAAACTTATACTTATTCCAAACATTGTATTGATTTTCGTCTTGCTGGAAGACAATAACAGAACGGAAAAAGGGTGAGTCATCATTGGATGAGAGGTAAACTTGTTTCATATCTTGAGCGACACCTTTTAATTTCCAGTTATTTTCTGATAAGAAGCTGTCATCAAAAATTTCAGGAATTAAACCTGGTGGTTTTTGTCCAAAATAAGCGATTTCTATAGCTGATGAATCATTGTAATTTGTTTTAGGATTTTTATTCTTACAAGCATTTAAAATTAGTGTAATTACCAGTATTAAAATTATAAAGTTGATAGGCCTCATTGTTTAAGTTATTTGTGTTTAATTAATTAAGCTTTTTTATACCGTAGTTAATTACACAGAGTTACTCTTTTATGTAGTCCCATTTGCCGCCACTTTGTTCAAACACCATTTGCTTGCCATCGGCAGAAAAAGTAAATGATATGGATTCTGCATACATTTGTTCCAAAACAAACCTATTGTTTCCTTTATAGACTAGTGGAGCTTTAAATTCATTCTTTATAAAGTTGACCAAAACATTCTTGTCTTGAATAAAAACAACGGTATCGTCAGGGTCACTTTGAGAAACATAAACGCCTACAAAATTTTTAAGGTCATTTTCTGATATTTCTACAAGTGCATCATTTAAATAGACCTTGATAATTTCTTGATACAGCTCATTGATGTCCATTTTAGAGCCGTTAGAAACCAAGGTAAAGGTTAAATTTTCTTTGGCAAAATAAATTGACGTAGCTCTAAATTCATCGATACGTCCACGATGTCCAAAACCCTGTCTGTCATTTATTTTGTACCTAAAAAGCCCCATTCCAAACCTGTCTTTTATATCCTTCATTAGCAGCAGGTTTTTTTCTGATAGGATTTTACCTGTAAGTAAATTTTCAAAAAAACGATTCAAATCTTTTGGTGTAGAAACTATTGATCCAGTTCCTTTGGCACTTGACAAATGAGTTTCAGGAAACTTTAGCCATTTTTTATCATAGCTGTATGAATACGATTCATTGGCTTGGATATTAATTTCTTTCCCCACATAGGTATCATTTAAGCCAAGTGGCTTACAGATGTTCTCTTGCAATAGGGTGTCATAAGAACTGTTGTAAATTTTCTCAAGAATTAAGGCCAATAAAAAATAATTTGAATTGCTATATTCTGCTTGAGTATTTGGATCAAAATCGCTTTGATAGGTAGAAATTTTAGCTAGCATATCTTCTGAGGATATGTATTGGGTTCGGTTCTCAAAAAACCATTTGTCTTTTGTATAACTTTGAACACCACTTCTGTGTTGCAGTAAATGAGCAATGCTAATCTTATCTGCATTTTTTATGTTGGGAAAATAGCTTTCTATAGTTTGGTTAAGGCCTAGTTTATGCTCTTCTATGGCCTTAAAGACTAGGGTAGCTGTAAATGTTTTAGTAACAGAACCAATGCGGTACCTTGTGTTTGTACTCGCTTTCTTTTTTGTTTCAACATCACTATAACCAACAGTGTTTTTATAGATTGTTTTTCCTTTTTGACTAAGGATTACACTTCCCATAAACGCCCCGTTTTGCTCATACTTAATTAAGAGGCTGTCTATTTTTAAAGGGATGTTTGCTGGTTTATTAGCGGATAATGATGCATTTTTATTTTTGTCTTGACAAGAAAAAAATACTAGAATAGAAATTAATACTGCAAAGGTTGTTCTCATTTTTTTTGACTGATTTAAGAATAAATAAATGTAACATGGACTATGGTATAGACCAGGGTGCAAATATCTAAGAATGTCAAAATAAAAATGGAAAATAACGCACGACAATATAGCGTCAATTTGCTGACATAATTTATATAATGCTGTAATTCAGCTTAATACGGAGTTGGTTGTTTTTGCCAATTTCCATAGCATTTCTAAGAATGATATAGCCATTGATAAGCATACAAATAAATAAAACAAAGAAGGGTAGTTGTTCGTTTAGTAGCAGTTCATTTTTTAAAATTTCGGCGGTAAAAAATAGCGCAACAGAAATGATTGTCCACAAAATCTGAATAGAAACAATTTGTTTGGTAATGATGTTTTTTTCCTTTTTAAAATGCACGATTAAAAATGGAATAAAAATATTTGCAAAAGGGATAAGAAATAATAAAGAAGCTAGGTTTATGAGTTTGATAAGAGGGTAGTTGTATTCGGTTTTTCCTTTAGAACTTTCATTCAATTCAGAAGGATCTACTTGTAAAGCCAAAGCAATGGCTTTAAGTGTATGCCCTTTAAGATTTGCTCCAGATTCTATTCGTTGTATAGTTCTTACAGAGATGCCTGATTTTTGAGAAAGTTCACTTTGAGTATAATTTAGTTTTTCTCTATATTCAGTAAGTTTAGACATTATTTTAAGCGATTAATTATAGTAGTGACAAATTTTGATACTTGCGCACAAGGTGTTTTGTGCCTGTCTTCCGCAGGCAAGTTAATGAAATTATACAAATTAAATAGTCCTTTTATTTTGACCTAAAATCTCACCTGAAGCTGTACATTTTAGATGGTGTTGGTGGTGGTTTTTATTTAAGCAGCTACAAAATTACTTGCCCATTCATAAATCCATCAACCGAACCTGTCTGGCGCAGGCAGGGGTTTTGTAAGTAGGTGAGTACTAGTAATGAATTACCTGCCTGCCTGCACTTCGGCAGGAAATCCGCAGGCAAGGTACTCGGTGTTAGGCAACGTTTTTTATTCAATATAATTATTTCCTTTTATAGTCCAATCTGGCAATTCTTCATAGTCTACAATTTTCCAATTATTACAATGGAATGTTCCTTTTATTTTAAAATCATTTTCAATAAAACCAAAAGGATTTGGCAATTCTAATTCATAACTTCCCCAAACATTTTGAGCAATTTTATAGTCAAATCTGCTAATTTTAATTTCATAATTTTTAATTGAACTTGAATCTATTTTTTTATTTTCAAACTGTGATTCTGTTGATGCTTTAAAAATATTTGTTTTTTCCACAATAGAATCTCTCAAATAAAAAGTCAGAAATCTATATTGTCTTTCTATTCCCATTTGAAATTCAGTTGCACTTCTATTTCCTTTTTTAAGTTCACTCAATGAAGGAAATTCAGTTCTGATTTGAATTTTTAAGGTGTTTTGTTTAACGTTCTTTTCGCAATTACAAAATCCTAATAACGTGTCAATTTGTTTGTCAGAATATGTGTAAAGTAAATCTACTTTTTGAAGTTCCAAAGTCGAATCTCTTTCTATTGTCGAAATTTTATTTTTCTTAATTTTTACAATAGTTTCTTTTGTTTCAGTTTTTGGCTCGTTTTTTTTCAGTTTAGTATCTTTTTTGCAAGAAAATACATTCAGTAATAATACTAAACTTACTATGTAAATACTGCTGTTTTTCATTAATGTTGCTTGACGGTCTGGCTATGAGTAGTGGCGTGGTTAAGCACCTAATTTAGCAAATAAATCACAGATAGAAAGTCCGTGAGCTTGCCTGCGGCAGGCAGGGATTTTCATAAGTAAACCAGCACTAGCAATTAATTTTATACGGTGTTGGTGTGTCGTGCTTTATTCTTTCCAATTCTCAATCAAGCTTCTAGTTTTGTTGTTTGGTTCGAACTCTTCGTCAATCGCTCCAATATCAATAACCACAGGTACTTGGGCTGAAAGTCCTGCTAAAATACATGTGCCAGTAGGTAGTATTGGTAAATACTCAAAAGATAGTTTGTCAAGATATGAGATGGTTTTTTCTACAGCAATAATATCATTGTTGTTTATTAATCTATGCAGGAAATAATTGTGTAATTGTGATATTATAGTTGAAGATATGTCTGAAGGTCTTTGACTAGCCAATGTTAGAAAAACACCAAATTTTCGACCTTCTTTTATTATTTCTTCAAAAGTTTCAAGTCTATAATCTTTCCATTGTTCGCTCTCTCTGTTGGAATCCCTAGAAAGAATATTGTGCGCTTCGTCAATAATTATATTTAAATGAGAGGTCTCGTCATTTTTAGTCTTCTGTTTTTCATAAAGTTGTTTGCATAGTAACAATGGTAAAATCTTACGCATGTGAATATTGACTTCCTTGAGAGATACTATTGTAAAGTTTTTAGAAGTTGATACATCTTCTTTCGCTTCGATGACCTTTCTAATGTCACTAAAGTTTTTTCCCAATCGTTTTATTAAAGGTGCCAAATGCTCGATGTTAGCAAACCCCTTAATAATTTCATCATAGTATTGAAATATGATTTGAAGTTTAAGAACATCTAAATCATTAATTTCTATATCTGGCAATTCTAATTCTTCAAAGTGTTCTAAAATTTTGGTTTTCATATTGTTATCCCAATACCATTCACCTTTTGTGTCTATGTATACAAACTCTCTTTTATTATCTTTTGCATAGAATGTAATTCTTTCTCTAATAGCATCTCTAATGTTAAGTAAATTTGAATGGCCTAATGAATAATAAAGTTCAGATAAAAACTCTATTAATACTTTTTGACCTAATTCACCATCATTCTTTGCAATCCCAAGCCAAAAGGTGTTTTTAATTAGTTCTTTTAGACTATCATTCGTTTTAATTTTTTCAGCAAGTGATTTATTTCCAATTGCACGTCTTAAAAATGGTGTTTGAGTTTTCTCTGTCGCTTCAAGTACGATTGCCCAAAATGAATGGTCATAAAGTGTTTCCTTTGAAATAGGATACTTTTGACCATCATTATTTTTTGTGGTCAACCTATAAATATTTTTATAATCTTTCGGGATTATAACATTTTCTGACTCGGTAACATATTCCCCATTAAAATCTAACAAAAAGAAATTTGATTTCTGCTTGAATTTCTCATTGTTCTTGTAGATTTTAAAAAGCTCAAAATAGAGTTTTGCTAAAGTATATGACTTCCCACTTCCTGTATTTCCAAATATTCCTATGTGACTAGCAAATAAGCTATCAATACCAACCGTTATTTTTTGACCCTTTTCTAAGGTCAGAGTACCAATAACTAGTGGTTCATCAGTTTTTCTAATAAAGTCATGAACTTGATTAAATTCTATTCTGTTTAATAGGTAACATTCACTATCCACTAATGGCATTTCCTTAATTCCTCGTTCAAATTCCTTCTTGTTGAAAAAACCTAGTAAACTGACACTTAGGGTTCTATTTATTTTCTCCTTATCGCTACTATATTCTTTTGAAGAAATAATTTTGTCTTCATACGTAAATTCTCCCTCAACTTTGCCAATAATTATTGTGAATCCTTTAATTATTTTGATGTAGCTGCCAACGGATACATTTTTAATTAAATCACCCTTATATATTAAATGGGAAGAATTCTTCGCTTTGTCTACAGAGACCTTAATAGTTCTACCATCAACGGAAGTTACTTTGCCAATCCTAAAGATTGAATCTTCGACTATACTTTCATTTGACATATTTTAATCAATTTTGTCTAGGATTGCTTTCAGAAACTCATCATTGAAAGTTTTAAAATCGAACTTTTTAGTGGTATCCTCAATTTCTATGACTTCAATATTATTGTAACGAATTGCAGCACTTCCTTTTTTAAGGTTTGCTTCTATTTCAAGTTTTGCACTATTGTCGTATGCAAATACTTTAATTGTCAAAGTCGGATTTGAATTTGCAGCTCTTGTAACGATTTCTCTTATATGCTCATCTGCCATTGAAAATCCAAATACTATGAGAATAGTATTCTCTTTTTCCAATTCGTTCGAAAACAATCTTAAAAGCTCATAATATTGTAAGTTCAAAATTGTGTCTTGAAACTTTTCTTTTGTAGGGTTTACGACAGCGAATTTTTTATACTCCTCTAAGAATTCGGAATAGTTTGATGAAATAGTTTTGCTCTTAACTTCTGTTGTAAAATGAGAGTCGATAGTTGCTGATTTAGTAAAATCAATCAAATCTGATTCAACAGCATTAAATTTAACTTGGACATCATCAATTGCTCGCAAACCTGAATAAACTATTTTATCTTTATCTGATTCCCAAGTCAGGGAACCATGAACTTTTAATAAATTGAAAACGGGAATTTCTGAAGTGTTATCGTAATGAAGACTTTTTTTAAATAAAGAATTCTTAAAATTAGTTAGATTGAAAGTTGGCTTAAATCGTCCATAAAAACCATCGTTATATTCTAATTGATTGTTTTCTAATGCCTTTTCAAAAAATATATCAATGTTTGTCGTGAATAAATTTACTTGTTTGTTAAGGATGGTACTTTTTCTTTTTAGAACAATTGTGTTTAAGTAGACCAAGAAATTTTTATAGTTAACTAAAACCTCATCTCTACTAACATCAGGAATAGTTTCGTCAATAATCTGTGGGTTTTTGCTGATTACAGTTTTGAAGTACTTTCCTAAAATTGAAGCTCTAATAATCGTTTTTTCATTTGGTGTGAGAGTCGTATTTTTATCAAGTTCAGTTAATAAAACTTCAATATTTCCGAGTGTAGAAAAGTAGGGAACAGAAAGACCTGAACCAACAAGGAAATTCAGATTACAGTCTTGGATTGTGTTTTTGTATTTTTCTATATCCATTATTTACTTGGTTGTTTATTGTTCAATGTTGTCTTTTTTCGCATACACGCCAACTCCTTACAACCCCAATAAAATTCCTTTTATCAAAGCCTTTGTTCAGTTGCAAAAGCCAAGATACTAAAAACGAGCAATTTAAAAGTGCAGGAAAACCGTAAGTAAGCTAATATTTATCAACAATTTTCAAGGTAGAGTAAGAGGAAACCTGCTAATTTTATTTAAAACTAGCCGTCTGATACATTAAATTTCGTCCAGAGAGCTTTACATCTACAGGGGTATCTCCTACAGTAATACGCTTGCTTTTTTTGCTGCCACTTAGTGCAATCCAAATGGTTTCTAGCTTCTTGGTGTCTGAGTTTAGTTGGTAAATTTTTTGGGCAGCTTTTTGTCCAAATTTTTCTTCATCAAAATCTTCTTGGCTAGTATTTGTAAAGATGACTTTAAGCAATTTTTGCTGCTGTATTTTTTTACTGCTAGTCCCAGGAAACTCATAACGTACCTGCTCAAATTGACCTGCTACTTTTAATTCTTCAAGAACTTTAGACAGTTGAGGGTCTTCTAGTGGTTTTTCTGTGCAAGAGGCAAGTAGGACTGTAAGCCCTAAGAGTAGTGTGTGTATTCGTTTCATTTCTTTTTCTTTTTTGCAATTTTTAGCAATGTCTAGTTGCCCATTATTTAAAAAACTAAGATACTAAAATTGACGTATTTGCAACTACTTTTAAAAAAAAGTGTTCTAAAGGGTATCAACAGAGTTGTGGAAATAAAAAAGTAGTGGGTGTTAATCGCGATTCTTCGCCAAATTGCGTCGTAGGTAAATTACGGTAATGGCTGTAGACAAGACATCGGCAATAGGGAAGGCCATCCAAACGCCAGTAACGCCGTAAAAACAAGGCAAGATAAAGACCAAAGGAATTAAAAAGAAGCCCTGTTTAAGCAGGGTTAAGAGTAGGGCAGGCAAGGCCTTGCCAATCGCCTGAAAATAGGCTGATCCTATTAGCTGTGCAGTAATCACGGGTGTGGCCAAAAAGGCAATGACAAGGGCATCAGGAGTAATTGCTAAAAGCTCAGTGTCTTTGGTAAAAATGGCTGCAATTTGGGTAGGAAACAGCATAATGCCAATAAAAATTACCGTGGCAATGACGGTTCCAAAGAGTACGGCCGTTTTAATGGTTTGGTATACGCGCTCTGTGTTATTGGCTCCATAATTATAGCCAGCAATAGGCAAAAATCCTTGGGTAACTCCCAATACAGGGAACAGTGAAAACATCATCACCCGATTGATGATTCCGTAAACGGCAATAGAAACTTCGCCACCGTATTTAAATAGCGTAAAATTTAAGATGATAACCAAAATACTAATGGTTCCTTGTCTTACAATGGTCACACCACCCAAAGCAATAATTTCTTTAAGGATGCTCAACTTAATTTTAAAGTATTTGGGCATGATTTTTAGATCGGATCTTTTTGATAAGAAAAACCAGAGTACAAAAAGTCCACTTACTGCATAAGAGATGGTGGTTGCCAAACCTGCACCATACATGCCTAGATTTAAAAATTTGATAAAAACAACGTCTAAAATTATATTGGCAAAGGCAGGATAAATCATGGTCATCATGGCGTAATTGGGCTTGCCCACCGCTCTAATAACCGGATTGCCCATCATGGCAAAGGCCAAAAAAGGCACTCCCCAAATAATTACATAAAAATAGTCTGCTGCAGGAGTCATAATGTCTCCGTTTGCGCCAAACAATTGCAAAATAGGTTGCCCAAAAAACACACCGAGGATAACAAAGGTAACAGACAGCGCTACAGTTAGCGTAATCTGATTGCCAAATACCAAGAAGGCTTTTTCTGTTTTGTCGGCACCCAAAGCTCTTGAGATGATAGAGCTACCTCCAATTCCGATTCCCATTCCGATAGACGAAATTAAAAAGGCAATTGGCAGCACCACAGTAACGGCAGCAATGGCCATTACTCCAATCCATTGACCCACAAAAATGGTGTCAACGATCATGTTTAAAGACATCACCAAAATTCCGATAGAAGCCGGGATGGCTTGCTTGAGTAATAGTTTACTAATCTTTTCGGTACCGAGTTCGTTGGCGATCTTGTTCATGAAGTGCTTTTACTACCTACAAAGATGCATCCTTTCTTTGTGAAGTTTCTGAAAAAAATGTTAAAGATTTTTTAGGATTTAAAAAAGGTGTTTTTTTTAAGGTTTTTGTAATTTTGTAGCTTAAATGATTATATGGATACCCCCAAAAATATATTTACTTACTCTCATATAGTAACTGCTGATGAAATTGATACGCTAAATCACGTCAACAACGTGGTCTATGTACAGTGGATTCAAGATATTTCTACCAAACACTGGAGCGATTTAACAAAAAACAATCCAGATCTTAATTTTGTTTGGGTGGTTACCCGACATGAAATTGATTATAAAGGTCAGGCCTTGTTAGGTGATCTGCTCACTTTTAAAACTTGGGTAGGAGCCACTACAGGAGTCACATCTGTACGTCATATAGAGATTTTAAAAGACGGTGTTTTGCTAGTAAAAGCAAAAACTGTTTGGTGCATGTTACACGCAGATACATTAAAGCCTGCCAGAATTACAGAAAAGATTTTAAAAGTACTACAAGCGTAGAAATATATGTACCTTTGTAGCCTTAAAAAGATACCCTATGTCTACATTTAATCAGCTTGGAATAGCCAAAGATTTTATCAAAGCTCTTGATGAGTTAAAGATTAAGAACCCTACCGATATACAAGAAAAAGCACTTCCGGTTTTGCTTAAAGAACCTACAGATTTTGTTGGTTTGGCTCAAACAGGAACTGGTAAGACGGCTGCTTTTGGTTTGCCTATTTTACATCATATCGACCCAAATTTAGGCAGTGTTCAGGCTTTAATCTTATCGCCAACAAGAGAGTTGGTTCAGCAAATAAAAAAACAGCTGTTTAAATTTACCAAATACAAAGAAGAAAAGATTTTTGTAGAGGCGGTGTACGGTGGTGAAAAAATTGACAAGCAAATTGCCAATTTAAAAAGAACTACCCACGTTATTGTAGCTACTCCTGGTCGTTTGATCGATCTTATGGAGCGCGGAGAGATCAACCTAAAAGAGGTAAAGACTGTGGTCTTAGATGAAGCAGATGAGATGCTAAGCATGGGTTTTAAACAAGATCTAAACAGAATTCTAAAATATACAGATGGTAAGAGCTCTACTTGGTTGTTTTCTGCAACCATGCCAGAGGAGATTCAGAAAATCATCAAAAAATACATGTCTCCAAGTGCTGTTCGAGTTTCTGTGAACCCAGAGAGCTTGGTCAATGAAAACATTACGCATCAATATTTAAAAACCACGATCAAAGAAAAGAAAGATTTGATTGTACAGTTTTTAGAAAAGAGACCTAATGATCGTGGGATCATTTTTTGTAGAACCAAAGCGGGGACTCAAAAATTAACCCAAGAATTAATAGAAGAAGGTTTTTCTGTTGCTGCACTTGAGGGTGATATGCAACAAAAAGAACGTGATAAGGCCATGAGAGCTTTTAAAAACGGAAACATTCAATGTTTAATATCTACTGATGTTTCTGCTAGAGGGATTGATGTTAACAACCTAGCTTTTGTATTACACCATCAATTACCAGAGCAATTAGAGTACTATACACACCGTAGTGGACGTACTGCTAGAGCTGGTAAAACAGGGTTCTCTTTGGTATTTATTTTGCCTTATGAGTTAGAGCATATTCACAAGATTCAAAAAGATTTAGGCATCAAGTTTACCGAGATTAGTTTTTAGCATGAGCCTAATTTACGCCTTAGACATTATTGGAACTTTTGCCTTTGCCATTAGTGGTGCATTGGTGGCCTCTAAAAAGGAGTTTGATTTGTTTGGAGTAATCATCATTGCTTTTGCTACTGCAGTAGGAGGAGGGATGCTTCGCGATGTACTGATTAATGCGCATCCGATTAACTGGATAGGTGATCTAAACTATATCTGGACCATTATGGCAGCCGTGGTGTTTACCTTTTTATTTAAAAGTAAAATTGCACCCTTAAGCAAAACCATGTTTTTGTTTGATACCATCGGTATCGGAGTTTTTACCATGTTGGGTGTACAAAAGGGTTTGGCCTATGATTTGCATCCATTTATTGCCGTTGTTATGGGGATGGTATCTTCTGTAATGGGCGGTGTTACTCGTGATGTACTAACCAATGAGGTTCCCTTAATTTTTAAGAAAGAAATTTATGCTTCTGCTTGTTTGGCGGGTGGAGCTGTCTATTTGTTAACCTACTACTTACAGTTGTCAGAAACGATACAGTTTATCTCTACTATTTTTACAGTGATTAGCATTCGTATGCTGGCCGTAAAGTTTCACTTGCAGTTGCCAAAAATTAAGGACGATATTTTTGGGCGATAAAAAAAAGCAACACCATTAGTGCTGCTTTTCTATTTTTTATTTTCGTGTAGGCTAAGAAAGAACCCCTCTTTTACCAAGGTCTTTTGAATACCAAACAAGAAAGATTGCAATGACCAATATTAAGATTGGCATCACCATACCTCCTGGGCCGTAAACGTCCATAGCATTGCTCTGAAACAGGTTGTAGTACATTTGTACCAGTATGCCCAAAAGAGAAACTGTAAAGATGCTTGTGGCTAACTTTTTCTTCATCAATAAGACAATACATCCCAAGGCTCCTGCAAAGACACCAATAGCAAAAGCTGCTGTTGCCCAAGCGGGTATATCTCTATACAAAGCTTGTTCTGCTTCTGGCAAAATAGCCAAGGCTTCATCAGTAATATAGGCCTGTGCAATATAGGCCATAACGCCTATTAAGTTCCACACCAGGGCAATAACGCCGATTACCCAAAATGCTGTAGTTGGTTTTTTTGTAGTAGAATTCATCTGATTTTTTTGTTGATTAGCAAAAACAAGTTATGAATTTAACTGGATATCAGCAAATTAAAATACTTTTTCAATAAATTATAACAATTAGAATAGAAAAACTACCTTTGTAACCGATACAAGACACTTTATAAACTGTGTGTTATAAAGTTTTTAATCGAGTCATTGCTCAGCTAAATAAATTTAAGTACGTCAATTCTATTGTTCTGTTACCCAATTTTGTTTATTCCTAAACAATGACAATCTTAACTGAATTAAAAATTAAAAAGTACTATAAAAATGGCAGGCTCTCAAGAGACTTTTGGAAAAAAAGAAAGAGAAAAGAAGCGTTTACAAAAGCGTAAAGAAAAAGCACAAAAAAAAGAAGCTAGAAAAGCAAATTCTGGCGAAGGTAGTGGATTAGACAGCATGATTGCTTATGTTGATGAGTATGGTTTTGCAACTGATACGCCTCCGGATCCAAGCAACAGAGTAGAGATTGATGTAGAGAGTATAGAAATAGGAATTCCAAGAAGATCTGCAGAAGATGAAGTTGATCCTATTAGAAATGGTAAAGTTTCATTCTTTGATTCTTCTAAAGGATTTGGATTTATCATAGATAATGACACCCAAGAAAAATACTTTACACACGTAAGTGGTTTGATTGATGAAATTGTTGAAAATGACAAAGTTAGCTTTGAACTAGAAAAAGGAATGAGAGGAATGAACGCTGTAAAAGTGAAGAAAATTTAACTCCTTTTTTTTATAAAGATAGTATGCGATTGAGTTCACTCAATCGCATTTTTTTTTAAAACAACTTGCGGTTTATTCGTTGAAAACCCTAAAAACAACGTACTTTTGCAAAAACCCAAAACCATTTAATACTCTATGTCAGACACTATTGAGCTAACAGAATTAGAAGATAGAAAAGTAGGTAAGGATCTATACAGTTATCAAAAAGGTGCCATCGATCAAATTTTTAAACTATTTGAAGAGGCTCCAGAAGATTACCATTTGCTGTATCAACTGCCAACAGGTGGTGGAAAAACTGTTATCTTTTCTGAAATTGTTAGACAGTATTTAAAACACCATAAGAAACAGGTGTTGGTGATGACGCACCGTGTAGAGTTGTGTAAACAAACCTCTGGTATGTTAACAGAGTTTGGGGTTAGCAACAAAGTAGTAGACAGTACTGCCAACTTAGATGATCAAAGTGAGTACAATTGTTTTGTAGCCATGGTAGAGACGCTTAACAACCGTCTAAACGATGACAAATTAGACATCTCTGATATTGGTTTGGTGATTATTGATGAGGCGCACTACAATTCTTTTACCAAGTTGTTTAAGTTTTTTGAAAAATCGTTTATTCTAGGAGTAACCGCTACACCATTGAGCTCTAATATTAAATTACCAATGAAAGACAATTACAATGAGTTAATTGTTGGAGAAACCATTGAGTCTTTAATAGAAAATGAGTTTTTGGCCCGCGCTAAAACCTATTCATACAATGTTGGATTAACATCTTTGGTTGTTGGGTCTAATGGTGATTACACCGTTAAATCTTCTGAAGATTTATACACCAATGCTCAGATGCTAAGCAAGCTGTTACAGGCTTATGAAGAGCGTTCTAAAGGAAAGAAAACCCTAATCTTTAACAACGGGATCAATACGTCTATTCACGTCTATGAAACTTTTAAAGCTGCTGGTTATCCGATTGCTCACTTAGACAATACGGCAAGCAAAAAAGACAGAGCCCTTATCTTAAAATGGTTTAAAGAAACACCACATGCTATCTTAACTTCTGTAAGTATCTTAACCACTGGTTTTGATGAGCCTACAGTAGATACCATTATCTTAAACAGAGCCACCAAATCTTTAACCTTGTACTACCAGATGATTGGTAGAGGGTCTCGAATTTTAAAGAATAAATCAAGCTTTAACGTCATTGATTTAGGAAATAACTTTCACCGTTTTGGTCCTTGGGGAGCAGATTTAGATTGGCAGCAAATTTTTAGAGCTCCAAATTTCTATTTAGAGAAATTGCTTAATGATGAAGATTTAGAAGACAACTTTGGCTATGAAATGCCAGAGGCCTTAAGAGCTCAATTTGCAAACTCAAAAGATGTAAGTTTTGATATCAAACAAACCTATATTGACGCTATTCAAAGTAGAGAGACCACCAAGGTTGTTTTAGAGCGATCTATTCATCAGCATGCAACCATCTGTATAGAAAACAGTGAAGATGTATACGATGCTTTAGATTTGGCTAAACAATTAGGAGATGATATTGATTTTCGTCTGCAACGTTATACCAAGTGTATTAGCAAGAGCACCCACAATTTTATGGACTGGCTAAAAAATGATTATCGAGTAAAACTTCGTTTGTATTTACGCGATAATTTTGATACCATGTTTGAAGAAATTCACGGCAGACCTGCAGAATAAAAGAGTATGTTTGTGGCTTCGTAAATGAGCTAGTTTATTATGGACGTAAATCGCAAAAACACCCTACTAATTGTACTGTCTTTTTTTTCTATTTATGTAATCTGGGGATCCACCTATTTACTTAATAAAATAGCTGTTTCTGAGATTTCACCCATGATTTTATCGTCTACTCGATTTATCATTGCTGGGCTGATAATCTTTAGCATCGCCAAAATCCTTAAACTTTCACTCGCCATTAGCAAAAAGCAATTGTTAAATGCATGTATTGCTGGTTTTTTATTTTTAACCTACGGAAACGGTGTTTTTGTATGGGCTTTAAAATATGTAGACAGTGGTTTTGCTGCCTTAGAGGCTTCTACTCAGCCACTCATTGTTTTGCTCCTAATGCGCTTATTTTATAAAAAGAAGATTCAGAAAATGTCCATGATTGGTGTTTGTTTGGGCATCATCGGTATTTACTTATTGGTTAGTCAGCACCAGATTACCACTGGAGAAGATAGCCTTATGGGGATCGTTATGATTTTTAGCTGCGTGGTTAGTTGGAGCGCAGGAAGCTTGTTTGTGGTCAATGCAGATTTGCACAAAAACTTTTTTGTCAATGCTGGGTATCAGATGATCGCTGGAGGTATTTTTCTGTTGATTTTTAGCCTGATACTAGGAGAGGAGTGGATCTCTCCATTTGCCTTGAGTGGCAAAGTACAGCTGTCTATGTTTTTATTGATCATCTTTGGAAGCATAGTAGCCTTTACTGCCTTTAATTACTTACTTAAAATTGTTTCTACAGAAAAAGTAGCAACGTCTTCTTTTGTAAATCCGGTGATAGCCATGCTCTTGGGTTGGTATGTTTTAGACGAGCAATTAACGCTGCAATCTATTGTAGCTGCTGCTATTTTACTTACGGGTGTTTACTTTATCAACTCTAAAAAGAACCTTAAATAGGCTCAACACCTATAGCTTGTTTGTTTGCAGTTGTATGCCTCTTATTTTTTGATTAATTTTAGGGCAATTTCAAACCAAACAACAATGACAAAGCACAAATTATTTAGACCTGCTTACAAGCAATTTTTTGTTTTTGTAAGTCTTTTTGCTATTGGCTTTAATGCCCAAGCGCAAAAGAAAGTCTTAGACCATCCAGATTATGAAATTTGGAACACTATCAAATCAAAATCTGTTTCTAATACAGGTGATCATATTCTTTACACCTTAGAACGCGGAGAAAAAGACAACTTCGTTAAAATTAAAACCAAAAAAGGAAAACTCGTTTTTTCTTATGATCGTGCAGAGAATGCTCGTTTTACAGATGATGCTTCTGCAGTAGTTTTTAAGATTACAGCCTGGAAAGACAGCATTACAGAAATGAAGCGTAGAAAGGTAAAAAAAGACAAAATGCCTAATGATACCTTGGCTATTTACGATCTAAAAAAATCAAACTTAGAGAAAATTGCCAATGTTCAATCTTATAAAGTACCAGGAAAATGGTCTGGATACATTGCTTATCTTTTAGAAGATGCAGTTGTTTCTAACAAAAAGAAGAAAGGAAAAAAAGTAGGTAAAAGCAATGGAAGTCATTTGGTGTTGATGAATACCAAGACCAAAAAACGCGATACCATTAAGTTTGTAACCACCTATTCTTTTGCAGCTGAAGGAGAAAAACTATTGTACACCACTACAGGTGATGATAAGGATGATAATGCAGGTGTTTACCTTTTAGATGTTGCAAAAAATAAATCAACTCAAGTGTTTACCTCACATGCTAAGACTAAGTACAATCAATTAAGCATGAGTAAAACTGGTAAAAACATCGGTTTTGTGGTTGATGTAGATACCACCAAAGCGCTTGTAAGACCAAATAGTTTGTATGTTTGGAAAGAAGGGCAAAACAAGGCTCAAAAAGTTGCTGATCAAAGTACTGCTCCAAAAGGATATTTAGTTTCTCCATATGGACGTGTTAGCTTTTCTGATGATGAGACTAAAATGTATTTTGGGCTGTCTAAGCCTCCGATTGTAAAAGATACTACCTTATTGCCAGAAGAGATTGTTAATGTAGAAGTATGGACCTACAATGAGCCAAACTTGTACACTGTTCAAGAGAAGCAGGTAAATGCTGATCAAAGAAAATCTTTTCAGACAGTGGTTCATTTAAACCAGAATAACAAATTGGTGCAAATTGCTGATGAATCATATCCAACTGCTCAAGTAGGTGATAAAGGAAACTCTACTGTTGCCTTGGTGGCCAATCCAATTCCGTATCAATTAGAAAGTCAGTGGACTGGAAAACGTGCCAATGATTATGCAATTTTAAATACAGCAACAGGACAAAGAACGGCCTTGCTAACAAAATCTATTGATTTTTTAAGACTGAGCCCTACTGTAAAATATGCTTACGCATATAACTCTGTAGACAGCACTTGGTTTACAATTAATTTGGCTACTAAAAAGCTAGTAAATTTAACAAAAGGAAGAATTTTTTACAACGAGTTAAATGACACGCCAAACTATGCAGGTTCTTACGGAAATGCAGGTTGGACAACCAATGATGAGTTCTTAATTTTATATGATCGTTATGATATCTGGAAGTTTAATCCAGCTACCGGAGCTAGCGAGCGTTTAACACGTGGTAGAGAAAACAATACGGTTTACAGATATGTGCGTTTAGACAATGAAGAAACCAACCTAAACTTAAACCAAGACTGGTTGCTAACTACCTTTAACGATGTTACCAAGCACAGTGGTTACTATAGTTTAAACCCCAAAAAGAAGAGCGGAAAACAACTCTTAACAGGGCCTTATAAATATTCTAGACCTGTTAAAGCACAAAAAGGGAAAACGGTTTTATACACAAGAGAAAGCTTTGAAGAGTTTCCTAACTTAAGAGTATCTGATCTAAGCTTTAAAAAAGAGTTGGTGATTAGCGATGCAAACCCACAGCAAAAAGAGTACAACTGGGGTACAGCAGAGTTGGTATATTGGACTTCTTTAGAAGGAAAAGCGCTAACAGGAATGCTTATCAAACCAGAAAACTTTGATCCAAATAAAAAATATCCAATGCTGGTTAATTTTTATGAAAGAAGCTCTGATGGCTTGTACAGTCACAAGGCGCCATCACCAGGAAGATCAAGTATTAACTATAGCTTTTATGCAAGTAGAGGTTATGTGATTTTTAATCCAGATATTGTGTATAGAGATGGTTATCCAGGAGAATCTGCTTATAATGCAGTAATCCCAGGAATAACTTCTTTAATAGACAAAGGTTTTATTAATAAAGATAAAATTGGAGCACAAGGTCATAGTTGGGGTGGATATCAGGTTGCTCATTTGGCAACTAAAACCGATATTTTTGCAGCCATAGAGTCTGGTGCACCGGTAGTTAATATGATTTCTGCTTATGGAGGAATTAGATGGGATACAGGTTTAAGTAGACAATTTCAGTATGAGCATACTCAAAGTAGAATAGGAGGGACTCCGTGGGAATATCCAATGCGTTATATTGAAAACTCACCTATATACAGTATGGATAAAGTAAATACACCAATCTTAATTATGCACAATGATAAAGATGGGCATGTGCCATGGTATCAAGGGATTGAATACTTTACAGCTTTAAGACGTTTAGGAAAACCAACGTGGCTTTTAAACTATAATGGAGCTCGTCATTGGCCATTAAAAATGCAAAACAGAGTAGATTTTAATATTAGAATGGCGCAATTTTTTGACCATTATTTAAAAGATGCTCCAAAACCTGTTTGGATGGAACGAGGTGTTCCTGCAATGGAAAAAGGAATCAATCAAGGCTATGAGTTGATAAAAGACTAAGCCAATAAATATGCATAAAAAGCCCTTGAGTTTTCAGGGGCTTTTTTTATGGGTAAAATCTATAGCTATACAATTGATTTAGAGTCGTTTTTTAAAGGTAAAATAGTGCTCTATCTGCGTAAAAAATAGTGTAGCAAATGTTATTTGAAAAATCAATGCAATTACATTCGAGTTTAAACCCAAGAGTGGTGCTTGAAGCTCCGAGATTAGTATAGATATAGCAATCCCAAATACAGATCCAACGATAAAGAAAAATCGAGAAAGTTTTAAGGCTTTAGAAGTGCTGCTTTTTTGAATCGCTTTTTCTGCAATCTGTTGCATAACAACATCTTCAAAATCGGTAAAAGGCAGGTCTAATTTGCTCTTAGCCATGAGCTTATCAAAGTCTGGATGGTTTTCTTCTATATTCATTGTTGGCTTATTTGTTGGTTATAAGTAAAATGGGCTGATAGTATGTTTTTTAAATTGTTTCTTCCCCGATGCAGTAATACTTTGATGTTGGTTTTGTTCCAACCAGTAATTTCGACGATTTCTTGAATGTTTTGCTCTTCTAAATAGAACAGCCTGAGTGCTAAACTTTCTTTAGGCCCTAATCTTTTTAAACCTTCATTGATATAAAATCTTTGATAATCAACCTCTGATTTTGAGTTCATAACATCTGTAGACAATTGAGGATTAATAGGGTCTTCTTGGTTGATTAAGATTTCTTTTTTACGCTTGTTTAAAATCTTAAAAGCTTCGTTAACCACAATGCGATACAGCCAAGTACTAAACTTTGAGTTTCCTTTAAAAGTAGATAGTTTGGTGTAGGCTCTAATAAATGAAACCTGCAAAACTTCTTGCGCAAGATACTCATCTTTTACAACCGAAATTGCATAAGAATAAGAGAGGTCTTTGTATTTCTTTATGAGAAAACGAAAAGCATCTTGGTTGCCATCTAGTACTTTTTGTATGTAGATGTCATCCATCAATTAGTCCTCTTTTTTTGATTTGCTTATTAGGTTACCAATAATCATTCCTATACCTGCGAACATAAATGTGGAGATAATTAAGATTACTGTTTCTTCTATTCCTGTAGAAAATATTGAAAAAATTAATATTCCAATAACAGCTCCAACAGTACTAGAAAGCAAAATAATTCCTCCTTTAAGTAAATTAGAATTGTTGCTTTTCTTTGTAAGTAATTTACTTGCATCAAAGTTTTTTTCTATAATTAATAGACGTTCTGCAGCCTTTGCCTTGTAACGAATCATCCAAGCTAAATAGATGATAATGATAAGTACTATAATAAATAGTCCCAATAAGGTAAATGCGTCGATTCCAAATTCGTTCATAATTGTTTTGTTTTTATATAAGTAAGATACTTGAAAGTAGGCAAAGGTTACGTCTAGTACTATAAATTTATAAAAAAAAGCTCCTAATTTCTTAGGAGCTTTTTATTGATTAGGGTGTAATTTAATTTTTATCCAATACCAAATGTTGAATAAAGAATTCCATCATTCTAAACGTATTTAAAGCCGTATGTCCTTTGTCTGGACCTACTTGTACTTCAAAGCTTTTTCCAGCTCTTTGTAAAGCTTGGATTAACTGTAATGAATTTGCAGGATGCACATTGTTGTCATTAGTACCGTAAAAGATCATAAGCTCTCCTTTAAGGTCTTTTGCATAGTTCATTAAACTAGATGCATCATATCCTTTTTTGTTGTTCTCTAAAAGGTTCATAAAACGCTCAGTGTACACGTTGTCATAGTTTCTCCAGTCAGTTACTGCAGAGTTTGCAACTGCTGCATGGTATACATCAGGGAAACGCAATAAACTCATACCCGCTGTAGTTCCTCCGTAAGAAGTTCCGTAAGCACCAACATTGTCTTTATCAAAATAAGGACGGTTGCGCAAAGATTTCATTCCTTCAGCAAAATCATCCATTTCTACGATACCTAAGTTTCCGTATAATTTATCTAATAATTTTTTTCCACGTCCACCAACATTTCTACCATCAACATTGACTACTAAGAATCCAAATTCTGTTAAAGCACTTGGGTAGGTAAAGTTTTCTCTAAATGCGTTGGTTGCAGGACCTCCATAGTTGCTTAAAAGTACTGGGTACTTTTTGTTTGGATCAAAATTAGATGGAAAGTGTATCATTCCGTGCAATTCTGTTTCTCCATCAGCAGAAGTAAAGGTAAATACTTCAACAGTTTTAAAGCCCAACTTGTTAAATTCTGTCATATCGCTTTTTGCAATTTCAGAAACCTTTTTTCCTTTAGAATCAACTAAGTTCATAAAAGCAGGAACGTTGTGTGTTTGAGCAACATCAATAAAATGCTTGTAAGTTGGTGAAAGAATTACGCTGTGGTTAAAAGCAGGATCAGTTAAACGAACATCTTTTGTTCCGTTTAATTTTACACGATGCAATTGCATTTTCATGTGGTTATCACCGCTTCTTGCCATATAGTGCATTACACCTTTTTTCTCATCAACATCAATAATTCTAGAGACTTCAAAGTTATGTTGGGTAATTGGGTTAACCAAAGTTCCATCATAGTTGTATAAGTAGTAGTTTTTATATCCATTGCGCTCAGAAGTCCAGATAAAGTGTTTTTTATCTTTTAACTCATAAATCTGTGGAGAGTTTTCTGTAAAACTAGCCAACCATTCTTCTCTAACCACAACTCTGGTTTTTCCTGTAGTAGGGTTTCCAGCTCTGTACTCCATGATGTCTTGCTTACGATTGGTACTGTGAAAAAGCAATTCTTTTCCGTCTGGTGACCATTTGATATCGTATAAATAAGTACCAACAGCACCATCATTATAAGGTTTACCATCACGTACATCTAAGGTTACTGTTTTTTTAGTCTCTAAATCATACACTAGTAAATCTACAGGTAAGTTTTTAGCACCTACTTTAGGATAGGCCTCAATTTCTACAGAATCTTGAAGCTTCGTTTGATTGTACAATACATAGTATTTTTTTGCTTCTTTTTCTTCAAAGCGATAAAAAGCTACCTTTTTGCTATCTGGTGACCACCACATTGCAGTATTTTGGCTTAATTCTTCACCATAAACCCAAGTAGCAATACCAAACTTAATTTGGTTTTCATCATTCCCTTGAGTGGTAATAGCTTGTACGTTGCTTCCGTCTGGATTGCTGATGTACATGTTTCTATCTTTGGTAAAAGCTTTTAATTTTTCATCCGGAGAGATTGCAGAAGCATACTGTCTTCCACGAGCAGGTCGATTTCCAAAACTTCTTCTTCTTGTATTATTAGCTCTTTTTGGCGTTTCTATTTCTGTTGCCTTTTTTCTGCGAACATCATACTTGTAAGTCTTTCCGTTTTCTGAATAGGTAAAGGTTTTTCCGTCTTCTGCCCATTGAACAGAGGTAGGAGCTCTTTTTATAGAACTATACAGCTTTGGTGCCATCTCCATATAACGGTCATAACCAGGCATTTTTTTTAGTTTGTCTTGTGCTTGCACAAGCAAGTTTCCAAAGGTCAAAAATGCTACGATAAAGACAATTTTTGATCTCTTAAGTGAGTTGAGTTTCATTTGTTGTTTGTTATAATTAAATTAGTATGCAGTAAATTTAATATAAAAATGTTTGTTTGCACGCTTTTGACAAAATATTAACGTCTTAACGAACCTCAATTGTTTTACGTATAGATACTGCTTTACCTTCAAAAGTAAATCCTTCAACTAGAATTTCATATAGGCCTGTATTATCAGAAGTATAGAAGTTAAGTAGTTGTGAGTTTTTTGTTAAGGTAAAATCAGGTACCCAAAGCAATTGAGAACGCTCATCCGGTACTCGTCTTAAATTGCTTGCGTTTTTGTAGTCTGGCTGGTAATATATTTTAGTAGGTTCGGGTTTTTTTAATGTAAACTCATGCAAATATGCACCCTTGCTAATTGGAATAAAATCAGTTTTTTTGGTTTCTACTAAGATCACACCTCCATACATTTGATTATTAAATAAGAATTTATCCGTAATAATGTTTATGGTTTGTATTTTCTTTACGTCATAATGGTACAAATCATTGTGATTTTGAACCTGAACACCATCGATAAGTACTAAAGGTAATTCTCGTGTTTCTCCTCCTGATTTATAGTCTCTTACATGAAAGCTGTAATTGTCATCTTTTTTGTTTACCCAAGTGTGTTCTACAATTTCTATCATGGTTTCTTCTACTGTTTTAAACCGTGTAAAGTCATCCAAATTGTATTTGTAATCGATGTTGTAAAAAGTATTGTATTCTTTAAAAGGAACAATACTGTCTTGTTTAACGCTTCTGTAGGCATTTTCAATTTGCAGATGTTCTACAGAATTTGCAATCCAATCTTTTTCTGCTTCAGACACTTTTAAAGGAGGAAAGCTTAGTTTGTCAAAATAAAAATCAGGCGTTTTGTACAACTGAATACGATATTTTTCTTTGGCATCATCTACTACTTGTATCACGGCTCTATCTCCATTGTAGTCATGTTCTAAATCTATATAAAAAACACCATAAGCATTGGTCTTGGCTGTTTTAAAAACAAAATTTTTGCTAGGAATAGAAAGGGCTACTTTAACATTGGTAGCTAGTTGGTTGTTTTCTGTGTTGCGTACCACCCCAGAAATTAATTCGCCTTTGATTTCTGGAGAATAAACTTTATAACCCTCTGCAGTAGGAGTGAAATCTATTTTATTGTTTTTAAATAAAGAAACATAATTAGAAATATTAATAGGCTCTTCTACTGAGAGTGCTGGTTTCTTGCGAACAGAAACGATATAATTACCGTAAGATTTTTGGTTTAATAAGCCTTCTATGCTTAGTTGAACCAACTGTCTTTTAGAAGCCTTTTCTTTATCTACTTTAATAGCTATAACACCTTGAGAAATGTCTTTTATATCAACTGGTGTGTTTTTCTCGACGATTTGCAATCCACTCTGATCTCCTGAAAAAGGATTGATAATATGTAAGGGTGAATGGAAATAATTATGGTCACTAGTGTTTCTCATCCATTGGGTGTAAGCAACCAATTGGTAGGTTCCAGAATCCAATGTATACGGAATTGTAAAACTTCCAGCACCAGTAGATTCATCTATTCGTAGCTTTTGAGTAAACACTGTTTTCTTATCGCTATTAACCAAAGCCACATAAGCTATTTTACTAATACTGGCTTGATGTGCTGTGTTAAGCACATAGACTTTGTACAATAACTGCTCACCTGCAAATAGAATCTTCGAGTTCTGTTGAAGATAGACAGTTTCAATGTCGAGCTTTTGATATAAATCAATGGAGCTTTTACTAACGGTAACCTGTGATTGTAGGGTTAAAGCCTTTAATAAAACAGCTAATAATAGTACTAGTTGACTTTTTTTCATTTCTTTAATTTTTTATTCAATCCAAAAATTTGGTTTTACATTGGTTCCATATACAGTACAATCTCCACAACCTTTAGAAACTAATAAATAAGGCCCTGGTAATGATTCAGAAGGCTGCGGGTTATAATCGTAGAATGTAAATTCTCCAGACTGTAGTGCGTCCATAAGATGCAGAGTCGGAGAATATACTCCACAAAGTTCAGGTGTATTGGGCGTGCCATTAGGATAAAAATCCTTATAATTAAAATACGTTCTCTTGCTAGATACTGAAGCAATTTCAAAAAAACCTATGACTTTTTTAGAAGGTTCAGAAACCGCTTTTATATTGCCTTCAAAAAAACCTGGTTGACTTTGTGTCAACAAATCCGAAGCATTCGAAAATTTATTCAATAGTTTATAATAGTTGTAGGCTTCAAACGATTGCACATACTGTTTTACGAGTATGCTATAACGATGAGAAGCGATATAGTCAGTGACAGGAATTCTCCGAACGGTAAACTCAGAGACTCGATCTTCTGTTAAATTAGTTGTTTCTGTTTGGATAATGGCATTTGAACGATAGGTCTGGTAACATATTTGGTTTTGTATAGTTCTGGGAACTATTTCTATACCTGGATTAAGTGTTATATCAAAAGGAGACCAGTACGGAGCTACAATTTTATAGGTTTCTTCATAGGTATATCGGTAATATTTTGATTGCCCATTTGGATCAAAACTTGAAACATTTAATCGAAACTCATTATTATTTTCTAAACTTTCACCAAGTGTAACTGTCAGGTCTTCAATTTTTGAATGGCTGGTAGTTTTAGTTGGGTTTGATTCATAAGTATCACCATTGGCTGTTTTAATAAACAGTTGGTAATTGGTATTAATCTTTGCGCTAAACTGAATGTTAGAGGTATATATACCCGGCGAAGTTTCTGTAAAGGAGTAGCTGTTATTCGCTTCATCTTTTACTTCAATCGTTGCATTGCTTTCTGCAATAATTTCTTCTACTTCTAGAGCTGTTGCTTTAGAAAGTTTAATTTCTTGGTATTTTAATTCATTGCTTATGGTCGCCTCAATAACCAAAGCTTCTTCTATAGTAGTTATTTTTAGATCATACGCTTCTGTACATCCGTTTATTAAAACAGTTGCAAGAATAAAAATGATACTATAAATAACTCTCATTTATCAGTGTTTTTAATCAATCCAAAAATTTGGTTTTACATTGGTCCCATATACAGTACAATCTCCACAACCATTAGGAACTAATAAATAAGGGCCTGGTAGTGTTTCTGAAGGAGTGTTGTTATAGCCATAGAACTTATAATCTCCAGAATCAATATACTCAAAAAGAGGAATTGGTTCACCCAGAGATTCTGATATAGCTGAAGGGGCGCTTAAACCACAAGGTTCAGGTGTGTTGGGTGTGCCATCAGTAAAAAAATCTTTATAATCAAAAAACATTCTTTTGCTAGAAACGGATGCAATTTCAAAAAAACCAATCACTTTTTTAGAGGGTTCAGAAACGGCCTTTATATTGCCCTCAAAAAAACCAGGTTGACTTTGTGACAATACATCCGAAGCATTCGAAAATTTATTTAGTAATTTATAAAAGGTGTAGGCTTCAAACGATTGTACATACTGTTTTACTAATATGCTATACCGATGAGAAACTTTATAATCAGTGACAGGGATTTTTCGAATTGTCAAACCAGAGACACGATCTTCTGTTAAACCAGTTGTTTCTGTTTGAATAATGTCATTTGAACCATAGGTTTGGTAACAGATTTGGTTTTGCACAGTCCTAGGAACTATTTCTATACCTGGATTAAGTATTATATCAAAAGGAGACCAGTAAGGAGCTACAATTTTATAGGTTTCTTCATAGGTATATCGATAATAATTTGATTGCCCATTTGGATCAAAACTCGATACATTTAGTTGAAACACTGTATTGTTTTCAGAGTTTTCACCAAGTGTAACCGTCAGGTCTTCAATTTTTGAATCGCTGGTAGTTTTAGTTAAGTTTGATTCATAAGTATCACCATTGGCTGTTTTAATAAACAGTTGGTAATTGGAATTAATCTTTGCGCTAAACTGAATGTTAGAGGTATAAATACCCGGCGAAGTTTCTGTAAAGGAGTAGCTGTTTTGCGCTTCATCTTTTACTTCAATCGTTGCATTGCTTTCTGCAACAATTTCTTCTACTTCTAGAGATGTTGCTTTAGATAGTTTAATTTCATGAAATTTTAATTCATTGCTTATGGTCGCCTCAACAACCAAAGCCTCTTCTATACTGTCGATTTTTAGATCATACGCTTCTGTACATCCGTTTATTAAAACAGTTGCTAGGATTAAAATAATGCTATAAGTAATTCTCATTTAATAGTGTTTTTAATCAATTCAAAAATTGGGTTTCATGTTGCTACCAAAGGCTGTATAATCACCAAAGTACTTTCAAAATATTGATTTTCAATAGTAAATGATTCGATACAACTAATTAATAGGGTAGTCATCAATCCTAAGAAGTAGAATGGGATAGTAAATTTATATTTCAACATTCTTCTTAGAATTTAAAATTATAGGTGATGGTTGGCACTGGTACAGAAAAAATACTGCTCTTATAAGCATTGATCTTTCCATCTTTTGTAACAAAAAATACAGAATACGGATTGTTTCTTCCTAAAACATTATAGATTGAAATATTCCAGAAACTATGAGCAAACTTTTTAATTTTATGATTCCCTTCTATGTTTAAACCAATATCCATTCTGTAATAATCAGGGATTCTAAATTTGTTATGATCACTATAAAACACATATTGAGAACCATTGTAATTGTACTTCCCAACAGGGTAGGTAACAGGTCTACCTGTTTGATAGGCAAAATTCATAGACCAACTAAAACGCTTTGTCATTTTATAATTAAGTACCAAGCTTAAATCATGAGGCTTGTCTATGTTTGATGGGAAATAATCACCATTGTTAATTTTTTCTTCTGCAAAATTACTGTCAAACTTAGAGTAAGTTCTAGAGTAAGTATACCCAAGCCATCCGTTTAATTTACCCGTTTTCTTTTTTAATAAGAACTCTACCCCGTAGGCTTTTCCAACACCTTGTAGAACCTCTGTTTCTATAGTTGGGTTAATTAATAAATCTGCACCAATTTTATAATCTAAAATATTTTTAGAGGTCTTATAATAACCTTCAACACTAATTTCATAAAGGTCATCACCCAAATTTTGATAGGCTCCTAAAGTTACCTGAGTCGATTCTTGTGGTTTGATATTGTTGTCAGACAAACGCCAAGTATCTGTGGGTGATGCTGTGGTATTATTAGATAAACTTTGGATGTATTGAAAACTATTATTAAAACTTGCTTTTAAAGAAAAAGTAGGGGTAAAGGCATAACGTGCAGAGGCTTTAAGTCCTAAGCCGCTGTAGGTCTGAATAACTTCATTGTTATCATAGGTTTTTACTTCTGTAATTGATAATGGGCTGATTGGTAAACTAGGATCATAGATGTTTCTTGTGCCTTTTCCTAAAGAAGCATACAAAGAGTAACGAAGTCCTAAATTAATCAAGAATTTATCGTTCATTTTATAGTCATCTGAGAAAAACAATGCAGACTCTAAAGCTCTTTCTTTTTGAACCTGTACTGGATTGATCAAGGAGGCATTGTCTTTAGGTGTTTTACTTCCAGGGTTTACATTGTACAATTTTGTAGAAATCCCGTAATCAAATTTGTGCTTTTCATTTAACCTGTAGTCTATTTTTAGTTTTAAATGAGTTTCATTTAACGAGTAGTTTAAGTTAAAATTAGAAGCTCCACCTTCTTTGTCGTAATCGATGTTAAACTGGTACTGGCTATTAGCAAGTAATAAGGTGCTATTTGTTTTTTCATTAAAATTGTGTTTCCATTTTAATGAAACCAAGCTGTTACTGTAGCTATTTAACGAGTCTGAGGTAATTTTATAATCATCATAACTATAATAACCAGTAGCTTCAATACTGTTTTTATCGTTTAATTTATGCGTGTATTTGCTAATCACATCAAAAAAGGAAGCCTGACTATTATCTAATGAAGTGTCGTCTAAAGATTTTAAAATCCAATTAGAATACGTTCCTCTGGCACCTACAATTATCGAAGATTTATCTTTTATAACTGGAGTTTCTAGTGTGATATTACTTGTTACTGGCCCTATAGATGCTTCTCCTTTAAAAGCTTCATTGCTTCCTGTTTTTGTACTGATGTCAATTACAGAAGATAAACGCCCACCGTATTCTGCAGGAGCGCTTCCTTTATATATTTTAACGGTTCCTGTAGTAAAAGGGTTTACTCCAGAGAAAATACCAAAAAAATGCGTTGGGTTATACACCACACCATCATCTAATAAAATTAAGTTTTGATCTGTTTTACCACCACGCACACTAAAGCCCATAGCTCCTTCACCAGCAGTTTTAATACCAGGAAGCGTTGTAGCAACCTTTAAAATATCTCGTTCTCCTAAGATTAGCGGAATGGTTTTAATGTCTTCTGCTTTAATTTGAGTAACACTTGTAGTTACTTCTTTAATGTTTTTATCTCGGTCTGCATTGATGACTACTTCATCTAAAAACTCAGACGATTCTTCAAGACCAATATTAAGAGTACCACTATTGTATAACACAAGTGTTTTTTTAGTGTTAGTAATACCGATAGCTTTGGTTTCTAGGGTGTAAACACCGGGGCTTAATAAAAATTTATATGCACCAAACTTATCGGTGACTACATTTTGTTTGCCAATGGTTACTACGAGATCTGATATCGGTTCATTTGTGGTGCTGTTAATTACTTTACCAGATAGGGTATAGCGTTTATTTTTAGAATCCAATGTTTCTTTACCAATTCTATATATTTTATCTGTATTAACTGGTGTTAATGGCCCTTGTTTTGCAACGATGACATTTTGTTTAGGCCTATCATTTGTTGTAGGTTTTTTAAAAAGACCGGTTAAATCAGGGCGATAGATTAAACTATTCTGACTTAATACAACCTTGTTTTCATCTGTAATATAGTAGTTTAAGATGGTTGACTTAAATAAAACATCTAAGATACTTTCTAGTGTTTGGTTTTTGTAACTTCCCGTATGTTTGGTGTTGTCTAACCAGCTTTCTAGAAAGTAAAACCGATAAGGAGTCTTAGTTTCAATCTTTTCAAGTACTTCTTTTGCTGTTGATTCTTTATAGTCTAAAGAGAATTTTAAGGGTTCTTTTTCTTGACCTATTAATAGCGTAAGTCCACAAAAAAAGAACAGGAGAGTTTGTGTAAATTTCATAAAGAATTTGTGTAAGTATTGTTAATTTTTAACAAATAGCATGCCATAATAAAAAGTTAAAACTAATGAAATATTTCTTGATTCAGAAATATTCTTTTTTATTCGGTTTCTTTGGCTCTGTCTAATAAGTTCTTATTTAGGCTTTTACTGGTTTTTGCACCGAGTTCTCTTATGCGCTCCACTTTGGTGATCAAATTGCCTTTACCAGTTAATTTTTTCATAGATGTATCATAGCTTCCTTGTACAGTTTTTAATTGGTTGCCAACTTTAATCAAATCATCTGTTAGATTTACAAACTGATCATACAGTCTCCCTGCTTGCTCTGCAATGGCTAAAACATTTCTTTTTTGGTTTTCTTGACGCCACATAGAAGCAACGGTACTTAGGGTTGCTAAAAGGGTTGAAGTAGAAACCAAAACCACATTTTTATCCAAAGCTTCATAGTACAAATTGTTGCTTTTGTTAAGTGCAATCATCAATGCGGGTTCTATGGGTACAAACATCAAGACATAATCTGGTGTGTTAATTTCATAAAGGCTGTCGTATTTTTTTTCACTCAGTCCTTTAATGTGTTTTCTTAAACTTTCTAGATGCTTTTTAAAGTGCTGTTCTTTTTCTTGTTCATCCTCGGTACTCATATAAGCTTCATAGGCAGTCAAAGAAACTTTTGCATCAATAATTAAATGCCTGTCATCTGGTAAGTTAACGATAAAATCAGGTTTTTTTAAACGACCTTCCTCATCTCTAAAACCACCTTGGGTTTCAAAGTGAATCCCTTTGGCAAGATTGGCTTTTTCTAAGAGCATTTCTAATTGAGTTTCTCCCCAGTCTCCTTGTACTTTGCTATCTCCTTTTAGGGCTCTCGTTAAGTTTAGAGCTTCTTTGCTCATTTGTAAATTGAGCTCTTTTAGGCCAGAGAGTTGTTCTTTTAAGGCTGCATGCATGCCCACACTATCTTTTTGTGATTCTGCTACCTTTTTTTCAAAGCCATCTATTTTTTCTTTTAACGGATTTAAGATGTTTTGAATATTCTCTTTATTCTGATGGGTAAATTTGGTTGATTTTTCATCAAAAATCTTATTGGCTAAATTTTCAAATTCTTTGGTAAATTTTTCTTGTAATTTTTCTACCTCTAGTTTATTCTCGGCAAGTTGTCTCTCTAGATTCTTATGTTCTTCTGTTTTAGTGGCATTGTTAATGGCTAGCGCATCTTTTTCTAGGCGAATATTTTGCTTTTCTGTTTCTGATTGTTGGAGTAGTTTTTCCAAGCTATTTTTTTCGGAAACCAACACAGCCCTAGTTTTTTCAACCTTTAGTTTAGAAATGTAGTAGCCTAGAGCGCCTCCGATAGCAACTGAAATAATAGCGATGATGAATTCTTGCATAGCAAATTAAGAATGAATTTTTAGAAGCCTAATATTACGAATATTTTAAGACCTAATTCATATAATTTTTGATGAATTGTCTAATAAATTGTGTAATATTGAACTTTATACTTAGTTACACTAGATGCTTTCAAAATTTATATTCACAAAAATTTTAGGGTGGAAATTGAATAATAATTTCCCGCTAGAGTTAAAAAAATACGTAGTCATTGCTGCTCCACATACCAGTTGGCAAGATTTTCCGATAGGTATTTTAGCCAGAAACACAGCAGGGGTTAAAATAAACTTTATAGGGAAGGACTCCTTGTTTAAAGGACCCTTTGGTTTTATTTTTAGAAGCTTAGGAGGAACTCCAGTAGACCGATCTAAAAGTAATAACTTGGTAGATGCTATTGTACAACTCTTTAATAGCAAAGAAGAATTCCGTTTGGCTTTATCTCCAGAGGGCACTAGAAAGAAGGTTGATAAATGGAAGACTGGCTTTTATTATATCGCCAAAGGAGCTAATGTACCTATTGTGTTGGCTACTTTAGACTTTGGTAATAAAGAAGTAAAAATATCAGACCCTTATTATTTGACAGACAATAAAGAAAAAGATTTTGAATATTTTAAATCCTTTTATGAAAATGTAGAAGGAAAACATCCAGAATTGTTTTAATAAAAAACCCGCTTTAAAGCGGGTTTTTTATTGTGTATTTAGCTTTGGTCTATCCTTTGTAAAAAGGCAATTTAACCACCTTTGCAGGTACTGCTTTTTTGCGAATTTGGATAAAGATCTCAGAATCTACGGCTGCATTTTCTACAGTTACATAGCCCATCCCGATCCCGATTCCTAAAGAAGGGCTCATGGTTCCAGAGGTAACCACTCCAATCACTGTTCCGTCTGCGTTTACTATTTCGTAATCATGTCTAGGAATCCCTCTTTCAGTCAATTCAAAAGCAACCAGCTTACGTGTCACACCTGCTTCTTTTTGGCTTTTTAATGCTTCAGAATTTACAAAGTCTTTGTTAAACTTGGTAATCCACCCTAAACCAGCTTCTATTGGAGAAGTGGTGTCATTAATATCATTTCCGTACAAGCAATAACCCATTTCTAAACGAAGTGTGTCTCTTGCAGCCAAACCAATTGGTTTGATACCGAAATCGGCACCCGCTTCAAATACTTTGTTCCACAAAGTTTCTGCATCTTCATTTTTTACATAGACTTCAAATCCTCCAGAACCTGTGTATCCAGTTGCAGAAACAAGTACGTTTGGCAAGCCAGCAAATTCTGCAATTTGAAAGGTGTAAAATTTAATGGTAGACAAGTTTACATCAGTCAAAGACTGCATCGCTTCTACCGCTTTAGGACCTTGGATGGCTAATAAAGACCATTCCTCAGAACGATTAATCATGTTTACATCAAGATCGTTGTGTGAAGAAATCCAGTTCCAGTCTTTTTCAATATTTGAGGCATTAACCACCAACATGTACTCATTTTCTGCAATCATATAGATAATTAAATCATCTACAATTCCTCCGTCATTGTTAGGCATACAGCTGTATTGAGCTTTACCTGGGACTAATTTTGAAGCGTCATTAGTACAAGTTTTCTGAATCAATGCAAGTGCATTCTCTCCTTTTAAAAAGAACTCTCCCATATGGCTTACATCAAAAACACCGACTGCCTTCCTAACAGTTTCATGCTCTATATTAATTCCTTCGTAAGAGACAGGCATGTTGTATCCTGCAAAAGGAATGATTTTTGCTCCTAAGGTTTCGTGTACGTGGGTTAATGCTGTGTTTTTCATGGTTGTATAGCTAAATATATATCGATTTCGAAGTTCTAAAATTTTCGGCTAATTTATCATAAATAAACTAATTGATAAAACATATAAAGTCTTGTTTTTGCCAAAATTTAAATTGAACTATTTTCATGTCAATGAAACTCTGTATATTTGGTTTTTTTGATTTTAAACTTAACCACATGAAAAAAGCAACCACACTATTTGGTATTTTATTTTTTGTAAGCATTTTTATGAGTGCTCAAGGGAAAGATACACCTACAGATTACTTATCAAAAGAGTTCCACAAAGAAAGAAGACAGGAACTTAGAAAAAAACTTCCTAAAAACTCTGTTGCGGTATTCTTTGCAAATCCTGTAAGAAACCGTGCAAATGATGTAGATTTTGTCTATCATCAAGATCCAAATTTTTATTACTTAACAGGTTATAAAGAGCCTCATGCTGTGTTATTGGTTTTTTCTGAAGATCAAAAAGACAAAACAGGTACCTATGACGAGCTTTTTTATGTGCAAAAGAAAAATGCTATGGCAGAGATGTGGACAGGGTATCGATTGGGTGCAGAGGGAGCCAAAAAAGAGCTTGGTTTTGAGCATGTATTTAATGGAGAAGAGTTTGTAAACTTATCAGTAGATTTTTCAAAATTTGACAAAATTATCTTTACTGATTTCAAAGATGATATTAGAGATAATAAGAGAGATAACGCTGATTTGTATAGTTTAGTAGAGCAATTTAAACAGAAAATTTCTTACAAAACAACTACCAGTAAAATTCCAGCTTCTGATAAAAACATTAAAGTAGCTAGTAATATTGACACCAGAAGTATTCGAATGCTAATGGCAACTTTACGTCAGGTAAAAACCAAAGATGAGCTTGAATTGCTAACCAAAGCGGTTAGAATTTCTGCAATGGGTCAGGTAGAGATCATGAAGGCGATGCGTCCTCATATGTCAGAAACAGAAGTACAAGGAATTCATGAGTTTGTTTATAAAAAATACGGTGCTGAGTATGAAGGGTATCCTTCTATAGTTGGTGGCGGAAACAACGGTTGTATTTTACACTATGTAGAAAACAGTAAAACCAAATTAGGAAATGATTTGGTGTTGATGGATTTAGGAGCAGAGTACAGAGGCTATACAGCAGATGTAACGCGTACTATTCCTGCAAACGGAAAGTTTTCTAAAGAACAAAAAGCCATCTATGATATTGTCTATGATGCACAAGAAGCGGGGATTGCACAATACGTGATTGGTGAAAAAATCAGCACTCCTGGTCAAACTGCTCGTAAAATTGTAAACGAAGGTTTGGTAAAATTAGGAATCATTAAATCTGTAGACGAGAAACATATGTATTGGGCTCACGGAACAACGCACCATATTGGTTTGGATGTACACGATCCAGGAGCATCGCCAACTTTTTTAGAAAACATGGTACTTACTATGGAGCCAGGGATTTACATTCCAGAAGGGAGCCCATGTGATAAAAAATGGTGGGGAATCGCTGTTCGAATAGAGGATGATATTTTAGTGACTAAAAACGGTCCTGTTAACTTGTCTGCAGAAGCACCAAGAAAATCAGAAGAAATTGAGAAAATGATGAAACAAACCAGTATTTTCAAGACTTTTACCTTACCTAATTTAGATAAATAAGAATGAGTACAGAGCAACCTAATAATCCACTTCACGGAGTTAAATTGGCAGATATCGTAGAATATTTGCACAATGAATACGGATGGAAAGAACTGGGGATGCTTGTTGATATCAATTGTTTTCAGAACAACCCAACCATTAAATCGAGTTTAAAGTTTTTAAGAAGAACACCTTGGGCTCGAGAAAAAGTAGAGAAGTTGTATTTGCAGACCATTAAATAAATTAAAAAGCCTCACTAATTTTAGTGAGGCTTTTTTATTATTGCGGGCTTTGTAGTAGCTGTACGACCAATTCTTTGGTCAATGGCTTTCCGTTAGCCGCTTTTTTTATGTCTTCAAAACTATATAAGAAGTTGCACCCATTTTTGTGCTCTGAGCAGCCATAAGCCGTATTGCCTTTAATGACAGTTCCTTTTTTACACTTTGGACAGCTGATGCTATCTTGATTTGACTCTTTTTTTACTTTGGTATCAACAGCTGTTTTCTTTTCTTCTAGTTTTAACTGAAAGTTTTCATCAAATCGAACCAAGCCTTCTACGCTTCCGTTTTCTGTCTTAAATCCTTTTAAATTGGTGGTTGATTTTTTGTCAAGCAATCGGATCAATTGGTTTTCACTAATTTTCTTTCCTAGAAATTCAAAAGGCAGTTTAAATGTACAGCCTGTTTTGTACTCAGAGCAGCCATAAGCTGTAGAACCCTTTAAAAGTTGACCTTTTTGACATTTTGGACAGCTTTTACCTACCAGTTGCTTTTTAGTAGTTGCTTTTTTCTTTGGAGTCTTTTCTACAGCGTTTTGTGAAATAGTTTGATGAGAAATTCGAATCTTAGAGGTATTTGATCGAACTTCATAAACCAATTCATCGACCATTTTTTTCATATTATTGATAAAGGTACCCGCGTTAAACTCACCGCGTTCAATCTCCTTTAAGCGTTTTTCCCAACGTCCAGTTAGTTCGGCAGATTTTAAGAGTTCATTATCTATCAAATCGATCAACTGAATCCCTGTTTGCGTAGGCAATACCAGTTTCTTTTTACGTTCAATATACTTTCTTCTAAAGAGGGTTTCTATTATACTGGCTCGTGTAGAAGGTCTTCCAATACCATTCTCCTTCATTAGCTCTCGCATCTCATCATCATCTACCTGTTTGCCCGCTGTTTCCATAGCACGTAGGAGAGAGGCTTCTGTAAAGTTTCTTGGTGGTTTGGTTTCTTTTTCTAAAAAAGAGGGCTCATGAGGACCTTTTTCTCCTTTGGTAAAAGAGGGCAGGGTCATTTGCTCATTTAATTCTTTTTTAATCTTGCTTTCTTCGGTTTCTAAAGCTACTCGCCAACCTTTGCTTATAATTTCTTTTCCGGTGGTTTTAAAAGGGACTTCTGAGGCCTTGCCAATTACAGAGGTGTTTGACACATCAGAATCTGGGTAAAAAGCAGCAATAAAGCGTCTAGTAATAATGTCGTATACCTGTTGTTGGTTATACTGTAAGCTGGTTTGCATTCCTGTCGGAATTATAGCGTGGTGATCGGTTACTTTTTTATCGTCAAAAACTCGTTTTGACTTTTTAATTTTCTTTCCTAAAAGCGGCTGAGTGATTTCGCTATAATTGGTTAATTTGCTTAAGATTCCTGCAACTTTTGGGTACACATCATTGGGTAAGAAAGTCGTATCAACTCTTGGATAAGTGACCACTTTCATTTCGTATAATTTCTGTACCATTTTTAAGGTTTCATCAGCAGAAAACCCAAACTTATTATTGCAGTACACTTGCAAACCTGTTAAATCAAAAAGCTTAGGTGCGTATTCTTTTCCTTTTTTCTTGGTTACAGAGACGATTTCAAAGTCAGACTCCTTTACCTTATTGGCTAAAATAGCTCCATCTTCTTGTTTTAAAAAGCGGCCATCCTCATAATTAAACAAGGTATTTCTATAACTAGTCTGTAACTCCCAGTAGGGTTGTGGTTTAAAATTTTCAATCTCTTTATAGCGATTGACCAACATGGCTAGGGTAGGAGTTTGCACTCTACCCACAGAGAGTACTTGCTTATAACCGCCAAATTTAACGGTGTATAAACGCGTGGCATTTAGGCCCAAGAGCCAATCACCTATAGCTCTAGAAAAGCCTGCATAATAAAGATTGTCATATTTCTCTGAGGTTTGAAGGTTTTCAAAACCTTCTTTAATGGCTTCTTCTGTAAGTGAAGAAATCCACAAACGTTGAACCTTCCCAGTGTATTCTGCTTGATTGATTACCCAACGTTGAATCAATTCTCCTTCTTGACCAGCATCCCCGCAATTAATTACAACATCTGCTCTGTCAAAAAGACTTTTTACGATTTTAAACTGTTTTTGAATCCCATCATTGCTAGTTACCTTGGTTAAAAACTTCTCTGGCAACATGGGTAAATTGTTTAAATCCCAACTTTTCCAATACGGCTTGTAATCTTTGGGTTCAAATAGTGTACATAAATGACCAAAAGTATAGGTCACTGCGTATCCATTCCCTTCATAATACCCATCGTGTTTTGTATTGGCACCTAGGATGTTAGCAATTTCTCTTGCAACACTTGGTTTTTCTGCAATACATACTTTCATTGGGTTTGGTTTTGAACTTGAAAAGTAGTAAAAATCTCTGAGATATGGAGGGTAATTTTTTCAATGCTTAGCTTATTTTGCATCCTAGTAGTGCTTTTTGATTTTTCTTTTTTAATGCTTAACCACTTTACTGTATTATCAGTTGATATACTAGCTGTTGATTGCGAATTTTCTAAGATCTTTAAAATAACATCAATAAAATTTAGCTAGTAAAAAAAACAATGATAGCCTGCTATTTAGGCACATTGCTGTATATTAGCCAACTTAAAAAATTAGATAAATTTCTTCTTAATTTTTACAAAATAATACAAAACAATATGAAACGTTTATTTTCAAATTTATTATTTAAAGTTTTCTTAGCCATTGTTTTAGGGATCGTTTTTGGTCTCTATTTACCAGAATCAGTGAACAGAATCTTTACAACGTTTAATGCCTTTTTTGGTCAGTTTTTAAATTTTTCTATTCCTTTAATTATTATGGGGCTTATTATGCCAGCCATCTCTGATTTAGGGAAAGGAGCAGGAAAGTTATTGTTGCTTACTGCGGCTATTGCCTACGGATCAACCTTGTTTTCTGGGTTTATGACCTATTTTACAGCCTCAAATATCTTTCCACAACTTTTAGCCTCACATGTAAACGATGCTGCAGAAATAGCAGAATCAGGCAAAGAGTTGACTCCTTATTTTAGCATTAGCATACCTGCGGTATTGGATGTCATGACCTCTTTAGTATTGGCATTTGTGATTGGTTTGGGATTGTCAAATCAAGAAAATTCTACTTTAAAACTGGTAGTCAAAGATTTTCAAAAGATTATCATGCAAGTAATAGAAAACATTATTGTTCCATTGTTGCCTTTGTTTATCTTGGGGATCTTTACTAGTATGGCTTACAGTGGTAAAGTCTTTTCAATTCTTTCTGTTTTTATCAGTATTATCGGTGTTATTTTTGCCTTACACATACTATTGTTATTGCTTCAGTATACCATTGCAGGAGCACTTACCAAGCAAAACCCACTAAAACTATTAGCTACCATGATGCCGGCTTATTTTACCGCTTTGGGTACCCAGTCTTCTGCAGCAACCATTCCGGTGACTTTAGAGCAAACTCTAAAAAATGGGGTATCAGAAAAAATAGCAGGTTTTGTAATTCCTTTATGTGCTACGATTCACTTATCTGGGAGTATTATGAAAATTACAGCCTGTGCAATGGCCTTAATGATATTACACGGAGTGCCTTTTGATTTTACGCTTTTTGCTGGCTTTATTTTTATGCTTGGAATTGCCATGATTGCTGCACCTGGTGTGCCTGGAGGGGCGATTATGGCAGCCGTTGGGATTTTGCAATCTATGTTGGGCTTTAACGAAGAAATGATTGGTTTGATGATTGCCTTATACATTGCCATGGATAGTTTTGGAACTGCTTGTAATGTTACGGGAGATGGGGCTATTTCTTTGGTTGTAAATAGCATTACCAAAGGGAAAGATCTTTAGTTATTTTAAAATAACCGCACTTATTTAAAAACAAAAAAACACTTTGATTGGCCTTTTAAAAGGCTGGTCAAAGTGTTTTGCTTACTGCTAGTTTTTATAATTGATAAGCTAAAATCTGTGTATTTTAAATTAAGAGATTGTAATGTTCTCTTGATTTCTTAGTATGTCTTCAAAGGTTTCTCTTTTTCTGATCAAATACTCTTTTCCTTTATGTACCATAACTTCTGCAGGTTTAAATCGAGAATTATAGTTAGATGCCATAGAAAAACAATAGGCGCCAGCATTGTGGAAACACAAGACATCACCTTCTGTAATTTCATTAATGCGTCTGTTTGAACCAAAAGTATCTGTTTCACAAATGTACCCCACAACAGAATAATAACGCTCTCTCCCTTTTGGATTAGAGATGTTGGTAATGTGGTGGTAAGAATCATACATCATCGGGCGTACCAAATGATTAAAACCGCTATCAACACCTGCAAATACGGTTGATGTAGTTTGTTTGATAACATTTACTTTTGCTAGAAAATTCCCTGCCTCACTCACTAAGAATTTTCCTGGCTCAAACATCAAAGTAAGTTCTTTTCCGTACTCTTTACAGAACTCATTAAAACGTTTGGTGAGTTGTTTTCCCAGTTGTTCTATATCGGTAGAAATATCTCCTTCTTTATAAGGAACTTTAAATCCGCTACCGAAATCAATAAAATCAAGATCTTTAAACTGTTTTGAAACATCAAATAAAATCTCTGTAGCTCGTAAAAAGGTGTCAATATCTAAAATATCTGACCCTGTGTGCATATGAATTCCATTGATGCGCATATTGGTATTTTCTACCACGCGTTTGATTAGAGGAACTTGATACATGGAGATTCCGAATTTTGAATCAATATGACCAACAGAAATTTTGCTGTTTCCACCTGCCATTACATGTGGGTTGATTCGAATACAAACTGGGATCTCTGGATGTTTTTGCCCAAACAATTCTAAAATAGAAAGATTGTCAATATTTATTTGAACGCCCAAGGTAGCAACCTTTTCAATTTCTTCTAAAGAAACTCCGTTTGGTGTATAAATAATATCTTTAGGGTCAAATCCGGCAGCTAAGCCCAATTGTACTTCTTGGATAGATACGGTATCAAGACCTGATCCTAACTGCTTAAAAACCTTTAGGATGTTTATGTTTGATAAGGCTTTTACAGCATAGTTAATCTTACTGTGCTTTACCTTAGAAAAGGCTGTAGTGATCCTGTTGTATTGTGCTGCGATTACTTCTGTATCGTAAACGTATAAGGGACTACCATAGGTGTCTGCTAACTGTTGCAATTTTTTGTTATTCATGTCTTGTTTTAAAGGCGACAAACTTATAAAATCTATTCGTACTGCAATAATTTGTTTAAAAATATAACGAATTGTTTTTTTTTGTAGAATTATGGTTTGTAATTAAAGGTTCAGAGGTTCAGAGGTTCAGAGGTTCAGAGGTTCAGAGGGACAAAGGTGCAGAGGGACAAAGGTTCAGAGGGACAAAGGTTCAAAGGGACAAAGGTTCAAAGGTATAAAGGTCTTATAATTAAACGCTTCTAAAATCATCTCTAGTCTCTAGCCTCTCTTTTCTCTTCTCTCTTCTCTCTTCTCTAAAAAAATACTATTTCCCTCTAAATTCTAAAGCTACTTTTTCAGCGATCCCAACAATTACTTCAGTGGCTTTAAGCATAGATTCTACAGGAATATACTCATAGCGTCCATGAAAATTATGCCCACCAGCAAAGATATTAGGGCAAGGAAGCCCTTTAAATGAAAGCTGCGAACCGTCTGTACCACCACGTATGGCTTTGATCATAGGAGTGATGCCTTTTTCTTTTATCACGGCTTCTGCTATATCAACGATGTGCATAACTGGTGTGATTTTTTCTTTCATATTAAAGTACTGATCTTTGATCGTCACCTCAATAAGATTATTTCCGTATTTGTTGTTTAAATCGGTAGCTATCCGTTGGATTAGGTACTTTCTTTTTTCGAACAAATCAAAATCATGATCTCTAATTATATACTCTAAAGTTGTTTTTTCTACTGAACCTTCTAGGTGGTGTAAATGAAAAAAACCTTCATAACCCGTGGTTTGCTCAGGTACTTCGTTTGCAGGTAACATGGCCATAAACTCATGAGCAATGCTAATAGAATTGATCATTTTTCCTTTGGCGTAACCAGGATGCACAATTTTCCCTGCAATAGAAACGCTTGCGCTTGCTGCATTAAAATTCTCGTATTCTAATTCTCCAATTTCACTGCCGTCCATGGTGTATGCCCAATCTGCTCCAAATTTATCGACATCAAATAAATGTGCTCCTTTTCCAACTTCTTCATCAGGTGTAAAGCAAATGCGAATTTTTCCGTGTTTGATCTCTGGATGTTTAATCAAATACTCCATTGCAGAAACAATTTCTGTAACTCCTGCTTTGTCATCAGCTCCAAGTAGGGTAGTCCCGTCTGTGGTAATAATGGTTTGCCCCACATAACGTTCTAAGCTTTCAAAATAAGAAGGAGACAAGACAATGTTTAGCGCTTTGTTTAGGACAATATCAGACCCGTCGTAATTTGGATGAATCTGAGGATTGACGTTTTTCCCACTAAAATCAGGACTGGTGTCTATATGGGCTACAAAACCAATCACAGGCACTTTATAGTCTAGATTGCTAGGAAGGCTTGCCATGATATAACAGTTTTTATCTAAATCAACCTCTTGCATTCCAATTTCTTTAAGCTCCTCAGCTAGCATCTTAGCTAGGGTCCATTGCTTTTGAGTACTCGGAAACTCTGGATTGTTGGGGTCTGACTCTGTGTCAATTTTTACATATCTAATAAATCGATCTACAATAGGATCTTGCTGCATCATCTCTGTTGTTATTTAGAATTTAAATGGAAACCTTATTAGTCTTGAAGTTTTAGTTTTCCAACTTTTTTATTTCCAAAAAGCCAAGCTGTGTTTTTGTCTACAAATTGGATACCATAATACCCATCTTTGCTTACTTCTTTCCAATTTAAGCCGCCATCGTTAGAAAAAGAGATTCCAGTAAAACCTACAGCAAATACTTCTTTTCCATGTGTATTCGGCACATATTGAACACCGCTTTTGTAGCTAGGGTTTTGTTTGTTTGCTACCAATTGCCAAGTTTCACCTCCGTCAGTCGTTATTGCCTTATTAGCGATATTTTCATTAGGGCTAGAAAAACTTCCTCCCACAGCAATTCCGTTGTTTTCATCATAGAAATCTACTGAATACATGCCTTGTGGACCATTCCCTTGAATAAAAGGAGTTTCAAAAATTGACCAAGTTTTTCCCATGTCGGTGGTTTTTAAAACACGTGCTTTTGCACCACCACTAACTATCCAGGCTGTTTTATTGACTATGGCAATATTGGTATTGCTGGCTGCAAAGAAGGCTTCGCCTTCAAAAATTTCTGGTAGTTGGCTGCAATCAATTTTTTGCCAAGTTTCTCCGCCATCTTTGGTGGTGATAATGGATGCACAGTCTTCGGTCGGATCTCCTACAGCAATTCCATTTTTATCGTCAAAAAAGGCCATAGCATCATAAAATACTTTGGGGTTGTTTTCTGTGTAAACAAGAGCGGTTTTGCCATTTTTTATTTGATACAATAGGGCAGGATTGGCAATAGACAAGGCAAAAACACTAGAACTTGTTTTGGCAATACTTCTAAAATGTGGTATGATTGAGTCTTGATAACGCATTTTTTTTACGTCCCAACTTGCTCCGCCATCCATCGTAAGACCAACGTCACCATTGGATCCTGCGTAGATCAGCTGATTTTCGTCTACAGCTACCACAGCTCTTATGCTAGTGCTGTCTCTCACAAACTTTTGTATGTTAACAGATTCAATATTTCTAGGTTGATATTCACTTTTGCAAGAAAAACATGCAATTAAACCAATACTTAAGAGTAGTATTCTTTTCATTTTTTATACATTTAATGCGACTAATTTAAGTAAAAGAACCAGAAGTAAAAGAATCTCTGCGCTAAAAAATACTAGTTTTTGGTAGTGATTGTTTTATGGACGATTTAAAAAGACAGACATGAAAAAAGCATTGGTGATTTCTGGAGGAGGTAGCAAAGGAGCATTTGCGGGAGGTGTAGCTCAATTTTTAATGGAAGAAAAGAAGCATCAATATGATTTATTCTTAGGGACTTCTACAGGAAGTTTGATGGTTTCTCATCTTGCCTTAGGTCAATTAGAAGCCTTAAAAACGCTCTATACTTCTGTCAATCAAAAATCGATTTTTAGCAATAATCCCTTTTTTATTAAAAAAGTTCATGGAGAAAAAGTAATTTCTATCAATCACTTAAACATCTTATGGAACTTTATCAATGGACGAAAAACCTTTGGAGAAAGTAAAAATTTGCGAAAACTGATTAAAGATAATATCACTAGAGAAATGTTTGAGCAGATTAAAGCAGAAGGAAAAGAAGTTGTAATTACTGTGTCTAATTTATCGACCAACAAGGTTGAGTACAAGGCTTTAAGTGAGTGTAAGTATTCTGATTTCTGTGATTGGGTCTGGGCTTCTTGTAATTATTTGCCTTTTATGAGTTTATTAGAAAAGGACTATTGTCAGTATGGTGATGGAGGTTTTGGTTGTTTAATACCTATTAGAGAAGCTATTTTAAGAGGTGCTACAGAGGTGGATGCCATCATTTTAGAAACAGAAGTTACTCAGTTAAATAGGTTGAGTCCTAAAAATGCATTTTCATTATTGTTTGATGTGTTTGAGTTTATGCTAGAGCATGTAGAACGTCATAATATCACTATCGGTAAACTTTCTGCAAAGCAGAATAACGTTAAGCTCAACTTGTATTACACCCCGACGGTCTTAACTACGAACTCTTTGATTTTTGATCAAAAACTTATGAAAGAGTGGTGGGCAGCTGGTTATGCTTATGCCGAATCAAAAGAAGAAGAGACTACTAATGAGTTTAGAACTAATATGGTGTAAGTTTTTTATTGATTATAAGACCAAGTAGCAATCCTTTATATTTATAAGGGATTTGTTGTTTTATGCTGTAAAGTGCAGTTAAATTAAAAAAAATAATAAAAAGTTTAGGTATCGAAGTAACAAAACAGAAACTTCCTCGTCGTAATAGAAGAAGAGCAGAGATAAAGAGCTCTAATATGTTAAAAACAAATTAATGAACCAGTCAGATTTTTTAAATTCTGTATTACCGTTTAAGAACAAGGTCTTTCGTTTAGCAAAACGTTTGTTGGTCTCTTCTGAAGAAGCAGAAGATGCCACTCAAGAGTTGTATTTTAAGTTGTGGAAGAACAAAGAGAAACTGTCAGAGTATAAGAATGTAGAAGCTTTTGCAATGACCATGACAAAAAATTACTGTTATGATCGATTAAAATCAAAACAAGCATCTAATTTAACCCTGGTTCATAGTAATTATAAAGAAAATGATACGGCTTTAGAAAAAAAGTTAGAATATCAAGATAGTGTTAGCCAAGTACATAGGCTTATTGAAAAACTACCAGAACAACAAAAATTGGTCATCCAATTAAGAGACATTGAGCAATACGATTATGAAGAAATCGGCAAAATGTTAGATTTGAAGCCCACAGCTGTTCGAGTAGCCTTATCAAGAGCCAGAAAAACAATAAGAGAAGAACTAATAAAACAACACAATTATGGAATTATCTAAAATAGAAAAGTTGTTAGAAAAATACCTAGATGCAGAAACTTCTATCCAAGAAGAACAAGCGCTAAGCAACTATTTTACCTCGGGTAACGTAGCGCCACACCTTCAAGAATATGAGAGTATGTTCGGGTATTTTCAAATGAGCAAAGCAGAAACTTCTGTGAAACCAATCCAATTAAAAACTAAAAAACCGATTTGGAGAAGGTTAACAATAGCAGCTTCAATCGCTTTGGTCTGTAGTCTGTACTTTGGAAACGGTTATTTAGAACAACGAAAAGCCAAAGAACAATATGCTCAAGTTAAAAGTGCCTTAGAATTGTTGTCAAGCAAACTAAACGAAGGAAACAAAGCAATGTCTTCAAGTTTGTATACCTATGAAGACACGGTTAACAAAATATTTAAAACCAAGTAAAAAATAATAAAACCAAGTAAACACCAAGAAATCATGAAAAAAATAATTGTATTAATAGCCTTAATCATTGCGCCAGCGGTAAGCTTTGGACAATCAATGTTTGATAAATTAGAAAATATGGACAACGTATCTTCTGTAATTGTAAATAAAGACGCTTTTCAGTTGTTGTCAAAATTTAAAATGGAAGACAATAAAAGTGAAGAGATGGAAGTCTTTAGGATGATTCAAAATCTAGAACTTTTTAAAGTGTTCAGATCAGAAGATGCCTCTGTAGCGAATCAAATGGAATCTATGGTTAACAGCGCTGTAAAGTCTATGAATCTTACGCAGTTAATGCGAGTAAAAGATAAAGATTCAAAAGTTCGTATCTATGTAAAATCTGGTAAGAACAAAGATTATGTAACAGAAGTTTTAATGTACATTACTGGTACTGGGAATTCAGAATCTGTGATTATGTCATTAACCGGAACCATTGATATTAATAAATTATCTGATTTAGCAGATAAGTTTAGCAAGGATAGTGGTGTAAAGGTTAAAGTGAACTAGTTTTTTACATCATACAAAAAACAATTAATTATCACTTAAAAAAAACACCCCATGAAAAAAATATCAATTACCTTATTAAGTTTCCTTTTAGTCTTTTCTTTGACGTCTTGTAACAATGAATCTTTGCAAAGTTATATCGTAAAGAGTCAAGAGAAAAAAGGTTTTATCACTTTTGATTTACCTGCTAGTTTTCTACAGTTAAAATCAGATAATGTTTCTCAAGAAACTAAAGATGCCTTAGCGAGTTTAAAGAAAATAAATTTGGTGGCTTTGCCATTTCAGAATAATCTAGAGGCTTTAGAGTTAGAAAAGAAAACCATAGAAGCGATTTTAAAACAATCAAGCTATAAGAGCTTGATGAGAACCAAGATGAAAGGGATAGAAGTAAGTCTTTATTATACAGGTTCTGAAGATGCTATTGATGAAGTTATCGCTTACGGATACAAGGCAGATCAAGGGGTTGCTGTAGCTAGAATATTAGGAGACGATATGAATCCTGCTCTGATTATGAAAATGATGAATGATGTGCGTATGAATGGGGATGGTCTTGATTTAGAAAAATTCAACGTATTGTTTTCTTCGATAAATAAAAAGTAAATACATACATTAGTTTGGTTAGAAATTGTAGCATCCACGCCTGTTAGGCGTGGATGTTTCTTTTTAACGAGCAATTAACAACCAAGCATCTTTAATTTCTTATTTTTGAACTTTCAATAAGCGATTAACAAATGAAATTTAAAATAGGATTTTTTTTACTGGCATTCTGTTTTGTGACCACTCTTTTTGCGCAAAAGCAGTCGGATGTTTACCAAGCAGAAAAAACCAAAACACATGCAATTATACATACCAAACTAAAAGTTGATTTCAATTTTGAAAAGAAACAGCTTAACGGTGAAGAATGGATAACCTTGCAGCCCTATTTTTATGCAACAGATCAGGTTGTTTTGGATGCGAAAGCCATGATTATTAATCAAATTACCTTAGGAAGCGCTAGCTTAGATTATTATTATGACGGTAAGGAAATTCGTATAGAATTACCGAGAAAGTATACTAGGAATGAAAAATTCACACTCTATATTAAGTACATTGCAAGACCAGAAGAGGTAAAGCAAAAAGGAAGCAATGCTATTAAGCAGGCTAAAGGATTGTATTTTATCAATGCAGATGGACTGGATAAAAATAAGCCAACTCAAATATGGACGCAGGGAGAGACAGAGGCAAGCAGCTGTTGGTTTCCTACTATAGATTCGCCAAATCAAAAAACATCTCAAGAAATCTACATTACAGTACCGAATAGGTTTAAGACCTTATCAAATGGAGTTTTAGTAAGTCAAACTACACAGGGAGATTTGCGAACGGATTATTGGAAATTTAATCAAAAACACGCGCCTTATTTGTTTTTTATGGGTGTGGGTGAATATGAGGTTGTGCAGGATCGCTATAAAAACATTCCTGTAAACTATTATGTAGAAAAAGAGTTTGCTCCTTATGCTAAGGATATTTTTGGAAAGACCCCTAAAATGATGGCTTTCTTTTCAAAAATAACAGGAATTGACTACCCGTGGAGCTCTTATAGTCAAATTGTAGCGAGAGATTATGTAAGTGGAGCAATGGAGAATACCACGGCTGTAATTCACGGCGAGCAAGCCAATCAGATGCCAGGACAGTTGATAGATGAAAATCTTCAAGAGAATACGATTGCCCACGAGTTGTTTCATCATTGGTTTGGTAACTTGGTAACGGCAGAAAGTTGGAGTAATCTAACTGTAAATGAGTCTTTTGCCAATTATGCAGAATATTTATGGAGAGAACATGAGTACGGTCTTGTAAATGCTGATGCGCATTTGGTAGAAGATCGAGAAGCTTATTTTCAAGGAGATAATTTTGATAAAGAATTGGTTCGTTATTATTATACAGATAAAGAAGATCTTTTTGATGCAGTGAGTTATAATAAAGGAGGATCAATCTTGCATATGCTTAGAAATTACTTAGGAGATGAAGCTTTTTATACTGGGCTAAACCATTATTTAACTACGAATGCTTACAAGAGTGCAGAAGCTCATCAATTGCGTCTGTCTTTTGAAGCGGTAACAGGAAAGGATTTAAATTGGTTTTTTAATCAATGGTATTTTGGTTCTGGGCATCCGAGGATCAAAGTAAGTTATGATTATAATACCTTAGAGAAAAGAGTAACTGTAAACATTAGACAGATTGATGAGGTGTTTCAGTTCCCCTTGAGTATTGATATCATAGAAGATGGTAAGCGAAAAACACATCAAGTATTTGTAAGTAAGGGAGATGCTTCATTTAACTATGTCTATGACAAGGTGCCTGAGCTTATCTTAGTTAATGCTGATGGTGTTCTGTTGGCTGATTTTATAGAGACTAAAACGCTAAAAAACTACATCAATCAGTTTAAGTACGCTCGATTTTACGGAGATAAAAAAGAAGCACTACTTGCCATTTCTAAAAAGCAAGAAGAAAAGGAAGCTTTTAAGCTTGTAGCTGAGGCTTTAAAAGATCCATTTTATAAAATTCGTGTCTTAGCATTGCAGAATATTGATTTGATCAATAAAAATGCAAAAGGAGATGTGATTGATAAAATTACTAGTTTGGCAACTTCAGATCCTAGTACTTTGGTACAGGCTGCAGCTATAGAAACTCTAGGGAAGCTAACAGACCCTGTCTATATGCAGATTTTTAATACGGCGTTAAAAAGTAAGTCTTTTAGTGTGTTGGGAAATGCATTGGTTTCAACCTATTATTTAGACAAGGATAGGGCTGTTAAAATTTCAAAATCCTTGCCAGATGAGGTGCGAAAGATTATTGCGACGCCTTTGACTAGAATTTACATAGAAGAGAAAGATGATTCTGAACTTGATTTTATTGCCAAGAACGTGCTTGCAGGTATGTTTTTAAATACCAATACTAGAGTACAGTCCTTGTATAAGCAAGCTTATGAAAAAATTGCCAAAAGCAATAATAGTAAGGCTATTGCTAATTTGGTTGATGATATGGTTGTTAAAGGAAAACAGTATCAATCCTTTGGATTTGACACAGTGGTTATAAATTTAATGCGACAGATGGTTGATTTTCAAAAAGAAGGCAACTATCCAAATGCAATAAAGAACATAGAGCTTATTAGAGCGGGCTTAGGCAGGTTGCTGCAATAAGTTGTTCAGAATAATAAAAAAAAGCCTTTGAAGTGTCTTCAAAGGCTTTTTTTTATTTAAGATATTCTTCAAAAGTGCCATCTTCATAAAAAACAACAATTCTTTGTATTTGTTTTTGAGTTTCAGTTGAGTTTGTTTTAGAAACCGACTGAAAAGGCTGTTGAGTTGGAGTAGGAGTGCTGCTTTGTTTTTTTAAAGCAGGAAACTGTCCTTCTCCTTTTAATAACCAGTAGATATCTACATCTTTAAAATTGGCTGTTACTTTTAAAACAAAATCCAAACTAGGTTTATTTCTTCCTGATAAGATGTGTGAGATACTCGATCGCTGTACGGCAATTTGATCAGCAAAAGAAGTTGCTGTCAATTGATGAAATTCCATCACTTTTTTGAGTCTGTTTGCAAAATCTTTATTGTTTACCATTGTAATATTCTAATTGTATTACAAATGTAATTTATTTGATTGATTGCAGCAAGTTTGTTGTTTTGAATTTTTGTTAACGATATATCTATGTGTATTTTTAGTTAAATAAATGCTTTACTTTACGTTTGTAAGTTGCTGAAATATAGATATTTGTGTTTTTAGTATAAGTATTTCTTATTAAGGGTATATTGCTGTGTAGCTTAAAACGTAGCTCGGTTCTTTTTTGAGTTGCAAAAGTTTACAGAAGTAACTTCTTGACCTGACTTTTTTAAGTTACAAATGTAACATTTTATACTGTTTACAATTGTTAAATATTTATAGGCTTTCTAAGATTGAATCTTTATTTTTGTCTTAACTAATAATCATTGTATGCACACACTGCCAGTAGCTTTTGTTGAGACACTTTTTAAACAACACAAAGAATCAAGTCTTTTTGGAAGATGGATTCATGCTGCAGATTTAGATCCTGTTCTTAAAAAATTAGCTAGTCAGACTAAAGTGCAACAAATTGGAAGTTCAGAAGATGGGCTCCCTATTCACTCAATTAAACTAGGTACAGGTGCTAAAAAGATACTACTCTGGAGTCAGATGCATGGCAATGAAAGTACTGGAACCAAGGCTTTAATTGATTTTATAAAAAGCCTGCTCGATGCTACAGATCCAGTAATTGATGCTATTTTAAAGGAGTGTACCTTACTTTGTATCCCAATGCTTAATCCTGACGGAGCTCTAGCTTATACCCGTGTTAACGATAGGAATGTAGATTTAAATAGGGATGCAATTGATTTAAAAGCTAAAGAAAGTAAGTTGTTGAGAGGTGTGTTGGATGATTTTAATCCTGTTTTTTGTTTTAACCTACACGATCAGCGTACCATATTTGGAGTATCAGGTACTCAAAACCCTGCAAGCATCTCTTTTTTGGCACCTTCAGAAGATATTGATAGAACATTAACTAAAGGAAGAAAAGAAACTATGAATGTCATTATTGCGATGAATACCCTTTTGCAACAGATAATTCCAGGTCATGTGGGGCGCTATACAGATGAATTTTATCCAACTGCTACCGGAGATGTTTTTCAACAACTAGGATTTAATACTGTATTGATAGAAGCGGGGCATTACCCAGACGATTATGAGCGAGAACTTGTTCGTAAGTTTAATTTTTTTGCACTACTACAGGGAGTGTTTCATATTGCGATGAATCAAGATTTTTCTAAGTATGAGGCCTATTTTGAGATCCCTGACAACAATAAGAATTTTGTTGATATCTTAGAGATTGATACTGAGAAAGGTACCAAACAGGCGTTTCAATATGTAGAGGAGATTGTCAATGGTGCTTTTCAGTTAAAAAAGACCCCATTTGAGGTAGCGGATATTGATAAAATCTTTGCACATCAAAAAAAATACAGAAATAATTGATTTTATTGAATTTTTCTTAAGATGTATTAAATATAATTCATATTTTTGCCGTATTACTTGAATTATACACAAAAAATTATGAAAAAATTTCTTTTAGACGAGATTGACCATCAAATCTTAGATGTCCTTATCGAAAATGCTAGAACACCCTTTACTGATATTGCTAAAAAATTATTAGTTTCTGCAGGAACCATACATGTTCGTGTTAAAAAAATGGAAGACGAAGGCATTATTCAAGGATCCACTCTAACATTGAACTATGAAAAAATGGGCTATTCGTTTATTGCACATGTGGGTGTGTTTTTAGAAAAAACCAACATGACTCAAAGTGTAATAGAGGCTTTGAAAGAAATTCCGAATGTAACCGTTGCTTTTGTAACAGCAGGTAAATACAATATCTTTTGCAAGGTTAGAGCTAAAGACACTAACAACGCCAAAGACATTATATATATGATTGATGATATTCATGGTGTAAGTCGTACAGAAACCATGATTTCTTTAGAGGAGAGTATCAATGATAAAAAAAGAATGATGCATGCAATTTTTAAAGAATTGTAAGATTTAAATACCTATAAAAAAATCCTCATGAATCCCATGAGGATTTTTTTATATCTACATATTATAAGCTATGTTTGTAACTATAATCAACCTATAATTTTTTGATGTTAAACCCAATCGTATACCCAAAGACCAAACTACCTAAAGAAACTTTATTGCAGTTGTATCAATCCATGCTAAAGCCACGGATGATAGAAGAGAAGATGCTTATTTTGCTTAGGCAGGGAAAAATTTCAAAATGGTTTTCAGGGATCGGACAAGAAGCTATTGCTGTGGGTGTAACTTTAGCTCTAGAGCAAGATGAGTATATTTTGCCGATGCATAGAAATTTAGGTGTTTTTACCAGTAGAGAAATTCCACTCTATCGCTTATTTTCTCAATGGCAGGGAAAGGCAAACGGTTTTACCAAAGGGAGAGACCGCAGTTTTCATTTTGGTACTCAAGAGTATCGTATTGTGGGGATGATTTCTCATTTAGGCCCACAATTGGGTATAGCAGACGGAATCGCATTGGCGCATCGACTTAGAAATGAGTCTAAAGTTTGTGCTGTGTTTACAGGTGAGGGCGGGTCTAGTGAAGGTGATTTCCATGAAGCACTCAATGTTGCCTCTGTATGGAAGTTACCAGTCTTGTTTTGTGTTGAGAATAACGGTTATGGTTTGTCTACACCTACTTCCGAGCAATTTAATTGCGAAAACATTGCTGATAAAGGAATAGGCTATGGTATGGAAAGCCATATTATTGATGGAAATAACATTTTAGAAGTTTATACTAAAATTACTGAACTCACCAAAAGCATGAGAGAAAATCCTCGTCCTGTCTTGGTAGAGTTTAAAACCTTTAGAATGAGAGGGCATGAAGAGGCTAGTGGGACCAAATATGTTCCTCAAGATTTAATGGATGCTTGGTCATTAAAAGATCCTTTAGAAAACTTTAAGCAGTATCTAGAGAAAAACAAGATTTTAGATTCAAAAATAGACAATGAGTTTAAAGCTTCAATTGCTGAAGAAATCAACAGTCACCTGCAACAAGCATTTGATGAAGAGCAGATTGTTGTAAATGAACAAACAGAGCTTAACGATGTTTTTAAAGCCTTTACACCTGAGATCGTATCACCGACAGGAGCAAGCAAGTCTATCCGGTTAATAGACGCAGTTTCAGAAGGTTTAAGACAGTCTATGGAGAAATACGATAACTTAGTTATCATGGGCCAAGATGTTGCTGAATATGGCGGTGTATTTAAAATTACAGATGGATTTTTAGCGCAGTTTGGTAAAGGACGTGTTCGAAACACGCCTATTTGTGAAAGTGCCATCGTATCAGCAGCCTACGGTTTGTCTGTGAATAAAATGAAAGCCGTTGTAGAGATGCAGTTTGCAGATTTTGTATCGACAGGATTTAACCCGATTGTAAACTTGTTGGCAAAATCTCATTATCGCTGGAACGAGCCTGCTGATGTTGTGGTAAGAATGCCATGTGGAGCAGGAGTTGCTGCAGGGCCATTTCACAGCCAAACAAATGAAGCCTGGTTTACCAAAACTCCAGGGTTAAAAGTAGTATATCCTGCTTTTCCAGCTGATGCAAAAGGCTTATTAGCTACTGCAATAGATGATCCAAACCCAGTGCTGTTCTTTGAGCATAAAGCTTTGTATAGATCCGTATATCAGGAAGTTCCTGAGAACTACTACAGTATTCCTTTTGGTAAAGCATCGCTAATAGAAGAAGGTCAAGCGATAACAATTATCAGTTATGGAGCAGGTGTTCACTGGGCTTTAGAAGTACTTAAAAACAACCCAGACATCTCTGCAGATTTAATAGATCTAAGAACCTTGCAACCTTTAGATAAAGCAGCAATTTTTAGCTCTGTTAAGAAAACAGGAAGAGCAATCATTTTGCAAGAGGACAGTCTTTTTGGAGGAATTGCCAGTGATATTTCGGCCTTAATTTCTGAGCATTGTTTTTCTTACTTAGATGCACCTGTACAGCGTGTTGCAAGCCTTGAAACACCTATTCCATTTATAGGTCAATTAGAACAACAGTACTTGGCTAAAAACAAATTTGAAGAGTCTTTAAAGCAATTACTAGCCTATTAATTTAGGCTGTTTTCTTTTCTTTTTTTAAAGCGAGTAAGAGTGCAATTGCAATTAAACCACAAACTGCAAAACCCATAAACAGAGGTAGGGCAGTATCTTTAACTTGGCTTCCAATATACGATGCGATCGGAACAGCCATTATGGTTGAAACAAATCCGTTGATTGCAGAACCTACACCCGCAATATGACCTACGGGCTGCATTGCCAGCGCTCTTAGGTTTCCGAAAAGAAAACCCAGTGAAAAGAATTGCAGACCAAAAAAGAGCAGTAAGACACCAATACTTGGGTTTGGACTGTTGTAGAAAAACAGCACATAAAATATTGGCAATAAGGTAAAACTGATGATAAAAACAGTTACCAAACGCAGCATTCCAAAGCGCATTACAAAGGTTCCATTTAAAAAAGTAGCCAATCCAACAGAGACTGCTAAAGCAGCAAAAATGTATGGAAACTCTTCTACCAGGTGATATTGCGTCTGAAAAATATGCTGAGAAGCACTAAGATACACCATAAAAGACCCTGTAATAAAACCAGAAACTAGTGTAAATATAATGGCCTGTCTAAATTTTATAAATTCTTTAGCGCCATCTACAAATAAAGAAAGTGTAAATTTTTTCCGATGCTCTTTGTGCAGGGTTTCAGGTTGACGTTTCCAGAGCCAAACCATAATCGCAGCGCCAAAAAACAACTGACTGTAAAAAATTGCCTTCCAGCCGTAGGCATCTAAAACCAGTTTCCCTATGGCAGGTGCAACCACGGGTACTAAAATAAAAATCACCACAATAAAAGACATAATCTTGGCCATATAATCCCCACTAAAACTATCTCTAACCATAGCAATACTAATGGTTCTAGGGGCAGATAAACCAATACCTTGTAGAATCCTTCCCACAACCATCATTTCTATACTGGTAGCGGCAACACAAATAAAACTAGCAATAATAAAAAGACCAAAGCCCATATAAATGACAGGTTTTCTACCTAAGCTATCTGAGATTGGTCCAAAAATTAATTGACCTATTCCCAATCCTAAAAAGATCATGGTAATAAGCAATTGATTGTCTCTGGCATCTTCTATCCCAACGGCAAGTCCAATTTGATTTAAAGCGGGTAATAAGGCATCTATAGAAAGAGCGACAATAGACATGAGTGAGGCCATCAGGGCAATAAACTCTAGTCTAGACTGATTTTTTTGTTGCATTTTGCAAATGTATGGCATTTGTTTCCATAGCAACACTATTTGTCATTGGTATTTTTTATCTTGCTATGGATATTTTAGATATGTAATAAAACAGAACAATGGATTTGGTAAAACTTCAAGAATCAATCGCTGGTGTCGATATTTATCTGCTTGATCAGATTTTAAAAAAGCGCTACCAGGAGAATGCTGTACTACTAGACGCAGGCTGTGGTCAAGGTCGAAATTTGCGTTGGTTTTATCAAAATGATTATACCGTATTTGGGGTAGATCATTCAGAAAAAGCCATAGCAGCTGTCAAAGAAAATTATCCTGCGCAAGCAGCTAATTTTTCTGTTCAAGCACTAGATGCCTTGTCGTTTTCTGATGCATCCTTTGATCATGTCATTAGCAGTGCTGTATTGCATTTTGCTCAAAATAAGATTCATTTTTTACATATGTTTTCAGAATTGATTCGTGTGCTTAAACCTGGGGGAAGCCTATTTATTCGGATGGCTTCTATTCAAGGCTTAGAAAAACTTGTAAAATCTCAAGGGAATGGCGTTTATGCAATTCCAGATGGCAGTTTTAGGTTTTTGCTAGATCAAGATCTTTTAAAAACTGTCATGTCTCGTTTTTCAATCACAGCATTAGAACCTTTAAAAACAGTAAATGTGGCAAATTTGCGCGCAATGAGTACCTTGGTATTTCAAAAGAACAATGAAGAAAAAGACCTGTAAAGCTCTGGCACACAAATTGCTGCTATAGTATAAGTAAGATTCATTTAAAAACACTCCATATGAAAACAAGTTTCGCAATCATCTGTAGCATCCTTTTGTTTGGATGTGCAAGTAATCAAAGTAAACTAGGCAACCAAGCCCAACAAGAATCCTTAAAGACTTGGTTGGATCAGAAAAATATTAAAGTTGTTGCCACAGCAGCTAGACCAACGAGTAATCTAAATATCAATTCAAGTTTACTAAGAAATAGTAGTTCTGGCAGTCATATTAACTTAACAGACAACCCTAATCATATAAAAATTAAAGGGGATAGTATCTTTGTTCAGTTGCCATATTTTGGAACAATTACTGGGACTGGTAGCTATGGTTCAGACAATTCTATTGCATATGAAGGGCCTTTGTTAAAATATGCTCGAAAATTTAATACTAAAAAGAAAGCAGAGATCATCGATTTTCAATTTATTACAAAGAAAAATGAGCTATACAGTGCTCAACTAACTTTGTACAGTAATTTAACTACGCATCTTTCTCTAAGTAGTACAAACAGATCTACCATAACGTATACGGGTCTTGTTAAGAAGAACTAGTTGATTTCTTTTTCATTCCAAACACCAAGCGCAGAAAGTTAAAAGGATAGACTACAAAACGATACAATAAAAGGATTACAGGAAAAGTAACAATCAATAGCAGGAATATTTTTGCCGAAATGGGTAGATCCCACTCAATAATATAGTAGCCAACCACTATAATTACTGTTTGATGTAATATATAAAAGGGATAGATAGCCTCGTTACACAATAATAAGAGTTTACTGTTTTTAGCAAACCAAACTTGGCTATATCCCAATAGTGTAATCACAAAAGACCAGCCAACCAAACAGCAAACTGCATACCATAAGCTCCAACGATTGGCTAAGCTTAGATAAGGTTCAATCCATTGGTTGGGCATAAAATAATAACCGTAAAAAAGTGCCGTACAAACAAGTAGGATGACCAAGTTGGTTCTTCGGTACTTTTTTAAAGATTCCCATACTTGTTTTGTTGCGGCAAGCAGCATTCCAGCGCTAAAAAAGTACAGATGATAAAAACTCACAGATAAATTACTAATTGATTTTGAATCTTCTGGATACTGTTGTTTTAGGATGATAAAAATACTAAGCAAAGGGATCACGCCTATAAAAAGTCCGTATTTTTTAAGGATGATCCGATCAAAGAAACCTTTAAAATCATTAGATTTTGGTGATTTTAAAAACAATATAAATGGAATCAACAAAACAGACCAGACCCATAAGTTTTCTATAAACCACAAATGATTTACCTCAAAATCTAAATTTTTATAGATGTCTAAATAAGAACCAAGTCTTGTGATGTTTTCATAATAGGTTTGTGGAGGAACGATAAAAAGAACCCCAAAAACAAGTGGAATTAACAAACGATAACTGCGTTCTTTAATAAATTGAAGCCAGCTGCGTTTTGAGAAAGCAAAAAAGGTTCCCGCTCCAGAAATCATAAAAAGCAATGGCAATCTAAACTGTTCAAAATAGACCATTACATTATCTAAAAGCTTGCTAGATGTTGTATTCATAATATGAAATCCATCACCATTAAAAGGCATTCCAATATGGTGAAAATACACAGCAAGGATGGCAATTACGCGCAACCAATCCAATTCATAACGTCTCGTATTTGTGCTCATTAGTTCTTGTTTTTGTTTTCTGAAGCAAACATACTAGACAATTCTAAGCTTGAAAAAATTTTGTGCTAAGTAACAAGGCTAAGTGATGAAATACACGCTAAATACTACTGCTTTTAGCGTATGCTTCATTAAATCCTTTAATTTGAGAACGCGAAACAGGAATGCTTTTGGGGTAATTTTTTAAACGCAATTGATACCCTTGAGCATTCCCTGAAATATTTTCGATGGCATTGAGATTTACCAAATATGATCGGTGTGTTTTGTAACTATTTGCAAAAGGTTTTAATTGATCTTCAAGATCCTTAAGTGGGATTCTCAGCAATCTCTTATCAATTCCGGTTTCAGAAAAACTGACAATTTCTGTATAATTACTTTCTACTTCGGCAAAGAGCCATTCTTGTAGCTTAAGTGAAACACTTTCTGAGCTGTCTTGAGATTTAATCACAACAACTTCTGTGTTTTTTTGCTCGTGTACTTGTTTAGGTAGCTTGTGCACTTGCAATTTATGGATGTTAATCAAGCGTTCTAATTGCAGTGGGATGACAATCAAAATCAGTAAAAAACCTACTAAAAAAGTATTGCGAATCTCTTCCCATAAATACCGTAACGACCAATTGTCTGGGTTGGTGTACAGCACATCTCTAAGTAAAAAAATTGCCACACCAATGAGTAGTAAAATAACAGATAAATGAAAAATTTCTTTCCCTAAGGTCCAAAAGACTTCATCTTTAACTTTTAAGTTGACAAAGCTTAAATACAAATAGGCAATAGGAAAAGGAATACTTGCATGAATAATTAAAATCCAAATACTCGGAATTCTATGCTCGGCAGTATTCACTTCAAAAGGCTCAAAAAAATATGAGAAGCAGAAACTAAAGATCACCAAACTTATTAGTACAATAAGTAGTCTGGGCCTGTTATTATAATAATAGGGGTAAGGTTCTCTTAAATAATTTTGCAATCGCAGTACTATAGGCTTCATAGGCATCCAAAAATACTATTTTTCTTTGAGCTTTGGTAGTGATCTTTTAGTTTGAGTTGTTATTTGTAATTGTCAAAATTTCAGAGAGTTAATACCTCTAAGGTATTTGAAATCTGTGCTTGTTTAGCTGGATATTTTAATATATTTGTGTAAACTACATCCAAACTTATGAAAAAACTACTTTATTTCTCGTTACTAGTATTGCTGATTGCTTCGTGTAAAACAGATGCAAACTCAGAAAAAAATAAATTTGATTTTGATGGGATTACAGCTTCCATAAAACCAGGAGATAACTTCTTTGAACACGTTAACAAGCAATGGCTAGACAATGCTGTAATTGCAGATGATCAAGTAGGAGTTGGCTCGTATAGTTTTTTAAATATTCCACAAAAAAAGCTATTAGAAAATATCCTAACCGAAGTTGCCTCAGGGATTCATCCAGAGGGAAGTATTGAGCAAAAAGTTGGTGATTTTTACAGATCAGGTATGGATGTAGCTACCATTAACCAAAGAGGTTATCAGCCTATAAAACCAATTTTACAAGAGATTGAAACCATAAAGAATGTGTCTGATTTAATGAACTTTGTAACCAAAGAAATTAGTACTGGTAATACTTCAATCATCAGTATGGGTGTTTCTCCAGATAATGAAAATAGCAGCATTAATATTTTGCATTTTGGTCAGGCGGGTTTAGGTCTACCAGATCGTGATTTTTATTTTAAAACAGATTCAGTCTCTGTAGCCATTCAAAAAGCCTATCAAGAATACCTTAGCAGCTTATTTACATTGTCAGAAAGTAAAAACGCTGCCAATAATGCCGCAACAGTGTATGCTATTGAAAAGAAACTTGCAGCAGCACACAAAACTAGAATAGAGCGAAGAAATGTAAAAGCCAATTACAATAAAATGACGGTTGCATCTCTAAATAAAAGCCAAACCAATATCGGTTGGTCAAGAATGTTACAAGAGTTACACCTAGAAGCAACCGAAGTAGATATAAAACAACCAGCCTACTATAAGACTTTAAATTCATTGCTGGTTTCAATCCCGATTTCGGAGTGGAAAACCTATCTTAAGGCCAGTACCTTAGCCAACTATTCAGATATTTTGAGCAAGGATTTTGAAGATGCAAATTTTGAATACGCAAAAGTACTTTATGGACAATCAAGCCAACAAACAAGAGCCCAATTAATGGTGCAAAAAGTTGATAGACAATTGGGGTTTGCACTGGGCCAATTGTATGTAAAAAGGTATTTTAATGAGGCTGCAAAAAAGCGTGTATTAGATTTGGTTAACAATTTGCAAAAAGCATTTGAAAACAGAATCAATGAGTTGGATTGGATGAGTGATATAACCAAACAGCAAGCCAAAGAAAAGCTTTATGCAATCACTAAGAAAATTGGATACCCAGATGTATGGAGAGCGTACGATGTAAAAATTAACAAGGATACGTATTTTGAAAATGTGCTTGCTCTCAACAAGAATCAATATCAGTACCAAGCAAATCAATTAAACAAAGCACCCAATAAAGACCGTTGGGGAACCACACCATCAACAGTAACAGCTTATTACAATCCACCACTTAATGAAATTGTTTTTCCTGCCGGGATCTTACAGTTTCCTTATTTTGATGTGGATGCAGATGATGCTATTAACTATGGAGGAATCGGGATGGTTATTGGACATGAGCTAACACATGCCTTTGATGATCAAGGCGCTCAGTTTGATAAGGACGGAAATGTAAAAAATTGGTGGACTGATGAAGACTTTACCAAGTTTAAAGCAAAGACCCAGCAAATGATTGATCGATATAGTTCTTTTACCGTGCTAGAGGGTCTTCACTTACAAGGTGCCTTAACGGTTGGAGAAAACACGGCAGATAATGGAGGAATCTCTATTGCATATGATGCCTTTAAATTAACAGAACAAGGAAAAGGAAATACCAAGATTCAAGGGTTTACACCAGATCAACGTTTTTTTATGTCCATAGCGAGAATCTGGCGTGTAAAAACCAGAGATGCCTATTTGCGTAACTATATTAAAACCAATTCACATTCACCACCGGTATGGCGTGTAAATGGTCCATTGATGAATTTTACGCCTTTTTATACCGCTTTTGATGTGCAACCAGGGGATAAAAACTACAAAGCAACTGAAGAAAGAATTAAGATTTGGTAGGTTATTAATCAGAGAGAGCTTTATTAGGCAATAAAAAAGAGAAAAAACGTTTAATATTCTATATTTGTTGTATTCAATATTCATATGATACTAAACAACCCCTTATTATTTTTCCTTTGTTCAATAGGCGTTTTTAATGGTTTTTTAGTAAGCCTGTATTTTTTGTTTTTTTCGAAGCAAAAAAAGGTCCAAAACTTCTTTTTAGGTTCCTTACTCTTGTTGTTGAGTATTCGAATCGGAAAATCGGTGTATTCACTTGCTACAGCTAGAGAAGAGCGTGATTTGTTTATTTTACAAATAGGTTTGTCTGCGTGTTTTTTGATTGGAGTCTCTGTTTTTTATTATTTAAAAGCATCGGTAGAAAACACAAAAAAAATCCCTGTCTTTTGGAAAGTTCATATTGTATTCTTAGTGCTATTTATATTTATAGTAGGACTTATAAAACCCTATGCAACTCATGTAGTTTTTTGGAATACCTACTTTGTTCCTTTTATTTATACAGTTTGGGGAGTGTATTTGCTAAGCTCAATACTTGTTTTAAAGACTGTTTTTTATAATTTCTTTAGTAAAAACAACCGTTGCACAACTTCTGAGCTCTGGTTAATTGCTGTTTTAATTGCAAATAGTTTAATTTTTGCAGCGTATATTGTTGGGTATTTTTACTTGTACTTGGTGGGTACGATTACTTTTTCTATCGTTTTTTATGCTCTGCTAATCTTTTTGTTGTTTAAGAAAAACAGAGAGGACATTTTTAGAGACATTCCAGAAAAATACCAGGCAAAAAAGATAGAAAAAACCGAGGCAAGTCAGTTAGGAATTCAGCTAAACTCGGTTATGACTCAAAAGCTCTTTCATAAAAACTCAGAGGTTAAAATTCAGCATATTGCCAAAGAACTCGATATCTCATCACACAAACTGTCTCAGTTTTTAAATGATAACCTAGGTAAAAGCTTTGCTTTATTCATTAATGAGTATCGCATTGAAGAAGCAAAGACTTTGATAAAAGAAAAAGACCATTTTACGCTTGAGGCGATTGGTTTTGAATCTGGATTCAGTTCAAAATCAACCTTTTATGCAACCTTCAAAAAGCTTGTAGGGCTTACGCCTGCAGCCTATAAAAAACAAGCTAAGCAAACATAAATACTCCAATTTTATAATATTGGACAACTGTATTATAAATGCTCACTACTTTTTTTGATTGATTTTAGAGATTTGAGAAACTTTTAAAATTAAATCATGAAAAAACTCATTTTAGGATGCCTATTATTGATGACAATTCAATTGGCAAAAGCTCAAACCGATCATTTACAAGTCGAGAAAACACTTCAAAACTATATTGAAGGAAGTTCTTACAATAAGTTAGATTTGTTAAAATCTGCATTTGCAGAAAATGCAACGTTGTATTTAACCATGGGTACAGGTGTCTTTAAAAGACTAAGCCCTGCTGATTATGCCGAACTTTTTAAAAACAATCCTTCAGGAAAATTTAATGGAAGATATGGCAAAGTCTTATCAGTAAGCTTGATTAAAGACATCGCCACCGCAAAAGTTGAGATTCGCATCCCAGCAAGAAAAATGGTTTATATAGATTTGTTTCTCTTAAAAAGAACGGATTCTGGTTGGAAAATAATTAGTAAAACAGCAACAAGAATCGATGATGCTAATTAAACAAACTTTAAAGAATCTCGTTCATTACCTTTTGTTCTTTTGCTTTTTAAGTTCAGTAGCTCAAACATCAAAAATTAATTTTGTTGATACAGAGATTGTTGTTGATGGAAATTTTGATGAAGCTGTTTGGTCTCAAATACCTGAACATACCGGCTTTTACAATTATTTACCTACAGATATTGGTTTGGCTAAAAATCAAACAGTTGTAAAAATATTTCACAACGGAACCTATTTGTACCTAAGTGCTGTTTATAACGATACCACGGAGAAAAATCAAGTAAGTACATTAAAAAGAGATGTTTCTATTGCTTTGAGTGATGCTTTTGTAATGGTTTTTGATACGCAGAATCAACAACAAAATGGGTATTTATTTGCAGTAAATGCCTTAGGCAACCAAACCGATGGATTAATTGGTAGAAACAATGAAGCTTATAACTTAAGCTTTAGTTGGAATGCTATTTGGCAATCAAAAGTACAAGTAAATGGAAAAAAGAAGCACTATGAAGTTGCCATTCCTTTAAAGTCTTTAAATTTTGACAAGAAAAACCCTGTTTTTGGTGTACAATTTTATGTGAGAGATATAAAGAACAACTCCTGGACCATCTTAAAAAATGTCAAACGTAATTATGCCAGTTTAGATTTGCGTTTTACGGAGAAGTTTTTGGTGGCCAATTTACCCAATGCTTCAACAACAAAATTTTCTGTTACTCCTTCATTAACTGCAAATTATCAAAATAATGTTGCCAAAAGAGAAGAAGAATTTAACTTGAAACCCAGTTTAGATATTCAGTACAACCTTAGTTCCTCTTTAAAATTAGATGCAACGCTCAATCCTGATTTTTCACAGATTGATGTAGATCAACAAGTGGCCAACTTGACTCGGTTTGCAGTAAATTTTCCAGAAAGACGCAATTTTTTTCTTGAAAATGCTGATTTGTTTTCAAACCTAGGGGTAGCTGGTGTTAATCCATTTTACTCAAGGAGGATAGGAGCAGAAAGTCCTGTTTCCTTTGGGTTTAAACTATCCGGTAATCTAACACCGAATACTCGAATTGGTGTTTTAAATGCGCAAACAAAAAATAAAAAGCAGGTAGGCATACCCTCACAAAATTTTGGTGTCTTTGTTGCAGAACATCAGCTTAGTAAAAACTTTACAGCTACTGGGTTTTTTATAAACCGCCAAGAAACCAGCACCGATCACAACACAAATAATGATTATAATCGCGTAGTTGGAAGTAATCTAGCATACAAATCAAACAATAACAATTGGTTTGGTTTGCTAAATTTAGGTAAGAGTTTTAACGATGGTTTGTCAAATGCCAATGGGTTTTATAATGCTGGATTGTGGTTTAATAAAAGAGGTTTAAGATGGAACGCTTCTATAAAAAAAGTAGAGAAAAACTATTTAACTGATGTTGGCTTTGTTCCTCGTCTCTATCATTTTGATGCCATTGCTAATCGTACCTATAGAGAAGGTTATGATGAGTTTGCCTCTGGAATTGTCTATGAAAAATTTTATGATAAGTCAAAAACACTAAATTCTATTCGCTTTTTAAATTATAGCAATAACAGTTATTTTGATGATTCAGGGGCAATAACTCAATCGACACATGCAGTAAATTCTGCACTTTTCTTTAAAGATTTGTCTTCTATCTATTATGTCTATACCTACAATAAGGTAGTCTTAAAATACGGCTTTTCTCCGTTGAGTAATGGAGGGGTAATTGAGCCAGAGTCTTATGGATTTGGACTTCTTAAGATCGGCTATAACTCACCAAGCAATCAGCGATTTAATTATAGGTTAAACCTACAAAAAGGTAGTTACTATAAGGGAGAACGGATGGCTTTTGGAGCTTATTTAAATTACCAATTACTTCCATTTGCAAATTTAGAGCTATCCTATGATGTAAATAAAATAGACTTAAAGCATTTGGGAAAAGAAAGTTTTCATCTCACTCGATTCACTGGAGAAGTATTCTTTAACAATAGGTTTAACTGGACTACTTATTTACAGGTAAATACCCAAACAGATAATTTTAATATAAACACTAGACTACAATGGGAGTACAAGCCCTTAAGTTATATGTATGTCGTAGTCTCAGATAACTTTAATGAAACTTTGAAAAGAACAAATTGGGGAATTGCTTTTAAAATGAATTACCGATTTGATTTTTAAAACAAGCTCTTTTTTACGAGCTCATAATAACTATTACTCACAGGAAATATAAAGGCAGAGACTTGCAGGTTTCTGCCTTTTAAGCCTGTTACTTTGGTTTATTTATAGTAATTTATATATTAACTAGCTTGCAAAATGTAACAATACCGTTTCTGAACAGTCTTTGAGGTATGCGACACGTTATTCTAATTAAACACAGATATCTACTAGTACTAATTGTTTTCTGCACTCTTTGCATCTCTTGCAAGCCTAGCAAGGTAGCCCCTACGCAAGTAGCAAATACGATCACTTTTACAAAAAATACAGAAGGATCTCAGTTAGTAGACACGACTGCTCTCAATCATTTTTTACTACAAGCTGACTCAAAGTTAGCTATAGAGTTTACATTAGATCAGCCACTGGTAAAAGACTTACAAGACTTGGCTCCAACAGAAACTGTAGATGAATTGCTAACCAAAGGAAATTTTCAGTTTACTTTTAAGGTGGATGGCAAAACTGTTTATGTAGAAGATTTGAGTAAAGGAGCTGGCTCTAGTGATGCTAAGAAAAATCAGTTAATTTATAGAGTTCCTTTAATACACCCAGAACCTCTAGATTTTTGGGGTTGGTTTATGTGGTTAAAATTCATGAAACTTCACGGAGGTAGAGATGCTTTGTACACTGGTGATCACAAGCTTCGGGTAGAAGTACGTGGGTATGTCAATACTACAGAGAAAAAGCTAAGCCCTGTATTGGCAGAAGGAACCATTGATGTATCGGTAGCAGATTTACCCTATGATCAAAAGCTAGTTCCTATTCAAAGAATTGAGCCCACTCAAGATTTTAAGATAGCAGCCTCTTCTTATAATTATAAGAAAATTCAAGAGCTCAACAAAAAAATTGCTCAAGGACGTTTTGAAAACATCAATGGAATTGTAGTCCTTAAAAACAATGAATTACTTATAGAAGAATATTTTAACGGCACTAAGAGATCTAGTCTTCACGATGCGAGGTCGGTTGGAAAAAGTATCGCATCTACTGTGATGGGGATTGCCATTGATGAAAAATACATCAAAAGTGAAAACAGTAAACTCAACGAGTTTTATCAATTAAAAAACTATCAGAATTACAGTCAAAAAAAAGAAGAAGTAACTATAAAATCATTATTAACGATGAGTTCTACATTTGTGGGTGATGATGATAACATGAGTAGTTTAGGAAACGAAGAATTAATGTATCCTACCAAAAACTGGCTAAAATTTGCCCTAGACCTGCCTATGGAAGAAGCTAAGGTTATTGAAAAAGACTATAGTTATTTTACAGCTGGAGTTATTATTTTGGGAGATTTACTAGAAAAATCTGTACCCAATGGTCTTGAGGCCTATACAGATAAAAAATTGTTTAAGCCTTTGCAGATTAATCAATACAAATGGCAGTACACTCCTCAAGGAGTTGCAAATACAGCTGGAGGAATTCAGTTAAGCGCTTTGGATTTTGCAAAATTTGGTCAACTGTATAAGAACAAAGGACGTTGGAATGGAGCCCAAATTGTATCATCAGATTGGGTAGAAAAGAGTCTGTCAAAACAAGTAAAACAGCCCCATGCTGATTGGTATGGATATTTATTTTGGAACAAAGAGTATACAGTAGCTGGTAAAAAATATGAAGTTGCTTTTAGCAATGGCAATGGAGGAAATAAGATTTTTATTTTTAAAGACCTTCCTTTTGTGATTGTGCTAACTGCATCGTCCTATAATTTACCATACGCGCACTCAGATGCAGATTTGATGATGGTTAATTATATCTTACCCGCCATACTTGATTATTAAGAAAGTAAGTAGCTTTATTAATTGGTTTTTTTATAGCTCCAAACTGCCAAGCCATTCATTACTAGTGCGTACAGCAGAGTTTTAGACAATTGGGGTACTATATCCATAAAACCAGAACCTTTTAGCATCACCATTCGCATGACTTCTACAAAGTACTTTATAGGGTTAAATTCTGTCATAAACTGAGCCCATTTAGGCATGCTTTCTATCGGTGTAAACAAGCCACTCATCAATATAAAGATTACAGTAAAGAACCAAGAAATAAACATAGCCTGTTGCTGGGTTTCAGTATAATTTGAGATAAATAAACCTATCCCCAAAATAACCAAAATGTAAATAGAAGTGTAGAGATACATCAGTAGCAAGCTACCGACCATGGGAACGTTAAAAATAAGCTTGGCAATTATAAGACCTACTGTTAGCAAGCCCAATCCAATTACCCAAAACGGAAATAGTTTCCCGATAATAAATTGACTTTTTTTAATTGGAGTTACATTAATTTGCTCTAAAGTACCAATCTCTTTTTCGCGAACGATGTTCATCCCTGAGAGAAACAAAGTAATCATTGTGACTAGTAATACCAGTATCCCTGGTACCATATAGGTTTTGTAATTTAGGGTTTGATTGTACCAAAAGAGAGGAATGCTCTTAATGCTTGCCGGTTGGTTTTGCAAATCAGCTGGTTGCATTAGTTTCATTTTTACATCTTGATTAAAACGCTGAATAATTTGTAGTGCATACACCTTTTGTACACCTGCAGCAGCACCATCAATAGCGTTGATGAGTATACCCAGATGGTTGCTCTTTTCTTTTTGTAGATCGCGTTCAAAATGAGTAGGAATCTCTAGAATAACATTGACTTCTCCATTTAACATAGCAGAACTTGCTACAGTTTCTGATTGATAATCTGCTAGGACGTTAAAATACGTAGAAGCATTAAATTTTTCTATCAATGCTCTTGAACTTGGGCTGTGGTCTTTATCAATATAGCCAAACTTAATGTTTTTAACTTCAAAGGTAGCCGCATTTGATAAAATGACGAGTTGGAGTAGAGGTAAGATAAAAATAATAGGCAGCATTCCTTTATTTCTAAAGATCTGCTTAAACTCCTTTTGTATGATGTATAGTATGGTTTTCATTGTTTTACTCCAGTCTAATTTTGTATTTCTTGATGCTAATCGCAATAAAAAGTAAGGTCATCCCAAATAAGATAAAGGTTTCTTTCCACAGGTATTCTATGCCTACACCTTTTAGCATAATACCTTTAATAATGATGATAAACCACTTGGCGGGTATGATATTACTAATTAGCTGAAGCGGTAGAGGCATACTTGATATTGGAAAAATAAAGCCAGATAACAGAATCACAGGAAGCATTAATCCCATTAAAGAAATCATCATTGCACTTTGTTGAGTTGCGGCAATGGTAGAAATTAAGATCCCTAAAGCCAAAGCACTTATAATAAAAAGTATGCTCTCAAGTGCTAGTAAAAATAGACTTCCTTGTACAGGCATATTAAAAATAAAAATGCTTAAAAGCACTATGATTACTGCATTGATTATAGATAAGAAAATATAAGGAAACACCTTTCCAATAATTACCTGGAAAGGTTTTAAAGGCGATACCAATAAGATTTCCATAGTTCCTAATTCTTTTTCTCTTGAAATAGAAATTGAGGTCATCATAGCAGAGACAAGCATTAAAATAATGGTCATTACTCCAGGGACAAACATATAAACGCTTTTTAATTCTGAGTTGTAAACCATTCGTGTTTCTGGAACAATCTGATACACAAAAGAAGCGTCTTTATTTAGTTGTTTTTGATATTGTTGAAGGATGGCATTTACATAATTACTAATGGTGTTTGCTGTATTTGGATCTGTGGCATCAGTAATAATCTGTACCGTAGCCTGCTTGTTTTTAATGAGTTTGCTGCTAAACTCTTTTTCAAAATTTAAGACAGCTTTTACTCGGCCTTTCTCAAAGATCGATTTAATTTCAGCTTCACTAATAATTACTTGTTTAATGCTAAAGTATTTAGAGTCTGCTATTTTAGTAATGATCTCTTTGGTGGTCGCATCCTTTGAATGATCTAACACTGCAATATCCACATTGTTAATCTCATTGGTAATGGCAAAGCCAAAAAGTAAAATTTGAGCAATTGGCATTCCAAAAAGAATAAACAAGGATCTTTTATCCCTAAAGATGTGGTAGAATTCTTTTTTTATAAAACCTATAAATCGTTTCATTTATTATTCAGTTGTATGCTTTAACTAATTCTTTTTATCTGTAATACATTGCTTAAAAAATTCAAGTTTCTTAACCTCTGGCTAATTTTAAAAACACCTCATTCATATTGTTTGCCTTAAACGCTTCTTTTAATCGTTGAGGTGTGTCAAGCGCTTCAATTTTTCCATTCACCATTATTGATACTCTATCACAGTACTCTGCTTCATCCATATAGTGGGTAGTTACAAAAACTGTCGTTCCAAGATCGGCTGCTTTGTAGATCATTTCCCAAAACTGTCTCCTGGTAATTGGATCAACACCTCCAGTGGGTTCGTCTAAAAAAACAATTTTAGGCTCGTGTAATAAAGCTACAGAAAACGATATTTTCTGTTTCCAACCTAAAGGCAAAGAGCCTACCAATTGATTTGCTACCGTTTTTAATCCCAGATCTTCAATCAATGCGTTTGATTTTTCTTTTATTTGGGTTCTTGCCAAGCCGTAGATACCGCCAAAAAATTGAATGTTTTCTTTGACAGTTAAATCATCGTACAATGCAAACTTTTGACTCATATACCCAATGTTCTTTTTAATGTCCTCAGCATGGGTAAATACATCAAAACCTGCAACTTGAGCCTTGCCACTTGTGGGTTTAGAAATGCCAATTAGCATTTTCATAGCTGTTGTTTTACCGGCGCCATTGGCCCCTAAAAATCCAAAAATCTCACCCTTTTCAACTTCGAAACTTATGGAGTCGACGGCTGTAAAATCTCCAAACATTTTGGTTAATCCTTCTACCTGAATGACTTTGTTTGTGCTCATACTATTTTTATAGGTCTCGTTGACTTCTTTGCTGTTCTTATTTTGCTAATTCCATAAAAGTATCTTCTATAGTTGGTGTTGTTTCTTGTATACTTATTTCTTTAAGCTTTTGTGATTCTAGATATTGGATTAAATCTTCTGGATTAAAATCCAAACGAGTGTCTGTATAATGTACAAACTCGCCAAAAGGGTAGACGCTATGCGTAGATGCATAGGCTTTTAAACTGTTGATTAATTGATAGGTGTTCTTCGATTTTACATTGTAAATAGGCTTAGGATAGTGTTTTACGATTGCTTTTGGAGTATCAATCTCTAAAATTTTTCCATTTTGAATCAACGCAATTCGATCACAGAGTTCTGCTTCATCCATATAGGGTGTAGAAACTAAAATGGTAATGCCTCTCTGCTGTAATCGTTTGAGCATCTCCCAAAACTCTTTTCTAGAAACAGGGTCAACACCAGTGGTGGGCTCATCTAAAAACAAGACTTTGGGTTTGTGAATCAAAGCACAGCAAAGCGCTAATTTCTGTTTCATTCCTCCAGATAATTTCCCTGCTCTTCGATCTTTAAAAGGGGCTATCTGAATATAAATTTCTTTTATAATTTCATAATTTTCTTCTAGGGTCGTCCCAAAAATAGTGGCAAAGAAATTTAAATTTTCTTCAATTGTTAAGTCTTGGTACAAAGAAAACCTACCAGGCATATAGCCAACGTTATTTCGTATGCTTTTATAGTCCTTAACCACATCGTAACCAGCAACAGTTGCTGTTCCTTCATCAGCAAACAGGAGGGTTGTTAACACCCTAAAAAGAGTTGTTTTACCAGCCCCATCAGGCCCGATAAGCCCAAAAAGCTCTCCTTTTTTTACATCAAAGCTAATCTGCTGTAAAGCGTTTACCTTTTTATAAGATTTTGAGATGTTAGTTACAGAAATACTCATGGTTTATTTAGTCATTAGAATTGTTGTTGATCCACATTTCTGCAGGCATACCAATTTTTAAGCTTCCATCGTTTTGTACTGCAATTTTAACCCCATATACCAACGCAACCCGTTCTTCTTTGGTTTGGATAATCTTAGGAGTAAACTCTGCTTCTGAAGCGATCCAACGGATGGTACCTTTAAACGTTTTCATGTTCTCTGCTTGATCAATCTTTACGCTAACCTCTTGGCCAATTTTTATATTTGCTAATTGAGTTTCACTCACATAAACACGCAATTGCATGCTCTTTAAATCGGCAATTTTATAGAGTGGTTTCCCAAAAGAAGTAACCTCATTTGCTTCAGCATATTTGGTTAAGACAGTTCCTTGTACTGGGTTTATTATTTTGCTTTTTTGAATCTGATCTAAGTTTTTCTTTAACTGAATGTCTAGACTTTTTAACTCATTAATTACAGGAGTATTTTGAACTTCAATACTTTTAATTTGTTGTTCTAGGACATTAATTTCGCCTTGCAAATCATCCAACTGCTTTTGAGTAGCTGCATTATCCTCTATAAGATTTTCAACTCTTGTCTTGTTGATGTTTGCAGTTTTTAGCTTGGCTTTAAGTACATTAATTTGTGATAATACTCCTTTAGATTTTGAGCTTGCTAGCGATTTAGAGACCTCTAAGACATATTGATTATACACCAGCTGAATGGTATCAATATAGCCTATAAAAGCACCTTTGTCTAACAGATCTCCTTCTTCAAGATCAAACTGCATGATTTTTCCGTTGCTTTCTGCAGAAATGGTAATCTCTGTGGCTTCAAAATTGCCATAACCATCTGCCTTTTCATTTGAGTTGGTACAAGAAAATAGGCTTGTAATTAGGCTTAGACCTAGTATGTAATTAATTTTTTTCATGACTTTATAATTAGTGACCTTTGATAACATTATAATTAGCTTTAGCGAGTTGTAATAGAATTTTATGTCTTAGTAAGGTGTTTTCGTTTTCGTACAAATTTGTGAGTTCTGTAGTGTATGCAGAAGAGGTGATTACACCATTGCTCAGCTGTGAGCTAGCGGTTTTTAACACAGCTTTTCTAAGTTTGATAATTTCTAAATCCGAAGCAATAAAAGACTCAATCTTATCAATTTCTTTTTGTTGCTTATACAGTTCAACACTTGTGTTTAATTTAAAAATTTCAGCTTCATTTTCTACGAAATCTTTGTTGATGGCTAAAGACTCACGTTGTTTTTTAGTGGTATCCCAATCAAAAAGATTCCATTTAAGTGTGAGGCCTACCGTGTAAAATGCTTGAAATGAATTATCGAGCATGTTGAGCCCGGGGTTTCCGTATCCACCTGTTGCAAAACCGAATAATTTTGGTGCGTTTTGTTTAGAGATTAAAGTTTCATTGCTTTCAATTTCTTCTTTTTTTAACTGAAACAAATCTAATTCTGGTCTGTTTAGCTCCTTATGTAAGGCAAGTGATACCTGAGGTTTTTGAAAGAGCGTATCTGGCTCAAGCGCAATTCCTAGAAGGCTAGAAAGGGTTTTTATTAAAGTCATTTTAGTAGCTTCTAAACTGGTTAGTTGCTGGTTTGACTGTAAGAGCTCGGCCTCTAAGATTTTATCTGACGAAGGCAAGATAATCCCTTGAGAAATTCCTGATTTTACTTCTTTAAGCTTTGCTCTTAGCTGTACTTGCTTTGCAGCTATCAGTAGTTTGGATTCCTGAGTTAAGAGTATAGAGAAATACAACTGATTAATTTGCTGTTTTAATTGATACAGGTTAATTTCAACTTGTTTTTGCTTTGTTTTAAGCTGAGCTAATTTTACCAGCGTAGATGCCTCTGCAATTTTTCCGTTATAGATGAGTTGATTTACAGAGAGCGTTGCACGGTACTGGTCTTTGTTAAGAGGCGTAACACCCACATTAGGTATAGGAATTTCAACAACATCAGATTGATAAGTAGCTTGAGCATTTACACTAAACTGAGGCAATTTAGTCTTGCTAATGATTTCTGTATCTAATTTATTTTGGGATGCGAGTAAATGGCTTTGTTTGGACAATGGATAATTCTTAGCAGCCAAATTATAACAAGCTTCTATTGTGATGCTTTGTTGAGCAGTGCTTGGAAGGGCTAATAAGACGAAAAAAAATAAGAATATACGTTTCATGTTAGCTATTTTTAATGGCATTGATAATAAAATTGGCAACTTCTGTTTTTCGATCTTCCATGAGTTGTTTGTAAGCAGATTCATCAACATTTGTAAATGCTTTAATGAGAGGTTTAGCAACAAAAGGAAAAATGTTTAAAGCCATGATATTAATAAACAGTTGTTCTGCACTAATAGGTTTGATTAAACCGTTGCTTACTTCAACATCAACCTGTTTTTTAAATTTCTCTAAATTTGGAAATCCTGTATTCTTTTTTAGTTTTAAAATAAAATCTTCATTTCTATTTAGTTCTTGAATGATAAAACTAGGCAAGTAGGGGTGCTTAATTATAAAGGGAATATAGTTGGCTGTAAAGTTTTTTATTTTGTCTTCTATGCTAGAATCATCATTTAAAACCGTGTTTAATTGAGGGGCTAGTAAAGAAAATGCATTTTTAAAAACAGCCTCAAAAAGCAGTTGTTTGCTTCTGTAGTAATAATGTAGCATGGCTTTGTTTATCCCTGCATTATCTGCTATTTCCTGCATCCGTGCACCAACCATCCCTTTTGATTGAAATACGTTTTTAGCGGCTTCTAAAATTTGTTCTTCTGTGTTTTCGTCTCTAGACTTTTTCATTTTAACTACTTAGTTTAACCATTTGGTTAACAAAGATATTAAATATTTTAATATCAGGTTGTTAATTGTGAAAATAATACTGATTAAAATATAAAAAGTTAAAGTTTTCTATTTAAGACTAAAGGATAGGCCCTAAAATCTCCCATACGTTTTTTGCCAATATTTTTTGGCCTTCTACAGTTGGGTGAATCCCATCTGATTGGTTTAAACTAGGAATGCCTCCAACATCTTTTAATAAAAAAGGAACCAAAGAAAGTTTGTTCTTGCTAGCCAATTGAGGAAAGATGGTTTTAAACTCATTGGTGTAATCTTGCCCCATATTAGGAGGGAGCTGCATACCCACAAGCACAATTTTTGTTTGGGGATTTTTTTTACGCACTGCATCTATAATTGCCTGTAAATTTTCTCTAGTTTCTTTTAAAGGAACGCCACGAAGACCATCATTTGCGCCCAATTCTAAGATAAAAACATCTACTTTTTGGTTAAGTACCCAGTTAATTCTGTTTTTTCCACCAGAGGTAGTTTCTCCACTAACTCCAGAATTAATCACGGTGTAGTTTAAGGCTAAAGAATCTATGGTGGCTTGAATAAGGGCAGGGAAGGCGTCATTAATATCATCTAGACCATAACCAGCAGTTAAGCTGTCGCCAAAAAACACTATTTTCTTAGTGCTGCTACTAACTGTAGTTTCGGTTTTGACTACTGTTTTTTCTGTTATCGTTTCTTTTTTAGAACTGTCTGACCCACAAGAAAGTAAGAGAAGTACTCCTAAAAAATAACAAAAGTTTGTAAAAATCTTTCTTGCACTATTCCTGTAGTTTACCAACAATTGTTTATATTTCATTTTTAGCATTTCTAAGAAGTATATATTATAATGAGTAGCATGACAAAGATATTAAAGATACATCAACTAGAGAAAACATACACCAGTGGTTCAAAAAATTTAACAGTACTAAGCGATATTTCTTTCGAGATAGAAAAAGGAAGTATTTTTTCTATCGTCGGTCCTTCTGGAAGTGGTAAAACCACCTTGCTGGGACTTTGTGCCGGATTGGATCATCCATCTTCTGGAAGCATTGATTTGTGCGGTAGTCGTTTGGAAGATTTAGACGAAGATCAACGTGCGCAATTGCGCAATAAAGAAGTGGGGTTTATTTTTCAAAACTTCCAATTGCTGCCTACGCTTACTGCTTTAGAGAATGTCATTGTTCCCTTAGAGTTGCAAGGCGAGAAAAATGCAGCCAAGGCAGGTATGGAACTGCTAGAAAAAGTTGGTTTAGCAGATCGTTTTCATCACTATCCTTCCCAGTTATCTGGTGGAGAACAACAACGAGTAGCTTTGGCTAGAGCTTTTTCTAACAAACCGTCTATCTTATTTGCTGATGAGCCAACAGGTAATTTGGATGAAGAAACCGGAGAAAAAGTTATTCAACTACTCTTTCAATTAAACAAAGAAGCGGGTACCACCTTGGTTATTATTACCCATGATTTAGAATTGGCAAATAGAACGCAGCAAATACTGCGATTAAAAGGAGGGAAGATCATGTCTAACCAAAAAACCAGTTTAGTTTAATGGGGCAATTTTCTTCAAAAACCGCTACCTCTTGGTTGTTTAAAATGGCCTGGCGAGACGGTAAAGCAAGCTTTTCCAGACTGCTGCTTTTTATGGCTTCTATTATTCTAGGGATCGCAGCGGTAGTTTCTATCCAATTGTTTAGTGACAACCTAAAACAAAATATTAAAAATCAATCCAAAGCCCTGATGGGTGCCGATTATATCATCGATAGCAAACAGCTTCCATCAGAAAAAATTCAAGGGATTATAGATTCGCTAGGCGCAGAAGCTTCTGAGGTAAATTTTGTGTCTATGGCGGCCTTTCCTAAGACAGCTAATACCAAGCTAGTTAAAGTAAGAGCCATAGAAGGAAACTTTCCTTTTTATGGAACCTTAGATACAGAGCCAGTAGCTGCAGCCTCAACATATCAGCAATCAGGAGGTGCTCTGGTGGATGCCACTTTAATGTTGCAATTTGATTTACAACCAGGAGATTCTGTCAAATTAGGAAAGCTCACGTTCCCTATCGTTGGCTCTTTAAAATCGATCCCAGGAAGTTCAGCCATTGCTACTTCTGTATCACCATTGGTGTTGATTCCCTATCGTTTTATTGCAGAGACAGCACTCTTACAAGTAGGAAGTAGAAAAGAGTACCAGTACTTTTTTAGAGCACCTGCCAGTATGGATTTAGAACTTTTAGACAAAAAATTAGATCCTATTTTAGATACAGAAAACGCAGATATAGATACGCATACAAGTACCAGTGCGCGTTTGGGTAGAAGTTATGACAATGTGAGTCGCTTTTTAAACTTAGCAGCCTTTATTGCATTGTTATTGGGTTGTGTAGGGATTGCGAGTTCTGTGCACATCTATATCAAAGAAAAATTAAAGAACGTAGCCGTTTTAAAATGTTTGGGCGCTACCAGAAGACAAAGCTTTTTTATCTATCTCATTCAGATTTTAGGAATTGGCTTACTTGGAGGTATTTTAGGTTCGTCCATTGGGGTTGGACTACAATATGCTTTCCCATACATTTTACAAGGGTTTTTGCCATTTGATGTTCAAATTAGCATTACAGTAATGCCTTTGATTATTGGGGTTAGCCTAGGGCTTTTAATGTCTGTTTTGTTTGCCTTGTTGCCTTTGTTGGGTACTTGGTATGTCTCTCCTCTAGAAGTTTTAAGAGGTACCGATGAAAATTTAGTAAAACCGAGGAAGGCAAGAGTTGTTGTCTTTGCAAGCATTTTGCTCTTTGTATTTTTGTTTTCTTTTTGGCTGTTAAAAGATGCTACAAATGGCTTTGTTTTTACCTTAGGAATTCTAGTGACTTTTGCTATCATGGCATTGGTTTCTAGCCTTTTTATGAAAGCCATTAAAAAGTACTTTCCCAGTCATTGGGGATTTACCACTAGACAAAGCTTATTAAACTTATACCGTCCAAACAATCAAACCATGGTCCTAATCTTAGCCATTGGTTTGGGGACTTTTTTAATCAGTACCTTGTATTTTACCAAAGACATCTTATTGGCTAAAACCTCTTTGGAGAACAGCTCCGATACGGCCAATATCATCCTTATGGATGTGCAATCTGATCAAAAAGAAGGGGTCATCAATACCGTGGTGCCAAAAGGCTTAGACTTGATCGATAATATTCCTATTGTTACCATGCGCATGCATCGTATTAAAGGTGATTTGGTGAATGATCTTCGTAATGACAGCACTTCTAGAAGAAGAAATCGTTGGATTTTAAACCATGAATTTAGAGTAACCTATAGAGCAGCATTAACACCTTCAGAAGAACTTTTAGAAGGAGCTTGGACCACAAAAGTAGAAGAAGGAGATCCTATTTTAATTTCTATCGCAGATAATATCGCCAGAGACGCCAATTTAACGATTGGTGATGAAGTGGTCTTTAATGTACAGGGCGTTTTGATGGAAACCAAAGTTGGAAGTATTAGAAAAGTAGACTGGGGGCGAATGCAACTTAATTTTTCTGTTGTATTCCCCGTTGGAGTGCTAGAAAATGCACCACAATTTAACGTATTAACTACCTATGTACCCGATGTGTCTAGCTCTGCTGATTTGCAACGAGACCTGGTTAAAAAGTTTCCAAATATTTCTATCATTGATTTAAGACAGATCTATACGGTGGTCGAAGATATTTTAGATAAGATAGCCTGGATCATCAATTTTATGGCCTTTTTTAGTATCCTAACAGGTATTATTGTGCTTATCGGTTCAGTAAGAAACAGCAAATACCAACGTATAAAAGAAAGTGTATTGCTAAGAACTTTAGGAGCTACCAGCAAACAAATTTTAACAATCACGGCTCTTGAGTATGTGTATTTGGGGGTGTTGGGTAGTCTGGTTGGAATTCTGCTCTCTTTGATCAGTAGTCAATTGTTGGCAGTGTTCTTATTTAAAGAGCCTTTTGTTCCATCAGCGGTACCGTTTTTAATCTTTTTACCAGGAATAACACTCTTGGTATTGCTCATCGGTTTAAGCAATATTAGAACGGTGCTAAAAAGCCCGCCTTTAGAGGTTTTACGAAAGGAAGTTTAAATTTTCAGTAAAAAATGAACCATCGTCAAACAAGAATTTGATTTAAGTGGGATTCCTTGTAAAACTGTGGTTATCTTTGCAAAAAAAAATAGTTTATGTCACAGCAGTTTTCAGATTTAGGAATTCAAGAGCAATTTCAACAAAGTTTAGCCGATTTACAAATTTCTACACCTACAGAAATTCAAAGAAAGGCCATTCCTGTTGTTCTAAATCAAAAAGAAGACCTTGTTGTTTTGGCAAAAACAGGCTCGGGTAAAACAGCCGCTTTTGGTTTGCCATTGCTTCAGTTGATTGCTGTAGAAAACACCAGTGTACAAGCTTTAATTTTAGCGCCAACCAGAGAGCTAGGTCAGCAGATTTATAAAAATTTACTTTCTTTTGCTACCAATAGCCCAGAAATATCCATTGCCTCTTTATGTGGTGGAACTCCTATAAAACCGCAGATTGAAGCCTTAAAAAGCAGTACTCATATTGTGGTAGCAACACCAGGCCGTTTGGTCGATCTGATAAAAAGAGAAGCTATTAATTTAAAAGACTTGTCGTATTTGGTGTTGGATGAAGCTGATGAAATGGTGAGTGCTTTAAAAGAAGAAGTAGATCTTATTATCAAAGAAATTCCAAAAAAGAGGAGAACCTTATTGTTTACAGCGACGATGCCTGGAGCGATTAAGCAATTGATTCAGAATTATATGTCAAAACATGTGTTGCAAATAGAAGCAGACATGGGTACTATGGGGCACCAAGGAATAGATCATCAATATGTGGTGGTTGAGCCGATTGAAAAACTAGAAGTGTTGCTTCATTTTTTAAACAGTAAAATCGGAGAACGAGGTATCATCTTTTGTAAAACCAAAGCAGCAGTCAATAAATTGGCTAAAAATCTAGCCATCAATAAATTTTCTTCTGGTGCTATCCACGGAAGCTTAACTCAAGGCATTAGAGACAGAATTATGGAGCAGTTTAGAGCTGGATATATTGATATACTTGTCGCCACTGATTTAGCAGCTCGTGGAATTGATGTCAAAGAAGTTTCTTATGTAGTAAATTACCATTTACCAGACACGTATGACGCCTATGTGCACAGAAGTGGAAGAACCGCAAGGGCAGGAGCCAAGGGACTTTCTTTAACTATTTTACAAGAAGAGGAAGTAGTTGATATTGCTGATTTTGAAAAAGAATTAGGCATTGTTTTTAAGAAATATAAAAAAGCAGATGCGCAAAGTATTGCAGAAAATAACGGTCTTTTATGGGCGAAAAAAATCTTTAAAACCAAACCAAATAGAGAGGTTTCTGAAGACTTTAAAGCCAAGATAAAAACCATCTTTCACCATTTAACCAAAGAAGAATTGGTAGATAAAATATTGGCTAATTATTTAGAGCAAACCAAAGAGATTTCAAAGCCTACCGATTCTAAAAAATAAGAAGGTGTTAGCCTAACAAACCATTTACATTTATTTTATACAGTTTTCCAAAGGGTACTCTGCATTATCAATATTGCTACGCTTTTATGTCTGTCTTTTTTTTTTATTCAGTTGCAAAAATTGATTTTGTATATTAGTGCAGTTAAATATTAAAAATAAGGCACTTCTTTGTTGTGAAAAAGACAAGTTCTGAGTGGATTATTTAAGTCAAAAAGACTGCGTATATTTGGCCGAAAATAAAACACATTTGATTTGGTATAACTACAAGAATTACAGTTCTTTGCCGATTCAAAAAATTGACTATAAATGGATAACTTACTAACCTTTGCAATTACAGTTTTTACTGGGTTCTTCGCCATTACCAACCCCATCTCAAACATGACTGTTTTTGTGTCTTTAACACAGGGTGCAGATAAAATAACGAAGAATGCCATTAATAAAAAATCCAATTTTATCGCGTTTATCATCGTGACTGTTTTTATTCTTTTGGGTAAGTATATTTTTGAACTGTTTAATATTAGTATTCCCGCATTTAAAATTACTGGTGGAATCTTAATCTTTTTTATCGGTTTTGATATGCTTCAATCCAAACAATCTAATGTAAAAACACTGGATCATGTGCATGTAGATGAAGACATTGCCGTTTCTCCTTTGGCGATTCCTATTTTAGCTGGTCCTGGAACCATAGTAACAGCAATGAACTTTGTGGCTAACGTAGAGACCATACAAATCTTTATGGTTATTGCTATTTTTGGGACCATGAGTTTGATAACCTTTTTTACTTTTAAACTAAGTGACCATATTGTAAGAATTGTAGGGCGTAATGTAATTTCTGTAATCGGTAAAATTATGGGATTGATAATCGCAATTATCGGTACAGGGATGATTATCCAGGGGATTAAAATCTCTTTTGATTTGATCGCCAGTTAATTGTATCAACAGCTCAAGACAATATTAGACCAAGTAGTTTGTCAATTCTTGTTGGGGTATCAGTATCTTTACCAAAATTAATTTTTCCATCAATTATTTACAGCGTTATCGCTTATCCTATGCCAGAAGAACCTAAGAAGCTGGAACACTCTCGAGTAATTTCATCAGAAGAAATAGATGCATGTATTTCTGTATTAGAACAATTTGTAACTGATACCAATCAATTATTTGAACTTCCAGAAGCACAGCGTGTAGCTATCTTAAAAGTTGCAGGAGCCTTATCTAGGCCTAATCGCGATGAATTTCAACGAAGAAGAAAGGATGCTAAAAAAGCGGCAAAACGTAAAATGATTGCCAAAGATACACACGCAAGAAAATCAACCGGGATCAGGTCTGCACGTGAATCAGCCTTGTTTGTTGCCCCAAAATTATTGGCACCTGCAGAAACCACCAAAGACACCTTGGTTTTAGAATCTCCAAGAAACTGTTATGTGTGTAAAGCGGTATTTACAAAATTGCATCATTTTTACGATACCATGTGTAGCTCATGTGGCGATCTAAACTATGCAAAACGTTTTCAAACTACTGATTTAAAAGGGCAGGTTGCGGTAATTACCGGTTCTCGATTAAAAATTGGCTATCACAGTACCTTAATGTTATTGCGTTCTGGAGCAACCGTAGTTGCTACAACGCGTTTCCCTGCAGATTCTGCCATTCGTTTTGCAAAAGAAGACGATTATAAAGAGTGGTCTCATCGTCTGCACATCCACGGATTGGATTTGCGACACATTCCTAGTGTAGAAATTTTCTGTAATTATATTGAGCAAAAGTACGATCGTCTAGATATTCTAATTAACAATGCAGCCCAGACCGTACGAAGACCTTCAGGTTTTTATGCCCATTTAATGGAGAATGAGAAAAAACCGATGAGTGAGCTTCCTGTTTTGGCGCAGACCTTATTAAAAGACCATCACCACTGTTTGCAAGAGCTTTCAGAGCTAAGCAGCAGTACTCAGAAAACCAATAAAAACAATGTATTACCAGTAACTTGGCATGGACCTGAACCAGGAATCGGGTTGCGAAACTCTGCAGCACTTTCTCAGATTCCGTATAGCTTTGACAATTCATTACAAACTGCCGAAGTATTTCCAGAAGGCAAATTAGATGTTGATTTACAGCAGGTAGATCTGCGTAAAACCAACAGTTGGCGTTTAAAATTAGGCGAAATTGAAACCACAGAGATGGTGGAAGTTCAATTGGTAAATGCCGTAGCTCCTTTTGTGCTGTGTAATCGCTTGTCTAATTTAATGATGAAAGAAAATACGGGTAAAAAACACATCATTAACGTATCTGCAATGGAAGGTAAGTTTCATCGCTTTAAAAAAGCAGACCGACATCCGCATACAAATATGGCAAAAGCCGCCTTAAACATGCTTACACATACTTCTGCAGCAACCTTTGCAAAGTCTGGGATCTATATGAATGCGGTAGATACAGGTTGGGTAACTGATGAAGATCCAGCAGAACTGTCTAAGAAAAAAGTTGAGATTCACGATTTTCAACCACCACTAGACATTGTAGACGGTGCCGCTAGAGTTATGGACCCATTAATTGATGGAATCAATACCGGTAAACACTGGTCTGGAAAGTTCTTAAAAGATTATTTTCCAATTGATTGGTAGTAGTTGTTAAACTTCTAAACCCTTAATAATATCCTGTTCTCGACTCCGCTCGAACACCGTTAAGAATGATAGTAAGAGATACTGAATGATAAGGTCTTCAAGCGGAGTCGAGAAGCACTACTCAAGTTTAAAAACGTACACAATTCCTTTACCTAAACTCTAAAACTCACGTCAGCCTTCGTCATAGAATCTGGAGGCGAGTGTCTTCTGTTTGAAAACCACGTAAAATGAAATACTGTCTGAGTGACTGTTAGGGAGCGAAATCGAAGATTCGTGAATTCCAATTAAAGGAAATAGATAACTACGAACAATTTATTTCATTTAGTGATTGAGAACTAGAAAGACCGTTGAAGATTCAAGACTAGATTTTTTTGGTTCTTTTTTTAGAAATGAAAAAAAGAACAAATAAAAGAGCTATCTAGATTATCTTTTGTTCTCGACTCCGCTAGAACACCGTTACGAATGATAGTAAGAGATACTGAATGTTAGGGTCTTCGAGCGGAGTCGAGAAGCGCTGCTCTAGTTTAAAACCGTAAACATTTCCTCCAACTAAAAACTTAAGCTCACGTCAGTAATTGTCATAGAATCTGCAGGCGAGCGTCAATGACTTGAAACGAGCGTAAAAAGAAAAGCTGTTTGAGCGACCGATAGGGAGCGAAATCGAAGATTCGTGAGTTCCAATTAAAGGAAATAGAAAACTACGAACAATTTTTTTCTTTTAGTGAGTGAGAGTACAATTGACCGTTGAAGATTCAAGACTAGATTTTTTTGGTTCTTTTTTTAGCAATGAAAAAAAGAACAAATAAAAGAGCTATCGAGTTTATCTTTTGTTCTCGACTCCGCTCGTACACCGTTAAGAATGTTGCAGGAAACTCTTTAGCAATGGTCTTCGAGCGGAGTCGAGAAGCACTGCTCAAGTTTAAAACCATACACAATTACTCCAACTAAAAACTTAAGCTCACGTCAGTAATCGTCATAGAATCTGGAGGCGAGCGTCAATGACTTGAAACGAGCGTAAAAAGAAAAGCTGTTTGACACTGAACGTAGAGAAGTGAAATAGAAGATTCGTGAGTTCAAATTAAAGGAAATAGAAAACTACGAACAATTTTTTTCTTTTAGTGAGTGAGAGTACAATTGACCGTTGAAGATTCAAGACTAGATTTTTTTGGTTCCTTTTTTTATCAATGAAAAAAAGGAACAAATCAATTTTGAAAGCAGAAACTTTAACTTACATAATGTTTTTCTAAACGGTGCAGTATCATCCTTCTTACTGTAGACAGTTTTTAGCAATGAAAATAAGAACAAATAAAAGAGCTATCTAGATTATCTTTTGTTCTCGACTCCGTTCGAACACCGTTAAGAATAATAGTAAGAGATACTGAATGATAGGGTCTTCGAGCGGAGTCGAGAAGCGCTACTCAAGTTTAAAAACGTGTATAATTACTTTAACTAAAAACTCAATCCCACGCCAGTTCCCGTCATAGAATCTGCAGGCGAGCGTCTTCTGTTTGAAAATCACGTAAAATGAAATGCTGTCTGAGTGACCGATAGGAAGCGAAATCGAAGATTCGTGAGTTCCAATTAAAGGAAATAGAAAACTACTAACAATTTATTTCATTTAGTGATTGAGAACTAGAAAGACCGTTGAAGATTCAAGACTAGATTTTTTTGGTTCTTTCCTGCCTGCCGATTTCCTGCCGGAGGCATGGCAGGCAGGTTTTAGCGATGAAAAAAAGAACAAATAAAAGAGCTATCTAGATTATCTTTTGTTCACGACTCCGCTCGAACACGGTTACGAATGATAGTAAGGGATACTGAACGATAAGGTCTTCGAGCGGAGTCGAGAAGCACTACTCAAGTTTAAAACCGTACACATTTCCTTTACTTAAACTCTAAAACCCAAACCACAATCTTAATAAAATCAAGTTCTTGAGATTCATGAGCAACTATGTATCAAATAGGGTTGGAGCGAGTAAATAGTTTTTATGTGATGAAGGAGGAGGGGAGTGATTATAAATTAAATAACATTCTTACAATTACGGTTTTACCTCAAATATATTCCTACAAAATTCACTATATTTAAACTCTCCTTAATTGCAAATTATTAATAGTAAGTCTGTTGAACAAACTTTGTATGCGTAATATTATTCTATGGAGTTAAAAGAAAAGTTTAAGAAATATTTGAAAGATATGAGTAAATCGAAAAATAATGATTCCATAGATTTTCAATTTATTTCTGAAAAACCAAAGGATGGTAAACTCTTATTTGGACACGAAGAAATTGTTAGCACTTTAGAAAAAGTTGTTTTAAAAAGTCCAGAATCTTTTACAATTGGTCTCTATGGAGATTGGGGTTCGGGAAAAAGTTCCATTGCTGAAACCTTGCAGAGCAAATTAAAAACAAAAAATATCCCATTAATAATTTTTGATGTATGGAAACATGAAGGAGATGCATTAAGAAGAACTTTTTTAAAGGATATTGATAAAAAATTATCTAGTGATTATTTCGGTAAGAACTATTATAAAAAAGGATTTGAATTAGAGAAAAACTTAGAGTATGAAATTAATGTAGAAACTAAAGATGGCTATGAATTCAAAGGAAAGAAGTTTTTAAAGAATATGCTTGTAATAGTATTATTCGTGATAATTCCTTTGATTCTTGTATTTAGTGGATTTTTAGGAATTGGTAATTTGCTTGAAATTGAAGATTTTTCTTTTGATAGCCTATTTGATAAACTGGTTAAAATTATTGGAGGATTAACAATCCCAGTAGTTTTTTGGTTTAAGTATTCTAATTCTTTTATTGTAGAAAAGAAAACAGTAATAAGAAAGTCAAAAATTAAGGATCCTATTGAATTTGAAAAATCATTCAATAGAATATTAGACAATCTCTCGGATAAAGTAGAAAAAATTGTAGTAGTTTTCGATAATTTGGATAGAGTAAGTGGATCAAAAGCTGTTGAAATTATTTCAACAATTAAAACATTCTTAGAGCCTGTAGATAAAGAAAATAAGAAAGACGTTGTTTTTATTATCCCTTGCGATGCAGTCGCAATTAAAAAACATTTAGCAAATGTTTTTACAGTTAAAGACACTCAATATGCTGACGAATTTTTAAGAAAGTTTTTTAACACTATTATTTGGATTCCCCAATTTTATGATACAGAGTTGCAAAAACTTGCACATTATAAATTAAAAGAAACCAATATAAAAGATTTAAACAATTTAAATCTTGCGGCATTAATTATTTTAGTTTTTGACCAAAACCCTAGACAAATTATTCAATTCATTAACATTTTGCTTGCAAATTATTTATTGCTCAATGAAAGAAATATTTCAGGTTTTCAATTAGAAAAAAATGTTACGCAACTAGCGAAATATTTATTATTGATTCAAAAATTTCCAAGTGTCATGGAAATATTCAAGAAAGAAATGATTTATGATTTAGAAGAAGATGTTAGTGAAATAATAAATAATAAAAACTATAAAATTGATAATGATTTATTTGATGACTTTAATGAGTTTAGAGATTTAACTAGCCAATGGCATATTGAATCTCTAGATTTGTTTTTCAAATTTAGGCTTACTGAATTTGAGGCTGCTTTTGAGAATAGTACTAGATTAATTGGGCTCTTACAATCTAATAGGATTGGTGACATCTTTACAAGTACATCTGAAAAAGAAAAAAACGAAAAAGAGTATTTAGATTCTTTAGGTATAAAGGAAAAAACCAGAGAATTAAGCAATATTGTCAAGCAAAAGATAATGAATAACAATTATCCTTTAATTGTTACGCAATTTATTAATGGTCTTTTAGAATTAACTAAACACTATAAAATAGAATTAAATGATGATGCTTATCGAGAAATATATAACAGGCTAAGAAAATCAAATTTTAAGGAAGAATTATATAGAATAGATTTGAATAACATACTTAGTGAATGTATTGATAAAATTGAGGATGAAAAACTAAAAAATAATTTTTTATCTATGGCTAAAAAACAATGGATTAGTGATTTTACTAATTATCATAAAAGTGAAAATAATGAAGAAGAATAAAAACCCTTTAATGGATTCCTTTATTGATGATATTTTGAATATTCTCTTAGACGAGAACAAGTCTAGTTTATTCAATGAAAAAGATCTAGTTGGAGTAAAAACAGTAATGGCTGATTCTTACTATAATAATCAACAAGTTCTTGTGAAAATTTCAAATAATGAATCATTTAGAACAAAATTTGGATCATCAAAATTAATTTTTAATTTAATTGAAGATCTAATTCAGAGTGATAATGAGGAAATTGATTTAGTTAATTTAATTGACAAACTAAAAGTTATTAACCAATTTGAAGTTAACTTTTTTAATAATATTATTTATGGCACTTCTTTAAAGTTTATTTTGGAATTAATAAAAAAGATAAAACCAAAATATAATCAAATAACAGGCAAGGAGGGAAGTAAATTATATGAAGAATTATTTCCTATTCTTTATAAATTTTATAAAGTTATCATAGAAGAAATAAAAATAAACTCAAGCAATCAAGCTACTTTTCAACAATTATATAATGAAATAAAAGCTGCATTTGTTGAACAGAATTATAAAAATGCATTAACCTATTTTAGATACTATTATTTATTTTCAAATAATTTAAAAAACAATATCATTAATTTTAATGATATAATAAACTCCATATCCCAATATTTAAATAGTAGTCAAACTCCTGATAACATTAAGAAAACAATATCAACATTTACTAGTGTTAAACTACTATTAGAAAATTTGACTTATCGAGATGTTATTTTTAATCGAGCAAAAACTCAACATGATTTTGCAAAAGAATTTTACTTGGATTTTGATAAACAAAAACAACAAGAATTAATTGAGCAATGGGTACCTCTTAATGGTAGTAAAGATTTTAAAATATTTGAAGATATTCTCGAAAATATTAAGTTTAAAGTACCAGAACCAAAAAAATTAGCAATCAAATTACTAAATAGTACTGGGAGATCAAATTTATTGGCAGAAAAGGAAAAACTGTATAATTTATTTTTCAAAATAAATTTATCTAAAGAATTTGATTACTCAACTTATTCTCAACAAATTATTACAAATATCTGTTCAACAAATATTGATTATCATAATTTAGGTATGAAGCAATTAGAAGTTAATAGAAATCGAATTATTGAATTTGATTTAAAAACAAATTGTGAAAAAGCATTAATAACTAATTTTTTACCAAATGTTACTCAATATCATCAGCAAATTGCAAACTTGTTAAATATTGGTATAGGTATGAAAAAAGTATTAAACGATACCATTAGAGACAATCCAAATATTAGAAATATCATTGTTAATTATCTAATGACAGCTGGAAGTAATACATTCTTTTCTGTTCTCAAGCCTAACTTATTTAAAACTAATTATTTATTAATATCTAAACAGTTTTTAAATAATGCAGCTACCCAATTGAGGAATAATAAAGGGTTAATAAATAATTATAAAAGTATATTAATAATGCAACTATCTAAATATTTTAAAGATTTAGAATTAGAATTTATAAATTTGGTTGAAAGTTATAATCTAAATTTAAATCAAGAGAAGGATCAAATAATTGTAGATATTGAAGATATATTAAGTGATTAATTTCATATTATTATGTAAAACAGAATCTCAATATTTTACATAACCTCATAAAACTTTAGTAAAACAATAGCCTATTTTAAATAATAACATAAAAATCCAAATCCCTGAGAATCGCGTATTTCATTTTTTTATGGGTTATGGTTCAAATACTGCAAAGAAATGCAGCTAGTGAAATCTTGCTAAATAGTTGTTTTTTTGAATACTGACTCTAAATTAGTGTTTAGATAAAAATCCTAAAGGAAATCTAATGCTGGCGCAATATATATGTATTAGTTATTTCTAAGATTTTTTTGACATTCTGTTTCAAATTGAATCCAGATCAATTCCTAAAGGAAATCTAATGCTTCGCATTATTTATGAGTTCGTTTTTTAATTGTAGAATGTTTTCGTTTTCAAACTTAACCGTAAAATAGCTTTAACATAATAACGAACGATATAATTCAAACGCTCACGCGTTTATTATATCTGTTATTATGTGTAAATACAGCGCTTTGCGCTTGTATACGCTATTTTGCTGCGTTTATAATAACGCCCTATAATTTACATTATGTAAAATAGAGTTTTTTAGAATGGATGATGTGGGTTGGTTGTTTGAGTAGCTACAACTACTCTCCAAACAAATAAGTCAGTTGAAGGAAATTAAAAAATTGTGTTTATTTCTATTACAAGAATTTTAGTCTACCAAGCTAATTCGAACTTTCTTCTTTTTCAATCGGCTGTTGTTTAGCGTGTTCACCAAATCATCTGCTCTGCTAATTGGAACGGCTACAAAGGCACAATCTTGTTTAAGTTCTATGATTCCGAGTTCTTCTTTTTTCAAACCGCCTTGTTTACAAAACAATCCTGCTAGATCTCCCTTAGAGATTTTGTCTTTACGACCTCCAGAAACAAACAGTGTTTCCCAATACGGAGCGATTGTCTTGGCTTTTTTGCCAACTTTTTCTTTCGGATTTTGTTTGATAAAGTCTGGTAAATGTTCTTTTTCCCATTGTAAAATATAGGCTGTACCAGTTTCATGAACTCGTGCAGTACGCCCATTTCTGTGGGTAAAATCTTCTACAGCTTGTGGCAATTCATAATGGATAATAAACTGAATCTCAGGAATATCGATCCCTCTAGAAGCCAAGTCTGTAGCGATCAGCAATTGACTGGTTCCGTTTCTAAATTTTATTAGAGAACGCTCGCGATCATGCTGCTCCATACCTCCATTAAAACAAGAGTGTTTAATGTTGTTCTTGGTTAAAAAAGTACTGATTTGCTGTATGCTGTCCTTTAAATTACAAAACACAATACCGGGTTGATTTCCAATATGTTGCACCAGTTGTAATAAGGTTTCGTTTTTGTTTTTTGTAGGAGAAATCACCGTTTTTATACTTAGGTTGGCGTTCTTCTTAGCACTTAAATAATTGATTATTTTAGGCTCCTGCATGTTTACAAAACTAGGAATCTCCACGCCTTGAGTGGCTGATGTTAAAACGCGTTTCTTTAATGCTGGTAACTGATTAAGGATGGCTCTCATTTCATATTCAAAGCCCACCTCTAATGATTTGTCAAACTCGTCCAAGATTAAAGTCTTAATATGGTTTTTAGCAAAGCGATCGTTGCTAAAGTGATCAGCGATTCTTCCTGGAGTTCCAATTAAAATAGACGGCAAATGTTTCAATTCTATTTTGTCCTTAGACATAGGTCTACCTCCGTACACTGCATTGACCTTAAAGCCAGTTCCCATACTTCTAATCACCTGCTCTATTTGGATAGCCAATTCTCTAGAAGGCACCAAAATAAGCGCTTGAATTTCATCGTTATTTTCATCCAGTGTTTCTAATAATGGCAACACAAAGGCCAAGGTTTTCCCTGTTCCTGTTGGTGATAATAAAATGGTGTTTGGGTGCTTTGCAATGGTGGCTATTGCCTGTTCTTGCATTGCATTTAATGCAAAAATATTTAATTTTTCAAGTATATCTTGTTGATTTTTAATCGTATTTGCCATGGTAGGATGTCTATTAAAATCCTATAAAACCCAGTTAAACCTAAGGCAATGAGGACTGACTGCAAAGGTACTAAATATTAAGGTTGTACAGCGCTGCTTATTTCTTTTTTACCAATTGATATTCCTTTTGATAAAAATCCATAATTGGCTGAAACGGACCAAATTGATGTTGTTTCTGACTAAAAGAATCTACCCAAGGACCGTAAGGCGTTGAAACGGGTTTTAATTTCTTGTCAGGAAAATCAGCAGTTTTATTGCTTTTTTCTGGTCTTGTAAAGGTGTTGATATAAGCTGCAAGATGATAGGCCTCAGTATCGCTTAACTGCGGAGCATCATAAGTAGCGCCAAAAGGCATATTTGCTTTTAAAAATTCTGCTGCTGTAATTACCCGATGCATTCCGGCACCATCATTATAGGTGTCATGACCTCCCAGTGGTGGATATAAATAGCCTGCTAGCCCCTCACCTTTTGGAATTCCCTCTCCGTTTGTTTGGTGACAAACCGTACATTTTTTGGTGTAAAGTTGTTTTCCTATGCTTGGATCTGCTGCTTCGTTAGGGAGCTTTATAGAAACATAGCCCTTGTATTTTTTCTCGATATCTTCTGGAACATCTTGGCTTAGCCAATCCATATAGGCTATCATGGCTTGCATTTCTTTAGCGTCTTCAGACATGGTGCGTCCATTCATACTGCGCTCTAAACATCCATTTATTCGCTCTTCTAAGTTGCCTATTTTGTTTTCCCTACCTCGAAACTGTGGAAAGCGATTGGATACTCCCACAAAAGAGCCCGATCCAATTTTACGCCCAGCATCTAAGTGACAGTTGTTGCATGCTAGATTATTGCCTGCATATCTCAGCGAGGCATCTTTAGCCCTGGGGCCGATAAGTTCTGCTGTATTGATAATGAGCTCATAGCCATACCTAATCTTAGCTCCTGCTTGGTCTTTAGGGATTTCTGCAAGCGATTTTAAACTCCAAGAAGTAGCAATGGTTGATTCTGTACTTTCAATGGGCAATGGAGCCTTGGTATTGTTATAAGCAGATAAAATCATCCAATTAACAAGGGTAAAAATAACGAGTACCCCAATAAAGACATAGAGCCTCCTTGTTAATAGTTGTATTTGCTTTGCTTTTTCTTCCATTTTACATCAAAAAGATCATTGTTTAGGCAACACTTGCATCAATATAGCTAATGTTGTTTTCTGCGAGACGTCCTAAGGCCCAAACACCTGATGGTGCTGGATAAATCCCTGGTAAGATTCCCGCAACAATTTCCTTGTAAACGTCATCAGCATCCAAGTTCATTTTTTTAGCCACATAGGCTGATGTTGATTGCAAGGCCATATCACAAACACAAAAGACAGCGCCTTTTTCTTGCAGTCCTTTAATGCCAGTAAAACCTTTTCTTCCTATAAAATTATCTGGTATATCGTAATAAGGATTGTTTGTAATGACTTTTTTAGTTTTTGGATCTTTCAATTTGGTTCTCTCTCCTAGCCTAAACTTTTTAATAGTTTCATCATTCAATGCAAAAATAATTCCTCCGTGTCTAAGCACAACTAATACGCCTAATTTGTTTTCTGGAGTACCTGTATCCTTATTGGTTTTAAAATACACATTTGACCAAATAAACCCATAAGGAATGGCCTGAGAAGTATCAAAAGCAACAGGGTGCTCCTTTTTTCCTACTTGTTTAATAACTAAATCTAATGAAGGTTCTTTTCCTGTTTTTAAAGATTCATTTTTAACACTTGCTTTAAGCGATTCTGGAAACAAAGCCAGTCCGCCTGCTAAAAATCCTGCACCAAGTTTTGTTATAAAACTTCTTCTTGAGTTTGTATTGTTAACTTTCATATTGGGTATTTGAATGGTTATTTTTTCGCAAAGAAAGATACAACATTTTCTTTGTTGACTTAAGGGATTGTTGTGTTTGTAGGTGTTAGAAAAAAACGTTTCAATAAAAAAAGAAGCTTTTTTAAGGTTGATAGACAAAGAGCTCCTCCTCTATTTCTGCTGCTTGTAAGCTTTCTAGATACTTAAAATGATTCTTTTCATAAAAGTTTCGCAAACCTTTTTCTTCTGTCGTTAGCCAAAATCCCTGTTTGGGAAACTGCTGCAATACAGCCTGAATCCATTGAGATCCATAGCCTTTGTCACGATGCCTAACAGGAACCCAAACATAAGCTATATACAAATAACCCAAATCAAACCAATGCTGTGCCGTACTCTTAAATATGTCCATTTCTGGAGCTGCAGCTTTAAAAAGGATGCCTCCAGCACAGATGTCATCTTTGTTGCTTAACAACCAAATCTGTGCACCTTTGTTTTTATAAAAATCCCAGTTTGGAACAAGACTTTCTTGCCAATCCAAAGGCAGAAGCTTAAAAAATAATGAAGCTTGTTGAGTGCCGTTTTGTAGTTTCATTTTACAAGAGTCCCCAAGACCAAAGTTTATCAGAGTCTTCTAACCATCGATCACCAATATCAGTTCTATAATATGAGTTGTTTACGATAATCCCCTGTATTCTATTGTACATACTGCGTTGTGCATCTCGCATGGTAATCCCTGTCCCAGTAATGAGCAAGGCAATACCGGTGTCACCAGTAATCAACCACTCATCATTCACTTTTTTTAGATGCATCGGATGTACACCTTCTTTCATGTCTTTTTTAAAGATCACCACTGCATCTTTAGAAAACAGTTCAAAAGTCTTTTTATCATTGTACGGAAACGGTGGAACCACCATAAAAACACCCACTTGAAAACCTTTCTTTACAGCGATTTTAAACTGTTCTCCGCAAGCTAGCTTCCAAAAGAATTGGCCCATTGCCTGAGTAATTCCAGCGCGTTGAATCATTATTTGTGGATAACCAAAACGAGAAGTAAACTCTAAGGGATAAATACCATTGCCATTTACGATGCAATTAACATCAATATGTCCAATATAATTGGTCTTAGCCAAGGTTGGCTCTAGTTTTTTTAGTGTGGCATCAAAAATAGGCGAATCCTGAGTCCAAAACATACTAGACCCCATTTCTCCAGTAGAAACCCCCAACTCTTTTGGGAACAATTTCTTGTGTTCAAAGGTAATATTGATCGGGCGTAAAAACTCTTTGCCATTAAAAAAGGCAGAGGCAGATATCTCGACCCCTTTTACCTTTTTTTGCAGTTGAAAATTCCCAAAATTGTTTCCCCAAGATTTTTCGTAGGCTTTTAAGACTCTAACCACATCCAAGCCTTCATCATCACTCCCAACAAACAGCAATTGTTTTAGTTCTTGAGTCTCTCCACAGGGCTTAATCACATAGGCATCCGGATGCTTTAGTACATAATCAATAGCGTCTTTAAAGTTTGTAAACTCCACAAAAGGCAATACCTTTATTTTGTGCTTTTTTAGTTCTTCTTGACCAAAATTACGATCAATCTCTAGCAGATCGGTGTATACAGAACCCCCTACTACCCTTTTTCCTTGGTTGCGCAATTGCTCGCAGATGGCACCATAGCCTGTATAATCAAAAATAATAAGATCAGCCCAAGCCACATGTTTTTCCCATTGGGTCACCTTGGGCACAAAACCAAAACCGATTTCTTTACAGCCTTTATCTTCTATATACATCTTTAGTTGGCAACCCTCTTGTTGCATAGTGTTGGCAATGTCTAAGGTTTCTCCATATTTAGAAACAAGAAGAATTTTTTTATGAAAAGCCATTGACTTTTTTTGCATACGTACGCGTTAATTTTTATGCAAAATAACATCATAAATTAGAGGTTTAAATCGCTGTATATTTAATAATATCAACAATTATATTCACTGCTTTTTTATTCTGATTATCAATAAAATAAGCCCATTCAGCCAATATGATTAACAAAAATAGTTGAATGTGTTTTTTAGACAAGTATTAAAATGATCTTTAAAAAATGAACGTTCATTCTTTTTTTGTATCTTTGTGCCCTAAAGGAGTAAAGTATGAAACCAATTTCTAAAAGTGAGATCAAAAGACAGGCCTTAGTCAAGGCTACGCAGTGTCTTGTAAATAACAATGGTTTTCACGCAACACCCATGTCTAAAATTGCAAAAATGGCAGGAGTTTCACCTGCAACCATCTATTTGTATTTTGAAAACAAACAAGATTTGGTCAATAAGGTCTACTTAGAAGTAAAGGCGGCCTATACGCAGTTTGCTTTTAAAGACTATTCACCAAAGATGTCGGTTAAAGAAGGATTTGAAGTCATTTGGAAAGGCATTGCTACTTTTAAATTGAACCATTTAGAACAGGCTATGTTCTTAGCGCAATGTGATAGCACTCCTGTAATTGATGAAGCTTCTCGGAAAGAAGGTATTAAAAACTTACAACCCCTACTCGACCTTTGGGAACGAGGAAAAGCTGAAGGTGTAATCAAACCCGCATGCAATTATTTGTTGTATGCCTATACCATCAATCCTTTGTCCTTTTTATTAACCATGCAATTACGTGGTGTTTTTACTTTAGAAGAAAAACATATCCAAGAAGCCTTCGAAGCCGCTTGGGACAGTATTAAAACAGAATAAACAAACCTAAATATATAAATTAAACAGAATGGAATTATTAGATAAATTAAATTGGCGTTATGCTGCAAAAGCCATGAACGGTCAAAAGGTACCACAAGAAAAAATAGACAATATTATTGAGGCTGCTCGTTTGGCTCCAACTTCAAGTGGTTTACAACCTTTTGAAATTTATGTTATTACCAATCAAGAAATCAAAGAAAAAATTAAAGCGGTTGCCTGGAATCAATCTGTGGTTGCAGACTGCTCACACTTGTTAGTTTTTGCAGCTTGGGATACCTATACTGCAGAGCGTATCAACACCATGTTTGATTTGACTAACAAAATTAGAGGTTTTGAAAATGAAGGTTGGGAAAACTACAGACATATGTTGTTAAACTCCTACCCTCAAAAAGATGCAGAAGAGAATTTTCAACACGCAGCTAAACAGGCTTATATTGCTTTTTCACAATCTATAACAGCTGCCGCCTTTGAAGGCGTAGATGCTACTCCTATAGAAGGTTTTGATCCTGCTGCTGTTGATGAAATTTTAGGCTTAAGAGCAAAGGGATTGCGCAGTGCAGTTTTATTGCCATTGGGCTACCGTCAAGAAGACAAAGATTGGTTGGCTAAGTTGGTAAAAGTTAGAAAAAGCACTGAAGACTTAGTAACTGTAATAGACTAATAATACTTAAATAAACACATACAAAGATGAATACTTTTGATTTTAAAAATCCTACCCATATATTTTTTGGTAAAGACAGCATTCAAGAAATTGCAGGTCAAATTCCAGAAGATGCAAAGATTTTACTCTTGTATGGTGGAGGAAATATTAAAAAGAACGGCATTTACCAACAGGTAACAACCGCTTTAAAAGGCAGAGATGTTATAGAGTTTGGTGGGATTCCTGCCAATCCAGAATACGCTGTGTTATTACAAGCCTTAGGTTTGATCAAAGCACAGAAAATAGATTATTTACTGGCTGTTGGTGGTGGGTCTGTAATTGACGGAACCAAATTTTTATCAGCTGCTGCCTTGTATGAGGGTGCTGAACCATGGGATATTCTTAAAAAGAATATTAGAACCTTAAAAGGCTTGCCTTTTGGTACGGTACTTACCTTACCTGCTACGGGTTCAGAAATGAATTCAGGTGCGGTGATTACTCGTAAAGAAACCCAAGAAAAATTGGCCATGGGCGGACCAGGCTTATTTCCTCAGTTTTCTATATTAGATCCACAGGTAATTCAATCCATTCCTGAGCGCCAATTGGCAAACGGAATCACGGATGCCTTTAGCCATGTCTTAGAACAATATATGACCTATCCAATAGGTGCAGCACTTCAGGATCGTTTTGCAGAAAGCATTATGCAAACCCTAATAGAGGTAGCTCCTAAGGTTTTAAAAGACCCTACCGATTATGTTGCTGCTTCAAATTTTATGTGGAGTTGTACCATGGCTCTTAACGGTTTAATCCAAAAAGGAGTCCCTACAGATTGGGCTGTACATGCTATCGGACATGAGTTAACAGCTATGTACGGAATTGATCATGCGAGAACTTTGGCAATTATTGCACCGAGTCATTATCGCTTTAATTTTGATGATAAAAAAGAAAAATTAGCACAGTATGCCACTCGAGTTTGGAATATTACTGAAGGAAGCTTAGAAGAAAAAGCCCAGAAAGCCATAGACAAGACCGAAGACTTTTTTCACAGTTTAAACATTGCTACTCGTTTGTCTGAGTATACTTCTAACTATGAAGGTACCGCAGAAAAGATCGCTCAAAATTTTACAGAGCGTGGATGGGTCGCTTTGGGAGAGCACAAAACGCTTACACCAGATAAAGTAGAAAAGATAGTACGCATGTCTTATTAAGAGATTGTAAAAACAAAAAAGCCATATCGTTTGATATGGCTTTTTTTTTATTCTAATAGTTATGATTACATCACAAACAGTCTGCGAGCGCTCATCATTTCTTCTACGCGTTCTCCGATAGCTGTTAAAGCAGCATCGTTGTCGTGGTTTTGAATTGCTTCGTCAATAAAATTAACAACCGCTTGCATGTCTTCTGCTTTAAGTCCACGGGTGGTAACAGCTGCAGTACCTACACGAATACCAGAAGTAACAAATGGGCTTTTATCATCAAAAGGCACCATGTTTTTGTTTACTGTAATTTCTGCTTTTCCCAAAGCGATCTCTGCATCTTTTCCTGAGATGTTTTTATTGCGCATATCAATAAGCATCATATGATTGTCTGTTCCTCCAGAAATAATATCATATCCTTTATCCATAAAAGCTTTGGCCATGGCTGCAGCATTTTCTTTTACCTGCAATTGATATTCTAAAAACTCATCGGTTAAAGCCTCTCCAAAAGCAACTGCTTTTGCTGCAATAACGTGCTCTAAAGGCCCTCCTTGATTTCCTGGGAAAACTGCTGAGTTGATTAGGGTAGACATTTTTTTAAGACTTCCGTTTTTTAGAGTATCTCCAAAAGGATTGTCAAAATCTTTACCGATCATGATCATCCCTCCTCTTGGCCCTCTAAGGGTTTTGTGAGTGGTAGTCGTTACAACATGACAATGCGGTAAAGGATCGTTTAAAATTCCTTTGGCGATTAATCCTGCTGGATGTGAAATATCAGCCATTAATAATGCACCAACACTATCTGCAATAATTCTAAAGCGTTTAAAATCAATATCTCTAGAATAGGCAGAAGCACCAGCAATGATTAACTTTGGTTGCTCACGCAAAGCAATTTCTTGGATGGTATCATAGTTTAAGACTCCGGTTTCTTTTTCAACTCCATAAAAAGAAGTGGTATAGAGTTTTCCAGAAAAATTAACAGGTGATCCGTGGGTTAGATGTCCTCCGTGAGATAAATCAAATCCTAAGATTTTATCTCCAGGATTTAAACAAGCAGCGAAAACTGCAGTATTTGCTTGTGATCCAGAGTGTGGTTGAACATTTACATATTCTGCACCAAAAAGCTCTTTGGCTCTATCAATTGCAATTTGCTCAATAACATCTACAACTTCACAACCACCATAATAGCGTTTGTTTGGATATCCTTCTGCATATTTATTGGTTAAAATAGATCCTTGTGCTTGCATTACTTGATCACTTACAAAGTTTTCAGAAGCAATGAGTTCTAAGCCATTTTGTTGTCTTTCTTTTTCTTCTTGAATAAGATCAAAGATTTGGTTGTCTAGTAGCATTGTTTTGTTAATTTTTTATAAAATATTCCCAAAAGTAACAAAAAATCGTTTTGCAGATGGCAACTTTCTCCTATATTTGAAGAAATATACTAAAGACACAATATAAATGAAAATAACAGCAAATAATCCAAACAGAAAGTCTTGGTTATCGATAGCAGAAAACTCTGATTTTCCAATTCAAAACATCCCTTTTGGTGTTTTTATCACCAAAGATGACATTATTACTATTGGAACAAGAATTGGTGATTTCGCCATTGATTTAGGCGCTTTACATCAACTTGGTTATTTTGAAGGAATTCCATTAACAGATGATATTTTCTTACAAGATTCACTAAATGATTTTATTGCCGATGGTCGTAAAACATGGCGTTTGGTCCGAAACAGAATTGCAGATATTTTTGATATAGAAAATAACGGTTTACAGCAGCAAACAGCACATAAGGATAAAATTATTTTTACCATGGAAGAAGTAGAAATGCTTTTACCAGTTAGTGTTGGAGATTATACTGATTTTTACGCGAGTAAAGAACACGCAACCAATGTAGGGACTTTGTTTAGAGATCCTAAAAACGCATTGATGCCAAACTGGTTACACATCCCTATTGGATACCACGGTAGGAGTTCATCAATTATCCCTTCTGGAATTCCAGTAAGAAGACCTTATGGGCAAGTAAAACCAGTAGAAGGTTCAAATACACCAGGATTTGGTCCTTCTAGATTGTTAGATTTTGAACTAGAAATGGCCTTCATTACTACAGATTCAAACAATTTAGGTGAGCGTATTCCGATTGAAGAAACTGAAGAACATATTTTTGGTTTGGTCTTGTTTAACGACTGGTCTGCTAGAGATATTCAAGCTTGGGAATACCAACCTTTAGGCCCATTTTTAGGAAAAAACTTTGCCTCAACTATCTCTCCTTGGATTGTTACTTTGGATGCTTTAGAGCCGTTTAGAGTTGACAACCCAAAACAAGTTTATGAGCCTATGCCTTATTTAAAAGTTGATGGTAAAAAGAGTTATGATATTAAATTACAAGTAGGAATACAACCAGAAGGTGGTACAGAAACCGTGGTTGCAAACTCTAACTTTAAATATATGTATTGGACGATGGCTCAACAGTTAGCACATCATACAGTTAACGGATGTAATGTTCGTTCTGGAGATATGATGGGTTCTGGAACCATCTCTGGCCCTACCAAAGACAGTTTTGGATCTATGTTAGAATTAACTTGGAGAGGACAAAATCCAATTGCCTTAAATGACGGTAGTACTCGTAAATTTATCAATGATAATGATACAGTAATTATGCGTGCACATTGTGAAAACGATGAAGTTAGAATTGGTTTTGGTGAGTGTATCGGTAAGGTGTTACCAGCCATCCCGTTTAAAGAATAATCAAAAAAATAGATTTAAAAAGGACGCTATAATAGCGTCCTTTTTTTGTTTAATCTAATCTTAAAACTTTAACTGCTCCAAAGCCTGTTTCTTATACAATATTATAAATTTTCTTTGGCAACATAAAAATGTTCGCATGTATCCCTATTAATATATTAGAGAAATAATAGTATACACTCTCATATTTGGGGGTTAAAGACACTTACCTAAGAATCTTCTTTTTTTTTGAACTTATGGTTTAATTGTTTAGTGATAGGTAAAAGTATAAAATCTTTTAAATATCCCCCCAAATGTACTAGTTACAAATGTCTTTGGATACTTATGAAGGTCGTAGGTGAATTTAACATCCAATATAGTTTCAAACTCCTCATCTTCAATCTTTTGATTTATTTGAAATAAATTGTTTTTAAAGTATGGAAAACCATAATTATCAATATAATATGTAATACCGTCGATTCCATATAAGGAATTATATTGAAATAGATATATAAATTTACTTAAGTAAGCAGATTTTAACTGTCCGAAAAACGGATTGGGATTTTGATCATAATCAAGTTTAAACTCATATTTAATTTCATCATTCAAATCAAAGTCTACAGCCTTTATTAAATTGCCATTAGAATCATAATCAAAAATAGAATAAGAATTGTTTCTTGTTAATTTTCTTACTAAGTTGTCTGAGTTTAATTCAATTTTAATTTCAACATCTACACCTTGGTTTGTACCTCTAACTAAAACACTTTGCCCTTCATAAGTTAAGTTATAAGAATAAAGACCATCATGCCCCTCCATATAAATTAACTCTCCTTTAGAATTATATTTGTTAATCCTATTGTAGTGAGTATTATTAAATTCCTCTAGATTATTGTCGCAAGAATATTTATAAAGGTTTACGTTCTCAATCGGATTGAATGTCTCCTTTACTAACAGATTTAATTCGTTATAAATATATTCCGTTATGAATGACTTATCTGTTGTAGTTTTTGCAGGATCAGTTCCACTGATCCATTCAGATTGTTTAATAATTTTATTAAAAATTAGTGGAGTGTTTTCTGTATTACAATCATCAAAAGTTTGATCATTTTTTGTACACGATAAAAAAGAGATGCTTATTAGCAATCCTATAAGTACGATTGTTTTAGATTTCAAAATCATAGATGCTCAATTTTAAAATAGTAGGTAAAACTTCTTTTTTTAGTTGATTTTTTTAAAATCCACGTTTAAAATTCCATTATGTGAAGCATGATCTATAACAGCACCATTTTTAATAAGGACCAACTGAGGAGATTGATGACGAACTCCAAGTTTTTCTTCAATGGCGTTAGAAACATCTCTATGCGCAAGCAAATCAAGATAATATACTTTAAAATCTTTTAAAGAAGCCTCAAAATTCTTCTCAAACTGTCTTTTTACCATGCTGCTAATTCCACAGCGTGTAGAATGTTTAAATATTGCAAGGGTTTCTTCATTAGAATCACTAATAATCTGATCTAATTCAGAAAGACTGTTTAAAGGTATCCAATTAAGTGTGCTTTCTGCTTTTAAATTTTCATCTTTATCGCCGTTAAAAAGATTCTTAAATAGACTCATGTTCTGTGTTTTTATAGATTATAGCACCAGTTTTAGGTGTGATTGCCAATTAGTCAGTTAATTCTCGTAAAATCAAGACAAAAAGACAGCTGCTTTTCTGCTTTTTTAATTGGTATCAAATTTGACACAAATAAAGAAAAAAGAAAAATAGAAACGTTATGAATTTTAACAATTATACAACAAAATCACAAGAGACCATACAGCGTGCGCAACAAATTGCACAAGAGTATGGACATCAACAAATAGAAAATGAACATATTTATAAGGCAATCGCTGAGATTGATGAAAATGTGTTGCCTTTTTTGTTTAAAAAACTACAAATTAATGCAGATTTAGTACTGCAAATTGTAGATAAGCACTTAGAGAGTTTACCTAAAGTTTCTGGAGCAGAATTAATGCTTTCTAGAACAGCATCGACTACGCTTAATGAAGCGAGTATCATCGCAAAAAAAATGACTGATGAGTATGTATCTATCGAGCATCTATTATTGGCTATTTTTAAGTCTAAGAGCAATATAGCTCAAGTTTTAAAAGACCAAGGGCTTACAGAAAAAGGCTTAAAGAGCGCTATTGAAGAACTGCGTAAAGGAGATCGTGTAACTTCTCAAAATGCAGAAGAGACTTACAATTCTCTTAACAAATACGCTAAAAACTTAAATCAATTAGCTAGAGAAGGAAAACTAGATCCGGTTATTGGTAGAGATGAAGAGATTCGTAGATTGTTACAAATCTTATCTCGTAGAACTAAGAACAACCCTATTTTGGTAGGAGAACCAGGAACTGGTAAAACAGCCATTGCAGAAGGCTTAGCGCATAGAATTATAGATGGAGATGTTCCTGAGAATCTAATAGACAAGCAAATCTTTGCTTTGGATATGGGAGCTCTAATTGCAGGTGCTAAATACAAAGGAGAGTTTGAAGAGCGTTTAAAAGCGGTGATCAAAGAGGTTACAGAAAGCGATGGAGACATTGTTTTGTTTATCGATGAGATTCACACACTTGTAGGTGCTGGTGGTGGACAAGGCGCTATGGATGCTGCAAATATTTTAAAGCCTGCGCTTGCTCGTGGTGAGCTAAGAGCTATTGGTGCCACTACCCTAGATGAATATCAAAAGTACTTTGAAAAAGACAAAGCATTAGAACGACGTTTTCAAAAAGTGATTGTCAATGAGCCAGATACAGAAAGTGCGATTTCTATTTTAAGAGGAATCAAAGAAAAATACGAAACCCACCATAAAGTAAGAATTAAAGACGAGGCCATTATCGGTGCTGTAGAATTATCTGAGCGCTATATTACCAACCGTTTTTTGCCAGACAAGGCAATTGATTTAATGGATGAAGCTGCTGCAAAGCTGCGAATGGAGATCAACTCAAAACCAGAAGAACTCGATGTGCTTGATAGAAAAATCATGCAACTCGAAATTGAGATTGAGGCGATTAAGAGAGAGAAAGATGAGTCTAAGTTAAAGGTCTTACGTTCAGATTTGGCCAATATCAAAGAAGAGCGAAATGAGTTAAATGCCAAATGGAAAAGTGAAAAGGCTGTAGTTGATCAGATTCAAGCAACCAAGCTTAGCATAGAAGACTTTAAATTAGAAGCAGAACGTGCAGAGCGTGATGGTGATTATGGAAAAGTTGCTGAGATTCGCTATGGAAAAATTAAGCTAGCTCAAGAAGAACTAGAAAAAATGCAGCAAAAATTGCAAGAGAATCAATCAGAAAATTCTTTGATTAAAGAAGAAGTAACCTATGAGGACATTGCAGAAGTTGTAGCAAAATGGACTGGTATCCCAGTAACCAAGATGCTTCAATCAGAAAGAGAAAAATTGCTTAAATTAGAGCATGCCTTGCACAAGCGTGTGGTTGGACAAGAAGAAGCTATAGAAGCAGTTTCTGATGCGGTTCGCAGATCAAGAGCTGGTCTACAAAACCCAAACAAGCCAATAGGGTCGTTCTTGTTTTTAGGAACCACAGGAGTTGGAAAAACAGAGCTGGCGAAAGCTTTAGCAAGTTATCTGTTTGATGATGAAAACGCCATGACTCGTATTGATATGAGTGAATACCAAGAAAGACATTCTGTAAGTAGGTTAATTGGAGCGCCTCCAGGATATGTAGGCTATGATGAAGGTGGGCAATTAACAGAAGCGGTTCGAAGAAAGCCTTATTCTGTGGTATTACTCGATGAAATTGAGAAAGCGCACCCAGATACCTTTAATATTTTATTGCAGGTATTGGATGAAGGAAGACTGACTGACAATAAAGGACGTATTGCAGATTTTAAAAACACCATTATTATCATGACTTCTAATATGGGAAGTCAAATCATTCAAGAAAAATTTGCCAATGCAAATAATGATATTGATGCTGCTTTAGAAATTGCTAAGATAGAAGTCCTCGGCTTGTTAAAGCAAACCGTGAGACCAGAATTCTTAAACAGAATTGATGATATAGTGCTGTTTACGCCTTTAACCAAAGAAAATGTTAGAGAAATTGTAAGGCTGCAAATTGATCAGGTAAAAAAGATGATAGCAAAACAAGAAATTACACTAGATGCTACAGAAGAAGCTATAGAGGTTTTGGCTAAGAAAGGATATCAACCTGAGTTTGGTGCCAGACCAATCAAGAGAGTTATACAGAAAGAGGTGTTAAATCAACTGTCTAAAGAAATTTTAGCAGGTAAAGTAACTACCGATAGTATTGTGCTCTTAGATGCTTTTGATGATAAATTAGTCTTTAGAAATCAAGCTGATTTGATTCTAGAGTAATCACAGTCTATTTGACCATAAAAAAAGCGATGCATTATATGCATCGCTTTTGTTTTTGATTATATTCGCATTTTAAAATTTTAATCATGAAAAAAATACTTTTCCTTTTCGTCTTTTTTTGTAGTGTAGCTATCTATGCTCAAGAAACAACTACTTATTATTTAATTCGTCATGCTGAAAAGAATAGATCGGATTCAAATAACAAAGATCCTTATCTAAATTTAAAAGGTTTAAACAGAGCTGATAACTGGGCCGAAGTTCTTTCTGCTGTAAAATTTGATATGGTGTACACCACAGGATACAATAGAACTAAGCAAACAGCTATGCCTACAGCAGAGTTAAATAAACTCCCGTTGCTTTTGTACAATCCAGGTAAGATGTATGATGCTGCATTTAAGAACAATACCAAAGGTAAAAATATTTTGGTTGTAGGTCACAGCAATACAACTCCTGCTTTTGTTAATAAAATACTTGGAGAAAAAAAATATGAAAATATAGATGATTCTAATAATGCAAACCTCTATATCGTTACTGTTACTAAAGAGACAGTAACCAGTGTTCTAATAAAAGTTCCTTTTAAGGGGTAATTTGAACGCTTATAGCTTCTAAATTTATTTCAGAAAGTTTTTGAAGTTCACCTTTTTCAAATGCTTTAGCTAGATTTTCTAAATCGGTTAAAGCATTTTCTTTTTTATAATTGTTGTAATCTACAAAACGTACTCCTTTAATAGTACGTGGGTTGGTTGCTTCTCTAAAACGAACCCCTCCTCCATTTACATGAAAACTATAGGCTAGATAATCAATCAAAGAGGTTTCTTTATTAATCCAATAGATGTAAACATCATCAAAATCTTCTCCACCACCTTCTTCAGAAAAACGAATCTGGATTGTATAGTAGTCTTTTCCAAAAACAACTTGATCAGCTAAGCGTTTTTTTCGAACAGCCATATCATTTAATCCAAAGGGAAGCACAGAAAAATAATGTACAGAGTTTACAGAGCCACTATATGCGGTAGCGAGAGTATCATGTAATTGTATCGCTTGATTGTTAAGTAAGCGGGTAAAGCCCTCATTACTTAGTTGATCAGTGATAGAATCTTTGTTTTCTTTAAAGCTTCTTTCTAAAAGAAAACGGCCTTGATTTCTAATAGCTTTGTATTGTATGTCTCTAAATTTAAAAGAAATAGTTGCTTTAGCCACTTTTTCAGAGCCAGAGGCTAGCATGGCAGCATCGACAATTTCTTGTGCAGTTTGAGATTTTTTAGAAGTGTTACAAGATATAAATAAGAGTACTAATGAGGCTAAAAATATACGCATGGTTACTTTTTTCTGTTTGGTCGTTTAAAACGAAGGCTAATTACAATACAAAAATACACTTCTTCATCTAAATCAAAAATGTATCTTTGTAGCAGACCCCTTTAGGATATTTTGTACAAAAGAACATGCAGAAGAAGATTAACATACTCAATAAGAAAGCAAGATTCGAATACGAATTTTTAGAAACATATACCGCTGGAATTCAACTAACAGGCACAGAGATAAAATCAATACGTGCCAGTAAAGCTAGGATTACAGAAAGTTTTTGTGAATTTAATGAACGTGGCGAATTGTTTGTCATTAATATGTTTATTGAAGAATATTCACATGGTAATTTTTACAATCACAACCCAAAAAGTGAACGACGTTTGCTTTTAAACAAGCGTGAGCTTAAAAAATTGGAAAAACAAGTGAAAAATACGGGACTCACTATCATTCCATTAAAACTGTTTTTAACAGACAAAGGCTGGGCAAAATTAAACATTGCTCTTGCCAAAGGTAAAAAGCTACACGATAAGAGAGAAACGATGAAAGATCGTGATAACAAAAGAGATTTAGCGAGAATTAAAAAAAGCTTTTAATGAACTTCACAACCTTTTTAAAATTGGTTAGATACCCTAATTTACTTATGGTATTGGCCACTTTAATCTTAACTAAATACGCATTAGTATATTCTTATTTACCGGTAAGTGTACTTAGTGATTTTGACTTTGTGCTATTGTCAATAAGCATCCTTTGTATTACTGCAGGCGGTTATATTATTAATGACGTTTATGATGTGCAGACTGATGGAATTAACAAGCCCCATAAACAGCTTGTAGGGAAAAGCATCCATCTAGAAACTGCTAAAAAAACATATGCCATTTTAACAATTATCGGTGTTGCCCTCGGGCTATATTTGTCGATAAGTAAAGAATTATATAGCTATTCACTGTTGTTTATAGGCATTTCATTGAGTCTTTACATCTACGCCGTGTTTTTAAAAAGAACTCCCTTATTTGGTAATATTCTAGTTGCGCTATGTGTTAGTTTTATTATTCTAACACTACTTCTTTTTGAAAGACCTAACGAGCTCCCAAATAATATTATAATGGTGTTTCAACAACTGTTTACTTCTATTGGGATTAGTACTGCGGGATTATTTTATATAATTTTCTCTTTTTTAAGTACTTTAATTAGAGAGATTGTAAAGGATATAGAGGATATCAATGGAGATCATGCTCAAAAAATGAGAACCTTGCCATTAGTCATTGGTAAGCAAAGAGCCAATCGCGTGGCAGTCTTTTTTACAGTGTGTTTACTTGTGTTTATAATTTTCGTAATGAAGATGGAGCTTGTTGACTATCCGTATTTCTTAGGCTATACACTGTTAGTTGTTTTTGCACCACTACTCTATTTTCTATACAAATTAGCCATCGCAAAAAGTACAGCCCATTATCATTCTTTAAGTAGTTTATTAAAGCTTGTGATGGTTTTAGGAATTGCTTCCATGCTTTTTTTTACGTTTTAAAAATTAATGTTACAAGAAAAATTAGCCCAATATAAGGTTGTCTTAGCATCTAAATCGCCCAGAAGACAACAGATCTTTAAAGAATTAGGAATTCCTTTTGAGATTCAACTTAAAGAAGTCAAAGAAGTATATCCATCACATTTAGTAGCTGCTGAGATTACAGATTATTTGGCTGAGCTCAAAGCGACTGCATTTAAAGACAGTTTACATGATAATCGTTTAGTAATTACCTCTGACACCATTGTTTGGCTTGATGATAAAGCACTCGGAAAGCCTGTTGATGAAGAACATGCTAAAGAGATGCTTCAAAAGATTTCAGGTAAAAAGCACCAAGTGATTAGCTCTATTAGTCTCACGCATCAGGATTTTCAAAAAACATTCCACGATATAACCGAAGTGTACTTTAAAGACTTAACAAGTGAGGAGATTAACTACTATGTTCAAAAGTACCAACCTTATGATAAGGCAGGTAGTTATGGGATTCAAGAATGGATTGGCTATATCGGTATAGAAAAAATAGAAGGAAGTTATTTTAATGTAATGGGTTTACCCGTTCATAAATTATACAAAGAATTGATGCAATTGTAAGATTTGCGTTGATAATATTATTATTTTTGCTCGAAACACAACAAACTGAAATTAATGAAAAAATATACTTTTACAGAAAAGAAAGACACAAGATCTGGATTTGGAGATGGCCTTACAGAATTAGGAAAAACGAATCCAAATGTTGTTGCCTTATGTGCTGATTTAATTGGCTCTTTAAAAATGAATGATTTTGCTAAGAATCATCCAGAGCGTTTCTTTCAGATAGGAATTGCAGAAGCAAATATGATCGGGATTGCAGCTGGTTTAACGATTGGAGGTAAAATTCCTTTTACAGGAACATTTGCAAACTTTTCTACAGGAAGAGTTTATGATCAAATTCGCCAATCTGTTGCCTATTCTGATAAGAATGTAAAAATATGTGCTTCACACGCAGGATTAACTTTAGGTGAAGACGGTGCAACCCACCAAATTCTTGAAGATATCGGATTAATGAAAATGCTTCCTGGTATGACAGTGATCAATCCTTGTGATTACAATCAAACCAAAGCAGCAACCATTGCGATTGCAGACTTTGAAGGTCCTGTGTATTTGCGTTTTGGTCGTCCATCTGTGCCAATCTTTATGCCAGACTATAAAGACGAACCTTTTGTAATTGGTAAAGCAATTCAGCTTACTGAAGGTGCTGATGTAACTATTGTTGCTACAGGTCATATGGTTTGGGAGGCACTTCAAGCGTCAGAACAATTAGAAGAATTAGGAATCCATGCAGAAGTAATCAACATACACACCATTAAGCCTCTAGATGAAGAAGCTATTTTAAAATCAGTGGCAAAAACAGGCTGTATGGTTACTGCAGAAGAGCATAATAAATTTGGTGGACTAGGAGAAAGCGTAGCAAGATGTTTGGGAGAAAACAATCCAGTACCACAAGAGTTTGTAGCCGTGAACGATAGTTTTGGAGAGTCAGGAACCCCTGCTCAGTTAATGGAAAAATACAAACTTAATGACAAAGCAATAGTTGCTGCTGCTCAAAAAGTAATTAAAAGAAAAAAATAATCAAATAATAACTATAATTAATACATATGAAAAAAGTAATTTTATTAGTACTTGTTGCCTTTGCTGTTAGTACAACTGCAAATGCTCAGATTGATTTTGGATTAAAGGGAGGTATTAACTACAACAACAATGGAGATGCCACTTTTTCTACCACAGGAACAGATTTAATCAACGGAGCGGAATCTAAATCTGGATTCCATGCAGGTCTTTGGTTTAGAGGAAAGGTACCTATTCTAGGTTTGTACATTCGTCCTGAACTTGTGTATACCCAAGTAAAAAGCGAGTACACTAGTGGTACAACTGCTGTAGATTATGAATTTAAAAAATTAGATGTACCAGTATTGATCGGGAAAAAATTTCTAGGTTTTGGAAATGCATTTATAGGCCCATCTTTTCAGTACATTATTGGTGATGAGTTTGAGTTTGGAAACTTAAGCACAGATGATTTTAACAAGTTCTCTGTTGGGATTCAAATGGGTTTAGGTGTTGAGTTTGGACCTTTAGGTGTTGATGTTCGTTGGGAACGAGGATTGTCAAAATCAGAATCTGAATTTGTTGATAACAGCACAAAAATTACTGTTGATAACAGAACCAGTCAAATTATATTTGGTCTTTCTTATAAGTTGTAAAACCAATTTATTTTGCATAAAAAAAGCTCCAGAATCTCTGGAGCTTTTTTTTATGTGCTTATTTTTTATTTGGTATCTGGATCTAAGTAATCAGGAACTCCATCACCATCAGTGTCATCGTTTCTTGGGTCACCATCCTTATTAGCATCTTCATCCTTGGTTAATTTACCATCACCATCATCATCATTGTCTTGATAATTAGCTAGAAAATCACCATCTGTATCAACAAGTAATGGATTAGACTCTATGCTTGCGTTTTCTATCTCTAAATAAGAAGCAAGCCCATCTTGATCGTGATCGGTATTTTCTACAAGGTCAAATAGATTAATTTTAAAAATCAAAGGCATGTTTGCAGGAATATCAGCACTTGCTATGTTACCATAACCTAATCCAGAAGGCATGATTAAATAACCTTTACCCCCATTTTCATAAGTTATAGGACCATTACTCGTAATGTTCTTTCCGCCTTTAAAATGAATAAGACCATTAGACCATCCTCTAACAACAGCATCTAATGTTAACCAGGTTGCATTATTTTGAGTTTCAAAAATTGTTAACTGAGTGGTTTTAGATATGAAAGCCCCTTGGTAGGTTACTAAAACAGAGTCCATCTTTGTTGGAAACCCTTTAACTGGATCTGGGGTACCTTCATCTAAAACATAATAATACAAAGTATAATTAATGTCACTTTCTGTAACCGTTTTGCTTTTTAACTTTGGATCGTCTAAAAGAGCAGTCTTACCTGCGGCTAATGGTTTAATTGAATCTAAAGTAAGATCATAGTAATTGTTTTTTAAATATTTTACCAATGAATCATTATCAATTAATGCTTGCGCTTCGGCGTCAAACTCTTCAACAGGATCAGAACTACTACATGCATAAATAAATATAGCAGCAAGAGCTACAAGTACAATATTTTTAATTTTTATCATCTTAAGTATCAAATTTAAGGGCGCAATTTACGATTTTCATACCTTTGTAAAAAGAGAAACATCAAATTTTAACTTTTTGTATGAGAATAGATAAATATTTGTGGTGTGTTCGTATGTATAAAACGAGAAGCATCGCCACTGAAGCCTGTAAAAAAGGGCATATTAAGATGGATGACAAAAATGTTAAAGCTTCAAAAGAAGTGTATGGAAATGAGTTAATACGGGTTCGAAAAAATCAAATTAACTATAAAATCCAAGTTTTAGACATTCCTCCAAACAGAGTCTCAGCAAAATTAGCCGATTTATATAAAAAAGATCTAACTCCAAAGGAAGAACTCGAAAAAACAAGTTTATTAAAATTTGCCAAAGATCACTACCGAAAAAAAGGAACAGGAAGGCCTACAAAAAAAGATCGAAGAGACATTGATGATTATTACGAATCTCCAACGGATGATAATTAATTTTAATATCTTTGAAACCCTAAGCAATGCAGCAAATGAATAAGCAGAAAAACATCATTTTAGACAATACTCAGATTCAACATAAGATTCATCGAATTGCCTATCAAATTTATGAGAGCAATAGCAATGAAAAAGAGATTGTGTTAGCAGGAATTTCAAAAAATGGCTTCATACTAGCTCAGTCAATTGCAGAATCTTTAGCAAGTATCTCTCCACTTCGTATTATCATGTGTGAAGTTTTTATTGATAAGAAAAAGCCATTAAAACCGATTAGCACTTCCATACCAAGTGAAGATTATATACATAAATCTTTAGTCTTAGTTGATGATGTACTTAATTCTGGAGCTACGTTAATTTACGGGGTTAAGCATTTTTTAGAGGTTCCATTAAAGCGTTTTAAAACAGCTGTATTGGTAAATAGAAACCATAAAAAGTATCCCGTTAAAGCTGATTTCAAAGGACTTTCATTATCTACTACCCTACAAGAACAGGTTATTGTAGAGTTTTCTAAAAATAAATCTGTTGCATATTTATTATAATGCTAGTTTAATTTCTTTACAAATTTCTTCTACACTTTTATTATCTATAGAAATAATTTGCTTGGCTTGCTCATAAAAGGCGGCTCTTTCAAACAAATGTTTTGCAACATATTCTGTAAGCTGATCAGAAGACAATTGAGCAACTAGAGGTCTTAATTGTTTTTCTTTAGTTAGTCTGTCAACCAGTGTAGCGATTCCTGCTCTTAAATATACTGTATGATAGCCAGTGCTATTTAACAACTGTGTATTGTTTCCGTAACAAGGGGTCCCTCCTCCTAAAGAAAGAACACAATCAGTAGCTTGCGCTAGAACCTCTTGAAGATATATTGACTCTTGTCTTCTAAAATAGATTTCTCCTTTGTTTTTAAAAATATCTTTGATGCTCATCTTATCACAAGATTCTATATAGGTATCCAAATCAATAAAATTAAGATCCAAAACTTCTGATAATCGCTTTCCTATAGAAGATTTTCCACTTGCCATATAGCCCAATAATACTATTTTCATCTCGTCTTGTTTAAGTTGTGCAAATATCTAAAAAATTTATAAGTAAAAACTTTTATAGTTTAAAGAATAGGTAGTATATTTGCACTCGCTTTCAAACAAAGCATGACCTGGTAGCTCAGTTGGTAGAGCATCTCCCTTTTAAGGAGAGGGTCCTGGGTTCGAGCCCCAGCCCGGTCACAATACTTTTCTATAAGTATAGAGAATTGACAAATTATAAAACTTAGTAGCTTTAGAGCGAAAAGTTTATGCTGAGCGCAGACGAAGTAAGCCCCAGCCCGGTCACAATTTTTTTCTATCCTATAGAAAAACAATCTTTAAAAAAAAGTTAAGCGTTAATTTTGCTTAACTTTTTTTATTACTACACCTGCGTGTGTGGCGGAATTGGTAGACGCGCAAGCTTGAGGGGTTTGTGTTCATTAGAACGTGCAGGTTCGACTCCTGTTACACGCACAAAATTTTGTTAATTTGTTTAAAAATTAACCGCTTTCTTTTCTTTTATCATTATTATTGTAAGATGCAAAAACATATACTTTTTTTCTTGTTTCTAACTTTTTCTTTTGTGAGTTTCGCTCAAGAGAGTTTGAAAATTGTTCAACTAAAAGGTCAGATAGTAGGTGCTGAAGATCAAAAACCTTTAAGTGCTGCACATGTTATCAATTTAAATTCGGTTGTTGGTACCATTACAAATGATCGTGGTTTTTTTGAAATCCCTACACAAGTAAATGATACCATTATGGTTTCTTACCTTGGATTTCAATCAATCAAACTTAAAATAACCAACGATTTATTAAAAGGAAATGAATTGGTCATCGCCCTGTATGAAAAAGCAAATGAAATTAAAGAGGTGGTTATTCAATCTACAAAATTGATTGGTGTATTGGAGGTTGATATCAAGCAAGTACCTAAAGACCGAAATACCAGAATTCATATTAATGGTCTTCCTCAAGCTTATGAATTAGGGAAAGCCGGTGGGCAAAACTTAAATACGCCTCTTAAAGCCCTTTTCCAGCCCATTGATTTTTTATACAGTATGTTTGGAAAAAAACCCAAGCAGTTAAAGAAACTTCAAAAACTTAAAAAAGAAGACGATTTAAGAAAGATGCTCAATGGTAAGTTTGATAGAGAGATCATGATGGAGTATCTAGATATGGATAAACAAGAATTAAGTAAACTACTTGCCGATTGTAATTATTCGGAATACTTTATTGCCAAGGCTAGTGATTTGCAAATGATTGAAGCCATTTTGGACTGCTATGAAAATTACAAGGCACTTAAAAAAGGAAAAATCGAAAGGAATTCAATTCCAGATAAAAAGAACTAAGTTAGTTTAAATCAAAAAAGGCTGTAAACAATATTGTTTACAGCCTTTTTATCAACTATTAAAAACTAACTAATGATCTAAAATACGGATGTAACGTATTTATAGTCATGCCTTCTCTTACTATTCCAAGAAACTCTTTTAGAAAATACTTGGTTGTTCAGTTTATTTTTTTTCTCTTCTTTGATGTTGTTATCAATTGTAATCATTTTATTATATTTTATTTTTTGTGTTCTTGTTATATACTTATAAGACGCATATGTTTCAAGTTTGTTACAATTTTTTACAGGTATTAACAGAATTTTATGAAAATTAAAAATCAGCCTTAAAAGACTGATTTTTAATTTTTTAATAGAATGCTTTTACTGATAATAATACAGTAAAAAGAGTTGAATTTTATTGTTTTTTTACTAGGTTTCTATTGATTTCCTAAGATAATTGGCAATCCGTCTTTTCCTGACCCAATGACAACAACTTTGCTGTTTGGAGACTTCGCAAGCTCTAAAGTTGCGTCAATTCCTTTTTCTTGTAAAATTTTATCCGTTAAAGAAGCACTTAAAATCTTATTTGCTACTGCTTTCCCTTCTGCATCAATTTTTTGACGCTCAGCTTCTTTTTTTGCTTTTGCTAAACGAAACTCATACTCAAGAGATTCTTGCTCTTGTTTTAGTTTGGTCTCAATGGCAGTTCTAATAGTTGTTGGTAATTTAACATCTTCAACCAATACTCGTTTAACTGTTAAATACTGATCTGATAAAATATTAGTCAGTTCTTCTAAGATTTCCTGTTCAATAACATCTCTTTTACTAGAGTACAATTGTTCTGGTGTATATCTACCCACAACAGATCTTGCGGCAGCGTTTACAGCAGGGTTTAACAATTCTCTTACAAAATCTGCTCCTTTCGTTTTGATTAAGCTTCCTAGGTTCTCTAATTCTGGTTCATACCAGATGGTTCCATTTACTTTTACTTCCAGTCCGTTTACAGACAATACATTCATTTCATCAGAGATAGACTGTTGACGCACTTTAAGCACGATCATTTCGTTCCAAGGAGCAACAATATGAAATCCTTCATTGTACGTTTCATCGGTGTTAATACCGTCTCCAAATCGCTCAAATAAGACACCACCCTCTCCAGGACCAATAGTCACTGTTGATTTTGAAATAAAAATGATGAGTACTACCGCTATAATGATAAAAATAAGTCCCCCTTTAGGAAACTTTAAATCTACTTGATTCTGTGCCATAAAATTTAGTTTTTTTTGAATTTATCAAATTTACAACTAAAGCCCGTTAATTGCAATCTTTATAAGCACAATCTTCTGGGTTTTGATCTAGCTCTAAAGTACAATGCTCAATGTGAAACTCTTGCTTTAACAAGTGTCTAACCTGGTTTTTAAGTGCTGTAGTTTCTTTTTGATATGGGTCATTAAGCACCAAATGCATACTTAATACATGATATTCTCCGTCCATGGTCCATAGATGGCAGTCGTGAACACTTTTTATCCCTTTCATAGCAATGACTTTTTTTTCAATTGCCTTTACAGATAGTTGATCAGGTACCCTTTGAAGAATGATGCTAATAGATTCTTTAAGGTTTTTAAACACATTAAAAAGCACATAACAGGCAATTGCCAATGAGAGTATTGGGTCTAATATAGGAACATTCCAAAATTGCATGATAATGCTTGCAATCAAAACAGCAATCCAGCCCAAAACATCTTCTAATAAATGCAGGCTTACAACCCTCTCATTTATAGAGCTGCCTTTTTTTAATTTTAAAACGGCTGCTCCGTTAACCAACACGCCTAAAATAGCAAGCCACATCATCCCATGGGCATCAGCTGCTTGAGGATTTATAATTCTCGGTATGGCTTCTTTAATAATAAACACCGTTCCGATAATTAATATAATACTATTAATTATCGCGCCTAAAAGCGAAAAACGCTTGTAACCATACGAGTATTTTGAGTTTGCTTTTTTAGTTGATATTTTTTGAAAATACCAAGACATCCCTAAACTAATACTATCACCTAGATCATGTACAGCATCAGAAACAATAGCCAAACTATTGGTGTAAATCCCGCCAATAATTTCTATCAGAGTAAAAGAAAGATTTAAAAAAAACGCTGTTTTAATGTTTTTAGTAGCTCCTTCTTCATGATGATGGTGATGATGATGTCCCATGGTTCACCCTTTCGATTTATAGTTTTATTAAAATCCCCCCATTAAAAACAAAGCCATCAGTAGGAGCCCAAATATCTGAGAATACTGGGTTGTTAGCTGATCCTGTAATCATAGATTGATAATTTGATTGTTTGTTATCTGTAAAGTTTTCAAAATTTGCATAGACACTTATTTTACCAAAGGTTCTCATCGCCATAAAGCCCATAGTCCAATAACTCGGTGTTTCAGTTAGGTCTGTTCTAAATTGAGAACTCTTGTAGTAAGCCTCATAACCAATTCGCCATTTATCGTGAACTTCATACATAAGTACACCTCCAAAATTGTGCTTAGGAGTTAAAGCTTTCTGTTGTTGTAAAACCTTTACATTGTTAAATGCATAATTGGTAAATAAGATAAAGTCTTTGTATTTAAATTTTAAATTGGTTTCAAAACCATAGCTATCTAGAGGGTTTGTTGCATTTAAAAATTTATAATCTTGTCCTTGTTGTGTTAACACTAAGCTATTGTTTAACTGCGTGTAAAAGAACAATTGATTAAATGACACAGAGACTGCATCCTCAAGAATTGTGGTTTTATAGTTAAGGTCTAAATTAAGCCCAGCAGAAGTTTCTGCTTTAAAATTAGTAGGGTTTATAGGTAATACTTGTTGATAAGCACGCAGTTCTGAATCTTCTGTAAAGATCGTTGGGATTTTATATCCTAGTCCTCCACCAATTCTAGAAGTCAATGCATTAGTAAACTTGTAAAATAAAGAGACTCTTGGTAATAAAAAAGTACCGTAATTATTATTGTAATCAATACGCAAACCAGTTTCTAAACTCATGTTTTCTGAAACGGTCAAATTGTTTTGTGCAAAAGCACCGCTGGTAAATTGCTGATAGCTTCTATCTAAAGCAGTTGTAGGTGTTTCTGTAAAGTCTTCTGTAATGATATTGGCTCCAAAAACCCAATCAGATTTTTCTGAGTACCTATTATAAGTAGCTTCGGTAAAACTAGCAAATTGAGATCCTAAAAACTGGTAGGTAGGTAAAAGTAAGTCTCTATTAAAATAGCTAAGACTATTTTTTATGTGAAAAGAGCTGCTTTCAGAAATTTCATTATCATATGAGCTCTTCATTGCGTACCTACTTGATTTGTTTTCTTCAAAAAAACCTTGTTGTGGCGTTGTGTTCTGGTTAACATATCGAATATCACCTCCTACTCTACGCTCATCAGAAATATTAAACGTAACTCTTAAAGTTTTAGCTTCTGAAGGGTAATAATAGAATGATGGGTTAAAGCTGATGCTTCTTACTTTAGGCAGGTCAGAAAACGTATCATTATTAACATCACTTGCTTGCTGTAAGTTGGTCGAACCAAACAAAGACATTCCAAAACGATCATTTCGTTTGCTATAGTACGCATTTACAGTAGCTCCTTTACGCGATGTTAAATCTAGCATAAAAGTAGTTTCACTTTCAAAACCAGGTTTCTTAGAAATTAAATTCACCAATCCTGCGATGGCTCCTCCTCCATATAAGGTAGAAGAACTTCCTTTAATAATCTCTACCTGTTGTAAATCTAAAGGTGGAATTTGCATAATACTTAAACCACTAGAAAACCCTCCAAATAAAGGGAATCCATCTTTTAATAGCTGAGTAAAACGTCCATCCAACCCTTGAATTCGAATACTTTGATTGGCAGAGTTTGCAGAAGTCTGTTGCATCTGTATCCCTGTACTCTCTCTTAATAACATGGCTATGTTGGCAGAATTCATAGCTGCTTTTTCTCCCAGTTCCTCAGCTCCAATTACTTCAATTCTTGTAGGTATTTGAGCAATACTTCTTTTACTTCTGGTTGATGATATTACTACGGTTTCTAAAGTACCTTCATGTTCGTGTAATGCAATGCTTATGTTATTGTCCTTTATCGGGAAGTTTAGTTTTATCTGTTGTGTCTCAAAACCCACAAATGAAACAACTAAGGTTTGTTTACCGTTAGGGATAGATGCTAAAGTTGCAATCCCATCATAATTTGTAGTATTTCCTAGCTGAGTTCCTTTTAAATAGACCGATGCACCCATTAACACTTCTTTGTCTTCTGCAGAAACTACGGTTACTTTAAGTGAATTTTGTGAAAATGCAGTGTGTGAGAGTAATCCAATAAAAAGGATTGTAATAACGTTTTTAACCATTGTGTTTGCTGTTTGTCAATTGATAATTTAATAGAAGACGCTTAACCTATTAAAAAGATGCAAAAAAGTATAAAAAAAATACAGCAATTAACCTTTAATCTTTTAATCGATCTTTTACGTATTCTATAGCAGTCTTTCCATGCTTTTTAGGTTGACCGTTATCATCAAGGGCTACCATAACAACTTTGTCTATTTCAATAATGGTTTTGTGTGTTAATTTATTTCGAACAGTGCATTTTAACGTAATAGATGTATTTCCAAAAGCCAAGACTTCAATCCCTATTTCTATAATATCACCCTGTTTTGCAGAACTCACAAAATCTATTTCTGACATAAATTTGGTTACTGTTCTTGGAATCTCTAATTGAATGATTGCATACAAAGCAATTTCCTCATCAATCCATTGTAATAACCGTCCTCCAAATAAGGTTCCATTTGGGTTTAAATCTTCAGGTTTAATCCATTTTCTTGTATGATACTTCATGTTCTTTGTGTTTTGTATTGAGTACTGTAAATTTCGGTCAATTTATTAATTGAAGCAATCAATCTCAATTGTAAAATTAAATATGACCATAGTATTTTCTAATAAACCATTCTGCAGAAAATAAAAGAATAATCATTACAAGAAGTATGGGCCAATGAATAAGCTCTTCTTGCACCTTAGTGCTTTTCTGCACTGTTTGATACCTATTATCTTTTACAATAGCATTAATGGCTTCTAAGATGTTGTTTGAGCTGTACCACTGCCCTTCTGTGCGCTTGGCTAAGCTTTTTAATCCTTCAATGTTGGCCATGGTAAACTGTTCTTCTATTTGGAAATCTGTAATTTTAAAAGAACCAGACTTTTTAAGTGTCTGGTTTTCAACCTGTACAGTATATTGGTAGTCGCCTGGTGCTAAGTTGTTTACAATTAGTTCAAAAGAGTTGTCCTCCAAATAAAATGAACTGTTTATCTGATTGTTATTGGTAGTATTTACTAACTTTAACTGTAATTTTGCTCTAGGGTCAAATTTGTAGTTTTTGTCAACATAAAATGCGCTTATTTTAATAGGGCTGTTTGCAGGATAGGTGTTCTCTACTTTAATAGAGAGTCGTTCTCTTTGTTGGCTAGAGGCCAAATATTGTACGGTATTTCCAATAAAAGCATCAAAATCTTGAAAAGAATTGGCTACCCTAAAACTAGTTGCTCTCCATTTCCAGAGCCCTTCTCCTAATAAAACAGCACTTTTTTGATTGGCTTCTTCAAAAGTTGTTAGCAAAGGTGTTTCAGTATCAAAACCTGTAATGGATTGGTATAAAATAGCGTCTTGTTTGTTATTTATTTTGATTCCTCCAAATTGATCTTGCAAGGGAGGGAAATTAGTAAATCCAATATCCTCTTGTGCAAAAGCAGTAAAAGATTTGTTGTAATACGCTCCGTATTCTTCAATACTGTTGATGCTCTTCTTTTGATAATTTTTTTGTGCTTCATTTAAAAAATCCCAATCAGTTTGTAAGCCAGTTACTACCCAGTAATTGAGTTCTTGCTGCTGAATTTCTGTAAAAACAGATTGAAAGTTTTGGTTTGGCTGATAGAGTATAACTAATTGAAAGTCAGAGTTTTTTAAGTGGTTATTTTCTAGATTTAATAAGGTCACCTTCCGTTGCTTGTTTGTTTCAATGGCTCGCTTTAATGCGCCAATATCTGGGTGTTGAGTTTCACTGATAATAGCTATGTTTGTCTGCTCATTAAAGACTTCTACCGCAAAGGTTTTAAGATTGTTCTTTAGATTTTCTTCATTTTTAATTGGGGCTATACTAGCAGTATAATAATGCACTCCTATTTTATCTGCATCTAAGTATGTTGTTATAGTTTGACTTGTTGATGTCTTACTAAAACTTAGATTTTTTTTAAAAAGCATTCGATTGCCTACTTTTAAGTAAAACGTCGTATTTACAGCAGTTTCACCTTGATACAGAAAACGAATTTCAACAGGAAAGGTATTGCTTAAATAACTATAAGGGTTTGCATTAATTTGCTTAATACTGATATCAGTCTTAGGTACTGTATCTCCTAATATGATGGGGTATATATTGTTTTTTGTACCGCTGTAATTATAAGAGGTACCCAAAGTTTGATTACCATCCGTTAATAACAGCACGGGATCACTACTGTTCTTTGTTAGTTTATCAACACTTTCAAGCGCTTTGTAAATATTGGTCTGAGTATCTTTAAAAGACAAACTGTCGGTAGGCATTACTGCTAGCTCATTACCAAAACGATACCACATAAGCTCAAATTTATCTGACAGACTTTGATTTTGTCTTAGTTTTTCTAATGCATTTAACAGGCCCCTATCTTGCTTTAAAAACTTTATAGAGAGGCTGTTGTCAGCCAAAATAGTTAAACTTGGTTTTTTGCTTGTTATACGGTCGTTTTCAATACTTGGATTAATCCATAAGAGTATAAGTAAAAAAAATGCAAGAAAGCGTAAGGAGAACAACAGCAAATGAGTTCTTTTGACTTTAGGGTTCTTATAAAAATACAAAAACCATGAAGCACCTAGGCTGATAAGAACTGCAAATAAGATTAATAAAATTGTTGTTGTTTGCAAGTGGATATCTTTAAACGTAAAATTAACTAAAAATATATTGATAATCAATCGCTAAAAAATATTAATCAACATAAAAAAGCCTATCGTGTTTTCTAAAACAGATAGGCTTTTTCTATGTATTAGTTGTTGTTATTTTTTAGGCCATACATTGTCAGTTACATCAGAATCTGGGAATCTACCAAAAGGATCAAAAGTTATTTTTTTAATCTTTCTAGATCCAAATTGCAATTTGGCTTTAAACGTTCGGTTTCCATTAAACCAAACTGAAACCGGCCAAGTAACAATTGCAGTGTTAGCATCTAGCATCTTAGCGTTTTTCATTTTTTTAATAGCTGATCTTCCTTCTTCAAATTCAACCTTTAATACTACAGGAGATGGCATTGCTCCAGCCTGATAAACATCTACTGTGGTAGTAGATCCAGACTTACTAACCTTATTAATTGAACCATCAACAGACTCTGTAGTCCACAACCAATAATACCAGAACCATCCTAGATCCATGCGTAATTCACTACTCATAAAGTACACAAAATCCCAAGGAGACGGGTGTTTAAATGACCAGGCCGCTGCATATTTCTTCATAGCAGCTTGTACTGCATCATCTCCTACGATACTTCCCAACATAGAAAGCATCATTGGTGCTTTGTTATAGGTCTGAAATCCATATAAGTTTCCTCCGTAATTAGACATCCACATCATGGTAGGTTCTTCTTCGTTTCCGCTAATTCTACCATAGTTTTGTCCCCAACCATCTAGTTTGGCTGGTCTTCCTGTTGCATCAGCATTTGATAAGATATTCATATAGGTATTAAATCCTTCATCCATCCAACCGTATCTGGTTTCGTTTGTTCCTACGACCATTGGCCACCATTGATGTGCAGTTTCATGATCTGCAGCACCTTGATTAGAGTTGATTACCATAGGGTATTCCATTCCGGCACTAGGACCATCCTGAAGTGTTAACTGTGGAAAAGCATAAGGTGTCCATAAATTTGAGTAGAACTCTAAGGCATGACGCGTTACTGCTCCTGCTCTTGTAAATCTATTTGCTCTTTCTGGTAAAAACACCATATGAATCGGGATCGGTCCTTTGCTAGGAATCACAGCTCTAGTGGCTTTCCATACAAATTCATTAGATGCTGCCCAAGCAAAATCATTTACTTTATCAGCTTTATAATGCCAAATTATTTGATTGTCCTTTGCTGGCTTTAGGCCTTTTTCACCTTGACCAATAATGGTTAATTCCTCATTTGATTTTAAAACCTTAGCCAATCGATTGTTGGTTTCTTGGGTTAAGATTTCGTTGGCATTTTGTAAAACTCCTGTTGAACTCACTATCCAACCATCTGGTACATTGATCTTTACATCAAAGGTTCCGAAATTGTTAAAAAATTCTGCAGGACCTAAATAAACATCTCTTTGCCAACCTCTTAAATCATCATATTTTGCAAGTCTAGGAAACCATTGAGTTGGTTGAAACACACGACTACCCCATCGTTGGGTCATTCTATGTCCTCTTCCGTTTTCTCCTCCAGGTAATTTTGTATTCCAAGAAATTTCTACGGTTGCTTTTGATTTTGCTTTAATTGGAGTCGCAAGATTGATTACCGCTACTGTTTGTTGCAAGCCACTCACAGAAATTTTTGGAGTACTTTTTTGTCCTCTTCTAAAACCAGCTGGTCTTGCGTGTAAATCAACCTCTACACCATCTACAACTAATCGAGTGATTACCATTCCTTCTGTAGTTTCTGCAGGAACTGAACTCCCTCTTGGGACATCCGCTCTAAAAATATTGTGATCCAACCTTAATACAATACTGTTTAAATCATCAGTACTATTGTTGTGCATTAAAATTGTTTCTGTACCAGAAAGAACTTGTGTCCTTGGGTTTAGGCTTACGTTAATATCGTAATCAGCCTCTAATTGCCAATAGTTTTTTCCAGGTGTACCCGTAAAATCTCTAGTTCCAGCCTTTATAGCTTTTTGAATCGAGTTAGTCAATGGAATTTCATGGCGAATTGTTCGCTTTGTTGATGTTAGGCTTTTTTGCTGTGCAGCACCTAAATACCCTTGTAATAAGAAAACAAGGGACAGTCCTTTTAGTAGTATTTTCATGGTTGTTGCTTAAGTTTATGCCCGAAGATACATACTAAGCAGCATATTTACAAAACCTTAGATGTTAAAAAAGCCCATACCAAAAAGGTATAGGCTTAATATATAGTTTATGTCGTGTTTATTAGGTGTTCATTCCTCCATCAACAGAAAGGGTTTGACCGGTAATATACCCACTCATGTCTGATGCTAAAAACACACAGGCATTAGCGATATCTTCTGGAGTCCCTCCTCTTTTTAAAGGAATTTCATTACGCCATCCTTCTACAACTTTTTCATCGAGCTTGGCAGTCATTTCTGTTTCTATAAAACCAGGAGCAATCACATTGCTTCGAATATTACGAGAACCTAATTCTAAAGCTACTGATTTAGAAAACCCGATAATTCCAGCTTTTGAAGCTGCGTAATTGGCTTGACCAGCATTTCCTTTTAATCCAACAACAGAACTCATATTAATTATAGATCCTGAACGTTGTTTCATCATAGGTCTGATTACAGCTTTGGTTAAGTTAAATACAGATTTTAAATTAACTTCTATCACCTTATCAAAATCATCTTCAGAAATTCGCATTAGCAAATTGTCTTTTGTGATTCCAGCATTGTTTATTAAAACATCAATAGCACCAAATTCTTTTAGTACTTCTGCTGCTAATTCTTGAGCCGCATCAAAATTTGCAGCGTTTGATTGGTAGCCCTTCGCTTTTACACCAAATGCTTGTAATTCTTTTTCTAGTTCGTTTGCAGCATCAACAGATGAGCTATAGGTAAAAGCAACATGAGCACCTTGTTTGGCAAACATCAGAGCAATTCCTCGACCAATCCCTCTAGAGGCTCCTGTAATAAGTGCCGTTTTATTATCTAATAATTTCATAAGTAAGTTGTTTGATTTCTTTATGAGTTTTTCAAATATACTAATCTTTTATTGATGGGAATTTCCCAATAAAAAGAAATTCCCGAAAAGCTGAGGATGAATTCAACGAAGTCGGGAATTTTATTTGTGTTTCGTTTTAAACTAAAACGATTTGTATTTATTTTTTTAAGACAGTAGCGATCATTTCTCCAATTTTAGCTGGAGAATCTACTACGTGAATTCCATTTGCTCTTAAAATAGCCATTTTAGCTTGTGCAGTATCATCAGCTCCACCAACAATTGCTCCAGCATGACCCATTGTACGTCCTGCAGGCGCAGTCTGACCAGCGATAAACCCAACAACTGGCTTTCTGTTTCCATCAGCTTTGATCCACTTTGCAGCATCAGCTTCTAATTGACCACCAATTTCACCAATCATAACGATTGCTTCAGTTTCATCATCATTCATTAATAGTTCAACAGCTTCTTTTGTTGTAGTTCCAATAATTGGATCTCCACCAATACCAATTGCAGTAGTGATTCCGTAACCTTGTTTTACAACTTGATCAGCAGCTTCATAAGTAAGAGTTCCTGATTTAGAAACGATTCCAACACGCCCTTTCTTAAAGATAAAACCTGGCATAATACCAACTTTTGCCTCGTCTGGAGTAATAACACCTGGACAGTTTGGACCAACTAAAATACAATCCTTAGCATCAATATAAGCTTTTACTTTTACCATATCAGCAGTAGGAATTCCTTCTGTGATACAAATAATTACTTTGATTCCTGCATCAGCAGCTTCCATAATTGCATCAGCAGCAAAAGCTGGTGGTACAAAAATAATTGAAGTATCTGCTCCTGCTTTAGAAACAGCATCGGCAACTGTATTAAATACAGGCTTTCCTAAATGCTCTTGACCACCTTTTCCCGGTGTCACACCACCAACTACATTGGTGCCATAATCAATCATTTGACCAGCGTGAAAGGTACCTTCACTTCCTGTAAAACCTTGTACTATAACTTTTGAATCTTTATTTACTAAAACGCTCATTTGATTTTTTGTTTTACTCTAGATTATACGTTCTATTGAACTGAATATTTTTTACTGCACAAAAATAACTTTTTTTACAATGGTATCCAACCAATTTCGTTTCACTTTTTTTGATTGCCAACGATATTTTTAAGATAGATTACTTCTCGTAATTTTTGTTTGTGTTGTATAGCAGGGGTTCCGTAGTAAATACCCTTGCTAAGACTTTTAGTAACACCAGATTGCGCCATCACTATGGTGCCTTTTTCTATAGAAATTCCACTTGTCATTCCTACCTGTCCCCAAATTGTTACTTCATCTTCAATGATATTACAACCAGCAATACCGGTTTGAGCAGCGATTAAACATTTTTTACCAATTACGGTGTCATGCCCAATATGTACCTGGTTGTCAATTTTTGTTCCCTTTTTAATATGTGTATTACCAGAAACTCCTCTGTCAATAGTACAACTAGCACCTAAGTGCACTTCATCTTCTATTAAAACACTACCTCCAGAAATTAGTTGATCATAACCACTAGGTCTGTTTTTGTAATAAAAAGCATCAGAACCGATGACGGTATTTGCATGAATAGTTACATCATCACCTATGCGACAATTATCATAAATACTCACATTGGCGTGAATACGGCAGTTTTTCCCAATTCTTACATTATTACCAATAAATACATTAGGCTGAATAACAGTGTTTTCTCCTATTGTAGCTGAATCGGCAATACTAGCTTTAGCAGCGATAAAAGGATTGAAATGCTTCGTTATGGTATTAAAATCTCTAAAAGGATCATCAGATATTAACAATGACTTTCCTTCTGGACAGGCTACCTTCTTATTAATTAAAATAGTGGTTGCAGCAGAGTTTAATGCCTGGTCATAATATTTTGGATGATCTACAAAAACAATATCACCTTTTTCAACAACGTGAATTTCATTTATACCGGTAACTGCATAATCAGCAGAACCAACAAATTCTACCTTTAATAAAGTAGCAATTTGTTGTAGTGTTTGTGGTTGAGAAAATTTCAAAATTACTCTTTGATACGTTCTTGGTATGCTCCTTTTGAAGTCTCAATTTTAATTTTATCACCTTCATTGATAAAAAGAGGAACATTAACTTCTGCACCAGTTTCTACCGTCGCAGGTTTGGTTGCATTGGTTGCTGTATTTCCTTTTAATCCAGGCTCAGTGTGGGTTACTTCTAAAATAACACTTGCAGGCATGTCTACAGATAAAGGCATTCCATCTTCAGAGTTAATAATGATGGTAACAATTTCTCCTTCTTTCATTAATTCTGGCACATCTAAGGCACTCTTTTGAAGTTGAATTTGTGTGTAATCTTGTTCATTCATAAAGTGATACACATCTCCTTCTCTGTATAAGTATTGAAATTTATGAGTTTCTACACGAACATCATCTAGTTTTCTACCTGCAGGAAAGGTGTTGTCTATAACTTTTCCGTTGGTTACACTCTTTAATTTTGTACGAACAAAAGCAGGTCCTTTACCTGGTTTAACGTGTAAAAACTCTACAACTTTGTAAATGTCATTATTGTATCTAATACACAATCCGTTTCTTATATCTGATGTTGTTGCCATGTATGCTTTATTTTCTTAATTACTAATTTACGTTTTATTTTATTTAGCTTCCTAAATAGCCTTTCATAATTCCACGCTTCGAATTTCTAATGAAAAGTGTAATTTCATCACGTTCTGGTGTCGCTTCCATTTCGGCTTCTATAATTTCTAGGGCTTGAGTGTTGTTGTAATTCTTTTGGTATAAAATTCTGTAGATATCTTGAATCTCTTTGATTTTTTCAGAAGAAAACCCTCTTCTACGAAGTCCAATAGAATTAATCCCTACATAAGATAAGGGCTCTTTTCCTGCTTTGGTAAATGGCGGTACGTCCTTACGAACTAAAGAACCTCCAGAAATCATAGCGTGATCTCCAACATGAATAAATTGATGTACTGCGGCTAACCCACCAATAATAGCGTATTTACCAACTACAACATGACCTCCCAACAAAACACCATTAACGATGATTGCATTATCTCCAACGATACAGTCATGAGCAATATGAGATGCAGCCATAATCAAACAATTTTCGCCTATAACAGTTTTACCTCTATCATTGGTTCCTCTGTTAATGGTTACACATTCTCTAATGGTTGTATTATCACCAATAATTGTAAGTGAATCTTCTCCTTCGAATTTTAAATCCTGAGGAATAGCAGAAATTACAGCCCCAGGAAATATGCGGCAGTTTTTTCCGATTCTAGCTCCTTCCATAATGGTTACATTAGATCCTATCCATGTTCCTGAACCAATTTCCACATCGTTGTTGATGGTTGCAAAAGGCTCTATTACTACATTTCTAGCTACTTTAGCTTGAGGATGTACATAGGCTAAGGGTTGATTCATAAGCTATTGTTTTTTTGCTATTTGAGCCATTAATTCTGCCTCTACGACTAATTTCCCATTTGCATAGCCATAAGCCTGCATATGACAAATCCCTCTTCGCATCGGTGAAATTAATTCACATTTAAAAATTAATGTATCTCCAGGTAATACTTTTTGTTTAAATTTTACATTGTCCATTTTCATAAAATAGGTCAAGTAATTTTCTGGATCTGGAACGGTACTAAGAACAAGGATTCCTCCACATTGTGCCATCGCTTCTACTTGTAATACACCTGGCATTACTGGAGCTCCTGGAAAATGTCCAACAAAGAAGTTCTCATTCATTGTTACGTTCTTCATACCTACCACATGGTTATCTGAAAGCTCTAGAATCCGATCCACTAATAAAAATGGAGGCCTGTGTGGTAAGATGTTCATAATTTGATGGATGTCCATCAATGGTGGCTGGTTTAAATCATACTGAGGTACATTGTTTCGTTTTTCCATTTTGATGATCTTCGCCAATTTTTTAGCAAATTGTGTATTTACAAGATGTCCAGGTTTGTTAGCGATGACCTTTCCACGGATGCGAATTCCTGCCAATGCCAAATCACCTATCACATCTAATAATTTGTGTCTGGCTGCTTCATTGGCCCAATGTAAGGTTAAATTATCTAAAATACCATTCGGTTTTACTGCAATATTATCTTTCTTAAAGGCGCTCTTAAGTTTACTCATCGTTGCCTCTGACAATTCCTTATCTACATAAACAATGGCATTGTTTAAATCACCACCCTTAATCAAATCATTTTCAAGTAGCATCTCTATTTCGTGTAAGAAGCTAAATGTTCTTGCAGCAGCTATTTCTTCTTTAAAATCAGAAATATGATGTAAGGTTGCATTTTGAGTTCCTAATATTTTTGTACCAAAATCTACCATAGTGGTAACTTCATACTTATCAGAAGGCATCAAAATAATCTCACTTCCTGTGCTTTCATCTCGATAAGAAATAATCTCTTTAACCACATACTCTTCTACTTCTGCGGATTGTTCTTGTAAACCCGCACTCTCTAATGCTTCTACAAAAAACTTCGATGAACCATCCATAATTGGAGGCTCTGATGCATCTATTTCTATAATTAAGTTGTCAATTCCCAAACCAACTGCAGCAGCTAATACATGCTCAGAAGTTTGAATTTGAACACCATTTTTCTCTAAATTAGTTCCTCTTTGCGTATTGACAACGTACTCTGCACTTGCTGCAATTACTGGATGACCTTCTAAATCTACTCTAATAAAGGCATAACCATAGTTCTCGGGAGCAGGTTTAAATGTCATATTAACCGTATTTCCTGTATGAAGACCAACACCGGATAGACTTACCTCGCTAAGAATTGTTTTTTGTTTCGTACTCATATTATTTTTTTTGAGTTTTTAACTCTTTCTCTAAATTATTGACTTTAGTTACCAACTGCGGCAATTTTCTAAAGTATATATATGATTTATTAAAATCATTATAGCTAAAGGCTGGAGTTCCTTGAATCACTTCATTATCAGGAACACTTTTTGTAATTCCAGACTGCGCTTGAACCTTTACATTATTTCCGATGGTGATATGACCTACCACACCTACTTGACCTCCTATCATACAATTGCTTCCAATCTTTGTTGAGCCTGCAACACCTGTTTGCGCAGCAATCACAGTATTGTTTCCTATCTCTACATTATGTGCAATCTGTATTTGATTGTCTAGTTTAACTCCTTTTCTAATGATGGTTGATCCCATGGTAGCTCTATCTATAGTAGTACCTGCTCCAACATCTACATGATCTTCAATGATCACATTCCCTATTTGAGGAATTTTATCAAAAGAACCAGAGTTGTTTGGTGCAAAACCAAAACCATCTGAACCTATAATCACTCCTGCATGGAACACACAGTAATTGCCTATTTGGGTTTCAGAGTAAATTTTAACACCTGGGTACAAGGTACAATAATCACCAATAACAACATTATCTCCAATAGTTACATTGGGATGTATCTTTACATGATTTCCAATGATAACATTTTCACCAACATGCGAAAAAGCACCGATATACTCATCTGAGCCTATCTGTGCAGTTTTAGAAAAATAATAAGGTTCTTCTCTTCCTGTTTTAGTATTCTTTACTTCATTGTAAAAACCCAACAATTTGGAAAATGCATTGTAGGCATCTTCTACTTGTATTAATGTGGTTGTGATTTCTTTCTCAGGCACAAAAGATCTATTTACGATAGTAATAGAGGCATTTGTGGTGTATAAAAATGAATTGTATTTGGGATTGGATAAAAAAGTTAGACTTCCTTTGATACCTTCTTCAATTTTTGAGAGGGTTGAAACTTCTTCGTCAGGATTCCCAACGATATCACCTTCTATAAGATCCGCTATTTGTTGTGCTGTAAATTTCATTAACTGCAAAAGTATAAAAAAAACTTATGAATCCTTTAAAAACATTTTCTTTGGATAACAGATGTAGTGTTTTACTACAGCTTTTGTGAGTGCTTGTAGATTAAGTTGATCTGATGCCAAAGCGATGTCTTCTGTCTTTCCTTTTCCGTACACAATTTTTATGGGGCGTTTTGTGTTGTATGCGAGATTACTAACAGAGTTTTCAAAAATAAAATAGTTTAACTCCTCTTCTGTAAAATCACTCTGCTCTATAAAATCATTTTTAATTTTCTTGAGATCTTTTGGATTAAAAGGATTATTCTGCATTTTTATTTTCAACAAATTACGATCCATTATCATTTGTGACAATTTAGAAAGAACAGGATCTGGATGCAGTGTCCATTCTTTTATTGCTGATAACACATCATAATCATCAAGCTTAGAAAACATAAGTAATGTGTGATCATCAAAGTTTTGGGCGGAGATTTGATGGTATAAAAAATATTGTAAAGTTTTGGTTGCTGGTAAATCGATTTGCTGACTTGCTAAATATTTAGCGCGTTTTAAAATATTGACCAACATATTTTCTGCAACCAAGCCTGTTTTGTGTAGATATACTTGCCAATACATCAATCTACGTGCAATTAAAAAATTCTCTACAGAATAGATTCCTTTCTTTTCGATAACAAGCTCATCATCCTGTACATGCATCATAGCTATTAATCGATCTGAGCTAATGTTTCCTTCGGCAACACCTGTAAAAAAGCTATCTCTCTTTAAATAATCAAGTCGATCAATATCTAGTTGACTTGAGATTAATTGATTAAAAAAACCTCTGTCGTATTTACCTTCAAAAATCTGTATTGCAAGTGTTAGCTGTCCGTCAAAAGTCTTATTAAGAGCTTTCATAAACTTTAAAGAAATCTCCTCATGAGTAATTCCATTAACAATACTGTTTTCTAGAGCGTGTGAAAAAGCTCCGTGACCAATATCGTGTAACAAAATTGCAATATACAATGCGTTGGCCTCTTCATCAGAGATGTCAACTCCTTTAAAGCGTAGTACTCTAACGGCTTTTTGCATCAAATGCATACAGCCAATTGCATGGTGGAATCGAGTGTGATGAGCACCTGGATAGACCAAGCTAGAAAAACCCATTTGCGTAACTCTGCGGAGTCTCTGAAAATAGGGATGTTCTATAATGTCAAAAATTAGACTGTTTGGAATGCTTATAAATCCGTAAATAGGATCGTTTAGTATTTTTAATTTATTGGTGCGTGTAGTATTCAAAAGTAGCTTGTTTAAAACAATACAAATATACTATAGTTCTAAGGATGACTATAACATCTGAACTTAAAAGTACATGCTTTCTTTTAATTAACGAAATTTTATTAATAAATTAGGGGGTATCAGTCGGTTTTGGATTATTTTAGCAAGTATACTTTTAAACTTTTTAATGAAAAAAATAGAGATTTTATGGGTTGATGATGAGATAGATCTACTAAAAGCTCATGTGCTTTTTTTAGAGCAAAAAAATTATCATACAACCACCTGTACCAATGGTATTGATGCTATTGATTTGGTTTCAAAAAACAATTTTGACATTGTCTTTCTTGATGAGCATATGCCTGGTATGACTGGCTTGGAAACCCTTACAGAAATAAAACAGCTTCAGCCTAACCTTCCTGTCATCATGATCACAAAAAGTGAAGAAGAAGCTATTATGGAAGAAGCCATCGGCTCTAAAATTGCCGACTATTTAATAAAACCTGTTAATCCGCATCAAATTTTATTAAGTCTTAAAAAAAACTTAGACCATTCAAAATTAGTGAGTGTCAAAACCACATCGACCTATCAGCAAGAATTTAGAAAAATCAGCATGGATTTGGCTCTGGTTAATAGCTATCAAGGCTGGATAGATGTTTATAAAAAGCTTACTCATTGGGAGCTATTGTTAGAGCAGATTGATGATAGTGCTATGTTAGGAATTCTTGAGGGTCAGAAAGCAGAAGCAAACAATCTGTTTTTTAAATTTATAAAACAAAATTATGCTGATTTTCTAACAGATAAAGAAGGTCCTGTATTTTCACATCAGTTATTAAAAGAATATGCATTCCCTTCACTATCAAAAGAAAACGGAACTCTTTTGGTTGTCATTGATAATTTGCGTTATGATCAATTTAGAGTGCTAGAGCCTCTGTTTGCTAACTTTTACAAAAAGCAAATTGAGCACAGTTATTTTAGCATCCTACCTTCTGCAACTCAGTATGCTAGAAATGCCATTTTCTCTGGGCTAATGCCTTCTGATATGGAGAAAAAGTTTCCGAATTATTGGAAAAATGACACTGATGAAGGCGGGAAAAATCTTTTTGAAAATGAATTTTTAACCGCACAAATCAAACGTTTAAATTTAAATATTTCGCATCAGTATTTTAAAATCACCAATTTAAAAAACGGGAAAGAGCTGGCTGATAATTATCAAGCCACAAAACAAAATGATCTAACCGTTGTGGTGTATAATTTTGTTGACATGCTTTCACATGCAAAAACAGAGATGGACCTAATTAAAGAACTCTCCGGAGATGATAAAGCATATCGCTCCTTAACTGCCAGTTGGTTCCAGAATTCTCCCCTGTTCGAAATCATACAAAAAGCACAAAAATTAGGTCAACAATTAATAATTACCACCGATCATGGAACGATAAATTGTAAAAGACCGAGTAAAGTGATTGGTGATCGTGATGCCAGCAGTAATTTGCGTTATAAGACAGGTAGAAGCTTAACCTATAACGCCAAAGATGTCTATGCTGTAAAAGATCCAAAAGAAATTTCACTTCCAAGTTCAGCTATGAATAGTTCTTATATTTTTGCAAAAGAAGATGTTTTCTTAGCCTATCAAAACAATTACAATCACTACGTTAAATACTATAAGAACACCTATCAACACGGTGGAATCTCTTTAGAAGAGTTAATAATACCTTTCGCAATTTACAGTCCAAAATAAGTTAAAATAAGGCTGGTTTATCTTTCGTTTCTTCTTTGAGGTTTGTCTTTTTCAAACTATCTTTGAGTTTATGAAAAGAGATTACAACCTCACTGAACTTAAAAGTGTTGCTAAGGAGCTTATAGACAAGAGCTCTTCAAAAACCCTGTTGTTCTTTGGTGCTATGGGTGTAGGAAAAACCACCCTCATTAAAGAACTCTGTAAAGAACTAGGCATACAAGATGTGGCCAACTCCCCTACTTTTTCTTTGGTAAATGAATACAGAACAAAAGCTGATGAATTAGTCTATCATTTTGATTTTTATAGAATTGAAGACGAAACTGAGGCCTATGACATGGGAATCGAAGAATATTTTTATAGCAATGCCTGGTGTTTTGTAGAATGGCCAGAACATATTGAAAATTTACTACCTTTAGATGCTGCCGAAGTTCATATAGAGATGTTGGAAAATGGTTTGCGCAGTATTCAATTAAAAAACAAAGCATGAGTCATTATTCACCATTTAGTAAAGCAGATCTTTTACCTCAAGAAGAAATGCTCGAAATTAAAAAGCAAAAAGGAGAGCTTCTGATAGGACTTCCTAAAGAAACTTTTACAGAAGAAAAAAGAGTTTGCTTAACCCCAGATGCCGTTGGGGCCTTGGTTGCTCATGGACATCGAGTGGTCGTTGAGACTGGAGCAGGAAACAACGCCAATTTTACCGATAGTGAATACTCTGAAGCTGGTGCAAAGATTAGCTATGATCCAAAAGAAGCTTTTGGTTGTAATATTATACTTAAAGTAGCACCTCCAACCGAAAATGAAATTGAGTATATCAATCCTCAAAGTGTTTTAATTTCTGCATTGCAATTAAAAACTCAAACTAAAAAGTATTTTGAGTGCCTTGCCAAAAAAAGAATTACTGCCGTTGCTTTTGATTATATTAAAGATGAGCACGGTGTGTACCCAATAGTAAAATCTCTAAGTGAAATAGCAGGAACTGCCGCTATTTTAATTGCTGGTGAATTAATGAGTGGTGTTAGTAAAGGAAATGGTTTGTTGTTTGGTAATATTGGGGGTGTCGCACCTACTGATGTTGTTATCTTAGGAGCAGGAACCGTTGGAGAGTACGCAGCTCGTTCTGCCATTGGTATGGGTGCACGAGTTAAAGTTTTTGACAACTCTATTACCAAATTAAGAAAATTACAGCATGCTTTAAACATGCCTATTTATACGTCTACCATACAACCAAAAACACTTTCTAAAGCACTTATGCGCTGTGATGTTGCTATCGGTGCTATTCGAGGAAAAAATCGTTCTCCTGTCATTGTATCAGAAGAAATGATTGAGCAAATGAAAGAAGGAGCTGTAATTGTTGATGTAAGCATTGATAGAGGTGGTTGTTTTGAAAGTTCTATGCTAACTTCACATAGCAAACCTACTTTTCAAAAACATGGCGTAATTCATTATTGTGTGCCAAATATTCCATCGAGATACGCTAGAACAGCATCTGTATCAATCAGTAATATTTTTACCCCTTACCTATTGGAAATTGCAGAAGAAGGTGGTTTTGAAAATGCTGCTAGATTTGATAAAACACTTAGAAATGGCATGTATTTTTATCATGGGATACTGACAAACAGAACAGTAGCAGATTGGTTTGATTTGCCTTTTAGAGATATCAACTTATTGATTATTTAATCGTTAGAATTGCTTATTTTTGCAATCAAAATAGAGATAAATGGTTTGGTTTAAACGAGTTTGGTATTATTTAATTGGATTTACTTTAGGTAGTATTGTTGTCTATTTTATTTGGACAGGTAAGGAAGTCTCTTTTGATTATGGTCCAGATGCAAGAACTCTTAAAACAATCAGAATACGTGAAAAAATCTACTCTGATGATGCAAACCAAACACTTAAACTCAATCGCTTAGACACCACTGCAATAAATTATATTCTACAGAATGGAGATGTTAATTTTAGCAAAAGTGATCAACGAGCAAAACCTTGCGCAACTTATTATATAGAAGGTGAATTTCAAGATAAATTAATTGATTTGATTATCGTTCGCTGTGATTCTACTTCAACAATTGAAAAAGTGTTGGTAAAATAAAATTATTGATAGTTAACAACCCGGCCAGTTCCAGTGACTTCTCCTTGAGCGTTGTATTTTGTATATTCTAAAACACCATTCGTAACAGTCCCGCTTTCAGTTAATATACCATTTTTATCAAATTTTTTCCACTCTTTTTTTCCATTTTCATTATTGATGGTTCCAGATTCACTTTTCTTACCAGTTTTGTAAAATTTAGTATAGCTAGTAATTCCTTCAGCCCGTTTTTTAATTTCTGTCAGAATCCCATTTTTATCAAAATACTGCCACTCTTTAGATTTACCATCACTAGTAATTTTACCAATTTCTATATGCTTACCATTGTCAGAGTATTTGCGGTACTGTTGTACACCATCTTTTAATGAGCCTGTTTCTAAAAGGCGACCTTCTTTGTCAAGCTTTCTCCATTCTTTTGTTTTTCCTTTGTCTGATATAGTCCCACTCTCGCTTTCTTTTCCATCAGTGTAAAAAAGTATATAGTTTGTGACACCTTTAGAAAGCTTTCCGGTTTCTATTAAATTCCCGTTTTTATCAAACTTTTCCCAAGTTTGAGTGGCTCCAAAATCATATATTTTACCCAATTCACTCTCTTTTCCGTTTGGATAGAATTTTTTATAAGTAGTTACAGTATCAGTCACAATACCAATTTCTGTCAGCTTTCCGTTTTTATCGAATTTTTTCCAATTCTGTTCCTTATGCGTTTCTTGTGCATAGATTGCTGTTAAACAACAGAATAAAAATACTATAAAGGTTTTTTCTTTCATAAATTTGATTTACTTCTAATCAATGGTTTGTGTATTGATAGTCATTACCACATAAATTTACTACAATAGTAGCAAAAACAAAGGTGCTAGTCATTTAAAAGTATAAAAATTCACATTTATTTAACCCTAACAAAATAGTGATCAAACCTTACAATAACATACATTGATACTTATATAATAGCTCAAAAGTTATGCCATAGATTAAAAACGACACACAAGAAACAAGTACCTTATTTTACTACTTTTAGAGTTGTTCTCAATTGGATATTATTAGAAGAAGTACCTATAAGTACTCTAAAGTCGCCAGGTTCAACAACCCATTTCATTTCTTTGTTAAGCATTTTAAGAGTTTCTGAATCTATATCAAAAGTAACTTCTTTGGTTTCTCCTTTTTTTAGATGAATTCTTTGAAAGCCTTTTAACTCAATAATAGGCCTTGCAACAGTTGCAAAAAGATCTTTTATATATAGTTGTACAACTTCGTCACCGTCATAATTTCCTGTATTTGTAACCTTACAAGTAACACGTGTTTTTTCACCAGTATTTATTGTCTGGTTTTCTAATTGAATATCGCTGTAATCAAACGATGTATAACTCAACCCAAATCCAAACGGAAATAAAGGCTTGCCTGTTAAGTTGATATAATCATCTCCCCTTCCTGTAGGTTTATGATTGTAATAAAGAGGTAATTGGGCTTCGTGTACAGGAAATGTTATAGGTAATCTACCTGCAGGGTTATAATCGCCAAACAAAACATCAGCAATTGCAGATCCACCTTCATCTCCAGGGTACCAAACATCTACAATAGCCTGAGCATGATTGCTCCATGCATCCATTGTAATTGCACTTCCTCCAACCAATACAACCACCATAGGTTTACCAGTTGCTGCAACAGCCTTAATTAAGGATTCTTGATGCCCCGGTAATGATAAATAGGCTCTATCTTTAAACTCTCCTTCTTCAATCCCTACACAGACTACTGCTACATCACTGTTTTTTGCTATAGCAACAGCTTTGTTGATTTTTTCTTGCCAAGAGTTAGATAGTTCTGCATTCCAAATTAGTTTAAACCATACATTTCCGATGGTTTCATAGTACTCAATTTTAATAGCATACGATTTCCCTTTTTCAAAATAATAAGGAACAGTAAGTTGCTGAACACTTTGTTTTTTCCAATTGTCTAAAATCAATTTATTGTTAATATAGAGTCGATATCCATCATCACCTTTAATGCCAATATCAATCATTCCTGTTTTTGGAGATCTGATATTTCCATTCCATTGAACTGAATAGTAATCATAATTTATTTTTTCTTGATCGGGTGAAAATAAAGTCCATCTAAAATCAATTTTAGAATCAACTCGAATTAAATCAGGTGTACCGCTAAGCTTAATATTATTGTAATACCGACCTTCCAAACCTTGTTTTTTTTCTCCATTTTTTAAGGTGTATAGATACTCAGAAGGAATTGTTTGAAAATTATCAGAAGATCTTCCTGGGCCAGCAACATATTTGATGTTTACACCTTTTTTAAATTTATTTTGCAGCCCTTTTAAAATAGAAATAGATTCATTTCCTGGACCTGAATAACCACCAAGTCTTGCTTCTATCGCGTCAGTTCCAATCACCGCTATAGATTTAATATCTTTAGAAAAAGGCAAGGTTTGCGCTTCGTTTTTTAACAGTACTACAGATTCATGTGCTGCCTTTCTTGCTAAAAGTCGATGTTCTTTGTTTGCATTCCATTTACTAGCGTCTTCAGGGTTGATATATGGGTCTTCAAACAATCCTAGTTTAAATTTTGCTCGAAGAACTCTCCTTACAGCTTCATCAATGGCTGTTTGCTTTATCATTCCTGTCTCAAAAGCTTTGTAAAATAAAGGATAATGTTTGTAAGAGGTTTGAAAAATCACATCAAGGCCAGCTTCTATTGCTTGCTGAGTAGACTCCTCATAATTTTTTGCTGTAAAATGCAAGACGTTGGCACCTCCTGTAGCTCCTGCATCTGAAATCACAAAACCATCAAACCCCCAATCTTTTTTTAACACGGTATTTAACAACCAGTTGTTTGCAGTGGCTTGCGTTCCATCATATGAATTATAAGAGGTCATAATAGACCAAGCTTTTGCTTTTTGAACACTTGCTTTAAAGGCTGGAAAATAAATTTCCTCCATCAACCGATCATTGAAGTGAATTGGGTAACTATCTCTACCTCCGTCACCTACGTTAGAAACAAAATGTTTTGGAGTAGTCAAGACTCCTAGTTTTTCAAAAGGACTTATATAAGCAACTGCCATTTCACTTGTTAAAAACGGATCTTCTCCATAAGTTTCTTCAGTTCTACCCCATCGAACATCTCTTGCAATGTTAATTACAGGTGATAAAACTTGACGAATCCCACGTGTTTTGGTTTCCATGGCTATAGCTTTAGCTACTTCACTCATTAAAGGGGTATTAAAACTTGCTGCTAAACCGATGGATTGTGGAAATGTGGTTGCGCCTTCTCTAATTAAGCCATGCAAGGCTTCGTCAAATGGAATAATCGGAATACCTAATCTGGTTTCTTCTATAAAATACTTTTGAATATCGTTGATTAAAATAGCTGTTTCTTTAGCAGTACCACCCTCTGAATAATCAAGTAATTGTTCAGCATTACCAGATGACTTTCCTTTAGTGGCTATTTGAAATCCAAAAATACCGTGCTTGTACTTTTCTCTTCCGTCAGATAAATCTCCTGGAATCATAAATAACTGCCAAAATTTTTCTTCTAAAGTCATTCGTCCTAATAAATCATCAACACGACTCTCAATAGGTTGTGAGGCATCTTTATAGATTTTTATATCATTATCTGCGCAAGACAATAAAAAAAGTGTAAAAACAAATAACAAGTGCTTAAATAGACTTGTAGTGTCGTTGTTATTGTTGTAATCCATATGAGTTTTGTTATTGTTGACTTTTTAATCTTGTTACTTTAATCGTAAAAACATACTTGCTAGGAGATTTTTTTTGCAAACCCTTAGGAATCTGAACACGAAACCCTTTTCCATCAGTTATCCATCGGAGTGGTTTTTCATAACCAAGTAAATAGACTTTTGCTCCTTTATCTGGTTGATGAGATTGTACGGTAATCTCTTTTGGAATACTTGTCTCACCTTCCTTGGCCATATAAAAAAAGTATGCATTGCCATTTTCTTGTTGGGTCATACAAATATTATTTTCTTTATAAGGAGCTAACACCTTACTATTGTATATCCCTTCACTATTTATTTGCATCCAAGAGCCAAACTCTTCTAATAAGTCATAGGCACCTTGTTGCCATTCCCCTTCGGGTGTAGGGGCTATATTTAACAACAAATTACCTCCTTTAGCTACAATGTCAACCAGGGTTTGAATTCCTTCTCTACCAGACATGTATTTGGCATCTTTTGTATGTGACCAAGCACCCCCAGAAATAATGCAAGACTCCCATGGATATGCCAAAGGTTTCTCTGGAATTCTATTCTCTGGAGTTAAATAGTTTTGATTTTTACCAGGAACAGCTCTGTCTACAACAATTAAACCAGGTTGTTTCTCTCTAGCTTTAACAACAAATTCATCAATTTTTATATCCTGATTTACAATTCTGTTTTTTAGATAACCTGTTGGATTGTCTTTTAATTGCGCATCATACCAACTGGTTATCTTTTCTTTCGATTCTTTGGCTACCCAACCACCATCTAACCAAAGGATATCAATTTTACCATAATCTGTTAGCAGTTCTAACATTTGATTGTGAGTAAAATTTACAAACTCGTTCCATCGTTCTGGATTGCTTTCTGGATCGTAATTTACATTTCTATCTCTTGGTGGGTATTTGGGATCCCAATAGCTATCTACATGCCAATCAGGTTTTGAAAAATAAGCACCAGCCCACATATCTTCTTTTCTGAAGGCATCAAAAATTTCTTTGGTAATGTTTTTCCTTGGGTGTGTAGAGAAAGGGCTTTCTGGAGATGTAATTTTATAATCAGTGTACTTAGAATCAAACATGCTAAAACCATCGTGATGCTTGGTTGTGAATATCACATATTTCATCCCGGCATTTTTAGCTGCTGCAGCCCATTTTTCTGGGTTAAATTTTACAGGATTAAAGGTTTTAATTAAAGCTTCATACTCTTTTTTATAGGTTGCGTAATCTTCTGGATTTGAGCTCATAGTTCGCTCACACCACTCATATTCTTCTGGGCAAATAGACCAAGACTCTACAATTCCCCACTGACTATAAGCGCCCCAATGCATTAATAGGCCAAACTTAATGTTTTGCCATTCTTTTACTTTAGAAAGCACTAATGGATCAGTTTCTGCTACATAACGTTCTTCTTCATGTAACTCTTGATTATATGCCAGTTGAGTACAAAAAAATAATAATAAAAAGCAAGTGATTTTTCTCATGATAAAATTTTTGTGTAATAGAATCTGAGAAGATACAAAAATTAAAAATTATGAGATTAATTGGCATAATAACTAACTTGTAAGAACAAGTTTTATTTGTCTAAGAAATTTTTACACGACTATACTAATTTTTCTGTAAAAAATTGAATAGTTCTAGACCAGGCCAAATCTGCAGCCTTTTTATCAAATCTAGGTGTTGTATTGTTGTGGAATCCATGATTTACCTCTGGGTAAAAGTGGACGGTATAATCAATATTATTTGATTTTAAAGAGTTCTCATAATCAGGCCAACCAGCATTTACACGTGTGTCTAATCCTGCATATTCAATTAACATAGCCGCGTTAATTTGTGCCGTTTCTTCTGCAGATGGCTGTCCTCCGTAAAAAGGAACAGCAGCTAATAGATTAGGTATTTTTACAGCCATCATATTTGCAATCCATCCCCCAAAACAAAAACCTACAACTCCTATTTTACCGGTACACTTTGGATGGTTTATTAAATAAGTATACGCTGCAATAAAGTCGTCTAACATCTCATTTTTATCTCTTTTTCTTTGCATAGCTCTTCCTTCATCATCATTTCCAGGGTATCCACCAAGAGGACTTAGAGCATCTGGTGCCAAACTGATGAAACCTTCCAAAGCGGTTCTTCTTCCTACATCTTCTATATACGGATTTAATCCACGGTTTTCATGAACTACAATAACACCTGGTAATTTCTTAGTGTTATTTGCTGGCTGTGATAAAAGCCCCTTAATAGTTCCTCCTCTTTTCGGAGATCGATATCTTATATATTCTGAACTTAATCGGAGATCGTCTTTTGGAACCAATAAGGTGTCTGTATAATTTGGTGACACAAAACTAAGTAAGGAACCAACTGTTAGTCCTCCTACGGCATATAATGATAGTTTTTCAATAAAACTTCTACGATCTATTTTATTATGCGCATAATCATCATATAGGTCAAATATGTCTTGCTTAATGTCTTCTTTCTTGATTGGTTTCATAACTATTCCTTAATTTAAAATTAGCTTATAGATTATTTCATCAATCCTTTCTATGATTTAAGAAAGAGTATAATAACTACATAGCATCGCTAAGTTACTAAAATCCAGTAAGTTTCAAAAAAAATGCACATTATTATTTAGTAAAATTATTTAGCATAGAGCAATCAAGTTAATTTGCTAACTCTAATTCATCTTTTCTGCATCATTTTTGATGAATTCAGTTAAGTACTTAAACAGCGATTTTAATAACTACTTTTTTTACTGTTGAAGGCTGATCATCATAAACACTAGGCATGTGCAAATCATCCGGAAAAAAGATCATAAACATCCCTTTGTCTAAAGTAAAAAAGGCAGCCTGATTACTATGATACAAATCATAATCATCTTCTTTATGTACTTCAAAGGGTGTCTGATTTATACGTGACACTACACCAACCTGTTCTGTCCCAGTTACTACATATTGTAAATCAATATATTTTTGATGTCCTTCAAAGCTGTTTTCACTTTTTGCTGTGGTTTCGTATTCCATAACAATCGCAAACAATTGATCTCCATCTATTGGGTATTCACCAGAAGCAATTTCTTTAAGATTTGTGGTGTTTAGAAACTCAAAGGCTTTTAAAAACTTAGTCCCTAAGCCTGTATATAAATGTTGGTTCTCAATTTTATCTAAAATCATGTTTGCTTTCTTTTTTTAAGTTCAAAAAGATCAGTTCTACGGTCCTTTAAGTTTCGTACACTTCCAAATTGATTCAATTCGCGCAACAAGTCTATATCAACATCTGCAATTAAGATCATTTCTGTGTTGGTGGTCGCTTCTGCTTTTATACCATTGGCTGGGAATGAAAAATCACAGGGTGTAAACACCATCGACTGAGCAAATTGAATGTCCATATTATGAACCTTTGGTAGATTCCCAACACTACCCGCTATAGCAACGTAACATTCATTTTCGATAGCTCTTGCTTGGGCACAGTGCCGTACTCTAGAATAGCCGTTTTGAGTATCTGTTAAAAATGGAATAAACAAGATGTCCATGCCTTCATCAGCCAACAAGCGACTCAATTCTGGAAACTCAGAGTCATAACAAATCAATACCCCAATCTTACCACAGTCAGTATCATAGGTTTTCAATTCATGACCACCTTGCATCCCCCATACTTTTGCTTCATCAGGTGTTACATGCAGTTTTTCATAACGCTCTGTGGTACCATCGCGCTTACAGATGTACCCAACATTGTACAAGAGTTCGTCTCTTATCTCTGGCATACTACCTGTAATAACATTGATGTTGTAGGTAATAGCTAGTTCAGAAAAACGCTGTACAATTTGAGGTGTAAATTTGGCCAATTCACGAATGGCTTGTGATTCTGGAAGATGGTTGTTATCCGCCATCAAAGGCGCATTAAAAAACTCAGGGAAAAGCGCAAAATCTGATCGGTATGCAGAGACAGCGTCTATAAAATATTCGGCCTGCTGCATTAGCTCTTCTAAGTCTTTATACAATCGCATTTGCCACTGAATCAAGCCTAGTCTGATTATCTTTTTCTTAGTAAAGGCCTTTTTGTTTGCCTTTTCATAATAAATATTATCCCATTCAAGCAAAACTGCAAACTCATTAGAAGCTTCATCGCCTTCTAAATAGCCTTTTAATATTTTTGAGGGATGAAAATCATTAGAGATTTGAAAGTTTAAAACTGGATCATGAATCTCTTTGCGTTTTACTTTTTCTATATATTCCTTTGGTGAAACTTGCTCAGAATACTTGTGGTAATTAGGAATTCTACCTCCAAAGGCAATACCTTTAAGGTTCAGTTTTTCTGCTAATTCTTTTCTGTAATCGTACAGACGACGTCCCAATCTAAGGCCTCTGTACTCTGTTTTTATAAACACATCAATACCATACAAGACATCTCCATCTTTGCGATGGGTGTCAAAGGTGTAATTTCCTGTAATCTCTTTATAGGTATGATGCTCGTCAAAACTGTCATAATCTACCATGATAGACAAAGCACAGCCTGCAAGCTCATTGTTTACTTTAATCACCACCTGCCCTTCTGGAAATTTATCAATTAAGGACTTAATATGTGCCTCACTCCAATAAGAGTTTGGAATGTTTGAATACACCTGAATCATGGCTGCTTTTAGCGCCTTATAATCATCAATGGTTAAATATTGAAGCTCAATATTTTCTATTTGCTCTATCATTTATATGTGTTTAACTATGGTAATGACCTTGTGTTTTCATGTCAGTAATGATGAACAAAATAAAAATATCAATTGCTGTACATGTATGTAAATTTACACAAAAGGAAGTTTGCTAACAATGCTTATTTTTAAATTTTTATATAAAAAAAACACTTTTTTTATCCCCTATAAATAGCAGTACTCATCCCAGTGTTTTTTTAACTCACAAGCATCGTAGAAATTACTATTATTAAGAAGTTATTTTAGTAATCATCCCTTTAAAAATAAATCCATGAAAAGGATATACTGCATACCAATAAAGCCTTCCAGCGATACCTAGCGGTCTAAACGTAGCCGTTTGATACAACTGACCTCCTTCGAGTTTAAACTCTAACCAAGCCTCTCCAGGAAGCTTCATCTCTGCAAACAACAACAGTCTTCCCTCTTGTTTATTTGCGTATAAAACTCGCCAAAAATCCAAAGAGTCACCAGTAGCTATGGTATTTTGATTGGTTCTTCCTCTGCGCAATCCAACTCCACCAAAAAGTTTATCTATAAACCCACGGAGTTTCCACAACCAATTTCCGTAATACCAACCCTTATCGCCTCCAATATTCCAGATATTATCAATACAACGTTTTGTATTTACTACAGGTTTAATTTGCTGATCAATAAAACACCCATGAGTAGGAACCTTAATAAACTCAGAAATATTTATCTTAAAACCACTACTTACATAAGCATCTTTCCAACTAGAGACAATTTCATTATTGTCAATTTTTTTAAAGGCGCGTTCTAGTGATTCTTGATAAGAAATCGGCTCTATTTCTAATATCTTGTTGAGATCTGAATTTCTACAGACTACTTCTACTTTCATACTATCGACTAAAGAAACAGCCAGGCGGTACGAAGTAGATGTTACAAAATACAGCCAATAAGAAGATAGTTTTGGAGTCATCACTGGGACTATCCAAATATGTCTTTTTAATGTACGCACCTGAGCATAGCCCATGAGCATTTCTTTATAACTCAGTACGTCTTTGCATCCAATGTCAAAGTTTTTATCAAATGTTTTAGAATTTAATAGGCTTTTGGATAAAAATAAAATCACATCAGATATCCCAATAGGTTGACATTTGGTGAGCAGCCATTTTGGAGTAATCATGATTGGAAGTTTTTCTACCAAATCTCTAATAATTTCAAAAGAAGCGCTCCCAGATCCAATAATGATCCCTGCTCTAAGACAGGTAAAATGATAGCTCCCTTTTTGAAGTTCATCTTCAACGGTTTTCCTTGACGTTAAATGTTTTGAGAGAATTGTTTCATTGACGATACCACTTAAATAGAGTACTTGCTTAACCTGTGTTTGATTAAGCGCATTCCTAAAATTTATTGCTGATGTTTTCTCTAGAGATTCGTAGTCTTTTTCAGAAGACATCGAATGAACCAAATAGTATGCAACAGTTATATCTTGAGGTATTTTTGTAAGTGAATTTGAATCTAATAGATCTATTTCTATGATACTAATATGTGCTTTTAGTGATGCACTTGGATTAAATCGGGTTTGATCTCTTACACAACAAACCACATGGTGTCCTTGTTCTATCAAAACAGGGAGTAATCTCTTTCCAATATAACCTGTAGCTCCTGTAAGTAGTATTTTCATAACTGTAGATTTTATTTATAAAATTACAGGCAGAAAAAGTTTATACCTGTTAAACGCGCTGTATAAAAATATTAGAAAGCGTCACCACTCCAATAAGTAGAATAAGGAATAGTGAAATTCGCTTAAATTTATTTTGTGGAATGTGTTTTAATATTCGTTTACCTATATAGGTTCCTAAAATCCCAATAATTAATAGAAAAGGAACATATATTAAATCGTGTTGATGAATATAACCATTTTTATAATACACCACACTTCTTACCAAATCAATAAAAAAATCAATAAAAGCAGAAGTCGCGATAAAAACACTTTTTTCTAAATTAAATGCGGCCATGGTTAAACCTCTAATTGCACCACCTGTACCTAGTAATCCAGCAGAAAACCCAGATAATACACCGCCTGTAATTGCATTCTTTTTAGTCGATCTAATAATCAGATCTTTTTTTACCAAAAACAAGAGACTCAAAGCAATGAGGAACAAGGCCAAAAAAACCTCTAGTACAAGTGTATTTAGGTATTTACTTAGAACACCTCCAACAATAACAAATAAGACAGCAGGAATACCAATATTGATTAAAAGCTTTTTATCGATCCCTTTTTTAAACAGCATAATTTTACTGATATTGCTCGATAAATGAAAAATTGCCGTTAATCCTAATACAGAATAAAAATCAAAATAAAAATTGCCAATAGGTACAAAAAAAACAGAGGATCCAAAACCTCCAATAGTACCAATTATTTCTGCAAAAAGAGCGAGAAGGATAAATATGTAGTTTAACTTTTCCATTAAAATTAGCAATGCATCGTGTTATTGAGCATCAATACTTTTTTTTATAAAAACATGCAGACTAATTGGAATGCCATTTTTAAGTTCACAATTAAGAAGTGTCGTCTCTAAATAAAAGCCTAATTTTTTAAGAGTTTTTACACTAGCGGTGTTTTTGGTTTCTACAAAGGCTTCTAATTTGTCTAGTTCCATGTTGTTAAACACCTGTTCTAGAATCAGTGATAGTGCTTCAAACACATAGCCTTGTCCCCAGTTTTTTGGATATAACCAAAACCCAATTTCTGCTTTGCGTTTTTTTTTGTCAAAGTCATTAATGCCAGCAGCTCCCAAAAATTGATTGTCATCTTTAGTGCAAATTGCCCACCAGACTCCTGCCTTAGTGTTCTCAAGTTCAGAAAACCAAATCATTTGCTCTTCGGTAGCTTCTAAACTATCAAAAGAGACTCCATAATACTTAATTACTTCTGGGTCAGATAAGCCTTTAAAAACTGCTTCCTGATCTGTAGCAACAATCTGCCTTAATAAAAGCCTTTTTGACTCTAAAACAGGAAATGATTTACTCATTAAAATTCCTTATTATTTTAAACTATCTTCTTGTTTGTCTACATTATTCCAGTCGACTGTAGGAATCTTTACGATTTCAAAAGTTGCAGACGCAAGCAACACCTTACCCTTTGTTTCCTCAATTTTTTTACCAATTTCTTGATGAAGGATGTTTTTTGTAAAGCGTCTTTTTTTATAATCGACAATATACCTTAGGTTTAATTGGATCCAATTGTCTGTAAGTGTAATGGCTAATGTAGGATCAACTTGCGCGTCTTCTATATAGTATTTAGACACCACTTCTTTCCAATCAGCTAGGGATGCTTGTACGTATTCTGACAATCGTTCTTGAGCAATAGAAATTACTATTGATTTAGCCAACTCAATATCTGATCCATATCTGATAGGCAAATTAAACTCATCCCAAACAAAAGGAAAATCTTGAGAATAATTATAGACAGGACCTTTAAAAACAAAGGCATTGCTTAATTTTACGATACGTCCACTATAATTGTCACTAGAGATCCACTCTCCTATTTCCATCATGGTTGTATAGATGCTGTCGATATCAATCACATCTCCTTTAATACCGTTGATCTCTATTCGATCACCGGGTTTGTAGACCTTTACAAAAAAGATATAGAAGGATCCTGCTATACTCAAGATAATTTCTTGCAAGGTGATGGTAATACCCGCGGTCAGTAAACCTACTGCGAGTCCGAAATCTTTAATGCTTCCTGTAAAATAGGTAATGGTGACAAGAACTACTAAAATATAACCAATAATTTCTACAGCCTTTTGAGTTTTGTATTTAACTGTATTGTTTGGAAGATTTTTCTTAAGCGCTTTTCGCAACCAGGTAATGAGTATAAAAACTAGGAGTATCCAAACCAAATACTTTAAAATATTTGTGCTAATGGGATGTGCCGTAATCCAATTGTTTAATTCTTCTAACAAGTGTGTACTATTTTTAAGATTAAAACGATTAATTGACTTGTTTGCGATAAAAGTACCGCTATATTTACCAACCTAAGATACTATTTCTGCTCGAATTTTAGATAAGAATCTGTATAAATTTAAAAAATACTACCTGTACCTTTAGTTTATTTTGTCTGTCTTGTTTTATATATATCTTAGCGCTGGTGTAAATGACCATTACTTCTTTTTTGGTCGTATTTTCTTTTTGTTTTGATGAGTTTGTATCTAAAATCATCATAAAATAAACTTCCTATTAATATTAATGCACCTAAGATTAAGGTGTCTAGTTTTAAGTTGAGTTTAGAATATAAAAATCCACCGATTAAACCTCCTGCAAAAAAGAATAAAATAATAAAGATCCTTAGTTTGATGTTTGCTTTCAGTTTTTCTCTATTGTGATGTATTTTCGGAAAACACAACTGAGCTAAGTCTATCCCTAAATCGGTAAAAAGCCCCGTTAAGTGAGTGGTTCGAACAACCGCTTTTGAAATTTTGGTCACAAAAGAATTTTGAAGCCCCATGGCAAATAACAATAAACAAACTATCACGTCTGCTGATATCCCATTATAGATATGATTTGATAGGGCAATAGAAATTAAAATACAACTTTCAATAATTGTTGGCAGTAAAAAAATATTTAACTGTTTGCTTTTCTTATATTTTTCAATAAGAAAACTAGACACAAAAGAACCCACCAAAAATGAAAAAATATACAGAAAATAGATAGTTCCTTTCCAAAAATCAAAATCAGCAACATCATTTATAAACAAAGCAAAGTGCCCTGTTACATTGGTAGTTAACTGTTTAAATGCTAAAAAACCAGTAACATTAACTATCCCAGCTACAAAAGACAAAATAGTGGCAATTTGCAAATTGTGCTTAAGAGTTCTGCTTTTGCCTTGATGCCTAAACATGCTATTTTTGTTTAATTTAATTTAATTTTGAAGTCAATTTGAAGATATCTATTTACAACTCCATTTGAGTATAAAATTAAGCAAATAAAGCCAATTTGTTCAATTTTTAAGCCATTAAAATCAAAGTATTGGAATTATTTTTTTTCTGTAATTTAAGGAGTCATATGCGCAATCGAGTTAGGCTATTTAACTGCATTTTAAATAGCGATATTAAACCTAAAGACTTGTAAAGGCTATTTGGTTTCCAATGGAGTCGTGCGTCCAAAAAGTTCCATTAGTTTCTGTATACTCAGAAACATTTTTCAATGCGGTTGTTAATTTTTCTTGGGTGCTAAAATTAATTTGAAAATATCTCATTCCTGCATTTTTATTTGGTGCTAAGGGCCTATTTACTCCATGCCAACAATTTAACGCGATACGGTGCTTGTAGTGTCCACCTGCACCTAGATCAGCATACAAATATTGTGGTAGGTAGTTAAAAGGTATAAATCCAATTTTCTTGTAAAACTGATTTGAATCCTCAATACTATTTGCATACAAATGTAAATGACCAATATGTGCATCTTTAGAGAGCTTTTTCGGAGTCGTATTAAATTCTAGAAACTCCAAAACCTTAGACACAACAAGATGTTCAGATGCATTTTTTAAATTGCCTTCTGAATCTTCAATTCTCAAACCATTTTTAGCGACAACTCTTTTGAATCTCTCTGGAGTTTCTATGGTTAGCTCAATATTGATTCCATCTGGATCTTCAAGATAAATTGATTTAGACATGGTGTGATCTACTGGTGAAAACGGATAATTATTATCAATCAGTCGCTGTATCATTCCGGCAAATTCAGACAACTTAGATACATGAACTGCAAAATGGTAAAGACCACTATACCCCTTTTGAAAAGAAGTTTCTGCTGTTTGATGCACCACAACCAAAACTTGAGTTGCTGTGCCAAATTTTGCAACAGTCTCTGAAATTTCTTTTAATTCCATTCCAATTATTTTTGTCCAAAACAATCTTGACTTTTCTAAACTTGTATTATTCAGGTGAATTGCCCCAAAAGAGGCAAATTTACCTGAATCTATATATTCTTGACCCATACTTCTTTGTGTGTGTTTTAATGAAAATAGGTTTTAATTTGTGCTATTTTTTTGAATGAATTGGGGCTTTCCTACTTCTTCCCCATGCAATAAAAATGGCAATCCCAAAGAGTATCAAATTCATACCGATCGCAGAAAACTCTCCTCTTACTGCGTGAAAAACCAGCGCAAAAATCATCACTGTAGCCAAGCCTAAAGCTGCCCAAACTGTTAACAAAGGTTTAATTCTTAGTATTGAAGGCAAAAACAGGCCTAAGCCTCCTAAAAACTCACTAATTCCAATAAATCGCACCAATCCAGCAGATGTGTCTGTTACCCATGGTAAAGATGCTGCTAGTGCATCTATAGGTTGTGAAACTTTCATTAAACCTGCCATTAAAAACATGATTCCTAATAATCCTTGAGTAATCCATAGTGTAATATGAATAGCCTTGTTGTTCTTTTGTTCTGTCATTTCTTTAAATATTTATAATTAGAATACTGCAAAGTTGAATCAATACAGTCTAAATAAAAATAAGATACCTTAAGAAATTTACAGAATTTATTTTTTCAATATTTTACGTCTTATATCGCTCAAGTACTCAGGGGTAACTCCAATATAGGCCGCAATTAATTTTAACGGAAGTCTTTGGACAAGTGTTGGATAGGTTACTGTAAAATCGATGTAACGTTGTTCTGCAGTTGAACTTAATAAGCCAATAATACGCTTGTTTGAGGCGATTAAATTATTTCTAAACTTAATTGCAATATCGACCACAAAATCTTTTTCTAATGTGTCAATTCCTTTAAAATCAGATTTAGAAATTAATAAAACTTCAGAGTTTTCTATGGCTTCAATATACACTAGTGAAGGCACTTGATTGGTAAAACTATCCAGATCAGAAATCATCCATGATTCGGGTGCAAATTGCAAAATATGTTTTTTACCGGCAGGATCTATCGCATAGCTCTTAAGGCAGCCTTTCTGAACTAGATATCCATACTTTACGATTTCACCTTGTCTTAAAAGTATGGTTCCTTTTGTAATGATTTTTGGGGTGTCAAATTTAAAATTTTTCATTTTTAAATTGTTCTAGCAGCTCGTAATATTATGTTTACGCATTGTTATGGGGTTAAAAGCCTTCAAAAAATTTAAGCTTCAATAGGAATGTATAAATCTACTATAAATTTATTTTCAGGATGTGTTCTAAAATCATTGTGATATATTTCAAAAGGCTGTGCATTTGCTTTTTTATACCCGTTTTCATCCATCCAAATAAATAGACCTGTCCAAGATTTTTCAAATTCGCTTGGAGCAATTTCAAAACGCCCCACAATATAGGTTCCTTTTTCTAGACTAAGAGAATCAATATCTGTAGTGTTTTCAATAGGTTCATTGCTGGTTAAAAAAACACTCATTCGAACTTTATCTGGAGAAGTTACTTTAAAACTATCATAAAAAACCCTCCCCATTTTTGTTTCAGGTTGCCCTAAAACACCTTTAGCATTCCCCCACTTGACAAGTTTTTCAAAGGCTTTTTCAATTCCATTAACACCTACATGGTTAATAGCAGCAGCAGTTATGGTGTTTGTTTTTCTAATTTCAATTTTTGCATTCATATGTATCCATTTTTTTAAGTGATCAATGATGCAAATGTAGTTTTCATAGGTAGGATAGTCTTGACCATTCTTGCTTTCTAGTTGACGAATCTTGCTAAATTTATTAGGGTGTTCCTTTCTAAATACTGTGGGACTAGCTCCGTAAAATTTCTTAAAGGCTCTTGTAAATGAAGAATTTGATGAAAAGCCACAACTAAGAGAAATTTCTGTAATGCTATCGTTGGTATGAATTAAGGCCAAGGCTGATTTCTCTATACGATGCCTATTGATATAGGTATTTAAGGTTTCTCCGGTTATATATTTAAATACGCGATGAAAATGATAGGGTGAAAAATAAGCTTCTTTTGAAACCGTTTCTAAGCTTAAGTTGGCACTTATATGTTGGTCTATAAATCGGAAAACTCGGTGAATTCGGTGTTTGTAATCTGTTTGTTTTTCGGTTTCTGAGATCATTCGTTTTGAAGACGGTGTTTATCTAGCCTATGTTGGCCTATACTGTTATTAAAGTTCTGCTGTAAATTTAATTAAAAAATTATACTAGGCTCCAATCATTTTTTAGAGAAAGAGTTTCTGCTTGTAAAATTGATGCGCAAGGATAATTTCGCAACTAAATAAGTATGCTGCAATAGCAGTAATGAACCCGTTAAGTATTTTACTTACTGCCATTGCTCATACCTATAAACACGTACTATTTGTGAATCAGCAAATTGCTAATCAATTGATGCCATTTATATATCGAATCAATTTCGCCGTTAAACTGATAGTTTATTTCTTCATCGTAAAAATCTAAAACTATCGCAGGTTTGTTTTTATCGATGGAAATTAGTTTCAAATACAACTTTTCAATTGTTTTAGTTTTATTTGGGTTTTCTCTACTTTGGTTAATCTGCTCGCATTTTTTAATCTTTGCAAGGTCTATAAACTGTTCTGTTAGCTTTGTTTCATTCTTGAGGACAAAAAAAAGTGTTCTTTTGTTTTCATCAATACCAATGGCGTAATTGCCACAAATTTCTGATTGATTGATATTGCAATTGTTTTTTTGCGCTAAATTATGAAGCGCTACTACTATTTTTTTCTCTGCTGTTTTTCTGTTTTTGCTAGTGATTACAAAAGGTATGATACATACAGCAAGACAGAATATGCCTATTAAGGCGATTCCTAAATCCATTTTAATATTGTTTAATGATTGTTATACGGTTATTTATATATAATGAAGACATTATATATTGATGTTTGTTAAGCTAGCTAAAGCCTCTAAAACGTTGGCCGTATTACCAAAAACTATGGAAAGGAAAGATGAGATTAGACTTTCTATGTCGAATCAATAAATTTGTAAAGTGATTGCTGTACTGTTTAAACTGTGCGTTTAACAGACAATCATTTAAAATAGATTTATCAAAGTTAACATCTTGATAGCTTAACTTTAAATTAGGTATGGAGTAATCTGAGACCTCAGAAACAGCTAATTCAGATTGTTGGGTATGAAGATTTATTATTTTTGATGTGCTTGCATAAACAGCTGCTTCTTTATTAATTTCATTTTGAGCGACTTTTCCTGAAAAGGACACTGCACTTAACGAAACAAATAACCCAAAACAATAGATGCATACAAGAACCAGTGATTTTAATAGCTTTTTAAAGTCTTTCATAGCTAGATCATTGAAGTTTGTTCTAAAACCTCATTAACTTCGGCTAAACTATCCTCATTATCTAATAGCACCACCAATATATCATCTGCTTCAATAATAGTAGATCCGCCTGGTCGAACAAATTTACCGTCTCTTTTGATCATGATAATAAATGCTGATTTTGGAAAATGCAAATCAATAATTCGCTTACTTACAGCAAAACTATTTGGAGGTATTGAAACTTCTTTCATTGCTGATTTTGGCAAATTCAGAATATAGCGATCATTTTCGGCAATTGGCTTTACTTCATCTGGCAGTGCGACATTTAACCATTTAGCAAAAATGGACAAAGTAGTTCCTTGAATCAAAACAGAAGTAACAGAAATAAAGAAAACAATATTAAAAATCATATTTGCTTTTTCTATACCAGCTAAAAGTGGATAGGTTGCAAATACAATTGGTACAGCACCTCTTAATCCTACCCATGAAATATAGAATTTTCGTCTCAACTTCATTTTAAAAAAGAGCAAACTAATAAAAACACTAATTGGTCTAGCTACTAAAATTAAGAAAACAGAAATTAGTAATCCAATCCCCATATAGGGTATAATCTCAGATGGAAACACAAGCAGTCCTAAAGTAAGGAAGAGTACTATTTGCATTAGCCAGGCAATTCCATCAAACATTTTTAAAATGGTTGATTTGTGTATCAAATCTTGATTTCCGAGGTATACGGCACAAATATAGATTGATAGAAATCCATTACCACCAATAAAGTCAGTGGCAGAAAAGGTAATAAACATCAATGCAATCACTAAAACTGGATAAAGACCTTCAAACCCAAGTTTAATTTTATTGATGGTCATCTTGCTTATTTTACCAAATGTAAATCCTGCGATACCTCCCAAAACCATCTGTTGAAGAAACATTAAAATGATCGTTACATAATTTTGATCTTGATTAATGACCAAGGTTAAAAAAGAAATGGTTAACACATAAGCCATTGGGTCATTACTCCCGCTTTCTAACTCTAAGGTTGGTCTTAAATTATTTTTTAACGCTAGGTTTTTAGATCGCAAAATAGAAAATACAGCCGCTGCATCTGTTGAGGATACAATAGACCCAAGCAATAAGCTTTCAAAGATGGTGAAATCGGTTACAAACCAAACAAAAGTACCCAGTGTAACGGCGGTTAATAACACCCCTACCGTAGAGAGCATAATTCCTTCTTTTAAAATAGGCTTTACAGATTTCCAGTTGGTATCAAGCCCCCCAGAAAATAAGATAAAGTTTAGAGAAACAATTCCTATAAATTGAGCAATTTTTGGATCATTAAAGCGAATTCCTGCAATCCCTTCAGAGCCTGCAAGCATTCCTATTGTTAAGAAAAGAATTAAAGTTGGAACCCCAAATCTATACGAAGTCTTCCCTACAACGATGCTTATAAAAAGCAATAGGGATCCAACTAAGAGTATGTTTTCGATGGTTAAATTCATTGTTATAGTCCTTCAATCTGAAAGCACAAATTTAGTTTATTTATCAATTAAAATAATTAATTATTCAGATTGTTTTAAGCTATTATTGAATTTTAAAAAACTTTTTTACAAAAGCAAATTTCTCATTTTTTGTCATCTTATCCGCTGACTTTAATTCTATTTTTATATCCTTAAAGTGACGATCTTTATTTAAATAATTAAGGAGCTCTTCTTTTGCATTAGTTGGACCAAATAAAAGAACATGTTGATATTTTAAAATCTCAGAAGAAATTGTTTTATAAAATTCTTCATGCATTTGCTGTTCCTTATTGTGCATAATGTCTTCACTTCTACTCAAGGCTTCTAGTTTTGTGTTAGTTGTAAATGGAGATACTATAGTGCGTAGATCATCTTTTAAATTTAATTCTATAAGTTGAGCCTCTGAGTGATCCATCCAAATACCTAATCTGTTTTTTGCTTCCATACGTTGTTGTAATTAATTAGAATTAATTTTGATTCTTGTTTTTGCGTTCTATAGCATACCATACTAGTAAATTATTTAAAGATTCTAAATAATCTTTAAGTTCTTTGTTTTGTACTCCGTGATTTGAGTTGGGCACAAAATGAACTGGGAATTCATCCAAATATTTAATCAATTCAGGATACTCTTCTTGAATTTTTTGAGTTGCTAAGAAAATTAAGTCGTTTAATTTTTTTTGTGTATCCATTTTCTTTGTAGTTTAAAATTAAAGTCAGTGATAATGAATAATAATTCAGCAATCAATCAGCTCTTATCCATTTTAGATTTATTTTCTGATGTTTTAGAAGTAATTTATGAAGTCTAGTTTACACAGAAAAGCTACTAGAGAAAGAATATGTATGGATGGCTTCCACTCAAAGATACGTACTATAAACGCCAATCCATAGCTTTGTTAAGTTTTTATTTATTAAGTAGTTAGGTAATAATGGTAATCGTAGGCTTATTCCTTTCTATTTAAACGCGAACAATTTTACCGTCATCAAGCTCAATAACCCGACCAGTTTTTTCTGCAAAAATTAGATCATGAGTTACTACTAATAAGGTTTTATTATAAGTCTCTGTAAGTTCCTTAAATATATTAAATACAATATCTGCATTTTTGCTATCTAGGTTTCCCGTAGGTTCATCACACATAATAATCAATGGATCATTGATCATGGCTCTAGCAATTGCTACACGTTGTTTTTCACCTCCAGATAATTGATTGGCTTTTTTAAGGGCTAATTTCTCTATTCCTAAGGCTTTTAAATATTTGTATGCATTACTTTCTAGTTCTTCCTCGCTAATTTTATCTAGCTTAAAACCGGGCAACATGACATTCTTTAAAACACTAAACTCATTGAGCAAATAATGAAACTGAAAAACAAAGCCAATTTTCTCATTTCGTAAAACCGCTAATTCTTTTTCTGATTTCTGACTTAGGTTTACCCCATCTATCAACAGTTCTCCCGTAAAATCTGTATCCATGGTTGATAAAATGTACAACAAAGTAGACTTTCCGCTACCAGATCTACCTATAATTGATGCATAATCACCTCGTTGAAGACTAAATGATACATTCTTTAATACATCAATCTTTACTGGATCTTTGAATGATTTATAAATTGAGCGAGCTTCTAGTACTGTTTTGTCTTCCATTTACTTTCCTCTTATTATAATTACTGGATCAACTTTACTAGCCTTTCTTGCAGGCATCCAGCCTGCTAAATACGTTGTTACCATGGCAAAAACAACGGCTATAGAATAATATTGCAAGCCATAATTAATTGGATAGGTATCAACAGTGGGCAATGAAGGCGTATTAAATGGAATAGCATCTATAATGACAGATATTAAAAACCCGAAAAGGACGCCTGTTAATGCCCCAGAAACCCCAATGCTTAAAGAAATCGATATAAAAATTTTCTTGATGTCACTCCCAGCATACCCAATAGCCTTTAAAATGGCAATCGTATCCATTTTTTCATAGATTAACATATTAAGAATATTGTAAATACCAAAGCCAGAAACAATGAGCAAAGTAATTCCAACGGCATAAGAAATAATAGAACGAACGCTGCTTCCAGTTTCAAATTGAGCATTGGCCGTTTGAATGTCTTCTGCATCAAGTTTAAATAGTTTTTCATACTCTAAAGCAATAGCTGGTGCATTGTTTAGATCTTTAAGTTTTATTTGAATATCGCTAATATAATTGCTGTCCTCTCCCATTATTTTTCTAGCAGTAGTTAAACTAGTAAAACTCTGAACCTTATCAATTTCTGACATTCCCGATTGAAAAAAAGCAATTACTTTTAAAGAAAATTGCTCTCCTTGAGTAGAAGTTACCGTGATAACTTCTCCAATTTTTGCATTCATTATTTCAGCGGCATCTTGTCCTAAAATAATACTATTAGAAACCGTTTCTAGCTCGTGATAATTACCTGCGGTTATATAATCACTAAATGCAAATAATTTTGCCTCTTGATAAACATCAATCCCATTAATAATACCGTTTAAATCTATATTACCAAGATTATAGAAGACTTGAGTGGTTATTTTAGGAGCTATACCCACAATTCGATCATCCTTTTGAAGCTTGTTTATAATTGGTTGAGCATTGTATATTTCTTTCCGGGCATTAATCGGTTTTACTGAATTTATAAAATTATGATAGTTTTGATATCGTTCACTTAAATCAATGGGTTGCTGCTTAGATGGTAAAATATCATTATACAGGCGAACATGAGGAGTTCTGTTTAAAACCAGACCATCAAGCAATTGATTTAAACCTTCCATAAACCCAAGAAGGGAGATAAACAAAGCAATACTAAATGCAACTCCTATTGCAGCAACAAGGGTTTGTTTCCACCTGGCAACCATTAGTGCAATAGAAATTTCTGTAATGTGTTTAATTTTCATTATTGTTGTAATTCAATAACGGTGTTTTTATCTATACCGCTCTTAATCTCTACCAAATCATAATCCATAAGTCCAGTTTCTATTTTTTGAAGCTTCCCTCCTTTTAGCGCTACAAAAGAATCATTAATCAGGTAGTTTCTAGGAATCGTTAACACAGCTTGCTTGGTGTTAATTATAATATTTGCTTCGACAGTCAGGTTAGGGAAAAGTGTTTTTGGACTCTTTGTAAATATTGCATCTGCTTGAAAAGAGCGGGTCCTACTATTCATCATTGGGTTAATTGCTATAATCTGAGCTTCAAAAACTTCAGAGCTATAGCTATCCATGCGGATAATTATTGTTTGACCTTTTTTAACCTTAACAATATCAAGCTCATCAATACTTAATTCAATCAAAAACATATCGGTGCCAATAATAGCAGAGGGTTCTTGCATATTAATTAGCTCTCCTTCTTCTTTATTTAGCTTATAAACCACGCCATCTACTTGGCTTCTAATAATATAATCATCTTCTTTTAACTTAGCAATCTCCAAATTGTTTTTGCTTTGTTCTGAAACGAGTTTAAGTTGACGTTTAAGATCTTCATAATTTGTGCTTAATCTGTGTAATTCTATTTTTGAATTTTCATAAGCCAATTCTTTTTGTTCAAATTCTACCCGACTGCCAATTTTATTATTCCACAAGTTTTTTTGTCGTTGATATTGTAAAGAATCATTTAGAAGCTTTCTATTAGCTAATTCTACAGCTTTCTTTGCATCAGTTAGCTTAGCTGTGTTTGTTTTGTAATCGTTCGCTATGGAGGTTAGTTGGGCGTTTTTCGTGGCTATTTTTAAATTTTCATCATCCATTTGAAAAATAGGATCTCCTTTTTTTACTCGCATCCCTTCTGTTACAAAGACTTTTTTTACAATACCGCTGCCAATACCATAGACTTTATATTGATTTTTACTTTTAATAAATCCAGAAGCATAAACACTTTCTGTTATGTTTTTTACTTCTGGAGTGGTTGTTTGAGTTGTGTTTGTACAGGACACAATCAAAAAATACAATACAAAAAGCATAAAAAAAGGACTTCTTAACATGCTGCTTGTTGTATACCTCTTTTTAGTATTCAAATATTTTTTATGTAATTTCACTTCAATCTGAGTCATAAAGTTTCAAGTTAATTTGCTGCTATTTAACCAAAGAGCTACGGACATTAAATTTAAGCAAATAAAAAATAATAACATCAAGTGAATGCCTTTAAAAATTGGATCAAAAAAAAGCCTTCCAAATATGGAAGGCTTTTTACTTTAAACTAACTGTTAGCTATATTATTTTGCTGGAGCTTTGTCTACAACAATACGTTTTTCACGGTTAGCTAATTCCCAAGCTGTATGGAAAACCAAACGAGATCTATTTTCTAACAAATCATAATTAATTTTGTCTGGAGTATCTGATGCTCTGTGGTAATCATCATGAGTTCCGTTAAAATAGAAAATGATTGGAATATTATTTTTTGCAAAGTTATAGTGGTCAGAACGGTAGTAAAAACGGTTTGGATCGTTCTCATCATTATAGGTATAATCCAATTCAATATTGGTAAAGTTTTTGTTTACTTCTTCAGAAATATTGTGTAATTCAGTACTCAACTTATCACTTCCAATTAAGTAAATATAGTTTCTGTCACCTTCACGTTTAGGATCAATACGTCCAACCATGTCAATGTTTAAATTAGCAACAGTGTTTGCTAAAGGAACTAATGGCTCATAATCTGTGTAGTATCTAGATCCTAATAAACCTTTTTCCTCACCTGTAACATGTAAGAAAATAACAGAACGCTTTGGTCCATGTCCGTTATCAGTAGCAGTTTTGAATGCTTCAGCAACCTCTAATAAAGATACTGTTCCAGATCCATCATCATCTGCACCGTTAAAAATCTCTCCTTTTGCATTAACTCCAACGTGATCTAAATGCGCAGAGATAATAATGTATTCATCTGGCTTTTCAGAACCTTTTATATAAGCTGCAACATTTTCTGATGGATGAGATACAGAAATACTTTTAAAGTTCATGTCAACTTTAGTTTTCACTGTAGCTGGTTTGGTAGATCTAGTAATGTTACTTACAAGAGCTTTACCCATTTTTTCACTAATTAAGAAATGGTAAATTTCTGTAGTTCCATCGCCTTTACTAGGTAAAGACAAGCTGTTGCTACCTCCATTTTCTTCACGTTGCTTATAGAATTTTGAATAACGATCAAATAATTCATTGTCCATGAAAAACAAAGCTTTTGCTCCGTTATCTTTAGCAGCTGTTCTTTTAGAAGCAATTGCTTGACGTCCATTAGACCATTTTGAAGCTTTCTTGTCACCACTAAGGATGTTGTTTCCTGCTCTATCTTTTGGCTCACCACTTCTTACAACAACTATTTTACCCTTAACATCTAGGTCTTTATAGTCAGAGTATTTGTCATCATCAATTCCATAACCAGCATATACTACTTCTGACGCAGATAAATTACCTGTTTCTGCTGCTGTTTGAGAAATAAAATCATCAAAATACGTAAATGATTTTCCATTTATAGTAATGTTAACCTCAGGAGTTTTTGCAATACTCAAAGGTACATTTTGAAAATAATTACCTTCAATTAATGGACTGATCCCTAATTGTTCATATTGCTTTTTAAGATACTCAATAGCCATTTTTTGTCCAGGCTCTCCAGTATCACGCCCTTCAAACTCATCTGAAGCGTAAATGTATAAATGTTCTTTTAACTCTTCTTGCGTAATAGTACTTCCGTAAGAGATGACATCATCTTGTGTTGCCTCATTTTTACAAGAAAGTACTACAAACATTGCGCTTAATAGTAATGCTGTTTTTTTCATGTTATTTGGTTGTTATATTTTAAGTAAATGCGATATTACAAAAAAGAACGTTTATGTAGCTTTCTCTGTGAATCATTTAACACTTTTTAACATAATTTCACTCAACTTTTAATAAAGTCGATATTAGAAACAAACTCAATCAATACCATTAGCATTTCGGTACTAGTAAAATCAATTATATATTTGTGTGTTTTCTTGTCAAAGCATCAATAATTAGAGTTTAAGCAAAAAACGAATCTAAGATTACTGCCAAATAACTATTGTTTTTTGCTATAAAATCTATGCTTTAAGTGAATCAAGAGTTAGTTCAAGATTTTTAATATGCACCCCGTACAATTTATTTGACCAAGATACAGTCATCAAATATATCAGTATAGCTATAGCTAAATATCCAAAAATATAAAGTAACAACGTTGTGATAGGCACGTCCAATAAAATTAGATTTGTAAACAATTCTTCATCCATTTTTAATCTTCCAAAATAAACGGTTAATAGTGTTAATGGCAATAACAGACTTCCAGAAATTATAGCTGTTTTGTAGACCTCTAAAGTTAATTTAAGATCATAAATAAAATCCATTACAGTTGCTGTACTGTTGTTGTTTATACTCGTGGTTTTATTTAAAAACCAAGTCATTTTAGCTACATATGTTAAAGTAATTAAACAAACTACAAACATCAATATATAGTAAATTGACTGGGCTAACTGATGCATTTCTATATAGTATGGAGCAGCAAAAAAGAGTACTATAATAACCAATTGAGTCATCATTTCGTTTCTCATACTTTGCCTTACTCTTTGGATGGGCATTTTACTAGTCTCTATTTCTTTTACAGTTTTAGGAATCCGACCTTCATCCATATTTTGGGCATCCATTTTTCTTTTTATATTTTCAAAATCCATATCCTTGTTTTTTTATTATTTCTTGTAATTTATTTTTTGTCCTATTAATTTTCACTCTAACATTCGCTTCCGAAAGGCCTAGGTTCTTAGCAATTTCTTTTCCAGAAAACCCTTCTATATATTGTAAAATTAAAGCTTTTTCAACCTTGTCTAATTTTTTCACTGCTTTGTAAAAATGATCTAATTGCTCATCTTTTTCTTTGCTATAATCTTCAAAACCAACAGGTTCCTGAAGTGTAGAGCCAAAGCTATCTGGTTTTCTTTTCTCTTTCTTAAAGAATACTATAGCTGTGTTTAATGCTACTCTGTACATCCATGAAGAAAACTCGCTTTCACCTTTAAAAGAGCCTAAAGACTTCCATAATTGGAGGATAATTTCCTGAAAGAGATCTTGCTGATCTTCTAGCGCATCAAAATACATCCTAGATACTTTATAGAGAATACCTTTGTGTTTATTAATTGCTGTTAAAAATTCTTGTTCAGTTAGTTGCATCAATATTGATCTAATTAAATACTGGTGTAATCGTATATCCTTTTTGTCGTAAAAGATAAATGATTCCATGCTTATTTGTTAAATGAGCGGCGCCAACAGCAAATAAATTACTTCTTTTTTTCATCATTTCTGGCATTTTGTCTACCCAATTTTTGTTTCGTAAAGTTTGCATATATGTAACTGCATTTTTGTTCATATAAATCTCTTTCGTAATTAGACCTACCGTGGTTGTTATATCTTCATTTTTATACGCAATTATCGCATCGTTAAAATCCTTTTTATACGAATAAAATAACATTATTTGTTTAAAATTATAATCTGTTGGATAGGCTTTATTAAAGAAATTCATTTGATCAGAAACTTTTTCTAAACTATACAATGCAAGTTGATTTTTTGTAGCTTCCTGTACTAATTCAGTTTCAAATGATTTTATTTGACTACAAGGTAACATCTTACTTATCATAATTGCATTAAGGGTTGAAAGCCCGTAAGAATCAAAATTAATTAAGGGTTGACCGATAACTTGTTGTACCAGTTTATCCAATTCATTAAATTGTTTTTTGGACAGTTCTTCAGAAATTTTCTTTGGATTGGCCATAGACTCTTGTAGTGTTTGCAATTCTTGTGGATCAGATAAATTAACTTCTAAAACCAAGCCATCTACTTTCTGTAGAATTCGTTTCACTTTTTTAGAGATTTCGAAATCATTTTCACACATTAAGTGTATAGTCCCTAAAAGATACGATGGTTGTTGAAGTGAAGAATGTTCAATTTTCCATAAGACAGAGTTTTCAAGTTTGACCTTTTCCTGAGCATAAGAGAAGTTAAAGCTTAGTGAAAAGACCAATACAATAATTGTTAATTTTAGATGTTTCATTTTTTTGTTTTTTAGATTTTACAGGGTTAGTATTAGAAACAAAAAAATGTTACAAAAAAATAAAAAGTCTGTTTAAGGTTGTTCTTTTTTATGAATAAGAAAACATAACTAACCAAGAAAAGATTGACAACGCTATAGTCTGGCAATCAATTAATTGGATAAATACCCAAAGCTTTAAAAACTGCAATTAGGACTAGTTTACCACTAGCAACCCTTTAAGAATAAATGTTTTTTTTTTTAAATAGATAAAAAAAGCATTTGCAATAAAAATGTGTAAGTTGGATTAAAATGCTTATTGATTTTTCATAAAGCGCTTGATAGCAACCCATTGTTTTAGCATATCTCTAGCATCTTGAGCAGGATATCCTAAAACCGTTTTGCCAGCTGCAACATCACCGATTACACCAGAGCCTGCTCCAACAGTTACACCTGAATGCAATGTTGTATGATCTTTTATAGAAGCACTACCACCAATAATAACACCATCACCTAAGGTAACAGAACCAGCGAGACCACTATGACCTGCCATAATACAAGAACGTCCCATTACACTGTTGTGAGCTATTTGTACTAGATTGTCAATTTTACAACCATCGCCTATAATGGTAGAACTAAATTTGGCTCTATCAACACAAGAATTAGCCCCTATTTCTACTTGATGACCAATAATTACATTTCCTATCTGTGGTATTTTAACTAAGCCTCTACCATCATCACTGGGTCTAAACCCAAAACCGTCAGCTCCAATACTAACGTTTGTATGAAAAATACAGTCATTACCAATAACACAACGTTCTCTAATAATTGTCCCAGACCAAACAATAGTGTTTTTACCAATAATTGTTTCATCAAAGACACAAACATTTGGATATAAAATAACGCCATCAGCTAATTCAACATCTTTACCTACAAAGCAATTTGGACCAATCTTACAGCCCTTTCCAATTTTAGCAGTCTCATGAATTACAGCTGTTGGGTGTATATCAACATCAAAAACCGGTGCAGGTGGATTAAACAATTCCAGAATATGAGCCATCGCTAAATCAACATTCTTTACTTTTATAAAGGCTCTATTTTCACCAGGTTCTATATCTGTATTCTCACTTACCAAAGCAGCACAAGCTTTTGAAGTTTTCCAAAATTTTAAGTATTTATTGCTTCCGATAAAAGTAATTTGATGATTAGAAGCTTTTTGTATTTCTTCTGGCCCTTCGATTGAATGATTGGTGTTCCCTATTAATTGTCCTTTTAAAATAGTATTGATTTCACTGATTGAGTATGAGGTCATTGTTGATTTTTTGATTGGTTATAAATAAAAGAAAATAAATCTAAATTCGCTACACATTTTGTTTAAAAATGAATGGCCAATCAGTGTTTATAAAGAATTATTTGTTTTTGATATAGATATGACGAATGTTGTTTTCTCCGGTTACTTTTTCTTCAATTTCAAATTTGTTGATTTTCTTAATCAAAGGAAATAATTTAGGAAAGCCATAATTCCTAGGATCAAAATCTGTTTTCTTTTTAATGATATAATTGCCTAAAGTACCAAGAAATGCCCAACCATTCTCATCAGAAACATCATCGATGCTTTCTTTAATTAGTTTTATGAGGTTCTTGTCTATTTTACTAACAGAAGTAGTATCAGCATCTAGTTCTGCATCATTTTTAGAGTTTTTTGATTTTGTTGATTTACCATCCGAATCTGCCTCTTTTGCTTTTTTCAATATCTCTATATAAATAAATTTATCACAAGCAGTAATAAAAGGTTGAGGCGTTTTCTTTTCACCAATACCAATCACAAACATAGCAGCCTCTCGAAGTCGAGTTGCTAATCTTGTAAAATCACTATCACTAGAAACGATACAAAAGCCATCAACTTTTTTTGAATACAACAAGTCCATTGCATCAATAATTAATGCACTATCACTAGAGTTCTTACCTGTTGTATAGCTGTATTGCTGTATGGGTGTAATGGCATTTTCTAACAAAATATTTTTCCAACCAGAAACTGTCGGCTTTGTCCAATCAGCGTAAATTCTTTTGATGGTTGGATTGCCGTATTTAGCAATCTCATTTAGCATTTCTTTTACATGAGCATAGGGAACATTGTCCGCATCAATTAATACTGCAAGCTTTTTTTCTTTCATAATGATTCTTCTTAATAACTTTCAAAATATAGGTTACATTTTTGGTTGCTAAAGGGAGTTCAATTTTTAAATGTGACTAAATATAAGAAACTTTAAGATAACTACATTTTTCATTTAATGAATTGTAAAAATAGGATGCCTTGCTTATTGTAATTTGATCTCAGAACTTTTTAAAGGTATATATATTATCCGCAGTTTTTTTCTAAATCAGGAGATGGTCTGTAAGCATAGTATTGCAATACTTCTTCTAGTGCCATTTTAAGTGCCTTGTTTATAGGTAGAATAAGGTTTCCCAAATGAAAATCTATTTGATTTAATTGCATATAATAGTCTGTAAATACTGGGACATATAATCCTTTTGCAATTGCTTGGCTTGTAGAATTATATTCTTTCTGCTGACCTTCTTTTATTATTTTACAAGTTGTCATTCGTAAATTTCCATATTTGTCTGTATTGGCTGCAAAACCGAAGAGCCTACAAATTAAACCACGATACTTGTAATTACTACATTTTCCTTGATGAATACTCGTTAAAGATTTATAAAGAATGCAGGTTTTATTTTGGGTCTGATTAAGAAGGGCTAGTGTGTTTTTTGCCTCATCATTTAAAAACAAATGGAATGCCCATGGCAAAAACTCTAAAGGGGACGCCTCTACAGTTGGCGTTGAACAACATCTTCCACAACCTACCACACAACTAAGTCCTGAGTCTTTTTTAAAGTGCACACTCTCTTGATCTAATTGAAAGAAAAGCTTTTCTACCAATTGCACTCTGCGTTCTATCGACATCGTTTTTTTTCGAAGGTATCCCTAATATAATCGTAAAACGGTCTTTTGTTTGTGTATTTTTAAATTATAAAACTATTTCAGTAAATATTATTTTGCTTTCAGATCAAAGCCTAAGTTTAATTGAAACATAATCGGCCAAAGATTGCCTATACCGTTTGTGTCAAAATAATATTGAGGTCCTACATCAAAGAGTAAGTGAAAGTTTTTACCATATTTTCTTTGAATTCCCCAAGTGGGTCCAAAAGCGAAATCAAAATCAGATGATCTGCTTACATTTTCTGCGATAGAGCTTCCTCTAGTAATTAATCTCAAAGAAACAAAATTACCTGAATTATTATCAATAGTTTTATTTTTAGTAACTCTCTTGTTTCTATTGTAGAACCATTTTTGTTGAAAATCAGCAAAAGGAGAAATGATGTATATAAATCCACTATTCGCAAAGGTCAAATCTGGGTAGCCTCCTCCATAACCGATCCCAATAGCTGATGAAAAAGTAGAATAGGTACCCGTAGGGATTTCTAATTCAATAGCTGGATTTAAAAAATTTACTCTCCACACTTTCTCTGTTTTAAGATTGTTATTTCCTTGAGCGTAGATGCTTATAGTTGTAAGAAAAAAGAATAAAATAGGTAAAAATAGTTTCATTGTTTTGTTTTTTGCTAAAATGAGAAATAACGTATTGTATAAGTGAAAAGAGCTATTTAAAAAATGTTTATTAATCCTCGTAGACTCTAAGCCTATTTTGAGTGTTAATTAATTGAGATTGCAATGTTTCTATCTTTTTTAATAAATTAAAAATAGTATCAATGCCTTCAAAATTAATATTGAGCTCTTGATGCATTCGAATCATTTTTTCAATTTCACCTGTCTTCTCTTTATGTACAAAACAAGATTCTTCTATCGTTGTAATTTCAATCAAACCATAGTCATTTAAACTTGTAAAAAATGACATTTCAACCTTATAATGGGTACATAATTGATCGAGTGGAATAAAATTTTCTAGACTCATGATGTTTGTAAATTATTAAGTTGATGAAACAATTCTTTTTCTTTCTCTGAAAGATTGGTTGGTAGTACCACATTATAGCTTATATAAAGGTCACCAAACTTTCCTTCTTCTTTATATATAGGAAAGCCCTTCCCTTTTAATTTTACTTTTGTCCCGTTTTGAGTTTCTGGTTTTATCTTTAGTTTAACTTTTCCATTAAAAGTATCCACGGTGATTTCTCCACCCAATAAGGCTGTGTACAAACTAATATCCTGAGTACTTATTAAATTGTCGTTATCTCGTTTAAATTTAGAATGGTTATTTATAGAAAACTGTATGTATAAATCTCCCTTAGGCCCACCGTGTAAACCAGGACCACCTTGCCCCTTAATTTTAATAACTTGCCCATTTTTTACACCTGCAGGAATGGTTAGTCGTATATTTTTCCCATTAATGTTTAAGGTGCGCTTATGGGTCGTATAAACATCTTTTAAATCAAGTTGCAATTCTGTATTGTAATCTTGACCTTTATAGGCTGCACTTCTACTGCTACGTTTTCCTGCTGATCCAAACATCGACTCAAAAAAGTCTGAATAATCACTGTCAGAAAAATCACCAGTGGATTGGTTTTGATAGCTTTTTTGTGATTGTTGCTGCTGTTTAGACTTTTCAAACTCTTCGGCATGTTTCCAATCCTTTCCATACTTGTCATATTTCTTTCGGTTTTCTACATGGCTAAGCACCTCATTTGCTTCATTTATTTCTTTGAACTTTTTCTCCGCTTCTTTATCATTGGGATTTAAATCAGGATGATACTTTCGTGCTAATTTTCGATAGGCTTTTTTGATATCGCTTTCAGTAGCATTTTTATTGATTTCTAATATTTTATAATAGTCGACAAATGCCATTTCTGTATAGAGTTAGAATAAATTAATCTTAGTTTTCACTTTGTTGAAAATGATATTTATGTAGATCGCGTTTGGCCCTCCAAAAAGTGCTCGTTACGTGATATAAAAGTAGTCAAATTAAAAGCTAAAAAAAAATAGTTCATTGAAATTTATTCATCGTATTTGCTCTAGCTTGTATGGATTCGGAAATTGCTTATTTATTTCAAAAATGTCATATTTTTTAATAATTTTATATTTTTACTGACATAATAACCGATTATATTATTGTTTGTTTAATTTATTTTCGAGGTTGTTTGTATTTAGCCACTCACCTATCATTAAAGGTCTAAGACAGTATTTAGTCATTGTTTTCTACCTGTCTATAGTGTAATTTATATCAACTTATCTAGTTTAGATGCTCTTTTGGCTTGGTTTTCGTTGCCATAGTTGTGATAAACAAAAAGTATACAATCAACTGCATAAAAATTGTGTTAATGATCGTATAGGAAATTTTTAAAATATAGTAAACATGAATCAAGTTAAAGAAAACAGTACAGTTAAAGTAAATTATACCGGTAAACTATCTGATGGGCAAAAATTTGACAGTTCTGAAGGAAAAGAGCCTTTAGAAATTACATTAGGACAAGGACAATTGATCCCAGGTTTTGAAAAAGGATTGATCAATATGAAACTGAATGAGAAAAAAACCATTACAGTTGTTAAAGAAGAAGCATACGGAGATATAAATGAAGGTTTAGTTCAAGAAGTAAACAAATCTGAGCTTCCTCAAGATATTGCTCCAGAAGTTGGTATGGGACTTGTTTCAAAAACTCCAGATGGACAAGAAATGAATTTACGTGTTGTTGAAGTAAAAGAAGAAAGCATTGTTATTGATGGTAATCACCCTCTAGCAGGTCATGATCTAATTTTTGATCTTGAAGTTGTTGAGATCAAAGATCCAGAAACAGCAAGCTAAAAATAGCAAACACTTATTATAGTACCTGAGAATCTCCCTTAAACGAATTTAAGAAGTTTCTCAGGTATTTTTTTTATAAAATTAGCAAGCTTACATCTGCTTGACAAAGTCTAAAAAGACTTTTTTATGCAATTCAAGATCCATACTCGGAGATAAAGCCACGCGAGCGATATAATCCTTATCGCCTTCTTTAGTAGTTCCTTGAGTAGACGTTGCTGGTATGGTCCAATAACAGCCTTTTACTTGCCCATAACTCACACAGTACTTACTCTCATTGGGAATTTCTTTAATCATCAAGTTGATTAACTTCAGATTTAATGCTCTTTTATAAGCTTCTCGTTCCTCATCAGTATTACCTTTGGTTGGAAGATCTAATGAAAACACAGAAGGAGTAAAACCTTGCTTAGCCAACTCTTCTGAAACAAAATTGATTTTTGCCTCAGGTAGATTTTCATGGATAAAGTTTACAAAACTACGTGTGTTTATATAGGCATCTTTAATTCTTTGGTTCATAGATGGCAATTGCTCAGCTAGAATTTTATACTGAAGTGCCGTAGCTTCATTATCACAAAGTTCTAAATGCAATTCAATCTTATCCATCAAATCAGTCGTTTTTTTATTTCCAATAGCATAACCAGCAGTACAATTACCACCACTAGGAAATTTAGACCCACTTGCATACGAAATGGTTTTTACGGTAGACAAGATCTCTCCCTCACCTAAAAAATGCACGTTTGGACAAAAAGTTTGATCCAAAATAAAAACAGGTGCTATAGCTGTTTCTCCACTATCAGTAGTTCTTTGTTCACTTAAAGCATTTTTCAATGCTATTAAATCAGGGACTTCTACCCTAGGATTCGTTGGGATTTCTGCTATAATATACGGCACAGCATCTTGTTTGGCTATTGTAGTTAAAACCCTATCAATGCTTTGCACCATGTCATTGTCTCCGTCAACTGGTAAATCAACAACCTCTACATTAGCAATACAAGCAGCAACACGTCTTGCTTGATCATTTGTACCTCCATAACAGTTAGGAGGAACAATAAATTTAATTGCTTTTCCTTGATGGTTTTCTAAGGCATCATGAACCAAGCCCATCATAATTGCATATTGTACAGAGAGTCCACTTGAACCTGCAATTGCTTTGGTGTTAGAACCGGTTATTTCTTTGATGGTCTTTAGCACCAAATTTTTGTCCGATTGACTCGTTGTGTTTTTTAAATCAATTAAATTATTATTCGTTAAGGCTTTTAAAACACTTAGCGAGTTTACCGGCGTCATTGCAATGGTCTCTCTTCTTCTTACATGCTGTATATCTGACACATAATGATCGTTTTTAGTTCCGTTAACGATTAATATACTACCAAGTTGTCCGTAAAGATTGATGTAAAAATCAATCGTAGTAGAAAGTGCACTTTTGGAAATTTTATCCTCCTGTGAAATAAAAACAGTACTCCCATCAAATTTAGAAACTGTTTCGTTTTCTTTTAGTTGTTTTAACTCAAAGTTGTATCCATAAACATCATGAAGAAGTTTGGAGTCAAGAAAACTTGGTAAACTACCAGTGTATACTATTTGCGTCTTTTTATTCTCCAATAAATTTTTTCTAAGAATAGCCAAAACAGGAATCGATTTTGACGAAAAGCTAATCACATTTTTTGATTCAAGACTATATAACTTAGCAATAGCCCATTCCAGCACACATGATAGCGGATGTCCTAACCGAATATAATCATAAGCAGTAGGCAAATTATTAAGAGACGCTTCTGATGAATCATTGTTGTTAAACAAGTTTTCAAACTCATCTAAGAACTGGGTTTTAGCAAGCTCTTCATTGTAAATATCTAGACGATGCGTTGTGGTTTTTAACCAACCAACTGGCATATTTTCTAAAACATTTTCTATATAAGGGTACTGGGTATTTTCTTCCATAATGTATAAGACTAAATAGGCCGCAATTTACAGTATTTAGATTTGTTTTAAAAGCCTATAAAGGCATTAAATTCAGTAAAGAAAAAACTCTTTTATAGTGACCTATTTACCAAATTCCCATTGATATAAGTTTGCAAACACTTAATGTTGCTTAATTCACTTATTTTTGTTTTTAAAGGGTCTTGGTTAAGAATAATAAAATCAGCGTATTTTCCTTTTTCTAAAGAACCGATTTTATCTTCCATATTAATTTGCCAGGCAGCTGAAGTCGTTAATGATTGTATCGCTTCTAGCACAGTTATTCTTTGATCTTTACCCAAAACAACACCGGTACTCGTTTTGCGTTCAACAGCAGTTTGAATTAACCTAAAAGGATTGCTTTCAAACATTGGCTGATCTGCATGTAATGAATACTTTATATTGCTCTCTTGAACAGTGTGAATAGGCAGCATATTTGCTGCACGTTGAGTACCTAAAATATCAGTTTGTAAAGCATCTCCATAATAATACAAATGGTTTACATGAAAACTTGGTGTAAGATGAAGTTTTTTAAGTCGATTTACATTTTCTTTTGGCAACAATAAACAATGTTCTAATCGATGTCTTGAGGTAGAAAAATCAAGCTCAGTTGAAAGCTCTTCAAACACAGTAATCACTTCATTGATGGCGGCATCTCCTTGAGTGTGAATGGCAATTTGCCATCCTTTGGTATGATACGATCTTATAAAATTCTTTAAACTGTCTATTTTAACAAGTGCTTGTCCTCTACTCTCAACTGGAATATGCATTTTGAGGCTGGTAAGATCTGTATTTAAATAAGGTTCATTTAAGTACATACTTCCTGTATAAGGAGAACCATCATACCAATGCTTTACACCAATAATATCATAAAAGTCATTGACTTTTTGTTTGCGTTCTGGCATTAAATGACTCATATCATGCCTCATATACATAAAATGTCTAGGGTATTGCTTTCGCGTTGGAAACAAACCTACTGTAGCTAAAACATTTCCGAGTAATTGTGGGTGGTTATTTGACAAATGTTTAAATAAAAGTAGCGGTTTGCTATCTTCTATTGTGATCCCTGCCGAAACAATAGTTGTATTGCCATTTTTAGCATAGTCTAACATCACTTTTGATGCTGCAGCTCCAAGTTTTTTTGTCGTTAAAACTTCATTTTTTAAAACATCAAAAAAAGGTTTAACAGCTTCTTGTTCAATAATCTCTCCATTTAGGTTTCCATTATTGTCTTTACCATAATAACTATGCGCCGATGGATTTGGGGTATTTACATCAACCCCGACAAGCTCAAAAGCTTTGGTATTGGCCCAATAATTATGCAAACTTTGACTAAAAAAAAGCACTGGGTTATCGGGAGCGATTTTATCTAAATATTCAATAGACGGAGGTACTAAATCTTGTACTAAAATGGGGTCAATCCCTTTACAGATAACCCAGTCTCCTTTTTTTGTGCTTTTAACAATTTGCTCAAAACGTTCCCAAACCTCTTTGTTTGTTTTAAATTTAAAACCAGATAAATCATGCATTTCAGATAAAAACATACTGATAGAAAAATGAGTATGAGCATCAATAAAACCGGGCATTACTGTTGCGCCTTTTAAATCAACAATGTCCACATTTTTTAAATCGTACTTTTTAAGTTGTTCATTAGTGCCTATATCAACAATTTTACCATTCTCAACAAACATTGATTCTGCAAAATCATTCTCTTCATTTAATGTAATTATGTGTCCATTAGTATAAAGCGTAGGTAATGTCCTTCTAAAATCTCGTAAAAGATATGTGTATAGAATAAAAATCAAACCAATGATTAATAAACTTGTTTTCAGTGTTTTTTTCATGATAAGCTCTTAATATTTATCGTGTGATTATGTGCCTATGGACAGTGTTTTTTTTTAAGATCTTAATATCTTTAAAATCAAAAAAAATTATTCTATTTCGGTTTCTATAGCAATGGAAAAAAAAGTGTCAGGCTCAATGGATTTATAATTTGTTTTTTTTGTTAATTCAATAGACTCATCCTCTTGGTCAGGAAGCCCTAACCAAGGTTCAATACAGACAAAATCTGCAGAAGGTTTTGACCATAAAGCTAAATTTGGAAAGTCTGAAAAATGAATTTTGATTCCTTTTCTTTTATTTTTTTGACGAAGACGGATCCAATCACATGATAGATTTGAAAACACCAATGCATCATTATTAAAAAGAGTATCAGAAAGTGAAAGTGTATTGTCAATACTTTCTATATTTTTCTTGTTTTTAGTTAATAATCCTGAAGAACCTAGTTGATTTGCTTTAAGGCTTAATTGACTGGGAAACTCAATAACATAATCAGATAATTTATGAGTATCATTTATATGACAAGCATACGCTGTATGACCACCACAAGCAAAAAAAATTGGTACCATATCTTTATTTTCTATATGATACAGCATTTTTAACCGATTCTCAAGAAGCACATACTCGATTGAGAAAATAAACTTAAAAGGGTATTGTTTTAGAGTAGTTACAGAACTTTTTAAGGTAAAACAACATTTAGAAACTCCATGTTGTTTAAAGCTAAGATTGTTGTTGTTTCTTACAATTCCATGTTTTGGCATTTCATATGACTTGCCCTTATAAACAACTTTACCTGATTTAATTTTACCAATAGCAGGGAATAATACAGGAGAACTACTACCCCAGATCGTTTTATCAATTTGCCAAATATATTCTTCCCCTGTCATTTTGTTCTTAAGGGATCGTATTTCAGCTCCGTTAGATTCAATTTGACAGATGAGTATATCGTTTTCTATAGTGTGTAACATGTTTCAATTATCTGTATAAGCTAAAAAACAATCGTAAAAAAACTTCTGTATGAATAACCTATATTTTTAATAGCATTATAAATCAATACTATTTACAAACGATAAATTTAATGATTTAAATGTATTTATGACACAAAGAGTCACTAGGCTTTAATCCAAAGTTTTTTTTAAACAGAAAGAACAATAGACACTATTATTTTTGTGTTTTAGTTCGAATTTTTAAAGCCTTATCTGGATAATTAGTAATCAGTCCATCAATCTGAAGGTCAATCAATTGTTGCATTTCACGCTCTTTATCCACAGTCCATTTCCAAACTTCGATTCCATTTTTATGTGCAAAACTTAGATAGTCTTTTGTTAGCTTAGTAGCATAACCAACACCAATTGCGTTTGCTTGGATAACCTTTGCATAATCTATGGTTGTTTTATCTGCATTACTTATTAAGTACAATATAGGAATTTGCTTGTCTAATTGTCTAATCTTAGCCAATACAGGATATTGAAATGAAAAGAGAATCACTTGATCTCTCATCCCTAAATCATTTACAGTTTTTAATACTGCTTCTTCAGCCCCTAAGACCTTAATTTCAATACATACCTTTATTTTGCCTTTTGCTACTAGTAAAGCTTCTCTTAAAGTTGGTAGTTTTTCTGTAGCGTATTGATCTCCAAATTTACCTGGATACCCAAAGCTAAGCTTGGCTAAATCACTGTAATTCATGGCAGCAATTTTTCCTTTAGCTCCATTTGAATTTGTTCTATCGATAGATGAATCATGGATCACCACAATAGAATCATTTTTGGTTTTATGAATATCCAACTCAAAATAGTCTGCCTTAGAAGCAATTGCTTTTTGAAAGGCAATAAGCGTGTTCTCTGGTGCAGCACTAGAAAAACCGCGATGTGCAATTATTTTGGTTTGGGCATTGGTTAATATAGGATTCATCATTAATGCGAGTATAAAAAGACAGCTAGTTCTTAAGATCATAATGTATTTTTTTATTGCGTTTCAATAGCAAACGCTATCTGTTTTTAAAGCAATAAATGTAAAACATATTTGCAATAGGTTTTAGCGATCTGTTTTAAGGAATCATTAAGTTTAGTAATATATTGATGTCCTAGTTAAGCTTTCTATATCAAAATATTGATAATTCTGATTTTGTGGTAAATTCTTCGAGAAATTTCATCCCTTTAAATGAATTTCCTTTTTTATTTAATTTAGGGCTCCAGACTGCAATTGAATATTGATTTGGATGAATAGCGATAATGCCTCCACCGACACCGCTTTTTCCTGGTAGACCAACCTTAAACGCAAAATCTCCAGATTCATCGTAAAAACCACAGGTCTGCATAAGTGCATTAACTCTTTTTGATTGACTTTTGGTCAAAATTTCAGTATTGTCAATTGGTTTACGTCCCTTATTCGCTAAAAATAAAAACACTTCTGAAAGTTCTTTACAACTCATTTCAAGTGAACAAAGTTCAAAATAAAAATCAAGAACGTCTGAAGGATCATTGTGGATGTTTCCAAATGATTTGATAAAATTACATAACGCTACATTCCTAAAACCCACTTCTTTTTCAGAATCTGCGACTTTACTGGAGTAGTTTAAATCAGTATTGTTAGAAACACTTCTAACAAAAGCTAAAAAGTCTTCTTTAGGGTTATCTAAATTACTGATTAGTATATCAGAGATAACAATTGCTCCAGCATTTATAAAAGGATTTCTTGGAATCCCATTATCGGTTTCGAGTTGAACGAGAGAATTAAAGGCTGAACCTGAGGGTTCTACCCCTAACCTATCCCAAATTTTTTCACCAACAATACGATAGGCCAAGCAAAGAGATAAAACTTTTGCAATACTTTGGATAGAAAACCTTTCATTACAATTACCAAGACCAAAACCAAGCTCATCTGTTGTTGTAATATATACTCCGAAATTTTCTGAAGACACATTCGCTAACTGAGGAATATACGTTGCAGAATGACCGTTGTCTTCAATATCTTTAATTTTATTGTAAATTTCTTTAATTGTCTCTTCAAAATTCATTTTATTCAATTAAGTCAACAGGTTATGCACTAATCTATTTGTATTTAATATTAATGACAGTCGGTAAATCTAATCAATTAAGAATAAGTACTAATAGAACGTTTAGCTCTCTTCCTATTTATTGATTTTTCACTTTCTGACCTTGAATGGGTGAATACTCTTTTTTAAGTTCACCATTGACAAGTATATCAGAAAAATAACTTTTAGCTCCCGTAGCATGATTCATATCTTCTGTGTTCTGAATATGGAAATGCAAATGCGCTTCAGAAGAATTACCAGAATTGCCACAAAGACCCAACAACTCTCCTTGTTTTATTTTTTGCCCTTGCTTTACAACAATAGAATGCTGTTTAAAATGAGCAAAAAACAAATACTCATTGTTTACTGTCTTTAAGATAACCGTATTTCCTGGAATATAAATAGCATTCATCTCACCTGGTATATTGTCTTTAATACCATCAACAACCAAAACTACTTCTGCATCAGTAGGAGCAATTAATTCTTTCCCAAAAGCATAATAATCTTCATTTGTGAGACCATCAGTTCTATATGATTTTCCTTGTTGGTCTCTAATAACCATATCAAAGGCATTTTTTTGAGCTGGGTGCTCTACATGATAATTTAACTCTTTGGTGTCTCCTCCCCAAACAACATCCCATTCACCTTTAAAAGGCAAGATCAATTTCGAGGTATTTCTTACTAATTTAGGATGTGTATTTTCTTTATAAGGCTTTACCATAAAACCATTTATTTTATAAGAACTATCCACAGAAATATCTATAGAAAAAAAACCATTTTCAAAATCTGTTTTATAAGAAGCAAAACTCCCATTTATATATTTTATAAATTCTAAATGCTTAATTTTCCCAGCCTGACTCTTTATGCCCTTAAAAAATTCATTGGTTTTATCTAAAGGCAAAGCTGCTTTCATTTCTGGTGAGAACAAATTGAAAACCTCTTGGTAAGCCTCCAAGTTATAGAACTTTTTAAATTCAGAAGCTATCTTTTTAGAGGCTTGTTTTTCTGACTGAGCAAAGGTGAAAAATGGTATTATAAATAATATGATGATACTAGCTTTTTTCATAGTATAAATTTTGTTTTTTAAGATCGCTAAGAAAACACTTTTTCTATTAAGGATTGAGTTTGTTAGTCTTATTAATTATCTTAACAATTCGATTGTAGAAGATTTGTGACAGGTTCCAGTGATAGCCATCAAAATTAGTAGTATTCATAAATTGAACAACCACCATGTCTGCGTCTTTATGATATTTAGCAAGGCTTTGGTATCCAGGAAGCAAACCACCGTGGTCATATACATATACAGAAGAATAAATCTCTTGTTCTCCATCATTAAAAACAGAACCATCGTTTAATGCCCTTAGAAAAATACCCACATCTTCTGCTGTAGCAATCATTAAACCAGAATAATCTGTTTTTATATCCTCATCTATACCAACATAATAACCACTCATCACATCATCAAGATCAACTTCATAAAGAGATCCATAGGTATTGTGAAGGTTGAGCGGCAGTAGAATCTCTTCTTTTATATATTGCTGATGCGGATAGCCTAAGACCTTATCTATTAGGTCAGAGATTAGCATATAATTAGTATTGGAATATTCATATCCCCGATCGGGCTTAAAACTTGCAGGCAAATCAAGTGCATACGAAAGCTTTACTTTTCTATCCATAGGAGGATCAACCCAATAATCCGTATGGTCTGTGTAGTTTGGGATACCGCTTCGGTGTTGTAGCATCATTCTTAAAGTAATGGCATCGGCATATTCAATTCTGCCGATAAGTTCTGGAAAATAATCAGCAAGGGTTTTGTCTAATGACAGTCGATTGGCTTTAACCAATTTTGTTGCAGCAACAGCCACATATAATTTGGTAATACTTGCAATCTTAAACAAGGCATGTGGATCTGCTGGTATTTTATTTTTCCGATCCTTCCATCCAGCAGCATAAAATGCTGGAGGCTTGCCTGCTTCATCCACATAGACTACCATACCATCAAAACCATAATCAATAACATCATTTAGCTGTTCTTGAACCGTATCTGGAAGTGGTAAGATCCAAGCTTTGACCAAAATCCAAGGTACAAGTGTTAAAGAGCTTAAACTAGCGATGATAAATAGTATTCTTAAGACTCGTTTTATTTGTTTAATTTTCATTTATTATTAGCCCTCAATTTGGTATAATGACACTCTATTTTTATTTATGTTAACACTCATGCTACTCATGTTTATTCTCTTGCTGCTTTAAACTCACTTCCATCATACCATTTAGGGAAGTAATCTTCGTTGGCTAAGGTAGAACCCACATTAAAAAAGAGTTGTAAATCTAATCGTACACCCCTTAATTCGGTAGTCTTAGCATCGTATTCGTCAGAAGGTTGATGATATTTGTTTTTTTCGTAAAAAGCATTATAGGCTTTAATTTCTTCAATACTTTTATCAAATCCTTCGTAAGAACCACTTGCATACAAAGCAGGGATTCCAATTTTTGCAAAATTAAAATGATCTGATCTAAAGAAATATCCTTTTTCGGCAACAGGATCAGGAATGATGTATCTGCCTTGCTTTAGAGCAGCTTCTTTAGCATACTCATCCATTTCTGATTGACCATAGCCTGTAATCGTTAAATCTTTCATTTCTCCAGGACTGTCAAGAGCGTCGATATTAAGATTAGCTACGGTTTTACTAGGTTCAAAAATTGGATAGGCTGCATAATAAGCTGAGCCCAATAAACCTTGTTCTTCACCTGTAACTGCTAAAAACACGATTGAGCGTTTTGGAGCCTTTTTACTTTTCTTAAAAGCCTCAGCAATAGCTAATAAACCTGCAGTACCTGATGCATTGTCTACAGCACCGTTGTAAATAGAATCACCATCAATTGCTTTTCCAATTCCAAAATGATCCCAATGTGCAGAATAAATAATATACTCATCTTTTTTATCAGTTCCAGGAATCATAGCAACAACGTTTTTAGAAATGTCTTTTTTAATGCTGTTTTTTATTTCTACAGATACATTTACTGCTAACGGAACAGGCTTAAAACCTTTATTTCTTGCTATGGCTTTGTAATCTTGACCTTTCATTAAAGATGCATTAAACATTTTTGCAGCACTTTCACTACTTATCCAAGATTCAACCTGCAACTTAGGAGCAGTACTTTCTATGGTTAAACGAGCACCGCTCCAACCTGATTCTACCACATTCCAACCGTAAGAAGCAGGCTCAGTATCATGAATGATAATCAATCCAGCAGCACCTTGCCTTGCAGCTTCTTCATACTTATAAGTCCAACGACCATAATAGGTCATTTCATTTCCTTTAAACAATGTTGAATCACCTGATTTAAACCCAGGGTCATTAATTAACACCACAGCTGTTTTACCTTTCCAGTCAATTCCTTCATAGTCATTCCATCCGTATTCTGGAGCAACGATTCCATAACCTGCAAAAACAAGTTCTGAGTTTTTAAGCTGCACATTTTCTTGAACCCTATTTGTAGTTGCAACAAAATCTTGTAGCGCTTTAAGCTTAAAAGAACCGTTTTTACCAGAGATAAGCATGTTTTCTGATGGAGTTCCTAAAATTTCTACCATCGGTACATTTTGGTAAAAGCTATCGCCGTTTCCCGGTAATACACCTAACTTTTCAAATTCATCTTTTAAATATTCTACAGTTTTTACCTCTCCTTCTGTAAATGGTTTTCTGCCTAGAAACTCATCAGATGCCAAACGTTCAATATGAGTACCAAGGGTTGTTTGACTAACTTCTACAAGTTCTGTATTGTTGTTTTTACAACTAACCAATATGAGGATAACTAAAATTTTAATGTAATTTTTCATAATAGATATTTAAATTATCACAGGATTTTCTCGTCTGCTATAGACAATCATCTAAATTACTAAAAGAAAATGAACCAAAGAAAAAACTGAATTTATTTTTTGAATACATAAAACAAGAGCAGTCAAGGTTTGCTATTTTAGGTGTCTTATCTCATAAGTTTTTTGAACTAAGAAGAATTTTTCTATTCCTCTATCGCTTCACCAAAAGTTAATAAATTATTATCAGGGTCGAGGATTGCAAATTCTTTTTGCCCCCAAGGTTTCGTTTCTAAAGGCCCATTAGGATGTATAGCTGTTTTATTATCCAAGAGCCATTGGTAATATTTTTCGATTGAATTTGTTCTAATATACACTTGCCCATAATTCTCTTTAGGATTTAACTCCTTAAATTCAAAAAAATGAATTTGGATTTGATCTTTTTCAAGCATTAAATACCCTTCGTAATCATCACTTCCAAACTCTTTAAATCCGAGTTTGTTTAAGTAAAAATCTCTTGTGATTTTTTTGTTACGCATTGGCAATTTTGGGCAGATTTGAGAAAGCATATGACTATTTTTTATTCGTTTAAAACTTGTTTAAATATAACGATACTTTTATTAGTTACCTTACTAATTGTTGTATAGACGTTAATTTACTGTGTACTCAAACTTAACAGATTCTTCGCCGTTTGTAAGCACAATTGTATAATCTCCACCCTTTAATCCAAGAGCCCAAGAAACTGTTTTATTTTCTACTTCTGTAATATCCATAGGAACTGCCTTATTAAGATCCTCTCCTTTTTTAAACGCTAAAACCATCACAGGAAAAGCAATCTGAAGATCTTTTAAAGTAACAGAAACTGGTCTAGAACTAGTAGTAAAGAGCCAATTTGGGCGGTTATTAGTGTAGGTAGTATTGGGGTGAAAAACAGCGATATCAGACCAAGCATCTCCTCGATCATACTTAAATACTTGATTGTTTTGATCGATTAAAACAGATGATTCACTGTTAGAAACTGCTTTTAAAAAAGGATGGTTAAATTTAGGGTCACTTTTCTCACTATACAAAACCTGATTGATCGTTAATGGATTGATTCCTGTATATTCTGTTAATCGACCAGCCATCGCTTTTTCCCAAGATCTATGAACACCTTCTAAGGCATGATCAAATCCACAGTGAATTAAAAACTTTTCTCCGGGCTTAGAATCAATTACTTTTTGAATATTTTTTGCCTGTGCAATCTCTCTAGGTTTACCGTTACCTTTTCCCATATCTTCATATGCAAACAATGTATAGCCAATTTCTAAGGCTGTTCTAATCATATCGCCAAACTGAGGGTCTTTAGTATAAAAACCTGTCTCTAAAATTGGATATTTTCTCTGCTGAAGTCCATTATCTAGATACGCTCCAGTTCCTAAGGCTTCTAAGCCTAAATTTGTATATCCGTTATCATATAATTGTTGAAGCAAAGACTTTGTAAACACACGATGATATGAATTGTGATGCGCCTCGTTAATGATAACAACCTGAGTTTTTTTAGCCTGCTCTACAATATAATCAAGAGCATTTACTTTTGTATACTTGTTGTTGATCGAGTCTATCTGGCTAGAGGTATAGTTACTTTCTCTTGCTCCCATAGCCAAATCCCATTGCACTAAAGCATTTTTATAATCTCCTTTGGTTGCATAATCAGCTGCAGACAATTGATGTTTCCACGGAATGGTATCTTTTAACAGCTTCTCCTCTATCTCATGAGAGAATTTATAATCGCTGACAAAATCTATTTTTTTGAATTCAATTTTAGATTCTTTACACGAGAATAATAAGGTAAGTAGTAAGCTTGCTATTAGCAGTATTATTGATTTTTTTTTTGAATTCATCTGAATATCTAATTTTTGGAAATTCAAATATAACTAAATTTTTAGTTATAAAAACTTCTGATTAAATATTGAAAATAAGAAAATGTTATTCGTCTTGAATCAAAGAAGCATCTTCTGATTCTTCTGGGGTAAATCGTGCAATGATCAAGGGTGTCAAGATACAGACAATACCAATAATGGGTTTACTATAAAAATCTGGAACAAAATTCATTATTATAAGGTATAAACCACAGCAAATAAAAATTATATTCGTCAGTCTATTATCCCAAATAAACCCTCCTGCTAGGTAAGAAAAACCAATACAGGTGAACATTGATGTACTTAAAAACTGGTTGGTTTCATCACTGTAATTTAAAAACCAATTGGATACTTTTCCAATTAAAATTAAGACCAACAAAACTCTAAACAATATAAATAGTTTTCTTTTCATTCTATTTTATTAAACAAACCGAGTCCAAAGTACCTCTTTTCTTTAGTTTTTACTGATGACAATTTAGTGAATAATTATAAACTCTCACAATTGGCACACTCCTACTTTACTTGTATTTAATTATTAACCACTGTAAATCAACTAATTAATCAACTAATTAAAAATTACTTTAAAATATTTTTTTATTTCTAACCGATTGTTTAGTTTTGTACTCGTTAATCATGGCAAGAAAAAAAGAATATATAGAAGAGGCTGTAATCGAGAAAGCAATGACTGTTTTTTGGAAGAACGGTTATGAAAACACTTCAATGCAAATGCTTGAAAAAGAAATGGGCATCAATAAGTTTTCTATCTATTCGAGTTTTGGAAACAAACACGGTCTTTTTCTAGAAAGTTTAAAAACTTACAAGAAAAAGGTAAACTGTATTTTTGAAGAATTTAAAAAAGCAAATCAGGGTTTACAAGACATTAAAGATTTTTTCTATAATTCTGTAAAATTTTGTTCTGTTAAAGGCAATCAAAAAGGCTGTTTGCTTACCAATACTTACAATGAATTTTCAGAAAAAGAAGATCAGCAAATACAAGAACAAATGAGTTCTTTTATGAATAATCTAAAAGAACTATTCATCCAAAAGTTAAGTATGGATACTTCTAAAGATAAAAAAACAATAGTGCAACAAGCCAATTATTTATTAATCGCAAAGCACGGTCTAGCCGCTGCTTCAAAAGTTAACAATCAACAAGAGATAGAAGATTATATAGAAATGACTTTTCACAATTTATAATCCTTTTTTTTAATCAATAACTAAACGATTGTTTAGTTATTTAATAGTACCTAAATATTATAATTATGACAACATTAAAAATTCACAACATCGAAACTGCACCAGAAGGTAGCAAAGCATTATTAGAGCAATCACTTAAATCAAATGGAATGATTCCTGGCTTACACGGAGTATTAGCAGGTGCGCCAGGCTTATTAGAAGGTTATCAAACCTTACACAAACTCTTTACGCAAACATCTTTTAATAAAGAAGAGTTAACAGTAGTTTGGCAAACTATTAATGTAGAACATCAATGCCATTATTGTGTGCCAGCACATACAGGAATAGCAAACATGATGAAGGTAGATGAATCACTAACTGAAGCATTGAGAAACAGCACTGCAATGCCAACAGAAAAACTTCAAGCTTTGCATGATTTTACACTAAAAATGGTAAGAAATCGTGGACAAGTAACACAAGAAGACTTAATTAACTTTTACGATGCAGGCTATGAAGAAAGACAGGTGTTAGAAATAATTTTAGGCTTATCACAAAAAGTAATTAGCAACTATACCAATCATATTGCCAACACTCCTGTAGATGCACCTTTTCAAAAATTTGCTTGGAAAGCAGAAACTGTTTCATAATAAACAAAAAGCTAAGTTCAAGCAGGCTGCTTGAACTTAGCTACTTTAAATCAATTGTCAAAAAAAACAGCTACCAATAAGGTGTTATTGATTTAAATAGTTTTCCTTTTTCTATTCTTTATAAGACTGTAATTACAGGCCTTGTTTTCTATATATTCAATGCTGTGTTCAGCTAAAAGCTGAGCAAGTATTGATCGTGTTTCATCTTCATCTAATCCATATTTTTCACCAAGATCAATTTCATTCAACTGTCCATTATCTTCGGCCAAAGCTTTTAAATATCTATTTTTATTTTCCATAGTTAGTTTGTTTTTTTACAGCGATCATCATATGTGGACTAAAGGGCAAAAGATAAGGATCGTTCTCTGTAATACTTATCAATTCTAATAATATTTTCTTTTTCTTATCATTGAGCATATTTTCAAAATAAGCCTTATCTAACCAAGACATACCCTCTACAGCATAGGTATTTAAATAAAATAAATTATGTCTTATAAATTCATCTTTAAGCTGTTCGGGTTTATGATAATATGCTTCTACTAAGAGCCACGGGAAATCATCAGGCGGATTGTGTATTCCGGTGCTTAACTCTACTTTACACATTTCAAAAAAGGAATTTTTATGAATCAAACCATTTAAAAGTCCTGTCAAGGTAGATGCTGTATAGTTAATAGCAAAGCCCAAAATAATTCCATCTTTTTTAAGTACCCGTTTAGCTTCAAGGATAGTCAATTCTCTATCTTCTTCTTTTTGGAGATGATACAAAGGACCGTGTAATATTACTAAATCTGCAAAATTATTTTTAAAACTAAGGTTTCGAGACTCTCCCAAAGCAACAGAAAACTTATTCTTTAACCTATCTGATCTGTTTTGTGCTATTTTAATATGTTTTAAAACAGGTTCTACTAGATGTACCTGATGCCCTTTTTTTGCTAACCATTCTGAATATTTTCCCGTACCCCCTCCAACATCAATGATTATGGAGGCTGTTGATTTAAGATGTTTTTCTATAAGCTGCTTAATTCTTTCAAATTCAAAGATACCCATGCCTTTATTAAGCCTTGTTTCTTCGGATGCTTTATTGTAAAACACCTCTATATTTCTGTTTATTAATTGCTTGTTACTCATGCTATTCTCATTAAAATAGGATAGTATTTCTAAATGCAAAACATTAAAATACCAGCCTCCAATTGATTTTTAAATCAATTGTGTTTTGTTTAAACTCTTTAAATAATTTGGGTGTACTTATCTGTGCATTTAAAATCAGAAGATTTCATGCGTTTAAAACTCTTTTCTAGAGCTTGTCTCTTTGAGTAAGACTCAGATACTATGTAAAAATTAATATAACAGACTACAAAAATAGAATATTTTTATAAATAAGAATCACCTACTTACTTTTTTATCAGTGCAAGTTTTATTCCTAGGGCAATAAAAACACCGCCGGTAATTTTATTTAACCACAGTTTTATTTTATAATTTTTTCTAATTCTATTAGATAGTTTTGAAGCAAATACGGCTAAAATTAAACACCAAATCGTTCCTGTAAGTAAAAATGTAATTCCGAGAATTAAAAAAGAAATCGAACTCTGTGTATAATTAGGATCTATAAATTGTGGTAGAAAAGCAAGAAAGAACAAGGCTACTTTCGGATTTAAAATATTCGTTAGAATTCCAGAAAAGTAAATCTTTTTATAATTGGTAGTATCGTTTGCAGTATTCAACTCAAACTTGTCAGCCTCTTTATTAAAAATTGCCTTTAGTCCTAAAAACACCAGATAGGCAGCTCCTAAATACTTAACAATTTCAAAAGCTATTGCAGATTTGGCAAGCACTATCGATAATCCTAAAGTTGCAAAAATGATATGAAAAACAGCCCCAGTTGAGATTCCTAATGCTGATAATATTCCCGCTTTTTTTCCTTGTGCTATACTTCTTCCAAGTATATACATGGTATCAGCACCAGGTGTCAAGTTTAAAATTAATCCAGCGATTAAAAAGGTTTCAAAATTTATGATTCCAAACATTCTTATTTAAAATTTATTTTTATTGATTTACAAAATGTTAATTTAAGACATTTAAACTTTTTTAGGTGTTAATTTAATAATATTAAGTTCCTCTTTTCTATAAGAATACTAGCAATATTATGCAGAAGTTATTTTGCCAGAAGAAAACTTCCAAGCTCCAAGAGCGAGTAATATATATATCACAATAATTGCCAGCATTTGTTGCCAATTATTTGTCAACTCGTAATAAAGAATTAAAAATCCGCCCATACTCAATCCAACTATTGAAAGGAGTGTTAAAAAGGTTGATGAATTGGTTTTTTTTCTAATTTTGAAATTAGCAATTGCCATAAGTAATGATACTAAAAGAAAAGTAACACTTCCAAACTCAAGAATTAATTCCAATCCTCCAATAGTGATCAAAAGACTAGAAATAAACGCCATAGCCACAATTGCATTTTGTGGGCTACTGTTTTTTCTAATTGCTAAAATTCGAGGAAAATAACCATCTTGAGCAATAACTGACATTTGACGAGAAGATCCAAAAACGGTACCGCTTATGGCACTACTTGAAGCTAAAATTGCTCCTAAAATAACCAAGTTTGTACCTAAGGAGCCTAAAATATTACCTGCCCCTGATGCAAGTGCAAATTCTTTATTTTTAATGATTTCTTCAGTTGGTATTGCAAACAAAGCCCCCATAGCTATAACCACATATATAATTACAGCTAAAGTAATTGCGCTATAAATTGCTCTAGGAATATTTTTTTCAGGGTTACTCATTTCATTAACAGCGTTAATCACCAATTGAAAACCTTCAAAAGCAACAAAGGTTAAGGATGAAACTATCAATATTGAAAACACACTTGATTGTTCTAAATCTAAAGTCATATTTTCTATAAACGTATTAAAATTAGTCGTTCCGTGAGTCATTAATACAATCGAAATAATCGTTAAAACAACAAGCTTTGTATACACCATTATATCTTCAATTTTTCCCATTCCATTTACACTCCAAATGTTTATCGTGGTGAAAATACCGATGACCCCAATGGCAATTCCTTTTCGAATCCAAATATTATCAGCAAAATCAGTACTGCTAATGGCATAAGAAGAAAAAGTATAGGCATACAGAGCCAAAGTACTTATATAACCAAAAATAATAAACCAACCGATTGCCGAAGCAGAAAAATTGGATTTTGGATAGGTTTTTTTAAAAAAAGAATAAGTTGCTCCTTCATCTTTGTAAAACAAACCTAATTTTACGTATGAATAGGCTGCCAAAGAAGCTATAATCCCCCCTATTATTATGGCAATTGGTGTAAGGTTACCAATTAATGAAACTGAGATTCCAAGAATCGTGAAAATCCCACCTCCTACCATGCCACCAAGGGCTATAGCTATGAGTTCTGCAAGTCCTAAATTCTTATTCCTTTTTCTATGCTGGCTCATTTTTTTTATTATATAAGATTTGTTCATGTTTCATTACATTAAATTTAATGAAACTACATGAAACTCATCCTTCTTCTTTTTAATTTTTTTAAAAAAAAGCTAGAAAAGGTCAATAGGATCGCTAGCGTTATTAGTCTTCCTATAAATAATAATTTAGCTGTATTAAATTTTAAATTCCATCAATATCTCTTTAGATTGAGCAATATAATTAGAAACATCTTTAGCCCAAACTTGGTAAGTAACTTTAGAAGGATGGACACCATCACTAAAAAAATCAGAAGGATCTATCTTAAGCTCTAGCCGTTTAATAAGATCCTCAGAGTTCATTTGACGTCCATAATAATACACCTGATCATAGTCTTTTACTATTTTCTCTAATTCTTTGCCCAATAGTATCACAAGGTTACCGATTGAAAATTTAATAAGTGAAGTAAAAGCTGGAAACTCTTTAATGGGTGGCATATTGATAAAGAGTATGGGTACTCCAACAAATTTTTCTTGGATGTGCTTAATTAGTTGCCTTATGTGTTTATTCCATTTTTTTGGAGAATTTAATTCAAAGGCATCATTTCCGCCAAGACCAATAACAATAAGGTTAACAGATGTATTCTTTATTTGATCAATCAGCCTTTCATTGACTCTTTTTGCAGTGTATCCACTTTTTGCATAAACCTTCCAGTCTATGTTTGTTTTAAATGTATTTGCGAGTTCAGTGGCTAAGGTTCCGGTAAAGCCCTCTTTGTGGGTAGCAACGCCAACACCCGCAATGGTACTCTCTCCTATGGCAAGCATTCTAATTGTTTTATTTGATCCAACTGATACAACACCTTCTGTCCCTGTTGCTTCGGGCAATCTTGGTACGCTTGCTTTAATTTTTTTACCTTGAAAATACATCAAAGGTAAAAGAGGAAATGTGATAAGGGCGCCTAAAATATATTTTGTGTTCATCTTTGCTTTAAATGCAGTAAAATTAGTTCTTAGGGAGGCTTTCTTTTGGTTTTAACGATATTTAGTTTGCTTTACTTATCTCCAATTCTTTCGCTTTTTTATAATATACATCAGCCTTCTTTTTGTTTGGTATACCCAACTCTTAGTCTATAGACTTACCTATTTTAGGTGTTAGTAAGATAGCAAAGCCTATGAGTGTAAGTACATACCCAAAAACCAATCGATAAGGCAATGGTATCAGATGCCATAAGATTAGATTTGCTACTAAAATTAGTAGAATTCCAAGCTTTCCTTTTTCAAAATAATTTAAACTTAAAATAAGTAAGCCAAGGTTAAATATTTTTGAGCTTGGGCCAATACTCATAAAAGGCTTCCAAATAGAAGGAACTTGACCAATATGCTTGGTAAATTCATTTCGCAGTTCATCTGTAGGAAAACTCCACCAAATAAAATCAATGACACACATACCAATAATACAGACAATCCCGATAAGTGTTAAAGGAGTGCCAATCAAACTAAAAAACTTACGAGGGAATGAGACTGTTTGTGGAATTAGAAGAACAACCCCTATTAATAAAAACCAATGCGCAAAATCAATAGGTTTTTGGCTGTAAACAAAATCATTTCCTTTAGCTAATAGCAGCTGACCAATTAAGAAGAAAAAGAGGCCGGATAAAAACAAAATTTTATGGGTCCTACTAGCTTTAATTGTTGATATTTTAGTCATGGTTATTGTTTAGTAACAGATTAAGTTCCTTAAGCAGTCTTAAAGTTTCCAAACATTAAAGAAGTAAGTAATAATCCGATTGCAAACCCCATAAGTGATCCTTTCATCATATCAGTAATTTCTGTAAATTGAGAAAGTAGTTGAGAACTAGCAATTACAAACAATCCTATAGAAAATAGAATTAATGTCTTTCTTTTTGAGTTATTTTTCATCATTCTATGTTTTTTTAATTAGTCTAACAAGTATAAAAAAAGTTACAGGTTCTATTAAAAAAATAAAAACCACCAAAAAAAGTAGTGAGGAATATAGTGTTCAATCAACACAATACCCCTCACCTTTTAATGTTATACAAATTAAATTCCTAACTCATTAAACAAGTCTAATAACTCAGGACTTGAAGGTCTAGGTGCATTTGAATTGACTATTTTACCAGATGGATCTATCATAATAAAACGCGGAATGCTATTTATTTGGTATTCTTTAATAAATTCACTGCTCCAGTCGCTTTCTGCGATTAATTGAGTTCCTCCTAATTTTTTATCTGTAACCATTTTTCTCCAAGCTGGGCGTACTTTTTCTATATCGATAGAAATACTTAAAAACTCAATGTTTTTTCCATGGTATTGTTTTTCTATTTTTTTAAGTGAAGGCACTTCTGCTAAACAGGGAGCACACCAAGTTGCCCAAACATCAATGTATACGTATTTTCCTTTAAAATCAGCTAAAGAAGTTGTCCCGCCTGCATGGTTTACATAATCTTTAAAAACAGGTGAAGGTTGACCTAAAGTAAGCTTTTTTAACCCTTGATACTTTTCGGTAATGATTTTATCATTTTCATCCGAAGTAGAAACAGAAAGGTAGTTTTTATAATACTTCTCAAAATCATCAGTATAACCGATATCGTATTTGGCTGCTGACAATAGTAAATCATTTTTTATATGATCATTCGGGATATCTCCAAACACTTTTAATTTGGCTAAATATTCATCAAGTCCTTCACTTTCTGAAAAATCGCTTGCCTTTCTTTTAAAATGCTCTATGACTAATTTATTATAAGAACCTCTAAGCTTATAAGCTTTTTCGTTTACATAATCTACACCTTCCAATTCTTTAAGAAAGTCTTTTGAAACTTTAAAATCAGGTTGTTTGGTGTAGTATCCATGTAAAAACTCATACTTGATTAAACTTAAAAGATGATAATTATACAATTCATCACGTTCAAATTGAGCAAATTCCTCAGGAATATTTGCAAAGCTGTCTAAATAAGAAAGGTAGCTTTTATTTAGCATTGCTTCTCTAGTAAGAAAATCAGATTCGTTTAATGAGTTGTATTCGGTATAATCACCTCTCACTCTATTAATACGTTCATATTTAGTCATTAAATAGTTAGAAGCATCTGGGTCAGTCCCAGTTAATTTTGCAGTATTTCTAAAATCATTTGCAACCCCAGTAAAGTGATACTCACCTCCATCAGTTAGATAAAAATCTGCTCTGTTTCTAGAGTCAGTTAGTATATAATGACCTGTGCCAGAAGTAATGGTATCTGTAAAAGAACCGTCTTCTGCCAAGATGATATCAACCCTACCAGATCCACCTTTGTTTTTAACCATTCTGTATTCTTTTTTTGTGGCATTTTCAATTTTTCCCGAAAATAAGATGTATTTTTTGGATGGGTTTTCTGTACAAGACGTCAAACAAAACGCCGAAAGTAAGATGATAAGAATTCTTTTCATAAATAAGCTAAGTGGTTAGTAGTTTAATTGTTTTTTTGGATCGAAAGACGGTAACAAATAGCGTTTAAGATTGATCCAAAACTATAATAATGAGCAATTTAATAAGTTTCTCTTAATCAACTTAATAATTTATGATATTTTTTATTTATTTTCTATTTGTTCAATCTTTTTAATCATTTCAATCACTCTATTGTTTTTCGGCTTTAATTCCAGTGATTTTTTATAGTTAGTTAGCGCTAGTTTGTATTGTTTATTAAGAAAATACCCCTCAGCCAAACTCTTATATGAATAAGCAGAATTAGGAAATTCAGACACCAATAGTAAAAACACTTCAATTGCTTGGTTCGTTTTATTTAATTCTAAAAATTCATAGCCCAAATCATCTAACATAGAAGCATCATCAAAATTGTATTGCTTACTGTGTTCTTTCTTTAATTGATAGTACTTTTCTAACCATGTATCTGGGTTATTGTTAATATAATCCCTAATTAAATAATATGCATTTTTAGTGGGGAAATTTAAAAGATCTGAAATAAGGAAAGAAGCTATAGTGTTTATTAAATCACCAGCTCTATCACCATTATAATTAAATGAAACAGTAAACCCACTGTCTAAGTTTGGCAATAAAATCAACCAATTAGTACTTCCTCCTGTTCCGCCATTATGCAGCATAAGGTCATCCCCATTTACCATCCAAAAATAGCCGTATTCTTCATCTTCATTTTCATCATAAAACAGCGGCCTTCTCATTTCTTTTACTACTTTATTGTCTTTATCTAAAAGAAACTCAATATACTTTAATAAATCAGGAACTGTTGATTTTAATCCACCACCGGCTCCTGTTAAGGGTGTTTGCAGCGGCGCTACCTTTAGATTATTATTGGTGTACCCATTTAAAACATATTTCTCATCCTCTTTTGCAACACGCATGGTAGTATGCTGCATTTGAGCCTTTTTTAGTATAAGTTCTTCCAAAAGTTCGCTATATGGTTTTTTATATACTCTTTCCAAAACCATAGCCAATAATTCTGGTGCTACAAAACCTGAGTAGTCATATACTTTTCCAGAAGTGGTTTTATGCTGGTAATGTTGTAAATCTTCTATAAAATCTTTTTTGCTATAGTCGGTAATAGCTTTTCGCTCCTGTTCTGTTATATCAATTGAAAACATTTTTGACAAAACCTTAGAAAAATCGGCTCTCTGGATCCCTGTAGTATGGGTCACGATGTCTTTAATAAGGATAGGGCGATTATCAAACTCTAAGTTGTAATAAGCACCATCTAAATATTTTCTAAGGTCGTCATCCAAACTTAATTTCCCATCCAATACAGCTTGAGCAGTAATATAGGCGGTAAAAGTTTTTGTTACTGATGCTATTTCAAAAATTGAATGGTCATTAGCGGTGTTGCCTACCCCTGTATCAATTTCTCCATAATACTTCGTAAAGGTATTTTTATCCTTATAAACCCCGATTGAGATTGAATTAATTTCTGGGTTTTCCAAAATCAACTTTGCAGCATTATCCATAGAGTATTCAATAGGATTCAAGCTAGTTATAGTGGCTAGAGTTGGCTTTGTTTGACAACTGATAAATAGAAGTGTGAAAATTGAAATTGAGAGAAGTTTTTTCATATTTTTTTTTCAAATCACCTACAATAACTGCAAGTAAGAATAGTCTTTTTTGTGTTTAGTGGTTTTCTTTAGAAGAACCAACAAAATTATAGATAAGTCATGGATAAAGCATGGATAGAGCATTAAACTAGGTATTATTTTATAGACATTAGTTCTAATAAATCAGTATTCGTGTATTTGTTTCACCTCACCCACAATAGAACAAGAAGCCTTGACTGTATTGAAGATGGTCCCAAATTTCTCGATATTTTTTTTAAGCAAACTAAGATTTAAACTACCATCACGACTGTAAATAATTAATTCATAGTTAATTTGGTCCATTCTCGGAGGCTTTTCCAAACGCGTTGCATGAACTTTGATTTCTGCATGTGAATATTCAAATTTCATAAAAATTGAAAAACGTTCCACATTCTTTAAAATACAGGCTGATAATGATCCTAAAAACAATTCTGCAGGGTTTGCTAAATTGTCAGAAGATTCGGGAGTAGTACCAAAAACAATTTCAGTTTCTTTAATTTTAATTACTGCATTGTTTTTTGATGAAGAATTTGCTAAACTGTGATAATCCATAAAGTACTCTTTTATAGTAAAAAAACCTTAACAAACTCATGTATAGGTCTTTATTGTTAATACTCCTTCCATGTTCTCGATAATTTCAGTGTCACTAAATAGCCTTTCTAATGGTTTATCCTAGCAACTCTTTAGCTTCATTTAACCAATTAAACCGAAGAAGAATTTGCATCAGTAGTTGCACCTTTCTTATTCAAAAATGTTTTCATAAAATAACCAAAGCCCAGTCCTCCAAGTGTCCAAAACACCAAACCAACTAGTATGGTTTTTAAAGTGATTTCTTGTCCGTCAAAAAAAGGAAACACAAAGGTCATTAGTAAAAACATAAACGCACCCCATATTAAACCGGTCTTTAGCCAGCTCTTCTTATCAAAAGGATTTGGAATATGCTCAATGTTTATGTTTTCATATCTTTTGGCTTGTTTGTCCAGCCAATTTGCTTTCATTTTTTTTATAAACAAGCCCCAAATCGGAAATGTCACCACTAGAATAATAAAACTAAGCCCATTCCTCAAACAAGGGATGATGCCACCACAATTAGAACAATACAGTCCAAACCAATTTTTAAAACCTGTTCCGTTTTCTGTTGACCAGGTTCTAGCATCATGTAGTGTATTACAATGAGGACAAGGAACAAAAGATCTTTCTATCCGTGGCTTTTCAATGCGCTTGTCTTCCAAACTAATCTTAGGGACACGTTGCCCAAAAATTAATTCATTAATGGCTAAACCTGGATTCAAAATCCAATGAAGCATCATCCAATTTTTCCAAGTATAAATTTTATATTGATCTTTATTAAATTCCATTCGTTATTTTTTACTACAATCGTTTTTAAAAAAGGTTCGTTTCGTCTTTAATTAAAAAGATAGGGACAGGTTCTAAATTTAATAAAATAACCTCATTCTAAGCAATTATTTTAAAGACATCTGAAACCACTTTACAATCTCGTTCTCCAGATAGGTGTTCTCTTTTAAAATATAAGAACCGTGTTTATTTCCAGAAGCAATTTTAACTTTTTTCAGGCCTGTTGAAAGACTGTGCAACTCATTTGCCCATATTACTCGTTTTCCATTCTGCTCATGCTCAGAAGCGATGTAAAAAATGTTTTTAGGAGTAATGGTCTTAGTCAGACCGCTTAAATTTTGAACTGCCTCTGTTTTAGCAGATAATGAAACTGCAGATTTTACAGGGTATTTGTCTGAAGACACGGCCATACATGCTAAATTTGCTCCAATAGAAGCTCCAAGAATTCCAATTCTATTTACATCAATATGTTGGTCCTTTTTTAAGAATTCTATGGCTGCTAATAAATCTAAGGGAGCTCTGTTAGGGTTGTTATAGAGGTCTGTAAACTTAACATCTTTCCCAGACTTTCCATGTAGCCGAATATCATAAGCCAATACAGCAAATCCGTTGTTTAAAAGTTTATTTGTTATGGGTAAGGCTAACCACTCTTCTTTTGAGGAACCTCCTTGGTGAATGAGAATAACAACAGGTAGATTTGATTGCTTAAAATGAGAAGGATATTGGATTGCTCCACTAATTTTTATCCCGTCTGATGTTAAAAATTGGATTTCCTTAAAAGCTTGTTCATTTTGTGCTATTATATTATTACCAAAGAAGCTTAGAATTATTAAAAAGGCGATTCGTTTCATAAGTATTTTATATCTATTCTTTTAATCTTAATTTTCTGTATAAACTAATGTCTGATAAAGCGTTAAAGTTAACTAAATAATCACAACTAGAAGGTCTAAGATTACATTGGTGGATAGGTCTCGATTAAGAGTTGATTTATAATGTGTTAGCCACATCTATTTTTTGTCAGGTTCAATCCAGTCTGCATTTCTAACAAAAAACACATATTGTGCATAATCCGTTGTAGAGGTTCCTTCGAGTAATTCATAAGCATCCCAAATAGTTATCAACTTCTTAACCTTAGCTCCTCTTGTTGAATTTAAATAAGGTGATCCTTCAGCATCTAGCTTTAGTAAGCTTATACTATTTGGTTTTGTTACCTTTTTGTAATCTGCTATTCCTTTAATATACATAAACAATCTACTGTCTTGAGAGTACTTAAATCTTGTAAACTCTTTGCCTTTATCTTGCATAAACTTTGGCAATGCTTTACTATCAACAGTTAATCTAGAATCTACATACAAGGTGTTTAAACTAACCATAGTATTAGTATACGGTAATGTTGAATCTTTTTTGATTCTTCCTGCAAATGTGTAGCTGTAGGCTTGTAGTGTGTGAGAAAACCCAAATCCTCCATAAATATTTTTGCCTTTCCATTGATTTTGAGTATATAATCTTTTAAAATTTTGATACATAAAAGTATCTCTATTTCTGGTTTGATTATAAGTAGTTAGATTGTATTCTATGTTTCTCAACAGATCCATAGTAGCGATATCAAAATTTGATTTCTCATTTTCGAGTATGCTGTTTAGTCTTTGTTTTGACCAAGAAATCAAAGAATCGTTATCTAAAAGGATTTCTTTATGATAGTTGTTTGGAAGTTTAGCTTTTAACAATTTTCGAACCAAATCAAAGTCTGCTAATCTATCAATACCAACAAGTTTAAATTTTGAGTTTTCAGGAAGTTGAGAATAATATGCTCTTAATTTTACCCATTTATTTCTGTATTGTTTGGAGATACTCCCAATATATACTGGCCAGTTTTTTAATATATTTTTAAGTTCAACTTTATTAGATCCCTTTAAATATTCTTGAAGGTAATAGGCTTGAGCAATATCCATTTCAGTCAAATATGTGTCAATCTTAATTTTTTCATTGAGTTGCGTAAACATTGCAAAATCAATTCTTGGTGATGTTTCAACCTCATGTACTTCTCCTACTAAAAAGAGTTTGTTGTTGTAAAAATCTTTATCTAATGAAGTAAACTCAAGTGAATCTGTCATTTGAACAACTTCTGTGTGTGCTTTTAAATAATTTACATACCTACTAGAAGAGCAGCTTGCTAATAATAAAAAAGATGTTGCGAGAATAAAAAGTGTACGATTTTTCATGTGTTTAGTTTTAAGTTCACAACAAAGAGAACACATAAATACAAGAGAAAAAAAAGAGTGTGACTGACTTGACTTTTTTGGGATAAAACTGAAGTTCTTGGGCTAGTTTTGAAGTTCTTGGGATGAATTTGAAAGTCTTTTTGTTAAGGCTTTATAGTAAACTTGAGAAATTGGAATCGTTTCATCAGTTAGCGAGATTCTTATAAAACGCTTTCGAGCATTTCCTTCAACCGTTTGTAAATAATCTAAATTGACCAAGTAAGATCGATGCACTTGCCATGCTTTTGGCAACTGTTTCATAATATTAGAAAGTGTGCTCCGAAATGTTTCTTGTTGCATCCCAGTTTCTGTATTAAAATAAACATCTACATAATTTTGCTGAGCTCTTGCAAAAATAAAATCAGATTCAAAAATTGTTAAACTTTCAGATTTGTTGTTCCCAACTATAGTTATAGACTTCATTTTTTTGGGCTGTTCTTTTGTTGAAATTGGTACCTCAATCAAGCCATATTTAGAACGCAAGTAAAGCCATAGAGGAACGATAAGTGGGATAAATGGGAGTCCAAAAGATTTTATAAAACCCCAAATTAATTTAGATGTAAATGTAGGTAGTCCACTAACTACATAAAAATGGTAGAAAAAAGAAAACAGCAGCATTAAAAAGAGTGTTGCTAAAACATACAAACACTCATTTATAATAAACCACCGATTTGTTTGTAGCTTATAAACGTAGTTTTCAATTGGATGAACAAGCAGAATCGGAATTAGGATACAAAATCCGTAGCCTGATAAAATTAAATATTTATATGAAAAACTATTACTATTATCAAAAGGTTCCAGGGTCATTAATAAGGTTGGGAGCAATACACCCAGTAATAATCCTATCCAAAGCGTATGTTTCCAATTTTTGGTATAAGCGATTGTTTTATTTAGAGAAATCATTGTTTATTATTAACTATCTAGGCATACAGTAATTTCACTTCATCAACTTGTTAGGTATGCTTAACCCGAAGATATCGTTTGGTTACATTTTCTATGTCATAAATGTAATGAAATATTACAAACTTGAAATCAACTTAGCTCACCTACTCTTTTTAATCTAAAAACTCCATTAGCGATCACAATAAATGTAATTGTGGAGGATTTCATTATTGAATATCATTAATGAGAAACCACTTTTAGTCCGACAATAGAAATAATTAGTGTTGTGATAAAAAATAGTCGCCAAAATGTTGCGGGTTCTTTAAAAATAAAAATCCCAACCAAAACAGTTCCAACGGCCCCAATGCCTGTCCAAACTGCATAGGCTGTACCAATGGGCAAATGCTGTGTTACTTTTAAAAGCAAACCCATACTGATTCCTAGACAAACTAGAAAACCTATATACCAATAAGTTGACTCAGTTCCTGTTGCTTCTTTTGCTTTTCCTAGACAAGCTGCAAAGGCAACCTCAAAGAGTCCTGCAATGATTAATAGTACCCAATTCATCCGTTTATATTTTATGTTAAAAGTAAGTGCTTTAATTAGAAAATGCATTTAAAATCTCCATGGCTTTTGTTGTATCTTTTTTATCTACAAAAATATGATCGTGATAATAGGCTGCAACCACATTACAACAAATTTAGTTTATTCTGTTGGAAACATAGTTACAAATATTGACACCACCATGGCTTTTTTGCTTTAGAAGTCAATTGATAAATTGCGTTAGTATTAATAATGCACCTAATCATTGTTGAAACATAAATTCAAATAATGCATGGAAATTTAAGAAATAATTTTATGTAATTTATTCCTTTCTACTCCAATATTGAGTCCTTCCAAATAGTGAAATTCCAAGATAGCCCCTAACCTTTAATTTGTTTTTATTTATCAACTCTAGATAGCACTTGTAGGTTTTTCCGTTTTCTGGATCTAGAATAGTTCCACCATTAAATTCATCTCCATCTTTTTTGAGGTTTTCAATGATCACTAAACCAATGATTGGTGTGTCTTTTTTTGTGCCAGTACATGTCTCGCAAATGGCATCTTTTTCTCCCACAAAACTTTTAACTATTTTGGCATAATAAACATTCTTTGTCTTATAAATTTCAATGATTGCTTTTTTATCTTTGGTTTTATCATCAAAAGTTTCCCATTGTCCAATAATAGTTTGCCCATTAACTGTGATACATATAGCCATTGTAAAAAGTATGCTTAAATATTTCATATTTGTTTTATTTTAAAGTTGATTGTCACCTATTATTGAATCCTTTTTTTGTTAACGTATTTAGGGTTCTGATTAAAAAAAATAGAGCTAAAAATTCTAAAAATACTCTAAACCAATGAAGATATTCCCAGGTTTCTAATGCTAATTTTAATTGAACTGGGTTTAAATTAGCGGTAAAAAATTGTTGATTAGTATCTTTAAAATACAAGTAAAAGACAGCGATACACAAAAGAATAAAAACCGAAGATACTAATGAATCCCTCAGTGCTTTCGATTTTACATACATACAATATAGACTCGTGGCTATTGAAATACATGCTGCTATAATCGTTAACACCGTATAAAATCGTCCAATAAGCAATCCAAATTGAGAATAATAATCATAAAACTCCTCAGGAGATAAGGATTTCCAGTATGGAACAAATAATAGCCCTTCCGTAATTTGACTTCCAATAAATATTGAGTAAACGGTAATTAATAAATATCCTAAAAATCGATTCATCTAATTTTACTTTTAACTTAGAGCAAAACTAAATGAAGCTTTTTGTTTATACATTTACATATGTCGAGGAAACTAAGATTCTTTAAATTTTCTTCGAATTCTGCTCAATTGAGTTGGAGTAATGCCCAAGTATGAGGCAATCTGATATTGAGGAATTGTTAGCTCTAAAGAAGGGAATTTTTCTTTCATAAGTAAATATCTCTTATCAGCATCAAGTAGCGCCATTTCGATTTCTTTTTCTTCTTTCTCTAAAAAATAAAATTCAGCAATCTTTCTACCCAATCTTTCTAAATCATGAAACCTTTCATAGAGTTTTTCTATTTCTCTAAAATCAGCAGTGAGTATTTCACAATCACCTAAGGCTTGTTGTCCTATTTTGTTTGGTTGTTTTGTGAGAAGTGATGTATAAGCTCCAATGATAGAATAGCCTACAAAAAACTGTTTGGTGTATTCTTTTCCTTCTTCATTTATAAAAAAAGCTCTAACAACCCCTTTTCTTAAGAATCCTATTTGTTGTGCATATTCACCTTCTCTAACAAAATAATCACCTTTAGTAAGTTGCAAGGGTTTAAAACATTTTTGCAACTCATTAAATGTATCTAGTTTAATTGGGCTAATTTTATTTATAAAAGCGAATAATTCTTCCATTTCTCTTGATAATATAAACAAAGTAAACGAATGTAAATCAATAAATTAACTACATAAATACAGTTAGTATTTGTCTATGTTTAGATGATTTCTTTAAAGACTAAACTTAGTAAAATAAAAATCAACACTCACTGTAATAGCAATTGTTAAAATAGAAAGTCAATACCCAACTGAAAAGCTTCATTTATTCCTTTTTTGCTAGTTTGAAAAGGGGGATTAAAGGTGTTCGTTAACCCTCGAGTATATCTAAGATTTATTGATAGGTTTCTGCTTAGTTTATAGGAAACACCGATTAAAGCGCTTAATTCAATACTGCTTCCGTATGGATCCATCTCTTTTTGGCTTCTCAAAAAATTTCCATTTGAGTCAATAATATCAGGGAGATTAGGCCTGTACCCTTTCTCATTTATCAAAAAATTAAATGATGGTCCAATCTCAACTGATAAGTGCTTTGACATATAAAATTTGGCTAATACTGGAACTAAAATATAATCTAAATCTATCTCTGTCTTAGTGCCATTTCCTCCATAGGTAATTGGATATACTTCAGCACCATATATAGCGAATAACACTTCTCCTTGAATAGAGAATTTTTCTTTAAGATAAAACTCTGCCAAACCTCCAAGATAAATTCCTTTCTTACCTATTGACTTATAATATGAATCTGAAGAAATATTTGAAATACTAACTCCTCCCTTAAGCCCATAAGTTATCTTTTTCTGTGCATTGGAGGTTATCGAAATCGTTGAGACTAAGAAGATGAATAAAAGTAGCTTTTTCATAGTTTTTTATTTTTAAAATCTAAAAGACAACATATTTTTAGGTTAAATTAAATAAAAAGAATCAACAGAAGCAAAAATTACCATCATATATTTATGTTTCATCTTTTTAATGTAGTGTGAGTTTTTATCAAAGTTTTGATTTAATCCTGCTTAAAGTTTCTTGTGAAATATTGATATAAGAGGCCACTATTTTGTTGGGTAAGCGCTTAACGATATTAGGGTTAATTTTAAATAATTGTTTGTATCGTTCTGTGGCATCTAAGGCGGTAAATGACACCAGTCTTTTAGAGTTATTTACGTAGGCCTTTTCTAAATAGATGCTATAAAAATCTTTCCATTTAGGAACAATCGTCATTAGGTGTCTAAAATCATCGTGAGTGATATATAAAAGCTCACTGTTTTCAATAACCTGAATCGTTTCTTGTGCAGGTTCATTGGTAATAAAGCTTACAAGCTCTGTGGCAAATTGGTTTTCAAAGGCTATATAACGGGTTACATCTTTACCCTCTTCATCAATATAAAAGAGCCGCAAGCAGCCTTTTCTGACAAAATAACTTACCTGGCTATTTTTACCATTTGATAGTAAAATTTCATTTTTCTTTTTTTTAATCGTTTTAAAATATGACAACACGGTTTTTAAATCTTCGTCATCAATAGTAATATTCTTTTTTATAAAATTTGTGAGTTCAATATAGTTTACCATTTATTTATAATCTCTTACAAATTTACGATAATGAATAATGTCTAGGATTGATAACACCATCAAATTATGCTCATTTGCAAAACTGACTAGACTAGCTGTTTTTGCCATGGTCCCATCGTCATTCATCACTTCACACAGAACCGCTTCTGGTTTTAAACCGGCTAATTTCATTAAATCTACACTGCCTTCTGTATGTCCTTTTCGCTGCAATACACCATTGTCTTTTGCTCTTAACGGAAAGATATGCCCAGGTTTAGACAGCTCATCGCTTTTGGCATTTTCACTACAAGCAACTTTGATGGTTGTTAATCTGTCTTTTGCAGAGACTCCAGTGGTTACCCCATGCTTTGCTTCAATAGAAACGGTAAACGGGGTCTGAAAACTACTAGTGTTTTCCTTTACCATATAAGGTAGTTTAAGATGATCTGCTTTTTTATTGGTCAAACATAGACATACAATACCACTACACTTTCTAATCATAAGTGCCATCTGAACAAGTGTCATATGGTGAGCCGAGTATATCAAATCGCCTTCATTTTCTCTGTCTTTATCGTCTAGTAAAACAACTCCTTCTCCTTTTTGAAGATGTACCAATGCTTTTTCTAATCGCTCTTTACTGTGGCTTTCTTCGGTTTGAAATCTGTCTAATTCTGTAAGTACCATTTTATATTATTATTAATATTTTGATGGCAAAACTACTGTAGTCTCAACTCAAACTAATTGACCTAAGTCAATAAATCAATTATAATAAAAAATACAGGGAGAATCTTTTCTAAAATAACCTTAGTTTTTAACTTTTTAAAGGAAGATTACCCTCTTATATTTCTTTAGGAGTAAACTCGAGAGCACTTTTGGACATCCCTTTAAAACCACAAGGAAAATCTTGAAAATTATCTTCAAATATTTGCTTTTCTTTATTCCAAATAGGGACGTTAACTTTTTCTGTGCAAATATCTTCTTTAGTGCAGCCACTAAGAGCTAAAAATATAATTAAAACCCCGATGATATGATGTAGCTTGGATTTTCTTAGATTCATCTATTCGTTTTTGCAAATAAAGTTTTTTTTATTCAAATAAGACTAAAAGAAACTTAAACACTTTAATCTTATTTCATTAAAAAACTATTCAATTAAAGAATTATACAAAACGTTGATTCTATTTTTTTTATGATATCGTAATTCCTATAACCTTATCAACAAACCATTTACCTTTATCATTTTTTTTAATAAAAACTCGATATCCAATACCGTTTAAAATACCATAACTTAACCCAGCATTTAAAACTCCATAGCATCTATTAATATGAAATAAAATTCGACTAAATTAAGCTGATCATCCAACATAAAATTTATATTCAGTTCTCCAAAAGTCACGTCCTTTAGGAAACTCTGATCTATATTTAAATTTATCGTTGTTAGCTGTTAATTTAGTTAAAGCAATTTTGTAGTTGTTATTCAAAGCAATTTTACTGGTGTCTATAACTAGATTCTGGTTTTTAAAATGTTTAACTAAGCTCAAGTTATGGTCTTTATTTAAATGAGTTATGGAATCAGTGATTACAATAAAAATTGGAGATCTATCTCGAGTTATAGAATTGTTTTCCTTTTTCCAGTTTTTTAATTCACTTTCAGTTAAGGCTTTTTTCTCTTTACAATTAAATAAAATTAAAGTTGAAATTAATAAAAGAAATGTTTATCTCATATAAGCTGTAAAAATTATTATAGTAAAACAGAAAAGCCTATTCAATGTCTAATAAACATAGTATCTGTGGTACATTTTTCATGCTAAAAAGATAATAGCTATGAAAACATTAACCCACTATTGTAAATAGCAATTCATTCAAAAATTAAACTTCATTTTATTATTGAACATCAAAATCACTAAGTTCAATTAGTACATTTAAACCCCCATTGACGTTTCCAAAATAATCCCCTGTATACTTTATCTTTGTAGGATAATGATACGTTTCATCATAAGTTATCTCAAAAAAAACACCTTTCATATATCCATCATTAATATGTAATATATTTTCATAATATCCGGTAACCCATTCTATATGTTGAAAAACTTTATTGACCGTACCATAATAAAAAACCTCACCTAAGTCAGAAATGCTGGTGTTATTTGATTGAACAAATATTGAATCTAATTGGTTGTTTTTAACTACACTTGTTAATTTGGGTTGAGATCCAATAGATGTTGAGCTATATTTTTGGGAAAAAGTGTAATTGTTAATTTTATTTTGCTCCCATAATTGCCTATTTTTCTCAAAAGTTTTTTGATCAAAATTAAATCCAGAAATTTCATCAGATTTACTACATGAAAACAGTATTAATGCGATTAAAAAAGCTAAGATTTTTCTCATAATAATTTTTAGTTTTTAGTAAGAGTACTTTTTAAGGATTGATTTAATTTATCAATGTATTCTTTTCTTTCAATTAGTTGACTAATATTGGCCTCAAAAGTTCTGGTTTTATTCAAATTTGGGAATGATAATTTATTCTTAGCAATTGTATTTGAAATTAAAATATTAAAGTAATTATAAACTAGTATAAATTTTTGCAGAAGATCTGTTTTAACAATTTTAAACCCAATCTTTTTTGCTGTTCTATCATTTATAATATAGCTAGTTCCACGAACTTTTAATTGCTGATCATTTTTATGTGCTTCAATAAATGACAAAAGCCCCTCGAGATACTGCTGAATAATAAAATCTGTCCTTTGTTTCCCATTCATTTTTCTATCAATTACAAAACAATAATCAAACAGGGTTCCACCGTGAATTTTAACGAGACCTTTTTTTGGTGTTTCAGACAGAAATAAAGGTGAATAATAAATCATTCTTCCACTTTTTTTTAATGAAGGCATATCAAAAAATGGGGCAATTATAGACAAGGTTATTGCAAATATCAGAAACCCAATCAAGTATATCCCAGAAAAGATTGATATGATAATTGACAAAAGAATCATTGTAAGAGCGCTTAACGCTAATACAATTAAGAAGTTATTTTGCTCTTTTTTATTCTTATTATAAAATCTGTGATTCAATTTTCCTAAAAAGTGTTTACGTTTGGTTACTAAAGTTCTTGTTCAGGGATCTACTAGGTGTTCTTATTGATTAATCTAATAAAAGGGATAATAATACACCCTAACTTTTTTGCTTTGAATGAAAACCGAAGAAAAATTGATTAAAAGTATTTTCCTATATTGATTTTCTAATTTATAAAACCCTTAAATGTTTTCAATTCTCTAAAAACAGTAACTCCCAAGAGATTCCACTTTAAAATGCCAGTAGCAACAAACGCTGCATTTTCATCAGGGTTATGCGTCTCAGTAGCTATAGATTTAAATTCCCATTCATAACCACTTACAAATCCAGTTAATTCACTCTGGCTAGATATAGGTACATCCATATTTTGATCTATCGAATAGTTCAATGACATATGAATATCAAAAGTCAAATTTTCCTCAAGAAGGAGTTCTTCTACTTTTGAATAATTCACATTGTTATAAGCATCCGTTATCAATATTTTATTTGTAGTACTCTTTAAACTAGTAGCACTAATCACCTGTATGATTCCAACCACCAGAATAAAAACTGAAACAACTTTAAATTGAGGTTTAAAAATAGCCTTGCCTTTTCTTAAAAACCCAACAAGTAAATAAATAAAGTAGAGTAGAATTAAAAGGTTTATTAGTGACCAAACTAAATGTATCATATCGGTTCTTTAATTATTTAGCTTATTTGTAGCGTTTATTTTTACGCTATATTATACAAAGTTATTTGTTTAATTTTACATATTTCCTTTATCTATCAAATAAAACAAGCTTAAGCCCTACTAGCCTACTTTGATAAAGATACTTCTTTAGAGATCTATTATAGACAGTGTTAGTGCTATTTTTTAAGCCAGTCAATAGCCTCTTTCCAGACATTTTCCAATAATCATGTCCTACATTTTTAACAGTGTCCATTTCCCAGTTAAATATCCAATTATTTTGATACTTCAGTGTCTTATTTGAATTAAAAAAAGTAGTACCACGTTCCAACCTGTGTTCCCCTTGTTCCATCGCTAAATCAGTTGTTCTAAAAGTCCCTAAACTTGGATCATTATCTAACTCTCCTAATAAAATAATCAATCTTTTATTGTATGCTTTTTGTAAATCTATTCCAGTATTTTTAATCCCATATGGAAAATCAAGTCTATCATTTGGAAAGCTATAAAATCCAGAATTAGCAGCGATAGCTGTTCCAACCCTAGCCTCAGGCATAAACATTACCATACGATGTACAAATTGCCCACCAGCTGAATGCCCAAAAATGTCATATTGTTTGTTTGTAATAGTATTAACTGATTTGATATGATCAAAAATGTTTTCTACCACTGTTAACGCCCACTCATTTCTTGGATTTTTAGTACCAAAAAAAGTAAATAAATTTCCTTCTTGGTAATCATTGGTTGTATAGTTTGAAAACTTGTTTTCAAACTCAGGTGCTATTATCAAAAGGTTATTCATTTTAGCTAATTTAACCCAGGCATTTAGATAGTCATCAGCATTTCGGCCTCCACCGTGCATCACAAAAACTATTTTGTCTTTGTCATTCCAATTTTCAGGTTTGTAAGTCCAAACTTTGATTGTTTTCCTCTCACTGTCTGTATAGGCATAGGTCACAAAAGAGTCTATTCCAATATTGATTTTTTTTGGGGTTGTAATTTCAGGCCCTTTTGGAAGTACATAGAGGTAAATATAACCCGCTACAGTAACAAATAAAAGAATAGAGAATGTATATAAGATTAGCTTTTTTAAAATTTTTACAAACTTTTTCATTTAGTCGATTGTTTTGTTCGACCAAATTTATTTATTCTTACTTGCTTACTAATTTATTTCTGAATTGTCTTTTTTTAATGATGAATTGTATTAGCTATTAATCAGTGGATTGCATTTAAAATATCTAAAATACTTCTAATGATTGAAAGCGCTTTGTCTCTTTTTTTCGTGTACATCACTAAAAAACTCATTAAATGTAATTGAACTAGTTGATAATTGCCATTTAGATTTTACAGGTAAATGTGTTATAATTAAATCATCAGGTTTTGCAAAAATATATTGTTTTCTGAATTTCTTATTAAAAACATATTTCCCATTTCTAAAATCTATAAATCCCACAGCCCAAGTAATATCAACTAACTCCCATTTGTTGTTTATTAGAACGGCATTCCAAATATGATTGGTGCCTTTTAACGGTTTTCCATTAAAGTCAATACCTTTGGCATAGCCTACGATTATTTCACTCTCAATATCAGCCCAGTAGCATATTTCTGAGAACAATTCTGAAAAACCTTGACACATTGTCTTCTTAGTTTTAAGGGTGTCCCAAATGTCTGTATAAGTTGTATCTCCTGTCAAATGCTTTTCAACATTATATGATATGTTCTGGCCAATCCAATAACTAAAAAGAAAAACAAGTTCTTTAGGATCTTTAGTCTTGGTTTTAAAATAATCTGCAATATCAGATGCAAAACCACTAATAGAATCAGGAGCATTTTTTGCAATTTTAATCAATTTACGATTCGTTAAATTTTGACCATTAGATTGAAAAGAAAAAAGACATACGATCAGTAATGTAATCAGTTTAACTCTATTCATTTTCTTTTTGATGATTTAATAATACCCTTGCGCTTTAGTTTCCTAAGACATTTTTTTCTAAAGTCAATTTAGCCAATTAATTTTAAATTACCCTAATTATATTGGACACTGGGTTATTCTTGATTGCACCAGTAGATGCAATGAAATAAACAAAGACAAACACTCCTAGCCTTTTTTAGTTTAGCAGATCATTCAAACCTTCTTTATCAAACAAAATTCGTCCAACTTTAATCTCAGACCAACCTTTTTTTAATTTGTAAGTAAATGTTGGTAAATTATCAATCAACTCACAATCTATAAAGTAGTTTGAGACATTCTCATTTGAGACATTTTTAAGTTCTTCAATATGGGTCGAGATAAAAAAGTAAGAGTTCTTATACTTGCTTAAGCCATTTATGGTTGTTCTGCAAATCTCAATAGCGTCTTGTACATTGGTACCACTAAATAATTCATCAAAAACAGCAAAACACTGCTTACCACTCACTGCATTTTCAACAACAGTTTTTACATTCATAACTTCTGTCATAAAATGACTATAGCCATTTAAAACATCATCTCTTCTATTTATTTCGATAGAAAAATAATTAAAAAATGGAATATCTGCCTTGGAAGCTGGAACACCAATACCTAAATGACCAAAATAAATACAGAGCCCAACTGCTTTTAAAAATGTTGATTTCCCAGACATATTTGGACCATTCAATACAATAACATTTGTTGCAGAAGCAAAATTGTTTTTGATAGGGTCTTTGATTAATGGATGATATAACTCAACTAGTTTAATTGTTTTAGTTGAGAAGCTTGGAAAAACAAAGTCGTTCTTGAGTATTCCTATGTTTATTGAAAGATAAGCCTCGAACAGAAAAAAGTTTTCCCAAAACAGTTCTAGATCACCAGTATCTTTAAGTATGTTAATTCTTCTCGTTAGATCAATAATGTGCTTATCTTTTAATCTATCTTCTCTTATTATGTATTCATATTTCTCAAGATTAAAAGCTGAAAGAACTTTTGTAATATGCCTAATACTTTGGATGTATTTTTCTGGAAATTTGTTAACAGTCAATCTAGAAAAGTAATGAGATTCTAAACGAAAAAAGAGTAAAATCAATTGATTTAACTTACTTTCATAACGGTTTTTTACTTTTTTCGATCCAAATAACCGGTACTTAAGTTTCCTGTGACTCAAGTCTTCAATTTTTTCATTGTTTAAAAAAAAATGAACTTCGTTTAGATATAAAATTGTGTAGGAATAATTCTTTAAAATTTCATTATTGTCCCTAAACCCTTTTAATATTTTTTGACGGTAAATAATCTGATCAACTGATTCTAGAGGGTTTTCCAAAATCTCGAGAATCCTTTTTTTTGAAAACATATTCAAAGAATAGTCAAATATTGGTAGTAGCTCCTTTTTTATATTTAAATCCTGTAAATTATTCATTCCTTTTTTTAAAAGTTCAATACTATCACTGTTTGCATATACTCTGTTTGTTAAAGGTTCGTTGCCTTTACATAACGGTAAACCTGCCTGCTGGAGGTAGATTTAATGAAATATAATGAACTTGAAGACAACTATACTTTTCTGTATAAAAAAGCCACTAGCAATGAACAACACAGGGTGTTAGCTACTAGTTTTGTTTCGCTTTTTTAATAATCCATTTATTATATTAATAAAATATATGATCTGTCCTACAATACAAATCAACGCTACTAAATAAATAACTAAAGTTAGGTTCGTATTAAAATCAGTCAGTATTGATTGGCTATAAAACTGAGCTAAAATCCAAATAAGTAAAACTCCACCCAAACTCAACAGTGTATGAGTTGTATTTAAGCATTTTAATAGCTTTATATTCATTTTTAGTATAATCCAATACCCAAACCCGAGAAGTCCGAAAAGAATAGAAATCAAATTATTTAAATAGAAAATCGAAAAAACAAAATACCTATCGTAAATATTAATCGCCAAGATCTCATTAGTGGTAACATATCCACTCAATATGATGAAGGGAATCGAAAACAAAAAAAGCAGATGTGGTTTTTCAGATAGTAGTTTCATTTTTTAAAATTAGGTTATCATATTTTACCTGCTTCGTCAGGCGGGTTTATTAAAACAACACAAAGATATACACTCCTACTTTATTCGTTTTAATACGCGCTTAAGGCAATTGATTTTTATAAGGTGTTATGCATAGTTATTTACATTGGTGGCGGTGGCGGTGCAGTTTTTTCAGTCAATATATTTTCATTCTCAAAAAACGCTATCATTTCTGATGCCTTATTTACCACTTTTAAGATCGTTCCATTACTGTCAACTAATATATGAGTCGGAAATATTTGTAAATTCATTTTTTTTCCAATAAACTCATTTTGATTGGAGACTACTTGATATTTAAAAACTTTTTTTTGCAAAAAAACCTCTAATTCAGCTTTAGAATCCAATGCTAAACTCAAGAAAATAATATCTTTTCTTTGTTTGTATTTTTCTACAAAGGCATTTAATTCAGGAAATTCTGCCACACAAGCAATACAGTTAATAAACCAAGTTTTTAATATTAAAATTTTCCCTTTAGTGTTTTCATTAGTGTAGACATTACCATTAAGGTCGGTAAAATCAAAATCAGGGAAGTGCATTCCTTCCATATTATAATGCTTAAGATTTGTCAACGATTGACTTTTTAATGTACTTCCAATACTCTTATTTGCGTTAGAATGAAGCTTAAAAAGTTTATACGTATCAAATTCTTTATTTGACTTTAACTTTACTGGAATATACTTAGAGGTAATTAATTTCTCCAAAAATTCTTTTTTGTCAATCGTAGCAGAATTTTCATTCAAACTTATAAAATTTGAAGATAAAGTAATATTATTTGAGTGGTAAGTCCACCAGTTCATGAAATTTAATTCTAATTCTGCTAAGTTAATTTTAGGCTCAATGATTTCAACTTCATCAACTAATGGAGTTTCTCCAGATTGATTGTCTTTGCATGAAAAAACAAAAATTGTTAGTAGTAAAGTCGTAACTATTTGATGTCTTTTCATTTTATTTTAAATTAAACACAACTTGTTTGTTTATGGTTTGTTCCGTGTTTTAAGCAACTAATTTAGCAAATACAAACCAAACCTACCGGAAAAGACTAGGTTAGTTGTTTTTAACACCCTTCATTAAATTTTTCCCAATTAAATTCTATGTCTGTTGTGTGTTTTTCTTTCACAAATTTTAATAAATTCATTTCTAACTGTTTAGCGCTAAATCCATAAACAGTATATAATTCGTTAAATCCCTTTTGCCATAATAATTTGAATTTATCCAAGCCATAGTTATCAATAAGAAACTTACACACAAAAGCACTTTGATGATAAGCTATCATTTCTGGGTTACCATAGAAATTATCAGCTAGATTGTTCATTGGTATCACTTTTTTACTTTGAATAAAATAGTTATAAATTTCTGATAAAGAATAATTAGAGCAATTACCCCCAGAATAAGTAGCAAGTCCTTCATTCATCCAAGTTGATGATTCTGGTGGAGTACCCCATTTATACATAGTTATCATATGCATCATTTCATGCTTTATAGGCGAACCCTCATCTTTTAATAAAGTAAAAAAAGTGTTTCTTTCTGGAAAAGCCATTCCTTGTGCCCCCATACCAGTATACTTTAACATTTTATTTCTAGATTCCACGAATTCAATATCCATTTTATTTGTAAAATCAGTTTCGTTAATTAACTTTAGATTTTCAATAATAGAATTTTGGCACTCCTGAATAGCTAAACTTCTTCTTGAAAGATCAATTGTGGATGAGAAATAATAAGTTATATTATCAACCGTTTTACTCTCGCGCGTAACCTTGGTCCATTCTTCATTTTTTTTAGATTCATTTGCGCAGCTACTAAAAAATCCTATTAAAATAATAGTTAAAACTTTTCCTAATTTCATTTTTTAAATTTTAATTAACTTCAAGTTGTTTTTAACTGCTTCGGCAGGCAGGTTTAATAAAACAACACAAAGATATACACTCCTACTTTATTCGTTTTAATACGCGCTTAAGGCAATTGATTTTATACAGTGTTGCTGTGGTTATTTTTGTCTAGTTTTATAAAACAAATTCCAAGAACCAGAATTAGATTCAATAATATCAAGAAATCCATTATTGTCCAAATCTCCAATTTCGATATGATAGGTGTCATTTTTTAAATCTTCTCTTAAACCTATTTTTTTGAATTCACCAGACTTAGATCCTAAATACACATAATTTCTTTCTTCAAAATTCCCTTCGACAATATCCAAGAATCCATCATTGTTTAAGTCTGCTACTTTTATTGAGGCTGTTTCTGTTTCTATATTAAAAGAATACTCCTTTTTGAAAGTCAACTTTTTATCACCAAAGTAAATTTTGTTTACTGAATTTAAGTTGCCAGTAATAATGTCTAAAATTCCATCTTTATCGAAATCGCCAATATCAATTGAACGTGTTTCATCTTCTTCTTTTCCAAATTCAATAATACTTGAAAAATCTGATTTTTGATTATTGATGTATATTTTGTTAAAGGTGTTTCGCTCGGCAGTAACTAAGTCTAAAAAACCGTCTCCATTAATATCAATTACATTCGTTTGAATTGTTTGATCAGTATCATTTCCAAAAGTTATAGTCGACGTAAAATTTCCTTTTCCATCGTTTAGTAAAATTTCGTTTTTTGCTTTTCGGTTGGATAAAATTATATCAATATCTCCATCTTGATCTATGTCTGCAATTTCCATATTTCTAGAAGGTGATTTTGAGCCAAATGGTTTTCCGTTTAAAAACTTATGTTCTGCATTTCCAAAATATATTTTATTCTCTATATGATCATTGGCGACTACAATGTCCATAAAACCATCATTATTAAAATCTGCACTCATCAATTTGTAGGAGGCATCTAAATAATTCCCAACGGGCTGTGCTAATTTAAAACCACCAAAGCCATCATTATAATACACATAATTTTGTTCAGCCCAATGTCTACCATTTGCTACAAGCGCATCCAAATCACCATCCTTATCAATATCAAAAAGTGTTATAGAAGCAGTCCTATTCGATTGTGTTCCAATAGAGAAAAAACCGTCAGCATTAAAAAAAGTTATGTCTTGAGAAAATCCGTTTGATGAAATTCCTATGAGAAATACAACGAGTACAGTTTTGCTTAGTTTAGTCATAAATGTATTTTCTTTTTTGTTTTTTATTGGTTTTTAATCCAATCCATTAATTCATATTTATTTATTGCATCCCAAGTTGACTGAGTATTCTTTTTCTGCGATGTAGTATCTTCAGGTTGTAAAACAATTAACTCTGTGTTTTTATTGCCTACAAGTTCTAACTCAGCTAAAAAACCAACCATATCTGTTGAATTATTTTCATACAAAGTCCTAACATACTTTTTTAACCTATATTTTATAGCAGGCTCTATATAAGCTCTCACAGCATAGTTTTTGTAAATAGTAATGTTTCTATTCTTTTCATCAAAGAAGCTATAAGATGAGAAACTGTGATAATTCTCTGGAGCATTTATAGGGGTTCCTTTCAAGTGGGTTTCTAACATATAATTCATAAATCTTGGTTCCCAAAGATCAATTCGATTAATTTTTATATCTCGTTTGTGTTGGTGCCATTTTCTTGTCCAGTCTAATGTAAAATTACAAATAACAATCCCTTTTATATTGAGCTGAAAATCAAAATCCTCTTTCGTTACAAATTCAATATACTTCATTGCTCTATGCCCAACTAAAGTTGCACCTAAAAAGAAAATATTATCATTTGGTAAATTGTATTTATTAAATACTTCACCAATTATTTTATGCGTAGAAACCATAGATGATTTAGAAAAGTAAAAATCAAAAGGAATATCGGTTGAAACAGACATCACGGCAAAGCCTTTTTCTGATGCTTGATGATACATCTGCTTTGAACTTTTGTTCTTTTTGTCATATCCAGAATCCTCTAAGAAAATAAGAACTCCTTTGATTGCCTTATCTTCAGGAAGCATTAGCGTATAACCTTTTTGAATAAAAGGCATAAAATCATTCTCTCCTTTTCCAATTCGTAAACTATCATTTTTTTTTGGAGCATAGTTCTCAATTACTTTTTGAGAGTATACATTTGAAGAGATTCCTAGAATAAAAAGGAAAGTTAAAATGAATTTACATTGTCTGTTAATCATAATTGTGGCATCCCATTTACATATGGTTTGTTGTATGTTTTTTAGTAATTAACCTAACTGAGGCAGATTCTTAATAAAAAACTTTAATTTCATTCGTTTTTTTATAGAACTGTAAAAATTTCCTGATTCTTACAGATGTTTTGGTTCTTTCAATAAAAGTTTTATCCCATGCAATCAAACTTTTAACAATTTTTAAAATATCTTTTTCAAAATTTGTTTTCGTTGTTCTGATTTCAATATTTTTTGGTTTATTTAAATTATAAATTGAATCAATGATTTCATTGTTTTCAATACTCATATGTTCTTTTGAAGTTAAATTTGCTGAAATTAGATTCCCGTTTTTATCAATGTCAATAACAATATCCACTCTATTTTCGTTATATTCTTCTCCATAGTTTTTATCTCTATACTTTCTTAATATTGAGTCTAAATCAACCTTTGGTTTTGCATTTGTAAATTGACCATCTAAACTTGTAAAAGTATATCTATCAATTTCAAAACTATTTGCATTATTCAATACCTTCTGCTCACTTTTAGAAATACCTGTTTTTTCAATAGGTTTTGAGTTGGAACAATAATAACCAAAAGTCAATTTGTCGTTCCAATAATATGCATAGACAAGCCATTTTTCGTTTTTATTCACATTCCAGTCACAAGAAGTCCATTCTCCGGTATATTTTCCTTCAGATTTAAATTTGAATTCTAGTGTTTTTGGGGAGTCACTCTTTTTGTAGTGTTTTGTAATATCAAAAGTTACAGTATAGATCAAAGAATCTTTCGCATAAACTTTAGAAATTACATTTCCTTCAAAAACATATTTGGCTGATTCAAATTCAACGATTGGTTTTGGGATCTGACAACTACAAGCATTCGTTTTAATAAACGAAAACATAAAAATCACTAAAAATAATATCTTTTTCATATTACAGTCAACGTGTTTGTGCCCGCATAACGCGGGCAAGTGCTAAGAAATAAAACAAACTTAAACACTCCTACTCTATTTGATTTTAAAACGTGCCTCTAGCAATTGATTTTATACAGTGTTGCAAACTGTGCTTTTAATAATATTCCATTTCGTATTTATAATTATCTAAACTATAAAACTTAAAATCAAATTTTCTCTTATCTGCCATTTTCTGTAAATCCGATATCTTAAAGGTCAAAATTGTATCTCTTGCTGTTCCAATTGTTTGTTTGGTATATTCATTTTCGGAATATTTAAAAATTTCAATCCAAGGATCTTTTCGTTTAACATTATAATGAAGACTTTTAATTTTTCTGCCTTTATTATCTAAATACGTTGTGTCGATTAGAATCATTGCATCTTCTTTCTTGGGATTTTTAGTAGGAAACATTTCCCAAGTATGCACTTTAGTTATTCTAATTGTCTTTAAATTTTTAATTTCTCTTATAAACCTAACACTAGAATCTGATTCAAAACGCGTCTCTTTTTCAATTCCCGTATTTTTGTTAAATTCAAACTCTGAAAAAGAACGAACTACGCAAGTATCTTGCTTTTTAAAGTAATCACACGATTTTTCAAAAACCTTTCTGCCATTTTTAAATTCAGTTGTAATAATTCTGTTACTTCTTAAATTCCCAATTCCTTTACTCAAAATTTTATTCCCGTTTTTATCGAATTCTGTATATCTTTTAGGAACAAATTCATCTCCTTTTTTTTGATATTCAAGGATTGATTTTATTTTTGGCGAACAGCTTAATAGAAGTCCAAAAGTTGTTAATATTATTATTGTTTTTCGCATTGTTTACAACGATTTTGTAACTGCCTACCAGCAGGTATGGATTTCTGTAAGCAGGCTAGAATTAGCAATAGATTTTAAACTGTGTTGGCAATAGTTTCATATTTCAGTTTTTGATATTTTCGCCTTTTTTTTCTCTTTCTTTTTTCGTTTTTCCTCTTTTTCATATTTCATTAATTCATTAAAAAATATTGGAATAAAAATTAATGAAATTAGAAATAATATCGCAATCAACTTATTATTCGGAAATATTGAAATTCCTTTCGGATATGTTATTCTACTACCTTTTTCACCTTGGTCTAATAAAGTTTCCCTTAATTTTAAAAGTACGTTTGTTTTTTCTAACGAAGTCGAGTTTTTGATTTTTTCAAGTTCTAGTTTGCTTGCTTTTAAATTGCTATACCAAAATCCTAAATCCTCATCTGGCGTTTTATAAATTATTGAAGTATAGCCATTTGTTAAGTTGTTTTTTTCAATGTAATCTAATGCAGTTTTTAATTCATTCGACGCAAGTTCAATACTATTTGCGTCTGCAGCTCTTTTTAAATGACCTGTTAATTCCTGTTTAATAATAATATTCGAATAAATTCTGAATACAACTAAAGATACAAAAATTAGAAGTGAAAAATACCCTAAATATTTTTTCATTGTTTCGATTTATAATTGTTGACAACCTGTTTGTGCCTGCCTGCTGCAGGCAGGTGGTTTTACCGATAAATATAATAAATATTAACCAAACCTTCCTGCTGGTCGGCATGGATTTTCGTAAGTAGACTAGAACTAGCCATTAATTATATACGGTGTTTTGCTTTCGTTATTTTAAGCAACTTAATTTTTTTAAAAACACTTACATTGATTAAGTAAAAATCTTACCAGTATTTCTAGTTGTCATTAAGCCAAACCAAAGTAAAAACTCAAAATACCTAGTGTGTTAAAAAAACCATGTATCATAATCAAAAACCACAAATCGTATTTACGGATGTAGAATATTATAGATAAGAGTGCTCCGATAATTACTACGACAAGTTGCCCTGTAATTCCTTGCTGCATGTGCATGTATCCGAAAAAACCACAAATTATTAGAATATTTATAGCAAGACTGATTTTAGTGTCTCCAAAGAATTTGACGAACTGTCGCATAAGATAACCTCTAAAGATTATTTCTTCTCCAAATCCAGCAGTAGACCACACTATCAATAACCAAATGATTGTGTCTTTAAGGTTTCCTTCCAATTGGCTCATGCTTGAATAATCAATAGCAACTCCTGTTAGTATCTCGATTCCAGGAACCACTACAATAACATAAAAAATAAAGAGGCCTAATGCAACTAACGGAGCATGTACAAGGAGATTTTTTGCATTGAATTTTTCACGTTTAAAACCGAGCGCTGAAAGTGGTTTTCCCTTGTACTCTATATAATTAGCTATAATAATGATAATAGAGATAATTATATTTTCAAAAGGTGTTCTGGTGATTGGTCCAAAGTACATGAAACAAATAAATGCTAGGGTAAATAATGGTATTAACGTATTTCGTAATGTAATTTTGTTCATTATTATTTGATTTTAAATTCATAGCGAAATAATGAACAAAACCTCTAAAAAAACCTTTAAATATTCGTTTTTTTACTGAATAGTCGTAAATTAATACCTGAATAGTCGTTAGTTTTTGAAATTTTTTATTGAATCCAATCCATAAATTCTTTTCGCTTATAACGACTAATGTTGATTTTGGCAATCGTATCATTTTCAATGGAAGTTTTTAACCTAATTCGTAATTTGCCATTTTCAATCTTTTCAACATGGTCTACGGCATCTTTATGAATGATAATTTGGCGATTGACTCTAAAAAACAATTGGTCGTTTATTTTTTCTTCAAGTTCATTCAATGTGAAATCGGTGCTGATTGTTGTGCCATTATTTTGAACCGTATACACAATTTTGTTTTCACTGTAAAAGCACGCAATATTTTCATAGGTAAGCTTCGTCATTTTCGTGCCGCTTTCAATAGTAATTTCAGCATCTTTTATGGATAACTTATATAAATTGTATATGTCTTGTGCATACCATAAACCTATGAAAATAAAACTCACTAATAAGGTGATTAGCAAACCGATTAATAAATAATAGAACTCTGTCTGTCCATCTGCAACTTTATTGAAAATAATATTTACAGGAATATACATGATTGTAATATATCCTAGAGTAGAAGCCATAAACCATACGATGGCTGTAATTTCTATCTTTTTAGAGAAATATTTTTTCTTGTAAAATTTAAAATTAAGATAAGCTATGATTCCAATGAGAACAAATAAAACAATTGACGAAAGAAAACCTTCTATCGGGAATCTATACGATTCACTATCTGGAAAACTATCACGCGTTGCTAAATGATTTACCACTAAAGAGAAAACCATCAGTATAATTGCTTTCTGAATCCAACTCCATGCAGAAATACTGATAAATTTGTGCCATGCTGTTTTTACTTTATTTTTGGTTTGTTGTGTAGTAATCATGAATTAGAAACTCTTTTCTTGTAAGATTCAAAAGTAAATAATAATTTCTCCAAGAATATGTTTAAAACATTTTTAAATTTTACCTGAGTAAGTGAATTTTGTCTAGTTTTTCTAAAGAATTTTATTTCAGGACGGGTCAGTATTGTGTACAACGTGTTTGTACAAGGTTAGTTGCGTGGTTTAGCAATAAAGTTAATAAATAATTACTGATAAAGAAAATCCGCGAGGATTTTCGTAAGTGAGCAAAAAGCAAGCAATTAATTTTGTACGGTGTTGTGGTGCGTATTTTTATTCAAATTTTTTTAATATAATGGAATTGGAGGCGGTGGTTTTGTTAATGGTATAATTTCTATTTTTTCATTCAGCCAAATGTTTATATTCCTTTTTTTCGCAATTTCCTCGTAAGTTTCTATTAATTTTTCAAGTGTTTTTTCAAAGTTTTTGAATTCATTTTTGTCATATGAAATTTGAATAAGTAATTTTTCGGGATTATCACTTAAACTTGGGTTTTTTCCATTATTTTCAAAATCTCTTTTTAAAATATTTTTCAAACTGTCTAAAGTATATAGTTCTCCAGAATTCTTACTAATTTTATTATTATGGATTTCAATAACATTCTTTTCCTTTATTAAAATACAAGCAAATTTTTCCCAACAAGGATTTTGGAAATATATTGTTTTCGATGTTTTTTCGGTTTTTAAAGTAATTTTCGGAACACTATCATTGCAAGAAATTCTTTCAGCTCGTTCTATTAATTCATTCCAATTATTAAACTTTTTAAGATTTAATTCAACACTCAAACTGTCACTGTCTTTTCTGAATTTTCCGAATTCCTTTTGAACAAGTAAATTTTCCTTTTTTTCATAATTTTGACATCCGAATATTGTCAGAATTAGTAAAATCAGATATGTTTCTTTGATGTTCAAATTTTCGTTTTTATATGTCTAGTCCTGAAATATGGCTACAGGTTAAAATTGAATTAAGCTGATAATTTATATACCATATTTGGTGTTTTATAGTCTAAAGATACATGTAATCTTATTTCGTTGTATAAATTTATTGCATTTTTTGCAGCTCTCTTTGCGTGAGCCACATTATCAAAGGTTTGGTCGAGATAAAATTCATCTTTTAAGATACCATTTACGCGCTCTGCCATTGCATTCCTGCCTGCCGGCAGGCAGGTTCATAGCAATGATTTTCTTCTGTCATACTAATATTTATCTTTTTCCTTTTTAATATTTGTGTGTACACATTACTACAATATTGTATTCCTCTGTCTGAATGATGAATAAGCTTCTTAATGTCTTTAGCTTGATAAATGGCCTTATTAAGAGCTCTTACGCACCCTTTCAATTCCAGACTATCACTAATGTCATAACCTACTATTTTCCTTGAATGCATATCAGTTATTAAAGCGAGATAACAAAACCCTTTTATGGTTCTAATGTATGTGATATCAGATACCCAAACTTGGTTGGGGCTTGTAACTTCTAAGTCTTTTATAATGTTCTTATATTTATAAAAACGATGATACGAATTTGTTGTTCTAGCGCTTGTTTTCTTTCTAAGTGTTAGCATGTTATATTTCATAAGTACTTTAAATAGTGTATCTCTACCCACTTTAATGTTAGCATCAACAAACTCTTTATCTAAGGATCTGGTAAGTTTACGAACACCTTCTCTAGGAAGGGATTTGCGTCTTTTTCTAACAATATCTATAATCTGATGTTCTAGTTTTAAACGCTTATCAGCTCTGTTTTTATGCTTGTAATAAGCATTACGTTTAAGTCCAAAACAATGAGTTATAGCTGTTAAAGAAGCAAATCCCTTAGCTTTCTCTTTAGCTTTAATTAAGGCTTTATACTTAACTTTTTTTTTAGTTCAGCAATGGATTTGTAACCCAGATCTTCTGCAGCTACTTCTAGATAGGATTCTTCTACCATAGCATCAAGATCTTTTTTAAGTAGTAATTTTTTAAGCTGTTCAATCTCTTTTTGAAGCGCTTTAATTCTAGATATTTCGTCTTTTGTTTCCACTTTTACTCGGGTATTCATTAAGTCTTTACGATTGTACTTTTTAATCCACTCGTTAACCGTTGTAGGAGCTATGGAGTAAAGTTTACAAAGTTCGCTCTTTGTGTGTTTTCCGGTGGTAAGTTCGGCTAAAATTTTTAATTTAAAAGGTTCTGAATAACGTCTAATTACTTTGTCATTTCTATACATAATGTTTAAAATTATGTAGCCTTATTTCAGGACGGGTCAAAATGTATGGCAACGTGTTTGTATATGGTTTGTTGCGTGTTTTAAACACCTAATTTAGCAAATACAAACCGAATAGAAAATCCGCGAGGTTTTTCGTAAGTAGGCTAGAACTAGCAATAAATTATATACGGTGTTGCCCACAGTATTTATTTTTTCAGTTTTAATAATTCAGAATATGGATTTCCATTCAACCCTAATAATTTAGCAAAAGCAGGTTCCGTTTTTATTCCGTTAGATTTTAATTCTTTCACTTTTTGTTTAAATTCAGAACCTTTTTCCTTTAAAATTCTATTTTCAATAATCATATGCTGATAAGCATTTTGCTTTTCGGTCGGAATATTTTGTCCAAAAATCTCAAACAAAAAATTATCTGTTTTAAATTCCGCAATAGTTGAATCAATTCCATTTTGTTTAGTTGAATAAACTTTAAAGTCTTTTTTGTTAGAAAAAATTTCTGATAAATATGTTTTAAATTCAGAGTGATTTTGACATTCACAAATAATATCTAAATCACTTTCTGGTAAATCAATTCCGATTGGAATAGTTCCAGTCAAAATTGGGTTATATTTTTCGAGTTTCTCTAAAATCCCATATTTTTTTATTTCAGAAAAGGCAAGTTTTTGTCTTTCGTTTCCGAATTCTAAATATTCAATTTTTCTAAAATTTTCAATCAATTTACGATTCTTTTTATATTGTGGGCAACGTGTTTGTATAAGATTAGTTGCGGTTTCTTAGTAGTAAATTTAGTGAAATAATACAAACTTAAACACTCCTACCCTTTTCGTTCTAAAAACGCTCCTAAAGCAATTGATTTTATACGGTGTTAGCACCAGTATTTATTTATTATTTATTCAGTTCAATTAATTTCCATTCTCTATTTGGTTCTTTAGTCAGATAAACTACAACGTTTAAATCTTTTTCGTTTCCGATAACTTTTATGTTCAATTGTGCTTCTCCGTATCCATTTGAAATATTTACACTTCCAGTTGGCATCATTCCGTAATCTTTTATTCCACCAATTTCAGATAATATTTCTTCGTTTTGTTCAATTTGTGAGATTGCTACTTTATAAGCACCAGAATTTTTCATTGCAGAACCTGCAAATAAGAATATAAATGTAAAAAAGGCAATTCCAATTCCAGCTAACGCTAAAACTCTCAAAAGTTTTGTCGGTTTGTTTGGATTCTTGATTACAATTGTATTCGCAGTTTTATCTCCAAGCCTTTTTTTCTCTTCACTTGAAGCAAGAACTATAAATTCTACTGGCCAAATTATTAAAAATAAATTTCGGATGAACAGTTTTCCAAAAGAAGGAACTTCATTCGGGGTCTTTTCATTTCTAACCATAATTCCCATAACCCATTTTCCAGGGCTAATTCCTTTTATAGAGTCTTTTGCAAAATATAAAAGAAAACCGACAAGCATTGTTGGCAAGATTTTAGTCATTAGATTACTAAAATTATTTTCGTCCATAAAATCTATTCCAAGTGATATGAATACAATTACCACTATTAGAAATGTCATTGTAAAATGGTCAATTATAAATGCTGCTATTCGTCTTTTCCTACTTGATAAAATATATTCTTTTTCTGAATTTTTGTTCATTAGTTGAAGGTTGATTTATATTGGTGCTAACGGTTGGTGTATGATTTCGTAAGGGATTGCGGACTTCAAACCTATCAATTTACCCACTAAATTTAATGCGTATGACAAAAACCGAATACCTCTGAAACCCTTATGAATTATACACATTGTTGTGTTTTCGTACTTTATTTTTCGTTCTGTTGATAGCGTTGGCAAAGGCATACTCTTTTGCAATTTTTGGTCATGCGTTGGCTAGTGTGAATTGCAAATGTGTATGCCTTTTTAGCGTCAGGTATTTTTTGTATTAATTTCACCTATAATCTCATCATTTTCATCAAAATAATATGCTCCACTAATTTCTAACCTTTCATAGAATTTATCTCGACTCGAATGACCTCCAATTATATTTTTTTCGCCTAAGACTGTCCATATTATTCTTAGTTTATTTTCTTTTAAATATTTAATAAAAGGAGTCTTTTTTATTAGCAAATAGGATTTTGAATCATTATGAACTGATGGAGCAAAGCAAATAGTTTCTCCATTTTCATCAATAAACTCACCTTCTTGCCTAGAAAATACTAATTTCATATTTTCATAAATGTGTTTGGAGGGTTTCAGAAAACTTATTGTATCTTCTTTTGATTTGTCAAATTCTTCTTCCCATAAAAAATTATTGCTCGTCAATAAAACATCTCCAATATACTCACCCGTTAAATTATCATGGACTTCATTTTGTTCTATTCCACCATAATATTGCTTATTGAAATAATTATAAGCTGGAGACCAATAATATTCTCTACTAAATACTTCGTATCTACTTGAACTTTCAGGCATCCATCTTCCCATAAAATCTTGGAGTACTGCCCACTCTTTCATTTCTTCATATTTATCCTCAGAAACCAGATAGCTCCTTAAATGATACCACATTCTTTTATGAGGTTTGTCCCATTTCTCATCTCCAATTTTTTTTGATTCTGCCCATTCTGGATATCCTTCAAGGATTAACCATTCCTCATCAGTCGTATCCTTGACATTTAATAGCTTTTTTGAACATGGAAGGTCATTATCCACTTTTGTCCATTCATCATTATCTAAGTCCCAGTTTGAATATTCTTCTTCAGCCCACCAAAAGTCATTAGGAGCTTCTTCATCATAAGAACCTGTTTTGTGTATTATCATCGTGGGGTCGATATCTCTGACATATGGTATCCATGGACCTTGATATGCTTCTACTTCCTCATTTCGATAACTCCATTCAGCATATTTTGTACAATTATCGGAAACTCTCGCAAGCATTTCATAAAGGGCAATCCATTGGTATTTTTTACCTATTCTTTCATGAGGTATAGTATCGCGTCCTCTTCCAGAACCAATTTCTCTGTCAAATTTCCCATGTTTATCTTTATCATACCCATACTTTTCAAATATCCATTCAACAGCAAGATTACTTAATGCATTTTCATCAACATCCCATGTTCTAAAAGCACTCTGAAAAGTATAACGTCCAAAATCTCCATAGCCAGCCGTACCTCTGCCGTATTCGGTAACCATCGAACTTAAAATGCTATTTTGTGCCCAATAATGTTCTTTAAAATCCTTAGCCTTGTAATCAAACTTATATTTATTATCAATCTCCTCGTTTGATGGGAAATTTGCAGGATAGGCACTTTTATATGGTGGTCTTACTGTTGATATATCAAAGTCTAAATCGTACCCAATATAAGAAGTGAACTCTACAACACCTCTAGCATAGTCCCTAAGAAGAATATGAGGATATACTTCTTCTTTATCCTTGAATATTGTTTCAAAAATATAATTACTAAGCTCTTTTAGCTTTTCTCGTTGTTCTGTTCTAATCGCACATCCATAAGCAACAGAAAAAAGTCTTTCATAAATATATGGGTCATTAACGTCTTCAAATTCTTTAAGAAGTTCTATTAAAACATGAATTCGGTTTTCTAAAAGACATATTAGAGCTTTTGTTGCAGAATCACGTAACTTTCTATTTGTACTCGTATGAAACCAGGACAACGTTATTGAAGTCAACTTAACTGATTCATCAGATATATGGCTTTTATCATGAGTATTCCAAGCCCAGTCAATAAGTCTTTTTACCGCTGATTCATCATAAAATTGTTCTTTTAAATAAATTGTCCACCATGCATCTCTATCTGGTAGACTTCTTTTCATTAGATTTTTATGTAGTGAATAAGCATTGAAATAATTATCGGGAATAGATGTTACAGATAAAATTGTATCCCAAAATAAATCATGAGTTCCTTGATATTTAAGAACTGTAGAATTCACATATCCGATTAATTTTTCAGAGGTTGTTTCAGTTTTTCGCCAAAGTAAGCTTTGTACAAAACACTCAACAATTGGATAACTATCCTTAATATGCGGAACATACTCATAAAATTCCTTTCCCGTTTTTTCTGGAATTTGAATGGTAAGAGCCTCTATTACCCCTTTATTGATATTGCAATCACGTTCATCTTTAACAAGATGAAATAAAGCTCCACCTTCTTTGAAGGCTACTTCAATCTCAGGATTTTTGTCAATAATAAAAGTAGCTGTAAGATGGTCTTCAAATCGTTCATAAGCTAGATAAACACCTTCTTCATATTGATTTTCAGGATTCCAAAACAAATTTTTCGATAATATTCCCTCAGATATTAATTCATCTAGCAAACCTCTTTTAGTACTATAGTCATTTGATAGTTTATTAACAATTATAAATGCTTGCTCATAAGAAACATATCTTAATTGGTTTTCAATTTTATAAGCAATTATAGATTCAATTGCTTTTTTAACAACATTTATACTGCTGGGGTAGTCTAATCTAGATGGTGTTGACAGAATGTTATTAATACTATTTATGAAAAAATCAATAATTGCTGTAATCCCCTGTAAACCATCTGGTATTCTAGTATAGCCAGATTTATTTAGCCCCTCACAAAAAAGTATCAAAAATAAGGGGTTTTGAAATTCGGGATGCAATAATGGAATGCTTGGTAATTCTATTCCATAATTATTGAAAAACAATTTTGTTGCCTCGTATTCCTGATTTCTAAACCCGTAATGAGTGTATCTGATTATTTCATCCTCTTTAATTTCATCCTTTGGAAATATCAAATCAGAGTATGATGTACGTATTGACAACACAACACCTAACCATTCGTGTTTTTTTATTTTCGAAAGAAAACTTTTAATATTCTTATCCCAAAAATATTTCCCTCTTCCTTCATTAACAGCGTCAATAAAAATAATTATTCGTTGTCCAGAAATTTGAGCTTTAGAATTTAGTGCACCTAAAAATTCATTTACAGAACAATGAATATCATTCTTTTTAAATAATTGAGTCCAAGGGTCTTCATCAGTCACAAAATGTTGACCCAAAAAGAAAAGACTAATTAGTTTATTTATGTTGCGTGTAGTAATTATGTCTGCTAACAAATGTGATTTACCTATACCTGCTTCACCTTCTAATAATAAAAATGGATGGTTAGCTAGTTTCATTGTTGTGCCTTCAAGAAATCTTGTAAGCTCATATATTGAGTCCTCAAAATCTCTAATATGGCTAATTTCATAACCGAATTTTTTATAATACCTGTAGTCATCAGGTTTTACTTGCAATTTAGATTCTTCATCTAAATAGAAATTCTTAATATGGTTTACTATTTGATTTGCCTTTTTCAGTAAATTCAAAAACTCATCAATTGGCAAAGTCTGAATTCCTTTAAAATCTGTTTTGCTAAATAGTGCAAGTATTGCCTTTAATTCACTTTGAATATTGGAAGAGTAAGAATCTAATTCTTTTATTTTGGGTATGATTTTATTACCCTTAATTAGTAAATCATCAAATAAACTTACTACTTGGCTATTAAATTTTTCATCTCTTGAGATTCCATCAAAAATTTCGGCAATCTTTAATTTGACATTAAGTTTTGGAGTATATCTTTTCCCTAAGTCAGTAATTGAAAGCCCAGTCTGTTCTTTGCACCATTCATCTGTAAATTCTTCTTTATTAAACCAAAAGAAGGTCAATCCTACGTTTTCAGGCTTTTGCAACTTTTCTATTAAATCGGAACTCCACCAAGGAATAAATTCTACTGTCAACCCTTTTCCAGAAGCCCAACCTTCCCATTTCGTAACTCTTGAATTCCATTTATCTAGCATTGAAGTTTGTCCATCAATTCTGGCATCTGGTGGGTCATTGGGAATGGCTATATAATATTTTTTGAGATTTGGATGTTTGTCTAGTACTGTTTTGACCGACTTATCGAGTTGACCCCACTGGCTTTCCTCAAGACTACTTGTGAAGAATTTTGCTTGCCAAGCAAATTCGTCATCATTGTTTAATATCCAAAGACACTCAACGCCAGCATCTGGCTTACCTTTTCGAATGAAAGTTTTCTTATTTACAATATCTTCTTTCCTAGCTATTTGACAAACTAATTCCTCGAAACCTTCATTTTGTGAATTTTCTAAAGGTCTTATATTATTCCAGTTTATACTCATTACTCAATAGTTCTTTTAGCGTTGGAAAAATTAGGCTCTTTTGTTTTTTCGTTTTGGCTTTTGTGTTGGCAAAAAACAAATGTGCCTAATGTGTGGTGGCTTTTTATGTATGAAACACAACGTGTTTGTGTATGGTTTCGTTGCGGAAATGGACGCGAGTCACTTTCCGCCGTGTACTAAATTTGTAAAAATGCATGAATTTCCGATGAGGAAATTCAACCGCAATGAACTATACACGGTGTTCTACGCAGTTTTTATTCAACAATTCTTTTTTTCAAATCCATTCTTTCGTGTAAGATTCTTGTTATTTCGACATAATCTTCACTTAATGTTCGATAAAATATTATGTGTCGGTTTGCTTTAATTCCAAATAGTTGCTTTGAAATCCCTTTGTAGTTCTTTCCTAAATCTGGATTTCCAGCTATTTCCTCACAATTTGAAATTAATTCATCATAATATTTGTCAGCTTGTTTTTCCGACCAAATTTCAAATGTGTATTCCCAAATTTTTGATAAATCAGCAACAGCTTTGTTCGTCAGTTTGTATTCAGACATTCGAGTGCTTTTTCGCTTTTAATAATTCAAGGTGTTTTTTGGGATCAAAATCATGAGCAATTCCACTGTCAATTCCTTCCTGAATTGCATTTTTCAATGCAATCACTTTGGCCTCTTCTTCTTCCAAGAGTCTTAATCCTGCTCGAATAACTTCGCTAACGTTTTTAAATCTTCCTTCGCTAATACTACTTTGAACGAATTCGTCAAAATAATTCCCGAGTGATATTGATGTATTTTTGTTCATTTTGAAATTAATTTAATTCAAATATACCAAAAATTGGTATAAATTCAAAATTATTCTCAAATTGCGTAGAACGTTGTTGTATAAGCTTTGTTGCGTTGTTTAAGCATTGAATTTACTAAATAAAACACGAACGGCGAAATTCCGAAGGAATTTCCCAAGTGAGCTATAACTAGCAATAAAGTTTATACGGTGTTGCCATTTCGTTGTTTTTATTCCATTTTTATTTCGAAATTTATATATCTTTTTATTTTCCGATTTTCCTACAGTTTTCAAAACAATATATTGCTTAATATTACATTTTTTTTAATTCTGTTCAGATTTCCCGCAAGAGAAAATTTTTCCGTTTTAGATAAAATTCAGATTAGTTATTTAGTCTCCCAAAAATTATTCAGTTTTTTATTTTCAGTTCAGTTCCAGATTTGATAAATAAGCAGAAAAATAAATTTTTCATTCAGTATTAGAGTGAAAAATCATTGTAATTATTCAGCTGTCTTTTTTTTATTTTTCAATATTTTAGTTAAGAGTGAAATATTAATTATTAAGGCAGAACTAATAAAAATATCTATAATTGTTTTTGTTCCAAATACATTATATTGTAATGTTATTATTGATATAAAAAGTAAAATAGTTGAAATTATTAATCCTGTTTTGATACTGATATTCATATTCAATTAGTTTTTAGTTATTATTATTATTTCGTTTCGCCAATGAATGGCAACGTGTTTGTATAAGATTAGTTGCGGTTTCTTAGTGATAAATTTAGTGAAATAATATAAACTTAAACACTCCTAATCTTTTCGTTCTAAAAACGCGCCTAAAGCAATTGATTTTATACAGTGTTGGCAAATCGTTTTTTATTTTAAATCAGATTTATTTTCAATTTCCAAAGATTTATTCAATTTGTCAATTTTAAATTCCACCGATTGATTTTTAATGAGTTTAGAATTTTCGTTGTTCCGATATTCATATTTTACATAAAGTGAATTATGTTTTATAGAGTCAATTGTAAAATTTGTAGAATAAGGAAGTCAGATGGTATATTTTACTGTTTTCCACAATTCTTTATTTTTAGGCTGACTAGATTTCATATCGAAGGAAAAATTTTCTTGAGAAATTTTGTCGGTCAAAATCAAATCATAAATGTTAGAATTGTTAGAACTCAAATAATACCAATTTTCATTTTCTTTTAATTCAAATTCCGTTTGCCAATCTTCTTTTTGAAAATATAATTTCCCTAAATCGATTATTTGCTTTTCTCCAGTTTCCAATTTAAAGTCAACATCATAAAAGACAGCAGCCATATCTGCATTATATTCCTCTTCACAAATTAGTTGTCCAACTGGATTGTCAATTTTTACAGTTCTAAAAGTCGGTCCGAATGCAGTTCTAACCATCCAGAAAAATCCGATAATGATAATTATCAGAATTATTAACGTGATTCCACAACCTTTTTTAATTTTTTCGGTTTTCATTCAAATGTTTGCCAACGTGTTTGTGTATGATTAGTGGCGTGTTTAAGCAACTAATTTAGCAAATAAAAACCGAATAGAAAATCCGCGAGGATTTTCGTAAGTAGGCTCTAACTAGCCATTAATTATACACGGTGTTACCTGCTGGCTTTTCATTCCGCAAACTTGCTAGCGTTGGCAGAGCTATACTCTTTTACAGTTTTGGTGATGTTTTGGCTTAAGCGACTGTAAATGTGTATGGCTTTAAGCGTTGGCAATTCCACTATCCAAAAATTCGTTTAAATATAGTTTTATCTTGGACATCTTGAAATTCAGCTATTACACTTTTGTGAAAATCAAAATCAAAAATTCCATACTCCGAGTCATCATCATTTGTGATTATTTCATCTTCGTTAAATGTCAAAATATATTGGAATTGTTTTTTGTCAATATGTTCAAGATATTTATGATAAACATAATTGATTGTATTAATTTTCGTCTTCATTGAAATTCCGTGGAAAACACCATCGTGAATCAGAAAATCAGGAACCTTTCTGTTAATTTCAATATTGTATAAAAAAACCATTAAATCGTAGGCAACAATTTTAAGTCTTGATTGTCCTAGTGCATCAGCTTTAGGTATCTCAATCTCAATATTAAATGGTAATTTTTTTCTGTTAGAAGAAGGATTGGGTGTAATATCAAAATATGCATTTTCGTAAGATTCATCTACAAATATTGCATTTTTGAGAATATCTATAAATAACTTTCTTAAGTCATCTATATGTCTTTGAAATTCCTTTATTTCTACAGAAATTAATCTTCTTACTTCACTAATTGAAACATTGAGGTTGGTTAACATTTCTTGGTACTCATCAATTTGTTTAATTAATTGAAGGTTTTTTTCAAGGTCTGTTTTTTCGATTACTAGTTCTTCGTATGTGTTTTTTATACTGTCAAGTGCTCCTTTTTCATCTAAAGCCTTATAAAGTTGACTTCTTTTGTTTTCAAGTATTGAAATGTCTTGAAGAACGCTATCGATTACTAACTGTAATTTTTGTTCTTTTTGTAATAAATACTTTTTTCTATTATTAAGAATGTTATTCTTAAAATCAATAACTTCTTCTAATGTTTTTGCAACTTGATTTCCAAAATTTTCTAATACTTCGTTATAGATTTTTCTAATTTCTTGTGTTTCCACATTCTGGTCTAAATCATAACTTTCTTTTATTTTTGAAACTTTGATATCTAAAGAATTATATTCTTTCAGTTTATCATTTATTTGTTTAGTTACTTTTGCTAATTGTTTTTCTATATCCTTATATTTTTCTATAAATTGATAGCTATCTAAACTTTCTTCTAAAAGTGAAATTCTTTGTTCTATATTAAATCTTTCACTTCTATATTCTTGAATAGATTTACCTGTGTCAATCTTTATTTTTTGTTCTGATGTATCAATTGCAGATTTGAATTTATCATACTCTTTTGATTGTTCGTTATAGTCTATCAAATGTGAAGTAGGTAAGTCAAGTAAGAAAAAATTGAATATTGCTTTTTCTTTTAAATTTGCATTGTATTTAAGAAAATTGAGAGGTTCAAATCTTTTTTGATTGTCTAAATCATCTTTTATAAAGAAGTCAAAAAGCGTTCTAAATTTGTTACCTGTGAAGAATACGTCATTTTTTTCAACAGGCAAATACAAATTAGTCAATATTGATTTCAATTCACTTTTTTCAAAATTATCTAACTTATGAAGTGAAGAGCCAAATTGAATTTTCATTTTAGTACTGAAATCCCTTTGAATGAAATAAGGTTTGTTATTTATTTCAAATTCTAATGTTATTTCGTGTTCACTTTTTCTTAAAAAATCATATTTTTTATTTAAGAATATTTTTTGAGCACTATCTGATAAAAAGGTGTAATCTATTAATCGAATTAAAGTAGATTTACCAATTCCATTTATTCCTTGAGCCTCTTTGTCTTTTGAATATTTACCAAGAATAATATTGATTCCAGCGTGAAAAACAACTTCATCTATTAATCCTGTATTTGAAAATAATTTTTTTAGCATTTTTTATTAAAATAGATTCTGTTGTTGGTATTTAGGTTCTTTTGGAATTAATTTTACTTTATAGTTTGAGTATTCAATCAAACCGAAACTATATAAAAAAGTAATGCTTTTGATAAATAAATCTGGTGTACGTTTTATATCTTTTTTCAAAAAAGAGTCCATAATTTTTTCTAAAAGAACCGATGTCTTATGTTTTTGAAGTTCTTTAATAATATCAGATGCAACAACTAAAATGTTGGTTGAAAAATCTGTTTCTGGATGTGGTAAAATCATTTCTCTGCTTTGGTTTTATCTCCAATAATACATTGCTCAAATAAATATAGTAAAATGGCTCTTAAATAATATAAATATTCATCGTCATTTTCAGATGAGTATTTGTTTAAGTATTTATCTATCATTTGCTTTAATCTTTTTTTAAAGCTTCCTGATTCATTTGTATAATCGTATTTTATTTTGTGTTTTAACTTTTCAAAATCTTCGTCTTCATAACCAAATAACAAACCGCCTATTACATTGAAAACTCCATTTTCGAAATAACTATCATATTCGTCTAAAACCTTATTAATGTCTTTCTGTTTAAAATTTATTGAAACTTTGTCAGGAAAATAGATTTGTGTTTTATAATCAACGTTCTCTATAGTAAACTCTGAATCTTTTATTAAATCTTCAATTAACTCTTTCAAGTAATCTCTGGCAAATAAATCACGACTGATATTTAAAAAAGTGCCTAATGTTCTTTTTTGAGAGCTAGTTAGTTCTTCAATAAACTGTAGTATGTTTTTAATACCAATTTGAGTCGCATCAGGCTTTAAAGCATTTATTTTTTTTATAGCGTATTCTGGAATATCATTGTTCGTTACAAACATCCAATTTTTATAATCGTCTATCCAATTATCTTCGTATGATTCAAAATCATCCTCAATTTTTTTTAAATATCTATTTTTGTCAACACTTTTTGGACCATAACAAGCAACTAATGTATTTGATGAAGTTATAATTCCATCTGCACCTTTATCTTTTATCTCTCTTGGTGGAATATAGTTTTCAGAACCATATCTTAAAATGAAAAGTTCAGTTATAAAATCTTGAAATTTGAATAAATTTAGAGATTCAATTTGAACGCGAAAACTGTTTTTTAAAGGACTATTCATTATGCACTAATAATTTTGAACTTATTAATAGTTCTTTAGCATCTACTTGTAAAATCTTTCCAATTTCATAAAGTATTTCTATACTCGGTTGTCTTCGGTTTTGAGCATATGAGTTTACCATATTGTAACTTTTACCTAACTGTTCAGCTAGCCAAACTTGCTTTTTCCCTTTTTGCTCTAAAACTTCCTTTATTCGGTTCATTTTTGAATCATTTTAATTCAGTCGTCTAATGTATAAAAAGTATTTTCAATATCTCATATTATGAGTATAAAATAAATTTCAAATTTCGTAAGTGGTTGGTAAAGGCAAGCTCTTTTTGTTTTTTGAGGTACGAGAAAAACAAAATGGGCTTGACTGCGCGTTGGCTTTTCAGCTTGCAGGTAACGTGTTTGTATAAGATTAGTTGCGTGTTTTATGCACTAAATTTAGCAAATAAATCACAGATAGAAAGTCCGCTAGGGCTTTCGTAAGTAGACTAGAACCAGCAATTAATTTTATACAGTGTTGCCCACAGTTTTTATTTTTCAAATATTGCAACTGCTCTAACAGGCGAGCCTGTTCCATCTTTAATTTTTAACGGAAGCCCAATAAACTGAAATCTTCCTCTTCCAATTAGTAAATGAAGATTTATCAAATTCTCGTAATGAGTGAAATTCAATTCTCCACAAATATGATGAACTTGTTTATTTGAGATTCCTGGAACTCCAGGTGACATAGTTTCAACACCAAATGCAGATATTTTTTTCTCGCCTAACCAACGAGCTGTTTCTATCGAAATTCCGGGTCCATTACTCCAGTCTTTTCCGTTAAAATTTTTTCGGTAATGGTCAGTATAAATCAATACAGTATCTCCTTTTTCTATTTTCAAATCAGCCTTTTTACAAGCATTTTCAATTTCGTTAGGCTCAATTAATTCTTTTAACCCTTTATGAGAAAAGTCTAAACAGATTCCTTTTGTATAGAACATTGATAAAGGCATCTTGTCAATTGATTTCCCTTTATGTTCAATTGCCATATGATTTATAGCATCAACGTGTGTTCCGGTATGTTCTCCTAATTCCAATTTATGAACAGCAGGTGTTTTGGTTTCAGGATTTTCTATTCCATTCCATTCTTCGTGGGAATTATGAACTGTCATTTTAACTTGCGGAAGGTCTTTATAAACTGGCATTCCTTCGTAAATTTCTTGACTTAAATCAATAATTTCTGTCATTCAGTATCTTCGTTTTTCAAATTGTGGGCAACGTGTTTGTGTATGGTTTCGTTGCGGAAATGGACGCGAGTCACTTTCCGCAGTGCACTAAATTAGTAAAAATGCGTGAATTTCCGATGAGGAAATTCAACCGCAATGAACTATACACGGTGTTGGCAACTGGCTTTATTCAATTGTATTTATTATTCGGTTCATTTCTTTAAGGACTAATTCGATATCATTTTTAGTTGTTCTCCAATTCACAAATGATACTCTAATTCCTTTTTGGTCATTGTAAAGTGTTGGTGTCATAAATACTTTTCCCGTTTTGTTTAATTGGGTTAAAAAACTGTCGATATTTTCTTTGTTCCGATTGTTATTTATATTAAAAACAATGTTGTTCAACCTTACAGGTGCTAGTAACTTAAAGTTTTCGGACTCCTTTATTTTACTTCCAAAATATTTTGCTAAATCAATTGCGTTTTCTACAATATTCTTATATCCTTCTTTTCCATAGGCTCTTAAGGAAAACCAAGCAGGTAATGCCTTTAAACGCCTTGAATTTTCAGGAAGAAAATTAAGATAATTGAAGTTTTCCATTGGGTTTCCAAGATAGGGTGCATTAGAGTTTTGAAAACTTTCAACTTGTAATGAACTATGTTCTTCTTTTATTAAAAACACAGCACTTTCATAGGGTACATTTAGCCATTTGTGACAATCAATGGTTATACTATCAGAATGTTCCCAGTCTTTTACAAAATGATTATAAGTATCTGAACAAGCTGCAAAACCACCAAAAGCAGCATCTGTGTGCCACCAAAAATTATACTTTTTCTTTAGTTTCTTTATGGCATTAAAATTATCAAAATCAACCGTATTTACTGTTCCTGCACTTGATATAAGAATAAATGGTTGACCGTTTAATGTTTTTATTTTCGATTCTAAATCATCAATCGAAATGGCTTCTCTATTTCCTTCTATTGTGTTTACTTTTATAATATTATTACTGCCAATACCTAATAAAGCAAGTGATTTTAAAGCAGAAGAATGTGGTGTCGCTGTTAGGATATTTATTTTTTCAGTAATACCTTCTTTTGCAAAATCTTTACCATAATTTTTTCCAAACCACTGTCTCGCTACTGCTAAACACGTAAAATTAGACATAGTAGCACCTGTTACAAAACCACCAACAAAAGATTTAGGTAAATTAAATAGGTCTAAAATTAATTGAATAGTTTCTAATTCAATATTTGCAGAAATGTCTCCTTCTCCATTTATTGCTTGTGGATTCTGATCGTAGATTGTTGCTAACCAATCTCCCATTATAGATGCTGGTGTAGAACCACCAATAACATAACCCCAGAATCTAGGTCCAGAAGATGATACTATTGTAGGTTCGAATGTTTCGTTGAATAATTGTAAAGTATTACGAGCACCAAGACCTTTTGAATCTAGATTTATTAATTCAACTTTGTGAACATTTGCTGAAGTTTTTCGCTCATCTATTTTGTTTAAATATTCTATTCCTTGCTTTTTTACAAGCTCAAGAAGAGATTCAATTTCTAATAAGTCAGTTTGTAGAGTTTTGTTCATTTTTCAGCTTGTTGCCAACGTGTTTGTATAAGATTAGTTGCGGTTTCTTACCGCGATAAATTTAATGAAATAATATAAACTTATACACTCCTACCCTTTTCGTTCTAAAAACGTACCTAAAGCAATTGATTTTATACAGTGTTGGGTTTTCGTTTTTTGTCGATTATTGTAAGTAAAGTCAAGATCTAATTCGTGTCCTCTCGCTTTAAAACCCTGGCATCTAAGTCAACTCAGATTCGCAGTTGTATTCAATTCCACCACTATAGCAAATCTCTCTCGGACTTGTAAAAATGTCTTAGAATGGCTCTTTTTGGCTTTAAATCGCTGTTCTATTCTGTTTTCATCTGCTCAAATAAAGTAATTGTTTTTAAAACTCTTTTCCAAAGTTTAGCCAGAGGAAAAACAAAATTAAACTGATAATTATGTGAAATATTGGAAGAAGTGAAATAATTAAATTTTTCTTTTTCCTTTTTGTCCAACTATATAAAAAAGTCAAAGGATAAAGGGTTGAGAAAATTAAAAAAGAATAAGGCAAAAGCATATCTAAAAATGATTCATTTCCAGAACTGTGTCCAGCAAGTGACATCATATTTGTTAAAAGTAAAAAAGGATAAATTCCAAATGGAATACAGGATAGAACCCATAGAACTATATAACTGAATTTTGATTCTTTTAAAATCTGAGATCCCATTCTTAATTTAAATTTGTTGGCTGATTAATATTAACTCCATTCATGCCTCTAAAAGTATTTTTAGAATGTAGATAATGGAAGAATTTCTCGGCAATAAAAAATAATCTAAAAAAACTAAAAGTTCAATATTAAATCTAATTCCCCAATGAAACCCAACGTGTTTGTATAAGATTAGTTGCGTGGTTTAAGCACTAAAGTTAGCAAATAAATCACAAATAGAAAGTCCGCAAGTAATTTCGTGAATAGGCTTGTACTAGCAATTAATTTTATACGGTGTTGTACCTAGTTTTTGTCCGTTTATATATATGGATTCAACATCTCCAACTGTTAATGCGAGTTTATTACTCTTCTTTATTAAATTCAATGGAATCTTAATAATCCTAACTTTACAAGACTCTTCAATTATACTTTCGTACAATACTTGATTTCCAATAATGAAAACTTTAATGTTAAGACTAAGTTTTGAGTTTCTAATATTTAAAACAAAAGAATTTAATGGAGTATAGGTTTCAAATTCAAAAAATATAACATTTCCTTTTTCAATTGTATCGATGAGTTTGTAGTTTTTTAACCAATAAGGCTTTTCATCCACTAGTTTTTGTAGAACCGAACTAGGCTTGAAATAAGATAAATTAATATTGTTGACAAGCTCATTTTTAACATTGTTTTTTTGAATTAAATAAGGAATATTTAGTACTACTGCTAATAGCGAGTTTTTATTAATGAAATCTTGAATTCTATGCCCATGTTGTGAAATAAGCATTTGTAATTCGTTAACATTCATAGAAGGCAATTGTATGTGAAGAATACCTTTTCCTAATTTACTTATTTGACTATTCCCTTTTTTCAAATGATTAGCAAGTTCATTTTTATAATCATTAGGGAAAAATGGAAAGAAATTAACACAACGACCAATCATTTTTCCATCAATAATTTTAACAATAAAGTCTCCTATGTTTTGAGAAGGATTGAAATTTGGAATTACAAATTCATCATTCCCGTTTTTAGTTATTGGCTTTATTAATTGTACACTGCAATAATCTCCATCATATAGTTTTTCTTGATTAATTTTAACTGCGTTACGTACAAGTTTTTCCACCTCAGGTTCATAAATGTTTGGTTTTTTTGATTTTAAAACAATATTTACAGCTAAGTTGTTTTTTACCAAATTCATCAATTTCTGAATTAAAGAGCTTAATCGTGGAGTTAATTTTACAGACTCAGAAATTATACTTTTACACTCGACATAGATAAACTTGTCATCTATTTCAATTTTAAAGTCTGGCGTTTCGGTAGTGTTTTTAGGAATTTTTATTATTTTTATACCTGAAGCTATATGTTGCTGGTAAACACTCAGTTCGCATTTAATACCGTAATAATCCTTAGGTAATGGATTTTTTAACTCTGAAACAATTTCATTAAAAAAGGCTTGTTCAATATTTCCTTGCTTTATCATCAAAATTAATTGGACGAACTCGATAGTTGATTCGGATATATTAGAGTTATTTATAAATTCTTTTTTAGCAGACTTATATAAGGATATGATTTTAGGAGTTTTAGCTTTTATTTTATTTGCTAAATTTTCCTTTTTTCCAACTGTATCATAATCGGAATTCTCTAAATATATTGAACCAAATGTGTTTTTAGCGAACTTTAAACAATCTGAAAGTATAGATAAATCGTTGTTCATATTTTCAGTTAAGTCTGATGTAGTTCAAATTAGGTACAACGGTTTGGCTATGCGCAGTGTCCCGCAGGGCATTGCGTATAGGTGTTGTTGTATGCCGTTTATATTTTATTCATTTCGTTTTTAGCGTTGGCGAGAAAGCTCTTTGCAACCGCAGGAACGAGGATTGCAATGTGCTTGAACTTGCGTAGGTTAATTCTTCACTTTTGTTTTCATAAGCTCTGTCACTGTGACTGCAAAAGGAATTCCAGCTGCCGTCACGTGATTATTCTTCGATTTAATGTTTTTGTATTTTTCTAATTCTTTAAAATTAAAACTAGCTCCGTTAAAGTCTGTACTTTCTTCTTTTTCGATATCAACCACTAAATAATAATCTCTAAGTTTTTTAGTGATATAACCATCTGGTAAAAGCTTTCCTTGAATAACTTTTGGGCCTTTACTTTTTAACTTGAAAAGTTTATTTGCTGTATCCTTTCCAGACTCTCTCAGAAGTAAATATTTCGCATTTACAACATTGGTTTCTAAACTTAATGAACCCTTATCATCATCCATTCTGAAATTATATTTTCCTTCTTTCTTATACCAATTAATATTCAAATTATTCCTGCAGTACCCAACTAAGACAAATGTTTCATCTGGAATTAATTTTTCTTTTTTAGCTGAGTCCAAATATTCAGGCATTGATTCATTTAGAATATTCGTGTCGTCTTTTTCATCTTTATGAATATCGTAGATTTTGGCTGCAGTATATTCTCTTTGAGAAGCTCTGTCAATAAAGTTTGCGATAATCTTTTTAATGAACCTTTTTAAATGCTCTGTATCTTTATTGTCTTTGTTAGGTTTAACTACAAAAGCTCCTAAACCGGGAATTAATTCATGAAAGTCTCTAAATGGCTCTTCTTTTCCTTCGCCCGGATATAAAACATATGCACCTCCAGTTCTTCTTATTGCATCTTTGTATGCATGCATTTTGAGTAAGTCCTGATTCTTAAATGTTCCTTTCTTAATTTCTTCTGATTCTTCTTCAATAAGCTCTTTATTTTCTTGCTCGGATAATTCTTCGTCTTTTGATTTTGATATTAATTCATAGAAGTTTTTGACTTTGTATTTTGCATCAAAGTGAATGTGAGTAATCAATTCCGTTTTTTCGGCATCTTTTGCTTTTGTTATTTCTTCTGGCCAAATGGATAAAGTGTAATCTGGTCTTAGAGTGGTTGTATAGCTCCCAGGATTAGGAAAAGTTTTACCTCCACCAAAAGATCGGTTATAAGAGAATTGAATATTTAGAGTTCTTGAAGGTGATTTGTATAAACCTTTCATTGCAATGGCAGTTCCTTGTTTTAAGTTAAGCGACAATTGACCTTTATCATATTGAATTAATTCTTCAATACTTTTTGGTTCAATATCAAACACTTCTTTAAACAACTCTAATAATTCAAAAAACAACCAATACTCGTATAGCGTAGCAATGTCTTTTTTACCAGCATCATAAACGTTATCGCCACCATGCCAAATCAATTTTGCCGCTAAGTCAAATTTTAGCCAAGCACTTAATACCTCTCTATAGCCGCTTTTTCTTTGAAGTACTGGACTATTTAGTTTTAATGATGTTGGTCTTGATATTTGTTTGAAAAATGACTGATTTAATAAAGTAGAAATTTTAGCTGCAAGTAATCCTGATTCAAATTTTGCGGTTGAATACTTTTCAAATTTCAATTCGCAGTTTTCACAGAAAAATAAAAATTCTTCTAAGGCATATTTAATAAAGCGATTTTCAGTAGTGTCTATAGATTCTATTTTCCGCGTGCTATTGATTTTTGTTGGTATTGAGTTTAATCCAAAAGATTTATTTAAATAATGATCTCTGCTTAGTTCTATTCGATTACTATTTGTAACCAATTGCCTTATATTCTTTTGATTAAATCTTCGAATTCTTCGTATGTCTTTTTCTTCACGTTCCTCTTCCCATTTTGTTGTAGGATTGGACACTATTTTTTGAATGGCCTCCTCAAATTCTAATGAATCAATTAATGATTTTACAAATGAAAACCGTTGATATAAGGTTTGACTATCAGTATCAAAATTCGTTTCGAAATGTTGATTAATGGGCGAATCTATCTGCATGATTAAGTCCGTGCATCTTTCTGTAATACTTTCAAGCATATAGCGATAATCAGACCTATATTTACTTTTTACAGAACGTACTTCAATGGGTAATAATGTAGAATGATTTTCAATTTCTAATGAATGAGTGCCTACAAATATGTTTGGGTTAATGGTGCCTTTGTGTTTACCAAATTTGGAATGACTAACAATTGCATTTTTTTTACTTCCTTCTTTGAATTTTGTAGTTTCTTCAGAAAATTGATATTCATATGTACATCCTTCTTTGAGTTGAATTTTAGCTTCTCCATATTGTATAACATCTTCATCAGAAATTTCAAAAAGGGTGTTTTCTTCACCTTTTATTTCTAAAATCAAACCATGTTTTATATGTGAAAGTTCTATTTTCATTTTTATGCTTCAGCGTAACTTGCAAAACCGTTTTCAACTGCATTCTTATACATTCTACAAATTTTCTCGAATGATATTTTGTATTTAACATTAATGTCAGATTTAATCTCTGCTTCAGTTAAATTATTGCTTAGGTATTTATCCAAGTATTCCTCTTTGATATTTGATTTATCTGTCAAACAAAAACCGCCCAAAACTGGAAGTACTTTAGTTAATTTGTTTCGTGAACCGTGCAATTTTGGAAGCAATTTCTGCATTATGGCTAAGTCAAGAAGGTTTTCACCAGCTTCGCCTAATTCTTCAAGCATATACATTAACCTTCCAATTTCACTTGCAGTTCTATATCCGAATTCAGCTCCAGATTTTTTTAATTCGGTAAAGAACAGTTTTAAATCATCCTCTACAGGTTTTAAATTCTTATCTGTTTCAAGCAATGCCATACTCATAAAACTTTGCCCCATATTTGCCCCTTGAGCAGTAAGAATATCCATATCAAGTTTGATCTCGCTTGCAATAAAATTTTCTAAATCCTTTTCAGTTAATCTAAATTCAATGGTATTAGCTCTATCCAAAACCTTTGGACTAAACATATAGGTGGTTTCATCAATATTTACGGTTCCAACAATGAATAAATTCTTAGGAAGTTTTATAGCGGAAGGAACAATCAATGATTCATTTTCGATTTTATGTAAAGGAATTTTGTCACCCGATTCCATAGTGCTTAAAAAATCAGCAAAATACCGTTCAACGTGACTCAAATTCATTTCATCTAATATTAAGAAGTATGGTTTTGTAGCTTCATTGGCATTATTAATGTTTTGTTTTGCTCTAATCATTAAATCTAACACACCATTTTCTGGGCTTACATATTCTTCCTTATTAAGTGCATTAGGGTAACCTAAAAGAGGTTCGCGATTTGTCCAATCGGCACCAACAGGAATAATTGAATATTGAGATTTGTCAGATGTAATCCATTGCGCAAAAGCTTGCGCCAATTTTGTTTTCCCAGAACCTGAAAGACCACTACAAATCACAAAAGGTTTGGTACATAATGAGGCAACAAAACGTTGGATGAGTTGAGGGGTGAAGATTAATCCTGCTTCTTCTGTTTTTGTTTGAAATGATTCTAAATTGAAATCTATTGGTGTTATCACCGTACTTTCTTTGTTCAAAACCAATTTGTATGATTCTGATTTGTCATCATATTCGATTTTGTATTTTTTGTTGGAATAATCAAGGATAAACTGATTGAAAGCAATAAAGGAAATGCTATTCTGAAACTCAGGGAAGCCCCATTGCGTTGAGAAATAAATATACTTTTGGTCAAGTATTTCAAGATTTTCAGCAAAAAATCTTAACGTATTTGATGTTTTTAAACTATTTTCTGATTGCTCCTCAGTAAATGAACCTAAAATTGGTTGGGTTTTGAAATAATCAGGAAAAATAAAAGCTTCGTAATTTATGTCAGATAATTTTCTTTTTGCTATTGCTGATTTCTCAATAAGAAATTCATCTCCAAATTCATTGTGAACAAACTTAAAAACACTAAAAACAAACTCTCGAATTTTCTTCGACTCAATAAAGTTCTTTTCTTCTATAGTTGAATTTTGGATAGCTGAGTCGGATTCGTTAATTATAACTTCATGATTGTTGTTTTTCAAGATTTCCTTGTAGCTATTATATGAATTAGAAGATTTAGGAATAAAATCAAACTCAAACAAATCATCTTTTTTGTATTTAAAAACTACTATGTCGTTAAGTTCCCATTTTAATTCATCTCTCAGAAACTGTTTTAATTCTCCGTCAATTCTTGCCTCAGTTCCAGGGTTTGCATATAAGCGAGTAGTAATTTTTCGGCCACTTTTACTTATAAATGGGGAATTTGGATCTTGTACTTTAAATTCAAATGTAATCTGTCTATCAGGGTCAGGTGTGTTGTAATTGAATTTGAAAAACACATTTGAAGGTTCTTTTGTAAAGGCAACTTGCTTGCCACCTACCATATCTTGTTTGAAAATATTTCTAATATAAATCATCTTCTCATTTGTTTGAATTTGTTAAACCAATATAGACACTCTCTGCGATTGCTTTTGCCATTATAGGAGGGACCGCATTACCTACTTGCATATAAGTTTCTTGCTGATTACCCACAAAAACGAAATCATCCGGGAAAGATTGAATTCTTGCAGCCTCTCTAACAGAAAGAGTGCGCAATTCAGTTGGATGTATATACATATAGCCATCCATACCAATATGCGCTAAAATCGTCCAAGAAGGATTTTTCAGCACCAATCGTTTTAATCTATCCTTGAAAATATCTTCACGGAAAGGCAAGATTTGACGCACTTCTTTTGGTAAATCCATATAAATATCCCCTTGTTTCATGTGACCAAACACCTTTTTTGCTCTTTCATTGGACATTCTGCAGATATTATTAGCGACTAATCCATTCGTGTTTTGACGCATAAGTTTTTGATATGTATCAAGATTCTCATGTTTGGAATATTCACACTCATTAATTCGCCAATTATCTGTGATTTTAGGCAAATCAGAAATGGCACTTTTTACATTAACATGAGGTTTTAGTTTATTAGAATCAATATTTTCATCATTAGGATCAATGTTGTAATTAGAGCCCTCAAACCAATGTGTGATTTTTGGATATTTGAATGTGTGATTTTTTAGATGGCCAACTAATATCATCCTTCTTCTATTTTGAGGAACTCCATAATTAACACTATTAAGAACTTTAACCTCTTCAACAATATGGTATTCTGGTAAATCTCTTTCAATTATTCTTTTAACTTCTTTGTATGTTGCACCTTTATATTTCGTAAGAAATTGAGGAACATTTTCCATAACAAACATTTTAGGTTTGAAATACTTTACGTATTCAAGATAATCCATAAACAAAATGTTCCTAGGATCTTCCGTAATACAATCACCTTTATTTTTATTAACAGATTGTATTTTTGCATGACCAATTGTGCTAAAGGTAGGACAAGGAGGACCACCTATTATAACATCAACTTGTTGCCCGTTGATTAATTCATGAAATTTTTGTGGAGGTAGCTCTCGAATATCAGCATGCACAGATACTGAATTTTTAAAATTTAATTTATGAGTTTCTACTGCTGCCTTTTTGTTGTCAATCCCACCAATACAATTGAATTTATTTGACATTACAAAGCCTTTAGCAAAACCTCCTGCACCACAGAATAGATCAATGAAATTATATTTTTTGTTTGCCATCTTTATTTTAAAAATTGTTTAATTGCTTTCGCAATTTGTTTTGCCATTAATGGTGGTACCGCGTTTCCTACCTGCTTATATTGATTTGTTCTTGAGCCAACAAATTTGAAATCATCTGGAAAGGATTGCACTCTTGCTGCTTCTCTAACTGTAAATGTTCTCTTTTGCTTATGGTCTGGGTGAATAAATAAGTTCCCATCTTTATATAAGTGAGCCACAACTGTTCTACCTGGTTTGTTTGCTACTTGAACAGTGTATCTGTTTCCGAAATGTTTTGGGTCATGATGAATTAAATCAGGTCTTGTTTTCGCAAGGTCTTTTAATTGCCATTTGTTCTTGCTCAACAGTTCATACCTCTGTTGATCCATATTATTATGTTTTCGGGCAACATGGTTAAAAAGTTTTGAAAACCCATTAGGTCTAACTATCTGTATGAATGAATTCTTGCTTACTATTTTATGATTAATCTCTTCTTTACCTTCCCCCGGTAACAATTTTGGCAAGTCCCAAATAGCATCCTTTACTGTTAAATATTTTTGGAGACCATTAGTTTCATTCTTAGCTTCCATATCTGGACTGTAATGAGTTTTTTCTATAGCCTTGTAAATGTCTAAAGGGTTTATTTTAAGGTCTTTTCTTACACCAATTAGGATGACTCTTTTTCTTATTTGTGGAACTCCATAATGAACTGAATTCAACAGAATTGTATCTCTGTCATCACAGATAGAATAGTACTCTGACATATTTTCAACTATTTCAGGAAATATATAGTTGCCATTAGGTTTAGCTGAAAGTAATCCTGAAACATTCTCGAATACAAATATCTTAGGCTTGTGTTTCTCCAAAATTTCAAGGTAGGAACGGAAAAGATAATTTCTAGGATCATTCCGCATTGAATTTTTATCTTGTGCTCTCCCAACAGATGAGAATGTCTGGCACGGTGGTCCACCGACTAAAACATCTACTTGTCTATTGCCGATAACACTATCAATCTGGTTATGCACATCATCAGAAGTGAGGTCTCCACATATAACTGCACTTTCAATCGCGTTCTCCGAATAATTGTAATAGCGCATCCTTTCCTTAACGGTTTCACAGGCTGGCGCATCAAAGTCAACATGAACTACAGACTCAAATTTTTCTTGATAAAATCCTTCACTAAATCCACCGCAGCCGGCAAATAGGTCTATAAATGTATATTTCTTATTCATGTTCAACTAAAAGTTCTTTTACACTGATGTTTAATATTTCAGCAATTTCATAAAGGCATTCTATACTTGGTTGCCTTCTGTTTTGGACATATGAGTTTACCATATTGTAACTCTTACCCAATTGTTCAGCTAACCAAATTTGTTTAATTCCTTTTTCTTCTAAAACCTCTTTTATTCGGTTCATTTATTGAATTGTTTAATTCAGTCCGCAAAATAGGAATAATAATTTATTATCTCATTAAATGAGCATTAATATAATCATGCAGTTTGGGTGGCGGAGGGGGGGTGAAAGCTCTTTTGTTGCTGAGGTACGAAGCGACAAATGTGCTTGAACGTGCGGTGGGCTTTTCTTTTTCCAAATGGCATACAACTAGTAATATAATGCATTTTAATCCTTTTATCTCGCATGAAGATCATGTTAAAAGACTATGCTTGTAAATAATTAGTTTTCAATTTTTTACTAAAGTAAGAAAAATAGCATTATAAAAAAGTTTTGGAGGTGGTGGGAGATGAGTTTTTGAAATGCCTCTTATAAAGACAGCTCACTATCGTGAGCTTAAACCTTTTTTGTTTCCAAACATAACCGAAACCATTCGATATGTACGGAAACAAAAAAAGCTTCTCAATAAATTGAGAAGCTTTTTTCGGTCTGGACGGGACTCGAACTGAATCCGTAATGACCAGTATTTATAATACTTGGAATTAGCCTTGTAAATTATGTTGACCGATTTGTTGACCTAACTATTGAATTTATTTGAGTTCATTTGACAATCATTCTTGAGTTAAATTTACAAAATTATTTATACAATACTGGACAAATTCCCCTGATTTATTCATGTTTCAAAGACCTTTTATTTTATTAATAAATTTACACCATATACAAAGGTCAATATTGTTAATATCCAAGTAGATAAAAAAGCTTGCCAGTCTAAAAATCCAAAATCTTCAAAATTAAACCTATTCTCTCTCTTTAAATTATAGGTTAATATTGCTCCACCAATTATGATTAAAACTATTCCAGAAATTTTAGGGTGTTCAAATATTTTATCACTCATTTGTTTAAAATATGCTCTAATTGTTTCAACGTGTTTGTGTATGATTTCGTTGCGTGTTTCAGCACTAAAGTTAGCAAATTAATCACAGATAGAAAGTCTGCCTTTTCCTTTAGGTTTAGGAATATTTTGAAATTTATTCATATGTTTTTTTCATATGGCATACAACGTGTTTGTATAAGATTAGTTGCGGTTTCTTAGCGATAAATTTAATGAAATAATATAAACTTATACACTCCTACCCTTTTCGTTCTAAAAACGCGCCTAAAGCAATTAATTTTATACGGTGTTGTACACAGTACTTTTATATCCATTTTCTTATTAATTCATTTAATCCGAGTAAAAGTCCGTCGTAATATTTTCCTTTTTTAAATTCAGGAATCATATTTTGGTCAATTACTTTTTTGCAAAATTCGTCAGATAAATATAGGTCTCTCGTTTTGTCAGTTGTTGATATTCTAACTTTTCTCAACGATTTGCTCAACACAACTGTAAGCCCATTTCCATTATTATTTATTCCAACTTTCCAATTGTCAGAAATTTTAACTGCATAAGAATCAAATTCCATATTTTCTGGAACTGAATCGATTGTAATTACTGTAATTTCTCGGTTAACATCATTTTCATATTTCACAAGGATATTTTCCAAAAACTTAATTTCTTCTTCTGTGAAAATATTTTCAAAATCATTTACAAAACCAACTTTTTGTGGAAATTCCGATGCAATTATTTCCGTTTTTGGTTGTTCAGTTTTTGTTTCCACTTTTGCAGTTTTGCAAGAGAAGAAAGTCAAAATCAAAATTATAAATATGTTTCTGAATGTCATTTTCGTATTGTGTACAACGTGTTTGTATAAGATTAGTTGCGGTTTCTTAGCGATAAACCTGCCTACCGGCAGGCAGGTTTAATGAAATAATACAAACTTCAACACTCCTACTCTTTTCGTTTTAAAAACGCGCCTAAAGCAATTGATTTTATACAGTGTTGTACGCAGTATTTATGTCATCTGGAACGACATCTTAATTTTGTCAAAATGCTTTCTTTCTAAATCAGTTTTAGAAATTCCAAAATAATATGTTCCACTTCCGCCAAATTTAGACAAATCAGTATTCGAATCATCGCAATCCATTTGCAAGAGTAATTCATAAGTTTTTGACAATTCTAATATATCATTCCACTTCTTTTTATATTCTGAACTTTCTGCACCATAAAGACCTAATTCTTTAGATGCGAATTCATAAACTACACTTGATTGAATTGACCTATCGTATCCAAGAATTTGATGCATCGCATTTGAATCTTCATATAGTTCTTCAATTATATATTCTTCTGTTGGTTGATAAAAATTAAAATAGAAATCATCGTATTTTTTATTGAACTCAAATAGCTTATAATTCTCGTTGTCTGGTATGGTATAGAACTCAAAATACTCTATTAAAGCTGTTTTAAAGGTTTGGATTTCTTCAAGATCATTTGGGAATTCTGTTCTGTTTAGATTTTCAGATTCGCTATATAAAAACCTAAACTCTTGATTTATTCCATTAAATTCATTCCATTTTTCATCAAGACTCAAAAAGATGTAGAAAAGACCCTTATTTGGTAACATACTTTCCTTGTCGAATTTTGACAATTCAGAAAGGTTGTATTGTGCACAAAATAGCATTGGCTTTTCTTTTACCCTTGGCCATTCAAAATCTTTAGGTAAGTCAGGTTTGCCACCAATTTTAGATTTTCCAACTTTTACGTTTTCGTCATTACTCGGTTTAGTTTTGATTCCAACTGTCGGCCTAATCATTTCAATTAGTTTTTCCTTATCCTTTTTTTCAATTTCGATTTCTTCCGAATTCCGAATGAATGACTTGATTTTTTCTAAATTATTTTTTCTGAAGCTGAACATTTATGTATTCGTAAGACTTTTCGGATATTGCGTACAACGTGTTTGTGTATGGTTTCGTTGCGTATTCTTAGCCCTAAATTTAATGAAATATTCTGAACTTAAACACCCCTACCCTTTTTGATTTAAAAACGAAGCTAGCAATGAACTATACACATTGTTGGCAAATCGTTTTTATTCGTTATTTATTTTCTTCCATTTTCCTTTTCTAAAATACATATTGTTAAATTTTTTAGATTTAAAAACCAAATAAAAATTCCACCAAGGTTCTCTATAAGTTGTTGGATTCGTTTCGGTAATATGATGATTAGGTTTGTCCATATTCAGAACTAATCGTTCAGAATTATATGGTTTCACAGTTGTTATAGTTCCTTTGTTTATTGAAATTACCTTTCCATTTTCCATTGTATATAAAAAAATCGAATCATTTTCCGTTATTTTCAGTTTAAAATGATTGTATTGCCAATCAGCTTGTTTTCCCGGAAAATAGTTTCGGTCAATTACATATTCTCCATAATAATCTTCTTTTTCAAGAACATTATCTGGAAATAATTCCGCAATAAGAGAAAGTACAAAAATGCAAAGTATAGGAATCCAAATACAACCAATAGCTTTAAAGAACCCTTTTTTTTTTCGTAAAAGCTCCTCCGAAAAACAATATTAAAGTCAAAGGAAGAATTATAAAAATCATTCCAAGGTTAAATCCAAATCCCATTTATTTGTTCGGTTGTAGGTTTTTTTTCAAATGTTTGCCAACGTGTTTGTATATGATTTGTTGCGTGGTTAAGCAACTAAGTTAGCAAATAAAAACCGAATAGAAAATCCGCGAGGATTTTCGTAAGTAGGCTAGAACTAGCAATGAATTATATACAGTGTTGTGTACAGTTTTATTCTGTTTTTCTCATTAAATCCTTCATGTTTTTCAATAAGGTTAAGATGTCATCTTTTTTTGTTGATATTAAATCAAGGCATTCATTTTTAGTTACTTTAGTTGGTTGAGTAGATTCAAATACTATAATTCCATCTGGGTTTTCTGCGGTACTTTCATCGTTGAGTGTACTTACAAATAATGAACGACTTTTCATTGTTATTGTTCTTAATCTTTTGTCAGAGATTGTACAACGTTCTCTCATAAATTGTTTGTATTCTTTACCACTTTTAGTCCATTTTGGTGCACCAGTTATAAATGCTTCACCATTGTTCCAACCATGACCAATTAAACCTTCATTTTCAGAGTATTGATAGTCAGTATATTTATTAAAAGCAGGGTTTTTTGCATAACGACCTAAAAGAATGAAATGATCTCCTTGGTGTTTATATATGCTGATTCGTTCTCCTCCTGATGAGTAAAAGGAATTAAATAGTCTGTAAATGTTATTACTACATAACTTATAATATTCAACCTTATAGCTTTTGATTTCTTTTTGAAGTTTAATATTTTCAGAATTTAGAGATTGAAAACTTCTATTTTCTAAGCTTTTTTTAGCTCCAATAAAAATAGAAGCGAAAATCATAATAGCAAAAAGTAATAATAAATAAATCCAGGCCTCTTTCCAAGTGTAATTATTTACAAATATTTTTTCAGAATTAGACATTATACCGATAATAGTCAATCCGATTGTTGAAACTCCTGTTAAAAATTCAGCAGAAAATTGTTTTAAGAAATTTCGTGTTTGTTTGAAAGAAGTTAATATGAGAATTATTAATATTAAAAGAAAAAAGTAATTTATACCACTCATTTATATCTTGTTAGAATTTGTGAAAAGCGAAGATATTGAATAAGAATTATATCAATTAACATATTTATCTATATGTATCAACAAATTGTACACAACGTGTTTGTGTATGGTTTCGTTGCGTATTCTTAGCGATAAATTTAATGAAATATTCTGAACTTAAATACTCCTACCCTTTTTGATTTAAAAACGAAGCTAGCAATGAACTATACACGGTGTTGGCACCAGTTTTTTTAAAGTTTTATTTTTTCCGCTATTTTTGATTCTTTCAAGTCAAATTTCACGCTTTTCTTTTTATAAATAGGACTATCATATCCGCATATTTCATTTTCGGTAAAAGTTCGTAAATCTAAAACATCAAAAACTTTTTTATAACGGGTTAATTCCTTTTTCTCAATATTTAAAACAATAATTTGTTGAACAGTTCCTTTCCAAAATTTATTTGTCCAAAAAGGAAGAGCAACTTCCGTTCCTTGAGAATTCCATTTTGGAGGTCCACCAAACCTATGATTCAACCTTATTTTATTTCCATTATTGTCAATCCAATAACAATAACCTCCCAAAGGAGCTCCCATTCCAATTTCAAACAATTCATAAAATTCAATTTTATTTGATTTGTCAGGTGAAAACATTTCAACATTTTCATTGTCAAAATTCCAAGGATTTGGATAGTTGTTTATTGTCTTTTCGTATTCCATTCAGTAATTGGTGCCAACGTGTTTGTGTATGGTTTCGTTGCGTATTCTTAGTGATAAATTTAATCAATTATTATAAACTTCAAGTTAACTATTTGTTTCGAGTTGAAAACGGCTCTAGCAATGAACTATACACGGTGTTGGCACATGTACTTTTTAAATTTAAATCAAACTATCTATTCAATAATTTGATAAGCTTATTGAAGTCGATTAAATGACTATCCCTACTTTTTCTTGGTGGAAATTCAACACTATAGAATACTCTAACACATTTAACACGTTTTTTGTCGCTAAATTTAAGTACAAAATATTTAGCATTAGCTGCAATATTCGATGAAACATTGTCATTTAATTTTTTAAAAAAATTCGACAAATAATCAATTGAAATTTTCGTTTTAACTATTTGTTTATCTAAAATAACTAAAGGAGAATATTGATAAATTAATGTTTCCTGTTTCATTGGTTTTATTAAAACAGAACTTTTTGTAGATGTTTCGCCTTCTCCACCTCCAATAAGCCAAAATGAATTATTATTCACATTTATTTTCTCCTCCTCTATAAAAAACTTGAAATTTTCGAATGATTTAGATAGCCAAACATCCTCTTGTAAATCTTTTGTACAATTAAAATTTCGTCCTTGCCCAAACGTTGCAGTTTCTGATAAACCAAAAAATATCAAAAAGATAACTTGTACGTACTTCATCTTTTGCAGATTATTCTTAAAACAATATTTTACTCTTTGTTGAGTGAAATATCTTCAACTCTTGTGCCAAATTTAAAATGAGGGAAACAAACTATGTCAAGCATCTAAATCGAACAAGACAAAAACTTAATTGCCAGTTAAACATGTCTCAAATCAGATTCCTTAAATTCAAATTCAACACTTTTTATCATATGTCGATTTGCGATGAATTATTGGATTTTATTTGAACATTATACTTAGTTTTCTATACTTGTATTATAGTTAGGTTGCAGTTATTCGTATTTGTGCCAACGTGTTTGTATAAGATTAGTTGCGGCTTCTTAGCGATAAATTTAATAAAATAATACAAACTTATACACTCCTACTCTTTTCGTTTAAAAAAACGCACCTAAAGCAATTGATTTTATACGGTGTTGTAAGCTGGCTTTTTTATTCCGCTTACTTTTAAATCACAAACCATTCTTTATCAAATTCTGCTATTGGTTCATAATTTTTGTTTGTTCCGAAATGAATTTCGTCTTCGTGGAAAAAGAACAAAGTCCATTCAAGGCTTTGGTCGAAAACAGTCAAATCATCAGCTCCTCCATAAAAAATCGAATTCCAATATTTAACTACAAATTTCCATTTAGTTATCATTCCATTATTTCCGTCCCACGAAAGAAAAACCTCTTTGTCAAAAGGAATTGCTCTTTGGTAAAGCCATTTCGTGATTTCTTTGTCATTATTTTCCAGAATTTTAGCTTTGTCCAAATTCCGAAACATTCCATTTTTAAAAGGCAATTCACTATGGACTTTACAATCATTTAAAAAATCAGCAAGAAATTCCGCTCCAACTTTGTCTAACGGTTTTAATTCATTCAAATGTTGTTCAGGCAAGCAATCATATTCTTCTTCCGTAAATCTCCATTTAAGAGTAAATTCGGTCATCGGAATTATATGTCTATTTAATTGTTCGAATGTCATTTTCGGCTTGCTTACAACGTGTTTGTGTATGGTTTCGTTGCGGAAATGGACGCAAGTCACTTTCCGCCGTGCACTAAATTAGTAAAAATGCGTGAATTTCCGATGAGGAAATTCAACCGCAATGAACTATACACGGTGTTGCCATGCGTTTTTACTTTGCAATCTCGATTTTTAGTGGTTTCGGAGGTATCGGATATTTGGGCATTTGTCTTAAATAGTCGAAGAAAACTCTTAATTCAATCGTATCTTTTATTTCAAGCTTGATTTCGTCAAAAGTACGGGTTAGTTTAGTCAGAATTTCTTTCAGCTCCTTTCCATTTTTATTTGAATCATTTGTTATTAATACTAAAGCCCTTTTTGGTGATTCAGAATAGTATGCGATTTCACCTTTATTTAGATAATGCCTTTTTAAAATCCGTTTTAGTTCGCTTATTGGGTAATTGTCGTCAATGAGAATCGAGTCAGATTTAATTTCTAAAACATTTTTCTCTCTAATGTAGCCCAGACCATATAAATGAGGAATAACTCTTTTTTTAATATTTCCGTCCATAAATTCTACAACTACTTTTTTGTCGTGATCATTAAAATCCAATAATTCCTCTGTAATCTGTCGAAAATTCAATTTGGTTGTGTCAAGTCCAATAAATTTTGATCTTTCAATTGAAATTGATTGATCAGATCGATAATATCGGATTTCCATTGTGTTCTTTTCACAACTTAAAATCAGAAAAATTGTCGATATGAAGATGATTTTTTTCAAATGTATGGCAACGTGTTTGTATAAGATTAGTTGCGTGGTTGTAGCGATAAACTTAGTAAATATTAACCGAATAGAAAATCCGCGAGGATTTTCGTAAGTAAACCAGCACTAGCAATTAATTTTATACGGTGTTAGCAAAAGTTAATTTTCATTTAAAAATGTTTCAATTTCGTTAACTGAAGGGTTTCTTAAAATTACTTTTCCGTTATTATCCAAAACCAAATAGTATGGAATGGAAACTGCCTTATCAAAGCCAAATATTTTTTGTACTTCCTTGTCAATAATAAAATTAGGAATTGGAATTTTCAATTGATTTTTAGCTTTTTTCCAATTTTCTTTATTTGAGTCTATACTAATAAAGGCAAAATTAGAATTCTCTTTATGTTTTTTTGAAATTTCAATCATTTTTGGAATACTTGCTCTACAAGGTCCGCACCAACTTGCCCAAAAATCTATGATTAAATATTTTTTTTTGAAATTAGACAAAAGTAATTTTTGATCATTATTATCTATTAACTCAAAATTAGGTAAAGTTTTTCCTACTGATAGTTTCGAATTCTCGAATTTTGAGATTCTATTCTTAATTAGATTTTTTAAATTCCCTGAATTTTCACCAGATAAGAATTCATTCAATATTGAATTAAATTTCTCCTTTTCAATTTTATGAGAAATACCAAGCACTAAATTTTCTGTAAGTATTTGCTCAAGTACATTTCCCTTTAGATGAGTTTTTGCTAAATAATATTTTTCAATATAATCATTTTTATATTCAACTTTTTTATTCCAAATTTTATCTAAATAAAGATAATTAATATAATTGTCAACAAAATTTAAATAACCATAATTATTGATTAAACTTTCATCTTGTATTTCAATTTTTTTAAGAAAATCAAAATAGTTGTTTTCTTTTTTTATAAGCTCAGGATTATATCTTCGTGCATAATATATTTTCTCTTTTGCTGAATTATAAATAGTATAATTTTCAAGGAAATTGTAAAAATTATTACTAATTCTATTTTTATTGTTTTTGATGAAGGTGATTTTTTTACGCTCTAAAGAATCTATTTGATTTGTGAATTTTTTTACAGGTAATTTGAAATTTAAATTTGCAGAATGTTTAGATAAATATTCAGAATAAACCAAATTGTTTTTTTCCTTTTCATTTTTAAAGGTTATGGAATAATCTGAATTGATTTCTAGCTCGATATTTTTTTGGGGTTCAACGTATATATAATATCTTTTCTTATTAAGTATTAATAAAGCCATTTTGTCTTTATTAAGTGTATATGAAAACTTAAAATTATTATTAATCACTTTACTAGTTTGCATTAAGGTATAATCATCAGTCAAGTTTTCAAATGGATAAAATTTAACTTCATCAACTCCTTGGGTATTAATCTTTCCCGAAATTTGAATTGTACTCCATTCAGTCCCTTTTTCTTCACAACTATAAGTTAATGAAGCTAATATTAAAAGTAGAATTATTTTCTTTTTCATAATTTTTGCTAACGTGTTTGTGTATGATTTGTGGCGTGTATTAAGTAACTAATTTAGCAAATAAAAACCGAATAGAAAATCCGCAAGGATTTTCGTAAGTAGGCGAGAACTAGCCATTAATTATACACGTTGTTGTGTGTAGTTTTTATTTCAAATTCTGTTGATTTAAATTCTTTTTCCAAAAAATCAAATTCGCAATGAAAAATTACATTTTCTTCAGAGTTCGTATAACAATTTTTAGAGAAATTAGGATTTATAAATATTTTATTCTCATTCACGGATACAAAATTTTTCGGTTTGCTTATTCTGTCTTTTATAATGTCAAAAGAAATTTTTATTATTCCATTTTCTGTATTGATTTTTTCATTAAAAACTTTACTAACTCCAATTGAGTCAGTTAATTCTTTTTCGGCAATATTATATTCATAAGTTTTTCCTTTGTCTTTTGTTATAAGACTTGAAACAAGAAATTTATAATCATAATATTCAATTAACTGTTCGCTTTTATAAATTATTGATTCACAAAAAGGATGTAATATAGTTTCTGAATTTTCAAATTTTTCAGAATTATTTGTTGCTATGAATTTACTTTCGTAATATTCTTTTTCTGAACAATAATTTGAGAAATAAAAACGGACTTTATTATTATGACCTATTTCTAATTTTTTGATAAACTTATTGTCCTTAAAAAAATAAAACCTTGATTTATTTATATCTAAATCACTCGTTTCAAAATCCAAATTAAGGTCGCATTTGATTTCGTCTTTTAGAACTGGAACACTTTCATTTCCTGAAATATATTTAAAAAAATCCCAATCAAATTCAGTTAATTCTTTAAAATCTAAATATTTTTTCTCTTTTGATTTGATAAAATTCCTCCCATTTTCCTCAATTTTTGATAATAATTTTTTTTCAAATTTGATTGATTCTAAATCTGAATTTTTACAAGAAAACAGAAAGATGATTATCAATAAAATTCCGATTATTCTTTTCAATTCGAGAGTTTTTTTAAATTACACACAACGGTTTTGTATATGAAAAGTAGCGGGTTTTTAAACACTAACTTTTCGGTTTATAACCGACCTTTATTTTATTATTTATCTTTCGTTTAAGCACCAAAACCGCTATTTTTTATATACGTTGTTAGTGGTAGTCTTTATTAATCTATTAGCCGCCTATGATAATTTATTTGTCCAAGATGATAAGTCAAATGTTTTATTAAATGAACTAGTAAGTATTCATTTGTTTCTACTTTGGAAAACTTCAAAATTGGATAATCGTTTTTCAATTCTTCGTTTGTAATAGATAACAGTGATTTTTTAACCATTTCTAAGGTGGTATTTATACTGTTAATCAATTCAATTCTTGGAACTTTTTTTTGAGTAAATTCAAGTTCTCTATTCCTAACATAGTTTGTTTTTCCAATTTCTTTTCCAATAAAAGTGTGTAAGTTCCCAATTAAATGCAAAGTTAAATTTCCTGCTGAATTAGAGATGCTTTTTTCTATTCGCCAAATATTCTCTTCATTCTTATAAAGTTCTATTTCAGTGATTAAGTTGTTCAGGTCACTTTCAAAAAAGGTTATTAACTCGTTTTTATTCATTTGTAAAATCTATTAATTTTCATTAGTATTTAAGACTTATTTATCTCGAAGTGTAAATCAGATTCTGATGTTGTGTAATTACCACTAACGTGTTTGTGTATGGTTTCGTTGCGTATTCTTAGCGATAAATTTAATGAAATATTCTGAACTTAAACACTCCTACCCTTTTTGATTTAAAAACGAAGCTAGCAATGAACTATACACAGTGTTAGCCATTGTTAGGGCGCGCTAACTTTCGAGCTATCACAAACCTTAATTTATCTTCACAAACAAACGAGACAGAATGCTTAGCCTTCAGATAATAAGTATGCGAGACAATTCCACAAACTCTATAAATACAAAAGAACCACTTTCAGCATTTAGTTTGTGACTTAGGGTACATAAATAGCGCCTTTTTTGGTAAAGAACGAGTCAGAACGCTTTCACGTGTACAGTCAAAAAAACGGTATTAAAGAAAGGTTGAATAAAAACTCCTAACCTTTTAAGCGTTTAGTTCCCAAAAAAGGATCTTCAACGATAACATTAAATAAAGTTCAGGTTTTTTAAATAAATTCAGTCGGTTTGTAAGAACCTTAAAATTTAGCTTGCACTAATTATGGGTAACGTGTTTGTGTATGGTTTCGTTGCGTATTCTTAGCGATAAATTTAATGAAATATTCTGAACTTAAACACTCCTACCCTTTTTGATTTAAATACGAAACTAGCAATGAACTATACACAGTGTTAGCCATTGTTAGGGCGCGCTAACTTTCGAGCTATCACAAACCTTAATTTATCTTCACAAACAAACGAGACAGAATGCTTAGCCTTCAGATAATAAGTATGCGAGACAATTCCACAAACTCTATAAATACAAAAGAACCACTTTCAGCATTTAGTTTGTGACTTAGGGTACATAAATAGCGCCTTTTTTGGTAAAGAACGAGTCAGAACGCTTTCACGTGTACGGTCAAAAAAACGATATTAAAGAAATGTTGAATAAAAACTCCTAACCTTTTAAGCGTTTAGTTCCCAAAAAAGGATCTTCAACGGTACCATTAAATAAAGTTCAGGTTTTTTAAATAAATTCAATCGGTTTGTAAGAACCTTAAAATTTAGTTTGCACTAATTATGGGTAACGTGTTTGTGTATGGTTTCGTTGCGTATTCTTAACGATAAATTTAATGAAATATTCTGAACTTAAATACTCCTACCCTTTTTGATTTAAAAACGAAGCTAGCAATGAACTGTACACGGTGTTAGCCATTGTTAGTGCGCGCTGACTTTCGTGCTATCACAAACCTTAATTTATCTTCACAAACAAACGAGACAGAATGCGTATCCTTCAGTTAATAAGTAAGCGAGACAATTCCACAAACTCAATAAATACAAAAGAACCACTTTCAGCATTTAGTTTGTGACTTAGGGTACATAAATAGCGCCTTTTTTGGTAAAGAACGAATCAGAACGCTTTCACGTGTACAGTCAAAAAAACGATATTAAAGAAATGTTGAATAAAAACCTCTAACCTTTTAAGCGTTTAGTTCCCAAAAAAGGATCTTCAACGATAACATTAAATAAAGTTCAGTTTTTTTAAATAAATTCAATCGGTTTGTTAAAACCTTAAAATTTAGTTTGCACTAATTATGGGTAACGTGTTTGTGTATGGTTTCGTTGCGTATTCTTAGCGATAAATTTAATGAAATATTCTGAACTTAAACACTCCTACCCTTTTTGATTTAAATACGAAACTAGCAATGAACTATACACAGTGTTAGCCATTGTTAGGGCGCGATGACTTTCGTGCTATCACAAACCTTCATTTGCATTCACAAACAAACGAGACAGAATGCTTATCCCTCAGATAATAAGTATGCGAGACAATTCCACAAACACTATAAATACAAAAGAGCCACTTTCAGCATTTAGTTTGTGACTTAGGGTACATACATAGCGCCTTTTTTGGTAAAGAACGAGTCAGAACGCTTTCACGTGTACAGTCAAAAAAACGATATTAAAGAAATGTTGAATAAAAACCTCTAACCTTTTAAGCGTTTAGTTCCCAAAAAAGGATCTTCAACGATAACATTAAATAAAGTTCAGATTTTTAAAATAAATTCAATCGGTTTGTAAGAACCTTAAAATTTAGTTTGCACTAATTATGGGTAACGGTCTTGTATATGGTTTCGTTGCGGTTTCTTTGTAGTAAATTTAGTGAAATAAAATAAACTTGAACACTACTACCCTTTTCATTCTGAAAACAGATTAAAGCAATGAAGTATATACATTGTTAGGTTTTCGTTGCTACACTAATTTGTCGGGCTTCCTAAAGTTTCGTTTAAATCACCTTTACTCCACTGTAATTTTTTCAAGCCTTAACTCGACTCAGCCTTTCTACAACAATCATTTCGAAATCAGCTATAAATTCACGTATGAGTCAGAAAAACTCCGTAAAATGGCTATTTTGAGCTCTAAAGTCGATAATTATGGTCTTTTTCTCTCGCGTGACACAATCAAACGTGATTTTTCGACTAACTTGTTTTCGAGGATTATTCGCCCAAAATAAAATTCTTTAAAAACTATATTTCGGTAATTATTGAAAATTCCCCAATGAAACCTAACGTGTTTGTGTATGGTTTCGTTGCGTATTCTTAGCGATAAATTTAATGAAATATTCTGAACTTAAACACTCCCACCCTTTTTGATTTAAAAACCAAGCTAGCAATGAACTATACACAGTGTTAGCCATTGTTAGGGCGCGCTGACTTTCGTGCAAATCACAAACCTTAATTTATCTTCACAAACAAACGAGACAGAATGCGTATCCCTCAGATAATAAGTAAGCGAGACAATTCCACAAACTTTATAAATACAAAAGAACCACTTTCAGCATTTAGTTTGTGATTTAGGGTACATAAATAGCGCCTTTTTTGGTAAAGAACGAATCAGAACGCTTTCACGTGTACAGCCAAAAAAACGATATTAAAAAAATGTTGAATAAAAACTCCTAACCTTTTAAGCGTTTAGTTCTCCAAAAAAGGATCTTCAACGATAATATTAAATAAAGTTCAGATTTTTAAAAGAAATTCAATCGGTTTGTAAGAACCTTAAAATTTAGTTTGCACTAATTATGGGTAACGTGTTTGTATATGGTTTCGTTGCGTATTCTTAGCGATAAATTTAATGAAATAATATAAACTTGAAGTCAACTATTTTTTTCGACCTGGAAACGCCTCTAGCAATGAACTATACACGGTGTTGTGGGTAGTTTTTTATTTTTCATATTCAGCTTTTCAATTAGTAATGCACCCAATATGAGTCCGTTTCCTCTCCATCATCAATCATTCTAATTCTTACGTCAAATAATTCAGTCAATATTTTTTCTTTAGTTGTATTGTCAAATTCCTCAAATTCCAATTCCTCAATATGTTCCGAAATTTTGTCTCCGTTATGCCATTTTTCCGCAACAATTTTTTCAATCAGAATGTTCAATTCGGATGAAGGAATTTCCTTTTCAGATTTATGCCAAATAAATTCCTGTCGTTCTTCTATGTCATTTTCGTCATAGATTGCAATTCCGCTTATTGAATCAATCGTTTCATTGGTCAATTCAATTTTCTCAACTCCATATAATTTGAGATATGATTTTAAAAAATTCAGTCTTTTTGATTCGTTCATTTCGGTTTTCTCAAATTACCCACAACGGTCTTGTGTATGGTTTCGTTGCGTATTCTTAGCGATAAATTTAATGAAATATTCTGAACTTAAACACTCCTACCCTTTTTGATTTAAAAACGAAGCTAGCAATGAACTATACACAGTGTTAGCCATTGTTAGTGCGCGCTGACTTTCGTGCTATCACAAACCTTAATTTATCTTCACAAACAAACGAGACAGAATGCTTATCCCTCAGATAATAAGTATGCGAGACAATTCCACAAACACTATAAATACAAAAGAGCCACTTTCAGCATTTAGTTTGTGACTTAGGGTACATACATAGCGCCTTTTTTGGTAAAGAACGAGTCAGAACGCTTTCACGTGTACGGTCAAAAAAACGATATTAAAGAAATGTTGAATAAAAACCTCTAACCTTTTAAGCGTTTAGTTCCCAAAAAAGGATCTTCAACGATACCATTAAATAAAGTTCAGATTTTTAAAATAAATTCAATCGGTTTGTAAGAACCTTAAAATTTAGTTTGCACTAATTATGGGTAACGTGTTTGTATAAGATTAGTTGCGGTTTCTTAGCGATAAATTTAAGGAAATAATACAAACTTAAACACTCCTACTCTTTTCGTACTAAAAACGCACTTAAAGCAATTGATTTTATACAGTGTTGTAAGCTGGCTTTTTTATTCCGCTTACTTTTAAATCACAAACCAATCTTTATCAAATTCCACTATTGGTTCATAATTTTTGTTTGTTCCGAAATGAATTTCGTCTTCGTGGAAAAAGAACAAAGTCCATTCAAGGCTTTGGTCAAAAACAGTCAAATCATCAGCTCCTCCATAAAAAATCGAATTCCAATATTTAACTACAAATTTCCATTTAGTTATCATTCCATTATTTCCGTTCCACGAAAGGAAAACCTCTTTGTCAAAAGGAATTGCTCTTTGGTAAAGCCATTTCGTGATTTCTTTGTCATTATTTTCCAGAATTTTAGCTTTGTCCAAATTCCGAAACATTCCATTTTTAAAAGGCAATTCACTATGGACTTTACAATCATTTAAAAAATCAGCAAGAAATTCCGCTCCAACTTTGTCTAATGGTTTTAATTCATTCAAATGTTGTTCAGACAAGCAATCATATTCTTCTTCCGTAAATCTCCATTTAAGAGTAAATTCGGTCATTGGAATTATATGTCTATTTAATTGTTCGAATGTCATTTTCGGCTTGCTTACAACGTGTTTGTATAAGATTAGTTGCGGTTTCTTGGTGATAAATTTAATGAAATAATAAAACTTAAAGACTCCTAATCTCTTTGACTTGAAAACGTGACTCTAGCAATTGATTTTATACGGTGTTGCCTTTAGTTGTTTTATTCGTACTAAATTCCTTCATTTTAAGATTTTCACCAATATGGTAAGTAATCAGAACTCTCAACTTTTGACTTAATGCATTTTGAAAACCCTTTTCCAAAATATGTATCATATGTTTTCATATCTGAGTTATTAAAAGTTAACAGTTTCCATTTTCTGTCTTTATCTAATATTAATATTTCTTCCTTTTTCTCTCTAATTTGTAAGATTTTGACATTTGGAAGAAAATTCACATTTTTTCTCCCATATTCTTTATAGTTTAAAGCTAGAGCAGTAGAATCTATAAATGGCGTATGCTGAGTTTTGTCTATAAGGTATCTAACTTTATAAAAATAGGTTGAGTTACATTTATTTCTGGCTTGAATTCTAAGACTTCCTATTTCGCTATAATTTGGAGGATACTTATTATTTTTCCTTAACTCATATATTTCCAGAAGTTTTTTCCTGTAACCTTTCTCTCCGTATTCTTTCAGGTACTTTATCGGAGTGTTTTTAAATTCATACTCAATATTATTTTCGTTAAATGCTTTATAATCATCATTAACTCGGGATTCAATTTCAGTAAAAGTCAATTTTGGAGCACAACTATTTAAACAAAAATAGATTAAGATGATAATAAATATTTTGATTTGTTTAATCTTTAAAGTCATTTTCGTTTTTTCGTTTTTCGCAATTAAAGGCAACGTGTTTGTATATGATTAGTGGCGTATTTAAGTAACTAATTTAGCAAATAAAAACCAGATAGAAAGTCCGCGAGGATTTTCGTAAGTAGGCGAGAACTAGCCATTAATTATATACGGTGTTGGCAATAGTTTTTTTTAATTCAGTCAGTTATCCAGTTTCGTTTTTATCAGATTCACAGTCTTTCTAAAGTCAGAGTTTGGTTCACGCGAAGTTTTATAAACCCAATCTCCGCCATTATTTTTTATTACTTTTAAAATCCAAGGGTCATTTTTAGAGAATATTTGCGCAGTTAATGATGTAAGAATATAGAGTTTATTCCACCATTTGTCATTCGGATTATAGTGAATTATTTCTTTAATTTCGGAATATTTGAAAGTCCTAAATTCCCAATAGTCAATTGCTTTAATTTCAAAATGTTTGTCAAATAATTTAATTGAGGGAAATCCTTTTTTTTCGAATATCAAAGGTTGTTCTTCCATTATGTTTTTTCAAATTATTGCCAACGGGTTTGTATATGGTTTCGCTGCGGTTTCTTTGTAGTAAATTTAGTGAAATAAAATAAACTTCAACACTCCTACCCTTTTCGTTCTGAAAACAGATTAAAGCAATGAAGTATATACATTGTTGGGTTTTCGTTACTGTTCTATTTTGTCGGGTTTTCTAAAATTTCATTTGAAAAGCCTTAACTCGACTCAGCCTTCCTACAACAATCGTTTCGCAATTAGCTATAAATTCACGTGTGAGTCAGAAAAGTTCCGCAAAATGGCTCTTTTGAGCTCTAAAGTCGATAATTATGATCTTTTCTCTCGCGTGACACAGTCAAACGTAATTTTTCGGCTAGCTTGTTTTCGAGGATTATTCGACCAAAATAAAACTTTTTAAAAACCAATATTTCAATAGTTAGTTCCATTTCACTAATGAAACCCAACGTGTTTGTGTATGGTTTCGTTGCGTATTCTTAGCGATAAATTTAATGAAATATTCTGAACTTAAACACTCCTACCCTTTTTGATTTAAAAACCAAGCTAGCAATGAACTATACACGGTGTTGGCTTTAGTTTTTCTTTCTTTTTTTCTGAATCATATTAATGTCTGTAATCAAATATAAAAGAGCTAACAAAATTCCTCCTACAACTTTAGGTTCTATATTTCCACCTGTTAGGATTGTATGTATTGGAAATAAAATAATAAATATTGAAAATGGATATGCAAACAATCTGAATAAGGTCATTTTTATTGTCCACTCATTTTTCTCGTTTTCAATTTTATCAATATTTTCTTCTTTCTCTAATTCAACAGCCATTTTCAATTCACTTAATAAGTATTTTCTCTCATTTAGATAAATTTTCTTAAATACCCAATAAATTCCAAATGCTAGTAATCCATAAACTCCTAAAATTATTAAAGAAGTATAATCAAGATATTCAAAATCCTTAATCACGGGAATTATTAAAGCGAATACGAAAAATGACAAAACTAGTCCACCTAAAATAATTATCCATAATTTTCCATTTAGGTTTAACTCCGTTTTAATATTTTTTATTTCGTTTTTCTCGTTAAAGTTAATTTTGAAAACTGGATAAAAAGTACCAACAAAATAGTTTGTCGTCCAAATAGTATATTCATTCAAGTTTTTTTCGGCAATAGTTTCTCCTCGATTAAACAAACTTGTCGAAATATGATTGAGTAAATTATCATCTTTTTCAAGTGTAATTAATTCATCAAGTTTTTCTTTATCTGTTTTCATTTAATCTTTGTCAGTAATTAAAGCCAACGTGTTTGTGTATGGTTTCGTTGCGGAAATGGACGCGAGTCACTTTCCGCCGTGCACTAAATTAGTAAAAATGCGTGAATTTCCGATGAGGAAATTCAACCGCAATGAACTATACACGGTGTTGCCATTAGTTATTTTTTACTTTTTCCAATTTCAAAACATAAAAATGAACTTTGTCGTTATCATTCCAATTTATATAATCTCTTTCTTGTGAAACTACATTAAATGTAGAATATAATTTTTTATTCAAGTAAAAACTTAATTCATTCTTTTCGATATTAAACTTCCATTTCCATTTTCCTAAATGTTCAGTTTCTGTCCAGTTCTCAATATTCGTATCAATTATTTTTAACTTTCGATTTCTTTTAAATTCTAAAGTTGTAAAGTCTTTATTTTTATTTTGTTCAGTTTTGATTAATCCATTATTCAATTTTACAAATTCATCCTTTTCATTCAGAATTTTATAAAGAGTAATTGAATCTGATTTAAAAAAGTTTTTATTGTTGTTGTTCGTAAACCATTCCGTTTTTTTAAAATTGATGCTTTTAATTTCTTTCACAAAATCTTGTAGAGATATTTGATTTTCTTTTCTTGAGTATTCTCCGTAAGCTATTTGTTTTTCAAAATCCACAGTTAAATAGTCGGTAAAGCAACTAAAGAAGTCATAATCTCCTTTAACTCCATTATCGGAAGTTTCGCCTATTTTCGAAGGTGCAATTAAATAATATTTTCCGATTTCAAAGTTCGCAATATATGGTCGGCATAACATTCCGTTATCTCCCCAAATTTTTATCTTTTTCCGTTTCTCATAGCCAATATATTTTTCAATAACTTCTACAGTCATTGACAAAGGCATTTTTCCATCATAATCATAAATCTCTTGGTCAAGAAAATCCGAATATTCAATTACTTTTACTAAAGCTACAAAGTCCGAACCACTTGAAACCGATTTAAATGAACAATCTCCAACGCATTCACAATCACAAGCAAATGTTTTAAAAGAAATCAGTAAAATAATTAGGAATATTATTCTATTCAAAATGTTCGTTTTTTTAATTAATGGCAACGTGTTTGTGTATGGTTTCGTTGCGTATTCTTAGAGATAAATTTAATGAAATATTCTGAACTTAAACTCTCCTACCCTTTTTGATTTAAAAACCAAGCTAGCAATGAACTATACACAGTGTTAGCCATTGTTAGTGCGCGATGACTTTCGAGCTATCACAAACCTTAATTTATCTTCACAAACAAACGAGACAGAATGCTTAACCCTCAGATAATAAGTAAGCGAGACAATTCCACTAACTCAATAAATACAAAAGAGCCACTTTCAGCATTTAGTTTGTGACTTAGGGTACATAAATAGCGCCTTTTTTGGTAAAGAACGAGTCAGAACGCTTTCACGTGTACAGTCAAAAAAACGGTATTAAAGAGTTGTTCAATAAAAGTTCCTAACCTTTTAAGCGTTTAGTTCCCAAAAAAGGATCTTCAACGGTAACATTAAACAAAGTTCAGATTTTTAAAAGAAATTCAATCGGTTTGTAAGAAGCTTAAAATTTAGTTTGCACTAATTATGGGTAACGTGTTTGTGTATGGTTTCGTTGCGTATTCTTAGAGATAAATTTAATGAAATATTCTGAACTTAAACTCTCCTACCCTTTTTGATTTAAAAACCAAGCTAGCAATGAACTATACACAGTGTTAGCCATTGTTAGTGCGCGATGACTTTCGAGCTATCACAAACCTTAATTTATCTTCACAAACAAACGAGACAGAATGCTTAACCCTCAGATAATAAGTAAGCGAGACAATTCCACTAACTCAATAAATACAAAAGAGCCACTTTCAGCATTTAGTTTGTGACTTAGGGTACATAAATAGCGCCTTTTTTGGTAAAGAACGAGTCAGAACGCTTTCACGTGTACAGTCAAAAAAACGGTATTAAAGAGTTGTTCAATAAAAGTTCCTAACCTTTTAAGCGTTTAGTTCCCAAAAAAGGATCTTCAACGGTAACATTAAACAAAGTTCAGATTTTTAAAAGAAATTCAATCGGTTTGTAAGAAGCTTAAAATTTAGTTTGCACTAATTATGGGTAACGTGTTTGTGTATGGTTTCGTTGCGTATTGTTAGCGATAAATTTAATGAAATATTCTGAACTTAAACTCTCCTACTCTTTTTGATTTAAAAACGAAGCTAGCAATGAACTATACACAGTGTTAGCCATTGTTAGGGCGCGCTGACTTTCGAGCTATCACAAACCTTAATTTATCTTCACAAACAAACGAGACAGAATGCGTATCCCTCAGATAATAAGTAAGCGAGACAATTCCACAAACTCAATAAACACAAAAGAACCACTTTCAGCATTTAGTTTGTGACTTAGGGTACATACATAGCGCCTTTTTTGGTATAGAACGAGTCAGAACGCTTTCACGTGTACAGTCAAAAAAAAGGTATTAAAGAAATGTTGAATAAAAACTCCTAACCTTTTAAGCGTTTAGTTCCCAAAAAAGGATCTTTAACGGTAACATTAAACAAAGTTCAGATTTTTAAAAGAAATTCAATCGGCTTGTTAAAACCTTAAAATTTAGTTTGCACTAATTATGGGTAACGTGTTTGTATAAGATTAGTTGCGGTTTCTTAGTAGTAAATTTAGTGAAATAATACAAACTTAAACACACCTACCCTTTTCGCTTTAAAAACGTACCTAAAGCAATTGATTTTATACAGTGTTGGCTATTGGCTCTTAATCAGTTTTAATGATTCAATATTAACACGCAACTTAGTAATTACTCGATTGTCAACTCCTCCGTGTTTAATAGTAAATTCTCTCTCGTATTTCTTAATTTCAGTCCACTCAACAAATTCGGGATTATAAAAAGGACCTATCTCAAAAACATTTTGTTTAGGATATTCGTCATATTCTGAAATCGCTACAAGTAAATTAAACGATCGTTCGTGTCCTTCTTCAAGTTTCGCGCTTCCACTCCCATTGTCAACTTTATAAATCTTAACTAACAAGTAATTCGCATTAGTTTTACCGATTAAAACGCCATTATTTAAGACCTTAACTAATTTCGAATTTTTCGATTTATTTATTTTCAACTCATAGATTTGTCCATTTACTAATTCAAATGAACATAAAGTCAGAAATAACAATATGATTTTTAATGGCTGTTTCAATTTCTTTTTCGGCTTATAGCCAACGGTCTCGGCTATGAGTAGTTGCGTGGGTTAACACTTAACTTTGCAAGTACACACCAAACTGAAAATCCGAGAGGATTTTCAGAAGTAGGCGAGAACCAGCAATTACTTATAGCCATTGTTGTGCTTAGTGTTTTTTTATTCTCTATTCATCCATCTCCATTCTATATATTCAGATAAACCTTGTAAATCTTGGAAAACTGAAAAATGATTGTACCCATATCGATGTAATTCAAATTTTAGTTTTTTACGGTAATCCTTGTCAATGATTATTTTCTCCAAAGTTCCCTTAGCAGGTGCTTTTGAAAATGATTTAGAAGGGTTTGGATGAATTGTAAATAGTCCTTGCTGTGCAATTATTCTTTTCGTTATTGACCTCGGTTTGTAAACTGTAACAATTTTAAAATCAAAAGGAGCTTTTTTTTCAGTTAAAGCATAATTTTCATATTTAAACTTATACACAGCAGCATCACAATCCTCATCAACAGCAACTGCAAAAAACATTGCAATCATTGGGTTTTTTGTCCAATCTAGAAGCCTAGTTGGAACTCCGTGATGTTGAGCAAATGCAAGCCATTCCCAATCGTTTTCAGGCGTGATATCTAGAAATGGTAGAGAATTATCTTTAAAATATTCAATAGCGTATTTATCGTTGACTTTGTTAAATGGCTCCCTACCAGCTTTTGGTACTAATTCCCAATCTGCGTTGGATTGTCCACGATATATTGTCAAGCGTTCTGAGCTATCAAGTAATTTGTGTAAATCACTAAATGTTTTTATTCTGTATTCTTTCATTTTACATTAAGTACAACGTGTTTGTGTATGGTTTCGTTGCGGAAATGGACGCGAGTCACTTTCCGCCTTGCACTAAATTAGTAAAAATGCGTGAATTTCCGATGAGGAAATTCAACCGCAATGAACTATACACGGTGTTACCCACAGTATTTATTATTCGCTTTTCATTCTGATTTGAGATATTACTTCGTTCAATTCAACGAACAGATTTGAAAATTCCGATTTTCCAGATTCAAGTTCACTCAAACTTTTAGAAATGCTATAAATTCCGTTTTTAGTCAGAAAATTGAAGTTAGTCATTCCGCTTTCAGGTAATTCCGCTTTTTCAATTTTAGTCGCTTTCTCAACATATTTTTGTCCATTTTCCACATATTTTTTCACAACTCTCTGAACGCTTTCGTGTTGTCCAGCACCAATAAATCCTCCACCTGTACTCAAATAAAGACTTGTGTCTCCAGTTGAAAAAGTCACGACAGTTGCAGTTGCTCCATTCATATCCATTTCAGAAACTATTCCGTAAACATCATTTTTATCAATTCCACTTAAACCTAATTGTTCAGAAGTAGCCGAAAAAGCCATATTTCGCATATCAGTATAAGGATTTTGTTCCGTTTGTTTTTCAGTCGAATTTTGTTCTGCTGTTTTAGTTTTTCCTTTATTCGCAGATTTCATAAATAATGTAATTCCGATTATTAGAATTACTGCAATCATAATGTATATCATAGGTTTCTTCATATTGTGGGTAACGTGTTTGTGTATGGTTTCGTTGCGGTTTCCTAGCGATAAATTTAATGAAATAATATAAACTTGAAAGCAACTAATCTTTGCGACTTGAAAACGCCTCCAGCAATGAACTATACACGTTGTTACCACACGTTTTTTTTCAAGGTGGCTCTCAGTTTCTTTTTCGTTCGGGTAATTTTTATTGTTTCATCAACTTTATCTTTAAACTCCGTTATATTTTTCAAATAGGATTTTAGTTTTTCTACTTTTTCTTTAAGCTCTTTTTGCCAATCGTATTCAAATTCATTTCTTAAAATCTGATCAAAAAATTCGTTCGACTTTTTCGGCTCGTTGTTCAGTCCGCAAATAACTGCTCGATGATAATTTCCCCAAAGATTGTCGCTGGCAAATTCGTGATTCATGATATTCTTTTCAGCGTTTTTCAAATCCATCATTGAATTCCGAAATTCGAGTGTCCTTTTAAGAGCTTTTTCCACCAATGATTCGATTTCGGATTTAAACTGTTGTTCGTTTCTAAAATCAATAAAATCAGATTCACGATTTCCGATATCAAAAGAAAAATATTCCTTTTCGTACCAATGAAAATTTATTCCAACATTCAAACTAGTTCCTTGTCTGTCTTTAAATGGCTGAAATTCGATTATTGTCGTAAACCAATATTGATCATCCATCCAAGTACGTGATTGTCCTTTCCGTTCAATTCCGTATTCTTTGAAAATTCCGCGAGCTACTTTGTTAATTATTTTTGAATGTTCAGGTAATGCCATTGGTTTATTCAAATGTGTGGTAACGGTCTTGTATATGGTTTTGTTGCAGTTTCTTTGTAGTAAATTTAGTGAAATAAAATAAACTTGAACACTCCTACCCTTTTCGTTCTGAAAACAGATTAAAGCAATGAAGCATATACATTGTTGGGTTTTCGTTACTGTACTAATTTGTCGGGTTTCCTAAAATTTCATTTGAAAAGCCTTTACTCCACTGTAATTTTCTTTCCAGCCTAAACTCAACTCAGCCTTTCCACAAAAATCAATTCGGAATCAGCTATAAATTCACGTGTGAGTCAGAAAAACTCCGTAAAATGACTCTTTTGAGCCCTAAAGTCGATAATTATGATCTTTTCTCTCGCGTAATACAGTCAAGCGTAATCTTTCGACTAGCTTGTTTTCTAGAATTATTCGACCAAAATAAAGTTCTTTAAAAAACTATATTTCAATAATTAGTTTCATTTCACTAATGAAACCCAACGTGTTTGTATAAGATTAGTTGCGGTTTCTTAGCGATAAATTTAGTGAAATAATACAAACTTTAACACTCCTACTCTTTTCGTTCTAAAAACGCTCCTAAAGCAATTGATTTTATACAGTGTTGTACGATGGCCAATTATTTAATCAATTTCTAAGTATGATTATTTCGTAAGCATTAATAGATTCCTTTTCTGAAAAAACTAATTTTGCTCCTTCAGTATAAATATATTTGTCCCCTTCAAATACAATTTTACTTACAATTCTTTTAGTCGGCTCACATCTCATACTTGTAATGATTACTTTATCAGTTGAAATTGTACCGGTAACACATGGTGTTCGGAATTCTCTAGTCTTTTTGTTTAATTTTATTAATGGAGAAATAAAATAAACATCATCAATCATACAGCTTATGTCTCTCGCAATTAATTCATCTTCATTATTCCATCCACTATATTGTCCATTAATTATAGGGTTTATTAAATCTACCGAATCTTTCATTATGTTTTTTTCAGCAAAAATGTTTTCATTCTTAACTATGTTCTTAGGTTTTTTGTATTGATATAAAATGGTTAAAGTAAATGCAATAACAAATGCCGTTAATGTTACAACTGAAACCTTTTTAAAAGTGTTGTCTTTAAAATTGAATAAGGTAACAATACCTTTCTCTCCCGAATCAGGTTTAAAATAGTTATAATAATCAAGTTCTAAAGCTTCAAAAATCAATTTAACTGTGACGATTCTTGGAGTTACCTCTCCAGATTCAATTCGCTGAAGTGTTCTAACGCTAAGATTACATTTTTCAACTAAATCTTCTTGTGTTAATCCTTTTGCTTTTCTATAATCTGAAATTGTTTTTCCTAGTTCTGGTTGTTTAATCATTTTTAAATCTTTTCAGCAATTTTAGAACTTAATTTATAAATACTTCACGAATTTTTAGACATTTTCACCTGACTATAACACGTCAATCTCATGACTTTCTTAATTAAAATGCTGTATTCGTGAATTATAACTTAAACTAAGTGTTGATTTTTTCGGGCTTGCGTACAACGTGTTTGTGTATGGTTTCGTTGCGGAAATGGACGCGAGTCACTTTCCGCCGTGCACTAAATTAGTAAAAATGCGTGAATTTCCGATGAGGAAATTCAACCGCAATGAACTATACACGGTGTTACCCACAGTATTTATTATTCGCTTTTCATTCTGATTTGAGATATTACTTCGTTCAATTCAACGAACAGATTTGAAAATTCCGATTTTCCAGATTCAAGTTCACTCAAACTTTTAGAAATGCTATAAATTCCGTTTTTAGTCAGAAAATTGAAGTTAGTCATTCCGCTTTCAGGTAATTCCGCTTTTTCAATTTTAGTCGCTTTCTCAACATATTTTTGTCCATTTTCCACATATTTTTTCACAACTCTCTGAACGCTTTCGTGTTGTCCAGCACCAATAAATCCTCCACCTGTACTCAAATAAAGACTTGTGTCTCCAGTTGAAAAAGTCACGACAGTTGCAGTTGCTCCATTCATATCCATTTCAGAAACTATTCCGTAAACATCATTTTTATCAATTCCACTTAAACCTAATTGTTCAGAAGTAGCCGAAAAAGCCATATTTCGCATATCAGTATAAGGATTTTGTTCCGTTTGTTTTTCAGTCGAATTTTGTTCTGCTGTTTTAGTTTTTCCTTTATTCGCAGATTTCATAAATAATGTAATTCCGATTATTAGAATTACTGCAATCATAATGTATATCATAGGTTTCTTCATATTGTGGGTAACGTGTTTGTGTATGGTTTCGTTGCGTATTCTTAGCGATAAATTTAATGAAATATTATGAACTTAAACACTCCTACCCTTTTTGATTTAAAAACGAAGCTAGCAATGAACTATACACAGTGTTGGGTTTTCGTTTTTTGTCGATTATTGTGAGCAGAGGCAAGATCTAATTAGTGTCCTCTCGCTTTAAAATCCTGGTATCTAAGTCAACTCAGACTCGCAGTTGTATTCAATTCCGCCACTATAGTAAATCTCTCTCGGACTTGTGAAAATGTCTTAGAATGGCTCTTTTGGCCTTAAATCGTTGTTCTATTCTGTTTTAATCTGTACAAATAAAGTAGTAATTTTTAAAACTCTTTTCCAAAGTTTAGCCAGAGGAAAAACAAAATTAAACTGATAATTATGTGAAATATTGGAAGAAGTGAAATAATTAAATTTTTCTTTTTCCTTTTTGTCCAACTATATAAAAAAGTCAAAGGATAAAGAGTTGAGAAAATTAAAAAAGAATAAGGCAAAAGCATATCAAAAAACGATTCATTTCCAGATCTGTGTCCAGCAAGTGAAATCATATTTGTTAAAAGTAAAAAAGGATAAATTCCAAATGGAATACAGGATAGAACCCATAGAACTATATAACTGAATTTTGATTCTTTTAAAATCTGAGATCCCATTCTTAATTTAAATTTGTTGGCTGATTAATATTAACTCCATTCATTCCTCTAAAAGTATTTTTAGAATGTTGATGATGGAAGAATTTCTCGGCAATAAAAAATAATCTAAAAAAACTAAAAGTTCAATATTAAATCTAATTTCCTAATGAAACCCAACGGTCTTGTATATGGTTTCGTTGCGGTTTCTTTGTAGTAAATTTAGTGAAATAAAATAAACTTGAACACTCCTACCCTTTTCGTTCTGAAAACGGATTAAAGCAATGAAGCATATACAGTGTTAGGTTTTCGTTGCTGTACTAATTTGTCGGGCTTCCTAAAATTTCATTTGAACAACCTGTACTCCACTGTGATTTTTTCCAACCTTAACTCAACTCAGCTTTTCTACAATAATCAATTCGGAATCAGCTATAAATTCACGTGTGAGTCAGAAAAACTCCGCAAAATGGCTCTTTTGAGCTCTAAAATCGATAATTATGATCTTTTCTCTCGCATGACACAGTCAAACGTAATGTTTCGACTAGCTTGTTTTCGAGGATTATTCAACCAAAATAAAGTTCTTTAAAAAACTATATTTCGGTAATTATTGAAAATTCCCCAATGAAACCTAACGTGTTTGTGTATGGTTTCGTTGCGTATTGTTAGCGATAAATTTAATGAAATATTCTGAACTTAAACTCTCCTACTCTTTTTGATTTAAAAACGAAGCTAGCAATGAACTATACACAGTGTTAGCCATTGTTAGGGCGCGCTGACTTTCGAGCTATCACAAACCTTAATTTATCTTCACAAACAAACGAGACAGAATGCGTATCCCTCAGATAATAAGTAAGCGAGACAATTCCACAAACTCAATAAACACAAAAGAACCACTTTCAGCATTTAGTTTGTGACTTAGGGTACATACATAGCGCCTTTTTTGGTATAGAACGAGTCAGAACGCTTTCACGTGTACAGTCAAAAAAAAGGTATTAAAGAAATGTTGAATAAAAACTCCTAACCTTTTAAGCGTTTAGTTCCCAAAAAAGGATCTTTAACGGTAACATTAAACAAAGTTCAGATTTTTAAAAGAAATTCAATCGGCTTGTTAAAACCTTAAAATTTAGTTTGCACTAATTATGGGTAACGTGTTTGTATAAGATTAGTTGCGTGGTTTTAGCGATAAACTTAGTAAATATTAACCGAATAGAAAATCCGCGAGGATTTTCGTAAGAAAACCAGTACTAGCAATTAATTTTATACGGTGTTGTAAGCTGGCTTTTACTTTTTATATGTCAAAACTGTTATTCCGCATTTATAGGCTTTTGCACTTTTCAATTTTAATTCAGTTTTATAATTAACTTTCTCAAATATTGGCATTCCTTTCCCCAAAATCGAAGGATTTATAAAAAAATAATATTCGTCAATTAAATTTTCTCTTATTAGTGAAGAAACAAATTCGCCACCTCCATAGGCAATTATGTCATTTCCAGTTGAGGACTTTAATTTTTCTATTTTTTCGACTAAATCTCCTTTTTCCAAAAGGGTATTTTCCCATTCAGTATTTTCGAGCGTTTTTGTAAAAACTATTTTATTTGAGTTATTAATTTTTTCAGCACCTTCCAATTCTTTGTTGGATTTCCAATGTGGAATAAATCCCTCAGCAAGTTTTCGCCCTAATACAATGGTGTCAGTCGATTCTGTTATTTCTTTGACGAAGTTCTTTAGTTCTTCATCCCAATTCCAAATCATCCAGTCCATTTCTCCGTTTGGACCAGAAATGAATCCATCAATCGAGAGTTGAATTTGAAGTTTTAATTTTCTCACTTTTTACTGATTTTCGTTAAAGTTACAATCTTGTTTTCGGCTTGCTTACAACGTGTTTGTGTATGGTTTCGTTGCGTATTCTTAGCGATAAATTTAATGAAATATTATGAACATTAAACACTTCTACCCTTTCTGATTTAAAAACGAAGCTAGCAATGAACTATACACAGTGTTAGCTGTAGTTATCTTATACAAACTTACTATAATTTAAAGATTTAGCTAATCCTTCAATTCCAGGAAATAATATTTCGGAATTTATATTCATTTCTCTTAAGTTTTCTAATATTTCTCTGTGGATTTTTTTCGGAATATTAATTTTAACAAGTGCAAATTGATCTTGTTTGTATGAATCTGAATTTAATATAAGATGTCTAAAGTCCCAAAATAAAGGAGTTTGGTTTCCAATTATTGTAGATAAACTTTCGACAAAAGGAATTTTTAAATTTGTAGGCATAACAAATAATCCTTGTTGCCTATATATTCTTTCATTACTGTTTTCGGGTCTAATTATTAATAACTTTTTTTCTACTTCGTTGAAAGCATTTTTTATTTTTTCGTTGGCTAATTTAATAGAAAGTGAGTCAAGTGTTTTTTGAGAAGCTGAATTTGTTTCGTTCTCATTTGTATAAGTTTCAAATATAAACTTATTCAAAGTATGTTTATTAATTCCCCAAACAGCAGAATCTGTATAACTTTCAGAAATTGCCATTTGTGTTGCTACAAAAAATGAATCTGTAAAATCTATCAATCTTGTTGAAGCCCCATAATGTTGCATTATAGATAACCATTCAACGTAGTTTTCTTTTTCAATTGTTGGATTTTTAAATAATGGATATTTCCACTGAAATTCTTCAATCATTTGTTTTTCCTGAACCGTTATTATTGCTCGGTCAACATAATTAGGATGGATTCTTTCAACTAATCTTTCTAATGATGAAGAAATTGTCCAATCTTTATTTGATTGTCCTCTAAACAAAAGCTGTTTCGTTAATTTACTATTTAAAAGAAAAATATCTTTCCAGTTATTTAATTCAGTTTCAATAAAAAGATTTTTCATTTAATAGCGATGATTTCGTTTTTAATTACAGCTAACGGTCTTGTATATGGTTTCGTTGCGGTTTCTTTGTAGTAAATTTAGTGAAATAAAATAAACTTGAACACTCCTACCCTTTTCGTTCTGAAAACGGATTAAAGCAATGAAGCATATACAGTGTTAGGTTTTCGTTGCTGTACTAATTTGTCGGGCTTCCTAAAATTTCATTTGAACAACCTGTACTCCACTGTGATTTTTTCCAACCTTAACTCAACTCAGCTTTTCTACAATAATCAATTCGGAATCAGCTATAAATTCACGTGTGAGTCAGAAAAACTCCGCAAAATGGCTCTTTTGAGCTCTAAAATCGATAATTATGATCTTTTCTCTCGCATGACACAGTCAAACGTAATGTTTCGACTAGCTTGTTTTCGAGGATTATTCAACCAAAATAAAGTTCTTTAAAAAACTATATTTCGGTAATTATTGAAAATTCCCCAATGAAACCTAACGTGTTTGTGTATGGTTTCGTTGCGTAATGTTAGCGATAAATTTAATGAAATATTCTGAACTTAAACACTCCTACCCTTTTCGACTTAAAAACGGCTCTAGCAATGAACTATACACAGTGTTAGCCATTGTTAGTGCGCGCTGACTCTCGTGCAAATCACAAACCTTAATTTAGCTTCACAAACAAACGAGACAGAATGCTTATCCCTCAGATAATAAGTATGCGAGACAATTCCACAAACACTATAAATACAAAAGAGCCACTTTTAGCATTTAGTTTGTGACTTAGTACACATAAATAGCGCCTTTTTTGGTAAAGAACGAGTCAGAACGCTTTCACGTGTACAGTCAAAAAAACGGTATTAAAGAAATGTTGAATAAAAACTCCTAACCTTTTAAGCGTTTAGTTCTCCAAAAAAGGATCTTTAACGGTAACATTAAACAAAGTTCAGATTTTTAAAAGAAATTCAATCGGCTTGTTAAAACCTTAAAATTTAGTTTGCACTAATTATGGGTAACGGTCTTGTGTATGAAACGTAGCGTATATATAAACACTAACTTTTCGGATTTAGCACGAGCCGAATTTTTATTTTTTCTATTTATCTTTTAATTTCTAAATATACAAAAATAAAAATTTGGCGGACTTAATAAATAAGCAAAAACCTTTCGGAAAGCCTATAATAGCTATGTTTTATACACGTTGTTGTGCATAGTGCTTTCACGTACTGCTCTACTCTCTATTCAAATTTTAGTAGTCTATAGCTAAACCTGCTTAGCGTTTTTGTTATATTTCTTGAAGATGTTAATCCAGATATTTCTAGATAATCGTAATACAACTGGAATAAGAATGATTAGCATTCCAATTAGTGCAAAAAATGATTCCAAAACACTAAGACCAACTATTAAATAAGATATTAAAAACGTTATTATGGCTATTCCAACATTTAAACCATAGCTGACATACATTGCTCCGAAAAAGAAAGAAGGTTCTATGACATATTTCAAACCGCAATTTTTACAGCGTTCGTGCATTTTAAATATTGAACTCAGTTTATATGGATTATTTTCAACATACATACTTTCTTCTTGGCATACCGGACAAGTACCAGTAACAATGCTATATATTTTAGTCCCTTTAAATAAATCCATACACTCAATTCTTAAATTATTCAGTTCTACTTTTAAAACATAAAAGATCAAATGTTTCAATTATCTTTTAGTAGAAACTTCCATATCTTTTATAAAATATTCATAAAGCTAAAAAAAACAGTTTTTTAAAGCAATAAAGACATTTCAATTATACGTCTAAATATGATGTGAAAGTAAAATCTTTCCATTACGTCCGCAAAATTAAATATTTTGTTGATACAAATAAATAACTATATTCGCTTTTAATAGCACAATTAAGACATTTTATATGACCAAATATCCAATTTACGACATTAGGAATTTTAACAAGAAAATAAATGGGAACAATCTATATATAAATACTTTTAGAAATCATTTGATTAGCCATAGTTTTATTGAAAATTCGCATAGTCATAATTTTTATCTGTTGGTATTATTTACCAAAGGGAAAGGCATTCACAAAATTGACTTTAATACTTTTGAGATTACCAAAGGAAGCATTTTTATGATAAGGCCAGGTCAGGTTCATAGCTGGAAACTATCTGACGATGTAGATGGTTTTATCGTTTTCTTTACCGAAGAATTATATAATTTGTATTTCGGAAATAAGAGCATTCAGGATTATCCTTTTTATGCCAACAATCAAGAAATCTCAGAAATTAGATTTTTTGAAAACGAATTGCACGATATAGAATATTACTTTAACCTGTTAATAAATGAAACAAGAAGTCTAAAGACTAAAAAGTTAGATAAAGTAATGAACCTTTTAGATATTATACATATTGAGATAACAAGAAAATATCTTTTGGAAAATAAGTACACCACAAATTCCTATGGTGAAAAGATTGAGCAATTCAATGAATATTTGAATATGTATTACAAATCGGAAAAATCTCCATCGTTTTATGCCTCAAAATTGAATATTACTTTAAAACACCTTAATAGAATTTGTAAGGATAAACTTAATAAAACGGTAACGGATTTAATTGCTCAAAAAAATGTTCTTGAGAGTAAGCGAATGTTGACTTTTACACAAAAATCAGTAGGTGATATAGCACTAGAGTTAGGTTATCTTAACTATTCATATTTTACAAGGTTATTTAAAAAGCATACATCAATAACCCCATCAAAGTTTCGAGCCAATTTAAAACTCTCTGATTGGTAGATTCCATTTCTTTCCTTACTTAGTAGAAATTTAAAATACTATCGTTTAATACTTATGACGAATTTTGATGTTTAACACGTGCATTTTCTGCATTATGCACAACGGTCTTGTATATGGCTCGTAGCGTGCAAATTATGAAATTATTTTCGGATGAAGCACGAGCCGAATTTTTTAATTTTTCTTATTATTCTTACTCAATAAGCCAAATTAAAAAATTTGGCGGACTAGCAAATATACTTTAACTTCGATTAAGCAACTGACTAGCTGTGAGCTATATACGTTGTTGTAAGTAGTGCTTTTTTTCATTCACTTACTTAATTTCAATATCCGAAACGCTCCTTGAATTACCAACACAAAAACAATTGTTCCGATAATTAAATCAGGTTTACTCGAACTCAACCAATTTACCAAAATTCCAGCAATTATTACTCCTAAATTGATAATCACGTCATTTGATGTAAAAATCATACTCGCTTTCATATGAGCCTCTTCTTTGCTTTTTGACTTTTGCAAAATGTAAAGACAAATTCCGTTTGCGATAAGTGCAAAAATCGAAACGATAATCATTGTCGAAAAATCGGGAAGTTTCTCGTCTCCAAAAAATCTTCTTAAAACTTCCACAAATCCAATAATCGCAAGTGTTATTTGAAAATATCCAGCAAGTTTTGCAATCCGCTTTTTCTTAACTATAGTTCCTCCAACCGCAAACAAACTAATTCCGTACACGAAACTGTCGGCAAGCATATCCAAACTGTCTGCAACAAGTCCCATTGATTTTGAGATAATTCCTGTTGTCATTTCGATAATGAAAAAAGCAAAATTGATTGCAAGTACAGACCAAAGTAGCTTTTTTTGGTTTGCGTTTTCTTTAAATTCCGTTTGGTCGGTTTGTTCCGTTGAGATTTTTTTTCCGCCTAAATTCAGTTCGATAACTGACTTTTCGATTTGGTCAATTTCTCCGCTGTGAAAAACAGTCAATTTTCGGTTCGGAATATCAAAGTCCAGATTCGCAATACTTGAAATTCCGTCCAATTTCATTCGGATTAGATTTTCCTCTGAAGGACAGTCCATTTTCGTAATTTCAAATATCGTTTTATTCACTCGGTTTCTGGGTTTTTCGGCATTACTTACAACGTGAGTGTATATGATTAGTTTTGGGTGGCTTATATTGTGCTCTGGGTGTGCCGACATGATGTAGACAAAGTTGCTGGAGGCACTCAGGATGCTAGACAATATAAGCCTACCTTGATTTTCGTGTTTTCTTTACACTTTAAAAGTAACTAAATTTTTGAATCTTTCTAAATTTTAAAAATTAATTATATACGCTGTTGTGTTTAGTATGGCATAGGAGTTCCTATTGTGTTAAAAGCACTAGCAAGCTTTTCGATCCTATCCTTTTTTTAAATTGTTCCTAATCTAGCCATACGGTGGATTGAAGCCGCTACATTGATAGGACCGTCAACTCAAATTTTTTTATTCTAAGATGAACTATATAACTCCCTTATATCGATTGTCTTAGAAGAAAAGGATTCTTTCGTTTCTAATTCAACACTAAAAATCAGCAGTTCATTCAAGAACGTGATCTTTCATTTAAAGGGTATCGATTTTTATAAATCCAGAACACAAGTTCTTGACTTTCTAATTTTTTTTCAAGAACTTAGGCAAACTGTATACGTTGCAAACGTATTGAGAGTCAACTCTCAACGATTACAATCGAACAGTTTGGCGAATTCACAATTCTTGTTCCGCTTCAAAAAGTTTCGTTAAATATCTGGGTTTTTAGTCCTGGAATCTTAGAAAGAATCTAAATTTTAGTTGATGACCAAAAGGCTGCAATATGAAATACAACGTGTTTGTATAAGATTAGTTGCGGTTTCTTAGCGATAAATTTAATGAAATAATACAAACTTCAACACTCCTACTCTTTTCGTTTTAAAAACGTATCTAAAGCAATTGATTTTATACAGTGTTGGCTACCGTTTTTTTCAATCCGCCTTTGATAAATTCAAATCATTCACTTTTTACCAGAAGCTTTTTTGGTTTTCAGTTGTTGTGATATGGTTTCAATTTTTTCATTCAATATGGTTGTCGAATCGTTATATTTCTCTTGTAAAAGATAATATTTCGCATTTAAAGACTTGTAATCTTTCTTTAAAGAATGATATTCGTGATTCAGATACGTTTCTATACTCCACTTTAAACCACTAAAAAAAAGAGGGATGATAAATGCTAAAATTCCTATTTTCTGCGTAGTAGTAAAGTTATTCCACCATTTTTTAATAGGTGTTATAATTGGAGTAAATCTATCTACTTCGTACCAACCATTATTCAGACATTTTTTTAATTCACTTTTTTTATTTACTATTTTAACGTCAGTAATATTTCCACCATATCCATCTGATTTATCTTTATTTAATGTGTATTTAGTCATTCCTTTTGAGTGTGATTGGTAATGGTTGCCAACGTGTTTGTGTATGGTTTCGTTGCGTATTCTTAGCGATAAATTTAATGAAATATTATGAACTTAAACACTCCTACCCTTTTTGATTGATAAACGAAGCTAGCAATGAACCATACACAGTGTTAGCCATTGGTAGTGCGCGCTGACTTTCGTGCTATCACAGACCTTCATTTACCTTCACAAACAAACGAGACAGAATGCTTGTCCTTCAGATAATAAGTATGCGAGACAATTCCACAAATTGCATAAATACAAAACAGCCTCTTTTAGCATTTAGTTTGTGACTTAGGGTACATTAATAGCGCCTTTTTTGGTAAAGAACGAGTCAGAACGCTTTCACGTGTATGGTCAGAAAAACGATATTAAAATAATGTTGAATAAAAACTCCTAACCTTTTAAGCGTTTAGTTCCCAAAAAAGGATCTTCAACGATAACTTAGATAGAATCCAGGTCTTTAAAAGGAAAATCTTTCGCTTTGTAGAAGTCTTAAAACTTAGTTTGCACTAATTATGGGTAACGTGTTTGTGTATGATTTCGTTGCGTGTTTCAGCACTAAAGTTAGCAAATAAATCACAGATAGAAAGTCCTCGAGGACTTTCGTAAGTAGGCTATAACTAGCAATGAATTATACACGGTGTTGCCATACGTTTTTTATCCTTTTTTCATTATCAGCATACTGTACGAATAACGTCCATTCGGCAGTCGGTTTAAAAAGTTCTGAAATTGTTCTTTCAAGTCAAATTCTTTGTTGATTATCGAAATCAGTTTTCTTGCTTTTATAACTTCTGCTGGTAATTTTACTCTATTTTGATTGTAATAATAGTCAGATTCTAATTCCCAATATGATGAAGAATTTATTTCTCCATCTTTAATTGTTTTAAAAAAAGTTGTTGTTCCGTCTAATCCGCTAATACAGTTCTCAACTTCGTTACAGTCTTTTAGGTTTTCGAATCCGTTGTTATTCATTTCCGAAATCAGTTTTTCCACCATAGAATTCGGAATCGCAATTTTCTGAATGATACTATCTTTTCTAATTCCTTTTCTATTTGTAGTCCAAACCGAATGAGTAAGAGTTCCTTTAAATTCTCCGTTTTTGAAATCAATTAATTCGAGATTCTGATAATCCTCAATTTGAACACGATAAATTCGGTCGTGTTTTTTTGAGTCAAATTCTGTCAATCCAAATCGTTTTTCAGATTCAGTTTGAGAGAAGCAGAAATTAATTCCAATTCCTAAAAATATTAATATGTAAATCGTTTTTCTCAAATGGATGGCAACGGTCTTGTATATGAAACGTAGCGTGTAAATAGACGCTAACTTTTCGGATTAAACACGAGCCGAATTTTTATTTTTTCTATTTATCTTTTAATTTCTAAATATACAAAAATAAAAATTTGGCGGACTTAATAAAGAAGCGAAAATCTCTCGGAAAGCCTGTAATAGCTATGTTTTATATACGTTGTTGTGGTGCGTTTTTACTCGCTCTGTAGCTCATTAATCGCATTCAAAATATACTTTTTATCTTTTTCTAAATCGTTAGCAACACTTCTAAAAAATGTCTGTCTTTCATTGGGATAATTCAATTCGTAATGCACAGGAACTCCGATATTTTCGTAGAATTTATCATTGTTATCTGTGTAAATTTCGTTTGAAAGTGAAAAATACCATCCGTTTGGTAAAGTCTTTTGTAAAGCATCTGAAATTGCTCCGTTTGTATTTGAGCCAATACGTTTTAAATTGTTTAATTCCATTGAACTTAATGCCATCATATCTGTTGCACTTGCAGACTGTTGAGAAGTCAACAGATAAACTGGTTTTGTGTATGGATTTTTGGCAAGCTCTAAATAAATAGGTGTTTTTTTTGTATAGCCGTTATTGTGCTTTGCTTTTTTTACAGCGATTTGTTTTCTGTCAGCGTTAAATCGTCTCAAAATTTCTAATGCAACGACATCTTGTCCACCACCATTAAAACGAACATCAACAATAATATGTTTTGTTTCTTTTAAGTCTTGCATTATAGAATCCATTAATTTGCTTATTCCAGCTACTTCCTCTGCAATTTGTTGTTCGTAATTCAAATTATCAAATGCGTCCATATAAGTTGAAACAAATCCATTTTCTTTGACAAAGCTATCGTTTAAATTCAAATCTGCATACAAAAACATTGCTTTGATTTGGATATAACCAACATTATTTTCCATCTTTCCCCATTGCATAAGCCACGTGTCTTTGGTCAAATCTTCTTTAAGATAATAATCTGCAACAATTCCAGCAATCTCAAAATCGCCATATTCTTTTAATTCTTCCGTTTCTTGTGCATCTAATTCTGTTTGAATTTGATTTTCTGCCAATTCGTAAATTTCATCCGTTGGTTCTATGGAACCGTGATTGTCTTTCAAACTTTTAAGCATATCTTGCATAATTATATACAATTCGACCTCCGTAGTTTTTGAATCTATTTTATCTTTTGAGTTTTTGTAAAGATTATCCCAATCTATTTTATTGAGTTCAAAATATGCATAATGATTTTTGTAGGTGTTTGCAAAGACTTCAAAATTATATGAGATGTCGTTTTTGTCTTTTGTACTTTGTTGGCATAGGTCTGGAAACTTACTTAATCTTACATAGCGATATTTGCTAAATCCACGTGTTATGGTTAGTGTATCGTTTGAAATTTGCATTGAATTTTTAACATCCGAAATTTTGCCTTCTTTTGCAGGCAAGCAAGAAATAGTTGTAATGTCATAATATTCATAAGAATTAGCATCTATTTTTAGAATTTTCCCGTAACCGATAGATTTCCAAATTCCTTCTATTGAATTGTTTTTTTTATTGCTTGTGACGCAAGAATTTAAAATGATAGTAATTGCCAACAGAAGTTTTATGGGTACATTTATCTTCATAATAAGTTTTTTATTTTAATGAGAAATCCTAATTATCTAAATAAGTTTTTTCTTGATAACCGCTGGTATTGCATCTTTATGAACTAAAACAGAAATAGTTTTTAACAGAAGTGAATTTTTAGACATATAGATATAGCCATCCATTGAATTGCTTCCTTCTGAATTTTTCAATAAATAATATAATTTCCCATTTTTGTCTTTAGCTGTTCCAATGATATGCATATTATGGTCATCGGTTGTTGTTCCATCTTCAAAAGTTAGCTGTCTAATAATTTGGGTTATTTTAGAATCTTCTTGTTGTTCTATAAGATTCAAAACCCCTTTTTGAAAATCAAAATTAGGTTCGGTAGCATCGCCATCCCAAGCTAATGAATATCCATTTTTAAGGGCATTATTGATAACACTTTCAAAATCTTTAATTGGCAGATTTAAATATTTGTTGTCATTCCAATTGGCAGGAATATTTAAAACAACATTTTTGTAAAATTCAAGATGAGAATAACTTGTTATTTCTATATAATCATCTGGATTTATACCGATAAAAGTATCTGCAAAAGTTTGTGGTGTGTATGATTTCCCTTTGTAATTAAATGTTTTGGGTGCTATTCCTAAATATGCATTTAAAACACCGTTGACAGATTTTTTCCAACTTTGCGGTTTTATTCTACCGTAGCCAGAATTTCCCACAGATTCAACCATAGCAGAAAGCAAATTGTCCATTTCTACGTGGTCGTGTTGCCAATCTCCTTCAATGATGCCATTATATGCCTGTTCAGGAACAGCACCGTATTTTTTATAAGCATCTAAAACACTAAATGTTAAATCTCCTGCCTTAAACCAACTTTCCCCTTTCTTATCAATAAATTTTTCAGCTTTTTTAATATAGGTGGGTTTGACATAAAATATAGGTGATAAAGTAACTGTATCATTCCCTAATCGAAGTGCTTCGGTCTCTATAAAAGATGTAGTAGCAAAACTCCAGCACGTTCCAGAAGATTGTTGGTCGTTTAGTTTAGTTGTTTGTAATTTTATTTGAATTTCAAAATCATTGGTGTTTTGTGCTTGTGTTTCTAATCCAAAAGCAATGCATAGTAAGACAATAATATACTTCATAAAAAAAAGGTTTCAATTTTATAAAGTTCAAATATAGTTTTATTGCTGATTTGAATCTTGGAATATATTGCAACTTTGCTTGTAAGAATTTGGACTCATTCCGATATATTTTTTAAAATAATTGGAAAAATTACTTTGGTCATAAAAACCAGAATCTAATGCAGCTTCAACAAGGGGAATTCCTTGTTTAATTAATGTTTTACCATACTCCACTTTTTTAAGAAGTATGTATTCAAATGGGGTCAACCCAATATTGAATTTAAACCAACGGATAAATTGGAATTTGCTCATTCCAACCATTTTAGAAAGCTCAATCAAACTTAATTGTGTGTTCAAATTGTCAGATATATATATTTTTAAATCTTTTATTATGGTTGTATCATTTTCATTATTGTATGGATTTGCTGCTCCATAATTTATTGTTAATTGAAAAATGAACTGATTAAAATCATCGTAAAAATCATTGACGAAATTTTTCTTTTCTTTCTTTTCTTTGATAAAATTTAAAAGGTTTTTGAGACTGCTATGCAATAAAGGATTTTCAATAACTTTATCTTGAAATGATGTGCGATTAAAAGGGCTTATAAAATCAATGACATCTTGGTTTACATAGAATGTAGAAAAACTTATATTCTCTGATGATAGATTATTATGTATCTCATAAGGATTTGAAATTAGTATTTTACCTGTAGATGCTATTAATTCATTTTCAACAAGAACTCCTTTTTCAATTAATGATATGCAATATGTATCGTGAAAATGTGAAGGATGTTTAGTTTTTTTATTTTGAAAACTTAATACCTCTAATGAATCTAAAATTTTTAATTTCTCTTTCATTATTTTAAAGGTTGATTAGGATAATTTTTTTTAAATCCATTTAATTAATGTCAAAATTTTAATGATTAGTACGATTTTTCTTAAATGCACCACAACGTGTTTGTGTATGATTTCGTTGCGTGTTTCAGCAACTAAATTAGCAAATACAAACCGAATAGAAAATCCGCGAGGATTTTCGTAAGTAGGCGAGTACTAGCAATGAATTATACACGTTGTTGTGCATAGTTTTTATTCTTTCTTCTTCATTTCAGGTTTTCCAATCTGTTCTAATTTCAAGTTTAGTTCTTTCCGTCTTCTTTGAAGTTTCAAAGGTTGAATAAAAGTAAAATCGAACAGAGCTTCTATAACTTCGATTAGCCATTCAGCCTCTCCATTTTCTACAGATACTATTTCTCCCGTATTTTTGTTTTTAGTTGGGTGAGCAGCTAAATTTCCAATGTTCCTAACAGCATCAACAGCATCAGTTAAATGTGAAGGAATTCCTTCTAATTCAATAAAATTTTGAATTTCTTGAACCAAAGTCTTTTCTTTAATTTTATATTCTTCTCTTAAAATATTTTGCAAAAGTCTTCTGCTTAATGCAGCAGATGCTTTAGGACTTGCTGAAAGAACTTTTACTGATTCCTCATAATCCTCTAAATATAATTTTGGAATATCATCTGAATTTGTAAAATTCTCCTTTTTAGGATATATCATTTTTTGCCATTCTATATCCTCAAAGTAGTCCATTCCAATATTGTCATATTCTAATTCACCTCTTTGCAGATAAACAACTATTTCTTCACAATTTGGGCAAGTTGAGTATGCTATTTTAGTTCCTTTAGATTCCTCTTCATCAACTTTCATCGCTTGAGTGGTTTTCCATTCGTATTTTGCAGCAGTGGAACAGTGTGGACAAATCATATTAATTAAGTGGGCTTGTGAAAATGTTCATATATTCTAAATTATTATCAACGAAAGCTTCTAAAAATCCAATTAGAACTCCTTTTTTTATGATGTTGTATTTTTCATAAACACCAGTATAACCATTGAAAATTTTGTTTATGATATTTTCTGTCACTTCAAAATCTACAGGTCCATTTTCTGCAGCGATAGAGGTTTTAGCATCAGCCAAATATTCATTAAAATTTCCTTTGTCAAATTTTTCTTCCAATTCAAAATTAAAATGTTCCATATGTTTCTTCAAATTATGCACAACTAGTTCCTATATGAATAGTAGCGTTTTTGTAACACTGACATTATAGGTTCTCAAATTTCCTTTAAAAATAACTAAATTTTCAAAATAGAAACTATCCAAGCTATTATTTATATGGGTTGTTGTGTTTAGTGTTTTGGTTTTTCTTTTCTTTATTTTTTTTAATTTTTGTGCTCAATTTTTAAGTAATGACCTAGTTTTTTAAACTGAAAAACACGGAGGATGTAAGCCGCTAGTTACGCGCATTCATTCCTGTTTTTTTTCTTCTAAGATGAACTATATGCTCCATATATGGATTGTCTTAGCAGAAAAGGATTCAATTCGAATCAAACCATTTCTAAAAATCACAAGCCATTAAAAATAGCTCTTAGCTCAAATTGTGATCATCTAGTTTACATGTTTGTTGGGATACTGAACTTGACTTTCTCCCTTATTTTCAATACCTTAGCTAAACTGTTGAACGTTTCAAACGTTTTGAGAGTCAACTCTCAACGATTTCAATCGAACAGTTTATCGCTTTTCAATTCCCTGCGTCCATCTCAAAACTCCTAGATTTTTAGAACCAATAAAAATTCGAATGAATCACAAAATTGGAATGAATACCAAAAGGCTTACATATTAAACATCAACGTGAGTGTATATGATTAGTTTTGGGTGGCTTATATTGTGCTCTGGGTGTGCCGACATGATGTAGACAAAGTTGCTGGAGGCACTCAGGATGCTAGACAATATAAGCCTACCTTGATTTTCGTGTTTTCTTTACACTTTAAAAGTAACTAAATTTTTGAATCTTTCTAAATTTTAAAAATTAATTATATACGCTGTTGTGTTTAGTATGGCATAGGAGTTCCTATTGTGTTAAAAGCACTAGCAAGCTTTTCGATCCTATCCTTTTTTTAAATTGTTCCTAATCTAGCCATACGGTGGATTGAAGCCGCTACATTGATAGGACCGTCAACTCAAATTTTTTTATTCTAAGATGAACTATATAACTCCCTTATATCGATTGTCTTAGAAGAAAAGGATTCTTTCGTTTCTAATTCAACACTAAAAATCAGCAGTTCATTCAAGAACGTGATCTTTCATTTAAAGGGTATCGATTTTTATAAATCCAGAACACAAGTTCTTGACTTTCTAATTTTTTTTCAAGAACTTAGGCAAACTGTATACGTTGCAAACGTATTGAGAGTCAACTCTCAACGATTACAATCGAACAGTTTGGCGAATTCACAATTCTTGTTCCGCTTCAAAAAGTTTCGTTAAATATCTGGGTTTTTAGTCCTGGAATCTTAGAAAGAATCTAAATTTTAGTTGATGACCAAAAGGCTGCAATATGAAATACAACTGGTTATATAGAGAACAAAGTTCCCCAAAAAACGTTTAAATTTCCGGATAAAAGGAAAAAAGCCTCATTTTATCCGATTAAAATTGTGGAAAAATCTTCATTTTTAGACTTTTTACAATTTTAAAGCAAGATAGAAAAAAATACGCATTTGTATTGGTGCAAACTTAGATCAGCGATTCGGATTTAAGTTTTCGGTGTTTAATAAAGGAGTTGGGGCCTGCGGTTCTTTGCTGATGTTTAGCAATATGGTGTCCAACGGACTTTTAATCTCCAGTAAATCTTTTTTGGCTACATGCGTATAGATCATGGTCGTTTCTGGCTTAGCATGGCCTAAAAGCTCTTGAATATGACGCAAACCAATACCGTTCTCTAGCAAATGAGTTGCATAACTATGACGCAAGGTATGTGGAGTTACTTTTTTAGGAATTCCTGCTCGTTGGGTAGCCTTGTGTAAAAACTTTCGAATACTGCTATCAGAAAAACGGACGCCAGGAGCCCCTTCAACAAAATAGCGTTCTGGTCGGTAGGTCAGTAAATAATTTTGCAACAAAGGCACAAAACTATCAGCTAAAATCACATAACGATCCTTTCTGCCTTTTCCGCTTTTTACAAACAATTGACGCCTGCTAATATCTATATGTCGTAGCTCCATGGCCAATAATTCACCAATGCGCAAGCCAGCAGAATAGAGCAAAGCCAATACGGTTCTATGTTTCAAGTTTTTAGTAACCTGAAGTAACCTAATCACTTCATTTTGAGATAAAACCGTTGGTAAAATTCTTGATTTTTTTGGACGCTCTAACTGTACTGATTCGATATTGCACTGAGGATAAAAAGCAATAAACAATTTTAGTGCGCTTACAAACTGACGCTGTGAGCTAATGCTGTATTGTCTTGGCACAAACACATCTTCAAAAAACAATTCTACATCTCTATTGCTAAGCGTTTCGATTGCTTTGGGTTGAACATAATTTACAAAATCAGCAATAAAAGTAACATAGGTTGCAACTGTGCTATCACTATAGCGTTTGCCAGACAAATACTTTGCGTAATCATCCACTAGCCTAAGGTCTTCTCTTGTTAAATTTCGCTCGGTTTTTACACCACGCCTGTACAAATTTTGTGTCAAAGAATCATGTAAAATCAGCACTGTCGTAGCTGCCAAAAGTTCTTGAACTTTAAGTAAGGTAGCCTCACTAAAAGGACTAACCCAGCCTCTGTTGGTCCTACTGTAAGTAAACGTATGCAGGCTCTTAATTTGTTTGATAATGGTTTCGTTATACGCAAACAGCAATAACAAAACCACTTGTTTTCTGTGCAATACCTTTTTAACCAAAACGGTATTGTCCTGATGAGTTTTTGTTTTCATAGCAATCCAAAGATAAGAAAACAAAAAACAGAAGACAACTAAAAATTAACGATATGCATCATGTAAACCTTTGCCTTCTAGTATCATAGGGATTATTTTCGCCAATCGTAGCTCTTTTGTTGATATTCTTTTTGCTTCAGAAATATAGTCGGCAAACTCACGTTGTTTTGACAAACTAAAACCAGAAAATTGATTGCCTAGATCCTTATCTTTCTTCAAAGCTGCTGCCAATAATTCAGGAATTATCACTGGTTTTAAATTCTTTTTTGGAAGGATAACCTTGCCGTTTACTTGATTGTCAATCGCTTCTTTTACATAGGATACAATCATTTCGACATCTAGGGTTTCTTTGGATGAAAATCGCCACTGACGCATTGCGGAGGTTTTTCCTTCTTGCGCATTGATAAGCTTTTTCTGAGCATCTACCAAAGTAGCACCCTGAAAAAACCAAAGACCCACATAGCTTTTAAAAGCAGCAAGGCCCACGATGTTCTTGCCTTTATTTGTATACACTGGACTCCCCCATTTAATAGTTTCCTCTAGCTCTAGGTTGGTCAACAAATTACGTAACAAGATTAAAAGTTCTCGCCACTCTTTTTTCTTTTCTATATAAAGATCTACCTCTTTCATTTTATGATTTCACAGACTCGTTATAATGTTCTTTTATCTTTTTGATGCTTTTGATTGATTTCTGAATCCAATCAGCATATAACAAACTTCGCTCCTGCTCTGACAATGCCCAAGGGATTTCTGAAGCTCTTAATTTTGAGGTAAGATCTTGCAAGATAATAGCTGCAGCAACCGAGATATTTAAACTTTCTGTAAAACCAACCATCGGGATTTTTAAATAGCCATCAGCCTGGCTCATGGTGTACTCAGATACCCCATCCTTTTCTACCCCAAAGACAAAAGCAGATTTTTTACTAATATCAAACTCAGAGAGTACACAAGAATCATTGTGGGGTGTGGTGGCAATAATCTGATAACCAGAAGCACGCAGATCATCCAAACAATCTTGGGTATTATGAGCGCTGCTGTTGTATTTGTTAATGTCAAGCCACTTTTGAGAACCTTTAGCTACGTGCTTTGAGACCCTGCTCGAGTATTTGTTCTGAATAATATGCACATCTTGGATGCCAAAAATATCACAACTTCTAATAACTGCACTTGAATTATGAGGTTGATAAATATCCTCTAGAACTACCGTAAAGTGTCGGGTTCTTGCATCCAAAACACGGTTAAAAGTAGCTTTTCGCTGGTCGCTTACAAAATCTTCTAAATAGCTAATTAGGGCTTCATCAATCATATCATGGGTTTCTATCACAAACATAACAAAAAATCATATTTTAGCAGTCAAAAACCTTTAGTATGAAAAATTTAGTGGTTCTAACCGGTGCAGGAGTCAGTGCCGAAAGCGGCCTTAAGACTTTTAGAGATGCAAACGGACTTTGGGAAGGTCATGACGTCTTAGAAGTGGCTTCTCCACAAGGTTTTGCTAAAAATCCAGAGTTGGTTTTAGACTTTTACAACCAACGCAGAAGACAATTGCTACAAGTAAGTCCAAATAAGGCGCATTACAACCTTGCTGCCTTTGAAAATCATTTTCAGGTAGACATTATCACTCAAAACGTTGATGATTTGCACGAAAGAGCTGGTAGCAAACAAGTGATGCATTTACACGGACAATTACTAAAGGTTCGTAGCACCAAATACCCACAAAACACCTATGATTGGAGTAAAAATCTACTGCTAGGAGATTGTTGCCCTTCAGGAGCTCAACTAAGACCCGATATCGTCTGGTTTGGATAAAGATGTGCCGCTACTAGAGAAAGCCGCACAAAAAGTAGCTGCAGCAGCTATGTTGGTTATTATCGGAACCTCTATGCAAGTGTATCCGGCTGCAAACCTTATACAATATGTAAAAAACGGCATTCCCATTTATTTTGTTGATCCAAAACCTGCCATTTCTAAAAATTATTGTAAAATTTTAACTAAAAAAACATTAAATTCGATAAACATCTGTATTTCTGAGGTTTAAAATTGATTTAATACCCATTTTTAAATTAAGAACAAAGATGTGGAAAAACAAATTTTATTAGGATTTAATAATATATTAATTTAAAAATATTTGGTTAACATATAAATAAATATTATTTTTATTTAAAATTTTTAACTAACTAAAAACATGAAAAAGAAAGAAAAAAAGAAAAACATTGTAATATTGCTTATATTTTTTATCATAATAACTGCTTGCAATAAGAAAGAATCTGACGATATTATTGTTACTAATTTTGAAAAACATTTTGTTGATGAAGATTTAGCAACAAAAATAGCTGAAAACGCTCCTTTAAATAATTCAAAGAAAACATATGCCAAAGGTGTTTCAAAACGAAAAATAAAAAACCTAAAAGCCTTTAAGAATAAAAAAGGGAACAATGTTTTTTATATAACAAATTATGAAGAAGGTGGTTTTATGGTTTTATCTGCAGATAAAAGAACATTACCTATTTTAGCACAATCAAATACTAATATATTTTCGAATGAAATAGATAGTTTACCTCCTGGTGTTAAAGGCTGGCTTAGTGAGGTGTCTAATACAATTACAAAAATTCAAGAATCAACATTAACTCCAAGTGCTAAATTTGAATCCGCTTGGTATTCAATTGAAAAAAACATTAATCAAAGGAAAATAATTGATCCAGAACCTGATTGTGAACCAATTGTAGAAGAAATCGTTGGACCTTTATTATCTACACTTTGGGAACAGCGTGACGGATTTAACGCTTCCTTACATACGATACCATGCAGTGGTAGTGATTTTCAAGTATACGCAGGTTGTGTTGCAATCGCTATGGCACAAATCATGAAATATCATGAATATCCTACTTCGTATTCATGGGCAAGTATGCCAAATACAACAGCCACAACAGCAACTGCAGATTTAATTCTTGATATAAATGGAGGTATTAATAATGCTTACAGTGAATATCCTACATATAGTTGCATTGGAACTGGTGTTCATAATAGTAAAGATATTGGTGTTGTTTTAAAAAATAGATTTAACTACACATCTGCTATTTTTGCAAATTATAACCACTCAAATGTAGTTAATGATCTTGATAATAATAGACCTGTTTTATTAGCTGGTTACGAGCCACCTAATGTTCCTGGTGGACATATGTGGGTTTGCGACGGTTATAAAAGAGTTTGGTACTATCAACCTGATTGCACTGGCTATGCATATCTCTATCTTCACATGAACTGGGGGTGGGGAAATAATTATGGAGCTAATGGATATTTTGCTTTTGACGACTGGTCTCCATTAACTAACAATTTTAATTTTAATAAAAAAATGTTTTACAATATAATTCCTTAAAATAAAAACCCCTTAAAATTATAATTATGAAAAAAATGTATGTTTTAATATTTTGCTTAGCATTATTTAGCTGTATCGAAGAAGAAGATTACGGGCTAACTTCCGCCTATTTTAGCAGCAACCTAAGCCTCCATATTGTCAATCAAGATGGAGATGATCTTTTAGATAGTTCGACACCAAATAGTATTGATGTTAATTCAATTAGTTTAACCTTTGTTATTAACGGAAAAGAAGTTAATTATTATAAAAGTAATTTAGATAACCCTAAAGGTATAGGTTTAACTAAAATTTCAAATGGATTGAATAGCTTATCAGTATTACTGAATTATGAATACCCAAATGCGAATAATATTACTTATATAAACTGGGGTGATGGTACTAGAGATAAAATTGAATCTTTTTTGTATAATGAAGGAGCCACATTTGATGTCAGAAAAGTTTGGGTAAATGATCAATTCTTCTGGGAGTTTCCAGATGATAAAAAAATAAAGACTATTATTAAGTAAAAAAGACCGCTCATAGAGCGGTCTTTTTATAATGTTAAAATACAGACTGTAGACTTAATCAACCAAAGACAAACAACAACAACAACAACAAAGGTTTTTAATATAAATAATAGAATTACTATAAATTAGTTCAACAATTAAATATGATTTTTAAACTAAGGAACGTATAAAATATTGGAATTAACACCCGATTAATTGATGAAAATAATCATACAGTTCACCTTTAGAAATGGCAGCTCCTTTCTCTATCAAATCAAAAATCTCTAGGTTGCGTTCTCCTGTATAAGCTTTGGTACCGGTATAAAGCTCAACACTTTCATCAGTAGGGTGTTGTAACAACCATTCAAAGCCCTCTTGCTCTAAAAGGTCAATGTCTTTATGTACCTTTACAAAGATGCGGTGAATTTGTGTTTCTTCACATTTAAAAAAATTGACACTTTGCTTTGAGAAATGCTCTACATAAGTGGTCTTACTCAGCACATCCTCCCACACCAAATCAGAAAAAATAGCCATTTCTTCATCAGCCACAGTTGGTTTTTCTTCTTTTAAGGCCTTCCACTCTTTAGCATCAATCTTTTGGCTAGCCAAAAACAATGCAAATTCTTCGTGTAAGGCCTCAAATTGTTCTTTGGTCAATGATCTATATTTCATTACAACGTATTTAATGATTAAAAATAAAAAAACCTACCAAATAAATTTGATAGGCTTTATGATATACTATTGAGAGTGCTTATTCAGCAACTACATCAAATGTAATTTCAGTAACTACTGCTCTGTGCAAACGCACAGTTGCATTGTACTTCCCTAATCGTTTTACACTTCCACCAGCTACTTTGATATATTTCTTATCAATTTCTGTACCTAGTTTTGCGATCGCTTCAGCAACATCAGCATTGTTTACAGATCCAAATAATTTGTCTCCAGAACCTACCTTAGAGGTAATTTTAAGCTCCATTCCTTTTACTGCGTCAGCAATCTTAGTTGCATCCTCAACAATCTTAGCCTCTTTAAAAGCACGTTGCTTTAAATTTTCAGCCAATACTTTTTTTGCAGAAGAAGTTGCCAATACTGCATATCCTTGTGGGATTAAAAAATTTCTACCATATCCGTTTTTCACAGATACAACATCATCTTTAAAGCCTACGTTTTCTACGTCTTGTTTTAATATTAATTCCATAATGCTTCTTCTTTTATTATTTTAACATATCTCCAACATATGGCATCAAAGCTAAATGACGAGAACGTTTGATAGCTTGTGCAACTTTACGTTGGTATTTTAAAGATGTTCCTGTTAAACGTCTTGGTAAAATTTTACCTTGTTCGTTTACTAAATACATTAAGAAGTCAGCATCTTTGTAATCGATATACTTCATGCCGTTTTTCTTAAAACGACAGTATTTTGACTCTTTTTTAGTTTCAATGTCAAGCGGAGTTAAGTATCTTACTTCTCCCTGCTTGTTTCCTTTTGCTTGTTGGTCTATAGATGACATAGCTTCTTATTTTTTAGCAGATTGAACACGCCCTCTTCGCTTTTCAGCCCAAGCAGCAGCATGCTTATCCAATTTAACAGTTAAATAACGCATAACGCTATCATCTCTTCTAAATTCAAGTTCAAAGTTCGCAATGGCTTCACCAGCTACTTTATACTCAAACAAGTGATAAAAACCACTTTTTTTCTTTTGGATTGGATACGCTAATTTTTTTAAGCCCCAATCTTCCTTTGAAATCATTTCGGCACCTTTAGAAACCAAATAGTCATTAAACTTTTGTACTGTTTCCTTTATCTGAGATTCAGATAAAACGGGATTCAAAATGAAAACAGTTTCGTAATGATTCATAAGTAATTGTTTAAAATTATTTTTAAGTCTGCAAATGTACGGGTTTTTATTCATATCTCAAGAGCTATTTTAAATTAATTTTAGACAGCTTTTCGCCCATCACCCATCACCCATCACCCATCACCCATCACCCATCACCCATCACCCATCACCCATCACCCATCACCCATCACCCATCACCCATCACCCATCACCCATCACCCATCACCCATCACCCATCACCCATCACCCATCACTCCTTTTGCTCCTTTCCAACTTTGTAACTATATTTGTCTAAAGCCAAAATACAAATGAACACCCCAGAGTTACCCAACCTCATTCACTACGCAATTCCCTTCTTTATCGCAACGGTCATCATTGAGGTACTACTTACTGCAAAGTTAAAAACCGAAGATTATGACTATAAAGATGCTGCAAGCTCTATTGCAATGGGCTTGGGCAATGTGGCTATTGGCTTGGTAAGCAAGGCACTTGTTTTGGGTGCCTTTTATGTTGTTTACAACACTGTTCACCTCTTCGAAATCCCCTTTGTTTGGTGGGCTTGGCTACTTGTTTTTTTTGCTGATGATTTTGCTTATTACTGGTTTCATAGAATTAGTCACGAGAGTCGATTTTTTTGGGCAAGTCATGTGGTGCACCATTCATCACAGCACTATAACTTGAGTACTGCCTTAAGACAGACCTGGTCTGGTAGTTTTTATTCTTTTATTTTTTGGTTGCCTTTGGTTTTTATCGGATTTCATCCACTGATGATTTTAACCCAAATGTCAATCAGCTTATTATATCAATATTGGATCCACACAGAACTTATTGGCAAAATGCCAAAGTGGTTTGAGGCCGTTTTTAACACACCTAGTCATCACAGAGTGCACCATGCTACCAATCCACAATATTTAGACAGAAATCACGCAGGCATCTTAATTATTTGGGACAAATTTTTCGGCACTTTTGAACCCGAAGTAGAACAACCTGTCTATGGTTTGGTTAGCAATATAGACACGCACAATCCTATTAAAATTGCCTTACATGAATGGATTTCTATGTTTAAAGATGTGGGAAACGCCAAAACCAGCCTAGGCAATAAATTAAAATACCTCATCAAACCTCCTGGTTGGAAACATGACGGAACCGGAATTCTCTCTACAAAACTTAGAGAAGACTGGAAGAACAGCAAACAGAACTAAGCCTCAGTTGGCATTCTAAATTGCATGAAAAAAGCGAAGTCTACAACTTCGCTTTTTTTTAAAAGATATGGGCTTGGTTTAATTAAAATCAAAACGGATTCCCATAGAAAAGTTTCGAGTTTCCGTATCCTTAAACAAAGGATTTAAATCATACTTGGCATACAACCCAAAAGACTTCCACGCCAAATAAGAACTCACTCCGTAGTTTAAAACATTGGTATTAAAGTCATCTTTTTGAACCTCTTCTACCTTAGTACCAGTGACATCTCTATACTCTAAGTATTGACGAGTCCCTAGCTTAAATCCAAAGAAAGCTCCAATACCGAAACGAACAGAATTATTGGTTCGATCTCTAAAAGTACCATCAGAAAACTCATCATTTCTAGAGAAATCCCATTCAAAATGGACTGGAAAAGTCATTTGAACATGACGTAATCTACTCTCTGTCAATTCTTGAGGGTGGACAACCAAATCAGTAACATCCCCATTAACAACGTGCATTTTATTATCTAAAGCTCTTAAGTTGTTCCATAAAAATGAAACTCCATATTTGATATATAATTTTGATGCTTCTCTAGACATGCGTGTTTTCCAAGTCCATCCTAGCTCATAGAAATGAGATTGCCAAAATTTGTACACAGAGTTGTCTAAACTAGACAATTGACCATCAACCAACACATTATTAACTCCCATTGCAAAAACAAATTGAGTTGTGGTACCTCTGTTGCGCTTTCCTCTTCGCTCCCAACGGGTGGTTCTTGAAGAGTTCCAATCAGAATCCCAATCAGTAGCATCATCGGTGTTTTTTATCCGAATATTAAAAGTCTTAGATCCAATTCTAAATGAGCCATCATCATCATACTCTTTATATTTGATTTCTTTTTCATCTAAATCGGCAATTTTCCCATTGGTTTTGTCTTGCACCAGTTGCTGTAACTTTTTCTCTTCTAAGCCTACCAAAATTTCTATTTGTTTGGCGTGGTAACTAGCTGCTTCGTTTTTTAAAGCGGTAGCCGTTTTTGCATCAATCTCTTTTTTATCCAATCGCTTGTTAATAGCTTCTACCTTGGTTTTTAAAGAATCTTTTTGAGATTTGGTAATCAGCTCTATATTTTTAGATATTTTTTTAACTTCACTCTCAAAAGTTTTCTCTTGAGAAAAGGCATGCACAGTGCATAACAATACGAATACTACTAGTATATGTTTCATCTTTTTAAAATATTATAAGTGGGTGATTTTTTCTTTTTTTAATTATTTCGGTTAGAAAAAGCTGTTGCTAAGCCCGTTATTTTTCCTTTGACGGTTTGCATAAAGCTCTTTTTAAAGGTTTCTTCATCGATAGTTCTCTCTACTTCTGCCAAAACCGTTTGCGCATCAATTTTTAAGGATGTTTTTTGCAATTCTTTTTCGATACTTTTTAAGACCTCATCTCTGTTTACATTATACTTAGCATAATAGGCCTTAACTTCTTTTGGACTGTTGGTTACGGCAAAAAGCAAGTCTGCACTGTTTACCCGAATTCTCGTAGACTGTTTAACAGGCTCTTGTTTAGTGCTATCAGATTTAGCTGTATTTTTTACAGGCTCTTTTTGAGTTTCCTTGTCTAAGCTTGCAATAACAGCTGTCTTCTTTTGCACCTGCTTAGGCGTATTTAAAGTGCTTTTTGATTTTTTCTTTTCTTTTGATAGTACTTCTGGCTCAGGAACCGAAACGATTACCTCTTCTACAGGCACCGTGTTCTTAAACGTAGGCTTTACAAAATTAGTGGTGTCTATAACAGGTTGTACCACTACATTATTTGGAAGCACTGGCTCAATCTTATCGCTAGGCACTAAGAAATACCCTACAGAAATTAAAATCGCAATACTCGCGGCGTATCTCCAAAATACGCGTTTCTTTTTTGGAGCAGCTTCTTGAGTATCTAGAGCATCTGATAAGCGATCCCATGCAGATGCAGAAGGTGCTATGCTTCTTTCTTTTAAAGCAGCTCGCAGTAATTTGTCTATATTATTAGTCTCCATGTACTATTGTTGTGTTTATCCGTTCATAAGCAGTTTGCAACCATTTTCTCGCTTTAAATAACTGCGATTTTGAGGTGCTCTCTGTAATGTTTAACTCTTGAGCAATTTCTGAGTGCTTATACCCTTCTATTGCATACAAATTAAACACCAACTTATAGCCTATCGGCAATTCATCAATTAATTTCTGAAGATCTTCTACAGCGGTGCTTTCTAAATTAGGCGTTGCCTGATCGTTAAAAACAAAATCTTCATCAACCAATTGTACTGGATTCTTTTTTCGCAAATGCGAGATACAGGTATTCACCATAATTCTTCGAATCCATCCTTCAAAACTTCCCTCGTGTTTAAAATTAGCTAAATGATTAAACACTTTTAAGAAGCCTGTAAGCATTAAATCTTCTGCATGATGAACATCTTTTACATACTGTCTACACACCCCAAGCATCTTAGGGCTATATAGATTGAACAATTGTTGTTGAGCCGCTCTTTTTTGCTGTACAGCCTCTTCAATCAAACGTTGTTCTTTAGTATGCAATGTTCTAATTTTCAATCCGGATGCTTTGGTTTTAATGCCTTACAAATATATAGACTACAAATGTTTTAAAAGGGTTGCCTGATGTATTAAAAAAAATAGTTTTTTTTAAAAAAAAGCACTGGTAAGAACCACAATCAGTCATTTTAACGCCAAAAGAAACCCCAAAAAACAAAGCACCAACAGAATGCTCTCTTCTCTCTTCTCTCTTCTCTCTTCTCTCTTCTCTCTTCTCTCTTCTCTCTTCTCTCTTCTCTCTTCTCTCTTCTCCCTTTTCTCTTTTCTCTTTTCTCTCAAAACTACTGCGCATCCACATCAATAATCAATCTGATAGGTCTAAAGGCAGCAACTGAAAAAAAGGTGTTCTGAATTTTTTCTATTTGTTGTTTGGTCGCTTTTAAAGATTGATTGGGCTTAATCTTAAGAGTAAGCTGTTTGATAAACTGGTTTCGAACTCTAGACACCACTGGTGCTGTTGGTCCTAAAACCTGATCACCATACACAGCTTCTAAGGCCTTAGCCAACCATTGAACACCCATATCTACCTTTTGATAATCCTTGTGCTTTAAGGTAAATTTAATCAAGCGATGGTAAGGCGGATACTGATACTGCCAACGCTCTTGCAATTGCTCTTTATACATGGCAGTATAATCTGTGGTGGTTACCTGCTGTAATATTTGATGGTACGGATTAAAAGTTTGTATGGCTACGTTTCCTTGTTTTTTAGACCTCCCAGCACGTCCAGCTACCTGAACCAGCATTTGATAACTGCGTTCATGGGCTCTAAAATCAGGGAAGTTAAGCAGGGTGTCGGCATTCAAAATACCCACCAAAGACACATTGTCAAAATCCAATCCTTTAGAAAGCATCTGAGTCCCTACTAAAATATCAATTTCTCTACTTTCAAATGCACTGATGATTTTTTGATAACCGTGCTTCCCTCGCGTGGTATCTAAATCCATTCTACCTATTTGATGATCTGGATACAAGGCTTTTAGTTCTAACTCTAATTGCTCAGTACCAAAACCTTTGGTATCTAAACTATTGCTTCCACAAGCGGCGCAATTATGCGGCATGGCACGTTGGTAATTGCAATAATGACAACGCAGTTCATTCTTAAATTTATGATAGGTTAGACTCACGTCGCAATTTGGACATTGAGGAGCCACACCACAGGTAGTACACTCCACTACTGGAGAAAAACCTCTTCGGTTCTGAAACAAGATCACCTGCTCTTTTGCCTCCAATGCTTCTGTAATCAAAGCCAATAACCGATCAGAAAAATGACCTTTCATTTGTTTTTTCCGATGCTTCTCTTTAATGTCGATCAGCTCCATCTTAGGCAACTGAACATTTCCAAAACGCCTGTTGAGACTCACCAAACCGTATTTTTGCTGCTCGGTATTATAAAAACTTTCTAATGAAGGAGTGGCAGATCCCAGCACGGTTTTTGCCTGATGCAAATGTGCCAATACCATGGCAGTATCTCTAGCGTGGTATCTGGGAGCAGGTTCAAACTGCTTGTAAGAAGTCTCGTGTTCTTCATCAACAACAATCAATCCTAAATTTGAAAAGGGCAAGAGCACTGATGAACGGGCTCCTAAAATAATTTGTGCCTTCGGTTTTTGCTGCAATACATTCATCCATACCTCTACCCGCTCGTTCATTGAGTACTTAGAGTGAAAGACAGAAATTTTATCGCCAAAATACCTTTCTAAACGGCTTATAATCTGAGTGGTCAAGGCAATTTCTGGAAGCAAAAACAAGACCTGCTTGCCAGTTTCCAATACCTTTTCTATTAATTTGGTATAGACTTCTGTTTTTCCAGAACTCGTAATCCCGTGTAATAAAACAATCTCTTTTTCTTTAAATGAAGCTTCAATCTCTTCTAAGGCAACTTCTTGATATGAGTTAAGCTCCTTAAGTGCTTGCGTGCTCCCGTCAAACTGAATGCGGTCGGTTTGAATTTCATACAATTCAAAAACACCTTTTTCTACTAGCGCCTTTATCACTGCCGATGACACTCCTGCACTTTCTTCAAGTGCTTTTACTTTGATAGGTTTTTTAGTACTCGCCAACTGAAAATAACCCAAAACGGCTTCTCGTTGTTTTTGCGCTCTACTCAAACTTACCAAAAGAGCTTCCAATCCTGTATCTGATGCATATTGCTGCTGAATACGAAGGTATTTTACCATCTTAGGCACATACTGTTCGTAGATTTCTTCTTTTACAATCAGCACTTCTTTTTGAAGCATTTCAGAAATGACAGGCAGCACCTTTTTCTTACCTAAGATATCAGCAACTTGATGTATGGTTAACTGTGATTGATGCTGTAAGGCCTCGTAAATTAAAAACTCTTCATCGGTCAAGACACTTTCATCTGCAAAAGCTGCATTGGCATACACCACTGTTTCACTTTCTAATAAAAATGCAGAAGGCAGTGCAGCGCGATACACATCGCCCAGCGCACACATATAATAGTTTGAGATCCACTCCCAATGCGCTAACTGTCGCTCGGTAACAATTGGAGTTTCATCTAAAATTTGATTGATCTCTTTGGCTTCGTACAAGCTAGGCGCCTCTTGATGTATGGCGTAAACCAAGGCAGTGTACATCTTGGTTTTCCCAAAAGAAACAGCCACGCGCATTCCTCTCTTTATAAAAGCAGCTTCTGCCTCCGTTACCGCATAGGTAAAGGTTTGCTTAATCGGAATGGGCAATATGACGTCTATAAAATGAATAAGGCTTTTGTTTTAATGTAAATTGTCATGTTGAGTATTACCAAAAATCTCATTGTTTTAAGAGATCTCTCAATCTTTTTATAAACTCATTTCTAAATGACATCTTGATTTCAAAACTACACAAATTTACCTACATAAGAAACAGAATTCAGAAGAAGAATTTAACAGCAATCGCTTGGTGTAACTTTTTAAAAAAGTGTTTATTTGTAAGATGAAAGAAATTGTTTCTGACTATCAACAAGAAATAGAAAGCAAGGAATACAAGGCTTGTTCTTATAAAATTAATGGGATCAAAATCATTGAAAGAACCGCTAAAAGGACTCCCAAAAAAATTGGACAGTTTGTAACTTGCTGGAAGCGAAACAAAAACGGCATTACAGAGCCTCACAAACAAACTGATGATTTTGAGTTCTTTATCATCAAAGCTATCACTAAAAATAACCGCGGCTTTTTTAAATTCCCAAAAGAGGTTTTAATCAATAAAGGCATAGTATCCACAGAAAAGAAAGACGGGAAAAGAGGTTTTAGAGTCTACCCTGCTTGGGACAAACCAACCAGCAAACAAGCGCAAAAAACGCAAGCATGGCAATTAACTTATTTTACAGATGAATCGAACTAAAAAAATTAGAGGACACAAACGCATATGGAAAGCCATTGATAATTGGGTGCAAAATAGCAAGCAGTTAGATCTGGAGTATGTAAAAAGTAACCAAAGAGATTATGTAAAAGTCTGGATACAACCTTATGGCAACATCCCTGTTTTAAATAGTGTTTTTGCGCCACCCAAAGGAAAAACGAGAAAGAAAATAATTGCTGGCCTGTTAGCGATTCACGATCATTGGAAACAACAATTAGATAAGCTTAATGAACCTTATTATTTACGCATCTGGTTTTATGACAATGATGTCTCAAATTCTCAAGTAGTCTGCGCTTTAGGATCCTGTTTAGATTTTTATGAAACCACCTTTCATAAGCCCAAAGAAAACAAACCCTTTCCATCTGATGCTCTGGGATTGCAATGGGAATACCGTTATAATGAAAACCACTACACCCTTGATGATATTGGAGACCCTGATGAGTTCTATTCATTTCAAGACTATGTTGACAATAAAAAAATGATTGAAAAAATCATGAAAGATCCAAAAACACGGATTTCAAAATTTACCGACAACAATGGTAAAACTACCACCTATTATTCAGAAAAACATGCCGATGTTTGGCTTGGTGCTGCTAACTAATATTTGCCCACAAGCCCTGTCTTTTTTGCAGCTCAGTATAGGTTTTCTTTAGCAAAGAATTTTCTGGTTTCGAAAGGTCTGCGTCGTCTTGTAAAATAGCCATCGCCATGTTACGTGCTTTGGTTAATATGGCAGTATCTTTTACCAAATCAGCAATTTTTAGGTTTACTACGCCACTCTGCTGAGTGCCCATTAAGTTCCCTGGTCCTCTTAATTTTAAATCCACTTCGGCAATCTGAAAACCATCCGAGGTATCCACCATGGTTTTTAAACGTATTTTGGCATCATCAGATAGTTTAAAGTCAGTCATTAGAATACAAAAACTTTGATCGGCTCCACGACCAACCCGACCACGCAACTGATGCAATTGACTCAATCCAAAACGCTCTGAACTCTCTACCACCATTACCGAGGCATTGGGTACATTAACTCCAACTTCTATTACGGTTGTCGCTACCATAATGTGGGTCTCCCCTTTTACAAAGCGTTGCATTTCATACTCCTTGTCTTCGGGTTTCATTTTTCCGTGAACGATGCTAATTTGATACTGTGGTTGTGGAAAATCTCTTGAGATACTTTCATAACCGTCCATCAAATCTTTATAATCCATGGCAGCAGATTCTTGAATAAGCGGATACACCACATAGACTTGCCTTCCCTTGGCTATTTCGTCTTTTAAAAACTTAAATACAGCCAATCGATTGCTGTCATAGCGATGTACTGTTTTAACTTCTTTTCTACCTGGAGGCAATTCATCAATCACAGAAATATCCAAATCACCATACAAAGACATCGCCAAGGTTCTTGGAATCGGTGTTGCGGTCATCACCAAAATATGTGGCGGTAATTTTAAAGCTACGTTTCCTTTTTGCCACATTTTAGAACGTTGTGCCACCCCAAATCGGTGCTGTTCATCAATAATAGCGATTCCTAAATTCTGAAACTGAACTTTGTCTTCTAGCAAGGCATGAGTTCCTACTAATATATGCAAGCTTCCTTCTTCTAGCTGTTGATGGATAATACGTCTTTGTTTTGCTTTTACAGACCCTGTTAATAAAGAAATAGACAAACCCAAGGGTGTCACCATTTCTGCTAGGGCATTGTAATGCTGAGTTGCCAATATCTCTGTAGGAGCAATCAATGCTGCCTGAAAACCGTTGTCTATCGCCAAAAGCATGCTTAGCAAGGCTACGATAGTCTTTCCGGAGCCAACATCTCCTTGTAACAAGCGATTCATATGTACTCCTGAGGCCACATCTTTTCTGATTTCTTTTAAAACTCTTTTCTGAGCATTGGTCAAATCAAAAGGCAAATGCTCCTTGTAAAAATTATTAAAATGTGTTCCTACATTTTCAAAAACAAAGCCCTTAAACTTGGATTGACGAATCAGTTTTTTGCGAAGCAATTGCAGTTGAATAAAAAACAACTCTTCAAACTTTAAACGGGTATGTGCTTTGGCCAACAGCTCCTGACTTTTTGGGAAATGAATATTGAGCATGGCCTCTCTTTTAGAAATCAATTGTTCTGATTGCAAAAGTGAGTTAGGCAGTGTTTCTTCAAAACGCCCGTTTATTTGCACAAATAGGTTTTGCATGAGTGTTCTATACACCTTATTGCTAAAGCCTTTATTGGTTAAGGTCTCTGTGGATGGATACACAGGCTGCATGCTCGAGTGGATTTTCTTTTGATGGGCGGTCAGCAATTCCATCTCTGGATGCGCAATTGAAAAACTGTTGTTATAGCTGTTCAATTTTCCGTACACCACATAGGGCGTGTTTATTTTTAAGGAATCTTTAATCCACTTTACTCCTTTAAACCAAACCAGTTCCATGGTTCCAGTTTCATCGATAAAAGTAGCCACCAATCGACTTCCTCGTTGCTGTTTTACCGTTTTTATTTGAGTAATTTTGCCGATCACCTGAACTTCAGCCTGACTGTTTTGCAGCTGATTTATTTTATAAAAAGTTGTTTTGTCTATATATCGAAATGGGAACAAATGCAGAAAATCATTACAGGTTCTTACACCCAATTCTTGCAACAACAAAGAAGCTCTGTTGGTGGTCATTCCTGTAATGTATGAAACTGGGTGCTGTAAGTTGTTCACGGGTATTTATCTGCTAGGAACCACGAAAATACATAATTTGCTCGAAAAAAAGAGCCGTGAATAAAAAATCAAAAAGTAAATTATAGCTGTAGGTTTATTCTTACCTTTGCACACGAATAAAATTAATAAAGAAATGAGGTTACACAGAAACTTAACATATGCAGTCATAGACAGCATTCGCGATGTTTTTAATGAGGGAGAATATGCAGGAAAAGCAGTAGAAAAAGCTTTAAAAAGAGATAAACGTTGGGGAAGCAGAGACCGTAAATTTGTGGCCGAAACCATTTATGAAATTATTCGTTGGAAACGTCTCTATGCAGAGATTGCAGAGGTTAAAGAGCCTTTTGACAGACCTAATTTATGGCGAATCTTTTCGGTTTGGTGTGTTTTAAAAGGAATTCCATTACCTGATTGGAACCAAATAGAGCCAACTCCTGCTCGAAGAATCAAAGGACGTTTTGATGAACTGTCTAAAATCAGAAAATTTAAAGAGTCTATTCCAGATTGGATGGATGAATTGTGTGCCAAAGAATTGGGCGAAGCCCTTTGGACCAAAGAGCTGCATGCTCTAAACATTCCTGCGGAAGTCATTTTAAGAGTAAACACCTTAACCAACACCAAAGAACAATTACAAGCAGAATTAGCTAAGGACAATATAGAAACGGTAACCCTACCTAACCACCCTGATGCTATAAAATTAGTAGAACGCGCCAACGTGTTTCAAACAGATGCCTTTAAAAATGGTCATTTTGAAGTACAAGATGCCTCTTCACAATTGGTGGCAGCCTATTTGGATGTAGAACCAGGGATGAAAGTAGTTGACACCTGTGCAGGTGCTGGTGGAAAAACCTTACACTTGTCTGCTTTGATGCAAAACAAAGGTCAAATTATTGCCATGGACATTTACGAAAGTAAATTGAGAAAATTAAAAGTTAGAGCCAAGAGAAACAAAGCTCATAACATAGACATGCGTGTGATTGACTCTACCAAGGCCATAAAAAAATTACACGGAAAAGCAGATCGCGTGCTTATAGATGCACCTTGTTCTGGTTTAGGAGTTTTAAGAAGAAACCCTGATTCTAAATGGAAATTACAACCAGAATTTATAGACCGAATTAAAGAAACACAACAAGAGATTTTACAGAGCTACTCTAAAATGTTAAAAGTTGGTGGAAAAATGGTCTATGCAACCTGTTCTGTATTGCCTTCAGAAAACCAAGAGCAAGTAGCTTTATTTTTAGCTTCTGAGGCAGGAAAAGGATTTAAGCTGGTTAAAGATCAAAAAAAACTAGCTTCAGTTTCTGGTTATGATGGATTCTATATGGCTTTGCTTGAAAAAAACTAAACCTAAATTGATGCTTAAGAAACTGTTTTTTGGATATTTTCTTATCTGGGGAATAGCCCTTATTAATGCTCAACAAGCTTATTATAAAGATGTAGATTTAACAGCCTCTGGCCTTGCACTAAAGCAAGCTTTGGCTGTAAAAATCATCTCGACACACACCCATACGCTAAGGTACACTCCAGGAGTCTGGGAAGCTTCTAAAGCTACCGATTTGTACCCTTCTATACCCAATAACGTAACACTTATCTACGGATGGGAGAACGGAACTGATTTGGAAATTACCAATGATCTATCAAGAGACAAAGGCTTTAGAGATAGCGGAAACAATCAGTTGTTTGTTTGGAATCGCGAGCATGTCTTTCCAAAATCACTAGCCAGCCCAAAACTTTCTACTAGCCAACCTGGGGCAGGAACTGATGCACACAATCTAAGACCTGCAGACAAACAGCGCAACGCAGAAAGAAGCAATGCTGTATTTGCTCCAGGATCTGGAACAGCCTCAAAAGCTGTTACTAATGGCTGGTTCCCAGGAGATCAATGGAAAGGTGATGTGGCCAGGATTATCATGTATATGTACCTGCGGTATGGAGATCAATGTTTGCCAACGGCAGTTGGTTTTGGAAGCTCAAGCAACACCCCTGATGCCATGCTTGATTTGTTTCTACAATGGAATGCAGAAGACCCTGTTTCTGAGCTCGAAAAAACCCGCAACGACTATCATCAAAACACCAGCAATACCTACGCTCAAGGAAATAGAAATCCTTTTATTGACAATCCATATTTGGCTACCAGAATATGGGGAGGGCCTGCTGCTCAAGATGTTTGGGGGCTGTATACTGCCTTAAGAGTATCGACAGAAAAGCTCGTTCAATTTAGTGTGTATCCCAATCCACTTAGAGGAAATAATCTACACTTACAACAATCAAAACAAGGGAAACTTACCAAAATAGAGATTTACTCAATGAGCTCAAAACTTGTTAGAACCATAGAAAATCCGACAAGAACTATTGATTTGGGTGTTTTACCCTCTGGGGTCTATCTGCTTAAAATTATTTCTACCAATGCAATAACACATGAAAAATTGATTAAAAACAACTAGATTTTTAAAATTTTGCGCTTCTTTTAGTCGATATAATTCAATAGAAAAAAGTAAATTTGCATTTTCAACACAACATACAAACTCAGAATAAATGATTCATTTCTTTGGAAACCAAAACAGCAAAGTTTTTGCAGTTCAAACAGTAAAAGAATTATCGGCTACAGATATCAGCAAATTAAACTGGTTATTTGGCAATCAATCTAAACTAACTACGGCGTCACTTGACGCTTTTTTTATTGGACCTCGTGCCGCAATGATTACTCCTTGGAGTACCAATGCCGTAGAAATCACTCAGAATATGGGTATAGAAGGCATCTTGCGGATCGAAGAATTTAGAAGCTGTTTAGCAGATTTTACCGATTTTGATCCTATGATTGATCAAAAATTTAATCAGCTAAATCAAGAAATGTTTAAGGTAGATGTTAAGCCAGAAGCTGTTTTAGAGATTGATGACATCGCTGCCTATAATCTTCAAGAAGGTTTGTCTTTAAGTGATGAAGAAGTTGACTACTTAGAAAACCTAGCAAAAAAAATAGATAGAAAATTAACCGATTCTGAAGTATTTGGTTTTAGCCAAGTAAACTCAGAACACTGTCGTCATAAAATATTTAACGGAACCTTTGTTATTGATGGAGATGAAAAGCCTGTTTCTTTATTTAAATTAATTAGAAACACTTCTGAAGCACATCCAAATGACATCGTTTCTGCTTACAAAGACAATGTAGCCTTTGTAAAAGGACCTAAAGTGCAGCAGTTTGCTCCTAAAACAGCAGACAAACCTGATTTTTACGAGATTAAAGATTACCAATCAGTCATCTCTTTAAAAGCAGAAACGCACAACTTCCCTACTACTGTAGAGCCATTTAACGGAGCTGCAACAGGTTCTGGAGGTGAGATAAGAGATCGTTTGGCTGGAGGAAAAGGTTCTTTGCCGCTGGCTGGAACAGCAGTATACATGACCTCTTACTCGCGTTTAAACGAACAAAGACCTTGGGAAAACGCCATGGATGAAAGAGCTTGGTTATACCAAACTCCTATGGATATTTTAATCAAAGCATCCAATGGTGCTTCTGATTTTGGAAACAAGTTTGGTCAACCTTTAATTTGTGGTTCTGTCCTTACTTTTGAACACGAAGAACACGCCAGAAAGCTCGGTTTTGATAAAGTAATCATGCAAGCTGGTGGTATCGGTTATGGAAAGGCTGATCAAGCATTAAAAGACACGCCTCAGAAAGGTGATAAAATTGTCATCCTAGGTGGAGACAATTATAGAATCGGTATGGGTGGAGCTGCAGTTTCATCTGCAGATACTGGAGCCTTTGCTTCGGGAATAGAACTCAACGCCATCCAACGATCGAATCCAGAAATGCAAAAACGTGCTGCCAATGCCATTAGAGGTATGATAGAAAGCGAGCAAAACACCATCGTTTCTATTCATGATCACGGTGCTGGCGGACATTTAAACTGTCTATCAGAGTTGGTTGAAGAAACTGGAGGTCTAATTGATTTAGACGCTTTACCTGTTGGAGATCCAACCCTGTCAGCAAAAGAAATTATCGGAAACGAATCTCAAGAACGTATGGGCTTGGTCATTGGTAAAGAAAACGTAGATACACTGCAAAAAATTGCAGAAAGAGAACGCTCTCCAATGTACACCGTTGGTGAAGTAACCAACGATCATCGCTTTACTTTTAAATCTAAAACCACTGGAGAGAAACCAATGGATTTAGACCTAAATGATATGTTTGGAAGCTCTCCAAAAACCATCATTACAGACAAAAGCGTTAAAAGAACCTATGAAGATGTTGCTTATAACAGCGCTGAGTTTGAAAGCTACCTAAAACAAGTGTTACAGTTAGAAGCTGTGGCTTGTAAAGACTGGCTTACCAACAAAGTAGACCGTTGTGTAGGTGGTAAGGTTGCCAAACAACAATGTGTTGGAGCCTTGCAAATCCCTTTAAATAATGTAGGTGTGATGGCTCTTGATTATCAAGGAAAAGAAGGAATTGCAACCTCTATTGGTCACTCTCCTATCTCTGGTTTGATCAACCCTACTGCAGGATCTAAAAATTCTATAGCAGAAGCCTTAACCAATCTTATTTGGGCACCCTTAAAAGACAATTTAAAAGGTGTTTCACTTTCTGCAAACTGGATGTGGCCTTGTAAAAATGAAGGTGAAGATGCTCGTTTGTATGAAGCAGTACAAGCCATTTCAGAATTTGCTATTGATTTAGAAATCAATGTCCCAACAGGGAAAGATTCTTTATCAATGAAACAAAAATACAAAGACCAAGAAGTACTTTCTCCTGGAACTGTCATCATTTCTGCGGTAGCAAATTGTACGGATATTAAAAAGGTAGTAGAACCTGTCTTAAAACCTCAAGGTGGCGCTATCTATTATATTAATTTTTCTCAAGACAGCTATCAATTAGGCGGTAGTTCTTTTGCACAAATCCTCAATAAAGTGGGTACAGATGCTCCAAGCATCACCAACAATCAATTGTTTAAAACAGCCTTTGATACTGTTCAAAAACTCATCAAGTCGAATGCCATTATTGCTGGACATGATGTCGCTTCTGGTGGTTTAATCACCACCTTATTAGAACTGTGTTTTGCAGAAAACAACTTAGGTGCAAGCTATGATTTATCTGAGCTTCAAGAAGCAGACAGCATAAAACTATTGTTTGCAGAAAATGCAGGAATTGTTTTTCAAGCTGTTGATGCATCGGTAGAGACTGTATTAAAACAAGCAGGCGTACCTTTTGCTAAAATTGGAGAAGCCAATATCTCTGGAATGGTTACTATTAAAAACGGTGCTGCTAATTTTAAGTTGTCTGTAGCAGCGTTAAGAGCACACTGGTACGAAACCTCTTACCTATTAGATCAAAAACAAACCGCAAATGGCTTGGCCAAAGAACGTAGAGATACTTTTGCAGATCAGCCTTTGCAATATACTTTCCCAACACATTTTACTGGGAAACTTCCAATACATCAAGGAAAAAGACCACTTGCTGCCATCATTCGTGAAAAAGGAAGTAATTCTGAGCGCGAAATGGCCAATGCAATGCATTTGGCTGGCTTTGATGTAAAAGATGTACACATGACCGATTTAATTTCTGGAAGAGAAACCCTAGAAGACATTCAATTTATTGGAGCTGTGGGTGGTTTTTCTAACTCAGATGTTTTAGGTTCTGCCAAAGGATGGGCAGGTGCCTTTTTATACAATGAAAAAGCCAATACCGCCTTAAAGAACTTCTTTAAGAGAGATGATACCTTATCGGTTGGAATCTGTAATGGTTGTCAATTGTGGATGGAGTTAGAACTCATCAATCCTGAGCACGAAACTCATGGTAAGATGTTGCACAATGATTCTAAAAAACACGAAAGTGCTTTTACCTCGGTAAAAATTCAAGAAAACAACTCTGTAATGCTCTCTAGCCTTGCAGGAAACACTTTAGGTGTGTGGATTTCTCATGGTGAGGGTAAATTTAATTTACCAATGCCAGAAGATCAGTACAATATCGTGGCAAAATACGGTTATGAGGCCTACCCTTCTAACCCAAATGGATCTGATTACAACACCGCAATGATGTGTGATGCAACAGGTCGTCATTTGGTAATGATGCCACATATAGAGCGTTCTACTTTTCAATGGAACTGGGCAAACTACCCTGATGGAAGAAACGATGAAGTTTCTCCTTGGTTAGAAGCCTTTGTCAATGCTAAAAATTGGATCGTAAACAAAAAATAAGGTTCAAATTTAAATTTCGTTTATAAAAAAACAGCTTTTGAATTACTTCAAAAGCTGTTTTTATTTTACGACTCTAAGGCTTATTCAAATTTTAAATATTTGATCAAATTTATTTTTGTGGCCTTATACGCTTTTAGACCCACTACAACAAAAACCAACAGAATTAAAATCAATGGAGTAATTATAAAAGGTATAATTGGCAACCCAATTCTGTACACAAAATTATCCAACCAATTTTGCATAAAATAATAAGATATCGGAATTAGAATTACAGAAGCTATAAGGGTCACCTTTAAAAAACTTTTAATCAATTGATACATGATTTCGTTTACCGAAGCACCTAAGGTTTTTCGGATGGCAACCTCCTTTAGACGCTGTTGTATCGTTAAACTGGCCAATGCAAATAACCCTAAAAGGGACATAATAATAACGATGCTGGTCAATATAAAAAATAGGGTTTGTTGTTTTTGATACTTTACATACGTACTAGCAAAGCGTTTATTTAAAAACTGAGCATCAAAAGGATAGCCTTGTTCTATATTTTCTTTCCAATAACTTTCTATATACTTTAGAGTTTCTTGAACATTGTTCGGTTTAATTTTGAATTGAACTTTCCAAAAATTTTGCTTCATCCAATCAAAGCTGTTCCAATGCATAAATGCAGTAGGCGGAATCTTAGTATCCAAACCTAAAGTATTGTAATCTTTTACCATTCCAATTATGACCAAGTTTTTACCATCATTGTCTTTATCTCCAAAACCAGCATTCAATTTTTTTCCGATTGGATCGTCATAAATACCCAAGTTTTTAGCAAGTGTCTCATTGATTAGTATGTTCTTGATGGTGTCAGAAGCAAAATCTTCATTTAGGCCTCTACCCTTAAGAATCTTAATTTTCATTACATCAAGATAATTGTAATCAATGGCATTGGCATTTGTTTGAATTGATAGCTCTTTATAATTAAAATTTGTAGAATTTGAACTTCCTCCACCTATAGTAAATGAATTGCTCGTGATGGCCTCAATATTAGGGTGCTGTATCAATACTTTTTTTGCCAATTCATATTTTTTATATCGATTATCATATTGATTCATAGAAACCATAACAATTTGATCTCCTTCAAAACCTAGATCTTTATGAATCATATAATTAACTTGGTTATTAATAATGATAGAGCCCGTCAAGAAAAAACCAGAAATCAAAAACTGAAACCCCAACATGATATTTCGAGCTAAAATTCCTTTTTTACTTCTAGAAATATTTCCTTTTAATACTTCTACAGATTTAAAATTTGAAAGATAGACTCCTGCAATCACACCAATTAAAAGCGAAACAACGATGGCTACAATGGCATTTTTACTCAACAATGTCATGTTTAAAATATCAATATCCTTTTTCATAAAATCATTAAAGGAAGGCAAGATAAACTCAACGAGTATTAACGAAAAAATAAAGGCAATCACTCCTTGAAAAACAATTTCTAAGGAATACTCTTTTGTAAGGGTTCCTTTAGACATTCCCAAGGTTTTCTTTACGCCTACTTCTTTAGCTCTTTGCGTTGCAGAGGCTATGGATAAATTGATGAAATTTACACAAGAAATAATGATTAATAAAACAGACAGAGACATCATAATAATAATCAATTGATAGTTTCCTTTACCCTCTGGCCCTGCATCGTCTGTAATTGTTTTTAGGCGTACCTCTGTTAATGGTTCAAAAACCGGGGTTGTTCCGTGTTTTTCTATAAACTGTTCTGGAGTAATCCCATCAGCTTTTGCACCAGGTAATACAGCGTATTTATACCACACAGCTAATCCTTTTGTCTTTAGCGTCTCTGAAGTGGTGTTCTTATTTGTTTTTACAAATAAAATTTTTGAGAAATTTCCCCAGTGCCCTTCTGGTTCTTTATCATACTGAATAATGATAGATGGCATAAAATAATGCTTGCCTTCAATCTTATAGACAGTTGTTATTATATGAGATCTTCCATTAAAAGTAATCGTTTTACCAATAGCTGGTTCATTTCCAAATAAAATAACCGCTTGTTTTTCTGAAATGGCTGCATGATTTTTCGCTTTTTTAAAAGCTTCAGAGCTTCCATTGGTGATCTGAAAAGGGAAAAAATCAAAAAAATTATTAGCCCCTCTCAAAATGTCAGTTACATATAACTCCTTAGATCCTGTTTTTACGACAAAATCACCATACCAACCATCGTTTAAATACACGTCTGTTACCTCTGGGATCTCTTCTTTGTACTTAGTACCCTCAACGTCTGTGCTACTAGACCAAACATCACCATCAGAAAGTTGATGGATTACCCTAAACACCTTATCAGCATGTTGGTTTGTCTGGTTATAACTTTGTTCATCATTTAAATACAACATCACCATTAACAAACCAGCAAAACCAAGGGTTAGCCCCACTATATTAATGACCACATTGAGCCAGTTTTTTTTGCTATTTCTATAAAATATTTTTAACCAAGTTTGTAGCATTCTCTTGTGTTTTTTTGTGTGTTTAATTTCTTCTTAAAACTATTGAACCAAAATGTCCATCTTGTTTTCATTGCTGTGTTCTGAGATAATTTCACCATCTTTTAAGGTGACCACTCTACTTGAAAATTGGGCGTCGTATGACGAGTGTGTAACCATGATAATAGTAGCTCCTGATTGATGCAATTCTGTAAGTAGCTCCATTACTTCATTCCCACTTTTACTATCAAGGTTTCCGGTAGGCTCATCGGCCAATATTAATTTTGGATTTGTAACCAAAGCCCTTGCTACAGCAACTCTTTGTTGTTGACCACCTGAAAGTTGTAACGGAAAATGTTTTGCACGATGTGCGATTCCGATCCGTTCTAAAATGAGCTTCACACGCTCTTTGCGCTCTTTAGAAGGAACCTTATTGTAAATAAGCGGTAGCTCAACATTTTCATACACATTAAGTTCATCAATCAAATTAAAATTCTGAAAAACAAAACCAATATTGGCTTTGCGCAAACCCGAACGTTCTTTCTCAGTATACTTTGCAACTTCTTCTCCATCAAACTGATAACTTCCAGAGTTTGGTGCATCCAACAATCCAATAATATTTAACAAGGTTGATTTACCACAACCAGAGGCTCCCATGATAGAAACAAATTCTCCTTTTTGAACCTCTAAACTCAATGAATTGAGAGCAGTCGTTTCTACTTCTTCGGTTCTATACGTTTTTACTAAATCTTTAATTACAATCATCTTTATATATTTTTTATTGAATATTTATTTCTTCTATTTCATCAAAATCATCATAGCTTGAGGTAATTACTCGGTCACCAGCTTGTAAGCCCTCCAGTACTTCATAATAAAATGGGTTCTCTCTACCAATTCTTACGGTTCTCTTTACTGCGTGATTATCGCTGTCAAGCACAAAGACCCATTTTCCATTAGTACTTTGATAAAACAAACCCTTAGGCAATAACAAAGCTTTGCTATTATTAGATAAGAACAGTTTGGCTCTTAAAGACATCCCTCGTTTTACTTCTGTTAAATCATCTGGATTACTAAAAGACAACTCGATTTCAAATTGCCCATTAACCACCTCAGAAAATATTTTTGTCAACTGTATTTTATGATCTACACCATTTACCGAAGCAGTTCCTTCTATACCTTCTTCTAAAGTAGAAATATAGTATTCATCAATTTTAGCCAGTAGTTTATACCCATCTAGCACATCTATCTTTCCAATATTTTGACCTTGAGTATAGGTACTTCCTAGTTGTGGATTAAATGAAGACAGGAATCCGTCAATTGGTGCTTTTACGGTAAAATTGTCTTTATTACTCCTTAACAAACCAAGACTCTTTTGCATGTTTTTTAAAGAGACATTTAAGCTGTTTAATTGTACATAACTATCTGCTTTTTCAAGTGCAGCACTTTTTTTAATGACCTCATTGCGCTCCTTTTGAAAATGGTATTCTTGTTTTGAGATATCGTAATCATTTCTTGCTATCACTCCTTTAGAATACAACGTTGAATCTAGCACGTATTTGCGTTTGGCATTTTTAAAAGAATTATCAATACTCAATAATTGTTCATCCAAATTGAGTTGTTGATTTTTAATTGAAACTCTAATACTGTTCAAATTGTTAATTTGTTCTATCATGGCTGTTTCTTGTGTCAGGTAGTTTAACTCTGCATTAGGGTTATAAACTTTTAGCAAGGGAGTACCTTTTTTTACAAGGCGACCACTTTCTACAAAAACTTCTGCTACAGAGCCCCCTTGTATAACATTGACCAATACAGAAGTTTTTGGCGCTACTTTGCTATTGATTAAAACCACATCTTCAAAATCTCCAGACACAACTTCTTTAATTGCTAACTCATCTACGGGTAAGTTTACCTGTTTAGTTCTGCTAAAATTGAGAATTATAAAAATTAAGACAACTCCTATCAAAAGGAAGATCAATGCCTTTTTTGTATATTTATTTTTTTGATTTGTAATTTGTTTATCCATGAATCAATTTCAATTGTTTGATTAGCTAGATACCATAAATATGCCAGCTAAAAAAAAATTATAATTCATTAATTATCAGGTGATTAAAATAATTATATAAAAATAAAGTGTTCGTTATCGGACAATCTCTTGTTCAGAATCAAACATCTATGTACTTATGCATATGAGAAAAAAGGAAGCCACCATATTATTAGTTGACGATGATGATGATATTTTGTTTTCTGCTAGGTTGAGCCTAAAAAAACATTTTACAAAATTTATCACCACAAACAACCCTAAGACTATACTAAACCTGATCGCTTCAGAAACGGTTGATGTTGCTTTGTTGGATATGAATTACCACAGAGGCTTTGAAGATGGTAAAGAAGGACTCTATTGGCTAAAACAGATTAAAGAAATAAGCCCAGAAACAACCATTTTACTAATGACTGCTTTTGGAAGCGTTAATCTGGCTGTAGAAGCAATTAAACAAGGTGCTTCTGATTTTGTTTTAAAACCTTGGGATACAGAAAAGCTGTATGCTTCTGTATTGGCTGGTGTTGAACTTGCCAGATCAAAAAGAAAAAACACACAATTAGAAGCGATTCAGAATAATAAGAACAAAGATTTTCTTCAAAAAACAGAGCATCTTATAGGTAAGTCTCCTGCCATGACCAAGGCCATCTCTATGCTACAAAAAGTAGCTCCAACAGATGCAAATATTTTAATACTTGGAGAAAACGGAACTGGAAAATACGTTTTTGCAAAAGAGATTCATTTGCAATCTCATAGAAAGAATCAACCTTTTATCCATGTCGATTTAGGCGCATTAAATGAAAACTTATTTGAAAGCGAGTTGTTTGGGTATGCCAAAGGAGCTTTTACCGATGCAAACAAAGACAGCATAGGAAGGTTTGAGCTAGCCAAGGGAGGCACTATTTTTTTAGATGAAATTGGCAATCTACCCCTGCATTTACAATCTAAACTACTTACTGTTATTCAAAACAGAAAAGTAACACGTTTGGGAGAAGCCATAGAAAGAGCCATTGATGTTCGGATTATCTGTGCGACCAATGCCGATATCCATAAAATGGTAGAGGATCAAAATTTTAGACAAGATTTACTCTACAGAATTAACACCATTGAGTTAAATTTACCAGCACTCCGAGATCGCAAAGAAGACATATTGTTATTAGCCATGCATTTTTTAAAGCAAATGTCTGCGAAATACCGGAAAACGATTCAGGGGTTCACTAAAGAAGTTATTCAGCGTTTAGAAGCCTATCACTGGCCAGGAAACATAAGAGAATTAGAGCATATGGTAGAGCGGGCAGTCATTATTACAGAAGGACAAGAATTAGGTACCGATGATTTTTATTTTTCTACCGATAAGTCTACACCTATCGCTACAGACAATTTAAACCTTGAAGCAACAGAAAAAGCTTTAATACAAAGCGCTTTAGACAAACACCAAGGCAATATGAGTAGGGCTGCCAAAGATTTAGGCATCACCAGAACTGCCTTGTATAGAAGGCTAGACAAACATCAATTATAAACTTGAAGAATAAAAAGTACATCCGATTTTTTATACTAATGTCATTGCTAATCGCAACGAGCATATTAATCTACCTTAGTTTTACGGCCCACTATACCATAACTCCAATAGTATTAATACTCTTTTTATTTTTTCTGATTTATTTGCTTTTTGAGTGGCAAAACAAACAACTATATGAGTTTGAAAAAAACCTAGATTGCTTGTTAGTAGATGACTTTTCTCTAAGCCTACCTGCAGATAAACAAAAAAGTGAACTCCAAAAAAAAATGGCCTTGCTTTTAGAAAAATCAAAGCGTCGTGCTTTTGCTCAAGCTTCAGAAAGCATCGTGTTTACCACCATTATAGAAAGCTTTACAACTGGGATACTTATTTTACGTCGAGATCAGCAAAAAGTCATCGAAGTATATCAAATGAATACTGCATTTACCAATTTTTTACAGATTCCTAGATACTATCACTGGGATTTGCTAAAAAATAAAATTAAACCCTTGGTTGATATTATCCAACCTCAAGATTGGCAAACCTTAAAGCATGTTATTAGTTTGCGTATAGACGGACAAGAAGAAACCTTTTATCTAAAAACGGCAATTACCAAAACCAAAGAGTTTGATTATTATATTATTTCTTTAGAAACACTGCAACAGCTCATTGATAAAAAAGAAAAAGAATCCTGGTATCGATTGCTCAATGTCATGTCGCATGAAATTATCAATACCATTACCCCGATAAGCAGTTTGGCAAGCAATTTAGGTGGTTTATTAAGCGATGATGAACCAGATGCTGAGAGCTTAGAAGAACTTTCAAAAGGCTTAGAAATTATCAAAAAACGATCCATACACTTAACCGATTTTGTTAGCACATATAGAAAATTAGCAGAACTCCCTTTACCCATCAAAAACACAGTTGATATTGTACTTTTAGCCAACAACACCCTCCTTCTTTTTAAGGATGAATTTAAAAAACAACAGATCATAACAAATCTAATAGCACCAGATTCATTATTCCTTAACATCGATCAAAATCAGATTGAACAGGTTTTTATAAATCTGATTTCTAACTGTCTGTATGCCTTACAAAATACAGACAACCCAAGCATAACAATTACCATGACTCAAAACAACAGCAGAGTCCATATTACTTTTACAGACAACGGCATAGGTGTTTCAAACGAAATTAAAAACAACCTTTTTGTGCCTTATTTTACCACCAGAAAAGAAGGCTCTGGAATCGGCTTAACTCTTTCTAAAAACATTATGGAAGCCCACCAAGGAAGCATCTCTTTTGCTAGCAAAGACCAACAGACCTCTTTTGTTTTAACCTTTTTAACCTAATCAGTGTCACATTTTAAAACCCAGCAAGTCTTTAAAGTATAAAAAACAAATACCATGAAAAAAATTAGCCTTGTCTTAAGCCTTGTTCTTTTGTTTGCATGCATCCAATTACAAGCACAGAAAAAAATACATGCATCTGATATCATGCACGATATCAAAAACGGAAAAAACATTGTCTATAAAAATGCAACCATTGTTGGAGTTTTAGATTTTACTTTTATGGAAGAAGCCTTAACCAAGTTGCCTAAAAGAAGAACAGGTTGGTTTAGCAGCGGGAGTAACAATACAGTTAAAAATAGAATCACCAATAAAATTCGTTTTGAAAACTGTGTTTTTCAAGATCCTGTTTTTGCCTATATTCACGATGAAGATAGTGGCTACACATTTACAGCCAATTTTACAGAAAACGTAGCATTTACCGATTGTACCTTTAATGAAATGGCACTTTTTAAGTACTCAACTTTTTATAGTCAAACAGACTTTAGCAATACAAAGTTTAGAAGCGCTAATACATTTAAATATGCAGTTTTTAAACATAAGGCAGATTTTACAAAAGCAGAATTTAATGAATCTGCAAATTTTAAATATGCAAAATTTAATAAGGGGCTTTCATTTAAAAACACACGATTTAAAGATGATTTAAACATAAAATACAGTACCGTATCAGGAAAGTTTGAAATTAGCGGAATGGATGTCGCCTATGGTATTGACAGCAAATACACCCGTATCAATGGCGAAAAATTTAGGTACAATAAAAAATAAGCTTCCATACATAAAACTTACACAAAGCGTTACTTCTAAAAAAGTAACGCTTTTTTTAGTATATTCGGATATCAATTAGCTTCTTATTTATGACAAAACCTACCCGATTGTTTGATTTTCCATATCATCAATTAGCACAGTATCCTCAAGAAAATTGCTTGGTTTCTAAAAAAAATAATCAATGGTCTGCTATTTCTACTCAGCAGTATCTAGACCGTGCCAATGAGATCAGTCGCGCTTTGCTACACTTGGGAGTTCAACCCAACGATAAAATCGCAATCATAACAACCAACAATGATCCAAAATGGCATATGTTGGATATTGGTATTTTGCAAATCGGAGCACAAAATGTTCCACTCTATCCGACCTTTTCAGAACAGGATTACGAGTATATCTTAAACCATTCTGATGCTGTTTATTGTTTTGTTTCGGATGCTGTTTTGTATGATAAAGTACAGAAAGTAATCGACAAAACTCAAATTAAAGCCCTTTACACCTTTCAAGAAATAGAAGAATCTCATGGATGGAATACTTTTTTAGATTTAGGCAGTGATATGGGCTTACAAACCCAAGTTGACCAACTAAAAAGCCAAGTTAAAGGAGAAGATTTAGCAACCATTATATACACCTCTGGTACCACAGGGACTCCTAAAGGAGTGCTTTTAACTCATCACAACATCGTGCACAATGTCTTTGCCACAGGCAACAAGTTAGATTTGCATACAAACAAAAAAAGGGTCGTAAGCTACCTACCTGTTTGTCATATTTTTGAAAGAGCTGCCTCTTATTACTGTCAATATATGGGCTTTGAAATCCATTTTGCAGAAAGCATAGACAAATTGGGTGAAAACCTAAAAGAAATTAAACCCAATTTTATGGCTGTTGTTCCTCGATTGCTAGAAAAAGTATTCGATAAAATCGTAGACAAAGGCAGTGATTTAAACGGCATTAAAAAGAATCTTTTTTTCTGGGCTTTAGCCTTAGGAGAGCGTTATAAACCCTACAAAAAAAATGGCTTTTGGTATGAGTCACAATTACAGATCGCCAACAAGATTATCTTTAGCAAGTGGCGAGATGCGCTTGGAGGACAATTAGAGTTTATGCTGGCTGGTAGCGCCCCTATGCAAGATAGGCTGGTTAGAGTGTTTACAGCGGCACAAATTCCTGTTTTTGAGGGCTATGGAATGACAGAGACCTCTCCGGCTGTCTCTGTTGCTGATATGAGAAACAACGGTTTTAAAATAGGAACGGTTGGAAAAGTAATTGATGATGTTGAGGTTAAAATTGCTGAGGATGGAGAAATATTAGTCAAAGGACCTAATATAATGAAAGGCTATTATAAAGACGATGCATTAACCCATCAAACCATCGTAGATGGTTATTTACATACGGGTGATATTGGTGAATTAGATAAAGATGGTTTCTTAAAAATCACTGACAGAAAAAAAGAAATGTTTAAGACCTCAGGCGGCAAGTACATTGCTCCTGCATATCTAGAAGCTAATTTTAAAAAATCTCGTTTTATAGAGCAGATTATGGTGATTGGAGAAGGGCAAAAAATGCCAGCAGCACTGATTCAACCTAATATGGAGTTTCTTCAAGAATGGGCTAGACGTCATGACTATCAAATAGAAAACCTGGTGTCTGATACTCGGGTCATCGCTCGAATACAAAAAGAGATTGACCACTTTAATCAACAGTTTGGGCGTTGGGAGCAAATTAAGAAATTTGAGATCACTCCAGACCTTTGGACCATCGAAGCAGGACATCTAACACCTACTTTAAAAATGAGAAGGAAAGCAATTACAAAAATGTACCAACATTTGATTGATAAAATCTATACTTCCTAAAAAGGCTGACATTTACTCTTGTAAAAGTGTTTGAATTTCCCTACTTTGCAATACTTCAAATTTTACGAATATATGCAGCATGAAATACGACGCCTATTTGATTTTCCGTATCATCAATTAGACACCTACAAATTAACAAAAGCTCTAAACACTAAATACAACGGTGTATGGCAATCTATAAGTACACAAGAGTACATCAATCAAGCCAATGCAATTAGCAGGGGTTTACTGCGTTTGGGCGTAAAACCCAATGACAAAATCGCAGTCATTTCTACAACCAATAGAACTGAGTGGAATGTATGTGATATAGGAATCCTTCAATTAGGGGCTCAAAATGTGCCTATCTACCCTACTATTTCTAAAGAAGATTACGAGTACATCTTAAATCATTCTGAAGCAAGCTATTGTTTTGTTTCTGATGTTAGTGTTCTAGAAAAACTAAACCAAATAAAAGACAAAACGTCTTTAAAAGGAGTCTTTACTTTTGATGAGATTTCTGGCGAAAAAAATTGGTCTGAAATCTTAAAATTAGGAGAAGATACTAGCAACCAAGCAGATGTAGAAGCACACAAAGATGCCGTTACAGAAGATGATCTAGCAACCTTAATATACACCTCTGGTACCACCGGAAGACCTAAAGGAGTTATGTTGTCTCATAAGAATATCGTCTCAAATGTCATCGCTAGTGAGCAAAGAGTTCCTCTAGATTATGGAAAAGCAGTTGGTCTAAGTTTTTTACCGATTTGCCACATCTTTGAGCGCATGATCTTGTATTTATATCAGTATTGTGGTGTTAGTATTTATTTTGCTGAGAGTATAGAAAAAATGAGTGATAACCTTAAAGAGGTACAGCCTAACGTAATGACAGCAGTGCCTAGACTGTATGAAAAGGTATTTGATAAAATCTACGCTAAGGGTTCTGAGTTATCTGGAGTTAAACAAAAATTGTTTTACTGGGCTATCGAGATTGGCCTTTCTTACGAGCCTTATGGCGCCAATGGTTGGTGGTATGAAAAAAAATTAGCCATTGCAAGAAAGCTTATTTTCTCTAAAATGAAAGAAGGTATGGGTGGTAATTTAGACCTCATGGTTTCTGGTAGTGCTGCCTTGCAACCAAGACTTACACGTTTTTTTGCAGCTGCTGACATGCCTATCATGGAAGGTTACGGTTTAACAGAGACCTCTCCTGTGATTTCTGTCAACTGCCATAAAGATGGTGGATTCCGTATCGGAACTGTAGGTAGAATCATTAACAATGTTGAAGTTAAAATTGCAGAAGATGGTGAGATCTTAGCCAAAGGTCCAAATATTATGCTGGGCTATTTTAAAGACCCAGAAAAAACCAAAGAAGTAATGACTGGTGATTATTTCCATACGGGTGATATAGGTGAGGTTTCTGAAGATGGATTTTTAAAGATAACTGATCGTAAAAAAGAAATGTTTAAAACATCAGGTGGTAAATATGTTGCCCCTGCCCTTTTAGAAGGTCGATTAAAAGAATCGAGATTTATAGAGCAAATTATGGTGATTGGTGAAGGTGAGAAAATGCCTGCAGCATTGATTCAGCTAAATTTTGATTTTGTTAAAGAATGGATCAAAAGAAAAAACCTATCGATAAACTTGACTAATAAAGACATTGTAAATTCTGACCTAGTTCGCGCTAGAATCCAAGAAGAGATTGATGAATGCAATTCACATTTTGGAAAATGGGAGCAAATTAAAAAGTTTGAACTTACGGAGGATGAATGGTCTATTGATGGAGGTCATTTAACACCTACCATGAAGATGAAACGAAAAGTGATAAAAGAAATTTATAAAAACTTATACGAAAGGATTTATAGATTTTAATGATAAAAAAAAGCACCCAATCGGGTGTTTTTTTTTTATCATATATGCTATAAAAAACTTACTCTTTCAACTTTGCAGAAGCTTTTAATAGCTCTGGAAACTTAGCTTTGAATTTATTTAAGCGAGGTATGGATACATTTTTTACATAGGGATCTTCTGGGTGCAATCGCTCATAGTTTTGATGATAGTCTTCTGCAGGGTAAAATTTTTGCAACTTGGTTACTTCTGTTGCAATATTCCCCTTATAAACACCTTTATTTAAAAACGCGATTTTAGCTTCAATAATAGCCTTTTGTGTAGTGTTTTGATAAAAAGCAATAGACCTGTATTGGGTTCCAAAATCTGGATATTGTCCATTTTTTGTAGTGGGATCATGTGATCCAAAAAAAACGTTTACCAAAGTAGCATAACTTACTTTTTTAGGGTTGTAATAGACTGCCACAGCTTCTGCATGACCAGTACGTCCGGTGCCTATGGTTTGATAGGTTGGGTTTTTAGTAAAACCACCTGCATAGCCAGAAACAGCCTCTTCTACTCCTTCTACACTTTCAAAAATAGCTTCTACACACCAAAAACAGCCACTTGCAAAATAGGCGATTTCTAATTTTTGTGAAATAACTGGTAGTGTCTTATTTGTTGTTTTCTGTGAAAACGATAAAAAAACAGTTAAAAAAATTACTACAATAAACAGGCTTGCAATTTTATTAAACTTCATAGATCGATAGTTTTAGTTCATCCTTTGGTCGAGATAAAAAAAGAAATCATACAATTGTTAAAAACTTTGAGTTTCCCGCCAAAAGAATCCTTGTAAAACAAGGATGAGTTACTTACATTTGTTACTGTAAAAATAGCAAATTTGTAATGGAACACTTTATTGTATCAGCTCGAAAATATCGTCCTCAAAATTTTGAAGATGTAATTGGGCAACAAGCCATTACCAATACCTTAGAAAACGCTATCAAAAGCGATCATTTAGCACAAGCTTTATTGTTTACTGGTCCTAGAGGAGTTGGAAAAACTTCCTGTGCTAGAATCTTAGCTAAACGCATCAATCAACAAGATGCAACCACAGCCGATGAAGATTTTGCATTTAATATTTTTGAGTTGGATGCCGCTTCTAACAATTCTGTTGATGATATTAGAAATCTAACAGAACAAGTACGGATTCCACCACAAACAGGAAAATACAAAGTGTATATTATTGATGAGGTACATATGTTATCGGCATCAGCATTTAATGCCTTTTTAAAAACCTTAGAAGAGCCACCTGCACATGCTATTTTTATATTAGCTACCACAGAAAAGCACAAAATTATTCCAACCATTTTATCGCGTTGTCAAATTTTTGACTTTAAAAGAATTGGGGTATTAGATGCTAAGAACTATTTAAAAACCATTTGCCAAAAAGAGGGAATCACTGCAGATGACGATGCTTTACACATCATCGCACAGAAAGCAGATGGTGCCATGAGAGATGCCTTATCTATTTTTGATAGAGTGGTTAGTTTCTCTGGAAATAACCTAAGCAGAGAAGCCGTTTCAGAGAACTTAAACATCTTAGATTACGATACCTATTTTAACATGACTTCTCTGTTGTTAAACAACAACATACCAGAAGTTTTGTTGGCATTTAATTCTGTTTTGAGCAAAGGATTTGAAGGTCATCACTTTATTAGTGGATTGGCAAGTCATTTTAGAGATCTTTTAGTTGCCAAAGACAAAGCAACCATAGATTTGCTAGAAGTTGGAGATGTGGCTAAAAAAAATTATCTAGAACAGGCTACCAAAACCAGCATTCCTTTTTTATTGGCTGCCATAGACAAGGCAAATGAATGTGATTTAAATTATAAAGTCAGTAAAAATCAACGACTGCTTGTAGAGTTAACTCTAATGCAAATTGCCTCTATCACTTTTGATGGAGAAAAAAAAAAGTCAGCTAAGTTCATAGTACCTTCTGCTTTTTTTACTAGCCTATCTAAACCAGCAACTCAAGTAGAAAAGCCTACTGTAAAAGCAGCAGTTCCGCCAATTGCAAAAATTAAAGAAGAAACGCTAACTCCAAAACCAACTGCACCTGCTTTAAAAAATGTACGCAGAAGAAGTTCTTCTTTGTCTCTAAAAAGTGTGCTTGAAAAAAAGGAAGAGCTCTCATCAGATACACTAGAAGAAAACTACGACAACCACCCAAGAACACCATTTACACAAGAGTTGCTAAATAAGTTTTGGAAAACCTATCATGCCAAGCTAATTTCAAAAGGGCAAAAGAGTGTTGCTTCGATTCTAATGGCAGACTCACCTAAATTATTAGACAATTTTGAAGTTTCTCTTACCCTGCCAAACAAATTAATGGCTGATCAATTAGAACGCAGTAAACCCAAATTGATTAAATTTCTAAGAGAAGCCCTAAACAACTACGGGATTCAGCTTCAAATACATATAAATGAAGAAGTCACCAAAAAGTTTGCCTATACTCCTCAAGAAAAGTATGAAAAACTCTTAGAACTAAACCCAGCTTTGGCTGCTTTAAAAGAAGCCTTTAAATTAGACCTCTAATATTCACTCTTTTTTTTATTTATATATTTAGCGTTCTTTAATTATTGTAACAAGATAAGTATGAAACGTATTAATAGTATAATTCTTGGATTTCTTTTGGTTTTTTGCTTTGCCAATGATAAGGCTCCAACAAAAAAAATAACTCTAGAGCTACTAAATTCTCAAACTGACAATCAACAAAAATATCGCTATTCACTAAGAAAATATGCCCATGTAAAAGAGTTTTACAAAGGCATTTCTATTAGAGCAACTCAAATTTGTTTAGAACACAACATCCCTCCTGCTTCTTTATTAGCTATAGCCGCATTAGAATCTGGCTGGAACAAAGGCTATATTGGGCAAATTACAGGTAATATACTTAGTTTAGGCACCAGAAGAGGTGATACAGAGCTTCCTGCTCTTAGACTGCCTCGTTTGCTTAAAAACAAACAAATTCTATTTGATTCTTTGCAGATAGCAAAATACACAGATAAAGAATTAAAATGGGAGAATCGTCCGGAGAGTTTAAAAAAGGATTACCGTCCAAAGCCTTGGGCAGGCACCCCATACAACTTGGCCTATTTTAAATACCACCCAAAAGAAAAGAAGGCTGCACACATAGCCAATATCACAGATTTTGTTACCGTGTTTATTGCTAGAAAAAGCAAGATTAAGGCCTATCGAGATGCACGTAAAAAAATGGACAGTTTGGTTGCTGTACACGGAAAAGAGATCTTATTAAAAGAAGAAACAGCTATACAGTTTATTTATGAAATTGGTGGGAAAAAAAATTCGTACAATTTCAGAAAAACATGGCCTAAAAAAGTGGTGTATATTATTAAAAATGCCGGTCTAACAGATTTGACAAGCAAGCTTTACAATAAAATAAGTTTTGAAAATGCCTGGAAAATTAACTAGTTATTAATTACCGCCAAAGGTTTTCCTAGATACATCAACACATTGCCTTCTTCTACGTTTAACTCTTCTGAGTAGGATGGAATGATATGAATTACGCCGTCATTACTCTTTACAAAAACAGGTATAGAGTTAACTTCTTCATTTAGTTTTTCTATCAGCTCTAAATAGTGTTTCTTAGAACTTAAAACCAGTTCATTAATATCTGGATAATCCCTAACTACTTCGCTCAAGTTGATAAAGTCATCAGTATGTGAAAACAGACCAGCTGCTGGTGTTTCTGATGGGTTTTTCATCTCTTCGGTAGTAATTAAACGATAGGCTCCTTGTTCTCCAAAAATATCAGAAAACTCATTTAAAGCAAATTTATTTACCACAGAACTCCCCGTTAAAGCCATCAAGAAGCCAATGTCATTCAACTCTATATTCTCTGTAAGATCTTCATCGTAAATATTAGTTTCAATAGCTTCTAAGCCCTCTTCTCTACACTTTTTAATATGGATTGAATTGCTGTCAATTAAAACCACTCTTCTACCGTTTTTCTTTAAATATGCGGCAATTAATCGCGATGGATCAGAAGCTCCGATAATTAAAATTCCGTTAGAAGTTTTTAAGAAAACCCCAACAACTTTAGCAAAAAGTCTTGCTGTGGTTGCGTTTAACAACACCGTTCCTAAAACGATCATAAAAACCAAAGGAGTAATATATTCTGCTCCTTCTACACCTTGTTTTAGTAATTTGCTTCCAAATAAAGAAGCGATCCCTGCAGCAACAATTCCTCTAGGACCAACCCAGCTAATAAAGAGCTTTTCATTGGTTTGCAACTTCGATTTATAGGTGCTTAAAAAGACTGCTACTGGTCTAATAACAAAAACAATCAGCGCAAACAAAATGGCAGTATTCCAATTGTAAAGCAACATCAAATCATCAATATTGATATTGGCCGCGAGTAAAATAAAGAGTATTGAAATTAAGAGTACACTTAAAGACTCTTTAAAGTAAAGCAACTCTTTAAGGTTTTTTAGTTTTCCGTTTCCAAGAACCATCCCCATAACCACTACAGCCAAAAGACCAGATTCATGTGCAAATACTTCTGACTCAACAAAAACCAATAAGACAGTTGATAAAGACACCACGTTTAATAAATAATGTGGCACTAATTTTTTATTGATAACAAAGGCCAAGGCATGGGCGAATGTAAACCCAAAGGTGGTTCCGAATAGTAAAATCTTTCCAAACTCAGTAAAGGCAGTTTTGGTAAAGCCACTATCACCTCCAACACTGATAAACTCAAAAACCAATACGGCAACCAAAGCTCCGATAGGATCAATAAGGATTCCCTCCCATTTAAGCACCGCAGAAACATCCTTTTTTAATGGGATATTTCTTAAGATAGGTGTGATTACAGTGGGCCCAGTTACAATGATTAAACCTGAGAATAAAAATGACAATTCCCAGCTTAAATCAAATAAATAATGTGCCAAAACACCAGCACCAAAAAAAGTAACGGCAGAACCTAAGGTAATCAGTTTGGTAATAACGGGTCCTACATTTTTTATTTCTTCTCTTTTTAAGGTAAGACCACCTTCAAAAAGGATAATACTAATAGCTAGTGAGACAAAATAATACAAGCCATCTCCAGGAAACAAACCTTTGGTTCCATCCCAAATTGGTTCTATCCATTTAGAGCCATCTTCTGTAATAAACTCTGCAGCAATAGGCCCTACTAAAAGACCAATTAAGATTAATGGTAAGATGGCTGGGATTTTAAATTTCCAAGCAACCCATTGTGCCAAGATCCCTAAGATGATAATTCCTGCTAATTCTAACATTTTGACTCCTTATTGTTCGGTCGTGAAGTTATAAAAAAAACCATAAAACAGCCATATACTTCAATGATTTTATCCTTAATTTTGATTTTTCTATTTAGAGCCATTTATTATGCTAGGATTACAATTTGAAACTGAGACCAATTGGGCCGATATCGCCAAAAATAATTTACAACAAATTCTTACAGATCACGCTTTTTTAGAGCAAAAAGCTGCTTCTAACGCAGTTTCTTTGATTATCAATTACTCAGAAGAAACGAAGCTTGTCGAAGCCATGAGTGCTATTGCCATAGAAGAAATGCAGCATTTTAAAATGGTCCATGATTTTATGGTAAAACGGGGCATGGTACTAGGAAGAGAACAAAAAAACGATTATGCCATTCAGTTGCAAAAATTCTTTCCTAAAACCAAAGACAGAAACGAAGCCCTAATTCAACGCTTGTTGGTTGCTGCCTTAATTGAAGCCAGAAGTTGCGAGCGATTTAAAGTCTTTTCAGAAAATATGGAAGACACTGAACTGTCTAAGTTTTATAAGGATTTAATGATCTCAGAAGCCAATCATTATACTGTTTTTTTAGGTTTTGCTCGTGAGTATCAAGACCGTGAAATTGTCAATGAAAAATGGAATGCCCTACTGGCTTTTGAAGCAGAGATGATGAAAAGTAGAGGTTCTGAAGCAAAAATTCATGGATAATTGATAATTGATCTTAATGTTTACTAAAGAAGAAGCCGCTCAACTCCGCAAAGAATTTTGGACCAGTTTTGGGAAATCATTTCCCAGAAAATGGCTACTGTACAACACACAAATTAAAGGTTTTTCTTTTAAGTTTTTGGCCAACAAAAAACAGGCAGCGGTTTGTTTAGACATCGAACACTCTGATGAAATTACCAATGAACTTTTGTATGACCAACTGTTATCCTTAAGGTCCTTGTTAGAGCAAGATGTCCCAGAGGTCATTTTTGATGATACTTATGAGCTAGAGAACGGCAAAATCATCCACAGAATCTATATTCCGTTTGATCAGAAATTTAGCATCCACAACAAGAATACTTGGCAGGCTTGTTTTGAGTTTTTTGTAGAAAAAATGAATCTTTTTGAGTTTTTCTTTTATGAATATGAAGACCATATTAAACAGGCAATCCGTTAAAAAATTTTAAAGCTAAACGGATAACTTGGTGGCTGATTGTTATTTGCTCTAATGGCATTTAATATTGGAAAAACCAAGTAAAAAACACTTATAACTATCAATCCAGCGATTCCTAAACCACAGAATAGGATAAACGGAATACAAATTAAAATAAAGATAAACATCGTAACCCTAAAGTTTAAAATAGCTTTACCGTGCTCATCCATACCAACAACCTCATCCTTTTTTAAGAGCCACAAAATTAAAGGCACCACAAAGCCACCGATTCCTGAAACAAAATCTAATAATTGACTTAAATGTGTGAGTACGAGTAATTGTTTGTTTTCTTTCATGGGTGTCGATTTTTTATAGTTACAATTATAAGACAATAAAATCATGTATTTGTTACAAATAGTTTGTTTTTGTTCCTAATTTAACTCCGTATATTTGCAGCATGATTCAAAACGACACCATCATTGCTTTAGCCACACCTTCTGGTGTAGGAGCTATTGCTGTTATTCGTCTTTCAGGAGAAGATGCCATCAAATTAGTTGATGCAAATTTTAGTTCTGTACGTAAAAACAAGCGTTTATCTACTCAAAAATCACATAGTGTTCATTTAGGACATATTGTAAATAACGGGCTTGTTTTGGATGAAGTTTTGGTGACTGTTTTTAAAAACCCAAACTCATATACCGGAGAAAATGTTGTAGAAATTTCTTGCCACGGTTCTTTGTTTATTCAGCAAGAGATTATTCAATTATTTTTGCAAAAAGGCTGTAGAATGGCAGACAATGGTGAGTTTACCATGAGAGCCTTTTTAAATGGAAAAATGGACCTGAGCCAGGCCGAAGCCGTTGCAGATGTAATTGCATCAAATTCGGCTGCTAGCCATCAAATGGCCATCCAACAGATGCGCGGTGGGATTACCAATGAATTAAAAGAACTGCGTGCTCAACTGTTAGATTTTGCCGCGCTAATTGAATTGGAACTAGATTTTTCTGGTGAGGATGTTGAGTTTGCCGATCGCACCAAATTTAAAGAGTTGGTTTCAAAAATCACTACAGTCTTAAAGCGCTTGATTGATTCTTTTGCTTTTGGAAATGCTATGAAAAACGGTATTCCCGTTGCCATTATAGGTGAGCCAAATGTTGGGAAATCAACCTTATTAAACACACTTTTAAACGAAGAAAAAGCCATTGTTTCTGATATTGCAGGTACTACTCGGGATGCCATTGAAGACGAAATTATTATAGAAGGTGTCGCTTTTCGCTTTATTGATACAGCTGGTATTAGAGATACCACAGATGTGGTAGAGAGCATCGGGATTAAAAAAACCTATGAAAAAGCAGCAAACGCGCAGTTGATTATTTACTTAATCGATGCTAATAAATTTTCAGAAGTAAGTGATATTATAATACAAGAAATTAACACCATTAAAGAGCGCTTTCCTAGCAAACGTTTACTGGTTATTGCCAATAAAGTTGACACACTCTCTTGTCATGATGCTGCTGTTTTAGAATCAGAAATAGAAGATGTAATTTTACTTTCTGCAAAACAAAAAACTGGTGTTGATGAATTAAAATCAGCCTTAACCTCATTGGTAAACACTGGTGCATTAAGCAATAATGAAACCATCGTTACCAACTCTCGACATTTTGAAGCCTTAAACAATGCGCTGGTTGCCATAAGATCTGTACAAGAAGGTATTGATTTGGGTATTTCTACCGATTTGTTTTCTATCGATATTAGAGAATGTTTACGTCATCTCGGAAACATTACTGGTGAATACGACGTAGACAAAGACATCTTAGGTCATATATTCTCAAATTTTTGTATCGGTAAATAAGTATAGCTGTTTAACTCCTGTAAATAATTGTAACTCTTTAAAACAATTAATTAAAAACAAAAGAGAGTCTTTCTTTCATTAAATAAAGGGTTCCTTGAGAAAGTTATGCTTTAGCTTAAAGGTTGTGGAAGCTTAAAAAAATTTAATAAACAACTTTAAGGAAATTACCTATTGGCTACTTTGTAAAACAGGTCTACATTTACACAAGTAGATTATTAAGTATTTAGTTAACTACTAATTAAGGAAATTGCTTATTATATTGTAAACCAATTAAATATACCTTTATAAAAAATTAATCCCCCTTTTAAATCATTTAATCCCCCTTAAATTATTTAATCCATTTTATTTAACCAAAAGCTAAACTTCCCCCCAAGTTTAGCTTTTTGTTTTTTAAGAAGTTCTGATAAAAAAATACCTTACATAAGTATTAGTATCCTATACTTTTAAAAGTTGGGGTAGAAAGGATAAAAAAAACGAATTAAGAATATTGCTTATTGTCTGGTTAACCAATTGGATATATCTTTATAAAAAAATTAATCCCCCAATAAACTTTTTAATCCCCTAAAGTATTTAATCAAAAGCTAAACTTCCCCCTAGGTTTAGCTTTTTGTTTTTTTAAGAAAAATATCTATATCAGATTATTAAAATCACTAAAAGATAAGCGTTTTATAAAATGTTTTATCAGTAAGACAGGTAAATGAATTTTAGGAAGTTTCTATAACATAGATAGACTAAAAAAAGGAACGAAATACATTAAACAGTGGTGTTCTTTTTTTTTAGCAAGGAGACAATGCAGAATTTAATTCAAAATTCTCAATAGTTTTCATTAACAAATCAAAATCTCTTGATTTGTCGAAAAAAGCACAAGCTCCATTTTTTAAACACAAATTTTTTAATTCTTTGTTTATTGAGAAAATCAGAATTCGAGAGTTGATATTCTTTTCTCTGATCCATCGAAGTAGCTGGATGCCATTTCCATCAGGTAGGTTTAAATCCAAAACAATAATTTCTGAATAAACTTTTTCAATGACATCTGTAGCTTCCTTTAAGGTACTGGCCAAATGAATAGTTGAAACAGAAGGTATTTTCTTAATCCTAGAAAATAGTTTTTCACGGATTCTACTATCATCTTCTACAATCAAAAGGTTGCTGATGATATTATTGTTGTTGTTGTTGTTGTTGTTGTTGTTTGTTTGCAAAAAATTAAATTTTAAGCTGTTAAAATACTGAGGTAAAGCTAGGCAATAAGAATTGAGTAAAAAATAAGCAATATGCTTAATTGTTTAACTTATTTATCTGAAAATCAAACAAAAAACTAAAAGTCTTCTAAGGATGTTAAGCCTTCACGAATGGCATACTTGGTTAACTCTGGAATGGTAAAAAGGTCTAGCTTTTTCATGATGTTGTTTCTGTGAACATCAACTGTCTTTGAACTTAAAAACAACAACTCCCCTATTTCTTTTGAAGATTTTCCTTCTGCAAGCAGTTGCAAAACTTCCGTCTCTCTAGAACTTAGATTTTTGTCATCCAAGCCATCTGATTCTTTTAATAAGGATAAAAATTCTTGATTGATGTTTTTGGACAAGTACTTTTTGTTTCGCATAACACTATCAATAGCTGTTATCAACTCACTAGCGTCACCATCTTTTAATAAATAACCATAGGCACCCGCATTAAACATGCTCTGGATATACTGTTTGTTGGCATGCATAGAAAGACCAATAATTTTAATTGAGGGGTGTGACTTGCAAATCTGTTTTGCAGATTCAATACCATTTAATCCAGACATTGCCACATCCATAACAACCACATCAGGGTTTAGTTTTACGCATTTTTTTATAGCTTCTCTACCATCAGAAGCCTCTCCAACTATATTTAAATGACTCTTCTGCTCAATAAGACTTCTTAGCCCATCGCGAAGCATTTGATGATCATCAACTAATAATATTTTTATTTCTTTTCCAAAACTCATTAAGATAAAGGTACAAAAAAGTTTACAGTTGTCCCAACATTAATTTCTGATACAATGCTAAATTTACCATTCATGTTCTGAATTCTTTCTTTTACTGCAAACAAACCAAATCCAGAATTGGTGTGATTGCTTGGGTTTTGCAGTTTTTTGGTTTCAAAGCCCCCCCCCATTGTCCATTATATTGATAGAAACACCAGTTTTATCTTTGTCAAAATCTATAGTAACCAAAGATGCATTTGCATATTTTATAGTGTTGGTTACCACCTCTTGTATACATCTAAAAATTAAAATTGCATTAATATCACTTAGTTTTATTGATGATACATTGCTGTGAAACTTAACTTTAATATTGTATTTTTCTTCAATTTCATCAGTGTACCAATACAAGGTATCAATAATCCCTAACTGATACAATACAGGAGGCGAGAGCTCGTACGTAATTTTACGACTATTGTCAAGAGCCTCAGAAATATGGTTTTTTACAAATTCTAAATCTTGATGAATGCTTTCTAACCCTGGTCTTTTTTCTAATTCAGTTATTCTCATTTTCGAGATAACCAAAGATTGACTTAGATGGTCGTGAATATTAGCTGCAATTTGTTTTTTCTGATTTTCTTCTATTAATGAAATTTCTGTCGTTAATTTTTGTAGTGACAGTTGGTAATCTTCAATCACTTTTTTTGCTGACATCCATTGGCTAATATCTCTACTGGTTGTTGCAAAAGCAACCACAACGCCTTCTTTAAAAATAGGATTTCCTAAAGACTCAAACCATATATAATTACCAGATTTATGTCTTACTCTATAACTCAGAGCACCTACTTTAGTGCCGTTTTTAACCATATCACCAAAAGCATCTACTAAAATATGCAAGTCTTCTGGATGAACAACCACATCTATTTTTTTATCAATTAGATCAATTTGATCATAGCCCATCAAATAACTTAAGGATGGACTTAAATACCTAAATGAAGTATCTGGGTTGTGTAGACAAATTAAATCACTCGTATTGTCAGCCAACAATCGATACATATCCTCTGATTTTTGGGCCAGCTCTAGATTTGTTTTATGCTCTGTAATATCTTGTAGAACACCTCTTCTGCCAATAAACTCACCTTGATCATTGTAGATGGCTTTTCCCATGTTTCTAATCCACAATTTTTCATTCTTTAAGTTGACTAGCTGCAATTCTAAATCATACGGAATTCCTTTTGTGATACAATCATGAGCAGCTTTACTTAGCCTCTCCATAGATTCTTCATCAAAAATAGTAAGTATGGTTTCTAAGTCTGGAGCACCATTTTCTGGTGTGGTTCCGTAGATTTGATAAACAACATCTGACCAAGTAACTTTGTCAGTGATTGCATCGTGCTCCCAATAGCCAACTTTTGCCATTAATCCTGCCTGCCTTAATGAAAGTTCACTCTTCTCTAACAATTCTAAGGAAGCCTGGATATTCTTTTTAGAAATTTCTAGTTCAAATTGTGATTTTTTTAAGTTACTAATATCCTGCAACACACCTCTTCTACCAATAACGTTTTGCTCATTATTAAAAATTGGCTCAGCTATAATTCGAACCCACAGATGGTTTTTCTTAAAATTAATCAGCTCGAGTTCTAATTCAAACGGAATGCCTTTAGATACTAATTCAAAAGAAGCTTTATTCATTTTCTCTTTTGATTTTTCTGTTAAGAGCACCATCAACTCTTCTAAATTTGGAGCTTTTTGCCCATCATACCCAAGAATTTCAAACATTTGATCTGACCAATACAATTTATTGGTTTCACCATTTAGTTCATAAGCACCAATCTTTGCTAGTTTACCAGCCTCTCTTAATAAAAACTCACTTCTTTGTACAGTCGTTAGATTAACCTCCAGTTCTTCTTTTGATTTTTTGAGCTCATTTTCAAACAATTTTAAATCTGTAATGTCTTGAACCACACCTCTCCTACCAATAATTTCTTTATCATCATTATAGATGGGTATTGTCATTACTCGCACCCAGGTTGTAATTTCTTGGATCAATTCAAACTCAATATCAAATGGAACACCTTGCTTCATACATTTTTCTGAAGCTTCTATTAATCTTTTATTGGTTTCTACAGTAATGATATTTGAGAGCTCTTTTAAAGGAGGTGGATTAGATTTGGGCAAACCGAAAATTTTATAAACCTGATCTGAGAAAAACCATTGATCACCATCATTTTGATATTCATAGGCCCCAATTTTAGAAATCTTACTAGCTTCGTTTAATAGAAACTCACTCATTTCTACCTTTTTCAAGGATTCTTTTAAAACTTTTTGAGAAAGTTTAAGTTCATCTTGAGAATTTTTTAATTGAGAAATATCTGTAAAAATAATACATACCCTAAATGGCTTGCTTTCTCCTGGTTTAAATTCTGGTATAGAATTTAAACTCAACCATGTATAGGTGTTTGTCTCTTGATTAAGCGCTCCCAAAATCCTATTATGTACAGGCTTACCAGTTTTAATTGCTTCAAATCCAGGATGATCTTCTGGTGAGAGACCAGAATTGTCTTCATAAACAGGTTTCCATTCATCCGAGTTAACAGAACTGCCAACCATCTCGGCTTCTGTAACACCTAAAATATTTAAAGAGGCTTGATTAACGGAAGTAATTATTCCTTCTGGATTTGCATAAGCTATTCCATGAGACATATTATTAAACAAACTGTAATAACTGTTTTCATTCTCCTTGAGCTTTTTAAGCTGCTTTTCTACCAAAGAATCCCTTCGTTTTAAGATAAAAAAAAGTGCTGTCGCTGTAATGAATACAAACCCAACTCCTATATAAGATTGAATTTCTTGCCACTGGGCTACTAAGATATTCTCTTGATAATAATACTGTAAAATCCAATCAGAAATTACAATATACAAACAACTAATAATAAAATATCCAATGACAATAAACTTAGTGGACTTCTTTATATATTTTTTCATGCAAGGAGCTAAATGGGAATTTTAAAAATACAAAAAAAACAGAAGCTAACTGCCTTGTTTGTAAAATTATCCTAAACTATTGGTTTTAAACACCGTAGTTTTCTGATTAAAAAAAATATAAATTTAATCTTATTTACACTTGCGCAGTTTAAATATTTTTCTTATATTTCAAAATTAACACTTCTCCCTAATTCATAACAAGAGGAAGGTGTGGCTTACTGTTAAATAAGATTTGTTAATCTATAAAATTTGCTAAAATGACAATCGGAGAATTAATTGAAGAAGCTCAAGAGCTTGAAAGAGATTATAAAACCTTTAAAACCAGAAATGAAAAAATAATAGCCTCAAAGAAGGCCAAAGAAATTGTATTAGGAATCAATCAATTTTATAAAGAGACTAACGACGCAGAGTTAATGGATTTAATGAAACGTATTTCTGCAATTAAAGTTAAACTAGAAAAAAGGCTAAAAGGAAGGTTAACTGCCTAAGCAATTTATCTGTATTATTTTATAACAATACACTTAAATTTACATTGTTATTTATCAATAATAAATAACGTATTGATTGTTAATAACCCCTGCTAAAATGCAAGTTTAAACCATTGGAAAAGCTTGCAAAAATCATTCTCCTCCAGAACAATAGTTTGCTTATTTTTATTGACACTAGGTCTTTTAACATACCTAAAACCAATAAAATAGGCTAACTCCTTAATTAAATGCAGTTTATTTTTTTAATCTGCTGTAAATTGATTAATTTTGCAATATTATTCCCCAATGAAATTTTTAGTGTTACAATTTATTATTTTTAGAAAATTAGAAAATGAGGAATATTACTTTTTTTACAACACCTTTGCGTTATGCTAAAGCATTTGTTTTAATTGCTTTTTTATCTTTAACGCAGGCATATAGCCAAACTACCTATGTAGAAGGTGCTGGGCTTACAGAACTAAAATCTCAATTAGAAGGACCAGGAATTACGATTAGTAACCTGCAGATTACATCTGGCGCCTCTAATCAAGTAGGAACTTTTGCAAAAGGAAAAGATTCTAACCTTCAAATTGATGGTGGTATCATCATGACTACAGGGACCGTTACAGAATCTTTTACTAGCAATAGTTCTGGTAGTAGTTCACTTGGTCCAGGCACTACTTATGATGACAATGAGCTAAAGGCAATTTATGCTCAAGCAACTCGTGATGTGGTTATTCTAGAATTTGATGTTAGCTTGGATGCTTTGGCAACTGTTTTAACTATTGACTATCAATTTATGTCAGAAGAGTACAATGAATATGTATGTTCTAGTTTTAATGATGTCTTTGGATATTTTGTAACTTCAGATACCACTGCTCCATATACAGGATATTCAAACATTGCAAAAGTTCCTGGTACCAACAATGGAGTATCTATCAACTCTATTAATAATGGTACAAGAGGATCAAATGGTAACTCAAATAGTTGTATAGATTTAACACAGTCAGATCAGTTTATAACAAACAGCGGAGGTGCTGTGAATGTTGAATATGATGGAATGACTAAAAAAATTAGAGCATCTGCAACCAATTTGATCCCTGGAACTACCTACCATGTAAAATTAGCCATTGCGGATTCTTCTGATGGTGGATATGATTCTGCTATTTTAATTAACTTAATTAGTGGGTTTCCTGATGATGATGATGATGGAATTGCCAACGATGCAGATTTAGATGATGACAATGACGGAATCCTTGATTCTGTAGAAGATTTAAATACAGATGGTGACGATAACCCTTTAACTGACCCAACTGATACTGATGGTGATGGAATCCCAAATTTCTTAGATTTGGATTCTGATGGTGATGGAATCCCTGACAATGTTGAAGCGCAAAGCACCAATGGTTATATTGCCCCGGCAGCAACTTATACACTAGAAGGTGTAAACACCGCTTACGGAACAGGCTTAACACCTGTAGATACTGATGGTACTGGTGGTCCTGACTTTTTAGATACTGATTCTGATGGTGATGGTACATCTGATACTGTAGAGGCCGGCCTAACACTTTCTGGTAACGGAGGTGGTAATGGTTTAGACAATGCCTATGAAAATGTTGATGATTATCTAGATGTAAACGGAACATTAAACAACCCAAACACCCTACCAGATGCAGATAGTGATTTAGGTACTGGTGGCGATGTAGATTTTAGAGATGCAGTAACCCTTGGTGATAATGATGGTGATGGTATTTTAGACGATGCAGATTTGGATGATGATAATGACGGAATTTTAGATGCTATTGAACAAAATTGTACAGTGACTAATACTACTATTTCTGGTAGTTCAAACAGTGCTGGCTTATTAACCTATAATAACAATGTAAATAGACCAGAAAGAATTTATACTCAAAACAACGATGGTGCAGAGTTTGATAACATTAGTGATGTTTTAGTTGTCTCATTTGGAAATACAGTGCCAGTTGGAACAGTTATAACCATAAGAGCTTATAAAAACAACAATAATGATAAGACCTTACAATTTGAGCAATCTAATGCCAATGGTACAGTAACATCAAATCCAGTTTCTACCGGTGACCTAAATGATGATAATGTTTGGAGAGACTTTTCATATACTATAACTGGTACAGCAGCAACTCATATTAAAATTTCTATGTTGGTTGAAAGTGGAAATGGCCGAGCAGAAGTTGATTTTATTAGCTACTCATTTAATCAAGTTAGTTACTCAGGCTGTAATGCAACTTTAGACACGGATGGAGACGGAATCTACGATTACTTAGATTTAGACTCTGATGGTGATGGAGTTCCTGATAATGTAGAAGCGCAAACTACCTTAGGGTATATAGCTCCTGGTACCTTTACAGACGCTAATAATGATGGAGTAAATGATGTTTACGCTGGTGGACTAACCCCAGTAAATTCAGACGGTACAGATAAAGTTGATTATCTAGATTTAGACTCAGACAACGACGGCAATAGCGATACTTTAGAAGCAGGAATCACTTTAAACGGAAGCATTGCAGACAATGGTTTAGACACTGCTGTACTCACCACCACAAACTACAGTGATGTAAACGGTATCTTTAACGATCCAGCCAACGAGTTACCAGATTCTGATTCTGATAGAAACTCTGGTGGAGATGTTGATATGAGAGATGATACAGTAACTGTTACACTTGGTTCTGGAAACGTATTATGGTTAAGAGCAGATAAGGACGCTGCCACCAACTTATGGCAAGATCAATCAGGTAGTGGTCATAATGCTACAGCTACTAATCAACCTTCAAAAAAAGACAATGGCTTAAACTTTAACCCAACCTTTGAATTTAACGGAAGTAATGATTATATGGTCATTGATGGGGGTATCTTAGGTAATAATACGACCTACAACAATATTTGGGTCTATTCAGTTTCAAAAACAAATGAAAATAGATACACTTACAACATATCTCAAGGAAGTGGAGCTACAAGATTTTATTTCTTAACACCTAACCAATCATCAAAGGCTACCTTTAAATTTGGTTCAGAAGGCGCTCTAGAGCCAGCTTGGGGAGCAGCTACGGGTCAATTTTACCTATGGAATGCAGGAAGTAGTACAGGAACCTCTACCCCTTCTGGTACTAAAAAAGCAATTTATAGAAACGGATTAAGAATAGGTACAGACAATAACGGTAGTAGCGTTTTAAGTAATGATGCTCAAGATTTCTTTATTGGCTCTTATGACGCAAGTACTAGCGGTAGGTTTATAAATGGAGAAATTGCAGAAATCATTGTGTTTGCAGATGTACCAACAGCTTTGGAACAACAAAAAACACAAAGTTATTTGGCTTTAAAATATGGATTTACCCTAGATAAGACTAACAATAATGGCTCTATAATAGAGGGAGATTATATCCTCTCTAATGGTATTACTAAGGTGTGGAATTACACAGCCAATAGCAGCTACCATAATGATGTAGCAGGTATTGGTAGAGATGATACGCAAAGTTTTGTGCAAAAACAATCAAAATCTAGCAATCCAAATTCATTAGTCACCATTGGCTTGGGTACTATTGCAAGTAATAATGGTACTAATGCAAATAATTTTGCCACAGACAAGGACTTCTTAGTTTGGGGTAATAATGGCACTGCATTAGGAGCAACTTCTCAACCAGGAGTATTGTGTGCAACTGATTTACAATTAAACAGAAAATGGAAAATTGTTGAAACAGGAACTGTTGGTACAACTAAGCTAGCAGTAAGTAAATCAACTATTGACACTTATTTAAACAATGCTACTTTTAGTAAAGTTTTAAAAATTGCAGATGACGCTGCACTAACGACCAATGTACAATTTGTTCCATTGGCAGTAGAAACTGTTAATGGCGTTACAAGCTATACAGCAAGTTTTGATTTTGATGGAACCAAATACTTTACGTTTGCAGAAACAAGCGGTATTATTTGGAAAGGAAGTACTAGTTCTTGGTCTGGTGGTAATGGTCCAGGAGGAGCTCCATCAACAGATTTTGTAGACAACGGACAATTAATGATTATTGATGCAGAAGGGACTAACAACCACCCTACTCTTACAGCCAATGCAAAAGTAGGTTGTGTGTGGATTAGCACAGGGTCTAAATTAGCTGTGGGTGATCTTATAAATTTAGAAATAGCCAACCAATTAAAAATGGATGGAGAGCTTCGATTAATAGGCGGTGCTCAGCTAATTCAAACACATACTGGAGCCAGCACAGTAACAGGTTCTGGAAACTTATACATTGATAGAAAAGCATCTGCTCCTACCATGTATCAGTACAACTACTTTAGTTCTCCTGTATTAACTCAAGGTAAAAGTAACTATACGGTTAAATCTGTAATGAAAGATGGTACTACGCCAACTTCATTAACGTCTAACCCTCCTACTATGAACTATACAGCAGCAAGTTATGATGCTGATGCTACTACCTCACCAATTACTATTGCAAACTATTGGATTTGGTCATACTTTAACAACATCACAGATGATGGATGGATTGAAAAGCTTGAAAGTTCAACTTTAAAACCAGCAGAAGGGTATTTATTTAAAGGTCCTTCTTACCAAAACTATACCTATGTAGGGAAACCAAATGATGGTACTATAACAACTACGATCTCTCCTGGTCATATGAGTTTAATTGGAAATCCTTATCCATCGGCTATAGATGCTAACGGATTGTTTACTGGTGTAAATGATGGAATATTAAATACCGTCTTTTACTGGGAGCACATCTCTACTGCAGGAGCAGATAGTCACAATAGTGATGCTTATGTAGGTGGATACGCAACTTACAATCTAAGTGCAGCTGTAGCTGGAACAGCTCCTTCAGGAGATATTGACACTACAGACCCTGACACAGACGGTGACGGTGAAAAAAACTCAGTAGATATTGATGATGACAATGATGGGATTCCTGATGAAGGTGAACCAGAAGGTGTCGATTTAGACGGTGATGGAATTACTGGTGAAGAAGCTGATGATGATGATGATGGTGATGGAATCTTAGATGTAGATGAAGAAGAAATAGAGTACACTGTGCCTCCAAGATACATTGCTATTGGTCAAGGATTCTTTGCAGAAGCAACTAATATACAAGGATCTAATACAGTTACTTTCAGTAATGCTATGAGAAAATATGTCCCAGAAGGGTCTCAATCACATTTTTATAGAGGAGCTTTTTCTAAAAATGCAAGTGATGCATTGCCGTTGATAAAATTTGGTCTTAAATACTACAACGACAAAAATGTAGTCTTTAAAAAACAAATTGCTATTTCATTTAAAAGTGGAAATTCAACCGGCTTAGATGCTGGATATGACAGTTCTCCTTTTGAGGTTGAAGACACAGATATCTTCTTTAAATTTGAAAATGTTCGTGAGCTATTTGTTATAGCTGGTATTCAAGAAATAACAGATGATTTGGAGTTCCCGATCGCAATCAAAATTAAGAAAAACGGTTCTATCAATCTTAAAGTTGATGAGAAAAACAATATTGATAGAAGCTTGTACTTAACAGATAAACAAACCAGTCAGGTATATGACTTGTCTAACCCTGTTCACTTAGAATTAGATCCAGGAACTTATTTAGATCGTTTTTATGTGAGTTTTGGTAAATCTTTAGATGTTGATGATGAGTTGCTAACCAATAATGAGCTTCAAACGTATTTTGATGCAAGTTCTAAAGAGTTGGTTGTAAAAAACACGTCTATTCATGCAACTAAAAAAATAAGCTTGTTCTCAGTGTTAGGAAAAGAAGTACAAACTTGGGTACAAAAAGACAATGTAAAAGAGACTAGAGTTCAGCTTAAAAAACTGCCAACATCAATATACATTGTTAAGGTAGAAACTGCAGCTGGTACGTACTCTAAGAAGATAATAGTACACTAGTATAAAACTAAACATATTAAAAAAAGCACAACAAGTTTTGTTGTGCTTTTTAATGTTAAAATTTTAAATAAATACCCTTAATCGATACAAAACATATGGTGATTTTTGTATCTTTATTAGTGATTATCCCCAATTAGAAGATTAAACTTTTTATAATTATGCCTTTAAATAGTTCAAATTTAAAACTGATTATACTAAACCTATTCTTATGCCTGCTTCTTTATAATGAAGCTAGCGGCCAAAGCTATTGTACTCCTTCTAATATGGGTGGAAATGCAGGATATAATATTACCAATGTCACTTTTGGTACTATTAACAACTCCAGCAACAGCGGAGCTAATCAATACACCTATTATAACAATGCATCTACCTTTATTACACAAAAAGAGACACTTGCTCTTTCTATAACTTATCAAAACACCAACTACAACAATGCAACGCTAAAAGTTTGGATAGATTATAATAGAGATGGTGATTTTGATGATGCTGGAGAAGAAATTATTACACCCGTTACCTATAAAAGTTCAAACAGTAGCTCTGGTGTTGTAAATACCTTTCAGATTGTCATTCCTGAAAGTGCCAGTGAAGGAGTTACTAGAATGAGAGTTGGAATCAACAGAAGTTCTGGTTTTACAGCTTGTAATTTTAGTTATCAAAATGGAGAAGCAGAAGATTATGTAATTACCATCAAACCTAAAGCAGAACCACCTGTAGTAAATTGTGTTGGTAGTTTGTCTGTACGTTTAGACATCTTAGGGAATGCTGTGATCACTGCTGATCAAATAGACAATGGATCAACGGATGCCTATGATGATAGCCAGGGGATTCCTTTAAATTATTCAATAGATAGAAGCACTTTTTCTTGTAGTGATTTAAACAATACGTTACCAGTAACCTTAACTGTGACAGACTCTGATGGAAAGAGCGCAAGCTGTATAACTAATGTAACAATTTTGCCTTATGACGGAACGTTTAATTCACCAGATTTAAATGATATTGAGGCCTACTGTGCTTATACTGCAGCAGCTCCAGAAATGAACTATCAATGTGGTCAGATAATTACCGCTACAACCACTGATCAGACAAGTTTTTCAACACCATCAACAGACCCTGACGGTTATTTAATTACATGGACTTTTGATAACGGCACTACCTCTACTACAAGTACACAAAGAGTAAAAATTATTAATCCTATAGCTCCTACTTCGCTAGCCATTAGCAATGTTTCAGAAAATTCAGCAACACTTAGTTGGAGTTCTACGCAGTCTGGTGACTATAGAATTCGATACAGACCAGTTGGTACTTCCACTTGGACAGAAATTACATCAACAACAAAAACCAAAAACATTACAGGATTAGATGATGGTATTCAATATGAGGTTCAGGTAAGTATAGATGCTAGTTGTACAGCGTATTCTTCTTCAATAACATTTACCACCATTGATGTTGCTTATTGTAATAGCCAAGTTTATTTAAGCAACAGTACCGATTATTACATCTCTAATGTAAGTATAGGGACCATTAATAAAACGACGACATCTTCAGAACCCTTGTACAGCTATTACACAAGTCCAACCACCAACTTGGTGATTGGCGAAACTTTTTCTGGTACCATCACCTATAAAAGAGATGACTACAATACCACTGGTTTAAAAGTTTGGCTTGATTTTAATAATGATGGGGATTTTGATGATGCGGGTGAAGAAATTTATAGCAAAAAAACATCAGGAAGCACTTCTACAACAATTGTAGAAACCCTTAGCAATATACAAGTCCCGCAAACCGCAACCTTGGGTAAAACCAGAATGCGTGTCGGTGTTAAACATACTGGAGTTCCCTCTTCTGCCTGTAATTTTAACAACCAAACAGGAGAAATTGAAGACTATGATGTCTATCTGGTAGCTGCAAACAACACGGCATATGAATCTGCAATGATTACACAGGTATATATGTATGGCTCAGAAAAATGGATTGAAATTACCAATACCAACTCAACGGTAACGATTCCGGCTAATACATTGCATTTGGGGTTCTTTAACAATACTTCTGCTTTTGACCAAACAGGGAATACACCAACAGCTAGCTATACAATCCCTAGTGCCTTAAGCCCAAAAGCATCCATTTTAATAAAGAATTCTAGTTCTGTCTTAAACAATGTTCAAGGAACTGCAAACACAAGTAGTGCTCTGACGGCTTTTGATAGCTCAAATGACATTTTAATTATTAGTAAAAAAAGCGATGCAACTGCTTGGGAAAACAGGTTTGATGTTTTTACGGGCTTTGCAAATAAAACATCCGTTGTTAGAAAAGACAATGCAATTACTTACAATAAAAATTTCTCATCATCAGAGTGGGTTACCTTTGTAGATAATTTACTAGACCCTTATGCAGACACTCCAGAAAGACATCCACATGACCCAACTGTATTAGATGTTTTAAACGCTAGCGCTAACAGCAATGTCCTTTTAGGTTATCATAGAACTAATGAGGCTATTAGAAGTGGAAACGCCTGGACAAATGGTGTGCCGGATAGATCAAGGACTGTTGTTATTAATGAGAACTATTCACAAAATTATAGCTTGTCTGCAAGAGAACTGGTTATTGAATCAGGAAACGCACTAACCTTGATTGATGCTCCCATCTTTGTAACAGATAAAATTAATATTAAATCTGGAGGATCAATAAGACTATCAGGTAATTCACAGCTAGTAATGACCCATACTGGGGCCTCTACCATAGGTACCGGTAGTGGTTTAATGTATATAGATCAAGATTCAGATATCGCCAGTGTCTACCGTTTTAATTATATGTCTTCTCCGGTAGTGACTAGCGGAACAAACACTTACAACTTACTTAGTGTTTTTAAGGATGGAACCATCCCTACCTCTACTACTTCGGTACCAAAAAACATTAATTTTATTGGAGGCTATAACGGAAATTACAACAATTCTCCAAGCCAAGCGATTAGTTTGGCAGAACATTGGATTTACATCTATGACGAAAACGCAGCTGGAAGTGCTGATGAAAAATTTGTACAAGTTGGAAAATCAGGAACCATAAAACCTGGAAAAGGCTATTTGTTTAAAGGGCCGGGTCGTGAACAAAACTACACCTTTACCGGCAAACCAAACGATGGTGATTATACCTATACTTTACCTGGTTTAGTTGATGTCTTAGTGGGTAACCCATATCCTTCTGCTATGGATGCCAAAAAATTTATTAGAGACAATCTCTCTTCAACCACAGGAACACTTTATTTTTGGCAACAAGCCGGAGAAAAAGAATCCTCTGGAGATGAAGGGCATTTTTCTGATGGATATGTCGGCGGTTATGCAACGGTTAATTTATCAGCAGCTGTCCCTGCTAGTGGAGCAGAGCAAGAGGCTTTAAATATGTTTACCAATAAATTTGAAGCAGAAGACGCTGAGCTTGGAGGTAATGCTAAAAAAGAACTAGGCGCAGTCGTTTTTAAAGCAGTTAATGACAGTTTAACCTTTGAACAAATTGGAATTAGCCAAGCTGTAGACACATTAAGAATTGAGTATAGTAGCCTGTTTAATGACAAGGGTATAGATATATACATCAACAATAGTTTAGCAAAAACGGTTACATTGCCTAAAACTGTCGCCTATGATACTATTGATGTACTGGTAAATGTGCCTAAAAATTCAGATATTTTATTAAAATCTAAAGACACCGTAAAAACATCTTTTGATAAGATTTTTGTTGATATTTATTTTTCTTATAATACACCTAAAGAATACATCGCTGTTGGACAAGGTTTCTTTATTGCCTCTGATGATGATGGCGGTACCCTTCGTTTTAAAAACAGTCAGCGTGAAAATGTAATTAAAGGAGACGAATCATTTTTCTTTAAAGGAAGCTCAAAAGCTATATCCGCAAAACAAGCCAAATCAAATAGAGGCGCTCCCTTAAAAATATTAAAATTGGGCATGGATTATTTAACTGCTAACAATTTAAAATTCCATAGACAAATAGCCATCTCTTTTAAAAGCGGAAATAGTTTTGCCCATGAAAATGGCTATGATAGTGAAATGTATGATCTAAGTACAACAGATATGTCTTGGAAGTTTCCTGAGAGCAACTTAAACTATGTGATTGCTGGTGTTCAAGATGTAAGTTTAGATTTAGAAATACCTTTAGAGCTCACAACAGATGTTTTAAAAGACATTACTATTAAAATTGATGAACTTGAAAACTTAGATTTTGATATTTATCTTAACGATAAACTCAGCAACACGCTTTATAACTTAAGTGAAGCTCCGGCTAAATTTCAATTGAATGCAGGCACCTTTACAGATCGTTTTGTGATTACTTTTAAAAACAAAACACTTGACGTAGAAGATGTTTACTTAGAAAACAATACACAGGTATACTTTGATGGAATTAGCAAAGAGTTGGTCATCAAAAACAAAGGAAACACACAATTACAAAAGGTTGAACTCTATTCTATTTTAGGACAAAAAGTTAGTCAATGGGAACTTCAAGATGGAACTGATGAACAGCGATTCAAAATTCAAAAGTTACCAACCAGTATTTACATTGTAAAATTACAGTCAAGCAATGGACAGTTTTCTAAAAAAATAGTCGTGTATTAATACCCCTTATTTGTTTATTAAACGCTGTAAAGTAGCCACCAAATAATCTATTTCTTGTTTGGTGGTTAATTTGCTAAAAGAAAAACGAATAGAGGTGTTATTTGCTTCTTCATTACTTAAAATTTCTGTGAGTACATGAGAGCCTAAACTACTTCCGCTTTGACAAGCACTACCTCCAGAAACAGCGATTCCTGCCAAATCTAATTGAAAAAGTAACATGCTATCAACCACAGGAAATTGAACGTTTAAGATGGTATAACTACTTTGGGTGAGATCTTCAGAATTACCATTAAATTGTACAGTAGGAAAGGCTTTTAAAAGTGATGCTATACAGTACTTTTTTACAGATTCAATAGCTTGTGCATCTGTATCTATATGTTTTATAGCAATTTCTAAGGCTTTTTCCATACCCAAAATACTATGTACGTTTTCTGTGCTAGATCGAACCCCTTTTTCTTGATCACCTCCATGTAGCATAGGAATAATCCCAACACCTCTTTTAAAATAGGCAAAACCAACTCCTTTAGGACCATGGAATTTATGTGCGCTCGCTGCAATAAAATCTATTGGAGTTTTTTTTAAATCTATTGGGTAATGTCCAATAGCTTGTACGGTATCAGAATGCAAATACGCGTCATATTTATGACAGAGAGTAGTAATCTGATCTATGGCTAGTATATTCCCGATCTCATTATTAATATACATAAGACTCACCAAACAGGTATTTCCTTCTTCTTGTTGTGTGGCTAAAAGCTTTTCAAGTTGGGATGAGTTGGGATTGCCATTGGTATCTAGATCTAGATACAAAACGTTAATTCCATAGGTCTTTTGTAGATGCGTTATTGTATGCAAGACCGCATGATGCTCAATTTTAGTGCTGATAATGGTTTTTACACCCAAATTAAGAACAGCATTATAGAGTATTAAATTATCAGCTTCTGTTCCTCCAGCAGTAAAAATAATCTCTCCAGCGCCTATATTAAAATGTTTGGCAATAGACTTTCTAGCAGATTCTACAGCAGATTTAGCCAGTCTTCCTATATGGTGTGTAGAAGATGGGTTGCCATAATTTGCCTGCATGGATGCACAAATAGTCTCAACTACTTCTGGAAGTATCGGTGTGGTTGCAGCATTGTCTAAATAGATCGATTTCATAAGGCAAAAATAGTCAAAAGTTTAGTGTTTAGGGTTCTGAAAAACATATACTTCTGTAGCACCCAAACCATACTTTTGATAAGATGCATCGTAAAACTTAACAGGGTATTTTTGAAATAAATACGTCAATTCTGTTTTTAAAACACCTTCACCTACCCCGTGTATAAAAACAAGTTTAGAGATTTTTTTCTGTATGGCATACTCTAATTTTTGCTGAGCTGTATTAATTTGAAGATTGAGCATATCATAATTATCCATCCCTTTGGTAGACTTAGTCAATTGATGAATATGAAGATCAACTTCTAAGATCACTTCTTTTTTTGTCGTCGTAAAAACCTGCTTTTTAGGTTTCTTATCATTAATTTTACTTTGCAGCAAATGATTGTTAATATCTGAGAATTTTGTTAGCTCATTCTGATCTTCAGAAATTTTCACCAATTCTTTGGCTAAATAACTAAAAACAAAGCCACTGCCGTCTCTTAAAACAACTTCTGTTGCTGTAACCTTTGTAACTACGCCTTTAATTACATCATCTAATACCGCTACGCTATCTCCAATTTCAAAAGCCATTCTTAATGTTTAATTAATAATTATAAGTCTGTTTTCATCTAAGTTTACACAAAAGTAATTAGATGATTTTGTTTGGTACACAAAAAATAGAAATATTCTTTAAAAATGCAGTTGTAGATCATTGTATTTCAGAAGATCGAAAAAGTATGATAGTCAGAATGGCTAAAAGCATGTACGAGATAGCAGCAGGTGATTTTGCGAATATCCAGCTTAATTTTATTTGCACTCACAACGCAACAAGCAGCCAATTCGCTCAAGTATGGGCCTATTATGCCGCCTATTATTTTGATCTTCCGATAAGTTCTTATTCTGGAGGCACTCGTGTAAGTTCTTTTCACAGAAACACTGTACGAGCGTTACAGTCAGCAGGTTTTCAGTTTAATATTTTGCATTTTGATCATCAAAACCCAACCTATGCAATCAATTTTAACAGGACCACTAGATCCTTATTGGGTTTTTCTAAACGTTATGACAATCCTATCAATAAAGGAGCCTATTTTGCAATTACCACCTGTAATGATAATGAAACCGGTGAGCTTTATATTCCCAAGGCCATAGCGCATTTTCATTTAGAGTTTGATGACCCTACAAAATACAATCTTAAAGAAAGCAAAAAAGAAGCCTATTTAAAAACTTCTAAAAGCATCGCCGCCGAAGTATATCTACTCTTTGAAACACTGCAAGCGCTAAAAGAACGTGTACCCCAGAGGAGCATCGTTTAAATCTCAATGTCTTTTTGATAAGGGATGCTTTTTAAAATGTGATTAATAGCGTTTACCCTAGCTTCAGTTTTTTTGTTTGCTCTAATAATTTTCCAAGGAGAGTTTTCTGTATGCGTTTTTTCAAACATTAAATCCTTGTATTTGGTGTATTCATCCCATAGTTCTTGAGCTTTCTCATCAACCTTGGTCATTTTCCATTGCTTTAAAGGATCTGTTTTAATTTCTTGAAAGCGTTTTGCTTGTTCTTTCTTAGAGATAGACATGTATATTTTTACCAAATGTATACCCGATTCTAAAATCATTCTTTCAAAGTCATTTACCTGGTTCATAAAAATATCATACTGCTTGGGAGTACAAAAGCCATTTACTGGCTCCACTACTGCTCTATTGTACCAACTCCTATCAAAAAAAACCATTTCTCCAGCCTTAGGTAACTGCTCTACATAACGCTGAAAATACCATTGGGTCTGCTCATCATCACTGGGTTTTGGCAGTGCCACTATTCGCATAAAACGGGGATTGATTCGTTCAGTAATCCGTCTAATTGCTCCCCCTTTTCCAGCAGCATCTCTTCCTTGAAATACAACAATAATGCGTTCGTCATTCTTAATGACCCATTTTTGAAGCTTAATTAATTCAACCTGAAGTTTCTTTAATTTACGTTCGTAATCTATATATCTCACTGCGCGTTCTACATTGATTGGCTCTTTAGAAAAAAGAGCTTTTAAACCTTTTGTAGTATTCAGTTTATTCTCTGTTGCTTTTATCGTTTTCTCATCCATGTCTTAATCCATTTGTTGTACTGATCTAAAATAACGCATTACGATATTTGGATCTGGTGAAATTGAGGTCGCTGCTTCTTCTTTTCCGGGGTAGTCAAACTTTGACAACACATATCGAATACACTCAAGTCTAGCAGTATTTTTATCGTTGGTTTTTACCACCATCCACGGACTATAAGAGGTATGTGTTTTTGTAAACATTTCATCTTTATAGTAGGTATAAACATCCCAAAGCTCTTGTCCTTTCTTGTCTACAGGACTAAACTTCCATCTTTTTAGTGGGTTTTTCATTCGAGATTCAAACCTTCTAAGTTGTTCATCTTTAGAAATTGATAGCCAAAATTTAATAATCACAATACCGTCTTCATAGAGCATATGCTCAAATTCTGGTACCTGAACCAAAAAATCTTTGTATTGATCATTGTTACAAAAGCCCATTGCGGGTTCTACCACTGCCCGATTGTACCAGCTTCTATCAAAAAAAACAATCTCTCCAGGGTTGGGAAGTTCTTTTATATATCGTTGAAAATACCACTGTCCTTTCTCATTTTGAGTGGGCTTATTTAAGGCAACCAATCGAGACGCACGAGGATTTAGATGCTCCATAAATCGTCTAATATTCCCTCCTTTACCTGCTGCATCTCTACCTTCAAAAATAACAGCAACCCTTTTGTTTGTCTCAGAAATCCAACGTTGTAGCTTTACAAGCTCTACCTGTAGAGATCTCAACTCTCTATTGTAAACCAGTTCTTTGTTTAGCTTTTCGTCATCAATATTTTTATCTTTAATTAGCTTACTCAGCTCTTTTCTTGTCTTGATAGATGCCAAGTCATCAATTGTAATTCTTCCGCTTTTACTCATTCTTATAGTACATCATTATTAAGGTCTCTAAAAATAATATTTTTTTTCAATTTTTAGTTGAATTCAACTTTATATTATATTACAAACAATATATTTGTTTAACTTTTATGAAATACCTTGTTTTTATATTCTTATTGCTAAGTACTAGTTGGGTTTATTCTCAAAAAAACTACAGCAAATCAATCAGCCTAGTTACTGACAATGATTTGTATACATCTACCTATCGGGATCGTTATTATTCTAATGGCTTATTTGTTAAGTTTCAATATTTAGGGACTACAGAAGCCAATCAGATCGAAAAAAAAATCCACAGTTTTGAAATTGGTCACTTAATGTACACACCGTACAAATCAACCTTAATTTTTCCAAGCAGTCACGACAGACCTTTTGCAGGTGTTTTATTTGCCCAATATGGCAATCATCGCTATTATAAAAATGAACATATTTTTAGCAGTCAAGTACAGCTAGGAATCCTTGGACCAAGCAGCAAAGCTAAAGAACTGCAAAATTACATACATTCTATCTATGGTTTTCCAGAAGCAGTGGGTTGGAAATATCAAATTAAAGAAGCACTGGTGCTAAATCTTAATCTAAGTTATGTGCATTTTTTAAGCAGAAATAGTGCTGGTAATTTTGATATAAGCTCTTATTCAAAGGCCAATCTAGGAACTTTGTTTACAGACATCTCTACAGGTCTTTATCTCCGATTTGGTTTTAAATCCTTGCAAAAAAACTACGAAACCATTGGCTTTCAATCAAATATTTCTAAACACAAGCAAAAAGTTAAAGAATCCTTTATTTTTGTAAAACCAATGCTAGGCTACTATGCCTATGATGCAACTGTGTCTGGTAGTTTTTTAAACGATGAGAGTCCTATTACTTTTAATACTGTGCCATTTCAATTTAGTCTAGCAATTGGTTATCGTTACGCTGCCAAGCGTTTTGATTACGGTTATACCTATCATTTATATACAAAAAAGGCAGACAATACTAAAATAGACCCTACCAACAATTACGGTAGTATTTTTATTGGTTATAACTTTAATTAATCACTAAAGGCGTCGTCTTTAAAACCCAATAAATACAACTTGTCTTGTGCTCTTGTAACTGCTGTGTACAACCAACGCAAATAAGCTGTATTGATACCATCTACTAAATAAGGTTGCTCTATAAAGACTGTTTTCCATTGGCCCCCTTGAGATTTATGACAAGTCATGGCATAAGAAAACTTAATCTGGAGTGCATTAAAATACTTGTTGTTCTTTATTGCTAACAATTGCTTGTACTTAGAACTTTCATGAGCGTAATCTTCTTTTACCGCCTGATATAATTCATTTGATTGCTCATAGCTTAAAGAAGGTTGCTCACTTGTTAATGTATCTAACAGCAAAACGGTTTCAAAGGGTTGTTGATTGGGATAATCTATCATCCGAAGTTCTACTTCGGCAAATTTAAAGCCATACAGCTCTTTTATGGCATTTAATCGAAGGACTTCACAGATATCACCATTGGCAATAAAACCAGCTTCAGAGCTATCTTTAAGCCAGTAGTAGTTGTTTTTAACCACCATAACAAAGTCTCCAGCAGAAATTTCATTTTCTTGACCTCTAATTCTGGTCCTGATTTGCTCATTGTACATATTGGCTCTTTTGTTTGAACGAACAATAAAAGCAGTGTCCTCTACCCCGTTGTTATCATAAGAACTGTGAATGGCATCTTCAATTTCATAACCGTCTATCAATCGAATGATATCTGGATAGCCCAAATCAAACTGAAGCTCGGTAGCATTGTTTTCTATGAGTAGTCGCAAATGTGTTGCATTGCTAAGAATTCCAGAGTCTTGATGCTGACGCATTACTTCATCTAGCTCAATCATTGTTACATCCTTATCATAATCATTTTGAAGTGTTGTATGCTCTAAAGCAGGGCTGACCGTTAATTTAACAGGAGGCAACTGAGCGGTATCTCCAATAAAAATTACTTTACAGTTTTTTCCAGAGTAGACATACTCTAGCAAATCATCTAAAAGAGAGCCTCCAGTTTCAAATAAATTAATTTTATTACTGCTATCTGGAATCATAGATGCCTCATCAACAATAAATAAAGTATTGGTGTGTTTGTTAGGCTGTTTAACGAAATTAATGGAACCGTTTCCTTGCTTTTTAGGAAAATAAATCTTTTTATGAATGGTAAATGCCTGTTTTCCTGCATAAACCGCTATCACTTTGGCGGCCCTACCGGTTGGTGCCAATAAAACATATTTGGTATTGATCTTTGAAAGTGAATTAACAACAGCGCTAATTACTGAGGTTTTTCCGGTACCAGCATAGCCTTTTAGTAAAAATAAGGCACGATTATTGTTGTCAAAAACAAAATTAGACAATTTTAGCAATAATTCATTTTGCTTGGTTGTAGGGTCAAACGGGAACTTACTTAAGAGTTCGCGGTAAAATTCTGGGGCTGTTTTTATCATAAAAAAAGAAAAATCAAAGATAAGAATTGATTTATGCTTAAAAGTTTTTATGATTAAAAAAAAATTGTAGATTTGCGAATATTCATTTAAAAACTATACTAATGTTAATTACTATTATTGCCGCTATTGTTATTGCTGCTGTGCTTGCATTTTTTATTGTAAAATACTTGCCGCTAAAACTTAAACCTTTGGTTTCAATTATTTTGCTCGTTTTGGCAGGATTTTTAACTTGGAAAATTTATGATGGGGTAATGAAGCCTATCAACTTTGACAAAGAGAAAAAAGTAATTTACACCAAAGTCATCAAACAATTAAAAATGATCAGAGATGCTGAGATTGCTCATAAAGAAGCTACTGGTCAATACACCAAAGATATGGATGCATTAATTAAATTCATCGATACAGGTAAAATAGCTATTACACAAACCATTAACGTTACTGAAGAAGTAAACAAAGGAACCAGATATCAAAAGATAATGGTGGAAGTAGAGAAAAGAGTTACTGATACTATTGGTTATGAACCGGTTATTTCTAGATTTACTGGAAGAGACTACAAAAACATGTTTAACGTTCCAGGGACAAACAAGAAGTTTACTATTGAGGTAGGAACTTTAGAAAAAGTACAAGGTTTAGTGGTTCCAGTTTTTGAAGCCAAAGTTGCAAAAGACGATATCTTAACAGGAATGGATGCTTCTTTAGTTAAAGTAGAAAAAGAAGTACTTTCTACGGATGAAATCAGAGGAGCTTATGTGTCTGTAGGTTCTTTATCAGAAGTAACAACTGGTGGAAACTGGCCTCCATCTTATGACAAAGGAGATCGTGATAAAAAAGAAGATAAGTAACATATCAAAAGATAGTTATAGAAAGAATCTATCCATCCAATTTAGTTTGGATGGATTTTCTTTTTGTATATCTAACTTAGCTACTCAAGAAATTTTTCATTTTGAGAGCCACCCTTTTAAACAATCTTGTGCAAATCCAGTGGCCTTACTCACTGAGATTGAAAAAATTACCAAGGAAAGCGCTATTTTAAATCAAGATTTTGAATCTGTTGTTTTAATTCATCAAAACAACTTAGCTACACTGGTACCCAGTACCCTATTTGATAAAGAACAACTCTCTACCTATCTGACTTACACAGTTAAGACATTTTCTACAGATTATATTGCTTACGATAGTCTTGAACAAGCAGCTATTAATAATGTGTATGTTCCTTATGTAAACATCAATAATTTCTTTTTTCAAAAATACGGAGCCTTTGAGTACAAGCACCAAGCAACTGTTTTAATTGATAAGTTATTATTGCATGCTAAAAACACCCAAAAAGACCATTTTTACGTTCATGTAGAAAAAAAACAAATAGAGATTATCGTCTTAAAAGATGGACAGTTGCACCTATACAACTCATTTTCGTATGAAACAAAAGAAGATGTTTTGTACTATATTTTATTTACTGCAGAGCAATTAGAGCTAAACCCTGAAGAATTTGAACTAAGCTTTACAGGCTGGATAGATAAAGACTCTGAATTGTATACCTTTGCCTATCAATATGTTCGGAATATTACTTTTTTAGAGATAAAAAATGATTTTTTTGAACAAGATAAAACCCTGAACGCATATAACTATTATATCAATATTCCCTAATATGAGAATCATTTCTGGAAAATACAAAGGGAGAAGGTTAACAGCTCCCAAAAACTTACCTGTTAGACCGACAACGGATATGGCTAAGGAATCCTTATTTAATATCCTTAACAATCATTTTTATTTTGACGGGATTTCTGTAATAGATTTGTTTTCTGGTACCGGTAATATAAGTTTTGAGTTTGCCTCTAGAGGAACTCAAGAAATTTACAGTATTGATCAGCATTTTGCCTGTATCAAATACATCAATCAGGTTGCTAAAGATTTTAATTTTAACATCACAACATTTAAAAGTGATGTATATACTTTTCTTGGAAAGACAAATGTCAAAGCAAACGTCATCTTTGCTGATCCGCCATATGATTTTGAAGCTAGTCAGTTTTTAAAAATTGCAGACCTAATTTTTGAGAGAAACATCTTAGAAGAGGAAGGTCTGCTAATTATAGAACATTCTAAACATACAGACTTGTCTGGTCACCCACAGTTTAGTTATGATAAAAAATACGGAGGAAACGTATTTAGCTTTTTTGAACACACCTCATAAAAAACAAACAAATATATTAAGAACTTGCAAAGAGGCTTCATAGAAGCATTTTTAAGGCTGTTTTATACTTTTTATAGCAACAAAATTACATAGTCTTACAAAGAGAAAATCTTTATGACTATAGGCTTAAAATTACAATACGAATAGTATTTGTGAGTGTATTACTCAAAGTAAACGAATCTGGAAATTATTTTTTAAGTAAAGAAAATAGGTAGCTAGCAAGAACAAAAGTAACCACAAACACGATTATAGCAATGATGTATTCTTTTTTAAGTTTCATTGTTAGAGGATTGTATTGATGATTTGAGAAATTGAGACCCCTTCTGCTTCTGCTTTGTAATTTTTAACCACACGATGTGCTAAAATAGGAATGGCAACTGCTTTTACATCTTCTATATCCGGAGAGTACTTACCAGATATAGCTGCATGTGCTTTGGCTGCTAATATTAAGTTTTGAGAGGCTCTTGGTCCTGCTCCCCAATCTACATAGGTTTTTATAAATTCTGTAGCACCTGGGCTTTTAGGTCGAGTTTTACCAACCAATCGAACAGCATATTCAACTACGTTGTCAGCTACCGGAATCTTTCGAATCAATTTCTGAATCTCAAGAATCTCTTGACTAGAAAACAAAGGGGTAATTTCTTGTACCTCGGTAGAAGTTGTGTTTTTTACAACGGTTACTTCTTCTTCAAAAGTTGGATATTCTAAATGAATAGAAAACATAAATCGATCCAATTGCGCTTCTGGCAAAGGGTATGTTCCTTCTTGCTCTATTGGATTCTGAGTAGCAAGTACATAAAACGGAAGATCTAAACTGTAGGAATGTCCTGCAACGGTTACAGATCGTTCTTGCATTGCTTCTAACAAAGCTGCTTGTGTTTTTGGCGGTGTTCTATTAATTTCATCTGCCAAAATGATATTGCTAAAAATAGGCCCTTTGATAAATGTAAACTTTCTGTTTTCATCTAAGATTTCACTTCCTAATATATCAGAAGGCATTAAATCAGGCGTAAACTGAATTCTCTTAAATTGCAAACCCAAGGCATCAGAGATGGTATTGACTAGTAGGGTTTTTGCCAAACCAGGAACTCCTATTAATAATGAATGTCCACCACAATAAACAGATAACAACACAAAGTTTACTGCGGCATCTTGTCCGACGATGACTTTTGCTATTTCTTCTTTTAATTGCTTGGTTTTATCAACTAAGCTATGTATAGCGGCAATATCAGACATGTATTAGTTAATTTCCTTTTTCCAATTTTTTTCGAAAGTACATTTCTTGTACTTATCACTAATTTTAATATAGGTATCATTAATGATATTCTTTGCCCACTTAGTGATGTTTTCTTCTTTTTTCTTTTGCAAGGCTAATTTTTGAATCTTAACATAATCGTCAATCAAATCAGCAGTATGCGTATTGGTTCTGTCTTTCATTAAGATGATTTTAAACATCTTTTTACCTCCTTGAGTTTCATCGTAAAAAGGATCAGAAATTTCATCCTTTTGTAAATCACCAATTCTAGCATACAATGAAGGGTCCATTCTTGTTAAATCAAATTTGGTCTCATTAGTTTGAGCATTCACTATAACTCCTTTATTAAGCTTCGTGTCTTTGTCTTCAGAATATTTTTCTACAGCTTCTTCAAAAGTGATTTCTTTTGCTAAAATTTCATTTCGAATATCTGCCACCTTTTTCTCAATCTCTCTTAAAGTTGACTCAGGGATACTTGGCTTAATTAAAATATGAGAAACAATTCTTTCTCTTCCTTTTATTTCTTCCAATTGCATGATATGGTAACCAAAATCAGACTTAAAAGGCTCTGAAATCTGACCAACATCTAAAGAAAAAGCCATTTCTTTAAATTCTCTAATTAATCTTGGATCATCTTGTGTTACAGGATATCTCCCACCATTTTGAACAACTCCAGTATCCTCAGAATTTAAAATAGCAGCCATTCTAAAACTGTTACCGCTTTCTATTTCTTTTTTTAATTCGTTTAATTTAGCAATCACACGATTAATTTCTTCTTGTGTTGGCTGAGCGTAGAGAACTATTTGAGCCATTTCTATTTCTGCTTGAAACTCTGGCAATTCATTCTTAGCTTTTAATCCGTTAAAATAGATACGAACTTCCTCTGGAGTCACATCAATTCTTTCATTAATCTTTTCTTGTTCTTTCTGAACCAAAGCATTCTCCTTCTCTACCTTAAAGATCTCTTTTTTTAAGTCTTCTATATCGTTAAAACCGTAAGTAGAAATCACTTTATCGATACTCCCAAATTGTTGTGTAAAATAAGAGATGTTTCTATTTACCGTAGCGTTTACTTCTTCGTTTGTTACCAATACACTATCTATGATTGCATGGTGAGCTAATAATTTTTGCATCATCAATTGCTCTAGCATTTCACAATCAGTTATATCAACCTTTCCTTCTGTTCTAGTCTCCAAGTCTAATTTAAACTTTTCAATGTCAGAATCCAACACAATGTTTTTCCCTATCACGACCTCTACCCCATCAATTTTATTCATTTGGGCTTGAAGCGTAACTACACTTAAAAATGCGATGGTGAAAATTGCTTTCTTCATTAAATTAATATTCTTTAAAGTTTTTATTTTGTATTGCATCGTTAATTAACGTTTTTTCGATCTCTCTAATTAATTCTAATTTTCTTTTGTGTAAAATTATTTGTCTGATGGTTGGTGAGATATAATTTAGAGGGGCTATATCGTTCCTTTTCAACACATCTTTTACAGCCACCAAATATAACCCTAAAGAATCTTCTTTTTGTAAAAATTTTGTTTTTTTTAACAAGGTTTCCTTGGGTATTTCTCTAAATTTTGAAATTTTTAACAAAACGTCTTCTAATTTTACCCAAGTTGAATCATTAAGGCTAATCTCTTTAAAGTTTATTCCCTGATTTTCTAAGATCCGCATGTCTTCTGGATCATCTGATTTAAACAAGGTGATTAGCTCTTCTTTATCTAAAAGATCTTTCCCAAAGTGTAAATACTTAATTTTTAATAGCTCTTCATTGAGTTTAAAATTACTCTTGTTAAGCTCGTAATAGGTAGCAACTTCTTCAGGACTAACAGTGGTGTCTAGTTTTTGTTGAACCAATCTTTCTTTATAACCATTAATAAGTAAACTTTGTCTGTAATCCTGCACAAGTTTATCATATTGATTACTCTTTTCTTCGCTTAAATTTAAGGATGCATTGTATAAAAATAATTCTTTCTTAGCCCAACTCGTAATCAAACCTTTTACCAACAAAAGACTATCTTCTTTACTAGTGTTTTCTGGAATCAAATGCTTAATGTCACTCAAATACAGATATGAGTCATGCACTTGTGCAATGGGAGCATCTTTGTGCGTATTCTTTTGCTCTATCCCTAAATACTGGCAAGAAACTAGCAAAGATATTGCTATTATAAAACTAAGTTTGTTTTTCATTTTTCTTGATAAAATTCAAGCAAAGACTTGTATGATTCATCCGATATTACTACGCTGAATTTGGCTCTAAGCTTTTCTATTAATTGCTTATCTAAGTGTTTTTGATAGTCGTTTAACACGGTGGTTTTATCCTCCGAGAGTTCTTTAAAGGTATATTTATTTTTATTAGTATCAAAAAAAGCTTTCAAACCCACTGAATCATTAGCTGCCTTACTCCAAACCTTAGTATTCATCAACTCAAAAAGTAAAATACCTTCTTTGTATTCTTCAAAGCTTTCTACAAATTTTTTATTTGTTTTAAAGAGTTGGTCTTTGTAATACTGTAGTATGCTCTCTTCAAAAAAAGCATCAAACAATTGAGCCAAGGGTGTCTGTCTTCGGCTATAGATATAATACTTAAAATCTTCTTGATATATTTTCCTTTCATTAATCTCTATAAGCAAACCTTGCAGCGAATCATTAGGTATCGATCTTATACTGGTTTTGTTAAACACTAATTTTGCCTTATCAAACACCTTAATTGAGTACTTCTTTTTTAAACGAGCTAAAAGGGCTTTATTGGATAATTTTGCTCTACCACTCGCATTTATTTTACGTTGCAAAATTGGTTTTGCCTCTTCAAAACTTTGAGGAGGGTATTTCTTTATCAGCTGAAGAATATGCCAACCATATCGAGTCTTAAAAGGTTTGCTAAATTGAAGTTCACTAGGGATAGAAAAAGCTACTTCTTCTATTTCGGATATCATTTTTCCATATCCAAAACGCGGAAGCTTCCCTCCGCTTGTAGCAGAACCTGTATCGTTAGAAAACTCTTTAGCTAAATTTGTAAAATTAGCTCCATTAGAAAGTAAAGTGTATAGACTGTCTATTTTTTGTTTTCCTGAATTACTAGTATCTGAAATTAAAATTTGCGCAACTTCACGCTCACCTTTACTCATTTTAACATCTTCTACTTTTAGTATATGATATCCATAACCAGTTCTAAAAGGCATAGAAACTTGTCCTTTGGTTAGTTGATAGGCAACCGTTTCAAAGGGATAAACCATTTTAAAAACCGTAAAATACCCCAGACTACCATTATTTTCTGCAACGGTAGGATCTTGAGAATAACCTTTTGCTACTGTAGCAAAATCAGCACCTTTTACAATTTCATTACGGGCTTTTAGAATTTCTTGATATGCAACAATAGTATCAGTTGGCGAAGCTGACGCTGGAACTTTAATTAAAATATGACTCGCTTTTATTAAGTACTTACTCCGCTGATAGGCTTCTTCCAAAAGTTTTTCACCAAATTCTTCATCCTTAGTAAATTGTTCAGCTAATTGATTTTGAAAACTCTTAAGTTCTCTGGTAATTGTTGGCAAAGTATCCAACTTTAACTGATAAGCTTCTTTCACTTTTAGTTTAAAATTTACATACAAATCAAAATACTCTTTAAGCTCTTTTGTTGATTTCTTAGCGTCTGGGTTTGCATTTTTTTCATACACCTTTTTAAAGGAAGTTATGGAAACGGGAGTTCCATCTATCGAAAAAAGAAAATCATTGCTTTGCTGAGCAAACAAAGTTGCAGAGAGCAAAAGCAAGCAGCTAAAAAAGATATTTTTTTTCATTTGTAAATAATTAGGCCTAAGTTTATAACGAAATAATTCCTTCAATCTTTTCTGCTTTTTTATAAAAAGCAATTACCTGGTCAGCAGATTCAACAACCAACTCTATAGAAACACTAACATATTTACCTGTTTTTGAAAATTTAGTATCGTAAGTAGCTGCTGTTGCTTTAAAAATTGCCTCCACCTCTTTTTCTTGATCTCCAGCTGTAGGTACAATAAATTTGTACAAATAATCTGCAGGAAAACTAGTTGTGTCTTCTAAACTGTCTTTTAGCTTGATGTAAAAACTTTCTTTATCTGTCATGATTGTTTAATATCTTTATTTAGAACTGCAAAATTACATTATATTATTATTTTTATAATTAGAATCCTTTATTTTTGCTAAATGCAACAAAAAATCGTCCTTATAGGTGGTCCGGGTACCGGGAAATCGTCCGTATTAAATGAATTGATTGATCGCGGTCACTTCTGTATGCCTGAAATTTCAAGAGAAGTAATTTTAGAAGCTCAACAAAAAGGCATCGACCAATTGTTTTTATCAGACCCCTTACTCTTTAGCAATATGCTCTTAGAAGGCAGAGAAAAACAATACCTAAAGGCCCATAAAGAAAAGAAACCCTTTGTTTTTTTTGATCGAGGCATCCCAGATGTTTTTGCGTATTTAAATTTTTTAGAATCAGATTACCCTGAACACTTTATCTCAAAAAGCAAAGAATACTTATACCATAAAGTGTTTATGTTGCCACCATGGCAAGAAATATATACATCTGACAATGAACGCTATGAAAGTTTTGAACAAGCCATTGCTATTCATGAGCACCTCACAAATGCCTATCAAGAAATTGGATACCAGATTATAACAGTCCCTTTTGGGAGCGTTAAAGATCGTGCTAACTATATTTTAAACTCGCTTCAAAGCGAATTATGAACACTCCATTAGAAATATTACAAACCTATTGGCAGCATCCTTCTTTTAGAGAACCGCAAGAAGAAATTATAGATGCCTTACTTGCAAAAAAGAATGTCATTGCTCTTTTGCCAACAGGAGGTGGTAAATCTATTTGTTTTCAAATACCCGCATTGATTCTTGATGGAATCTGCCTCGTGATATCTCCGTTAATCGCTTTAATGCAAGATCAAATACAACAGTTAGCAGAAAAAAACATCAAAGCAGCTAGCATTCCATCAGGTATGTCAGAGGATGATATGATTACCTTTTTTGACAACCTTCGGTTTGGGAATTACAAGTTTTTATACCTGTCTCCAGAGCGGTTGCAATCTTCATTTATCCAACAAAAAATTAAACAGTTAAGCATTTCGTTAATTGCTATCGATGAAGCACATTGTATTTCTGAGTGGGGACATGATTTTAGACCCTCTTATCGACTTACAAAGGTTTTAAAGACACTGCAACCCAATGCAAATTGGATTGCTTTGACCGCTTCTGCCAATAAAAAGATTATTGAAGACATAGAAAGCAATTTAGAGCTTGACAAGGTGCAACTTTTTAAAAAATCCTTTTATAGGAAAAATCTCGCCTATCAATTTTTTGATACCGAAGATAAATTAGGGAAACTACTTCAGATTTTTACCAAAACCAAAGCTCCAGCTATTGTCTATGTAAAAAGCAGAAACAAAACCAAGGAAATTGCTGCCTTTTTAGAAGCCAATGGTTTTTTAGCAAACCACTACCATGGTGGTATGACTTCTAGTGAAAAACAGGTAGCTTTTAACGATTGGATGGACGAAAAAAAACCGATCATGGTTGCCACCAATGCTTTTGGTATGGGGATCGATAAAAGCAATGTAAAAGTGGTCATCCATCTTGATATCCCTAGTACTATAGAAAACTATGTTCAAGAAGCAGGAAGAGCCGGAAGATCTGGTGCTAAAGCATTTTCTGTGGTACTTTACAACGCAAATGATATTCGAGTAGCAAAAGAGCAACTCTCTTTGCAAATACCGAGTCTGTCTGAAGTAAAAAACTACTATAAAAAATTATGTGTGTTTTTTCAAATTGCACAGGGAGAACTCCCTGAAACTACTTTTGATTTTAACATCAATGCTTTTGCAGATCGATATCAAATGAGACCGATTGCATTAAACACCATACTTCAGCTTTTAGTAAACAACGGTCTTATTCATATTTCTGATCATCATCAAAAGTATTCAACCCTTGAAATTATTGCATCAAAAAATACCATCCTAAAAAGCAGCTCTTTGAAAAATAGTAAAGGAGCTCTCTTAAAAAACATTTTAAGAAGTTACGGAGGATTGTTTGAGCAGGCTAGTAAAATAAATGAATATTGGTTGGCAAAAAAGACCAAGCTTCCTGTTCAGGTTGTTTATGAGCTCTTAACGCAAATGCACGATGAAGAACTTATCTCTTATCAAAAAGCCAGTGCTGTAGCTAAACTTACCTTTTTAACCCCAAGAGAAGATGATAAGTCTATCAATCGTATCGGTAAAAACATTGAATCGTATTTGGAGCAAAAGAAACGTAAATTGGCTGAGATGTTAAATTTTATAAATACAGATGACGTCTGTAGAAGCGTACAAATCCTTCGCTATTTTGGAGAAACCAAAAGCAAGCCTTGTGGTATCTGTGATGTCTGTCTCAGAAGTAAAAATAACAGCATTGCAAGCCCTGAAGAAATCCTAGAGTTATTAAAAACTCATGGACCTTTAGATTCAAAACAAATCTATTTGCATTTAGAGCAGCCCGAAAAGGTAGTTTTAGTAAATTTGCGTCATCTTTTAGCCGAAGAATTAATCGCAGTTAATGCAACCAATCAATACTATAGTACATAAATGAGAAATTTACGCATTGTTTTTATGGGCACACCTGATTTTGCTGTTGCAATATTAGAACAGCTAATCAAACACCAATACACAATTGCTGGAGTGATAACTGCACCAGATAAACCAGCTGGAAGAGGTAGAAAACTCAATCAATCTGCCGTAAAAACGTATGCATTGAGCCAAGGTCTTCAGGTATTACAACCTACCAACTTAAAAAGTGAAGAATTTCTTGACCAATTAACAAGCTTAAATGCCAACCTACAAATCGTAGTTGCCTTTAGAATGTTACCCAAAGCTGTTTGGAGCCTACCAGAATACGGAACCTTTAATTTACACGCTTCTTTATTACCTGCCTACAGAGGGGCTGCCCCTATTCATTGGGCTATCATCAATGGTGAAAAAACTACGGGTGTAACGACCTTTTTTATCGATGAAAAAATTGATACAGGGGCTATCATACTTCAAAAAGAATGTAACATTAAAGATGATGAAACCGTTGGGCAATTACACGATCGATTAATGCACTTAGGTGCAGATTTGGTTGTTGAGACTGTTTCTTTAATAGAAAAAGGGCCAGTACAAACCCAAGAACAGCCCAAACAAGAAGAAAAAACTGCTTATAAATTGTTTCCAGAAAACTGCAAAGTTGATTGGACAGCTCCTTTAGATAGCATCTACAATAAAATTAGAGGTCTTAATCCTTTTCCGTCTGCTTGGTCAATCTTAGACAATGGTACAGAAAAAATCAATGTAAAATTGTACAAAGTTTCTAAACGCTACGAAAACCACCAAGATCCTATCGGAAGCATTCAAAGTACTAAAAAAGAACTGTTGGTTGCTGTTAAAGATGGCTACCTTATTATACATGATTTAAAACTCTCTGGAAAAAAACATATGGATGTTCAAAGCCTGTTAAATGGTTTTGATTTATCCAAGCAAGCTAAAATGGTCTAAAGCCCTTTGTTGGTAGGGATTTATCATTTTCGCCTATTTTAACCGCAGGTTATTAACAATTCTAAGTCTTTTATTAACAAAAACATGCTTTTTTTACTGGTTTTCTTGCACGAGCCCTTATTCCTGCTATATTTGTTAAGCTTAGTTAAGCAAAAAATTTAGATCAATTAATTTTAAAAATTACACATTATGAACAAATCAGATTTAATCGATGCAATGGCTGCAGACGCAGGAATTTCAAAAGCTGCTGCAAAGGCTGCTTTAGATTCTTTAACTTCTAACGTTACTAGTTCTCTAAAAAAAGGTAACAAAGTTGCTTTAGTTGGATGGGGAACTTGGTCAGTATCTAATAGAGCTGCTAGAACAGGAAGAAACCCACAAACAGGAAAAACTATCCAAATTGCAGCTAAAAACGTTGTAAAGTTTAAAGCTGGAGCTGGATTAAGTGATTCAGTAAACTAGTCATACAACTTTTTGTATATAAAAACTCTCTTAGTTTACTAAGGGAGTTTTTTTTTGATAAAATCTTCTTACCTTTAAAAGATAGGAAATCAATATATATGAATATTTTACAACCTCAAAAAGGAAAGTTACTAATTGCAGAACCCGCTATCTTAAATGATGACTCTTTTAATAGGTCTATCATTTTATTAACAGAGCACACTTCAACAAACGCAATTGGCTTTATTATAAACAAACCTCTAGGCTATACAGTAAATGATCTAATCCCAGAAATAGACAATGACTTTACTATATACCAAGGAGGACCTGTAGAGCAGGATAACTTGTATTTTGTACACAATGTGCCTGATAAAATTCCGAACAGCATAGAGGTGTCTAACGGTGTGTACTGGGGAGGTAACTTTGATAGTTTAAAACAACTATTAGATACTAAAGAAATACAAGCAGATGAAATTCGCTTTTTTTTAGGCTACACAGGATGGTCTAGCGATCAACTTAAAGATGAGATCGCAACAAATTCTTGGTTTATTTCAGAAAACTCGTATTCAAACATTTTTACTGTAGATGAAAAAAAGGCCTGGAAAAATAAATTATTAGAGCGTGGAGGCGATTACGCTATCTGGGCAAACGCACCAGAAAACATTCAACTTAACTAGCAGAAGCTGCAACCATCTCTAAGGCATAACTCGCAGCAATTTTTTTAGAAATTACAGTATCAAATGTCTTTTTTCTATACTGAGTAACTGGCTGAACACCTATAATGGTATTTGCAATAAAAACTTCATCTGCTTTTTGCAATTCAAAAGGAGATATTACTGTTTCTTCTAAGGTATAGTTTGGATTTCTAGTAAGTATCTCTATAATTTTCTTTCTGGCGATTCCTTTTATACAACCCTCTGTTAATGCTGGAGTTTTAATTTGAGTCCCCTTCACAATAAAAATAGCTGCATTTGTAGCCTCAACGATACTTTTTCGCTCATTTATTAATACGCAATTATCTAAATTGTTTTCTTGCATATAAACGCTTGCTAGCGTGTTAAGCATGCGATTGGTTGTTTTTACAGTCGATAAAAGCCCAGAATAATTGTAAAAATCTTTAAACAGGTCAATGGTATAAACCTCTTTTGTTTTGTAGGTGTTCTCACCTGCTTCTACTAGATAATCAACTGCATTCGTTTTTGGGGTATAAAGCCCTCCATCTTTTCTAAAAACTGTTAGTCGAACGCGAGCATTATTAAACGCCGGATTGCTCTTAAGAGTTTTTAAAATTTCTTCTTCTAAGAACTCTAAAGTAAAACTCATCGGAATTTCCATACGAAGCATTCTCATAGAAGCCATTAACCTAAAATAATGGTCTTCCCAAAAAACAATACGTCCGTTTTTAACTGCAATGGTTTCAAAAATTCCATCGCCGTATTTAAAAGCTCTATTAGCGGTTGTTATTTGAAAAGTGTCTTCTTGAAATAAGGTACCGTTGAAATTTAACATGGGTCTATTTTTAGCCTTGCAAAATTAAAAGAAAAGTAGACAAATATCGAATTTCTTAGACTTTATATCTCAAAAAAAAATCCTTACATAAAAGCAAGGATTATATAAAATTATGCTTGGCTGATTATTATGCGCCAATGGTGTGTTTTAATTGTTCTATTTGATTTTCCCAAAGCCTTTTAGATTCTTCTGCATCCTCTTCATCATCTGCAAAATCAGTAACCATTAAAGAAACGTCTTTGGTTAAGGCATCTACTTGAATTTTAAATTCAAAATAAGTTTCATCGCCTTCGCTTTCTACCCATTTGTATTTAATTCTATCTTCATTTCTATTGGCCAAAATCAATGCCTCTTCTTCTGAATCATCCCAAATGAAAGTGATTTTTTTTCCTCGAGAATTAACTTTGTCAGCAAACCACTCTTCTAAACCTGATGGAGTTGCAAAATACGTATATAACATACTTGGTGAAGCATGAATTGGAAACTCTAATTCGATTTTAATTTTACTCATTTTTTTCTACTTAGTCAGCCAATATAGGTAAATATTCTTTTTTAAAAAAATTAAATTCTTAGCTTGTAAAAAAACAAAAAAATACTATATTTGCAGCCGCATAATCAAGGCGAGGTAGCTCAGTTGGTTAGAGCGCAGGATTCATAACCCTGAGGTCACGGGTTCAAATCCCGTCTTCGCTACAAGCAATAAAAAAACCGAGAATTTAAATTCTCGGTTTTTTGTGTTTTATAGTGTTTTGTTTTCCAGCGATTTACTGCATCATAGCAGCTGCAACTCGCTTGTAGACTCCAGACTCTAATTTAGATCTAATCCCTGAAAATGCAGTGATTGTTTCATCAATATCTGTTTGTGTATGTGTTGCCGTTGGGATTAATCGCAAAATAATTAAGCCTTTTGGGATTACAGGATACACTACAATTGAGCAAAAAACGCCATAGCTTTCTCTTAAATCATTTACCATCGCCATCGCTTCTGGTATATCACCTTTTAAATAAACAGGTGTAATACAGGTTTGAGTGGTTCCTAAATCAAAACCAGCATTTCTCAATCCTTGTTGTAAAGCGTTGGTGTTTTCCCATAACCTTTCTTTTAACTCTGGCATGGTTCTTAACATGTCTAAACGTTTTAAAGCTCCTTTAACCATTGCCATTGGCAACGATTTAGCAAACATTTGAGAACGCATGTTGTATTGTAAGTATTGAATAACTTCTTTACTAGCTGCAAAAAAGGCTCCAATACCCGCCATAGACTTGGCAAAAGTAGCAAAATAGATATCGATACCGTCTTGAACTCCTTGCTCAAAACCAGTTCCTCTTCCTCCTTCTCCAAGAGTTCCAAAACCGTGAGCATCATCTACCAGCAATCTAAAGTTATACTTTTCTTTTAAGGCAACAATTTCTTTTAAACGACCTTGCTCTCCTCTCATTCCAAAAACACCTTCAGAAATCACTAAAATACCACCACCTGTAGTTGCGGCCATCTTAGTTGCTCTTTGTAAATTTTTCTCGAAACTTTCAATATCATTGTGTTTGTAAACAAACCTTTTACCAGAATGCAAACGTACCCCATCAATAATACAAGCGTGTGTATCCATATCGTAAACAATCACATCGTGCTTGGTTACTAAAGCATCAATAGCCGAAACCATTCCTTGATAACCAAAATTCACCAAGTAAGCAGCTTCTTTATCTACAAACTCTGCGCATTCTTGCTCTAATTGTTCATGAAATTCTGTGTGTCCAGACATCATCCTGGCCCCCATAGGGTAAGCCATTCCGTGTACAGATGCCGCTTCACCATCAACTTTTATAACTTCAGGATGATTTGCTAAACCTAAATAGTCATTAATGCTCCAAGTAATTACTTTCTTACCATTAAAACCCATTCTATTTGAAATCGGTCCTTCTAATTTTGGAAATACATAATACCCTTCTGCCTGCTTAGCCCATTTTCCTAGAGGTCCTTTGTCGTCATATATTCTTTCAAATAAGTCTTTTGTCATTTTTCTCTTGAAATTTTGTAGGGGCAAAAGTACTGAAATTTGTTAATTTGCTAAAATATATAGGTGCATATATTAAGCTTTATACATATATTATGCAAATCAAATAGCACTTTCTTTATACACCTCTTCTAAAAAGCCGTGTTTGCGCATCCAAATATCACTGTAAATCTTATTCATATACCTCGATCCATGATCTGGAAATATCAATACAACTTTACTGTTCTCGTCAAAGAGTTCTTTATCGTGATATTGCAAAGTAGCCTGCATAACTGCACCGCTGGTATACCCTCCAAAAATCCCTTCTAATTTTACGATTCTTCTCGCTGTTAATGCACTAGATTTATCGGTAACCTTTTCATATTGATCGATTACAGAAAAATTTGTTGCAGATGGAATCAAATTCTTTCCAAGACCTTCAATTTTATAAGGAAAAATCTCATTTTCATCAAACTCTCCAGATTCGTGATATTTTTTAAGCACAGATCCATAAGCATCTACACCTAATACTTTTATATTAGGGTTCATTTCTTTTAAATATTTTCCAACACCAGAAATTGTACCTCCTGTTCCACTAGCAACAACTACATGGGTTACTTGACCTTTGGTCTGCTTCCATATTTCTGGTCCTGTAGAGTGGTAATGTGCTTCGCTATTTAAAGAATTAAAATATTGATTGATATAAATTGAACCCGGTGTTTCTAAATGGATACGTTTGGCCACCTCATAATAAGATCTAGGGTCATCTGCAGGAACATTTGCAGGACAAACGTGCACCTCTGCTCCCATCGTTTTTAGCATGTCTATTTTGTCTTGAGATGACTTAGAGCTCACTGCTAAAATACATTTATATCCTTTTACCATACTAATCATTGCCAAGCTAAAACCAGTATTACCAGAGGTGGTTTCTACAATGGTATCACCAACCTTTAAAACACCATCTCGTTCTGCTTTATCAATAATATAACTCGCGATCCTATCTTTGGCTGAATGGCCTGGATTAAAGGCCTCAATTTTTGCATAATAGGTTCCTTTTAAGTCTTTGGTTATACAGTTTAATTGTACTAATGGCGTCTCACCTACCAACTCCAAAATGGAATGATTAATCCCTTGATTTCTTGTCATGATTACTATTTATATTTCTAAAAATACAGTCGATTAACTACTTTACCTTCCCTTCTAGATCTAAGAGAAAAGTATAATCTTCTGCTGTTTCTTTAAGTGCATTAAAACGACCAGAGGCTCCTCCGTGTCCAGCTTCCATATTGGTGTTTAACAACAAAATATTAGACCCTGTTTTTAAGGCTCTTAATTTAGCCACCCATTTTGCAGGCTCCCAATATTGAACTTGAGAATCATGAAAGCCCGTCGTTACCAACATGTGTGGATAGGTTTGTGCTTTTACCTGATCATACGGTGAGTAGCTTTTTATGTATTCATAATATTCTTTGTCTTTTGGATTTCCCCACTCATCAAACTCGCCTGTAGTTAAAGGAATGCTTTCATCCAACATAGTAGAAATAACATCAACAAATGGCACAGAAGCAAGGATTCCGTTATACAACTCAGGGTTCATGTTTACTATGGCTCCCATTAACAAGCCTCCTGCAGAACCTCCCATAGCATACAAGTGCTTTTCTGAAGTGTAATTATTTGCTATTAAGTGTTTTGAACAGTCTATAAAATCTGTAAAGGTATTTTTTTTGTGCAATAATTTACCATCCTCATACCAAGATCTTCCTAAATATTCACTACCTCTAACATGAGCCAATGCCCATACAAAACCTCTGTCTAACAAACTTAAACGGGTTGTAGAGAATCCATCTGATACTGTATACCCATAAGAACCATAGCCATATTGTAACAATGGTGTGTTTTTATCAAGTTTGGTGTCTTTTCTATACACTAAAGAAATAGCAATTTTCTGACCATCTCTTGCGGTAGCCCAAACACGTTTACTGGTATAATTATTTTTATCAAAATTACCGCCTAAAACTTCCTGCTCTTTTTTAACTTCTTTGGTATGATCTTTCATATTAAAATCAATGACAGAACTAGGAGTTGTCATAGAATTGTACGAATACCTTAATATATGAGTATCAAAATCAGGATTTGAATAGGCGTCTGCGGTATAGGTTTCTTCATCAAATGGAAGGTAGTAATCGGCTGTATTATCCCAACGTTTAATTCTGATGGTGTTTAAGCCATTGGTGCGCTCTTCTAAAACCAAGTATTCTTTAAAAATTGAAATATCTTCTAAAAGCGTGTCTTCTCTGTGAGGAATTACATCAACCCAATGCTCTTTAGTTGTTTTTAAAACAGGTGTTTTCATCAACTTAAAGTTAAGAGCAGCATCTTTATTTGTTAAAATATAAAATGAGTCTTCGAAATGCGAAACACTGTATTCTAAATTACGCTCTCTAGGCTGAATTATGGTAGGCAAATCATTTGGATTATTGGCGTCTAAAAACCTGTATTCAGAAGAAACAGTACTGTAAGATGCTATAAATATATAAGCATTTGATTTTGACTTTGAAACAGTAACATTAAAGGTTTCATCTTTTTCATGGTACACCTCAACATCTTCAGAACTATCTGTACCCAATACGTGTTTAAAAATCTTTTCACTGCGCAGTGTTTTTGGGTTTTTCTTGGTGTAAAACAAGGTTTTATTATCGTTGGCCCAAACAGATCCACCTGTAGTATTTTCTATGATGTCCTTATAGATTTTACCGGTAGTTAAATCTTTAATTCTTAAAAAATACTGCCTTCTACTTACTGTATCAGTCGCAAAAGCTACCAAGCTATTATCTGGACTAACAGTTAGGCCACCCATCTGAAAATAATCGTAGCCTTTGGCTTCTTTATTAACATCAAAAATAATTTCTTCAGCAGCTGTTAGGCTTCCTTTTTTTCGAGTGTAAATAGGGTATTGATCTCCTTTTTCAAAGCGAGAAATATAATAATAACCATTTTTCTTATATGGGACAGATTCATCATCTTCCTTAATTCTGGCTTTCATTTCTTCAAATAAGGCCGTTTGAAAATCTTTGGTGTCTTCTGTTATTTTCTGATAATATTCATTTTCTGCATTTAGATAATCAATAACTTTTGTTGTTTGATCATCCTTAACATCTGCATTCTTTTGTGCATCTGTTAAACGCATCCAAAAATAATCGTCTATTCTTTTATCTCCGTGAATTTCTAAATTTGTGGGTATTTTATCTGCTATCGGTGCTTTGAGTTCCGTGTTCTTCATTAAGTCTGTTTTACAAGCGCTTGCAAAAATAAGGCTAAAAGCGGTAGTGTAAAAAACTATTTTCTTCATTTTTTTCGATAAAAAATTCTAGTGAATGTAGTAAATTTGTAAAGAATTTAAAAATTGAATCGTATGTTTGGAGATATGGCAGGAATGATGGGGAAACTTAAAGAGGCCCAAGAAAAAGTTGAAGCAACAAAAACAAGACTAAATTCGGTCTTAGTAGATGAGACTGGTGCTAATGAAAAATTAAAAATAACCATCACTGCAAATCGCGAGATTAAAAAAATTGAGATTGATGAGTCTTTATTAACTGATAAGGAAGAGTTAGAAGATTATTTAATTCTTACCATTAATAAGGCTATTCAAAAAGCGACAGCAATCAATGATCATGAATTGGGCATGGCGGCTAAAAGCGGAATGCCTTCAATCCCAGGAATGGATCTCTTTAAATAACAACCAGTATCTTGACACTTTTTCAGCAATTAGAAGATTATATGCTACCCTGCATCAACAAAAAACTCTTTGGAGTAGAATGTTTTGGCTGTGGTTTTCAACGAGCATTTATCTTGCTGATACAAGGAGACTTTTACGAAGCTTTTAAATTGTACCCAGCTATTTACCCACTTACTTTTTTAGGTGTATTTGCTCTTGCAAACCTAAAATTTAAATTTAAATACGGTCAAAAAATAATCATCGCTCTAGCCATACTTTCTATCTTGGTAATTGTGCTAAGCTATTATATCAAAATACATTAATATACCATGGAAAAACAACCTCTACAATACAGTACCTTAATCTATATTCTAGCTGTCTTGGGCTTGCCTTTATGCTGTTGTGCCGGTTTCGGTATTTTACCTTCTGGGATCGCTTATTTTATAGCGCGTTCTGAGTTAAAGAAGTTTTACACCAACCCAGAAATTTACTCAAATCAAGACAATATTTATACAGGTAAAATTATAGCCCTAGTGGTAATGATTATCAATGCTTTGTATTTGGCCTATTTTTTTTATATGCTGTACTCTATAGGTTGGGAAGCACTGCAAGACCCAGCTTTACTGCAAGAGCGTTTAAAAGGATTTTAACAAAAAAGACCTTCGGAATTCCGAAGGTCTTTTTTTATATATGTTGTTTGGTGCTTATTACATAGCGATAAACACTGCTATAATTCCAAACAAAAAGATCAAAATATAAAGAGCGATTAGCAGAATGGTTAAGACTCCCATAAACTTAAACATTGATTTTAAATTTAAAAAAGCTTCTGATAAAACATCCTCATCTTGACTTTGGAGACTTTGTTTTAGTTTTACTGAAAACTTATACAAATAGAGCACTGGAAAAAAATATATAAGTGCCATTATCAAATACACTATGGTCATATATGGTCCAAAATCTTCTGGCAACTCTTCATTGTTTGGCAAAGCACTAAAAATTATGCCCATAAAAAAAGAGGCAATCACCATAATACCGATTCCAACAAAACCAACGATTGCTAAAAACTGCGACCATTTTGCAGTTTCTTTCAGATACGCTTTACTTGCATCATTTAATGACATTTTTAAATCCAAACCTTTGTGCTCTTCCATATGCTTTGCTTAATTGATTTTTATTCTAACTCTTAAAATTTTTAATCGTTGTTTTGATAATCTCAATACAGTCTCTTAACTGTGCTTCTGTCATCACCAATGGTGGTGCAAAACGAATGATATTACCATGGGTTGGTTTTGCTAATAAACCATTATCTCTAAGTTGTATACAAATATCCCAAGCAGTAGAGCTTTCTTCTGTATCGTTGATTAAAACGGCATTTAACAAGCCTTTACCACGAACAGACTTTACAAGCTCGTTTTCTTTTGCGAATGCTGATAGCTCTTCTCTAAAAATAATCCCCAATCGCTCTGCATTTTCTGCAAGTTTCTCATCAAAAACAACCTCTAAAGCAGCAATTGCAACTGCTGCAGCAATAGGATTCCCTCCAAAAGTTGAACCGTGATTTCCTGGCTTAATAACATTCATCACAGCGTCATCTGCTAAAACTGCAGAAACAGGATATGCACCTCCAGAAAGCGCTTTTCCTAAAATTAAGATATCTGGTTTTACCTCTTCATGATCAACTGCCAACATTCTTCCTGTACGAGCGATTCCGGTTTGTACTTCATCAGCAATAAACAATACATTGTGTTTTTTACACAGCGCTTTTGCAGCTGCTAAATATCCTTCAGATGGCACATAAACCCCAGCTTCACCTTGGATAGGTTCCACTAAAAATGCAGCGATGTTTTTACTGCTCTTTAAAGCTTCTTCTAAAGCTTGTAAATTATCATAGGCTATTTTAATAAACCCATTGGTGTATGGTCCAAAATTTTTACGAGCAACAGGATCGTTTGAAAAAGAAATTATGGTTGTTGTTCTACCGTGAAAGTTGTTCTCACAAACAATGATTTCTGCTTTGTTTTCTTCGATTCCTTTTACTTCATATGCCCATTTTCTAGATAGTTTTAAAGCTGTCTCAACAGCTTCTGCCCCAGTATTCATAGGCAATAACTTATCAAATCCAAAAAGCTCAGTTGCAAACTTCTCATACTTCCCTAGCATATCATTATAAAATGCTCTAGAAGTAAGACTTAAAGTTTGTGCTTGTGAAATCATAGCATTCACAATTTTTGGATGACAATGACCTTGGTTAACGGCAGAATAGGCCGATAAAAAATCATAGTATTTTTTTCCTTCGATGTCCCACACATAAACGCCTTCTCCCTTATTTAATACCACTGGTAATGGGTGATAATTGTGCGCGCCATACTTGTTTTCTAATTCGATTGCTTCTGTTGATGTTTTTGGTGATAAAACAGCCATTTTGTAAATATTTTAATATGTATATAAAACAATTCCTTGCTTGTCTCAATTTAAATTGAGCTGGAGAGAAATCATCCAAAAGTAGTCGCCGCAAGATAGTAAATATTCAACATTTTTTAAAGGATATCTTCCGTAAAATATGCTATTTTTGCAGCATGAGTAGACGAAACAAAAGACAGGTATTTGAAAATATAGAAGTCATTGATGCTGGAGCAAGAGGAAAAACCATTGCAAAAGCCCCTGATGGTCGTGTTATATTTTTAACCAACACCGTTCCTGGTGATGTGGTTGATATTGAGACAGGTAGAAAAAGAAAAGCTTACTATGAAGGTAAAGCTATCCATTTTCATAAATATTCTGACAAAAGAACAACTCCTGTTTGTGAACATTTTGAATATTGTGGTGGTTGCAAATGGCAACATATGAACTATGAAGATCAACTGTTTTACAAAGAAAAAGAAGTTACTCAAAACTTAAGCCGAATTGGACATCTAGAGCTTCCAGAGGTTACTCCTATCCTAGGTTGTAAAGAAATCTATTATTACAGAAATAAAATGGAGTTTTCTTTTTCAGCCAATCGTTGGTTGACCTATGAAGAAATTCGATCAGAAGATGAAGTAGATTCTAAGAACGCCTTGGGTTTTCACATTTCTGGAATGTGGGATAAAATATTAGACATTAACAGCTGTCACCTACAAGAAGATCCTTCTAACAGCATACGTAATTCTGTAAAAGAATTTGCCATTAAGAATGATATTTCATTTTTTGACCCTAGAGAACAAACGGGGCTTTTACGTACTTTGATGTTACGCATCCTTTCTACAGGAGAGATTATGGTGGTTCTGCAGTTTTACAGCGATGATCTTGAGAAAAGAACATTACTCTTAGAGTATATGGCTACTAGCTTTCCAGAAATCACCTCTTTACAATATGTAATTAACGGAAAAGCCAATGATACTATTTATGATCAAGAGGTTGTCTTATTTAAAGGCCGCGATCATATTTTTGAAGAAATGGAAGGACTTCGATTTAAAATCAATGCAAAATCGTTTTACCAAACAAATTCTGCTCAAGCCTATGAATTGTATAAAATTACTAGAGATTTTGCAGGTTTAAGCGGCTCTGAGTTGGTCTACGATTTGTATACAGGTACAGGAACAATTGCTCAATTTGTCTCTAAAAAGGCAGCCAAAGTAGTAGGTGTAGAATCTGTGCCAGAAGCCATAGAAGATGCAAAAAAGAATGCAGAACTCAATAAAATTGACAATTGTGAGTTTTATGTAGGAGACATGAAAGACGTGTTTACCTCAGAGTTTATCGATTTGCACGGAAAACCTGATGTAATCATTACAGACCCTCCTAGAGATGGAATGCACAAAAAGGTTGTCGAGCAAATTTTAAGCATCGCTCCTAAACGCATCGTGTATGTAAGTTGTAATTCTGCAACCCAAGCAAGAGACTTGGCCTTAATGAAAGAACAGTACACAATTGTTAAAACCCAAGCCGTAGACATGTTTCCACAGACACATCATGTAGAAAATGTTGTACTTTTGGAATTGACACATTAAAAAAACCATATTGAATATGAAAAAGTTCTTCTATTTACTTCTACTCATTAGCAGTATCTCTGCTTGTAATGAAGAGAAAAAATCATTTTATAATCCAGAAATGGTTACTATTAATGGAGTGATAGAAAACTTTTCTAAAGAAGATTCTATAGAGGATGTAAAAGTATATTCCTATGATTTTTTAACCAATGATTGGGCAGAAGAACACCAAGCAATTGTAGACGAAAATGGTCATTTTTCACTACAATTTTTAAGCGCTTATGACCAGGTATTGTTTTTTAGATTTAAACAATCTTCGAATCTTTTTGTGTCACCAAACAGTACTTTAGACCTAACTTTTGATGCCAAAGCGGCAACTAAAAAAGAGTTTTTAAATTCTTTGCGTTTTACAAATGAGTTGGCCAAGGAAAATGAGCTACTCAAAAAGTATCTGCTAAATGATCCTTTGGATTATAATGAGCTAAACACCATGATGTCTTCAAAGACAAGCCCTGAAGAAATTCAAGTGTATTTGTCTGAGCTGTACGATCAAAAGAAGGCACCCTATATTGATAACTTTATCAAAGAAAACAATCCGCCAAAAAGCATTAAAAATTGGCTTAAAATAGAAAAAGAACTCAAGCCTATTATTGATTATTTGCAATACGCTGTGTTTCATTTTAGAGCCACCTCAAAAGAGACTCCATATAAAGACAATTTTCCAAAAGCTTTTACAGACAGAATTGACAATCTTCCTATCTTAACAGATAAAAGCTTTGTCAATAATGATGTGTACACAACCTTGCCCAATTATTACAATGCGTATTTGGGTCAGTATGTACAAAGCAAATACCAAGTTCCCTGGGTAAAAGCAGATTCAATTATTTATTCTAAAGAGATTTTTAGCTTTAAAAACAACCCTGCTTTTATACGGATATTGTATTTTGATCGCTTAAACAATTCATTAAAAAATAATGATTTAAGTTTTTACAATACACATCAAAAAACCATAGATAGCCTCTTTAAAAACACCGTATATGAAAAGGCGATTCAAGAAAAATACACAAGCACTAAGAACTTAATAGAAAGTCCTCAGCTACCTGAGAATACAGAATTGTTAGAGTTTTCTTCTGATGATGCGACCACTTTTTTAGACGAAATCATCAAAAATGCCAACGGCAAAGTAATTTACATTGACAACTGGGCAACCTGGTGTAGTCCGTGTAAAGAACAGTTTAAAAACGCGACTCCACAATTAAAAGAGAAATTTTCTGAAGATGTAGAATTTGTGTACTTATGCCATCTGTCTGATAAAAACTTATACCTTCCAACCATCTCTCAATACAAGGTGCAAGGGAAGCATTATTTTATTACCGATGAGCAAAATAAAGTGCTAACAAAACTATTAAATATTACAGGTTATCCAACCTATAATCTCATCAACAAAAAAGGAGAAATTGTACATTCGGGTTTTCAATTTAGACCTAGTGAAACCATCACTACAAAACTATTAACAGCGCTTATAAAAGAATAATTGAATAGATGAAAAAAACAATAGTAGCCTTACTCCTTTTTACCTTGGTCGCTAGTTCTTGCGAAAAGGACGATATCTGTTTAGAGCCAACAACGCCTAAGTTAATCTTGCGTTTTTACGATAACAACAATCCTACCGACACAAAAACAGTTCAACGCTTATCTGTTTGGGCTGCAAATAAAGATACGTTGACAGGCTATAAAAGCATCAGCACAGACTCTATCGCTTTGCCATTAGATATTAATGCTACTCAAACCATCTATCATCTTAAAAGAAATACGGTTTCTGGAAACAAAATTAACAATGAGTATGCGACCATTACTATCAACTATGCTAAAGAAGAGGTATTTGTATCGCGCTCATGTGGGTTTAAAATACTTTTTAACTCGGTGAATTTTAGTATCAACAATGATTGGATCCAAACAGTAACACCTGCAAACGATGTAAGTATTAACGATGAAACAAAAGCTCATGCACAAGTATTTCACTAGTATTTTAGTTTTGTTTTTTGTCTTTCAAGGTTTTGGTCAACAAAAAAAAGACAGCACTGACTATAAGACAGCTTATGGGATTCGTTTGGGAATTGATTTGAGTAAACCTATTTTGGGTTTAATCGACAAGAATTACAGCGGTTTTGAAGTTGTTGCTGATTATCGTCTTCGTAAAAATATGTACCTAGCTGCAGAAATTGGAAACGAATCCAATACCACTACAGATGATTATTTTGCCACGACCGCAAAAGGATCTTATGCAAAAGTAGGGGTCAATATAAATGCCTATCAAAATTGGTTAGACATGAATAATGAAATCTTAGTTGGCTTTCGTTATGCCTTTAGCAACTTTGATCAAACATTGAACAGCTATACTATTAACACGGGCTCTGATTATTTTCCTGGTGATTTAAATTCTGTTGGAGCTACTTCTACCGATTTAAAGGCACATTGGGCTGAACTGGTCTTAGGTGTCAAGGCAGAAACCCTTAAAAACTTATACCTCGGATTTTCAATCTCATACAACATCCTTTTTAGCGTTGATGATCCACAAGGGTTTAAAACACTTTACGTGCCTGGATTTAACCGTGTGTTTGAAAGTAAAACAGGTTTTGGTTTTAATTATACCATTTCTTATACGATTCCCTTTTTCAAAAAATAATTGCGGGGATATCACTTGTTTTTGTAACTTTATCATCCTTTAATTTTTAATACCAACCCAATGAATAAAATTCCTAGCGTAAACCTTGCTGATTTTTTATCTGGCGATGCAAAACGAAAACAAAAGTTTATAGACGAAATTGGACATGCATATGAAAACATAGGTTTTGTAGCATTGAAAGGTCATTTTTTAGACCAAAAATTGGTTGATGATCTTTATACAGAAGTAAAAAACTTTTTTGATTTACCTCTAGAGGTCAAACAAGGTTATGAAATCCCTGGAATTGGAGGTCAAAGAGGCTATGTTTCTTTTGGTAAAGAAAGTGCAAAAGGAAAAAAAGAAGGTGATTTAAAAGAATTTTGGCATTTTGGTCAGTATGTAGAGAATGACCCAAAGCTAGCAGAAGAGTATCCGGATAATGTTGAGGTTAAAGAGTTGGCTCATTTTAATGAAGTTGGAAAAGAAGCTTATAAAATGTTAGAGAAAACTGCAAAATACGTTTTGCGTGCCTTGTCTTTACATTTAGCCCTTGATGAAAACTATTTTGATGGCTATATTAAAAATGGCAATAGCATACTTAGGCCTATTCACTACCCTCCTATTAAAACAGAACCCAAAGAAGCTGTAAGAGCTGCTGCTCATGGAGATATTAATTTAATTACCTTACTAATGGGTGCTCAAGGTAAAGGACTGCAAGTGCAAAATCACCAAGGAGATTGGATTGATGCCATTGCAGAACCAGATGAGTTAATGATTAATGTAGGCGATATGCTTTCTCGTCATACCAACAACAAATTAAAATCAACCATCCATAGAGTAACCAATCCTCCTAAAGAATTATGGGGTACCTCTCGCTATTCAATACCCTTTTTTATGCATCCTATTAGCCAAATGAAACTGGATGTTTTAGAGGGATGTATAGATAAAGATCACCCAAAACAATTTGATGATATCACCGCAGGTGATTTCTTAAATGAACGTCTTCGAGAACTTGGATTGATCAAATAAAAAAACATTAATTGACTTCTGAGTAGCGATTGTTGTATTGCTACTTAAAATATCGTTGATAACCCTACAAATAATGAATCTTAAAGTAACCATATATCTTTTTATTGCAGGCTGTGTTCTAGTATTACTAGCACTGCTGTTAAAATATTATGAAATCGTAGAAAACTACACCTTGGTATTCGTAGGGATTACTATAGAATCTTTGAGCATACTTTTGTATGCCTATCAAAAAATAAAAAAGAATGGCTAAAAAATTAGGAAGTTTATCTGATTTAGGAGGCTTTGTTTTTTCTACAAATGATGATTTTTCACCAGAAACAGACCAAGAGCAAACACCTTTAGAAAACAAAGAACAATTATTAGAGGCTCATTTTTCAAACAAAGGAAGAGGTGGTAAAACCGTTACCATAATCAAAGGCTTTGTAGGTAGTGAAACAGCACTAAAAGATTTGGCTAAATTGTTAAAATCCAAATGTGGTGTAGGTGGCTCTGTTAAAGATGGAGAAATCATTATACAAGGAAATTACCGAGATAAAATCATAGCGATTTTACAAAAAGAAAAATACCGAGTAAAAAGAGTTGGTGGATAAGATCAAACCTATTAAATTACAGGTTTCAAAAAAATAAAATTTAAAGGGATTCGTTTTATACTAATGACTTCAAACATACTTCATATAACCAACGGTGATTGCACCACCGATCAACTTCAAAAGATTTCCATTCCGGGAACCTTAATTACTTGGAGAGAAATGCTCTGCGAAGGAAAAACTGAGGTTGGCGTAGGAGATGAAAACTTTTGGAAAAACCGATTCGAATTTCTTAAAACCAATTTTAAAGTAAGCAAGCAACAGTTTATAGATAAAACATTAAAAGAGTACAGAAGGCTTTGCAACCAGCAAAAACAAGATGAAATTGTGCTGTGGTTTGACAGTGATTTGTTTTGCCAAATAAACATGATTGCAGTGATTAGCTGGCTTAAAAGATATCGAAAGGGTCGAAAAATTAGCTTGGTGTCTTGTACTTCAGAAGAAATACCTGCAAATCGATTTGGATTTTCTGCTTTAACCAATGATCAGGTATTAGAGCATTATAAAAGCAGAACTGTTTTAACCGAAGACGATATTGCTTACGCTGATTATGTTTGGCAGTTGTACTGTGCAGACAATCCCCTTAAAATAGAAATGGCAAAAACCTATCAAACCAATACAACATTTAAACATTTAAACACCAGTTTAATTACTCATTTAAAAAGATTTCCATCCATAGAAAACGGTCTTAATGCAGTAGAAAACACCATTTTAACTGCCGTTTCAAAACAGAAATTTTCAAGCAAAGATCAATTGGTAAAAAAACTGCTTTCAGAGCAAGAAGTCTACGGTTTTGGTGATCTTCAGTACCATAAATACCTTATGGATCTTAAAGACTATCTGCGGTTTTCAAAATCAGTTTCATTAACCGACACCGGTAAAAAAGTACAGCAAAATCTTTTGCATTCTTATGCAAATATGCGCAATGATTTTTCTTTTTTAGGAGGCGCAAAAAAATACAATTTCCTTTATGACAACAGTACAAACAAACTCTTAAAAATTACGACATTATGATCCAAGAATCAGAGTTGATTTTAAACCCAGACGGAAGTGTATATCATCTAAATTTACATCCAGAAAACATTGCAGATACTGTTATTTTTGTTGGAGATCAAGATAGAGTCGCGAGCGTTAGCAAGCATTTTGACAGCATAGAGTTCACCACCCAAAAGAGAGAATTTAAGACCACAACCGGAACTTTAAACGGAAAACGAATTTCCGTTATTTCTACCGGAATTGGTCCTGACAATATTGATATTGTTCTTAATGAATTAGATGCGTTGGTTAATATCAACCTTAAAACAAGACAAGCCAAAACAACACTTACTCAATTAGATATTATTAGAATTGGGACTTCTGGTTCTTTACAAAGCCACATCCCTGTTGATAGTTTTTTAATGAGCACCTACGGCTTAGATATTAACGGAATGCTGCACTCTTATGTCTGTGATGAAATACGCAATAGTGATTTAGAAAAAGCCTTTGTAGCTCAGACCGGATGGCATACACAAAAAAGCTATCCAATTGTTATAAAAAACAGTAAAAAACTTGAAGATCGTATTGCTTCAGACAAAGTATTTAAAGGAATGACGGCTACCGCTGGTGGATTCTATGGCCCACAAGGTCGAATTTTAAGACTGCCCTTAGCAGATCCAAGTTTAAACCATAAAATTGACAGTTTTAACCATAATGGAGTTCAGATTACCAACCTAGAGATGGAGACTTCTGCCATTTATGGATTGGCAAAACTTTTAGGTCATCATGCCTGTTCTATGAATGCAATCATAGCCAATAGAGCCAATGGAACCTTTAGTGAAAATCCTAAAAAAATTGTAGAAGAACTTATCGTATATACCTTAGACAAAGTAAGTAACAGATGACAAACTTAAAAATAGGCGGCGTACCAGAGCATTTTAATTATCCCTGGTATATCACCTTAAAAAACAAAGCCTATACTCCATTTGATATTAATATCCGTTGGACAGATTTTCCAGGAGGTACTGGCGATATGTGTAAAGCACTTCGGTCTGGTGATGTAGATATTGCTATAATTTTAACTGAGGGGATTATAAAAGATATTTCTGAAGGGAATCCTTCTAAGATAGTTCAGACCTATGTAAAAAGCCCATTAATTTGGGGTGTTCATGTGGCTGGAGATTCACCATACACAAGCATAGATGACCTAAAAGACAAGGTTGTTGCCATAAGTCGTTATGGTTCTGGATCACATCTAATGGCCATCGTAAATGCATATAATCAAGGATGGGATCTATCAACACTACACTTTAAAGTAGTAGGAACTCTAGAAGGAGGAATTGAAGCTCTTAAAAATGGAGAAGCCGATTATTTTATGTGGGAGCATTTTACCACCAAACCATGGGTAGACAATAGTACGTTTAAACGCGTTGGCGACTGCCCTACTCCTTGGCCCTGTTTTGTTATTGCTGTTAGAGATGAAGTACTAAGAGACCATCCAAAAGCCATTGAGCAAGTACTCGAAATAATTAACAGTACCACCGACGGCTTTAAAGAAACACTAGGCATAGACCTGCTTTTATCTAAACGCTATGAACAACAATTAGTAGACGTAAAAGAGTGGCTCTCATTAACTGAATGGGAAAGCAGCAAGCCTATATCTAAATCTGATATTAATCAAATACAAGAAAAACTAGTTCATTATAAAGTGTTAGAGCACACAATGCCTTCAGAAGAAATTATTAGCGACGTACACGCTTTATAAAATTTTCTATTCTTTACAGTATACAATCCGCCTCATTGGCGGATTTTTTTGTTAACATTCTAGACGTTTATGAGCTTGAAAGTTTATAATCATTTGATTTTTAGTTAACAATAACACAAGGAAGTGCTGCTACATTTGATGATATAAAATTACGTGTCCTATAAAACAAGACAGCACATACTTAGCATTATTCTACATGCATTTTGTTGACCTCAAGAAAAGGTCTGATTACAAACCTCTCTATAATTTTAAATACTCCATATGAAAAAACGAAAAGTAGAACTCGTTGTGATTTCTGATGTACACCTAGGCACTTTTGGCTGTAGTGCACAAAACCTACTTAATTATCTTAAAACTATTAAGCCAAAGACCCTAATCTTAAATGGTGATATTATAGACATCTGGCAATTTAACAAGCGTTATTTCCCTAAATCACATCTAAAAGTTGTACAGCATATCATGCAACTCATAACATCAGGAACCAAGGTCTACTATATTACAGGAAACCACGATGAAATGCTGCGGAAATTTAAAGGTTTTAGAATGGGAAGCTTTGAAATTGTAAACAAATTAGTCCTTGATTTGGACGGGGCAAAAACTTGGTTTTTTCACGGGGATGTTTTTGATGTAACCATGAAGCATTCTAAATGGCTGGCAAAGCTTGGTGGCATTGGATATGATTTGCTAATTGTCATAAACACCTTTGTCAATTGGTTGAGTTGTCAATTTGGTTTTGGTAAAATTTCACTATCAAAAAAAATAAAAAACAGTGTAAAAAGTGCGGTGAAATTTATCAATGATTTTGAAAGTGTTGCTGCTGATATGGCAATTTATAATGACTATGACACGGTGGTTTGCGGTCATATTCATCAACCAGAAATTAAGACTATTAAAAACAAAGAAGGGATTGCCGTTAACTACTTAAATTCTGGTGATTGGATTGAAAACCTAACAGCCCTAGAATATCATAAAAAAACATGGAAGCTCTATGAATACTCAAAGGACCCAGCAGCATTAAATGAAGAAGCACAACGGGCAAAAAAGGGCAAAGCCTCCTTAAAAGCTGAACATAAAAATCACGATCAATTGTTTGCAGAATTACTACAAGAGTTTAACCTAACAAAATAATATATGAAAATCTTATACGCAATACAAGGTACAGGAAACGGGCACCTAAGCAGAGCCAAAGACATTATTCCGCTGCTTAAAACCAAAGGAGATGTCGATATTTTGATTAGCGGAATTCAAGCCGATATTAGCTTGCCTTATGAGGTGACTTATAAACTTAGAGGTTTTAGTTTTATTTTTGGCAAGAATGGTGGGATTGATTTTTTTAAAACCATCAAAAACTTTAAACTCAGACAACTATTTAGAGAGGTGAGATCCATCCCAATTAAACAGTATGATTTAATTATCAATGATTTTGAACCTATCGCCGCTTGGGCTGCTTATTTAAAAGGCATTCCTACTATTGGGCTCAGTCATCAAAACGCCGTTTTAAACACCTTAAGTCCTCAGAACAAAAAAGTACAATTTGAGCGTTGGCTTTTAAAATACTACGCTCCCACTACCTATCAATATGGATTTCATTTTAAAAAATATGATGATTCTATCTTTACTCCTGTGATTCGCAAAGAAATACGCGACTTACAAATAACTAATAAAAAACATTATACTGTCTATTTACCTGCTTATAGCGATGAGAAAATCATTAAACATTTATCTTGCTTTAAAAATATTAAATGGGAAGTGTTTTCTAAAAACTCTGACACTTATTATTTTAAAAACAACATCATCGTTCAGCCAATAGAAAATGAACACTTTTTAAAAAGTATTGCTTCTTGCGAAGGCGTTTTGTGTGGAGCTGGTTTTGAAACACCTGCAGAGGCTTTGTTTTTAAAAAAGAAACTCTTGGTAATCCCGATGAAAAATCAATTTGAGCAGCAGTGTAACGCTGTTGCGTTAAGAGAAATTGGAGTGCCCGTTTTAAAAAAACTTGGAAAAAAACAATTGAGAAAAATAAACAAATGGCTAAAAAGTAGCCAAAACATTAAAGTTGATTTTCCAGATGAAACTGCTCAGATTATCAACCAAATACTCCATAACTATATCATTCAAGAAGAAAAGCCTATTTACCAATCAATTGATTCTTTGCCAACGTTTTCTAAATAAGCATTGGCTTTCAAAAAGTGTTGATTTCCAAACCAATACCCTCTATTTGCACTTAAAGGAGAAGGGTGTCCAGACGTAAAAACAGCATGCTTTTGGGCATCTATATTTTTGCCTTTTTGCTTGGCAAAACCTCCCCACAATAAAAAAACCAATTCTTTTCTATGGGTAGAAAGCGCATCAATAACAGCAGATGTAAATTGCTCCCAACCTTTCTTTTGATGACTTCCTGCTTGATGTGCTCTTACTGTTAAGGTTGCATTTAATAAAAACACTCCCTGTTTTGCCCAATTTGATAAATCTCCTGATGAGGGTTCTCTCTCTGGATACTCTTGAGACAGCTCTTTAAAAATATTCTGCAAGGAAGGTGGATGTGATACATCATCGGTTACAGAAAAGCACAAACCATTAGCCTGCTTAGGGCCATGGTAGGGATCTTGACCAATAATCACTACTTTAACATCTGTAAAATCACAGGCAGAAAATGCGGCAAAAATTTGATCTTTTGGCGGATAACACACTCCCAAATCATATTCAGAATCTACAAAGCTTATCAAATCTTTAAAATAGTCTTGTGTAAATTCTTTTTCTAAAACATTTTTCCATGATTCAGGCATATTAACCTCCATACTTTCTTATTTTTGCGGTACACCAAAGATAGTATTTTGACTAGGAATATTTCAGAGAAAACATTACAGGATTTAGAGTTTACCACTGTGTTAAAACATGTGGCAGACTACAGCAACTCTGATTTGGGAAAAGAACTCATTACAGCCATTAAACCTATTGAAACTCGGGAAACATTAATTGAAGAGCTTTATAGAGTAAATGAATACCTCTCCTCTTTTATCAATGAAAACAAAATTCCAAATCATCATTTTGATAATATTACGAGAGAAGTTGACACCTTAAAAATTGAAAATAGCTTTTTAGATGCAGCTGCTTTTTTAAAGATTGCTTCTGTATCTGAAACAGTCAATGAGTTGTTAGTTTTCTTTCAAAAATTTAACAGCTATTTTCCTAATTTACAAATTCTTAGCCAAGAGATAGAAGGAAACACTAGCATTTCTTTAGACATCCATAAAATCATAACTTCTTACGGGGAAGTGTCTAACACAGCATCACCGATTTTAAAACAAATCCGAAAAGAAATTAGCACTATCAGAGCTAAGATTGGCGGTAGTTTTACTCGAGACTTAAGCAAATACAGTAGTTTGGGTTATCTGGATGCAATTAGAGAGACGGTAATAGACAATCATCGTGTATTGGCTGTATTGGCCATGCACAGAAAAAAAGTGAAAGGAAACTTTTTAGGTGCTTCCAAATCAGGAAACATCGTATATATTGCTCCTCAGGCAACTTTAAATTTTGATAGAGAATTACAAAATTTAGTTTTTGAAGAACAGCAAGAGGTCATTAAAATTTTAAAGCAGCTGGCAGAAACCATTAGACCATTTGCACCACTTTTAAAAGATTATCTATCTTATTTAAGTCATCTTGACTGCATCGCCTCAAAAGCAAAATACGCAAAAGATTTGGCCGCTGTTTTACCAAAAATCAGCAATGAAAAGAAAATTGATTTTCAAAAAGCCTATCATCCTATATTGTGGAAAAAAAATAAAGAGCAAGGTATTACTACTGTTCCTCAATCAATTTTGCTAAATGAAAAACAGCAAATAATTGTAATTTCAGGCCCTAATGCCGGAGGAAAAAGCATCACTTTAAAAACCATCGGGCTTTTGCAACTAATGCTTCAGTCTGGCTTGCTTATCCCTGTCGATGAGCGAAGTGAAACCTATATTTTTGATAGTATTTTAACGGATATTGGAGACAATCAATCCATAGAAAACCAATTGAGCACCTATAGTTATCGCCTTAAAAACATGCGTTCTTTTTTACGAAAATGCAACCAAAATACACTGTTTTTGATAGATGAATTTGGAACAGGATCAGATCCAGAGTTAGGTGGGGCATTGGCTGAAATCTTCTTAGAAGAATTTTATTATAAAAAAGCTTTTGGAATCATCACAACCCATTACTCCAATTTAAAAGTGCTGGCCAATGAACTACCCAATGTTACCAATGCCAACATGCAGTTTAATGAAAAAACATTAGAACCGCTTTACAAGCTGTTTATTGGGCAAGCAGGAAGTTCTTTTACTTTTGAGGTTGCTCAGAAAAATGGAATCCCATTTAGCTTGATCAACAAGGCAAAAAAACGTGTTGAAACAGAGAAAATCCGTCTAGACAAGACCATCTCAAAATTACAAAAAGAAAGAAATAGACTTCAAAAAAACTCTGACGAATTAGAGAGGCAACAAAACAAGGGAAAAGAACATATCGACAGCTTACAAGAAAAAGAACAAAAGATTCAAGATAAGTTAGCCGATTTTCAAGAGTTGTATGACAACAATCAAAAAATGCTAACCCTGGGTAGAAAAGTTAATGAACTACTGCATCACTATTTTCAAACCAATAATAAAAAAGAGCTTAATAGCAATTTACAAAAGTGGATTGCCTCTGAAAAAACTAAATACCTTAAGAAAAATCCTGAAAAACCAAAGGGCAAAAAGGAAAAGAAAACACTTGAAATAACAAAACAAAAACAAGTAGAAGTCTTACAAAAGACAGAAAAAGAGATCTTAAAAAAGGTGGTAGAAGTTCGTAAAGTCAAAAAAATCACCGAAGCCAAAATTGCCAAAGAAAAAGCGGCTTATGTCTTTAAAGTTAATGACCGTGTGCGTTTAATTGACGGAAATGCAGTTGGAACTGTTGAGAAAATTGAAAAACAAAACATCTTTATCAATTACGGTCTTTTTACAACCAAAGCAAAAGTTAGTCAGCTAGAGCTGGTTGAAAAAGCAAAAAAATAGCTTCACCAAATTCTAATACACAATTCTTCAATGAGAAACAAGAACCTATTGTTTCGTATTCAAAAAGAAATAATCAAAAAGTACATTTATTTACTGATTTCGACTTGCACCCAACAACTGGAAAGACATTAAAACCAATTACTGAGTATATGATTACAAAATATGTATGCAGTAATTAATTTATTTAATTTTCTTAAAATCAGTGATTTAACTTACTTATTCACTCAATTGCGAGAAAAAGACTACCTTCATCGGGACTATTAAAAAACTTTATGATTACAAAAATTATCGTCCTAGCAATTTATGTCTCAGTTTTATTCTTAATCGGAATTTTGGCTTCAAGAAGAGTCAAAAGCATGAGTGATTATTATTTAGGTGGAAAAAAAATGGGCTTTTGGGCGGTTGCATTTTCAGCAAGAGCTACTGGTGAATCTGGCTGGCTTCTAATTGGCTTAACTGGAATGGGTGCAATGGCGGGCTATTCTGCTTATTGGGTTGTTTTAGGAGAATTACTCGGCGTTTTTATTTCTTGGCAGTTTATGGCCAAGCTATTTAAAAGACGCTCTGATGCTTTTAAAGCAATCACTATACCCGATTATCTTCAAAGTCACTTTAAGTCTTCTACAAACACACTGCGAATTATTTCTGCTTCCGTACTAGTCGTTTTCGTTGTTATTTATGTTGCATCGCAAATGGATGTGACCGGAATAGCATTTGAATCGATGCTTGATATTGATTATCGAGTTGGTGCTCTGATTGGTTTCTGTATCGTTTTAGTCTATATTTTTATTGGCGGATTTGTTGCAGCAGTATGGTCAGATATGTTTCAAGGAATTTTAATGTTTTTCGGATTGGTTTTACTGCCAATTGTTGTGTGGTTCTCTATGGATCACGGAACAGGAGTTACAGTAGGGCTAAATGCTATTGACCCAACGCTAACACAAATAATGGGGAGAAGTGATGACTGGTTGATGAATTTATTTACCATTCTTGGTTTCTCTATGATTGGATTGGGCTTCTTAGGGTCACCACAAGTTTATGTCCGTTTTATGTCGATTGAAAGTGAAAAAGAGATTGATAAAGGAAAGTGGATTGCATTATTATTTACACTATTGACAGATGCAGCTGCTGTAACCATTGGTATTCTTGCTCGAATTTATTTTACATCAGAAGGACAAGACCCAGAAGTTGTATTAGGAAATGGCGGAGAAAATGTTTTAAGCATGATTACCAACGAATTCTTACCAACAATTCTAGTCGCAATTTTTATTGCAATTGTGCTTTCTGCAATTATGTCTACCATTGATTCTTTGTTAATTCTTGCTTCTAGCGCTGTAACACGTGATTTTTATCAGAAAATATTTAGACCCGATTTAAAAGATGAAGACTTAACGAAATTTTCAAGGTTAGTAACTGTTGCTATGGCATTGGTTGCACTTGGTATTGCCATTCTATTATACAAATTGTATCCTGATAGACAGGTTTTTTGGATTATGATTTTTGGTTGGTCTGGAATCGCAGCCACTTTCTGTCCAGTCATTATTCTTTCTCTATTCTGGAAAGGGTATTCTGAAAAAGGAGCAATTGCCTCCATGATTACTGGTTTTTTATCTGTAATACTATTCAAATTTGTAATCTCAAATCTCGAAAGTGTAGGTGCATATTTTATAGAATTAGATGTCCTTGCACCTTCTTTCGTCTTGGCGATGCTTGTAGGGTATATCGTTTCAAAAATGTATCCTCCAAAGGACCTTAATACTACATCAGACTCTCTAAAAACGGATTAGTCTAAACAATTAAAACAATATAAAAAATGGAAAATTCACATATAGAAACTTTTATAGCTGAAGCACAAGGAAATGGCTGGCCAACAAAAGTTGACATCATTGGCACAGAATGGAACCTTCAATTAGATGAACCTAAAGAAGACGGAGGCTTAAATTCAGGACCGAATCCTATGCAATACTTTATTGCTTCTTTGGCTGGGTGTCAAAATGAGCAAGCTCAAGTGGTTGCAGAAGAACTTTCTTTGAATATTGAACAAATCAATATACAAACTGAAATTGATCTTGATCTTTCAGGTTTTATGGGAATGTCAGAGAATTCAAATGCTAGTTATAAAGAAGTACGTCTTAATGCAGTAGTACTTGGAGAAGCAACGGATGCACAAATAAAAACGATGGGACAAAAAGTAGATGCTCGTTGTCCTATCTTAGCTTTGTTACGCTCTAGTGGTTGTAAAATTGAAAGTACTTGGAGAAAAAAATAAGCAAGAATTAAAAACAGTTTGACTTATTCAAACTGTTTCATTTCAGTATCGTAAAACTCTCCTGCTTTGTCCATTAAATCTGCTACTTCTGTGGCAAGATCTTCTTCGCTTTCACCAGATAGATCATCATACCATTCAATTTCATCATCTTTTAAGTTGATAAGAAAACGTGGAAAATCTGTATGTAATACAAAGATATCTTCTGGGTAATTGCTGTTGTCTGCTAATAAAAACTTTGGTAATTCCATAGGTTAAATTGGGTATATCTTAATGGATTAATTTGAATAAATATATAAATAAGTACAAACCTATTAATGGTTTTCTCTTATCAGTTTTAAAGTTAAATAATTAAAACGAATGTACAATAAAATTGCTGCTGTAGAAAGACCTGCTAACACACCCATCCAAATACCAAAACTACCATACTGTTCTTCTTTTCCAAAGTAAAAACTAATAGGAAATCCAATTACCCAATACGAAATAAAAGTAATTATAGTTGGTATTTTTACATCTTGGAGTCCTCTTAGCGCTCCTAACATTACCACCTGAATACTATCGCTAATCTGAAAAATTGCTGCGGCAATTAAAAGTTGAGAAGCAATACCTACCACTTCTGTATTGTCTGCTAAGTTTTTTAGATCGTTAAAATCTACATAGAGTTTAGGCAATTGTTTGTGGAATAGAAAAAATAACAGTGCAAAAGTAACAGCAAAAAGTATTGACAATAAAAATATTGAAAAAGCAATCCTTCTTAGTTCCTTGAAGTTTTTTAAGCCCTTTTGATTTCCTACTCGAACCATAGATGCAACACTAAGTCCAGTGGCAACCATAAAGGTCATAGATGACAAGTTTAAGGCAATTTGATTGGCTGCCTGTGGATTTTTACCAAGCAATCCACTAAGCCAAATAGCAGAGGTGAAAATGGCAACCTCAAAAAACATTTGCATGGCACTTGGAGTTCCTAAACTGATAATCTTTTTAATCATAAAAGTATCGAGCACAAAAAACTTAATTTTGGTTACCATCGCCTTAGAATGCTCTTTGATGCTTAATAGCTTCCACAGGTAAGCAACCATGATAAATCGTGATATTAAAGTTCCGTATGCTGCTCCAACGATTCCCATTTCTGGAAAACCAAACTTTCCGAAAATCAATACATAATTTAAAACAACATTCACTACATTGGCTAAAATAGTAGCGTACATAGGGTATCTTGTCATGGACAAACCATCACTAAATTGCTTTATAGCCTGAAAAACCACAAGTGGAATCAAAGAGAATGCAACCAAGTCTAAGTACGGAATCGCCAGTTCAACAACTTCTTCTGGTTGTTTCATTAGGTACATCAAAGGTTTTGCATAAAACACCATCAAAAACAAAGCGATCCCTAAAGAAGTACATAAAAAGAGTCCATTTTTAAAAGTTGCTTTTGCTTGATCAATATTGTGTGCCGCATCAGCCTCGGCTGTTAAAGGCGTTATGGCTGTAGAAAAACCGATTCCAATAGACATGGCGATAAACATAAAACTATTTCCTAAGGATACCGCTGCCAATTCTGCAGTACCCAACTGACCAACCATAATATTATCTACAAAACTAACAAATGTATGTCCCAGCATACCCAACATAACGGGTGCTGCTAATTTTAAATTGTATCTAAACTCTGATGTATAGTGAGCTAATTTCAAGACTACTGTTTTTTTGAGATTGCGAAGATATTCATATTTTTTGGCAATTATTAACAAAAAGGGAATACAATTTATTCGTTAAAAAGCTGTATTTTTGAACACTTAAATTTTAGAACAATGGCTATAATTACGTTAAAAGGAAACAAGATTCAAACTTCTGGAAACTTGGTAGAAATAGGGAAAAAAGCTCCAAATTTTAAATTGACAGCTACTGACTTATCAACCAAAACTTTAGAAGATTTTAAAGGACATAAAATTATCTTAAATATATTCCCAAGTATTGACACAGGTACCTGTGCTGCTTCTGTAAGAAACTTCAACAAAGAAGCCGCAAATCTTAAAAACACAAAAGTATTGTGTATTTCTAGAGATTTACCCTTTGCCCAGGCTCGTTTTTGTGGTGCAGAAGGCTTAGAAAATGTCATTAACTTATCTGATTTTGGAACTGGTGATTTTGGTAAAGACTACGGTCTTGAAATCTTAGAAGGCCCTTTGACAAATTTACATTCAAGAGCCATTATTATTGTTGATGAAAACGGAAAAGTAATTTATACAGAACAGGTTCCAGAAATTACAGAAGAACCTGATTACGCAAAAGCACTAAAAGCAGTAGAGTAATGAAAAACCCAAACGATGGATTTGTAAAAGGAAGACTTCGTAGCATTAAATTTGCGTTTAAAGGAATGTGGCTTTTGCTTACAACCGAAGACAGTATAAAAGTACAATTTAGCGTGGCTGTTTTAGCAATTATTGCTGGGTTCTATTTTCATATTTCTGCAACTGAATGGATGTTTCAATTAATTGCAATTGCATTGGTTTTGGTTGCTGAGGCGATGAATACAGCAGTAGAGAAAATGGCTGATTTTGTACACAAAGACTACCATCAAAAAATTGGATTCATCAAAGATATTGCTGCCGGAAGCCCTGGTTTTGCAGCTATCATTTCTTTGATCATTGCCGGAATCATATACATCCCTAAAATCATTAACTAATTCTAAGCAAATACGTATATTTACATTATTACTTCATTGAATGGCAAAAAAAACAAGCACAAAAAAAACAAGTTCAGCAAAAAAGCCTAAATTTCAAGGCTTAAAGGCTTTTTTTAAAAATCGACAGACTCAAACAGTTGCTGGCTTATTTTTAATTGTATTTGCGCTATTTTTAATCATTGCATTTTTTTCATTCTTCTTTTCTTGGCAAGAGGATCAAAGCACACTTAACCAATTTGCAGATAAAACAATAAAAAGCAAAAACTTACTCGGAAAAATTGGCACCCAACTTAGTGACTTTTTTATCTTTCGTGGTTTTGGTTTGGCTGCCTTTATTATCCCTGTGCTTATCTTTTTAACTGGAATTTCTATACTTTTTAAAGTAAGCCTTAAAACCATTGTTAAAAATTGGAATTGGGGAATCCTCTTTATGTTGTGGATTGCCATTTCTTTTGGTTTTGCAAGCAATAAAATACTCTCTGGAATTGTTGGTTTTGAATTAAATGAATATTTACAAACTTTCTTAGGAAGCACCGGCTTAACCCTATCTTTAGCTTTTATTTTGTTTAGCTATTTGATTATCAAATTTAAAATTACACCAGAAAAAGTCATTGCTCAGATTAGAAGTAAAAAGAAAGAATCTAATCCAGTAGATGAAGCTCCACAAGATGAAGATTTTAAAGACAGCTACCCTACTAAAAGCAATGAAGAACCAATAGAAATTGATTTAGATACTACTAAAAAAACCTCTGAATTTGAATTGTCTGTTAAAGATTTAAAACCGACAATAAGTAATTTTTCTGATGCTAAAGACAGTAAAAAAGAGCAACCTGAAACCGTACCTAAACCTAAGGAGGCTGAAAATGAAGAGGTTGTCATTGATGTAGAAGAGTTGTCAGAAGAAGATCATGTTACTGAAAATTTATCAGATAGGTTGGTCAAAGACTTCGGAGAGTTTGACCCAAAATTAGAGTTGGGGAATTTTAAATTCCCTAGTCTAAATCTATTAAAACAATACAACGAAAGTATATCTATTGATCCTGAAGAACTTGAAGCTAACAAAAATAAGATTTTAGAAACGCTTAAAAATTACAAAATAGGGATTGATAAGATTAAAGCAACTGTTGGTCCAACAATTACTTTGTATGAGATTGTACCAGAAGCAGGAGTTAGGATCTCAAAAATAAAAAACTTAGAAGATGATATTGCGCTGTCTTTATCTGCCTTAGGAATTAGAATCATTGCTCCTATCCCTGGTAAAGGAACCATCGGAATAGAAGTGCCGAATAAAAAATCTACCATAGTTTCTATGCATTCTGTGATTTCTTCAAACAAGTTTCAAGAATCACAAATGGAGTTACCTATTGCTTTAGGGAAAACTATCTCTAATGAAACCTTTGTAGTAGATCTTGCAAAAATGCCCCATTTATTAATGGCTGGAGCTACAGGACAAGGAAAGTCGGTAGGATTGAATGCTGTTTTAGCTTCTCTGCTTTATAAAAAACACCCTGCAGAAGTCAAATTTATTTTGGTAGATCCTAAAAAGGTCGAACTAACTTTGTTTAACAAAATTGAACGTCACTATTTGGCTAAATTGCCTGACACTGACGATGCCATAATTACAGATACTACCAAGGTAATACACACCTTAAATTCACTTTGTATAGAGATGGATAACCGCTATGATTTGTTAAAATCTGCTATGGTTAGAAACATCAAAGAGTACAATGTGAAATTTAAAGCACGTAAATTAAATCCTAATGATGGACATCAATTTTTGCCTTACATTGTTTTGGTAATTGATGAATTTGCAGATTTAATTATGACTGCTGGTAAAGAAGTAGAAACACCCATTGCGCGTCTGGCTCAGCTAGCCAGAGCTATTGGAATCCACTTAATTGTAGCTACTCAAAGACCTTCGGTTAATGTTATTACAGGGATTATCAAAGCAAATTTCCCTGCTAGAATTGCCTTTAGAGTAACCTCTAAAATAGATTCAAGAACCATCTTAGACGCATCAGGAGCTGACCAATTAATAGGTCGTGGTGATTTACTCTATACTGCGGGTAATGACATACAAAGAATACAGTGTGCCTTTATAGACACACCAGAGGTAGAAAAAATTACTGATTTTATTGGATCGCAAAGAGCTTATGCAGAAGCTTATCAACTGCCAGAATACGTTGGTGAAGAAGCTGGCACAACTCTTGATAATGACATCTCAGAAAGAGACAAGTTATTTAGAGAGGCTGCAGAAGTGATCGTAACAGCCCAACAAGGGTCTGCATCGCTTTTACAACGAAAATTAAAACTAGGGTACAACAGAGCTGGAAGATTAATAGATCAATTAGAAGCAGCTGGTATCGTTGGTGGTTTTGAAGGAAGCAAAGCAAGACAAGTACTAATTTCTGATCTTGTTGCTCTTGATCAATTTTTTGAAAATGAACAATCATAGCATGAAAAAACACATAGCATATTATTTTATTTTTAGTTTTTTTACATTAATATCTGGACTGCAAGCGCAGCAAGCGGATGCAAAAACTTTATTAGATAAGGTTTCAAAAACCATGACTTCATACTCAAATATGAGTATTGAATTTTCATCGAGTTTAACTAATGAAGAAGCTGGCATTTTAGAAGGTGATGAACCTCCTATTAAAGGTGATATTATTATTTCTGGTGAAAAATACTTATTAAATTACCTTGGGACTACATTTCTTTTTAACGGAAAAAATTTAGTGGTTATCAATCACGATGAAAAAGAAATCAATATTAATGAAGGTGATTTTGACAATGAAGATGGTTTTATCTACCCATCTAAACTGTTTAGCTTTTACAAAGAAGGATATACTTATAAATTGGGGGCGAAAAAAACCATCAAAGGAAAAAAAATTCAGTTTATAGACCTAACCCCTATTGATAGTGAATCTGAAATTGTACAAGTGCAATTGGCAATAGATATTAAAGTCAATCATATTTATCAGCTAATACAGTTGGGAGCAAATGCTGCTAAAACAACGCTAACCATAACGGACTTTAAGAGCAATCAAAAACTTTTACCTACCACCTTTACTTTAAATAAAGCTGAGTATTTGAAAAAAAACTACAGCATAGACTAAACCGCTGTAGCGCCTAGCTCATGAAAATTTTAGACAAATATATTTTAAAGAGTTATTTAACGCCTTTTTTGGCGACTTTTTTAATTGTTTTGTTTGTGCTAGTAATGCAAGCGCTTTGGCTTGCCTTTGACGATATTGCCGGTAAAGGAATTGACTTAGTTTTTATCTTGCAATTTCTGTACTACACAGCTTTAATTGTTACCCCACAAGCATTGCCAATTGCGGTACTACTCTCCTCTATTATGGCTTTGGGTAATTTGGCAGAAAACTATGAATTTGCAGCTATAAAATCAGCAGGTGTTTCACTTCAACGCTTGGTTAGACCTTTACTTATTTTAACTATTTTATTAAGTTTTGTCAATTTTCTATTCTTAAACAAGGTATATACCTATGCCATGGGAAAGCAAAAAGGACTGTACTTAAATATTAAAAAGAAGAAACCTGCACTGGCATTGGTTGCAGGAAGTTTTAATACAGAAATCCCTGGTTATCATATTAAATTTGACAAAAAATACGGAAAAGATGAAAACCTTTTAGACAATATATTAATATATGATCTGTCAGAAAACAAAGGAAATAACAAGATCATCACTGCAAAAACAGGAAAAATAATATCAGAGAAAGGCAGTAAGTACATGTCATTAGTTTTAAACGACGGTAATTTCTTTGAAGACCATGTAAAAGGAAATTCTGATAAGATGCCTTCCTCTACAGCTACTTTTGACGAATATGAAATTTTAATAAACATTTCTTCTTTTAGCGGTAATGTAGAAATTGACTCCATTAAAAGTTATCAAACATTAAGTTTAGATCAGTTAAATGACACCTTACCTAGTATTAAACTTAATTACGATGAGTACATTGAAGGTAGAGCACTTAATTTGTATCGAAATTCTGACGCAAAAAAACTATACGCTTACCCAGATTCTTTAATCAATAAAAAACTAAAACCCGGTATTTTAGACAATTTTGATTCTCAAGCACAATTGCGAATTTTAAGTGCAGCTGCGCAAAAATCTGACCAAGCAGTTAATATTATCAAAAACAAAAAAACATTTCTGAAATTTAAGAGAACTGTTTTAAACAAATACGAAACGGAATACTACAACAGAATTGCTTTTTCGCTGTCTTGTCTAATCTTATTTTTTATAGGTGCTCCATTAGGGTCTATAATTCGAAAAGGTGGTTTTGGCTTGCCGATGATTCTAGCCATTTGTATTTACGTAGTCTATTTTTTTACAAACACATTTGGAAGAAACTTAGCCGAAGAAAGTTCTGTTACTGCTCTTTTAGGTTCTTGGATTTCTGCAATTATCATGATTCCATTTGCATTTTTCTTAACAAGAAGAGCGACAAAAGATAGGGGTATCTTCAATATTGGTGTATTTTTACAGCCGATTACAAAACTGTTTAAAAAGTTAAACACAAAAAGCAACACAAACGCTATTAGTAACGATGAATAAAATTAAGGAAAATAAAATTCAACTTCATAGTATAGAGGAAGCCATTCAAGATATTCGCAATGGAAAAATTATAATTGTAGTAGATGATGAAGACAGAGAGAATGAAGGTGATTTTTTAGCTGCTGCAGAAAAAGTGAGCCCAGAGATGATCAATTTTATGGCTACTCATGGTCGTGGTTTAATTTGTACACCTATTACAGAAAAACGCGGTAAAGAGCTTCAACTAGGAATGATGGTAAACAACAATACCGATCCTATGGAAACGGCATTTACAGTGTCTGTTGATTTAAAAGGTAAAGGAGTTACAACAGGGATTTCTGCTAATGACAGAGCCTTAACCATAGAAGCAATTACAAATCCAGACACTAAGCCTTTTGATTTGGCAAGACCTGGACATATTTTTCCCTTAATCGCTAAAGAAGGAGGTGTGCTTAGAAGAACTGGACACACAGAAGCCGCCATTGATTTTGCAAGATTGGCTGGGTTTCAACCTGCTGGTGTGATTGTAGAAATCATGAACGAAGATGGAACCATGGCACGTTTGCCTCAGTTGATCAAGGTTGCAAAAAAATTCGACCTAAAGATTGTCTCTATAGAAGACTTGGTTGCTTATAGAATGGAACATGATTCTTTAATTGAAAAGAAAGAAGATTTTGACATTCAAACACGCTTCGGTAATTTTAGACTTCGCGCATTTCAGCAAACCACTAACAATCAGGTTCATATTGCCCTTACAAAAGGAAATTGGGCCAAAAATGAGCCAGTGTTAACGCGTGTAAACTCTACTTTAGTCAACAACGATATTCTTGGAACCCTTACCAACAATGCTGATCATAAATTGGATAAAATGTTTCAGGTAATTAATGATGCTGGTAAAGGAGCTATTTTGTTTATCAATCAACAAAATCAATCACAAAACTTATTAAACAGATTAGAATTACTCAAAAAATCTCAAGAAGAAGGTCAACTAAAAGCACCTCCTATTAAGATGGATCAACGTGATTTTGGAATTGGTGCACAAATCTTACATAATTTAAACATACACAAATTGCGTTTAATTTCTAATTCTGAGCAAGAAAAACGAGTTGGAATGATTGGCTATGGTTTGGAGATTGTTGAGTATGTAAACTATTAATCACCACTACTTATATCGCTTACTTTACAAAGCAAATTACAAAAGCACCTCGCTCCCACTCTCTAGTTCAAACGGAGTAGCACCCGCTTTAAATACTCTAGCTGTATAAGAACCTCTTAAAACAATTAAGGATCCTTGTACTTCTAACCAGCTACCTTCTCTTAAGCCCAAAACAGGGGTTTGATTGAGTGTGTGATATTCTTGTATTCTTGTCTCTCTTGTTTCTCCCATATGAGTAGATCCTTCTATTGGGTCTAAATAATGAGCATTGATGTTAAACGGAATTAACCCCATGGATTCAAAACTAGGCGGATATACAATGGGCATATCATTGGTGTTCATCATAGTTAAACCACAAATATTACTCCCAGCACTGGTCCCTAGATATGGAGTGCCAGCATTCACAGCTGATTTAAGAACTTGCATCATATTGTTTTTATACAATTGATTTACCAATTCAAAAGTATTTCCTCCTCCAGTAAAAATAGCCTCTGCTTTCTGTACAGCTTCTATTGGGTTTTTAAATTCATGAATTCCTTTTACAGTTATATTGAGTGGTTTAAACGCCTCACTTACTCTAGCGGTATAAGCATCATAAGTGATCCCACTAGGCCTTGCATACGGAATAAAAAGGAGTTGTTGAATGCCTTCAAAGAAGGTGCTTAATGCGGGTTGTAAATAAGTTAAATACCCACTAGAATGCACTGTGGATGTACTGGCAATTAGTATTCTTCTCATAATTCAAAAATAGGTGAATTTTATTAGCTATTTTTCTTTCAACTTAATTTAAATTTGGGGTTTAACAAAAATTTACAAGTCTTTTAATAGAGTTTTAAGAGCCACACAATGTTTCTTTGTAGAAGAACTACCAACCTAACGAACCATGCAAAAAAAGGCCTCTGCATTTATATGCGCTTTCTTACTTTGTTTTTCCATAACAGGGCAAGAAAAGAAAATAAGCATCAAAGGGCTTATCAAAAACACCTATTTACTCCCTGTAAAAGACGCACATATCATCAATCTTAATACGAGTAAAGGAACGATTTCAAACAAAGATGGAGAATTTGAAATCCCAGTAAGACTAGGTGATTGGTTAGAAATTACAAATCTGCAATACAAAGTTAAAAAAATTAAAATATCACAAACCAACATTAAAGAAGGTATTATTTTAATTTATTTACTAGAACGCAACAATGAACTAAATGAAGTAGAGCTCAAGAAAAAACTTACTGGTTTTTTAAAACATGATATGATTAAGAAAAAGGCTGATACCACGCCTAAACTAGACAAAGGTTATTATGACTTTTCTAAAATGGACTTTTCTAAAATCCCTCTTGATCATAGTAAAAAGCCACCAAGTTCTCAATTGCTAACAGATCCAGTTGCAAAAGTTGCTGGTGTACCAATTGCTAGTGTTGGGATCCCTGACAAATCTTCTATAAAAAAAAGAGCTCAGCGCAAAGCTTTAGATTTTAAACGCAGTTTAGCAAACAAACTCTTAGAAAGATTGGGAGAGCAATTTTTCTTTACTTCTCTTAAAATTCCAAAAGAAAGTTTTCCGCATTTTATAAATTACTGCAGCTATCTAGGTATAGAGACACTCTTTAAAAAAGATAAGGTCTTAGAATTGATTGCTATTTTTAAAAAAGAGAGTATAAACTATCTTAAAATGATAGAAAAATCAAAATAATGTTGCTTTGCAACTTATTATTTCTAATTTTACTATCCCAATTCATACTATATGAAATCCAAAGTGCTTGTATTCTTTTTAGTAATACCTCTTTTTGCGTTTACTACCCACAAATACTATTTGAGTTTAACTCAGTTAGAATATAATGAAAAGCAAAAATCTTTAGAAATTATTATCAATGTTTTTATTGATGATATCGAAAAAGCATTGGAAGAAATTCACCACAAAAAATTTGAATTGGACACCAAAAACGAGCCCAAAGATTCTGATACTTTTTTTTATCAATATCTCAAAAAGCATGTTCAATTTAAAATAGACGGAAAACCCGTATTGTACGACTTCATAGGAAAAGAATATGATGGAGATATCGTATACTTTTATTTAGAAGTAAAAAACATCAACTCTTTAAAAGAAATTGATGTAACCAATGATATTCTCGTTGCTGAGTTTCCTGAACAACAAAACTTAATCAAATCAAAGGTTAGAGGCAAACACAAAAGTGCCTTGCTTACAAAAAAAGAGCAGCATGCTGTTTTAAAGTACTAAATAATTTACTAATTACAAATCAAAACCATACCATGAAAAAACTCGGTTTACTAGTACTCTCGCTAGTATTTATTGCGTCAGCTTCTTTTGCTCAGGTAAAGAAAACGCAGCAAGGACACACAAATCAAAATAAATTTAGACAACTTAAGGATGTCTTGGCTACACCTACAAGCCAAAGAACTGCTTCTGGAGCTCCTGGAAAGACCTATACACAGCAAAAGGTGGATTATGTAATTGATATTGTTTTGGATGATGAGAATCAAAAAATAACGGGTAGTGAAACAATTACCTATCACAACAATTCAGCAGATGAGTTAAGCTATTTGTGGTTGCAGTTAGATCAAAACATGCGTGCTTCGGATTCAAAAACTCCAGATATTGAACAAAGTAGAATCCCTAAAGGTGTCACAAAGGATGCCTACACAAAAAACTATGAAAGCGCCCCTTTTGATGGTGGATTTAAAATTACCAGCGTTACCAATATTGACGGTAGTGAATTATCTCATACCATTAATCAAACTATGATGCGTATTAATTTACCAAAACCTTTGGCTTCTGGAGAAACTTTCCAATTTAGCGTAAAATGGTGGTACATTATCAATAACCACAGAACGCAAGGAGGTCGCTCTGGTTATGAGCATTTCCCTAAAGATGGAAACAACAATTATGTAATTGCTCAATTTTACCCTAGACTTTGTGTTTATGACAATGTTGAAGGTTGGCAAAATGATCAATTTTGGGGACGAAGTGAATTTGCTCTAGAATTTGGTGATTTTACCGTAAACATAACCACACCTGATGACCACATGCTTGGTGCAACTGGTTTGTTATTAAATGAGAATGAAGTCTTAACAAGAACACAACAAAGAAGATTAGCACAAGCTAGAAAAAGCTATGACAAACCTGTAGTGATTCACACACAAAAAGAGGCTGAAAAAATTGAAAAAAGCAGATCTAAAAAAACCAAAACTTGGAAGTTTTTCGCAGAAAACGTAAGAGACTACGCTTTTGCAACTTCTAGAAAATTTATTTGGGATGGAATGGCTGTAGATATTAACGGTAGAACTGTAATGGCATATTCATATTATTCTAAAGAAGCTAACTCTTTATATGGTGACCACTCAACTAGAGCTGCTGCACAAACATTAAAAACATACTCAAAGTATACGTTTGATTACCCATATCACAAAGCCATTTCTGTAGATGGACAAATGGGAATGGAATATCCAATGATTGCATTTAATCCTGGAAGACCAAACGCTGATGGAACTTATACAGACAGACAAAAATACAGAATGCTTGGAACAACGATTCATGAAGTAGGTCATAACTTTTTCCCGATGATTGTAAACTCTGATGAACGTCAATGGACTTGGATGGATGAAGGTTTGAACTCGTTTTTACAAATGTTTGCACAAATGGACTACGAAGAAGGGTACCCACTTGGAAGAGGATTACCTAAAAACATTGTTAGATATATGAGCGGTGATCAATCTAGAATTGCCCCTATTATGTCTAAAGGTGATAATACCTATAGTTTTGGAAACAATGCTTATGGAAAACCTGCAACAGCTTTATGGATCCTTCGTCAAACCATTATGGGACCTGAGTTATTTGACCATGCTTTTAAAACCTACGCACAACGTTGGAAATTTAAACACCCTACTCCTGCAGATTTCTTTAGAACCATGGAAGATGCTTCTGCAATGGATCTAGATTGGTTTTGGAGAGGTTGGTTTTACACAACAGATGTTACTGATATCGGAATCAAAAGTGTGAAGAAATTTTATACAAAATCATCAACTTCAAAAGATCGTTTAGATTTTGTTGAAGACACTTCTGAAGGAGCAGCATTCACGGCAAAAGACAGAGCAACTTCTAAATATTTTTATCAAGTAACTTTTGATAAACCAGGAGGTTTGGTAATGCCAATCATTGTAGAGTTTACCTATAAGGATGGAACAAAAGATCGCAAAACCTATCCAGCTCAAATTTGGAGATTATCAGATGATCAAGTAACAAAAGCCATCTATTCTGATAAAGAAATTACCAACATAACTATAGATCCAGATTTAGAAACTGCTGATGTAGATGTAACCAATAATAGCTGGCCTAAAAAACAAGAAAATAAATTTAACCAGTTTAAAAAGAATATTAAAGGTTAAAAAAAGCCAAAAAGAGACAAAATACATTTTATTTTGTCTCTTTTTTTTTTAACAAAAAGCTTTTTTTAAAAAAAAGGCATAAATTAGCGCCACTTACAATACATACACTTAATTTAATCAAAATAACTATACTCAAATGAAAAGAATTTCACTCTTACTTTTCTCTGTGTTTTTTATTGCTACAGGTGCTTTTGCACAAGTCAATACAACAAAGAAAAAAGTACAACAAGGACACACTGATCAAAACAAGTTTAGACAAATGAAAGATGTGTTGGCTACGCCTAACACAGACAGAACTGCGTCTGGAGCTCCTGGTCATACCTATTCACAACAAAAGGTGGATTATGTAATGGATATTCGTTTAGACGAAGATTCAAATCGCATTTATGGTGATGAAAAAATCACCTATCACAACAACTCTAAAGATCATTTAGAATACTTATGGGTTCAATTGGATCAAAACATGAGAGCTGATGATTCTAAAACTCCATTGACTCAATCAACTAGAGTAGCTGAGTTTATTACGCCAGACAACTTTCAAAGTTCTTACATGAACCAAGGAAAAGGATTTGGATTTAAAATTGAAAAAGTTGAGCACAATGGTCAAAACTTATCGCATCTAATTAACAGAACAATGATGCGTATTAATTTACCAAAAGCACTTGCTCCAGGTGAATCATTTGATTTTAGAATTAAATGGAACTACTTGATTAACGACATCAATAAAGACGGTGGTCGTTCTGGTTTAGAGAGCTTCCCTGACGGAAACAACAACTATACTATCGCACAATTTTTCCCAAGACTGGCAGTATATGACAACGTAGAAGGATGGCAAAATATGCAATTCTGGGGACGTAGTGAATTTGCTTTAGAATTTGGTGATTACGATGTAAAATTAACAGTACCTGCTGATCATATCGTTGAAGCAACTGGAGAATTACAAAACGAAAGAACAGTTCTTACAAAAGAACAGCAAAGACGTTTTGATAAAGCGAGAAAATCTTTTAAAGATCCAGTAATTATCGTTACTCAAAAAGAAGCTGAAAAAACTGAAAAAGGTCGTAGTAAAAAAACTAAAACTTGGCATTTTAAAGCTGAAAGAGTTAGAGATTTTGCTTTTGCAACTTCTAGAAAATACATCTGGGATGCAATGGCAGTTAATATCAATGGTAAGACAGTGATGGCAACTTCTTTATATCCTAAAGAAGGAAACCCATTATGGGAAGAGCACTCTACAAGAGCTGTTGCAAACACCTTAATTGAGTATTCAAAATTAACTTTTGATTACCCATATAGTAAAGCGGTATCTGTTCACTCAGAAAGACAAGGAATGGAGTATCCAATGATCTGTTTTAACTTTGGTAGACCAAACCCTGATGGAACTTATTCTGACAGAACTAAAAAGGGAATGATTGGTGTAATTATACATGAAGTTGGTCACAACTTTTTCCCAATGATCGTAAACTCTGATGAACGTCAGTGGACATGGATGGATGAAGGTTTAAACTCTTTTGTAGAAATTTTAGCATCATTGAAATACGATCCTGAATTATTTGCGATCAACCCTGCAAAAAATATTACACGATATATGGGTGGAGATCAAAGTAACATTTCTCCTATTATGTCACAAGGAGATTACGTAAAACAATTTGGTCCAAATGCATATTCTAAACCAGCTGCAGGATTGTATATGCTTAGAAAAACAATCATGGGTGAAGAATTATTTGATCATGCGTTTAGAACATACTCAAAACGCTGGATGTTTAAACACCCTACACCAGCAGATTTCTTTAGATCTATGGAAGATGCTTCTGCAATGGATTTAGATTGGTTCTGGAGAGGTTGGTTCTACACAACTGATGTAACAGACATAGGTATTAAAGATGTAAAACAATTATACTTAACAGACAAACCAAGTCAGCGTATTGCTGGGATAATGAAAAACAATCCACAAGCAAAAGCATATTTTGAAAGAATGGGTGAGTTGGTATACATTACAGATAAAAAAGAGGATTCAAATCCTAAAGTAATGTCTAAGCATGTGAAAAACATGAAAGAAGTTCCTCAATTTATCTACCAAGTAGAATTTGAAAAACCAGGAGGTTTGGTTATGCCACTTATTGTTCAATTGAACTATGCTGATGGAACTACTGAAAAGCAAACTTTCCCAGCACAAATATGGATGAGTAATGACACTTCTGCTACCAGAGTTTTTGCTTCTTCTAAAGAAATAAAAAGTTTTACAGTTGATCCTGATTTTGAAACAGCTGATGTTGATACATCAAACAATAGCTGGCCTAAGAAAGAAGATTCAAAATTCAACAAATTTAAAAATAACGTAAAAGGTTAATAATTAATTTGTTCTTAAATATAGAATCCTAACTATTAAATAATAGTTAGGATTTTTTTATTATATTTAAACAACATCTTAAATCCCCTACATGTATTACCGAATGCTTTTATGGCTAGTACCTATGGTATTGCTATTTTCGACTCATATCTCTGCACAAAACGCTATTAGTTTTAGTGCTCACCAAGACTTAAGACTATTAACCATCGGGGACAATCGTGGTAATAATGCTGGAACATTAGATATTTTAACTCGATTAAAATATTCAGGTAAAGAACGAGAAAACGGATATTATTTCTATTATCTAGAATACGAAAATGCAAGTATAAAAAACAATTACAATAGATTAGGTGTGGGTTTTGGATATGCTTTGACACATACTTTAAACAACAAAAAAATAGAATTCAGTCCTACTATAGGCATAGGAAATATACACAGAAAGAATATAAACTCATTAAGTTTATCTGGTTCAGTATCTCTGGCATTAATTTTAAATAAACGTTTAAAACTAAGCAGTATGTTACAGTTTGTTGATAGAAGTGACCTAAAGATTAAAGTACTTCGCTTTAGCTTTTTTGTGGGTTTAGAAATACGCCTATTTAGTCTGAAGTCTTGATTTTTTAAACACAAAGTAAAGTCCAATCAAGATTAGTGGAATACTCAATACTTGACCAGTATTTAACGGACTAAACAACCACTCCTCTCCTCTTTCTTGAACTTGAGGCTCCTTTAAGAACTCAATAATAAAACGCAATGACCACAATACAGCAAAAAAGATTCCAAACAAATATCCTTGCTGCTCTTTCGCATTTGTTTTCCAATACAACTTCCAAAGGACTACAAATAAGATTAAATAACTAATGGCCTCATACAATTGAGTAGGATGCCTCGGAACGGTTTCTCCAGCAGCTTTAAAAATAACGCCAAAGCTACCATCTGTAGGCTTTCCATAAATTTCAGAATTAAAGAAATTCCCTAATCTGATGAAAAAACCAGCCAAGGCTACCATGATTCCCATTCTATCTAAAATGAATAAAAAAGGTTTTTTAATCACTTTTCTACTGTAGAAATACAAGGCTGTAATGATTCCAACAGCTGCTCCATGACTTGCAAACCCTGTATAGCCAGTAAATTCCCAGCCTTTAATCATCCCAAATAAGGCAGAAGAATTTGCATTTTCTTTAAAGGGTAAAATAATTTCTAACAAGTGATCTTGGTAATAATCCCAGCTGTAAAAAAATACATCACCCAAACGCATTCCTATTAACATAGAAACGAAGGTGTACATAAACAACGGGTCTAGTTTTTCTACAGGTATTGAATCATTGATAAACATTTTTTTCATCAATCGCAACCCTAAAATAAAGGTTAGCACAAACATTAGACTGTACCATCTAATTACATAAAAACCTAAATCGATCCCTAAAGATGGGTCCCAAACAATTGATAAAAAATTCATTCTTTTTTTATTTATAAGCTTCTAAAATGACACTGACGTTAAGGCAGTATAAAATCAAGCTAAATTATTTTTTCTTTTCTGGCACAGGATCATAACCTTGCCCACCCCATGGATGACAACTAAAAATTCTTTTAATGGCTAACCAACCCCCTCTAAACAATCCATGCTTTTGTAATGCCTCAATTGTATAATGAGAACAGGTCGGTGAATACCTACATGTTGAAGGTGTAAATGGAGATATCGCTGTTTGATAAAACCGAACCAAAAGTATAAAAGGATATGTTAGAATTTCTTTCAAAATTGTATAATAGGGTCTTAAAATGTATTAATTGATAGAAAACGTTGTGCCTTCTCTTCCGTCTTTTAGTTGAATTCCTAAAGCTAGTAACTCATCTCTAATCTGATCTGACAATGCCCAATCTTTATTATCTCTTGCCTCTTTTCGCAATTTAATCAACAAGGCTACAACTCCATCAATCTTATCAGAGCTGTCTTGCTTTGACTCATCTGTTAAGCCCAAAACATCAAAAACAAAAGCGTGAATTGTTTTTTCAAAATCTACTAAATCATCAGCAGAAATACTCTCTTTTTGTTCTTTTAATTGATTGATCATTTTAACAGCATCAAATAAATGCGCAATTAAAATAGGGGTATTAAAATCATCATTCATGGCGGCATAACATTGTTTCTTCCAAGAAGCGATGTCTACAGATGATGTTTTACTTACTTGAATGGTTTTTAGTGTGTGCACCGCATCCATTAGTTTATAATACCCTTTTTCTGATGCTTCTAGGGCATCACTAGAAAAATCTAAAATACTTCTATAATGGGCTTGCATGTTAAAAAAACGAACCACACTAGGTGCAAATGCTTTGCTTAAAATAGTATTCTTTCCCGTTAAAATCTCATTAGGAAGCACAAAATTACCTGTTGATTTGGCCATTTTTTGACTGTTTAACAACAGCATATTAGCATGCATCCAATAATTAACAGGGGTTTTACCACTACAGGTATGTGATTGAGCAATCTCACATTCATGGTGTGGAAACTTTAAATCCATTCCTCCACCGTGGATATCAAATTGTTCTCCTAAGTATTTTGTACTCATTACAGAACACTCTAGGTGCCATCCAGGAAAGCCCTCACTCCAAGGCGATGGCCAACGCATAATATGACGTTCATCTGCTTTTTTCCACAAAGCAAAATCTTGGGGATTCTTCTTGTCTGACTGCCCGTCTAAAGTTCTGGTATTGTGAATAGCGTCTTCTATCTTACGACCAGAAAGAATGCCGTAATTATTCCCTTTTTCATTGTATGCCAACACATCAAAATATACAGATCCATTAACCTCATACGCAAAGCCTTTGTCCATGATTTCTTTAATCATTTCTATTTGTTCAACAATATGACCTGTTGCAGTGGGCTCAATACTAGGAGGTAAAAAATTATACTTTTCAAGGGTTTCATGAAAGTCAACAGTATATCGTTGTACCACTTCCATAGGCTCTATTTCTTCTAGCCGCGCTTTTTTTGAAATTCTGTCTTCCCCTTCATCAGCGTCATTTTCTAAGTGACCAGCATCGGTTATGTTTCGCACATAGCGAACTTTATAACCCAAGTGCAATAGATAGCGGAATACCACATCAAAAGACATAAAAGTTCTTACGTTTCCGAGGTGAACATTGCTATAAACAGTTGGACCACAAACATACATGCCGACACGACCTGGTATTAGTGGTTTAAAAAGCTCTTTACTTTTAGTAAGAGAGTTGTATATTTTAAGTTGATTCTCCTTGTAGATTTCCATGAATTGACTTGCATTTATAGAAACGTAAAGATAAGGAGTTTTAAGGAAAGAGGAAATGGGAATTTAGTAGAAGTTTTGTAAAAGAATACAGGTTAAAAACACTGTTATTGCCTTACGTTCTTAACCTGGAGTGTACTTTGTTTTCCTTGTAACTCAATGGTTTTGTTTTTGACATCAAAATTACCATTAAAGAGAAAACCTTTCTCCAATATTTTTAAGCTAGATGTTTTTATAACCGGAAACGTATTAAGGTAGTTTTTTAAATCAATTGAAGCTTCTGAAAAATTTAAACTCAATTCAAAATCTTTTAAATCTTTTGCAACATCTAAAATTGTCAACTCACCAAACTTGCTGGTTAAACTTACGTTATTTCCAAGTTGTTGAATCTGTAAACCAGAAGAATTGGTAATGACATTGGTATTCATTACCGATGCAATAGTTGCATCGGTAATGTTGTTTAAATATAAAGTACCTGCTGTTAAAGCAGCAACAGATACTGGGGCATAATAAATAGACAAATCTCCACCATTTAATTCTTCAGAATTAAACGACCCATAAGAAACTTTACCAGAAGTTTTTCCTTTTGGTAATTTTACCTTACTGTGTCTTGTGTTTAAATCAAAGGTTGCATTTTTTGGTACTTTGATTGTAATTTTTCTTGTGATTTTTACTTCTTTTTTACTATCTCCATCTTCAATAACAATAATATTATTGCCATTTTTATAATTGTTTTGCATTTGAACCTTCATCTTTTCAATGCTCTCTTTTGCTTTTGCTAAATTTTGTTTAATCTTCTCTTTATCAAGTTTTTCATATTGAATCTTCGCTTTCTGAAGCTGCTCTTGAATCATTTCTTTGTCAATCTTTTTGATTCCTTCTTGCGCTTGTTTAAGACCTTCTTTAATATTAGCTTTCATGTCTCTATAATCTTTCGATTTTTTAAACTTCTCCCACTCTTCTCTAGTCTTAATAACGATAGTTTTTTGCTTTCCATTTGATTTGTAAGAAAACGTTTTCTCATCAGCATCATCAAAATTATGATTGTCTAATTCAATATCGATATTCTCAAATATTTTATCAAAATCAATATTGATTTCTGGAATCTTTATGTCTAACTCAGGAAATTTAAAGTCAAAATCAAAATCTTCAATATTGATATCGATTTCTGGAATTGTAATATTTCCAAAATCAAATTTAAAGTCATTGCTATCAACATTTAAAAATTGACTTGCATTGGCATTGATTTGAACTTTACTTTTATTACCTAAGGCTTCAAACTTCCAGTTTTTAAGAAATTTTTCTGCTTCCTTTTTACTCAAGCCTTCTACAGTAATGATGGCTTCTACAGATACTTCATTTCTGTTCCAAGTAGAAACATTGACATCTGAGTTTGTGGCATTAATTGCAAGTAAAACGTCTTTATTTACGCTAAACTTTTCGTTGAATTTTTTGTCAAATTTTTGTGCATGTAAACTGCTTATAAAAAAAGCGGTAAACAAAAATCCAACTATACTATATGTTTTTAGTTTCATCTTGTTTTAAATTTAAATTTTTTAAATCGTTTAATTGTTTTTTTAATCGTTGCAATAACTGTACACGCAATTGCAAATTGTTTATCAATGCATTGATGATTTCATCATTAACTCCTTTGGTGCTAAGCTCTGTAGTTAAGGATTTGTATTCAGAAGACAACTCTGCAATTTTTGCAAAATAACCATCCAAAATTTCTTTATTATTTTCGTCGACACTTAAATTACTGATCTCGTAATTGATGGTGTTTATATAATAACTTTCTATTGATTTAAGTTCTGGAGATAAACTTCCAAGACTCACTTCTTTAGTCGGTTTTTCTGAGGGTAATTCTGAAGGTTTCGTATCCATACCAAAATACCCAAGAGCCAAACTCATTAGCACCACAATTGATGCAGCAACTTGCAACCAAAGAAAGCTTCTTTTTTTAGGCTGCTGATGAACCTCTTTAAGCAATCGTTCTTGAAACTTATTTCTGTGATTTTCCGATAAAGAAATGTCTTTACTCGGCTGGTCCTCCATGATTTCTCTAATATCCTTCGACATAATGCTGTTCTTTTAATCGTTCTTTTAATTGTGCCTTTCCTCTTAAGAGATGGGTTCTTGATGCCACCTCTGAAATCCCTAATACTTCTGAGATCTCTTGATGATCATATCCTTCAAGTAAAAACAAGGACAATACAACTCGGTATTTTTCTTTAAGTGTTTCAATAACACTCAAAATCATTTCTTGTGTGTACGGAACTTCGACCTCCCAGGTTTCATCTTCTTCTACCTTGTGATGAATCTCATCATTAATTGCTATCAGATCTAATTTTTTCTTTTTTAATACATCCAAACTCTGATTGATCACAATTCTTTTTAACCAGGCGCCAAATGAAACATCTCCTTTAAAACTATCAATCTTTTGAAAAGCTTTAATAAAAGCATCTTGCATAATGTCTTCTGCTTCAAAAACATCTTTTACATAGCGATATGCAATCGCGCACATAGCCTTGCAATACTTATCATACAATAGCATTTGTGCTTTTGCATCATTGTTTTTACAAGCTTCAATCAAATGATTGTGTAGATCTACTGTTTGATTCATTCTTATTATATTACCCTAAAGACGATACTTTTTTGGCCCTGTTGCAATTTGGGTACATATTTATTTATAAATTTACACATATTCTATTGGTTAATTCTATATGACTAAAAAAAAGACAACAGCACTTCATGAAGTAGACGGAGTTTCTCAACCAGAAACCACCAATAAAATGGCGGCTGATAAAATAAAAGCAACCAGAAACAGACAGTACAGTGTGGATGAGTATGTAAGCCAAATTTTGGCAGGAAGTATCCCTTTTTTAAGCAGAGCTATCACCTTGGTAGAAAGCACTAAAGCCAGTCACCAAGAAAAAGCCAATGCTATTTTAGAACGCTGTTTAGCCTACGCCAATAAATCTGTACGGATAGGAATTACAGGAGTACCCGGAGTTGGGAAAAGCACTTTTATAGAGAGCTATGGAAGCTATTTAACGGCACAAAACAAAAAAGTTGCTGTGTTGGCTATCGACCCGAGTAGCAGTGTAAACAAGGGCAGTATTTTAGGTGATAAAACACGAATGGAAGCTTTGGTTACAGATCCTAATGCTTTTATTAGACCTTCACCATCAGGAACTTCTCTAGGGGGTGTTGCCCAAAAAACACGGGAAACTATTATTCTTTGTGAAGCAGCGGGATTTGATACTGTTATCATAGAAACTGTAGGTGTAGGTCAAAGTGAAACTGCTGTACACTCTATGGTTGATTTCTTTTTGTTGTTAAAAATTTCAGGAGCCGGAGATGAACTTCAAGGAATTAAAAGAGGAATTATAGAAATGGCAGACGCCATCGTCATTAACAAAGCTGATGGAGATAATGTTCAAAATGCCAAAATTGCCAAAACGGCTTTTAATAGAGCGCTGCATTTATACCCGCCAAAAGAGAGCAAATGGATTCCAAAAGTACTTACCTGTAGTGCATTAAATCATGAAGGTGTTGATAAAATAGACGCCATGATCAATGATTATCTAAGCTTAACTAAAACCAATGGTTCTTTTGACAAAAGAAGACAAGAACAAAACAAATACTGGTTATTTGCTACTATTGAGCAGCAGTTAAAAGATAATTTTTACAACAATACTTTGGTAAGCGAAGCGCTGTCAAAAGCTATTGAAGATCTAGAAAAAGGCACCACAACGCCTTTTAATGCTGCAGAAAAACTTTTAAAAATTAATCGCTAACTAATGTTAGTGCATAATTTTAAACAGCAATTCTTTTAAAATATCACCTTGAGTTTGATTGGCTCCTACTCCTTTACTTTTTACATCAGCTTCTCTTAAAAAAGCTATAATTTGAGATACTTTTCGCATGGGGTAGTTTCTTGCGGCCGTAACATAATCACCAACAAAATAAATATTAATCCCTAATCTTCTAGCAACTGTTGCTTTGTCCTTAGTTGGTAAACCATGATAGATTAATAGCTGGGTAAAAAAACTATTTAACAAGGCAATGGTCATTACCAGAGGGTTGTTCTTAGGGTTTTCTATAAAGTAATTGATAATTCTATTGGCTTTTACAATTTGCTTCTCACCTACAGCTTTTCGAAGTTCAAAATTGTTAAAATCTTTAGAGATTCCTATATTTTCTTCAATATGGATTGGAGAAATAATGGTTTCTACAGGTAAAATAGTAGTTAATTTGTTTAGTTCGTTGCTAATCTTACTTAGATCTGTTCCTAAAAAATCAACCAGCATTAACGCTGCTTTTGGCTCTATTTTGTATTGCATTCCTGACAAGACTCTTCGGATCCACTCAGAGACTTCATTATCATACATTTTTTTACTCTCGTAAATCAAACCAACCTTTTCAATGGCTTTGTATAATTTTTTTCGCTTGTCTAATTTTTTATACTTGTAGTTAATGACCAGTACTGTAGTGGGTTGTATGTTTTCTACATAACTGAGGAGTTTTTCTATAGATCTGCTTAGGTCTTGAGCTTCTTTTACAATAAGAACCTGATATTCTGCCATCATCGGAAAACGCTTGGCAGATGACACAATCTCATCAATAGTAACATCCCTACCATACATGACCACCTGATTGAAACCTCTTTCTGCCTCATCCAGAACGTTTTGCTCGATATAATCAGAAATTTTATCGATATAGTAGGGCTCATCTCCCATTAAAAAATAAATGGGCTTTATTTCCTTCTTCTTAATCTGGGCTACTATAGAATTTATTGCGTTCATTTTCTTACTTTTGATTGATGCAAGTACTCAATCTTCCTACATACAATTTCAAGCTCAAAAGTAACGAAAAACATACGCTTATTTTTGATATGTTAAGAAAAAAATATTTTGTTTTAACTCCAGAAGAATGGGTGCGTCAACATGTTGTTCAATTTTTGTTGAATGAAAAAAAATATCCGAGCAGCTTAATTGCATTAGAAAAACAGTTACTGCTTCATACCCGAAAAAAAAGAACTGACATCCTTGTTTTTAACAAAAGCGGGCTACCACATATAATTGTAGAATGCAAAGCACCTCATATTCCAATTACCCAAAATACTTTTGACCAAATAGCGAGATATAACTTGAATTTAAATGCTGATTATTTGATGGTTACCAACGGGATTACGCATTATTTTTGTAAGATGGACTTAGAAAATGAGAGCTATGTATTTTTACCTGAACTCCCAGAGTACAAATAGCAAATTAACAAATTGTTACAATTCAAATTAAGATTTAAAACGTAAGTTTGCAAACTTGAAAACAGCCATCGTCATATTAAATTGGAACGGTCAAAAACTCCTTGAAGAATTTTTACCATCAGTCATTAATTATAGTGCAGAAGAAGCTGTAATTTATGTAGCTGACAATGCATCTACAGATAATTCTGTTGATTTTATTAGACTTCATTACCCAAGCGTTCAAATTGTAGAAAATGCAAGTAACGGTGGTTTTGCAAAGGGATATAATGATGCCTTAAGCCAAATTGATGCAGATATTTACTGTTTACTTAATTCAGATATTGAAGTAACTCCAAATTGGCTATCCCCTATCTTAAGTGTTTTTAAATCTGAGAAGAACACGGCGATTATCCAACCCAAATTATTAGATTACAAAAAGAAAACTCACTTTGAGTACGCAGGAGCTGGTGGTGGTTTTGTAGATCTTTTGGGATACCCTTATTGTAAAGGGCGAGTTTTTAATCAATTAGAAGCTGATCAAGGCCAGTTTAACGATACTTATCCTATTTTTTGGGCATCTGGTGCCTGTTTGTGCATTCGGTCAGAAGTTTATCATCTATTAGAAGGCTTTGATGAGGATTATTTTGCGCATCAAGAAGAAATTGACCTTTGCTGGCGAACTCAAAACTTAGGTTACGATATTAAATATGTTGGCGCAGCTACTGTGTACCATGTTGGTGGAGCCACCTTACAAGAAAGCAATCCTAGAAAAACCTATCTCAACTTTAGAAATAGCCTTTTAAATGTGGTAAAAAATGTGCCAAAAAAATGGTTTTTATTGGTTATTTTTTCTCGTTTAATTTTGGATGGTATTGCAGGATTAAAATTTGCTTTTGAGCTTCGACCGATACATACTTGGGCAATCTTTAAAGCCCATATTAGTTTTTATAAAAATTTTTACCGCTTTTTAAAGAAACGGAAAAGATTACAAAAAAAATCAGATTACTTTATTCACACCAGTATTGTTTGGCAATACTTTGCTTTGAGAAGGACTAAGTTTAAAGATTTAAAATAGCTCTTAAAGCACATCCAAGCTTCCTTTACCTTCACGAAGTATCTCTGGCTCATCTGTGGTTAAATCTATTATGGTAGAAGCCTCGTTATCTCCATAACCACCATTAATTACAAGATCAACCTTATGCTGCCATTTTTCAAAAATCAATTCGGGATCTGTTGTATACTCTAAAATATCATCCTCATCATGTATAGAGGTAGATACTATCGGATTGCCTAGAGCTTTTACAATTGCCTGAGCAATAGCATTGTCAGGAATCCTAATTCCAACAGTTTTTTTCTTTTTAAAATCTTTTGGTAGCGAAGTACTTCCTGGTAAAATAAAAGTATAAGGCCCTGGCAAGGCTCTTTTTAAAATTTTAAACGTGGCGGTATCTATTTGCTTAACATAATCAGAAAGATGGCTTAAATCATTACATACAAATGAAAAATTAGCTTTTTCTAGTTTTACATTCTTAAGTTTTGCAACCCGCGCCATTGCTTTGCTATTTGTAATATCACAACCCAAGCCATATACAGTATCTGTTGGATAAATAATCAATCCTCCATTTTGCAGTACTTTTACTACTTTGGCAATCTCTTTAGGATTGGGATTTTCGTTATAAATTCTAATAAATTCTGCCATGGTTTATCGTCTTAGCTTTTCAAAGTTACTAAAAAAGCTCAATTGTATTTCAATCGAGCTTCATTTTTATATATTAAAAGGTAGTTGACTACTTCTCTACTAGACGAAATCCTTCTCCATGAATATTTAAAATCTCAACGTTTTCATCTGGTTTTAAATATTTACGCAATTTAGCAATATAAACGTCCATACTTCTTGACGTAAAATAGTTGTCATCTCTCCAAATCTTGGTTAAGGCCAATTCTCTAGGCATTAGATCATTTTTATGAACAGCTAACATTCTTAGCAATTTACTTTCTTTAGGCGACAACTTAACAGGCTCAGCATCTTTGATGGTTAAATGTCTCAATTTAGAATTGAAAAAGAATTTACCAATTTGAAACTCAAACTCATCAGATTCTTTGTTTTGATCAGATTCTTTTCTTTGTAAAATAGCTTTGATTTTAAAAAGTAACACTTCAGAATCAAAAGGCTTATTTAAATAATCATCTGCACCTACTTGATATCCTTTTAAGACATCTTCTTTCATTGTTTTTGCAGTTAAAAAGATAATTGGCACTTCTTTGTTGGTAGAACGAATATCTGCTGCTAAAGAAAAACCATCTTTTCTTGGCATCATCACATCTAAAATACACAAATCAAATTCACCATTTTTAAAAGCAATTAGACCTTCTATTCCGTCTTTTGCATGTGTGATATTATAATCGTGTAATGCTAAATAATCTTTTAAAATGGTTCCAAAATTTGGATCATCTTCTACTAATAATATTTTTTTGCTTCCCATATTAAATAATTTTAAACTAGTGGTAATTTTACCGTAAATAAACTTCCTTTTCCTTTTTCACTTTCTACCAACACTGTTCCGTGATGATTTTCTACAATTTCTTTTACATAAGCCAAACCTAAACCATGGCCTTTTACATTGTGTATATTTCCTTTGTGCTCTCTATAAAATTTATTGAACACATATTTTTGAGCATTTTTACTCATTCCAATTCCCTCGTCTTTAATTTTAAAGATAAAGTATTTAGCTGTACTTTCTGTATAGACATCAATTTTTGGCGTCTCTTCTGAGTATTTTAAGGCATTTTCTAACATGTTAACAACCACATTTGTTAAATGAAATTGATTTCCGTAAATCTCTGATTGCAAAGCCTCAAAGTGACAATTGATAGACCCTCCTTTGTCATCGATTAGTAAACTAACATGAGAGATAGCTTCTTCAATAACATCATTCATATCTATAGCAACCTTATTGATTTCAAGTTGATTCTTCTCTAATCTAGAAATTCTTAAAACGTTTTCTACCTGACCATGCATTCTTTTATTTTCTTCTCGAATCATATTAGCATAGCGAATCACCTTTTCATTATCATTAATGATTTTAGGGTTTTTTATGGCATCTAAAGCTAAATTGATGGTCGCAATAGGTGTTTTAAACTCATGAGTCATGTTGTTAATAAAGTCTGATTTAATCTCTGAAATTTTTTTCTGTCTAATTAACTGATAAAGAGAACTTGAGAATGCAACAACAATGATAAAAATAAAAAATACGGACAGCAACAAGATATCAGAAATGTCAGATAAAATATGTTCTTTTTGACCTGGAAACGTTACGAAAATAGTAAAAGCTGTTTCGTCATTTTCATCCATAAAAAAAGGATAGCCAATACTGTTTGTTTTATCTATAGTATAATATCCAGATTTTAGATTGGTTAAAAAACCATCGCGACTATAAACACCATATTTAAAATCTATATTAATGTTCCTTTTCGCGAACTCATCTTTTAGGATGCTATTGAGTTCTCGATTATTTACCCTTTGATTGATCGGGGTTAAGGCTTTAAATTCTCTAAATACGTTTCGCATCCAAGATTCTTCTACCTCTGGAAATCGCTTAATATTGGTATACTTTATTTCGTTATTGTTATTTAAGAAATCAGAATCAGCACCGGCATTGTTATTGCTGTTGATGGTGATATCAACCCTACCACGTACTTTCTTAAAATAAATAGATGAAGAATCTTTGGCTAAAAAATCTACAGGAGCTTTGATGACCTCTTCTATAATGGTTTGCCCGTAAGAAAGTATTTGTTTCCCAGTAGTGTCTATTTGTTGTAAAATAATATTTCTAATCTCGGTGCTGTTAATATCTTTAGCAGCTTCTAAAATAGGCGTGTATTTTAGCTGAAATTCTGAAAACTCATCCTCATTAACACGTTCAACAGCTCTGGCCAAAGATAATTTTACGTCATTTTTAAATTGATCGCGCTTGGTCTGTACGGCATTGTTAATCCAATAGACTTGAACGGTGACAATTCCTACCAAAGAAACGGTCATCAAAACAACAATTAAAACAAAAATCTTTTTACCCATTGATCAAAAATAGAGGATTTGAATCTTTAAATTAACGTTTTTAACGAAAATTAACATAAATAGTTCATTTATATGATAATTTTAAGAAAACCAATGAATTAATATGATTTCAGACTGGCTTATTTGTTAATTTTTTATGAATGCTGATAATTTGATCTTGAGCTGTTTTTAAATCATTGTTTTCTACAATATAATGAGATTGAATTTCTTTTTTAGCATCAAGCCATTGATTGTTGATCCTTTCTAAAACTGTTTCTTTTGATACCCCATCTCTTTTCATCACTCTTGCTATCCGAACCTCTAAATCTACTTTGACAAAAATAATAAAGTCACAAAGTGTTTCGCTGTGATTTTCAAACAAGATGGCATTTTCATACAGGATATAATCCTTCGTTGAGTTCTTAACTATAAACTCATTTAAATGCTTATATACTTCAGGATGTACAATTGCATTCAATTGCTTGAGTTTATGTGGATCTTTAAAAACCAATTCTGAGAGATAGCTTCTGTTAAGACCATCTTCTGTATATGATTCGGCTCCAAAAGCTTCTATGATCTTTCCTCGTATTACTGATGAAGTAAGCATTAGTTGTTTTGCTTCGGCATCTGCATTATAGATAGCCACAGCCCCTTGACTCATTAAGAATGATGCCATTGTGCTTTTCCCGCTTCCGATACCTCCAGTAATGCCTACAACCATATTAGTTTTGAATTAAGAAATCAATTTGAGATGGAGAAACTTTTAAAGAACTAACAAAATCTGGTTTAACAATTACTTTTGGTATCATATACCTAAACCCATTTGCTATGGCGTGCTGATAATCACATACCACCATAAAAGATTCTTTAGTTACCTCTTTAAACCGAGTAATCTCGACTAAGTATTTAATTTCTACAGTTTTTGGAAATGTATTTACAGACAACGCATCTGGTTTATTTATAATCTCAAAAGGCAAAATCATGGTCCCTTCTGTAAATTGACCAACATTCCCTTGCACCTTAACTTCTTTCACTGAAAACTTAATAGACGAAGGAATTGCACTTGTATTAACCCTAATTTTTTTATCTATAGAATTGGCAATATCATCTAGACTTAATTTTTCTAATTTTAAACTCTTTACACTGTCTACTTGTAAACTAGGTCCAGAAATTACAATAGAATCTGGTTCTATTTGCAAAGGGTTTATCAATTGATATCCCAATTTGTATTTCAAATCAAAATCACCAATTACCGCAACTTTTTTTGACGTTAACTGACTAATTTTCAAATGTATTGTGTCTTGTAAAAAATAGTCAATTACATAAGAATCAGAAAGTTGTTTACGAATAGTTGGTTCTTCTTTACTCGTCAAAAAATAATAATTGGATCCCGATTTGTTTTTGATGTTTCTCAAATTTAATTCAAGTGTCTTTGTATTAAACCCCAATAAGAACAATTTAAACCCCGAAGCTTTTAGAGAGATCTCTATTTGTTGAAGGGGGCCCTCTTCTATAAGCTTGTCTTGTGGTATATTGACATAGCTTACTGGGAAACTAACGACAGTTTCATATTCTTTTGACAACTTGATAAGGGTCCAAAACAACAATGCAAAGCCCAACGCAACTAAAAACGTTTTAGGGATTTTTTGAGTACTGACCTTTTTTGCAATCATTAAAATAGAATCTGGATTCATTGCAATTTACACAAAGCATTTAACAATCACAATGAGCAAATTGGTTTTATTGCATAAAAAAAGTGAGCCTGAAAGCTCACTTTTTTTTATATCTGATAGAGGATTACTTCTTTTCTACAGGCGTTAAATAGCGCTTACTTAACTCCATAGAAATAGCAGATCTTTCAAATCTAATTTTCCCCGCACCTGTTTCTATAGTTACAGTATTATCATCGTGAAACTCAACTACTTTACCGTGAATCCCACTACTAGTAACAACTTTAGATCCTTTGGCGATTTCTAATTGAAATTTCTTCTCTTTTTTTTGTTTTTGCATTTGCGGTCTTATCATAAAAAAATATATAACCACTATCATCGCCAAAAAAGGCAACATACTTCCTAAACCTCCACTACTTGCTTGTAAAATCATCATTGTGATATCTCTTATTTTTTATTAACAATTCCTTTAAGAGTAACAATTTCTCTACCATTAGCTGTGTTGGTAAACAATGTCACATCTTTAATCTGTCTTCCACCACCTTTACCAGCTGTGTTAAACTCTACTTTAATCTCTGTACTTTCTCCAGGTGCAATAGCCTTGTCTTTAGGCCATGAAGGCACTGTACAACCACAAGTGGTTTTTGCATCCGTAATCACCAAAGGAGATTTACCAGTATTGGTAATCACAAATGTAGTTTTTACAATATCACCATCGGTAACCGTACCAAAATTATATTCTTTTTTATCAACAGAAGCAATAGGCGCTCCTTTATGAATATCTAAATCTCTTTTTTTAGCGCTTGCTAAATTCTCTTTGTTAACTTTTGCAGCTGCATTAGACTCTGTACATGAAACAAGTACTAAGCTTCCTAAAACAACAATTAAACCTATAATTTTTTTCATTTTACTTAATTTAAAGGGTAAAAATAATAAATTTAAATCAATCCTCTTCCTATTTTTTTCAAACGATCTGTGCTACTGTACTCTTTAGAGAGTTTGTCTAAAACCCCATTGATAAAATAGCTACTCTTTTCGGTTGAATAATCTTTAGCAATTTCTATATACTCATTGATGGTTACTCGTACTGGAATCGAAGGAAAATACAAGAACTCACAGATAGCCATCTTAATTAAGATCATGTCTATATCAGCAATTCTATCAGCCTCCCAGTTAGGAGTTTTTTCAGCGATTTCGTCTTCGAATTTTGTATGATGCAACATCACTTTTCTAAACAATTCTAGCACAAAACTCTGATCATCTTCATCTTTAAACAATTTACCTAAAACAAAAACCTTTTCAGATTTAATTTTATCTAGGGTTCTAACGATCCAAGTGTTAACAAAAGGGATGTCATCAGACCAACTGATATTTTGATCTTCAAAATAATCGGCTAACTTGTCATTTGGAGCGATAATTTCTTTAAAAAAGTTAATGACAAATTTTTTGTCAGCAACAAAAGAATCCTCTTTTGAGCTCATATAATTGGCATATAAATCACTCTCAGACAAAGCTGCCCAAACAATTTTTACATACTCATCATCTAAAACCCAATTGTCTAATTTATGATCATCAAGGTATATTTTTAAAGACTCACTTTCTGCAAGAGTTTTAATAACTGGATTGTCAATAAATTTGGTGTTAGGTCTTAAATCTTCTGGGGTTGCTAAATGCTTTTTCTTTGAAATTTCAATCTTAGCTGCTGCTAATTTTTGAACCTCAATCAACATTAATAATTGCAAAACGTACAGCTCAAAAAGTTTTTGTGTACTAAAAGATAAGAATTTTTCTTCTCTGATTAAATCATCTGTTTTTGCAGTCGTCATTGCATACACCGATTGCATCACTTTAACTCGAATATGTCTTCTGTTGATCATTCTAAAGAACTTGTTAAAAAAAAGAGCGAAAGAAAAATTCTATCGCTCTGCAAAAATATAACTATTTATTGATATTTTCTATTTGTTTTGCTCCTTTTTACGGGTGTCAATTCTATTCTGTGCAATGTTAAATGCAGCTCTATGAGTAGAAATACTTTCTTTTTCTGAAAGTGCAAAAATATCTAAAGTTGTATTGTAGATGTTTTCGGTTTTTCTAATGATCTCATCTTTACCGTATCCTTCTAACTCTGCATAAACATTGATAATTCCTCCTGCGTTGATTAAGAAATCTGGAGCATAGGCAATACCTTTTTCTTTTAATAGCATACCGTGTTTTACTTCATCCGCTAACTGATTGTTAGCAGCCCCTGCAATTACCTTTGCTTTTAATTGATGAATAGTTGCATCGTTGATTGTAGCACCTAAAGCACAAGGTGCATAAATATCTACATCCAATCCATAAATGTCATTTCCTAAAACAACATTTGCACCGTATTTTTTACTTAATTCTTCTAGACGTGGCAAGTTAATATCATTAATAACTACCTGACCTCCTTCATCAGTAATGTGTTTTACCAAGGTTTCTCCTACATGACCTACTCCTTGAACTAAGACTTTCTTTCCTGCTAAATTATCAGTCCCAAATTGGTATTTGGCAGCAGCTTTCATTCCCATATACACTCCATATGCAGTAATTGGTGAAGGATTTCCTGAACCACCTTTGCTTTCTGAAATACCTGTAACATGAGGTGTTACTTCTCTAATAACATCCATATCACGTGTTTCCATTCCAACATCTTCTGCTGTGATGTACTTTCCGCTTAATGAATCTACAAATTGTCCAAAACGACGCATTAAATCGTCATTTTTTTGAGTTTTTGCATCACCAATAATAACAGCTTTACCACCACCTAAGTTTAAACCAGTAATTGCTGATTTAAAGGTCATTCCACGAGACAAACGCAATACGTCATTTAATGCATCCCACTCACTGTTGTAAGACCACATTCTAGTTCCTCCAAGTGCAGGCCCTAAAACCGTATTATGTATGCCAATTATTGCTTTTAAACCTGTATCTTCGTCGTTGCAAAAAACAATTTGCTCATGGCCATCAAAAGAGATTTGTCCAAAGACTGGATCGTTTTTTAAATCCTTAGTATCAATTATATTTGTAGTCATTTATGTAAGTATTAAATTGAGGGTTCGTTTTATGATTTCTCAAAAATTAAGCCGCAAAAATAAGATATTGACAAAACATATCAAAAAAAACCGAATCAAATTATACATTTATTAACATCATTTAATTTACAAGTCCATAAATACTGCCTAAAATCAACATAATCTGCCTATTTTTTTTAGAATGAAAGCATTACAATACTTAAATAAATATTTTTACAAATACAAATACAGACTCCTACTCGGGATTTTTATCACCATTGTTTCTAAGTTTTTGGCATTGGAGATTCCGCAGATAATCAGAAACTCTTTTAATAGCATAGAAGACTACAAACTGGGTAAAATTACAGATGTTGATGAAGTAAAGCATCAATTGCTTATCAACATCTTGATCATTGTAGGGGTTGCTTTGGTTGCTGGTTTTTTAACTTTTTTAATGAGACAGACCATTATTGTGACCTCTCGATTGATTGAGTTTGATTTAAAAAATGAAATCTACCAGCAGTACCAAAGGCTGTCTGTGAATTTTTATAAAAAAAATCGAACGGGTGATTTAATGAATCGAATTAGTGAAGACGTTTCTAAAGTTCGGATGTATTTTGGCCCTGCAATTATGTACAGCATGAACATGCTGGTTTTGTTTGCTGTTGGATTTTATCAAATGATTAAAATTGATGCAAAACTAACACTCTATACGCTGATTCCATTTCCTATATTGTCTGTTTCTATTTTTATCTTAAGTAAGGTCATCAATAAAAAAAGCAATATCGTTCAGCAGTTTTTATCAAAACTAACCACCTTTAATCAAGAGTTCTTCTCAGGTATAAACGTGGTAAAATCATATGGTATTGAACCTTCTATTATCAAGAATTTTGATGAATTAGCAAATCAGAGTAAAGAAAAAAACATCGATTTATACAAAACGCAGGCTGTTTTTTTTCCGATGATGATTTTATTAATTGGAGTGAGCAACCTGATTGTTATTTATGTGGGTGGAAAACAGTACATCGCTGGTGAAATCCAGATTGGAGTCATCGCTGAGTTTATGCTTTATGTTAATATTCTAACCTGGCCGGTTGCTATTGTTGGCTGGGTAACTTCTATGGTGCAGCAAGCTGAAGCTTCTCAACAAAGAATCAATGAATTTTTAAAAGAGCAACCAGAAATTGTTAATAACACCAAAGAAAATACAGAAGTTGTTGGAGCAGTTACCTTTAAAAATGTTAGCTTAACCTATGATGACACCAACATTACAGCACTTAAAAACATTAGTTTTAAAGTTAATGCAGGTGAAACAATTGCCATTTTAGGAAATACAGGGTCTGGTAAATCGAGTATCGTTAATTTAATTGCTCGTTTGTATGACGTCAGCAATGGAGAGGTTTTAATTGATGGCACCCCTATCAAACAAGTAAATCTTACAGATTTAAGAAGTTCAATCGGTTTTGTTCCTCAGGACCCTTTCTTGTTTTCTGACACCATAGAAAACAATATTAAATTTGGGAAAGAAGACGCAAGCAAAGAAGAAATTATAGCTGCGGCAAAAGGCGCTGTGATTCACGATAATATTATGGGCTTTAAAAACGAATACCAAACCATACTTGGTGAGCGTGGCGTAACCTTATCAGGTGGACAAAAACAGCGGGTCTCTATTGCTAGGGTTATCATTAAAGATCCTAAAATATTAATTTTTGACGACTGTTTATCCGCAGTTGATACAGAAACTGAAGAACAAATATTAGCAAACCTAAACAAGGTCTCTAAAAACAAGACAACCTTTATCATAAGTCATCGTGTTTCATCAGCAAAGAATGCAGACAAAATTATCGTGCTAAATGAAGGTAGTATTATTCAGCAAGGATCTCATAATCAACTAATAGCAGTAGATGGTTATTATAAAGAAATGTACGAACAACAACTTTTAGAAAAAGAAAGTTAAGGTTTCGTTAGAAAAAGTAAAATATTTTTTTAGATTTGTTCAGCAAATAAAAAAAATTATAATTTTATTGTACCGATTATTATGGCAGAGAGAACAGAGAGAACAGAAAGAACCGAACAGGAAGAAATTTTTTCTCAAGTATTAAGAGCAGGAAGAAGAACCTATTTTTTTGATGTACGATCAACAAAAGCAGATGACTACTATTTAACTGTCACAGAAAGTAAGAAATTTACACATGATGATGGGTCTTTTCACTATCAAAAACATAAAATCTACTTGTACAAAGAAGACTTTACTGAATTTAACGAAATGCTGCAGGCAGCTACACGTTTTATTTTAAATGAAAAAGGCGAAGAGGTGATCAGCGAAAGACACCAAAAAGATTATAAAAAAGAAGAAACAACTACCGAGGATAAAACACCAACCTCAACAGACAGTTTTACAGATGTCTCTTTTGATGACATTTAATATTCAAATAATTTCTCACACTAAAAAAAGCTATCAAATTCTGATAGCTTTTTTTTATGATAAAACCTTTTTCATTACCAAAGATTTGGCAACTGTCTCCTCCCATTCTTTTTCTGGATCACTCTCTTGAGTAATTCCTCCACCAATATACAGATTTGCTATATCGCCAGAAAGCTCCATACAGCGCAAATTAACATAGAGTTCTGACTGTAAATCAGAGGTGTTTAACAATCCTAAAAAGCCACTGTAATACTTTCGATTATTAGCCTCCTGGCTAAGAATAAACTGCTTGGCTTTATCTCTTGGTAAGCCACAAACAGCAGGAGTGGGATGTAGCTTTTCTATCAGTGTTTTAACCACAGGCAAGCCTTTTAAAACTTCTCCATGTATCTTGGTTCTCAGATGCAGTAAGTTTCCTGCTTTGGCTGTTTGAACCTCACCTATAGACAAAGAAGAACTCACTGGATATAATTGCTCTTGAATAAACTGCGTAACTAATAACTGCTCTTCTTTTTCTTTTGCTCCCCAATCTATATGATCAAGTGATTCACTTATCTGCTGGGTTCCTGCTAAAGACATGGTTTCAAAATAGGCCTCATTAATCTTTACAAGTGTTTCTGGACTGGCACCCATCCACAAACCAGTTTTTGGATGAAACCATGCATATACAAAAGCATTGGTATACCGACTTGTCATCTGAGAAAAGACATCTTCTAGATTAAAGTTGGTTAGCGCAACTGATTCTTTTCTTGCCAAAACCACCTTTTTAAAATCACCTAAACCTATCTGATTAATTCCTTTTTGAACCAGTTGAACATGAGTTTCCTTCTCTTTTTCTAAAGATTTTGAAATAATATTAGGGCACTCAATAATTTCTTTTGGAGTCCACGGTGCAACAAATAGATCTGCTTTATCAAAAGGTATAAAAAACACGTCCTCTTGTGTGTTAAAGGGTGCAAATACAAAACCTTTTTCACTATAGTCAACACAGGTATATGTTTTTGCATCCAGCTGAAACAAGCCAGATACAGTATTAGCATCTGGCTGTTTATACAACACAAAAGGCTGCTGCTTTTGCAAATGATCTTTGGCTTTTTCTATAATTGTTTTCAATCGATGCTTTTTAATAATTGTTCTTTAATACTTTCAAATTCACTCCAAATTAACCCGTGTCCAGCCTCAACTATGGTTTTTAACTGCACTTGCGCTTTTGGAAATTGCTTTTTTAATGCCAAAGAATTGCCATAAGGTACAATTTGATCAGAATCTCCCTGGATACAGACAATAGAGTTTGGATTTAGTGTCCAATTGTTTTCAAACGTTTTTAGATCTTCACCATGAGTTAACTTTTCTAATGAAGCCATTTTCCAAATATGTGGAACCAACCAACGGGTAAGCTTCCATTGATAAAATTTAATCGGCCAAGGCACCAGCTCTTCTTTACTATAAACTGCTGGAGCCAATAAAACAATTTTCTTTAATGGAATTTGAAGCGACAAAGCTACAGGTCCTCCATATGAGTATCCAACAACAACTGTATTTTTTTGAGGTAACTCTCCTAATAAATTAATTAATAGATCTCTTTCAAAAGCAATGGATGCTTGAGTGGAACTTGAATCCTTGTAGTTGTATCCCACCCGATCGTATGCTAGTAAGTTTGCTCTTGCATTAAGCGTAGAATCTGATAAATAGGCCTTAAAGTCTGATGAAGACCCCGGTGTTCCATGAACAAAAACCATTGTTGGCAAAAGCGTATCAATCTCTTTTTGCATTGCTAACACCCTGTAAGTAGATCCTTGAAAGGTTTTCTTAAAAATTGTAGGTTCAGTCATAGTTCCTTTAAAACTGGCAAGAAGTTTATCATCTGATTTGGGCTGAGAAAAATAAATAAAAACCAAATACAAAATCAAAAATGCAGCTATAACCAGATATGCAAGCAACTTAAGAGTTTTTTTCAGTCGCTTCATGTTTATCTGTTCTTCTGCAAAACGATGTTGGTCAGTTTTGAAATTGCAATTAATTGCCCTTCTTCATCTACTACGCGAATCTCCCATAAATGAGTTGTTCTTCCTTTGTGAATGATTTTTGCAATGGCAGTCACCATACCTTCTCTTTTACTCTTCAGGTGATTGATAGATAAATTGATCCCATTGACATATTGAGTTTCACTATCGATAAAAAAATTAGAAGCCGCACTCCCTACACTCTCAGCCAAAGCTGCAGTTGCACCTCCATGAAGTTGACCTAAAGGTTGATGAACTCTAGGATTAACAGGCATTTGTGCTGTCAAAAAATCATCACCAATATCTGTATAAACAATCTCTAAGGTTTCCATTAAGCTGTTTTTTGCACGATCGTTAAACCGTTTTAACAAGGTAGTTTTATCCAACATTCTATTGTATTTTAACGTAAAAATACACATAATTTATTGTATTTTTGCAGCTCCGAAAGAAGTAATTGCCCATGTATAAAATACGCGTTATCCTTGATAGCAAAGAAGATGTTATCAGAACCATTTCTGTAAACAACAACTTCAATTTAGAAGAGCTACACACAACCATTGCAGCAGCTTTTGGTTTTAATGGTCAAGAAATGGCTTCTTTTTACAGAACTGATCAAGAATGGAATCAAGGAGAAGAAATTCCTCTTTTTAACATGTCTGAGTTTGGTGATGCAATTTCTATGAAAACTTGCACTTTAAACGAAACTCTTGAGGCAGTTAACGACAAGCTTATCTATGTCTATGACTTTTTAAATCTATGGACTTTTTATGTTGATGTCGTTGAAATTAACAACGAAGTACTTGAGGCTAGCACAATTATTTTATCTGTAGGTGAAATTCCAGAAACAGCACCCGAAAAAGAATTTGTTGCTGAGCGCTTATCTGACGAAGGATTTGATGATGATGACGATCTTTTAGACAACGATCTCTTTGATTCTTTGGATGATTATGATTTTGAAAATTATTAAACCCCTCTAAACCTCATCCAAATTACCTCAAGAATACAAAGGTCAATTTTTATCTTTCTGTAACAATTGCGTATCTTGTTCGTCGAATACTATATCGACTAAAACAAATTCTTTGGAAACAATCTTATCACTTAAAAATTTAGACAAAAAATTTGGACCCGTTCACGCTGTTAATAACCTTTCTTTTGATATTCAAAAAGGAAATGTTTACGGTATTCTTGGCCCAAATGGAAGTGGAAAATCAACCACACTTGGCATTATCTTAAATGTTGTAAATAAAACCTCTGGAAGCTTCAGTTGGTTTGACGGAGGGCTATCAACCCATGAAGCCTTAAAAAAAGTTGGCGCCATTATAGAGCGACCTAACTTTTACCCATATATGACGGCTGCACAAAATTTAAACCTCATTTGTAAAATAAAGGGGGTTTCTTCTGTAAAAATTGAAGAAAAACTTAAAGCCGTTAATTTATTTGACCGTAGAAACAGCAAATTTAGCACCTACTCCTTAGGGATGAAACAACGACTGGCTATTGCCTCTGCCTTGTTAAACGATCCTGAAATATTAATATTGGATGAACCTACCAATGGATTAGACCCTCAAGGTATTCACGAAATTAGACAAATCATTAAAGACATTGCTGCTACAGGCACAACCATCCTTCTTGCATCGCATCTACTTGATGAAGTTGAAAAAGTATGTAGCCATGTTGTGGTGATTAGAAATGGTATTAAATTGTATGCTGGTCGTGTGGATGAAATGACAGCATCAAAAGGATTGTTTGAACTAAAGGTTGATGACAATGAAGAAAAACTCTTAAGCCTTTTAGAAAGCAACGAAGCCATTGGGTCTGTAAAAACAGATAATGGAGTTATCATCGCTACTATTATAGAAGACATCACAGCTTCAGAATTAAACAGCTTTTTATTTAAAAACGATATTGTTGTATCGCATTTGGTAAAACGTAAGCCTAGCTTAGAACAACAGTTCTTAGACCTGACCAAAAACAACTAATCAACTAAAAAATCACCACCATGTTTAGATTGCTAAATATTGAATTTCATAAATTAAAATACAACCGAGCAAGTAAAGTTCTTTCCATTATTTATTTTGCTTTATTAACCTCGATTGCACTAATAGCCGCTATCAAATTTGATATTGGCGTAATTAAGTTTCACTTGGCAGATCAAGGAATCTTTAACTTTCCTTATATCTGGCACTTTAACACTTATGTAGCAGCTATCTTTAAATTCTTCTTGCTCTTGGTCATCGTTTCTATGATGGCTAATGAATATAGCAACAAGACCTTAAAGCAAAACTTAATAGACGGTTTGAGCAAAAAAGAATTCATCCTATCTAAGTTTTATACCGTTGTTGCTTTTGCATTTATTTCGACCCTTTTTGTGTTTGCAGTTTCTTTAATCTTGGGGTTAATTTATTCTGATTTTAACGAACTCAGTATCATTTTCTCAGAACTCGAGTACTTGTTAGCATTTTTTATAAAGCTAGTCGGCTTTTTTAGCTTCGGTCTGTTTTTAGGGATCTTAGTGAAGCGTTCAGCTTTTGCTGTGGGTGCAATGTTAATCTGGTTAATCATAGAAAGCATATTTAAAGGCTATTTGTATTGGAGCCTACGTGATGTAGACAATACTTCTGAGAGAGTTTCTAATATTATGCAATTCTTGCCTTTAGAGGCCATGGCTAATTTAATTAAAGAACCTGCCACAAGACTTGGTGCTGTTAAGTCTATCGCCAATCAAATTGGAGAGGACGTCAGCAAAGATTTTTCGGTACAATTTACCGATGTGTTTATAGTCATTGCTTGGACTGCAATCTTTATCTATTTATCTTATGCACTCCTTAAAAAGAGAGACTTGTAAAACAGTTTCATAAAAGAATTTAAATACAGATATTTTTATAAAAAGTATCTGTATTTTTGTTGTATGCAATTTAAATTAGAATCTAAATTCAAACCCACCGGCGATCAACCTGCTGCCATTAAGCAGCTTACCGATGGTATTTTAAGTGGAGAGAAGCATCAAACTTTACTGGGTGTTACTGGTTCTGGTAAAACATTTACAATTGCCAATGTAGTTGAAAAAATAGACAAACCTACCCTTGTTTTAGCACACAACAAAACACTTGCAGCTCAATTGTATTCAGAGTTTAAGCAGTTTTTTCCAAACAATGCCGTCGAGTATTTTGTGTCGTATTACGACTACTATCAACCCGAGGCTTACATTCCCGTATCGGGAACTTATATAGAAAAAGATCTCTCTATTAATGATGACATAGAGCGATTGAGGATAAGCACCTCATCTTCCTTGCTTTCTGGAAGAAAAGATGTCTTGGTAGTTGCATCCGTTTCTTGTTTATACGGGATAGGGAACCCGGTTGAATTCAAAAAAAATGTCATCCCTATTGCCGTTGACCAACAAATTTCTCGAACTAAATTTTTACACCAATTGGTCACTAGCTTATACGCGAGAACCGAAGTAGAAATAAAGAGTGGGACTTTTAAAGTAAAAGGCGATGTAGTAACCATTTATCCATCTTATGGAGATCATGGCTATCGAGTTCACTTTTTTGGAGATGAGATAGAAGAAATTGAATCTTTTGATATGGAAAGCAATCAAATTCTTGAACGTTTTAAGGAATTGACCATCTATCCAGCAAATTTGTTTGTAACTTCTCCAGATGTCCTTCAAAACGCAATACACCAGATTCAAGAGGATATGGTAAAACAGGTGAATTATTTTAAAGAAATTGGAAAACACTTAGAAGCGAAACGCTTAAAGGAACGAACCGAATTTGATTTAGAAATGATTCGGGAACTGGGCTATTGTTCTGGAATTGAAAATTACTCTCGTTATTTGGACGGTCGACAAGCTGGCACAAGACCTTTTTGTCTCTTGGATTATTTTCCGGATGATTATTTAATGATTATCGATGAGAGTCATGTAACCATCCCACAGACTCACGCCATGTATGGAGGAGATAGAAGCAGAAAAGAAAACTTGGTAGAATACGGGTTTCGATTGCCTGCCGCCATGGACAACCGCCCTTTAAAATTTGAAGAGTTTGAAGCCATACAAAATCAAGTAATTTATGTGAGTGCAACACCTGCTGATTACGAACTACAGCAAACGGATGGTGTCTTTGTAGAACAGGTCATTAGGCCTACAGGCTTGTTAGATCCCATTATTGAGGTTCGTCCTAGCGAGAATCAGATAGATGATTTGATTGAAGAAATACAAATTCGAGTTGAAAAAGATGAGCGAACATTAGTAACAACATTAACCAAAAGAATGGCAGAAGAGTTGGCTAAGTACCTAACCCGAATACAAATTCGCTGTCGATACATCCACTCTGACGTTGATACTTTAGAGCGGGTTCAGATTATGCAAGACTTAAGAACTGGACTGTTTGATGTGCTGATTGGCGTTAACCTACTTAGAGAAGGTCTTGACTTGCCTGAGGTGTCGCTTGTCGCGATCTTAGACGCAGACAAAGAAGGTTTTCTGCGATCTCACCGCTCTTTAACACAAACCATCGGTAGAGCTGCTAGAAATGTCAATGGGCTTGCTATCTTATATGCTGACAAGATCACCAACAGTATGAAACTGACCATAGACGAAACAGATAGAAGGAGAAAAAAACAAGAAGATTACAATACCAAACACAACATCACTCCTACGCAGATTAAAAAAAGCATAGACAATACCCTCTCTAAAAACGCGGTTTCTTCATATCATTATGACAATGCTATCCAAAAAGCAGCTGAGCAGGATTTGGAATATTTGCCAAAATCAGAAATAGAAAAAAGAATTCGAGAAACCCGAAAACAAATGGAACAGGCTGCCAAAGCTTTAGATTTTCTTGCAGCTGCCAAATTTAGAGATGAAATTGAAGCGCTTAAAAAGCATCTATAACTTTATTTATGCCCCCAAGGCGCACCTGGATTCTCCACTTCTTTTGTGAGATCAAATTTTACCGTAAACAAACGATCACTTCCAATTCTACGCAAGTTATACGTAAAACTTGTTTTATTTAAGGTTACCCACCACACATTTTGAGCAGCATACGAAATTAGATTCGCTGTTTCTTGGTCTGCTGGAAAATATTGAATGTTTGCAGCACCCGTATTAGGACTAAGTCCACCGTATTGAGTTATTTTATCTTCACTACCATCTTGATGTCTATGATCGTGTTTTAATCGGATTAATTTCTCTGGAGTCAGAGTAAAAACCCAGGTTCTAGATTTGTCTTCTCCTACAAAAAAAGGGATTTTAATGGTTGTGCCTTCACATGAACGCACATGCATCACTAGTTTTTCTCCTACAAAACCATCCCCTTCTTTACCTCCAGCAGTAATTACACCTTCATAAGATTTTCCACAATGGGTCTTTAATGTATTCCAAAACTGTACAGATCCAGGCAACTCTTGAGCAATCAGTTGCAGTGGAAATAAGATTAAAACAAGAATTTTTCTCATGTTGAAATTTTAAAATTTATAAAAAGCAATATAAGCCTATTTACAAGAATACAAGCAACAAAAAAAACGCCTCACAATGTGAGGCGTCTATTATATTTATATGTCCTAAAAACTTACAAAGCTAGTACTTCTTGTACTTTATCTGCTGCTTCTTGGAATTCTGTAGCTGAAATAATTTTCATACCACTATTATCTATCAATTCTTTAGCTTCTTTAGCATTGGTTCCTTGTAGTCTACAAATAATAGGAACAGTAATTTTGTCTCCCATACTTACATAAGCATCTACAACACCTTGAGCAACACGATCACAACGAACGATTCCTCCAAAAATATTTACTAAAATAGCTTTTACATTTGGATCTTTTAAGATGATTCCAAAGGCTGTTTCAACACGCTTTGCATCAGCAGTACCTCCAACATCTAAAAAGTTTGCAGGCTCTCCTCCAGCTTGTTTAATTAAATCCATAGTTCCCATCGCTAATCCAGCTCCGTTTACCATACATCCAACATTTCCATCCAAATCTACATAGTTTAAACCAGCAGCTTTTGCCTCTACTTCGATTGGATTCTCCTCACGTAAGTCACGCATTTGAGCGTAATCTTTATGGCGATATAATGCATTTTCATCTAAAGTTACTTTAGCATCAACAGCTAAAATTTTAGAATCAGACGTTTTTAATACAGGATTGATTTCAAACAAAGAAGAATCAGACTTTACGTAAGCAGTATATAAGTTGGTAACAAATTTTACCATTTCTTTCATTGCTGTACCTGACAAACCTAAGTTAAAAGCAACTTTACGTGCCTGAAAAGGCATGATTCCTAATAAAGGATCAATTTCTTCAGTAAAAATTAAATGCGGAGTTTCTTCTGCAACAGTTTCAATGTCCATTCCACCTTCAGTAGAATACATGATCATGTTTTTACCCGTGTTTCTGTTTAATAAAACAGACATATAATATTCTTCTGGCTCTGAATCTCCAGGATAATATACGTCTTCACAGATTAATACTTGGTTTACCTTTTTCCCTTCTGCAGAAGTTTGAGGTGTTACCAACATCATTCCAATAATATCGTTAGAGATGCTTTCTACTTCAGCTAAGTTTTTTGCCAACTTAACTCCACCACCTTTACCACGACCACCAGCGTGAACCTGTGCTTTAACCACATACCAGCTTGTACCAGTCTCAACGGTTAGTTGTTTTGCTGCATCAACAGCTTCTTTATGACTCCCGGCAACAATTCCGCGTTGGATTCTTACGCCAAAGCTGCTCAAAATTTCTTTTCCTTGATATTCGTGTAAATTCATTTTTTGAATGTTTTTTAACGATTACAAAAGTACAAATTCAAATTCGAAAATAAGACCACTTTTATTAAAAACCTTTATATTTTTTGTGATTCAAAAAAATTAATAAATCTTTGTTTAGAATTAACAAGAATTTATGATTTTCGCAAAATAATCATAGATATTTTTACATATTAATATTGTAGCGAACCAAAAACCATGACCAAACCCTTCTTTTTCGCATTAATTGCGCTCTTTACTGTAGTACAATCACATGCGCAAATCAACAAAAACAGAAAAAAACTCACCACGAATAGATCCATCCATAAAGCTCCAAGAATAGACGGTCTTCTTACAGACAAAGCATGGGACGATGCAGAAGTCGCGAAGGATTTTATCATGAATAGTCCTGTAAACGGGAAAGCGGAACCAAAAACACATAAAACAGAAGTAAAAATCATCTACGATGATGAAGCTATTTACGTTAGTGCTTTAATGTATGACGACGATCCAAGTGCTATCGCCATGGAATTCACTGATCGTGATGATTTTGGTCAAACAGATTTTTTCTTAGTGACCATTAACCCTAATGATGACGGACAAAACCCTTTTCAATTTGTCGTGATGAGCACGGGCTCACAAGCAGATGCAAAAGTTTCTGAGGGAAATGAAGATTACAACTGGAGTGCTGTTTGGGAAAGTGCGGTAAAGGTTCATGACAAAGGATGGTCCGCAGAACTAAAAATTCCTTATAGTGCGCTTCGTTTTGCCAATAGAGAAGTACAATCTTGGGGGATTAATTTTCAAAGAAAAGTGATTCGACAAAACGCTCAATACTCTTGGAACTTTATCAGCAACCAAGAAGGTTCATGGACTCAATACGATGGCTTAGTAGAAGGACTTAGAGATATTAAACCTCCTACGAGGTTGAGCTTTTTTCCTTACGCATCAACGACAATGTCTAATTATGGTGGCAATACAAACTTTAGCAACAGCCTAGGTTTAGATATTAAATATGGAATTACAGAAAACTTTACTTTAGATGCGACTTTAATTCCTGACTTTGGACAAACCGCCTTTGACAATGTAACCTTAAACTTAGGGCCATTTGAACAGCAGTTTAACGAGCAACGACAATTTTTTACTGAAGGAACAGAACTTTTTGGTAAAGGAAACCTATTCTACTCCAGAAGAATTGGAGACAGAGCATCAATTAGCAAGGGACGCGTTCTAAATGGCTTAAATGCAAACGAAGAATTAGTTGATTATCCAAATAAGGTTCAGATGCTAAATGCAATTAAAATATCTGGAAGAACTAAGAATGGTTTGGGAATCGGTTTTTTTAATGCCTTTACAGAAAAAGCATCAGCAAGTATTCGCAATACAACTACAGATGAATTAACTCAAAAAACGGTTGAGCCATTTACCAATTACAATGTTTTTGTTTTGGATCAACAATTTAATCAAAACTCAGCCATCACCTTAATTAACACAAACGTAACAAGAGTTGGAGATGATTTTAGAGATGGAAATGTTACCGGTCTGTTATATCATGTAAGAACCAAAGACAGCAAATATTTTATTGATGGCTCTATTAAAACTAGTTCTATTAAAAATGATGGACCAGCAACCACAGGTTATAGCTTTGACACAAGCATCGCTAAAGCTGCTGGAAATTGGCAAGCTGAAGTTGGCTATTACTATCTAGACAACAAGTTTAATATTAATGATTTAGGTTTTCAAAACAGAAACAATGCTCAAACCCTTTATGGAGAAGCATCATATCAAATTCTAAAACCGACCAAGCATTTTAATCAAATGCGCTACACCTTTAAATACAATGTCAATTATTTACACAACCCTGGAAAATATACGGGCAATACAGTCTCATTAAGCTCGTTTTTTCAAACAGTTGAACGTTTTGGCTTTGGAGCTAGTTTAAACTCTAATTTAGGAACACAATACGATTATTTTGCTGCTTTTCAGCCAGTTGAAGCAAATCGCGTATTCAACCAGCCCGGATCCATTAATTTTAACCCTTGGGTTTCATCAGATTACAGAAATAAATTTGCTTATGATGTTCGGGTAAATAAAACTTGGTATCTAGACCACCAAAAGGACAGCTACAATTACATGTTATCACCTAGATATCGCTTTAACAAACAATTTACATTAATTTACAATTATCAATATAGTAAAACCACTAATGATCAAGGCTATGTTGATAAAATTGGAAACGATATTATTTTTGGTCAGCGTGATCGTAGATCTTACAATAACTCATTAACAGGAAAATACAATTTTAGCATCAAATCTTCTTTGTCGTTAACTTTTAGACATTATTGGGAGACAGCAGAGTATCAGAATCAATATTATAGATTACAAAATGATGGTGGGCTAGCAGCAACCAACTATAATGGAACTTCTAATGTAAACTTTAACAGCTGGAACTTTGATCTAAATTATACTTGGCAATTTGCCCCAGGTAGCCAACTGATTGCTTTGTACAGAAACACCATACAACCAAGCACAAACTTTGCTCCAGCCGACTTAAACTTTTCTGACAATTTAGACCTATTATTGCAAGAAAAATCCCAACACCTATTCTCTTTAAGATTGGTGTATTTTGTAGATTACAACAATCTAAAAAACATCTTTTAGTTAGTAAAACCAACTTTTTTATCAAAAAGCTCAATGTTTTCATTGAGCTTTTTTTTGCCTCCCTACAACCTCTCTCAAATACTTGTTTTACAACCATTTACGATAAGCATTAAACCTTTATACTAGTGTTTTAAAAGTGGCTTTTTAGTTTTTTTTCTCTAAAAGTGTGACGTTTTAATTTTTATACAGTCTTTACCTTATATAATCAATACAATTAAAATGTACACACGTTCACTTACACTATTTTTATGCTTGTTTGTTTTTCAGTTTACACAAGCTCAGCTAAAACTTGATCGAAAAAAAATTAGGGCAAAAAGAACTACCACAGCCCCAAAAATTGATGGAAAACTAGATGATGCCGCTTGGAAAGGTGCTGAAAAGGCAACTGATTTTATTGTCTTTAGACCTGAAAATGGAGAAAAGGTAGCCTCAGATTATCAAACAATCGTAAAAATTATATACAATAATGATGCAGTTTATATTTCTGCTATGATGCATGATCCTAATCCTGATCAAATCCCGATGGAGTTTGCCACTAGAGATAACTTTAGCCAGGCTGATTTCTTTTTAGTAACCATCAATCCAAACGATGATGGTCAAAACCCTTTTGAATTTGTGGTACAAAGCACAGGTAATCAAGCAGATTCTAAAGTATCTAACGGTAATGAAGATTTTAACTGGAGTGCCGTATGGGAAAGCGCTGTAGTGACCAACGATAAAGGATGGTCCGTAGAAATGAAGATACCTTATAGTGCTTTGCGTTTTGCCAACCAACCAATTCAACACTGGGGCTTTAATTTTCATCGAAGATTAGAAAGACTCAATGAGCAACATACCTGGACACATATAGACAATTCTATTGGTCGATGGACTCAGCACGATGGATTGGTAGAAGACTTTAAAAACATCAAACCTCCTACTCGCTTAGAGTTTTACCCTTATGCTTCTTCTGCAGCAAATACCTATAAGGGAAATACAGATTACGATTGGAGTATTGGTATGGATGTAAAATATGGGCTTTCAGAAAATTTTACGCTAGATGCAACACTGATTCCTGATTTTAGCCAAGCTGGTTTTGATAATGTAGAATTAAACTTAGGTCCTTTTGAACAACAATTTTCTGAACAACGTCAATTTTTTACAGAAGGAACAGAATTGTTTAACAAAGGAAACTTATTCTACTCTAGAAGAATTGGGAGCAATCCAATAGATCAATTTGATGTTTATAGTCAGCTAAACCCAAACGAGGAAGTAATTGATTACCCAGAAAAAGTAACCATGCTTAATGCAATTAAAGTTTCTGGAAGAACTAAAAACGGTTTGGGGATCGGTGTTTTTAACGCCATTACTAACAAAACAGAAGCAACCATAAGAGACAATAACACAGGAGAGACCAGAAAAGCAGTAACCAGTCCATTTTCTAATTACAATATTTTAGTATTAGACAAACAGTTTAATCAAAACTCTGCCATCACCTTGATCAACACAAATGTAACAAGATCTGGAGATTTTAGAGATGCAAATACTACGGGGTTATTATGGCATTTAGAGACCAAAGACAGTAAATACAATGTTGATGGTTCTGTAAAAATGAGTACTATTTTTGACGATGTCAACAACCCAAATACAGGTTATACATTTGATACTAGCTTTGGGAAAAACTCTGGAAGATGGAGCTGGGAAATCGGTTATAATTTTGAAGACAAAAATTTTAACCCAAATGATATGGGGATCTTGTTTAGCAATAATGAGCAGCAAATCTATGGAAGCGCAGGATTTAGAACTCTAAAACCTGAAGGAATTTTTAACAACTATAGTTTTAATTTTTACAACAACCTTCTCTACCAACATCATTCTGGAGTATATACAGGTTATGAAGCAGGATTAAACTTTAATGCACAAACTAAAAAAAGACTGAGTTTTGAAGGGAATTTAAATTACGGTTCAGAAAACAAAGATTTCTTCGAACCAAGACAAGGTAGCACCAGTGGTGTGTACTTTTTAAGACCTCAGCGACTAAATGTAAACGCTTGGGTAGGGACCAACTCTCAAAAAAGACTTAGAGTATCTGCTGACATATATTACACAGGATACAGCAACGACCCTAAGAGTAGTTTCGGTTTTGGAATTAGTCCAAAATATCGATTTAACAATCAATTGTCTTTACAATATGACTTTAACTATAATAAAACATTAGCTGATAGAGGCTATGTTGATCAAATTGGTAGCGCAGTTATTCTTGGAGAGCGAAATAGAAAAAGCTATGTAAATTCTTTGTCTGGAAAATACAGCTTTAGTACAAAATCATCCTTATCCTTGACTTTTAGACACTATTGGAGCTCAGTTGACTACAATAACAACTACTATCAATTAAATAGCAATGGAGGCCTATCACCTACAGCCTACAACAACGGAAGTGATGTAAATTTTAACAATTGGAATTTAGACATCAACTATATTTGGCAGTTTGCTCCTGGAAGTCAACTTATTGCATTGTATAGAAATTCTATTTTCAATCAAAACAACAATGCCAATTTAGACTTCTTTGAAAATATTGACGACCTTTTTAATCAACCAAATCAGCATCTATTTTCTTTGCGATTTGTTTACTATATCGATTATAATAAAATTAAGAAAATGTTCTAAACCTATAATTTAGGACTAAAAGAGACCTTGAAGCCGAAAGCTTCAAGGTCTTTGCTTTTTATATAACATATTTTTAATACTTTCGTTCTACTTAAAAAAGCATTATGATCATCGCAAAAAATATTCATAAATATTTTGGAAAGGTAGAAGTACTGAAAGGTGTAAACCTTCATATCAAATCTGGAGAAATAATATCAATCGTTGGGCCTTCTGGCGCAGGAAAAACAACATTATTACAGATTCTTGGTACCCTAGATAGCCCTGAAAAAGGGATTGATTATGAGCTACAGATTAACAATACAACCTTAAAAAATATTTCTGATAAAGAACTCTCCGTTTTCAGGAACCAAAACATTGGGTTTATTTTTCAATTTCATCAATTGCTTCCAGAGTTTACGGCTCTTGAAAATGTATGCATCCCTGCATTTATAGCAAAAAAAGACAAAAAGGAAACAGAATCAAAAGCAAAAGAAATCTTAGAGTTCTTAGGCTTATCCCACCGGATCCACCACAAACCCAACGAGCTTTCTGGAGGAGAACAACAGCGAGTTGCCGTGGCAAGAGCCTTGATAAATGATCCAGCGGTAATCTTAGCTGATGAGCCTAGTGGAAATTTAGATTCAGAATCTGCAAAAAACTTGCATGAATTGTTTTTTAAACTTCGAGATCAATTTGGGCAAACATTCGTATTAGTAACTCACAATGAAGAACTTGCCGACATGGCAGACAGAAAATTAGTAATGAAAGATGGCATCATCAGCTAGCCTAAAAACACATATTGAACTCAAAGATTTTCTAGATGAGAAAGTTGTCCTATACAACAATCCTAAATTTATAGAATCAGACCCTATACAAATACCACATCAATTTTCATTAAAAGAAGATGTCGAAATTTCTGGCTTCCTAACAGCAACTATAGCTTGGGGAAACAGAAAGATGATTATCAACAATGCAAAAAAGATGATGCTTTTGATGGATGAATCACCGTATGACTTTGTTTTAAACCATACAGAAGAAGATTTAAAAGCATTTGACAGCTTTGTACACAGAACATTTAACGCAGTAGATCTGCGTTTTTTTATAAGTGCACTACAACAGATATACAAGCAAGATGGAGGGCTTGAATCAGCACTTAAACCGAGGCAAGCTGAAGCTAGCTACCAACAAAGCATCTCACGGTTTAAATCAGTGTTTTTTAAGCATCAACACCCACAACGTACAGAAAAACACATCTCTGACCCCTTAAAAAATTCTGCAGCTAAACGTATCAACATGTTTTTACGCTGGATGGTCAGGAAAGATCAGGTTGGTGTAGATTTTGGTCTCTGGAAATCACACAACTCTTCTTTGCTTTCATGTCCTCTTGATGTACATTCTGGAAATGTAGCAAGAAAACTAGCCCTGTTAAAGCGTAAACAAAATGATTGGAAAGCAGTCTCAGAATTAGATTTGGCACTGAGAAGAATGGATTCAAAAGATCCAGTAAAATATGATTTTGCACTATTTGGCTTAGGAGTTTTTGAGAAATTTTAGGTTTAAAAAAAGTGATAAACTTTGAGTATCTTTGATTTTATATATTTAATAAATGCAATTTAAGCAACCAGAAATTTTATACTTTTTACTGTTCTTACTAGTGCCTATTTTAGTGCACTTATTTCAGTTGCAAAAGTTAAAAAAAACACCTTTTAGCAACGTTGCTTTTCTACAAAAAATAAGCCTTAAAAACCGCAAGAGTTCCAAGCTAAAAAAGTGGTTGATTTTAACTGCTAGATTGCTTGTGTTTTCCGGTTTAATTTTTGCTTTTTCTCAACCGTATTTTAGTGATGAAATTCACTCGAAAAAGCAACATACTTTTATCTATTTAGACAATTCATTAAGCACAAGTGCCAAAGGAAAAAAAGGAGAATTATTAGCTGTTGCTATACAAGAAATTATAGAAAATAGTTTTGAAAATGTAAGTTATAGCTTACTAACAAATACAGATTTTTATGAAAATCTTAGCGCTGAAGAACTCAAAAAAACATTACTTTTAACAAAAACAAGTGGAAAAGAATCAGATTTAAACGCTGTTTTACTTCAAATAAATTTACATTTCTTAAGTAAAATAAAAACTTTAAATAACTATGTTTTAATATCTGATTTTCAAATAAATAATAAAAATACAGAAATAGATTTTACAAATGTAACACCCCCTATTTCACTTATCAAGCTGCAACCTGAGCAAAATTACAACCTCTCCATCGACAGTCTTTACATCGAACCTAAAGACAATACTGATTTTGACATCTACGCAGTGATAAAAAATCAAGGCGCAGCAAAAGAGAATATTTCAATTGCCGTTTTCAACTCAGAAAATCCAATTGCAAAACAAACTTTTTCTATCGCTCAAAACGAAACAAAAACACTCCACTTCCCCATCCAAAACAACCCAAATTTTAAAGGAAATATTCAGCTTGAAAATGACGATGTTTTTCATTTTGACAATCGCTTATTTTTTAGCCTTCATCCACAGCAAAAAATCAACGTTTTAAGCATCGGAAAAACAGCTACATTTACAACAAGAATCTTTAATAAAGAAGCCTATAATTTTAGCAGCACTTCTGTTACAAATATCAACTATGCAATTGCCGAAAATCAAAACCTTATCATCTTAAATGAACTACAAGAAATTCCAAATTCACTTACTGACTTTCTAAGTGGTTTTACAAAAAACGGAGGTACAATTGCCATCATTCCAAATGCATTTCTAAACCTCAATTCATACAATCAATTATTATCAAAATTAAAAGCAGGATTTATTCAACCTCTAGCTAGGGACAGTTTACAAATTACGGCCATCAATTACAATCATCCTTTCTTTACAGGTGTTTTTGAAAAATCAATCCAAAACTTCCAATACCCATACGCAAGTTTCAACTATTGGGTAAAAACTTCAAAACAAAACAAATTACTCAGCTTGGAAAATGAACAGTCCTTTTTAAGCAGCTTTAACCTCAACAACTCCAATTTCTATTGGTTCTCCTCTCCACTAGATCCAGCTTACAGCAACTTTACCTATTCTCCACTAGTGGTGCCTGTATTTTATAATATCGCAAAGTTCAGCTTAAACAAACCTATCTCCTACTATACCATTGGAGCACAAAACAACATAGAAATCCCTACCCGAATTTCAAAAGATCAGGTACTGAGCATAGAAGGAGTAGAACAATCTTTTATCCCGCTGCAGCAAAGCTACACGAACAAAGTTAACCTACAGATAGGAGATCAACTTAGTCAAGCCGGAATTTACCAAGTTAAAAACGAGGGCAACAGTATTCAAAGCATTGCTTTTAACTATAGCAATACAGAAAGTTCGCTCCGCTTTTTAGACCTAAACAACCTAAGCAAAGAAAACTCCAAGCTAAACACAGCCAACTCTATCAAAGAACTTTTGTATGAAAATCACAAAAAAAATGAAGTTACTTGGCTTTGGAAATGGTTTTTAGCGTTAGCTATTGTATCTTTGTTCTTTGAAATTTTGATTTTAAAACTCTTCAAACCATGAGTACGCTTCTTAAATCAGCTACTATAATTGATGAAACGAGCCCGTTTCACAATCTACAAAAAGACATATTGATCCAAAAAGGACAAATTATAGCCATCGAGAATCACATCGAAGAAAAAAAAGATTACCAAGTAATCTCTTTAGACAATCTTCATGTTTCAACTGGATGGTTTGACAGCAGTGTTTGCTTTGGAGAACCGGGTTTCGAAGAGCGAGAAACCATAACTAACGGGTTAAACACCGCTGCCAAAAGCGGTTTCACAGCAGTAGCTGTAAATCCAAATACACAACCTGTTATTGACAATAAATCTGCTGTAGAGTTTTTAAAAAACAAAGCAAAAGACCATGCAACTAAGCTATACCCTATCGCCGCTTTAAGTCAAGGCTGCCAAGGTGTAGAACTCTCAGAGATGTATGACTTACAACAGTCTGGAGCTATTGCTTATGGAGATTACAACAAGCCAATCAACAACGATAATCTAATGAAGATTGCGCTTTTATATGCGCAAAATTTTAATGGACTTGTGTTGAGTTTCCCTAAAAATAATGCAATTGCTGGAGAAGGTATTGCCAACGAAGGCGTAAACAGCACCAAATTAGGGCTAAAAGGCATCCCTGCTTTTGCAGAACACCTACAAATAGCTCGAGATTTATGTATATTAGAATACACTGGCGGACGTTTACACATTCCTACAATTAGCTCTGCTAAATCTGTATCATTAATCAAAGATGCAAAGAAAAAAGGGCTTCAAATTACCTGTAGTGTTAGCGCACATCACTTAACGCTCACTGATGATGAACTTATCGGTTTTGACGGAAATACAAAAGTAAACCCTCCCTTAAGAACACAAGCAGATTGCAAAGCGCTGGTCAAAGGAGTTAAAGAAGGTGTTATTGATGCAATTACCTCTGATCACAATCCTATTGATATCGAAAATAAAAAAGTAGAATTTAGCGCTGCTACAGACGGAACCATTGGACTGGAAAGTCTTTTTGGTAGTGTAAACAAGATACTGCCTTTAGACAAAACAATTGCCTGTCTAACAACCCAGGCAAAAGATATATTTAACATCCCAAAAAGCACTATAGCTGTAAATGAAATTGCAGACTTAACACTCTTTAATCCAGAGAAACTTAGCATCTTCACAAAAGAACAAATTTACTCTAGTTCAAAAAATAGTGTTTTCTTAGGGAAAAAACTCAAAGGAAGTGCGTATGGAATCTACGCTAATCATCAACTTATTCTGAATCAATAAAAGCTTATGAAATCCGAATTAAACTACGAGGTTCGTCAACCAAAAATTAAAAGTGAAAACCCGCCTTTACTAATCTTACTTCACGGCTACGGAAGCAATGAAATGGATTTGTTTTCATTTGCATACAGCCTACCTGAAGAGCTTCTTATTGTTAGCGCACAAGGCCCATATGAATATGGATATGGAGTTAATGGATGGTATGACATTGCTCTTAGTGATGATGGTAAAAAAACATCAAACTTAAAACAAGCTAATTCTTCTTTAAAAAAAATAAATAATTTTATAGATTACCTTACACGTACCTATCATGCAAATCCAAACAAAATTTTCTTACTTGGTTTTAGTCAAGGTGCAATATTAAGTTATGCTTATAGCTTTTTACACCCAAACAAAGTGCAGCATGTAATTGGCTTAAGTGGTTATATTGACACCCACTTATTACCAAAAAAGGATTTAATAGATGGAGAAATAAAAACAGATTATTATGTTTCTCATGGAGCTGTTGATCAGGTAATCCCTATTGAATTAGCCAGAAAAACACCTGTATTTTTAAATCAACACAACTTAAAACACAGCTATACTGAATACCCTGTTGGACATGCGGTTGCACCACAAAATTTTTCTAGTTTTAGAGATTGGATTGCAGAAAGACTTTAAACTTTTTTATTAAAAATAACTAGTCCCAGATTAAAGTTAGACTTCTATACGCAAACCATCATAGGCTAAATGCACATTTTTTGGCAGTGTTCTCTCTACCTCAGCATGAAACCCTAACTTATGACTGATATGAGTAAAATAGGCTACTTCTGGAGCTAATTCTGAGACAAAATCTAAGGCCTCTTGCAGATTGAAATGCGTTGGATGCTCTTCTATTCGGAGTGCATTTATCACTAAGACTTTTAACCCCTTTAACTTTTGCTTCTCTTCTTTAGAAACATGTTTAACATCCGTTAAATATGCGAAATCTTGAAATCTGTAACAAGTTACAGGCAATCTTCCATGTAGCACTTCAATCGGAACAACCGTTAAGCCATTCAAATCAAAAGGATCTTTATCAACGATATTTACAGCTACCTTAGGCGCTCCTGGATATCGATCTTTTACATCAAAAACATAAGAAAATCGTTGTTCTAAACTCTTAAAGGTACGCTCATTTAAAAAGACAGGCACCTCACCTAATTGATAACTAAAAGGTCTTAGATCATCAAACCCAGCGGTATGATCAGCATGCTCATGCGTAAACAAAACACCATTAATATGCTGAACATGCTCACGCAGCATTTGCTGTCTAAAATCTGGCCCGCAATCAACCACAAAAACATTGTCATCCCAAGAAACAAGGACCGAAGAACGCAAACGCTTATCTTTAGAGTCTTTTGATAAACACACGGGATGATTACTCGCTATCATTGGAACTCCTTGTGAAGTTCCTGTTCCTAAAAAAGTAATTTTCATAGACAAAAATAATACAAATCTATATGACAAAAATACGTTAAAATTTAAGTAGGCAGGTCGATTTTTAGTACATTTGTTTCTGTAAATTTATATTATCTATATCATTACCTATTTATCAATGGCAGTAAACTTAAAAGGAGATCAAAAAATAAATTCGGTACCTACAACCAAGAGTAAAGCTTTGCGTGTTAATTTAAACGCAAATATTTATGGAACCTTTGCAGAAATTGGAGCTGGTCAAGAAACCGTTCGTAATTTTTTTAGAGCTGGTGGTGCCTCTGGTACTATAGCAAAAGCCATGAGTGCTTATGACAAAGATTTCTCTGATGCCATTTACGGTGAAGAACCAGACAATAGATATGTAACAGAGTCTCGATTAAAAAAGATGCTTCGTCATGAAATGGAGTTGATGGAAGAGCGCTTAAGCCGAACCAAACATCCAGATAAGTTATTTTTTAGTTATGCAAATACTGTTGCTACTATAAATTTTAGCAAAAAATTTAAAGGTCATGGTTGGGTTGGTTTTCGATTTCAATTAGATCCACTTGAGGATTATAATGAAATTGTTTTGCATTTGCGCTTTAAAGAAACCGATGCTCGATTACAACAAGAAACATTAGGTGTACTTGGTGTAAATCTTATCTATGGTGCTTTCTATATGAATGACAACCCAAAAGATTTGGTTAAATCATTTTACGATAACTTAGATAAAGATCAGCTAGAAATTGATATGATTAATTTTTCTGGCCCTCGTTTTATGTACGTTGACAACCGTTTAATGAGTTTACAGTTAGTGAAAAACGGAATGACCAACGCTGTAATGTTTGATGCTAACGGAAACAACCTATTACCAGCACAAGTTTTATACAAAAAGAATATCTTGGCCTTACGTGGCAGTTTTAGACCTGTTACCAAGGTAAATATGGACATGTACGAAAAGTCCAAAGCCTTATTTTTTAAAGAAAACAAGGTTGACCCAAAGACCACTCAAATAATTTTTGAAATCACCCTATCAAATCTTCGAGCAGAAGGAGAAATAAATGAACGAGATTTCTTAGATAGAGCAGAACTTCTTTGCTCCTTAGGTCAGAAAGTAATGATTACCAACTTTCAAGAATACTACAAATTAGTGGAGTATTTTAGCGAGTTTACCAAAGAGCGCATGGCATTAGCCATGGGCGTATACAATTTGATTCAGATTTTTGATGAAAAGTATTACCGCAATGTAAGCGGGGGTATTTTAGAAGCTTTCGGGAAGATGTTTTACAGAGACCTTAAGGTATACATGTATCCTTATAAAGAAAAAGAAACTGGAGACTACATTACTAGCGACAACTTAAAAGTACATCCAAGGATGAAAGAATTATACAAATTCTTTAAACACAATGGAAAACTAGTAGACATTACAGATTTTGATCCAGAGATTCTTCATATTTTCTCTAGGAGAGTATTAAAAATGATTACCGAAGGTGAAACTGGCTGGGAAGAAATGCTGCCTAAAGGGATCGCTGAAATCATTAAAAAAGATCGACTTTTTGGATATTCTAAAAGAAAAATGCTAAAAAAATAATTTTCGGCTTAAACTTTTTCACATCCAAACCGTCTAACTAAAAAACAAACAAATTTGTTTACTGACGAAAATGCTTTTATTGAACAATTACAGAATGCTAAGACTAAAGAAAAAGCATTTAGAGAACTTGTAAAGTTATACAAGGAACGACTGTATTGGCATATTCGTAAAATTGTTGTTTCTCACGACGATGCTGATGATGTTTTGCAAAATACTTTTATTAAAATTTTTAGAGGAATTGATAATTTTAAACAAGAGAGTAAACTTTTTTCTTGGATGTATCGAATAGCCACTAATGAGGCTATATACTTTATCAATAAAAGAGCCAAAGAACGCAATTTAGACATTAGTGATTATCAAGAAAAACTAACCTCAAACCTAGATAGTGATCATTGGTTTTCTGGTGATGATGTTCAGGTATTGCTACAAAAAGCAATTGCAACATTACCACCCAAACAACAGTTGGTTTTTAATATGAAGTATTTTGAAGATTTAAAATATAAAGAGATTGCTGAAATTCTTGAATTAACTGAAGGAGCGTTAAAAGCTTCGTATTTTCACGCAGTAAAAAAAGTTGAAGCATATATAAAAAATACACTCAATTAAACCTTTTAAATTTATAATAGTCTAAGAATCGTAATGCCTAAAGAAAATAAAAATATGTTTAACAATACGGACAGAAAAACACCACAAAAGCAGCATGGTTTTTCAGTACCTACAAATTATTTTGATACTGTAGAAGATCAGTTATTTGCAAACTTAGCAACCAGTGAGTTTCCAAAAGAAACTGGACATCAGATACCAAATAATTATTTTAGCACTGTTGAAGAAACCATATTTTCACGCTTAGACCTCTCTAAAAAAGAAGTCAAAGTTATTTCATTACGCTCAAGAATCTTAAGCTACATTCCAACTGCTGCTGCTGCAAGTGTACTGTTGTTTTTCGGGTTAAATTACCTAACCTTGACCAATACGACCTCTTTTGAAAACATTTCATCAACCGAATTAGAAAACTGGATAGATGAAAGTTATTTAACACTCCACCCAGAAAGCTTTAATGCCCAATTTGTGGATGCTGATTTTACAGAAACTTTATTATTAGAAGATGAGCTAACGCTTACTGATGAAGAAATTTTTGAATATTTAAACACTATAGACAACTCAGTCCTATTAACAGAAATTGAATAATAATGCGTACAAAACACACCCTATTAGTACTCTTTACTTTAGCATTCAGCTTGAATTCATTTTCTCAAAATGATAATGAAAGTAGAGATAAAATAAAAGCACTTAAAGTTGCTTTTATTACAGAAGAATTAAATTTATCACAACAAGAAGCTATAAAATTTTGGCCTGTTTACAATAAGTTTGACAAAAAACGTCATGATCTTTATTATAACGAAAGAAGAAATCTAAAAAAAGAGATTGAACAGCTTGGAGGTATTGATAAGATTAATGAAAGAGAAGCAAAAACTATTACAGATAAAATGCTTGCTTTAGACAAAGCAGAATACGACACTCAGATTAATTACTTTAAAGAAATGAGGACCGTTATCTCTGATATTAAAATTATCAAACTACAAAATGCTGAACGCGATTTTAATAGAAAATTATTATCACGCTACAAGAAACAAAAGAAACCTACTTCACAGAGGTAAAAGAATAAAAAAAAAGGAACTACAATGTAGTTCCTTTTTTTTTACTTTATAATTGCTAAACAAGCATATAATTCTGGTTTATTAGATGTAAATTTTCGAACCCATATCTCAAGTTCTTTGATTTCATGAGGCAATAATCTTTTTACCGCTTTTTCAAGTTCTTTACAAAACAATTCAGAATTAAAACTTACTTTTTTTAGTACAGTCTTGGTGTACTCAAACATTGCTCTTGCCATTTTTAAAACTTAAATTATATAGTTAGTAACGTATAAAAACATCTGCTTAGTATTTACACTATAAATTTAAATAAAAAAAGCCCATCTTTTTTAAAGATGGGCTTTTTTATGATAATTTTCACAATTACAAATCGTTAATCTTTGCAACCAATTCGTTCGCTTTATTTTCTAACTCAAAACTAATCGCTTTGTAGTGAGCTTTTTTATTCTCAACTCCTTTTGCGTTTAATTGAGCGATTAAAGTATCGAATGTTTCGATAGCTTCATCAATAATTGCTTCTGTTTTTTTAGAATCGTTTTGAGGATTCAACATATCTGCAACATAACATTCTTCAATGATATCTCCTAAAGTATAGTTAATGTCTTTTTTTAAATTTTTAATGCTTGCCATATTCTTTTATTTTGGGTGCAAATTTACTATAAATTATTGATTTAAAACCTAATTAGTACAATTACATTTTTTCGTACATCGATCTTAACTTCTCTCTTGTAATGGTATCTTTCCAATTAGCTCCTAATGCATTTTCCCATAAAGGCACTAGACTTAATGACACATCGATCATAATATCAAAATCAGCATCGGTTAAATCTTTACACAATCCTTGAGGAATATCAATATTGTGCTTTTCTACCATTCGCTTAAATTCTGCAACTCCTTCTGGATAAAACTCTTCTAATTGATCAAAAACGATACAGTTTCCAATTCCGTGTTTGGTCCCTAACAGATAAGACAACCCATAACTCATCGCGTGAGCTACACCCACTTGAGAGTATGCGATACTCATTCCTCCATGCCATGAAGCCATCATTAGCTTATCTTGTGAATCTTCATCTCTTAGGTCTTTTTCTAAATAGACCTCTCTACATAAGTCTAAAGACTTCTCTCCGTAACTCTGGCTAAATGCATTCAAGAAAGTTCCTGTTAAAGATTCTATACAATGAATATAACAATCCATCCCAGTATAAAACCACTGGTTGGTTGGCACATCTTTGGTCAATTCTGGATCTAATACCACTTGATCAAAAGGTGTATAATCAGAATTCATTCCTAATTTACGCTCAGGCCCTGTTAAAACTGTAGTTCTTGAAACTTCAGCTCCGGTACCAGAAATTGTAGGAATCCCAACATGGTAAACACCTTGATTCTTTACCAAATCCCAACCTTGATAATCAGCAGAACTTCCTGGGTTGGTTAACATCAAAGCAATTGCTTTTGCATAATCCAACATGGTACCACCACCGATTCCGATAATTCCAGAAGGAATTTCATCAAATTCAGCTACTAAATCATCTCTATATTTATCTACATAGCTTGTTTTAGGCTCTTCTTCTGCACTGACATAGATTATTTTATCATTGTGATGCAGAGGGATTCTACTTATTAACCAATCGTTTCCTTTAAAAACATCATCTACAATAAATATAAATGGTGCTTTATCGCTATTGCGCTTTGGTGTTAAGATTTCATCTAATTGATTAAAACATCCTCTACCAAAAACGACGCGAGGAACCATTGGGAAATTTCTAAAACTCATTAGTTTACAATTTAATTACTATACAAAAATACATCAATCTAAAGAAAAGTGAGTATTTCTGTTAATTTTTTTACAGTTTTATATTGATCAGCCTGTTGCTCGTTCTCTGATACCTCTTCATGAGCCCAAGTGGTATGAAAAGGGATATGTATAGCAGCAGCTCCTATTTGAATCAAAGGCAGCACATCAGACTTTAAAGAGTTTCCAACCATCAATAACTCTGAAGCATCAATATCCTGATGCCTAACCAGGCTTTCATAATCAGACACCTGCTTATCACTCATTACTTCTATATGATGAAAGTACTTCAACAATCCAGACTTCTTTAACTTTCGCTCCTGATCTAACAAATCGCCTTTGGTTGCCACGATAAGTTTATACTTACCATGCAATGCCTTTAACACTTGCTCTACCCCTGGTAAAAGCTCTATGGGCTTTTCTAACATCTCTTTTCCTATTTCTAAAATCTGAGCAAGTTTTTGTTGACTGATTTTATAGTTTGACAACTCTAAAGCACTTTCTACCATAGAAAGCATAAAACCTTTTACACCATAGCCATAGATAGCTAGATTTTTTATTTCGGTTTTAAACAGTTCTTGATCAATCTTATTCTCTGTCTCGTAAGCTGCCAATAGTTTGGCAAATTGCTGCTCTGCCTCTCTAAAATAGGTTTCATTAACCCAAAGCGTATCATCGGCATCAAAAGCAATTACTTTTATATTTTTATACATACTTTAAAATTAAAAAACCTCATACAATTGTATGAGGTTTCTGGTTTTTAATTTTCTAAATATTTTTGAGCTTTGATTAAATCTTCTGGGGTATCTATTTCTATCCCCATAAAATCAGTTTCAACCATTTTAATTTTCTTCCCATACTCTAAGTACCGGATGCACTCAATTTTTTCTGTAGCTTCAAGGGCCCGCATTGGCAGGTGATAAAAATCTAAGATAGCTTGTTTTCTAAACGCATAGACACCTATATGCTCAAAATATCGAGCTCCTGCATTTTTATCACGTGGATATGGAATCGGAGATCTTGAAAAGTACAATGCAAAATTAGCTTCGTCTACGATGACTTTAACATAATTAGGATCTGTAATATCTTTCCAGTCTGTAATCTCTTGCATTAGTGAAGCCAAATCAATTTGATCAGCATCTTCTCCTTTAAAAACCTCTAAAACCTTTTCTAAGGGCTCTTTTTTTACAAAAGGCTCATCTCCCTGCACATTGACTACGATGTCTACATCAAGGTTCTCTACAGCTTCTGCAATCCTATCAGACCCACACTCATGCTCTTTGATACTCATAATGGCTTTACCACCAAATCTCTCTACTTCATTTTTAATGATTTTACTATCGGTCACCACATATACATCATCAAACAAAGCGGTCTTTACAGTGGCCTCATAGGTTCTAACAATCACGGGCTTTCCGCCTAGATCAGCCATTAGTTTTCCTGGGAATCGCGTTGCTCCATATCGAGCCGGGATCATTGCAATAATTTTCATTCCTGCTGTGTTTTATTTTTAATAATAAAATTCCTTACTTGTTAATCAAGCCCCAAAAGCTAAAGGAATAACTGTGCTTTACAATACTGATTTTATTGCAGCTACCATATTGGCCGCTCTTTCTTTAACTTGCTCTTCTGTCCACGATAATTTAATCAAACAAGAAATGTTTCTTGAAATTAAATCATCTGATTGTGGAAATTTAGCGTTGTTTAAATCTTGCATTCCATTGACAATTTGATCTGATAAAGGAAACAAAGAAACTTGATCTTTTAAATGATTCCATTTACGCACATAATGCCAATCGTTCTCATAATAATTCCAATAGGCATCTACACCGTGCTCTTTAAAAGCTTTAACCACTTTATCTGTCAATTCTTTTGTTTCCATAAAGAAAGATAAAAACCCTGCACTGTCTCCAGCTTCATCAGGAATTCTTCTAAAAGTGACTTCTGGGATTGTTCTTAGAGCATCCTTTAATACTTTTTTGTTTTTACGCTGAGTAGCAACAAAGCTATCCAATCTTCTAACTTGCGCCAGACCAACAGCAGCATTCAATTCAGAAATTCTAAAATTGTATCCTAAAAATGGATGTGATTCTGCTCCACGATCATTTCCTACATGATCGTGACCGTGATCTGTATAATGATCTGCGTTGACTGCTAAGTTTGGATCGTTTGTAATCATCGCTCCTCCTTCTCCACAGGTAATGGTCTTTACGTAATCAAAAGAAAAACAACCTGCATCACCTATGGTACCTAATTTTTTTCCTTTGTAAGAACCTCCAATTGCTTGACAGGCATCTTCTAACAAGATTAAATTGTGTTTGTCACAGATGGCTTTTAGAGCATCTAGATCTGCCATAGAACCGCACATATGAACTGGCATCACCACCTTTGTCTTTGGCGTAATAGCAGCTTCTACAGCTTTTGGATCTAAGGTTAAGGTATCATCAATCTCTACTAAAATAGGGGTTGCACCAGCAGCTAAAATAGATTCAAAACTTGCTACAAAAGTAAACGTAGGCATAATGACCTCATCTCCTGCTCCAACTCCCAAAACAGCCAAGGCTACATTTAAAGCAGTAGTACCACTACTTGTTAGTTGTGCATGGTTTACTCCCAAGTTATTTTGTAACTCTTGTTCTAGTTCTTTTGCTTTCCAATGTCCATTTCTGGCTCCATCGAATCCGTAACGCATCAATACACCGCTTTCTAAAACATCATTCACTTCTTTGCGTTCTGCGTCTCCAAATAATTCAAATCCTGGCATTCTTTTATGTTTTTAATGAAGTACCAAAGATAAAAAATTAATACTGGATATAGACAAGGAAAAACGGGCTGATTTACTAGCCGTAAACTTTAACAAAAGATTTTAATTAAAAAGGTTTTTATCAAGGATTTAATCGTTATTTTTGATAACAGATGAAAGAACTAAATTACATACTAAATTATACCGCACAATTGATTTCAAAGATCTTGTGTGATGTCTTTATGATTTGTCCTAAACAACAAATGCAGAAGCAGACCATTTATGTAGAAAAAAGTACCTTTAAAAATACTCGAAAGAAATAATTATTTATTTACTCATAAATTAAAAAGGTGCTTTTAACAAAAAGCACCTTTTTTTTATCTCAATTTTTAACCAAAATAATAACCTTATGAAAACAATGATCACAATGATTCAACAGATTTTTACTATGTCAATTCAAATTTCAAATTTGTTTTTACCAACAGCAGCAGAACCAGAACCAATACTCATCTTAACAAGTTAAAGCCATGTCTAAATTTTTACAACACCAACAAAACCCTCTTCATTTTATAGTTCATAAAAAGCAAGTAGACAAGAAGAAAATACTTCGATCTTCTATCTTACTTGACAAAGTCGATCTAGCCATCGACCAAACCATCTCTAATTATAAACATATGCTCATTGAGAACCCAAAGAGCATCGATTTTAACTTTTTAAAGCAGGCGTATTTAGACGATCAATTGATTGTTAAGAATCGCATCAAAAAATTAACAAAAACAGAGTTAGAGTTGGATATTGTTGTTTTAAAACAACAAAAAAACCACCACGATATTATTTGCAAGGCTTCTATAGGCTATGTCTTTAAAAAAGCTTCTTAAAGTTAAACTGAACAGCCCTAATAAATACGTTGGGGCTGTTTAGTTAGTTAAATAAACTTCTAACAATTCTGAAAATTCTTCTGGAATTAGACTTAAAGTCTTGATACAAGCGGGCACCAAAATGGTTTCCCCCATTTGTAAAGTTGCTTCACAATCCTGATACGCTAAACGCACTTTACCAGCTACACACATATAAATAACAAATGAATCTAAATCGCTATGATCTAGCTCTAACCTTTGACTGATTGGCAAAAAATTTGTTGTAAAATAAGGGCATGAAATAACCTTAGTGGCTGTGTTTTCTTCTTTAAGATAATCTGTTTTATAAGATTCTTGTGAGCTGTAATCAATAGCGTCTAGAGCAGCGTTTAAATGCAATTCTCTAGAGTTTCCCTCACTATCTTTACGATCCCAATCATAAATTCGATAGGTAATATCTGATGTTTGCTGAATCTCTGCCAACAATACTCCTGCCCCAATGGCATGGACTCTACCAGTAGGAATAAAATAAACATCTCCTTTAACGACCTTATCTATATTTAGTATTTCTGTTAAACGATGCTCTTCTAAATGTTTTAAATAACTAGAAGGACTTTCATCTTCTTTAAAACCAACAATAAGATTTGCATCAGCATCTGCCTGAACAACATACCACATTTCTGTTTTACCAAAAGATTGATGTCTTTCTTTGGCTAATAAGTCATTTGGATGCACTTGTATACTCAAAGCTTCTTTTGCATCTATAAACTTAATCAACAATGGGAACTGAGTACCAAAAGTAGCATAAACTGACTTCCCTAGGAGCTCTTCTTTATATAGTCCGATTAAATTATTTAAACTCTCACCTGCTAAAGCACCATTTTCTACAATAGAAACAGCATCTTCTACAGTAGAAATCTCCCAGCTTTCGCCTACATTTGAAGCGGTTAGCTTTTTACCGAGTTGGGTTTTCAATTTTTCACCCCCCCAAATTTTCTCTTTTAAGATAGGTGTAAATTTTAAAAACTGATTAATTTTCATAAAAATGATACGGGTATTTGATTTACAAAAATAAGGCAAATTTTTATTCTTAGCTTTCAAATAAATTTTAATTAACTTTGAGATGACAATCAACTTATAACCAAGCCTATAAAATTATTAAAAACAAAAAATTGTTTGTGATTTTATGCGCAAACTTTTTCTATGAAAAAACTTCTCACACTAGTATTCATATTCATCTTTTTTATTGGATATAGTCAAGATGCAAAACTCAAAGAGTACTCTCACACAGAATTTTTTAATTTAATCAAAGCAGAAAAAGATTCTGTCTTTAAACTACAAGATGCTTTTATTTATTACGCAGAAAACGACAGTGCATTTACCTATGAAATAATTGATGGAACATTTCAATTTAAATCAAACGATACTATTTTTATTGATAAAGTGATAGAACTGGAGAATGTTCATTTTGAACATAATAATAATGAATTGGGCTTCCCTATTGGACTACCCTTAATTGTTTTTAATAAAGATGTGATTATCACTGAAACCACCTCTATATTGTTTTTTAACTGTGTTTTTAAAGGTTTCTTAGATATTGACACTCAGGTTTTAGACAACAATCTGATAATTGAATTGGATAAAAAATACCTAGACTATGACGCTACTATTGGATTTTACAATACCACTTTTTACAATGATATAATTTTAAGTGTCGGAGATATAGATAACTATTCTCCTATCTCTTTTAAGATGTTTTACAACACATTTATATCTGATGAAATTAGAACCGAAAATGAAGTTTCAACAAGCAATATTAAAGAGATGCATTTTGATGAGAACCTTTTTATAGGAAACGGTTTCTTGAATCTCCATGTAGATACGTCAATGTTTTTGAGTGTTTATAGAAATGATTTTGGCGATTTTAGAGTCGATTTTGCAAAAGCTTCCTTAAACAATGCTCAAGTATATTTGGTTGAAGAAAATATTTTTAACAAAGAACTGTTATTGCGAATTGACGCGTTTAGTATTAGTCACACCTATCGCTGGAAACAATGGAAAAACAAAGTGGTCTCAAATGGTGGTTTTGACCTATACCTAAAGAGCTTAGTAGACAAAGACAACAGCTTGGATTATTACGACTTGTATTATACCGATTCTGTTTTTAACAACTATAAAAACAAATACAAATTTGAATACGAAAACTCGTATAAATTTGAAATGCAATTGCTAGGGCAATTTTATGATTTTTACAAAACCCAGCACGACTCTGATTATGCAAATCAGGTTTATGTAGAATTTAAGAATTTAGAGACCAAACGCTATGCTTATTTGTACGAGAAAGATCCAACTTTTAGTTCGTTTTTTACTTGGAAAATAAATCAGTTTTTAAAAGTATTCTCTGGTTATGGCACCAACCCTTCCTTATCGATCATCTTCTCTTTATATGTCATATTTATCTTTGCTCTTGTTTATATGTTATTCCCTAATAATTGGGAATCTGGCAAGAAAAACAAACTGATGAATCGTTTGCGCTTCTTTACCAAATACTTTAGACAAAACGAAGGAATTAGAGAGATTTACGAAGAAGAAAAACAATACGATGTCATGTCGTATACCGAGTTTAGAGATTATATGCACAGTAGTAAAAAGGAAGTACCTTGGTTTTTTCTTTGGCTGACAAAACCTATATATTATTTTTCATCATACAATTATAAAATGACGGGTAAAGTTTTACGCCATACTGATATTTTAAAAGGTCGTTGGGTTGATTTACCAAAAAGAAGAAAGCTAATAACCAGCTTTGTTATTGGTAGCTGGATGTTGGGTTTAATTTTTATTGACCTGATAATTAAGTTTTTAAACGCCCTAACCTTATCTATTAACACCTTTACCACACTTGGTTTTGGAGAAATACCAATCAAAGGAATCCCAAGGTATTTAGCAGTTGTACAAGGGTTTATAGGTTGGTTTATGTTAACCATTTTCTCTGTATCTTTAATTTCTCAACTTTTAAACTAAATTTAAATCAACCTTTTATGAAATCTAAGTTATTTTTACTTCTTGTTTTTGCTTTTAGCTTACTAAGCTGCGACAACAGCATTGACTGCAAAATTGAAACCACAGAAGGCACTATCATAGTAGCTTTATATCCTGATAAGGCACCTATTACAGTCGCTAACTTTTTAAGATATGTAGATGGAGGTTTATACACAGACTCTTCTTTTTTTAGAGTTACAACACCAGAAAATGAAGCTAAAAGGGAGGTGAAAATCGAGGTTATTCAAGGGGGAATCCAGGGAAATGATAAAAGCTTCCCTCCTATTAAAATCGAAACCACTCAAGAGACGGGAATATTACATGAAGACGGAACACTGTCAATGGCGAGAAGTGGCCCAAATACAGCAACCAATAATTTCTTTATTTGTATCAATCCGCAACCTGCTTTAGATTTTGCAGGCAAGAGAAATCCAGATGGATTTGGTTTTGCTGCTTTCGGAAAAGTGACCAAAGGAATGGATATCGTTCGTAAAATTCAATCTGGAGAAAATAGAAACCAACAGTTATTAAAACCTGTAATAATTAAATCTATTAAAAGAGTAAACTAAATTTACTCACCTGAATAGGTTACATAATTTCTCGGCGTTTCATACAAGGTAACAGCTACTGCTAATGAAGTTCTAATTTTTGCGCGTAACTTATTATAAATAACTACTGAAATATTTTCTACTGTTGGATTTAAGGACTTAAACTCTGGAACTTCTACATTTAAGTTTTTGTGATCAAAAGCATCTTCTATTTCTGTTTTGATCAACTCTCTTAAAATAGATAAATCCATGACAAAACCTGTAGTTGGATCTATCTCACCGGTTACAGAAACAATCAACTCATAGTTGTGTCCATGAAAATTTGGATTACTACATTTTCCAAAAACAGCTGCATTTTTCTCATCACTCCACTCTGGGTTAAAGAGTCTATGTGCAGCGTTAAAATGTGCTTTTCTGTGTGCAGTTACTATAGGCATGGTTCAGTTATGAGTTTTAAATTATCTAAAAATACGCCCATACACTATGAAATTCTTAAAAATCTTAAAAGATTTCTAGGTTGGGTCTTTTCGTGTTTCAACTAGGTTCTTTCAACAATTCGTTGATAATACTCGTTAAAAATAATCCTAAACCAAGCAGTATAAATTTCTGGTTTAGCTGTCATTTCTTCTTTTACAGCTGCTAAAGTCATCCATTTAAAATCAGCAACTTCTTCTGGATTAATCACAGGGTCTTCGTTGTGTTTCCCAACCATTACATGATCTAATTCATGTTCTGTTAAACCATTGTCAAAAGGAGCCTTATAAATAAACCAAAACACTTCTTCTAGGTCACAAGAAAAACCCATTTCTTCTTGCAATCTGCGTCTTCCAGCCTCTAAAGAACCTTCTCCGTCTCTTTGATGCGAACAACAGGTATTTGTCCATAAAAGTGGCGAGTGGTACTTATCAGCAGCTCTTTGTTGCAATAACAACTCTCCTTTATCATTAAAAGTGAATACCGAAAAGGCACGATGCAATAAGGCTTTTTCATGTGCCTCCATTTTTGGCATCAAACCAATCTGATTATCGAGTGTATCTACTAAAATAACTTGTTCTTCCGTCATGAGACAAATGTACTAATTTAAGCTTCAATTCCTAAAGCCTTTTCATTTAAAAAAATCAAATTAAAGCCAAAGTTTTAGAACAAACTAGATACTTGCAGTATCTTTATAGCATCAAATTTACAGACCTAAAACATGCAGTTCATAAAACTAAAACCAGTAATATCAATTTTAAGCTTTATGTTTCTTTTGATGGGATGCCAAGAGGAGCCTAAACATCAGCCTATTATCAAAACTGAAAAAATTCAAAAAAAAGAAATCAAAAAACCAGAAAGTATTCAAAAAAAATGGGACAGTTTAAACAGAAATAACGTTGCTGCTTTTTTTACTGAATACGGAAAACAAAACAAAGAAACGAATGTACTTATTAGCACAAAGTTTGGCGAGATTAAATTGCGTTTATATAATGACACACCTATACATAGAGCCAGTTTTATCTTTTTAAGTAAAATAAATTATTTTAATACAACAGTTTTTTACCGCATTGCTAAAGGCTTTGTTATTCAAGGAGGAAACTCTGATGAAAGTTATACCCAGGCGCAACGAAATAAATATGATAATTATTTAATGGAGCCAGAGTTTAGAAGCAATAGAAAGCACAAATACGGTGCTCTAGCTGCTGCAAGGGACTATGAGAACAATCCAAACAAACTATCTAGTCCTTTTGAATTTTACATCGTTCAAAGTAAAAAAGGAGCTCATCATTTAAACAATGAACACACCGTTTTTGGTGAAGTCGTTTCTGGTTTTTCTGCACTTGACAAAATTGCTCAAGTAGAAGTTGGTCCTGATGAATGGCCACTTATTGACATCGATATGAAAGTTGAAGTTTTAGATTGATAATTCTCTAGTTAAGCAGTATATTTGCAGCTCAAAATTTGTCAATGAGTTTTTTAAAAGAGATAGAACGTAGAAGAACATTTGGTATTATATCGCATCCTGATGCAGGTAAAACAACACTTACTGAAAAGTTACTTTTATTTGGAGGTGCAATTCAAGAAGCTGGTGCCGTTAAAAATAACAAAATAAAAAAAGGAGCTACTTCTGATTTTATGGAGATCGAACGTCAACGTGGAATCTCTGTTGCAACTTCTGTACTTGCTTTTATTTACAAAGACAAAAAAATAAACATATTAGACACCCCTGGACATAAAGATTTTGCTGAGGATACTTTTAGAACTCTTACTGCCGTTGACAGCGTTATTGTTGTTATTGATGTAGCAAAGGGTGTTGAAGAGCAAACAGAAAAATTGGTGGAGGTTTGTCGAATGAGAAATATCCCCATGTTGGTATTTATCAACAAATTGGATAGAGAAGGAAAAGACGCTTTTGATTTACTGGATGAAGTTGAGCAAAAACTTGGACTAAGAGTTACACCAATGAGCTTTCCTATTGGAATGGGTTATGACTTTAAAGGGATTTATAATATCTGGGGAAAGAAATTGAATCTTTTTTCTGGGGATGCTAAAACAACCATTTCTGATGGTGTTCAGTTTGATGATGTTTCTAACCCAGAGTTGGATAAAATAGTCGGTGAAAAAGCTGCAGACACCTTGCGTGAAGAGCTAGAACTGATTGATGAAGTATATCCTAAGTTTAATCATCAAGAATATTTAGAAGGAAAATTACAGCCTGTCTTTTTTGGATCTGCATTGAACAATTTTGGTGTCAAAGAACTATTAGATGCGTTTATAGAAATAGCCCCTACTCCACAGCCTAAAAAAGCAGAAGAACGCTTAGTAGACTCAAAAGAGAAAACAATGACTGGTTTTGTGTTTAAAATTCATGCCAACATGGATCCAAAACACAGAGATCGTCTTGCCTTTATAAAAATAGTTTCAGGCGTGTTTAGAAGAAATTCTCCGTATTTACACGTTAGAAACGGTAAAAAGGTAAAATTCTCAAGCCCAAACGCATTCTTTGCTGAGAAAAAAGAAATCGTTGATGAATCCTATCCTGGTGACATTGTTGGAATACACGATACAGGTAATTTTAAAATTGGTGATACCCTAACAGAAGGTGAAATTTTAAACTTTAAAGGGATTCCAAGTTTTTCTCCTGAGCATTTCCGTTATGTCAATAATGCAGACCCAATGAAAGCCAAACAATTGTACAAAGGATTGGATCAATTAATGGATGAAGGTGTCGCACAGTTGTTTACCCTAGACATGAATGGTAGAAAAGTAATCGGTACCGTTGGAGCTCTGCAATACGAGGTTATTCAATACCGATTAGAACATGAGTATGGCGCTAAATGTACCTATGAAAACCTTCAAGTTCACAAAGCTTGCTGGGTAGAAGCCGAAGACCCTAAAAATGAAGAGTTTAAAGAGTTTAAACGTGTAAAACAGCGATATTTGGCAAAAGACAAACAAGGAAAACTTGTGTTTTTAGCCGATTCTGCCTTTACCATTCAAATGACTCAAAGCAAATATCCTACTGTAAAATTACACTTTGTTAGTGAATACAAATAATTAAGAATGACAAATCGACAAGGAGAAAACCAAAACTTTATAGCTATAAAAACGCACCAATCTTTTTTTAAAAGACTGTTATTTACCTACAAATCAGTTGTTTTTACTCTTTGCTTATTTCTTTTCTCTTTTACATTATTTTCACAAAATAGCATCTCTAATTTAGAAGGAAACACTTTAAAAAGTACTGTTCGTTTAAATTATATACCTGTGAGCATGCCTACGGCTTTTGATCCTAATCTTAAACCGACTATGGGAACCTTTGGCTTGCAATACCTAATTTCTATTAATGATTGGCTGTATGGTGGCGTTGGTATGCATGCCGCTATTACTGGTGATCAAGGAGGTCTTTTTACCCTAGGTCTTACCATGGGAGCTCGTAAAAGAATTTATAAGAATTTATTTGTCGATGCCAATTTTCATTTTGGTGGTGGTGGTGGTTACCGTTATTTAATCAATGATGGGGCTTTTATCAACACAAATATGGGCTTGTCTTACCAACAAAAAAAATACAACATAGGAGTACAATACAGTTATGTAAATTTTTATACAGGACAAGTTAAGAGTAATAGTGTCTCAATTTTTGTAGAGATTCCAAGTGTTTTAAGGTTTACTAATTACAAGGAGTCACACAAAAAGTTTATCGCAACAGACTTTTCAAAAGATCACTTTTGGAAAAAACCAGCCGTAAAAAACGTTCAACAGGTTCGTTTTGATTTTTTCAAACCTTTTGGGAATTCGAGAAAGGATAATGCAAACAATCAGGAACCTCTAACAGAGACTTTATATGTCCTGGGTTTTGAATATCAAAAATTTATTAGCGATAACAGTTTTGTTTTTGTTCATACAGATGCCATATATAAAGGTCTAAGAGCTGGATTTATGGATTTGTTTTTTGGTGCAGGCTATTATCCTTATCAGACAAACACGTTAAAATTGTTTACAAAACTTGGTTTAGGTGCAGCTGGTGGTCGTGTGGCTCCAGAGGGTGGATTGATGATCTACCCAAGCGCTGGTTTGGATTATCAATTTACAAACCACCTTTCACTAAGCTCACACCTTGGTTATTATAGAGCTATTGCTGGAGATTTAGAGGCATATACCTTTGGATTTGGTGTTAAATATATAGCAGATAGCGGAGGAACAGATAATTTCAAGGAATTTAGAACTCAAGGGATGCGTATTGCGCTACAAAATCAGAGTTATTTTGATGTAGCTAAAACCGATAGTGATCCGGTACGATTAGAATTATTAGCTTTGCAAGCCAATTACGCTTTAAACAAAAGTTTTTATTTGATTGGAGAAGTTGGATTTGCATATGCAGGAAAATCAGGAGGTTATGCACAAGGACTGGTAGGATTAGGTGTTTATAGTCCTGCATTTTTAAAAAACAAATTAAGAGTACAGCTAGAAGGTTTAATTGGAGCTGCTGGAGGCGCAGGTGTCGATACTGGTGAAGGGATCATTTTAAAGCCAACACTAGGTTTAAGTTATGCGCTCAATGATGTCATATCTATTAACAGTTCAGCAGGTAAAATGATTGCCATGAGTGGAGCTGTTAATTCTACGACTGTTAACATTGGATTAAGCTTTGGCTTTGCCAGTTTAAGTTCAAAAAAATAAATTTAACTGAACCCGTTTCAGTACCCTATAATTACTAATGATTAAATACTATAAAAATGAATAACGGAATCTACGCAAAATTCAATACAACCAAAGGTGCTATTCTTGTAGAGTTGGCTTATGACAAAACTCCTGGAACAGTTGGGAACTTTGTAGCTTTGGCTGAAGGAAACTTAGAAAATGAAGTAAAACCTCAAGGAACTCCATACTATAATGGATTAAAATTTCATCGAGTAATTTCAGACTTTATGATCCAAGGAGGTTGTCCTCAAGGAACAGGTACTGGAAACCCTGGTTATAAATTTGATGATGAATTTCATCCAGATTTAAGACACGATGCTCCAGGAAAGTTAGCGATGGCAAATTCTGGACCAGCAACTAACGGAAGTCAATTTTATATTACACACGTCCCTACTCCATGGTTAGATAACAAACACACTGTTTTTGGAACTGTAATAGAAGGACAAGATATTGTAGATGCTGTTGAACAAGGTGACACTTTAGATTCAATAGAAATTCTTAGAGTTGGCGAAGAAGCTGAAGCATTTAATGCGGTTGAAGCTTTTAGAACTTTTGAAGGTTCAAGAGCAAAACGCGAAGCTGAACAACTAGCTAAACAAAGAGAATTATTAGACCAAGTTGCTAAAGGTTATGATGAAACTGCTAGTGGATTGCGTTATCAAATTCTTCAAAAAGGAACTGGTAAAAAAGCAAACAAAGGCGATATGGTTTCTGTACATTACAAAGGACAATTGATTGATGGAACCGTTTTTGATTCATCATACAAACGCAAGGAACCTATTGATTTTGCTGTTGGTGTTGGTCAGGTAATTGCTGGTTGGGATGAAGGAATTCAATTACTTCAGGTTGGAGATAAAGCTCGTATGGTTATACCTTCACACTTAGCTTATGGAGAAGCCGGAGCTGGTGGAGTTATACCTCCAAACGCTACTTTAATTTTTGATGTAGAGCTAATGAAAGTTGGCTAATCAATATTAAAATGAACACTATTTAAAGCTCGGATATTCCGAGCTTTTTTTATTTAGTTCTAAGGTCCAGCAAAAAAAATGTATTTTTAATTGACAAAAGTGTCACAGTTTAAAAAACCAACTGTCTATAGTATAGAAACGTTTCATTGGAAGATTCAAATCAACATATCAACTCTTTACTAAAGCAATGTTTGCAAGGCAATACTTCTGCACAAATGCAGATTTACAAATTGTATTACAAAGCCATGTACAACACCTCTTTAAGAATACTTAAAGATGAGTTTGAGGCAGAAGACATGATGCAAGAAGCTTTTTTAACGGCTTTTACAAAACTGGAAAGCTTTAAAGGCGAAGTAGCTTTTGGAGCTTGGTTAAAAAGGATTGTAATTAATAAAAGTTTAACCCAATTAAAAAAAAATAACAAGTATAACGAAGTGAAACTAGAAGTGGTATACGAAGCGCAAACGGAAACTGAAGAAGCCGTTAATTATGCAGGCTTGGATACTAAAAGAGTTCTAGAGACTTTAAAATCTCTAAAAGACAACTATCGTGTGGTATTAACCTTACATTTAATTGAAGGCTTTGATTATGAAGAAATCGCTGAGCTATTAAATTATACCAATGAAAACGTCAGAACAACAATTTCTAGGGCAAAGAAAAAATTAAAGCAAATGCTTGTTTTAGAGACAGCATAAAATAAAACCAAGATGAATAAAAAATTAGACAACTATTTCGCTACTCAAAATTTTGATATTGAAGAGCCTCCTTTTGGACATATGGAGCGGTTCGAAAAGCGACTAAAAGAGCCTCGAAAAAAAAAATACAACTTTAAATGGTTGAGTCTTGCTGCATCTTTATTGCTTTTAGTAGGCATCTGGACTGGGACAAATTTATCGTCTTCTAGTTTGGCTTTGGCTGATGTTTCTCCACAAATGCAGGAGGCTGAAAGTTTTTTTGTAGCCACTATAAAACAAGAGATTAAAGAAATTGAAAAATTTAGAAATCCCTCAACAGAGCGAATAATAAACGATGCCTTAAACCAGTTAAAAACTTTAGAAAAGCAATATAAAAAACTGGTAACAGACCTAAACAAAACCAATAACGATAAAAGAATCATTTATGCAATGATTAGAAATTACCAAAGTAGAATCGAAGTTTTACAAGATGTACTAAAACAAATTGACGAAATTAAAAATCCAAAAAACACTGAAGATGAAGAAATCTATATTTAAACTAGCCCTGATCCTTTTGATGATTCCTCAAATTGGTTTTTCAAGTACTATTGATCAAAAACACGAAAAAACAAAAACGCTTAAAAAAGCATATGATGTATCTAGGAATGCAACAGTTGACATAGAAAACAAATACGGAAATATTAACATAATTAGTTGGGATAAAAATCGCGTAGAGATTACCGTAGAAATTACTGTAAAAGGAAGTAGTCTTAGTGCGGTAGAAAAGCGCCTTGAAGCTATTGATGTGGATTTTAACGGAAACTCTAGCTATGTAAAAGCAAAAACAATTATTGAAAAAAAGAGTAGCTGGGGTTTTTGGAGCTCTTCTAGCAATGTCAATTATCAAATTAATTACACTGTTAAAATGCCAAAAGACAATAATATTAAACTAAATAATGATTACGGAAGCATCATTGTAGATGAAATTAACGGAAAAGCAGATATCAATTGTGATTATGGAAAAATAATCGTTGGAAGTTTAAACAACACTAACAACAACATCAATTTAGATTACTGTTCAGCATCTACCATTAACTATCTAAAAAATGGAGACCTCAATATTGATTATTCTAAGCTTACAGTAGACAAAGCTTATGATGTGTCTGTTAATGCAGATTACTCTACTCTAAATTTTGGTAAAATAAATGGTATTGAGTTTAACGGTGACTACGGAAGCATTTCTGTCGATGAAGTTCGTAATATCGTTGCCAACACTGACTATGTGAGTGTTAAAATTGGAACCGTTTACAACAATGTAAAATTGGAATCTGATTATGGGTCAATAAAGATTGCTGAATTGGCTAATGGTTTTTCTAATGCCTATATCAATGCAGAATATACTGGAATTTCTATCGGCACTAAAAGCACAAACAACTTTCAGTTTATCATAGACCTTAGCTATGCCGGTTTTAGTTATGACAAAGGCCATGTAGATCTTTATAAAAGCATTGAAAAAAGCACCAAAAAATACTATGAAGGTGTGTACGGTAAAGGATCTAATAAGGCTAAACTAACTATCAAATCAGAATTTGGAAGCGTAAAACTAAAAGATTAATATATCACTCTAAAGACAAACATTATGAAAAAAAATATCATTATTAGCTGCGTACTGCTAATCTTAAGTTTTAGTACACAAGCACAAAATTGGTGGGGAAACTCTAAGAGCATTCGAGGTAATGGTCATGTAGTAACTGAAAACAGAAAAACATCAAGTTATGATGGCATTAGTATTGGTGGTTCTTTTGATGTGATACTCGTTAAAGGAAAAGAAGGCAAAATAACACTGAGAGGTGAAGAAAACATCCTAAAGTATATTGAAACAGAGGTTTCGGGTTCTACTCTAAAAATCCAGTACAAGAGAAATACGAATATTAGAACTACAAGAAAACTAACAATAACGATCCCATATAGAGACATTGATAAAATATCTTTAGGGGGTTCTGGTAACATCACTGCAAAAGAATTAATCAAGGCAGATGAAATGGCTCTTAGTATAGGTGGATCAGGAAACATTAATTTAAAGATTGATGCCAATGAGCTTAAAACCTCTATTGGTGGCTCTGGAAGCATTAACGTTTCTGGTAGCTCTAAAGAGTTGACCTGTTCTATTGCAGGGTCTGGGAGTATTAAGGCCTATGATTTAAAAACCTCTATAGTAAACGCAAACATAGCCGGATCTGGAAGCATTAGAACTACTGTTGCCAATCAAATCAAAGCAAATGTAGTAGGGTCTGGTAATATTTATTATAGAGGAAATCCTAAAAAGATTTCTAGTAAATCTGTAGGATCTGGAAGTATCATAGATAAGAATTAATCATTTAAATAATAAGTTCTACAAACTCCGAACGAAATCAGTCAAAAACAAGCATAAAAAACCCAAAGCAATTAACTGCTTTGGGTTTTGTTTTCTGTATAATCCCCCAATTATTTGAAAACTTTTTAACTAATTAAACAAGGCTGTGCATTCTTTGTAATCCCCCAATTATTATTAAAAACACGAACCATTAATTTAATTAACACTGGTAAAAATTTAATGATTCAATTATTAAATAATTACACTACAAAGATACATTCATTCCCTTATTCTAAATTGACTTGTTCGACGAATGGTATATTTGACCCGTTGAATGGTAATTTTCTTCCGATAAGTAGATAAGCAACATCTCTTAATCGATCAACCTTGGGGCTAAAGAATCGTGTTTTATGTGCAATATAGAGCACAACAGCGCCGTAATGGTTATAACTACGAGTTTTACAGTTCTTTATACATTTGATAATGAATACCTATTTCTAGAATTTCAAAAGGTTCACCGACAATTTGGTAACCCATTTTTTTATAAAATAAGAGGGCACCTTCTCTAGCATTAAACCAAAGTGATTTACAGCCTTTTTCAATAAGAATATCTTCGGCAAATTGCAACATTGCTTTTCCACACCCTTTTCTAGTGTGCTCGTTACTGGTTGCCATTCCTCGAAGTTGATATTGAGGCTGATTAAATAACGCATTGTTGGTTTTTATATAAGAAGAAACAGCAATCAACGTTTTTTCTTCAAATGCTCCTAAGTGAAAACTATCAGAATGGGTATCTCCATCAAGAACCACAGGTAAATCAAGGCCATTTCTTAAAACTTTTAACCGAATTGGATGTGTTTGAGCTGCTGTTATTTTTTTAATTTGGATCATACTATGGGTACATTTTACATTAACTCTCTAAAGGTTAAGAACTTCAATATTTAAATTTTGATTTACAGGAATAAAGATCAAAAAAAATATCAATTTTCTAAAATATTTTATTGTAAAATTAAAAAATGAGCTTATATTTGCATCGCTTTACAGGCGAAAGTAGCTCAGTTGGTAGAGCGTCAGCCTTCCAAGCTGAATGTCGCCGGTTCGAACCCGGTCTTTCGCTCAAAAGACTCCATTTTATTATGGAGTCTTTTTTTTGCTCCATACTTTAAAAAAACACCTGCCTGAGGTGATAACCTACCTGCCACAATCTGGGTTTAAATAGAGCAAAGGTGAGATAAACCTAGTCTTTAGCTCAAAAAAAACCGAAACAGTTTTGTTTCGGTTTATGTATTTATAAGTTTTTCAGTTTCTTTCCAAAAAGCAACAACAAAACGATAGGTACAGACAATAAAAGTACCATGGTTTGATTCATTGAGAAAATTTGTGGGAATAGCACTAAGGTAATCACAAAGCCTCCTATTGCCCCTCCTAGATGCGCAGAATGACCAACGTTTCCTAGTTGTTTTTTCATTCCATAGATTGAATATACCAAATAACCAACCCCAAAAATATAAGCCGGAATTGGAATAGGTAATGGGAACAACATTAAGCTCATATTTGGGTATATCAAAATAGAGGAATAAACGATTCCAGAAACAGCTCCAGAGGCTCCTACTGCACTGTAATTCATTTCATTCTTATGGTAGGTTAACGAGTAAAGACTCCCTGCTAATAAACTTCCTATATAAATTGCCAAAAAAGAAGCCGTCCCAAGGTTGTTGGCTACTATATCACCAAACAAATACAAGGCATACATATTAAATCCTAAATGCATCCAATCCACATGTAAAAAACCAGAAGTAAGCATACGTTCCTTTTCTCCATTTCGTATTTTACCTATTTGAAATTTGTACCTGTTTAAAAAAGAATAATCCTTAAAACCTTTCATGGAAATAAGCACATTAGCAGCAATTAATACAATTAAAACTTGATTCATAGTTTTCTTATCTATAGTTACAAACTTAGTATAAAACTATGGAATAGCATTCTATACAGCTGGTAAATTTGATTAAAACCTATGGAATAGAATCAATCTAGTAACTTCTAGAAGATTTGTGAAATGGGGTTTTATTAAAAGAAAATTATATGCGATATTTGCAATTCAAAAATATAGATGCACAAATTAGTTTTTTATTTAGCTTCCCCTATCATTTGGCTGTTTTCTAAACTGCCTTTTAGAGTTTTATATACAATTTCTGACGCTATATATTTCCTTTTCTTTTACCTGATTGGCTACAGAAAAAAAGTAGTCTTAGATAATTTAAAATTGGTCTATCCAGAAAAATCTGAAAGCGATTTAAAAGTCATTCAAAAAAAGTTTTTTATGCACTTTGTAGACACCTTAATCGAAGCAATTAAGGCTATTACAATCTCAGAGACCAGCATTAAAAAAAGATACAAATACAAAAACATTGAGCTCATTGACTCCTTGCACGCTCAAGGTAAAAGCATTATTCTAGTAGGAGCACATTACGGAAACTGGGAATGGGTTGTTGGGATGCCTCTGTTAACTAACATGGATTGTTATTGTTCTTACACCAAGATTCAGAATAAAAAATTTGAAAACCTCATTAAAGATTCTCGTAGCAAATTTGGCATGACTTGTTTAAAATCAAGCGAAATCATTAAAGGGATTGTTAAGAATGTAAAAGAAAAGAAGCAAGGGCTTTATTTATTGATTAGTGATCAATCTCCAATGCTTCAAAAAAACCAATATTGGGCAGATTTTCTAAACGTTAAGGTCCCTATATTTATGGGGGCAGAAATGATTTCTAAAAAATTTGATTTTGCAGTGGTTAATATGAATACTACTAGAGTCAAAAGAGGGTATTATGAATCAGAATTTGAGCTCATTACAGACAGACCAAAAGAATTAGAAGAACATCAGATTACAAACAAGTACCTACGTATAACGGAAGCACATATACACAAAGCTCCTGAGTTTTACCTATGGTCTCACAAACGGTTTAAGCACAAAGGCAAAGAGAGGGTTTAACCCCCCCCTTTTACTTTGCTAATAAATTTAAGTGATACTAAAGTTGATTTACAAATCTGAAAACCAAGCTGCAACCAAATCTTTCTCTATAGAAACGGCACTCTTGTGTTTATAGTCGTTTTGCACAGCATCATAGTCATAATCATTTGACCACTCCTCTACATTTGCGCAAACTTCTTTTAAAGCTTTGCAAATAAAATCAACCTCTTTATTTGTAATGGTTGGATGTATTGACAAACGAACCCATCCTGGTTTTTCTACTGAACAACCTTCTATAATTTGCTTTTCTATGGCTTTTGACTTTTGTTGGTCTACATTTAATAAGAAATGTCCATAAGTACCTGCACAAGAACATCCTCCTCTTGTTTGGATTCCATAACGATCGTTTAATAACTTTACGATCATATTAAAGTGTACATTATCAACATAAAAAGAAAAGATCCCCAAACGGCTTTTATGATCGGGAGCTAATATTTTTAAATTAGGAATAGACTCTAAAGTTTTAAAAATTACAGCGTTAATTTCATCTTCTCTAGCCTTAATTTTACCTGTACCCATCTGCTCTTTTAACAAAACACAAAGTGCAATTTTAATGGTTTGCATAAAAGCTGGAGTTCCACCATCTTCTCTGGTTTCTACATCGTCAAAATAGTCGTGATCTCCCCAAGGGTTTGTATAACTAACCGTACCTCCTCCTGGATTGTCTGGTACCAAATTTTTATACAGTTTCTTATTAAAAATTAACACTCCAGAAGTTCCTGGACCTCCAAGAAACTTGTGAGGTGAAAAGAAAATAGCATCGAGATAAGCCTCTGGATCTTCTGGATGCATATTGATATCTACATAAGGTGCAGAACATGCAAAATCTACAAAACACAAACCATTATAATTATGTATAATCTTTGCTATTTGATGATAGTTTGTCTTGATTCCAGTAACATTAGAACAAGCTGTTACTGAAGCTATTTTAATGGGTCTATCTTCGTGCTCTTTGATAATCTTATCAAAACTATCTAAACAAATAAGCCCTTGTTGATCACAGGGAATTACCACTACATCAGCAATCGTTTCTAACCAAGAAGTTTGATTGGAATGGTGCTCCATATGAGAGACAAAAACAATCGGTCTTAGACTATCTGGAATCTCTGTATATTCTTTTAAGCTTTCGGTTACTTTAAGCCCTAAAATACGTTGAAACTTGTTTACAACACCTGTCATTCCAGATCCTTCTGTAATTAAGACATCGTTAGCATCTGCATTTACATGGCTTTTAATAATCTTTCTAGCTTCGTGGTAAGCCAAAGTCATGGCAGCTCCACTGGTAGATGTTTCCGTATGAGTGTTGGCTACAAAAGGGCCAAAATCATTTAATAATTTTTCTTCTATTGGTCTATACAATCGTCCACTAGCTGTCCAATCTGTATAAATTAATTGTTGTTCGCCATAGGGTGATTTAAAGGTTTGGTCCACCCCAACTATATGCTTGCGAAATTGATCAAAGTATTGTTCTAAGGAATTCATTAAAAAGAGTATTAAAACAGTCTAAATCTCCCTCCAAAAACCAAGGTTTTTTCGAAAAAAGTAAAATGTTGTGAAGCAGAATCTGCAGTATTTTTTGTGGTTCTTATATTTGGCATATTAATATAGCCGTACTTAAAATCGGTTTGAACAAAGAAATGCTTGAAAAAAGTAAAGTTAATCCCTGCTGCTGCAGAAATCCCCCAGCCAGACACATGAAACTCATCATAGCGTTCTTGTCCAAAAAGTGTGGTATTTGTTTTTGGGAATAAAAACCCTGCTCCAACACCTTCTGTTAGGTTCAGTTGAAATCGTTCTGAGTGCATTCCAATTAGAGCGCTAATATCATCAAACCTTTTAAACTCAACATTTACATAGTTTAAGCCATCTGTATGCTCAAAGGTTAAAAAGTCCTCATCTAGTAGTATGTTTTCATTTGCATAAACCTTATCATAGGGAGTTCCTGCATTAATCCGCCCATCGATGGCAACTGATTGTCCATTGGTCATTACATACTTCATATGATCAACACCAATAGATATGGTATAGTTATCATTTAAAAAGTACCCTAATTTAAAATTGGTCTGAGGAATGGTGATTCTCGTTAAATTAAAATAGTCATTAAAACTAAACGGAGTCATACGATCTTTTGCCTTGACATCGTATAAGGTAAAATCATAGTTAGCCCCATTAAAACGGATATCTGAATTAGAAAAACTCCCGCGATTCCAACCCCAAAAAAAGTAAAATTTTCCTTTGTGAGATGGCACTGTTGTGCTTTGAGCAACTCCAACGGTACTCATCAATAAGAAACCGATAAGTACTACTAAAAACCCTTTTTTATTAGGCAATAACTGCTTGTATTTCATCTATAAATCTTTTGGCCAATGTATCGGCGTTTAATTGACTTGTGCTTTCTGTATAGATTCTAATTATTGGCTCTGTATTTGATTTTCTCAAATGCACCCACTCATTTTTAAAGTCTATTTTAACACCATCAATTGTGTTTACTTCTTCATTTTTATAGGTAGCTGCCATCGTAGCTAGTACTTCATCAACATCAATCTGAGGTGTCAACTGTATTTTATTCTTACTCATAAAATAACTAGGAAACGAATCTCTTAATGCTTTACAAGATATTTTTTTATTTGCTAAATGCGATAAAAACAAAGCTACTCCCACTAAGGAGTCTCTTCCGTAATGTGATGCTGGATAAATGATCCCTCCATTACCTTCTCCACCTATAACAGTATTGGTTTCTTTCATTTTGATGACAACATTCACTTCACCTACTGCACTTGCGGTATAGGTTCCGCCATGTTTCTCAGTAACATCTCTTAAAGCTCTAGAAGACGATAAATTAGAAACGGTATTTCCTCCACCTAATCTTCCCAATACATAATCTGCACAGGCAACCAAGGTATACTCTTCTCCAAACATTGAGCCGTCTTCAGAAATGATTGCCAACCTGTCTACATCTGGATCGACAACAACTCCTAAATCAGCTTTTTCTTTAACCACTAATTCAGAAATATCTGTTAGGTGTTCTTTTAAAGGTTCTGGATTGTGAGGGAACTCACCGTTAGGTGTGCAATACAATTCTACACATGTTACATTCAATGCTTTTAACAAGGCTGGAATAAAAATCCCTCCAGTAGAATTTACACCATCAACCACCACTTTAAAATTAGCCTTTTTGATGGCTTCAACATCAACCAATTCTAAATTTAATACTTCTTGTATGTGCTTTTCTAAATAACTACTGTCTTTAGTATAACTACCTAAATGGTCTACGCTTGCAAAATCATAGTCATCAGCTTCTGCTTTTGCTAAAATTAACTCGCCTTCTGCCCCATTTAAGAATTCACCTTTTTCGTTTAGTAACTTTAATGCGTTCCATTGTTTGGGATTGTGAGACGCCGTTAAGATGATTCCTCCATCTGCTTTCTCTAGAGGAACAGCAACTTCTAAAGTTGGTGTTGTAGACAAACCTAAGTCAACTACATGAATTCCAAGACCCACCAAGGTATTGGCAACAAGGCTAGAAATCATTTTGCCAGAAATACGTGCATCTCTACCTAAAACAACGGTAATATTTTCTTTATTTTTATTTCTTTCTAAGATAAAAGTACCATAGGCTGCTGCGAATTTTACCGCATCAATAGGTGTTAAATTTTCACCTGTGTTTCCACCGATGGTTCCTCTTATTCCTGAAATAGATTTTATTAATGTCATGTTCTTTTTTTATTAGCTGAACAAAGATAAATTATTTGTGGAGAAGTTGAAATAAATTAACGTGAAAGAAAAAGTAATATCTTTATAAAAATCAATTCGTTGGGTTCTTAAAAACACAATAATTTTGGTAAACTAAAATTGATGTAATAAAAAAGCCGTTGCAAATTGCAACGGCTTTTAAATTCTATAAAAAATGGGTCTTAGTTACCTTCCTCCATTTTCTTTTTTAAATCAGCCAATCCGCTAATATCACCTAACGTAGTTTTTTCTACATCGGCAGCTTTTTTAGCAGCAGCTTTTACGTTTTTCTTTTCTTCTTCTTTAAAGATAGAAGTGTGAGAAACTACGATTCTTCTGTATTCTTTAGAAAATTCTAATACTTTAAAGTCTGCAGTATCACCTTTTCCTAATTTACTACCATCTTCTTTATCTAAGAAACGGCTAGGTGCAAAACCTTCTACTCCATCAGCAAAAAGAACTGTTGCTCCTTTGTCTGATTTTTCAGAGATTGTACCTTCGTGGATAGAATCGATTTGGTAAGTACTCTCATGACCATCCCATGGATTTTCTTGAGTTTGTTTGTGTCCTAAATTAAGTTTGCGGTTTTCCACATCTAATTCTAGTACTTCAACTTCTAAAGTATCACCAACATTTACAAAATCAGATGGGTGCTTAATTTTCTTAGTCCAAGATAAATCAGAAATGTAAACCAATCCGTCAATACCTTCTTCTAATTCTACAAACACACCAAAATTAGTGTAGTTTCTTACTGTACCACTGTGTTTAGAACCTACAGGGTATTTAGTAGTGATATCAGTCCATGGATCTGGGTGTAATTGCTTAATACCCAAAGACATTTTTCTTTCTTCTCTATCTAAAGTTAAGATTTGAGCTTCAACCTCATCTCCAACTTTTACAAAATCTTGTGCAGATCTTAAGTGCGTAGACCAAGACATTTCAGAAACGTGAATTAATCCTTCAACACCTTCAGAAACTTCGATAAATGCTCCATAATCAGCTAAAACTACTACTTTACCAGTAACTTTATCACCAACTTTTAAATCAGCATTTAAAGCTTCCCAAGGATGAGCAGATAATTGTTTCAATCCTAATTGAATTCTAGATTTGTTATCATCAAAGTCTAAAATTACAACGTTTAATTTTTGATCCAATTCTACTACTTCATTTGGATGGTTGATTCTTGACCAAGATAAGTCTGTAATATGGATTAATCCATCTACACCACCTAAATCAACAAACACTCCGTAAGAAGTAATGTTTTTTACAACACCTTCTAATACTTGTCCTTTTTCTAATTGACCGATGATTTCTTTCTTTTGAATCTCTAAATCAGCCTCAATCAATGCTTTGTGAGAAACTACAACGTTTTTAAATTCGTGGTTGATTTTAACAACTTTGAATTCCATTGTTTTTTCTACAAACTGATCGTAGTCACGGATAGGTTTCACGTCAATTTGAGAACCTGGCAAGAATGCTTCAATTCCAAATACATCAACAATCATACCTCCACGAGTTCTACATTTTACAAAACCGTTAACGATTTCTCCAGTCTCATGTGCATTGTTTACTCTATCCCATGCTTTAATTACACGAGCTTTTTTGTGTGATAATACCAATTGACCAGAAGAATCTTCTCTTTTGTCAACTAATACCTCTACAGTATCTCCAACAGCTAAGCTAGGGTTGTAACGAAATTCGTTTAAAGAAATAACTCCTTCAGATTTAGAATTGATGTCAATAATGGCATCTCTTTCTGTTAATCTTACAACAGTTCCTTCGATAACGTCACGTTCGTTTACGAAACCTACAGTTCCCTCTAACGCTGTTTCAAATTCTTTTAATTTTGCTTCATCAACTGCTTCAATACCTTCTTCGTATTTGTACCAATCAAAGTTTGCTAAAAATTCTTGTGGGTTCACTGCTTGTTCAGCAGCTGGTTGTACTGCTTCTTCAGCAGTGTTTTTTGTTTCTTCAGACATTCTGAATTTACTTTGTATCTTTCTGTTAGTCAGATTTTTAACGATAATAACATCAAGAGATGTTTGTATAAATTGTTGTTTTTCTAGTTCCTTTCCAAATCTGTTCTCGTAAAAAGGAGTGCAAATTTACTAAAATTTATTTATTTAACAATAAATTTTTACGAATTAAAATACTGCTAATTAAAAGAATAGCTCCTTGTTAAAGAAGCTATTAAAATGAAATAAAAAACACAAAGTAGTAGGCTAATCTGTCACTTTGCTATAGTTGGTTTTTTCCATAGGCTCGGATGGAAATGGCAGACCAGCTTCTTCAAGCAATTGATCTATTTTTTCTGCTTCATGCCAAGGTGCATGATAGGGTCTTAACTCATTATATCTTACAATTCCTTTAGCGTCAACAACTGCTACATGCGGAATTCCTCGAACGCCAAAATCTTCATTAAAAACAGATGCTTCAGAAAAAGCAACCTCCCAAGTCATCCCCATATCTTCCATAAAAGGCTTCATTAAAGAATACTCCAATTCAGGTTTTCCTTTTGTATCAATTCTTTTGCCATTTTTTCTATCGGTGTGTGCTTCTTGCAAACTCGTAACTCCTAAAATAACAACTGGATAATCTTTATAACGCTTTTGCAATTCGACTACATTTGGAAAACTACCCACACAAGGCGAGCACCAAGTTGCCCAAAAATCTAAAATGACAACCTTTCCTTTTAAATCAGAAAGTGACTTGACATTTTTGATCGTATTATAATTAAATTTCATTTTTGGCGCTTCATATCCTATAAGTTGTTTTCTTGCTGATGCTCCATCTAAATAAAGAGCAACATGCTCTAAATTCTCAAGTGTAGATTTACTTGGTGATTCTTGAGTTTTCAATTCAGCAATGATCTCTCTTGTTTTCTTAAGAACTTTCGTTCTTACTTCTTGAATATACTCTTCAGATGCGCCAAATTCTGGTTTTTTTACAAAATCAAATAGAATAACACTTGTAGTACCTACTCTAGAGGACATCGGTCTATCTAACAAAACCATCATCTCTTCTATTAGATTTGATTTCCCAACTGAAGCTGGATCAAGAAACTGAATTCTTCCGAAGACATCAAATAACATTCTATCATCAGTATTAATGTAAGCGTCAATTCCCGGATGCGAAATGAAATCAGAATAGGCGGCAATCCATCTTTGTTGAAAGCTGGCGCTATCTTTTGATGTTTCTGGCATTGGTAAATTTGTCTTGTATATCGATGCTGCATTAGCACCAACAACATCATTCTGATTAGAAAGCTTTATCAAAGAGGGCTCAACTAATTTTCTCAAAGCATTAAACTTGTATAACATATTGCTTTCTGCCAATGAATTAATTTGCTCTAGCGTCAAATTATTCATATTAAATGCAGCAAGGTCTTTGGTTATTTTAGCATTTACTTGCTCTAAAGTAAGCTGCTTTGCTCTTAACAAACTATCTGCTTCTTTTAAAAGTTCTTTTGAAGAGGTAATTTCTGAATCTTTTGGCGGGGCATCATTGGTACATGCGATTGTTAAAAAAACAAAAAAGATAAGTACTAATTGTGCTGGAGTTGTTGATTTTTTGATCATTTAAATAAATTTGTTAAATACAAATCAGCTAAAACGCTGATTAAAAATCAAATGTAGAAAATTAAATCCTTTTTTCTATAAACTATTCACTAATCCACTCTTTAAAATCCTTAACCCGTTCTCTACTAACAATGATTTCTGAATCTTGAAAAGAAAGCAAATGTAATTGCAAGCGGCTATTGGTATATGATATAATATCTTTTATAGCGTTTAACTGAACAATAAATGTTCTATTAACTCTAAAAAAAGATTCAGGATCTAATTCATTTTGAACCTGCTCTAAAGGAATGTCTAAAAGGTATTTTCTATTAGACTTGGTATGCACATAAGTGGCCTTATTTTCACTGTAAAAACACTCAATTTCATCAGTTGCGACAATTTTTAAATGCTGACCAACCTTAATGCTAAATCGTTTTTTATACTTGCGATCTAAAGGATGTACCAACAATTTTTTAATATCGTTAAAATTTAATTGAACTTCGTTTTGTTTTGCCTGCTGCTGATGAAACTTTTCTACAGCAATTTTTAACTCATCTTCATCGATGGGTTTTAACAAATAATCAATGCTGTTTAATTTAAACGCTTTTAAAGCATACTCATCATAGGCCGTTGTAAAAATAATAGCACTAGAAATCGTCACGTGTTCAAAAATCTCAAAAGACAAACCATCAGACAATTGAATGTCTAAGAAGATTAAATCAGGATGCTCATTATTTTGAAACCAATTAATGGATTCTTCTACAGAGTGCAACATCGTATTGGCTTTTAACTCCAGCTCTTCAAGCATTCTACTTAGCCTTCTTGCTGCTGGCTTTTCATCTTCTATGATTAGTACTTTCATGTGTTCTTTTTTATACGTATATCTTTATTTCTCTGTAAGTTCTTTGATCTTTTTTGCTTCCCATCGACTGCCAAAGAAACTTGGAATCACAAAAACTTTTATGGTATCTAAGATTAAAAAAACTCCCCAGATAAACCACAATGGGTAATATTCAAATCCGTCCGCCGTAAATTTATTACTCACAATAAAATCAGCATAAATACGAATTTTGACTCCATAAAAATTACCCAAATACATAAATGCAAAGTTAAAAAGCAAATAGGTCATTACGTGTTTGTAAAACTGCCTAATCTCTGCAACTCTCTGTTTTGCTTTTAACAATTTAATTTTAGAAAGCTCCATTAATAGTGTTCGTTTTGCTTTTCCATTACTTCTTTTATTTTTCGCTGTTCCCAGTTTTTACCAAAAAAAAGATATCGATAGGTATTTAAACCATGAATCATTAACCCTATACCCCACCAAAAGAAGAATCTATAGTTGCTAACTTCTGTAAAAGCATCAATAATAGAATCACCATAAGAAATATCTTTATAAATTCTTCTCCCAATAAAAAACCCATTAATAACTAGATAAACAGCTACGTGTTTGTAAAAGCTTTTTAATTCTTTTACTCGCTTTTTAGCTTGTATTAACTTATCTGCCTTGTCTTTATTTTCCATAATTAGTTTACTCTTTTTCTAAAATCACTTTTAATTTATCAACTATCTTTTTCATTAATAGACACGGAACGACTTCCATAAACTCTTAAAATTTAGAATTCCGCTCTTCCTCTTCCAGAATTTCTTTTAGTTTTTTGGCTTCCCAATTTTTACCTACCGCCGAAAAGCCAAAGACACCTAACCAATGAAAGAAGATCCCTATCCCCCAAAACACCCAGGTTGAATACACTCCAAAATTCTGTAAAACCTCAGAGAGTGAATCTCCTTCATCCTGCATGAGGCCAAAAATTATGATGCCACTTAAAAAAGAATTAACAACTATATAAACGACTAAATGAACATAAAAACCTTTAATTTTTTCTACTCTTTTTTTTGCTTTAAGGTATTTTACACCTTCTAATGTTTTTTGGTTGTTCATCTTCTTCTTACTTATAGTTTTTATACTTCTCTTCTTCTTCCATCAATTCTTTAATTTTTCGCTCTTCCCAATTTCTTCCTAAAAATGGATTAAAATTATAGGTATCCATGGCATGAAAAGTCAAGCCCATTCCCCATCCAAAGATCGGAAACCAAAACCAGTGAAATTCTGGAACAAATCTAAGGTTAATAAATATTAGAAAAGGAATGACAATACAATAGGATGCTACATTGGCATAAAACCCTTTTAATTTATCTACTTGTTTTTTTGCTCTTAAATACTTTTGTTCTTTATTAAATTCCATAACTAACTATTTTGTGTTTTATACTACTCCCAATTAGAGGTATCATCATCTTCCTCCATCAATTCTTTGATCTTTTTATTTTCCCAGTTTCTCCCTAAAAAAGGATTGTAATTATACACATCTAATCCGTGAAAAATCACTCCGATCCCCCATCCAAATAGCGGGAACCAAAACCAATGATAGCCTGGAGAGGTATAAAGGTTTATAAAGATTAAAAAAGGGATTACAATACAATAAGAGGCTAAATTCTGATAAAATTCTTTTAATTTTTCTACTTTTTCTACAGCTCTTACATAGCTGGTTGTTTTTATATCTTCTGAAAACATAGGTTTGTTGTTTTTGGTTAATAAAGGCAAGCTTACTTTAAACGTTTTTTGATTGTTTACAATGCTTACGCTTCTTCTAGTTAATAATCGATAACGATCTGTAATATTATTTAGCCCCACTTTTGTACTTTTCCCGATGGCTTCTTTTGGGCTAACATTATTTTCTATAATTAAAAATCCATCTTCTTCAAAAATTCGCAACACCAAAGGCTTGTTTGATGAAACCACATTGTGCTTTACAGCATTCTCCAACAGCAATTGTAATGACAAGGGAACGATTCTTAATTCATCGCTACTTGCTTGGGTTGGTATCTCAAATTGAATAGCATCTTCAAAACGCATATGCAATAACTCCATATAGGTTCTGGCAAATTTTAATTCTTCTTCTAAGGGGATTAACTCTTTATTTCTTTGTTCTAAAACGTAGCGATACACTTTAGATAATTTGGTTGTAAACCGTTCTGCTTGCTTAGGGTTTTCACTAATTAATGAGGTCAACACATTGAGGCTATTAAATAAAAAATGCGGGTCTATTTGACTCTTTAAAGACTCAAACTTGGCGGTCTCCGTTTTAGCTACAAATTCTTGTTTAGTGCTTTTTTGAGACATCGAAGCTTTCCAGTTAACCATAAAACCTCTTGCGTGGAAAAAAGCAGCAATTGCCAAAGCAAAAATAATTGTAAAAATATGTACCTGTAACAAGCTCCCTTCAAAAAACAAACTGCTGTCATACCCTAAAATAACTACATACATTAGATAATGATTAGCCAATACGGCACTTACAGTATAGACTACTGTTGCAACAATACCCGCAGCAACACGTTGGTTGGTTTCTTCAACCCAATCCCATTTGCCATTTAAATACTCGTTGATTATTCCATTTCCCAGACCTAAACTAAATGAATACAAGGCAGAAAACAAAAAGATAGTACTTACTCCTTCTAGGGTAAATTGCTGGTTGATGACTACGAAAATCACACCAAAAATCAATGTCATTTTAACGCACAGCCAAAAGTCTTTTGTCAAACGTTTTTTAGAACTGCTTTTATCTGTAGGTGTCATTCGCTTCGTTGTTTTTATTAGTGGTGTTTACTTCTTAGAATTTAATCTCTAAAGTTACATTTTTATCAGCAACTACAAATTTTGCATCTAAAAATTGTGGAGGGCCAAAACTAGTAGAATTGTTTGACATTCCATAGTCTTCTATTGGCATTCCTCTTTCGCTAAAATCCATTTCCTTATTGCCGTTCGCATCGTGGAAACAAATTATTGCATATTCTCCTTCTGGAACATTTTCAAAAACAACAACACTCTTCTTGTTCTTAATTGCCGCTATTTTTGATTGAATCGGAACCTGCATAAAAGTTTTTTTAGTGTACAAGGCATAATGTACAGCTCCTTTATCACTAGTAACATTTGGTACTGTTACCGTAATTTTTCTCTTATCTGCTAACTCTTGGGTATTTGCACTAAATTGTGAAATACATACGATGCTAAAAATGATTGCTAATAGTTTCATGATTGGTTTGGTTTTAATGACAACTTATTAGATTGTCTGTTAATAATGATACAAAGATGCATCAAGAATTGCCTTAGGAAAACTAAATAAAACCGAACTGTAAGTATTTACGGATGAACTGTAAAAAGCTGAATATAAACTAAGATTGAAGCGCCGTTTTGTAGGTGTTAATGGCACGTTCTCTGGCTATTTTGTGATCTACCATTGGTAAAGCATAGTCTAAGGTGTCAAATTCAGAAACCCAACGACGGATGTAGCGCGCGTCTTTATCAAATTTCTGCTGCTGTGCTGTTGGATTAAAAACTCTAAAATAAGGTGCTGCATCACAACCCGTCCCTGCGGCCCACTGCCAATTACCATTGTTAGCAGACAAATCATAATCCAATAATTTTTTGGCAAAATAGGCTTCTCCCCAACGCCAATCAATTAACAAATGCTTGCACAAAAAACCTGCTGTAATCATGCGAACCCTATTGTGCATATACCCTGTGGTATTTAATTGTCGCATTCCTGCATCAACCATTGGATAGCCTGTGTTTCCTGTGCACCAGCGTTCAAATTCTTGTTCATTATTACGCCAAGGAACTGCATCGTATTTCTGCTTAAAATTTTGGGTGACAACCTTAGGAAAGTGATAAAGAATTTGCATAAAGAACTCTCGCCAAATTAATTCAATTAAAAAAGTAGCATTGCTAGCCAAAGCCTTCTTAACCATACTTCTTGAGCTAAGTAATCCAAATCGAAGATGAGGTGATAAATAAGTTGTTTTGTCATCAAATGGAGCATCTCTAATTTGATCATACACATTTAAATACTCCAAATTATAAGGCTTCACTTTAATCGTACTTAGGGTAAAGCCAAGCGAGTTTAAAGTAGGAAAAGCAGCATAAAACTGATAAAAACTTCCATGCTTCTGATCAACATCATACTGTTTAAGATCCTTATCTGGTTTTAGTTTTTTTAGCCATTTATTTTTATAAGGTGTAAATACAGTATAAGGAAGACCATCGTCTTTAACCACCTGATTGGTATCAAAAATTACCTGATCCTTAAACGCTTGGACCAACACTTGTTTGCTTTCTAAAAACTTCTGTATTTGGGCATCTCGTTGTGTTGCATAGGGCTCATAATCGATATTGTAATAAAGTGCAGAAAAGGCATACTCCTCAAATAATTTAGCCCAAACATCAGAAGGGCTACCTTTTTTGATCAGGAGCGAAGACCCAAGACTTTTTAACTGTTGATCTAACTCTTTTAAGGTGTCATAAATAAACCCTATACGGGCATCATCTTTTGGCAACTCAGAAAGTATCTGATCATCAAAAATAAAAACAGGAACAACCTCTGCATTCTCAATCAGTGCGTGAAACAAAGCCACATTGTCTTGAAGGCGCAAATCTCGTCGAAACCAAAAAAACACCATTAGTAAAAGAGTTTATCTAATGTTTTTTTTCTGTAACTAAAAATCTCCGTTAATTGTGATTTTATAAACAAACTCTGAGCAATGGCTCCCAAAAAACCAAAAGGGATTTTATAAGAAATTTTATCTTTCATCAAGGTGTTTCCGTTGGCAAGGCTTTCAAAAAAATGCTCATGATGCCACATTTTATAAGGTCCGAAACGCTGTTCATCAATAAAAAACTCCTGCTCTTTTACTGAGGTTATTTCTGTTACCCAATTGGTTTTTACCCCTAAAAAAGGAACAACTTTATAGGTGATAATTTGCCCTTGATATGCAGGCCTATCAACCTTAGAGCTAATCTTAAATTGCATTTTAGGAGGCGTGATTTCTGTTAGGTTCTCTGGCGATGAAAAATAATCCCAGGCCTTTTCTATAGAAATAGGCAGTTCTTGCTGGGCTTCTAAGGTGTAAATACCTGAATGCTTTCTAAACGTGATCATTTAGTTGCCAGGTGTTTGGTTATTTTTTTACTCATCGGCTTGGTAATAGAAAAGTAATAATCTATTAACTGTCCTTGCTCATCGACCAAATACTTTTGAAAGTTCCATTTTACTGAAGAATTTTTAACTCCATTAAGCTCTTTGTTGGTTAGCCATTGATACAAAGGATGCTGATCAGCACCTTTTACATCAACTTTTTCTGTCAGCAAAAAAGTAACTCCATAATTAGTGCTGCAAAAAGACTGTATTTGAGCTAAAGTCCCTGGCTCCTGCCCTCCAAATTGATTACAAGGAACTCCTACTATCATCAAGTTCTCTTTATATGTATCATATAACTCTTGCAAGCCTTCATACTGTGGGGTAAAACCACATTCAGAAGCTACATTAACAAAAAGTATTTTCTTTCCTTTAAATTGCTTAAAGTCTATCTCTTTCTCATCTGCTCCTTTAATTTTAATATCATAAAGTGCTGTTTTCATAGTTTGTGCATTTAGTATTCCTGTAAATAAAAAAGTGTAAAAAATAATTGTTAGCTGTTTCATAGTGTTTGTTAATTATAGAGTACGATATATACATTTAAGCTCGTTGCAATGGTCAACCAAATTAAATAAGGTGCGATTAATAAGGTTTGGTAACGGAGTCTTTTTAAATAGTTAAAAGTAAAAAAGCCAACAAGCAGCCAGAGCGCAATGATCACTATCAAACCTATGGATGTTTCCTGTTGATTAAAAAAGGCATAATTCCAAGCGACATTTAAAACCCATTGAAATCCGTATAACAAAATCAATTTGGTATTTAACCACTTAAACTGAAAGCTCAATTGCATCATATAAAAGGAAAAAGCAACCATAATACTTGTCCATGCAGCTCCAAAAAACCAGCCCGCAGGTGTCCAAGGTGCTTTCTCTAGAGCTAAGTACCAAGGGTCTTGAGGTCCGTTTTTCATTAACATTGTTCCAATCCACAAGGCCAAAAAATTGAAAATTAAAAAAAGAACAAATCGACTAGCTTTTTTCTCCATGGTATTTTCTTTTTAAATGATTAAAAATCAACTGAGATGAAAACAACAGGGTAAAGGCATAAAAAATATCTTCAAAGGGAATGGTAAAAATTCTAAACCCAAGGTTTTCTTCATTATTGTACCAGACCACAGGTTCATCTATAAAACTACCGGTAAGAATTCCATTGACAAGAAAAAAAGGAATTAACAGCACCAAAAAAATAGGGTAAAAACTCTGTAAAGCCTCTTGATATTTATATAAAGCAAGTAAAATTAGCAGTATAAAAACAATAAAATTTACAGTGCTATACCATTTACCAAAATTGAACAAAAGTAAATAAGCTATCAAAAACAATAAAAACAAACTAATCAATACCACAAGTCCTTTTGAAATTTTAAATTTTGGATATAAATACTTCAAAACCTCTGAGGTAAACAAACAAGCATACGGAATGCATATAAAAAACAACCACTCACCTACCGGCATTCCCCAATACGTTTTAGGCAGGTGATAGGTTGTATTAAATCCCCAAATACCATAATGCGTAAAAAGAGCATCCCAAATTAAAAATGGAATGGCTACCAACACAATGCTGGCAAAGGCTATTTTAGCATATTGAATAAAGTGAAACTTTTTTTCAAAAATGCTATACAGCATGGGTATAAAAATGCTACCAAGTGTAAGACTGAGGTATAAATACTGACTCATTTATTGCACTTTTTTAAAATATTTTAAAGGCACAAACAGCATCCCAAAACATTCTCCGTCAGGTTTCCCTAGATGCTTGTGATGAATTTTATGTGCTTTGCGCAAGCCTTTTAAATATTGATTATTTGTATTTTTAAACCACTTAAATCTTCGATGGATTAACACATCGTGTACTAAAAAATAAGCGATTCCATAGAACAGAATCCCTAAACCTATAAAAAACAACACATTTAACTCTGGTCGAATTCCAAAGTAAAAAAGCAGGATACTCGGTACTGCAAAAACAACAAAAAAAGCGTCATTTTTTTCAAAAACATGTGGATAGCCAGGCTGATGATGATCTTCATGTAAGAACCAACCAAAGCCATGCATGATGTATTTATGAGTACACCAAGTAATCCCTTCCATGAGTAAAAACGTTAACAGTGTAGTGAGTGCAAAATTCATTAGATGATATTTAATTTGTATTTCACATAACTTCTAGCCAATAAGTTTATTTTCATTGGGTTTGAAACCCTGATTCTCGTTTCTAAAATTTTTGACGATGGCGTGTTTTTTAACTTTTTAAGAAGCTTTTTATAATATCGATATGCTATGTACACACCAAATTTAGCTTCTATTGGCAGTTTCAATATACCATTTTTAAAAGCAATTTCAAAATCATTTTCTATATCTTGAATAATGCTATTCTTAGATGCATCGCTCAATGATTTAAAATCAACCATCGGAAAATACGATCTGTTTAACAGCTCTACATCATCTTTAAGATCTCTTAAAAAATTAACTTTTTGAAAAGCAGATCCCAAATGCATGGCTGCATCTTTTAATTCATCGTATTTTGATTGGTCACCACCTACAAAAATCTTTAAACAAATTAAACCCACAACGTCTGCTGATCCATAGATATAAGCATCGTATTCTTCTTTGGTTGCATAATTGTTTTTATGCAGGTCAAATTTCATACTCTTTAAAAAGGACTGAATCAACTCATCAGGAATATCATAGGCTTTGACCGTTTGCTGAAAAGCATTAAGAATTGGGTTTAAGCTAATTCCGTCTTTTTTTGCTCTGTAATAATCCTCTTCAAACAATCGCAGCAGCGTTTCTTTATCATAATCATGAAAAGAATCGACAATTTCATCCGCCAAACGAACAAAACCATACACATTATAGATGTCTTTTCTAATTTTAGGAGACAACATGTTCACGGCCAATGAAAATGAAGTGCTGTAACTTTTGGTCACCAACCTACTACAGTTGAATGAAACCTCATCGAATATTTGTTTCATTTTAAAGCTGTTTTAAAAATTAAATCGGATGCTATTTTACCTGAAATTAAGGCAGGTGGTACACCCGGACCAGGAACCGTTAGTTGCCCTGTAAAAAATAAATTCTTCACTTTTTTGCTTTTAATTTTTGGTCTTAAAAAAGCAGTCTGAGTTAAAATATTCGCCAGACCATAGGCGTTTCCTTTATATGAATTATAGTCTTTTTCAAAATCATTGACGCAGAAAGATTCTTTAAACAATATGCTATCTTTTACATCTTGACCTGTTAATTTCTCCAATCGGTTAATTATAAGATTAAAATACTGCTCTCTTAATTCTGGAGTATCCTCTAAACCTGGAGCTAAAGGAATAAGAAATGTTGCGGCTTCTTTTCCTTTAGGTGCTAAAGTATCATCTGTGATACTAGAAAAACTAGCATAAAACAAAGGTTTTTCTGGCCAACTAGGCGTGTCGTAAATTGTCACCGCATGCGCATCAAAATCTGTATCAAAAAACAAGGTATGATGACATACATTGCTAAGCTTTTTATCCAGACCTACATAAAACAACAAAGAAGATGGAGCAAACACCTTACTCTCCCAATACGACTCTGAGTATTGTCTAAATTTTTTAGGCAACAAAGTTTCTGTATGATGGTAATCAGCTCCACTTAAAACCAGATTTGCTTCTAGTTTTTCGCCATTCACAACTACCCCTTCAATAGCTCCTTGATCATTTACACAAAGTTCGTCTACACTAGCATTGGTTTTAAATTGAACACCTAGACTGGTAGCTAAGGTAGTCATTGCTTCTATTACCTTATACATCCCTCCTTTGGGATGCCAAGTACCCAAACCAAAATCTGCGTAATTCATAAAATTATAAAAGGCAGGTGTATTGCTTGGTTTTGCTCCAAGAAAGAGTACAGGAAATTCCAATATCTGAATTAATTTATCACTCTTTATATGCTTTCTAACTTGCTTTCTAATTGTTGAGAAAAATTGAGAAACTCTACTAATGGTATCAGTAGTTACCAACTCTAAAGGAGACACTCCCGGACGGTAAACGAGTTCTTTTATGGCAGCATTATAATTAAACTTTGCTGCAGCTAAAAAATCTTTTAAATGCTTAGAGCTCCCTTTTTCTTCTTTTTCAAACAGTGCGTAAATCTCTTCCAACTCACCAGAAATGGTTAGTGAATCTAAGACATCAAAATATACTTGATATGCTGGATTTAACCTTTCTAATTGGTAATAATCTGCTGGTTTTTTGTCAAAATCTGCAAAGAATCTTTCGAAAACATCTGGCATCCAATACCAGGTTGGACCAATATCAAAGGTAAAACCTTCTTTTTTTAACTGTCTAGCACGACCTCCAAGGGTGCTGTTTTTTTCTAGTACAATAACTTCATACCCTGCTTTGGCCAAATAGCACGATGCAGATAGCGAAGAAAACCCAGAACCGATGATGTAAATTTTATTTTTCATTTTGTTCAACAAATATACAATATAATTAAACAAAAAAATACTATTTAAAAAAAATTATAGTTCTTTTAGCAAATCTAAAAGACCATCATAAAACTTAAATGGGTATTTTTCTTTATTATAACCAACTACCTTAAATCCAAAAATCCAATACTCGTGTGAACTGTTAGATAGAAGCTTTTGCATGCCATCTAAATAAGTCTCAAACTGATTGTGCATAGGCACAACTGTAAATGAAGATACAAAATTAACTTGAGAATCAATTTCTAATAAGCTCTCAATATTATCCATTGGAATGCTTTGCCCTAAGTACACTACCTTATGGCCTCTTAACAACAACTCATAATACAAAAACAATAAGCCCAATTCATGAATCTCGCCTTCTGGCAAAAACAACACGAAGGTTTTTGATGTATCTGTTGGTGAATTCTGCTGTAATCGCTCAATATTTATATGAATTTTCTGAGCAATCAAATTTGACGCAAAATGCTCATTTGCAGGGTTTATAGTTTGTGTTTGCCATAAAAAACCGATATGATTTAAAAAAGGGATAAAGACATTTTTAAAAACATCACCAAAGGTCTTATTGAGCAACAATTGATTGTAAGTCTTATTAAACAAAACCGCATCAAAACTAAACATCGAAATCTTTAGTGCATTTACCGCATTATCGTTAATCGCCTTAGCATTAACATATTCTCTAGCCAACAAAACGATGGCTTCATTTGACAAACTAGCTACTTTTGAAATTTTGTGCCCTTGCTCTATTAAAAAAACAACATTGAGTAATTTTTGTAAATTCTCAAGATCGTAAAACCTGATATTACCATCCGTTCTTTCTGGATGTAACAAACTATATCGCTTTTCCCAAATTCTAATGGTATGCGCTTTGATCCCTGATAAATTTTCAAGGTCCTTAATCGTAAACTCAGATTTAATATTGTTCAACTTATATTGGTTTTGATTAAACAAAGGTACGCATTTTCATTAAACATAAAAACTTTTTGACATATTTATGTAACAATCTGTATTTTTGAGCTACTTATACTATTGAAACTAAACCAAACAAAGTGCAAAAAGAGTTAGAGCATAAATTTTTAGCAGATTTTGAGGAAAATCAAAATATTGTTCATAAGATATGCAGGATATACACAAATAACCAAGACGCACACAATGATTTGTTTCAAGAAGTAACGATACAGCTTTGGAAGAATTACAAAAATTTTAGAGGTGACTCTAAATTTAGTACCTGGATGTATCGAGTGGCATTAAACACCGCTATCTCTTTATACAGAAAAACAAAGAAAAGCATACAAACTCAAGACATTAGTGATTTTGAGTACAGGATAAAAGCTTCAGAGTATGATGACACTGAAGAATTGCAATTAAAAGCGCTATATGGTGCGATTAGACAATTAAATGATATCGACAAGGCGTTAATTTTTTTATACTTAGAAGAAAAATCTTATCGTGAAATATCAGACACTCTTGGGATTAGCGAAGTAAACGCAAGAGTTAAAATGAATAGAGCAAAAGACAAATTAAGACAAGTGTTAATCCCATAAATATGGATTTAGACAAATTAAAATCAACATGGAAAAATCAACCAGAAGAAACCAATAAGGTTTCTAAAGTTGATATCTATAAAATGGCGCATTCAAAATCGTCATCTATCGTAAAATGGATCCTAATCATTGGAATCTTAGAACTTTTATTTTGGTCTGGCCTAGGGTTAATAGTCCCAGATAGCTTTTTAGAAGTCTATAAAGACTTTAACCTTACAGGGTTTGTATACTATTTTACCATACTACATTATGTGGTAGTTGTATTATTTTTGGTATTATTCTACAAGAACTATACTGCAGTAGCTATCCATGAGAGCACCAAGAAATTGATGAACAAAATCTTAAAGGTTCGTAAAACGGTTAAATTTTATGTGTACTACAACTTAATTGGCTTTGTTGTAACTACTATCGTTATTAATATTGTAATGTTTTCTCACCCAGACACTTTGATAGAAACCATGAATCCTGATCATTTAGAGATTAGTGCAAGCAAATTATTGTCAGTTACTTTAATCTTACAAATAGCCTCTTTACTCGTAATGCTTTTGATCTTATGGTTATTTTATAAAATAACCTACGGCACACTACTTAAGAAGCTTAATAAAAACTATAAAGAGCTAGACTCTTTAGAACATCTTAATTAAAAAAAGCTCCAGAGACAACTCTGGAGCTTTTTTTTAAAACTCTTTTAATTCTTTCTGTAATTTTTGGAGCATTGCATCTGTAAAGTCTAAATGTGTCACCATTCTCAACTTGCCATCACCCATAGAAATAAAATGAATATTTTTGGCCTTCATTTTAGTCACAAAATCAACCTCATCTACACCGTCTTGTGTATAAAATATAACAATATTGGTTTCTATCGGTTCTACTTTCTTTACAAAAGAGCAAGCCTCTAAAGCAATACCTATCTGAATAGCTCTTTGATGATCCTCTTCCAAGCGATCTATATGATGATCCAATGCATAAATCCCTGCAGCGGCTAGGTAACCTGCTTGGCGCATTGCTCCACCAAATAATTTTCGGATTCTCAAAGCTTTTTCCATATCCTCATATGAGCCTAATAAGATGGATCCTATTGGAGCTCCTAATCCTTTAGACAAACAAATTGAGATGGTATCAAACAAAGCTCCATATTGTAATGGTGTTTCATTTTTAGCCACAAGTGCATTAAACAAACGCGCACCATCCAAGTGATACGCCAAATCATTAGTCTTTGATAACTCTTGTATTTTCTTCAATTCTTCAAAATCCCAACAAGCTCCACCTCCTTTGTTTGTTGTATTCTCTATGCAAACCAAACGACTATAAGGAACGTGAATATCTGACCGACCAGAAATCGCTGCTTCTAACTGATTTGCAGTAAACATTCCTCGCTCTCCGTCAATCAAATGACTTGTTACCCCTGAGTTAAATGCAGCTCCTCCTCCTTCAAAATTGTATACATGTCCCCATTTATCACAGTACATTTTATCACCGGGTTGCGTGTGTAATTTTATTGCTGCTTGATTTGCCATGGTTCCAGAAGGAAAAAACAGTGCTGCTTCTTTTCCGAAAAGAGCGGCTGCTTTAGCCTGTAAAGCATTAACGGTGGGATCGGCTTTAAAAACATCATCCCCTACCTCTGCTTTAAACATGGCATCTAACATACCCTTGGTTGGCTTTGTAACTGTATCGCTAATTAAATTAATTTCCATAATACTTTATAACTGTCTTTACTTAATCCATCCCGATAGGAGATCCATCTGGGATTTTTGGTGAACTTACTTTTTTATAACTATCTGGAGATTTCTTAAATGCATCAATGCTTTTTATCAATTCTGCTTCAAACATTTTTTGAGTCCCTTTAGTTTTGTTTCCTCTTAAATACGCCTTTATTTCATCTAATTTATAATAGACTATGGCAGTAACCTGCTTGTACAAACTTTTATTTGCAGCCAAATAGAACAATTGATTTAAGACCTGATTGTTCACCACGTTTTGCAATTCTTGTAAATAGCTATCAGCGTGTGATTTTTTTATGCTATTTGCAACCACTTGATCAATTAACTCATCCAAACCCAATTGAGACTTATCCATGCTTTTATGCAAAACCAATCTCGATGCTCTCTGTGGATGAAACAACAATTCTAAGGTCATTTCTGAAGCGGTTTCTACAGCACCATAAGGATCAAACTCCAAACCTACCTTACTACTAAAAGACTCTCTTGACCTTCCAAACCCTGTAGCTCTTGGTGGAAATAAATTCAATTTTGAAACTGGTATTGCAATGGTGTTTACATCAATGGTTTGCAGTAGTGATTTTAATGCAGCTCTTTCTACTTTCCCTGAGATTCTCTCTACTATTTTTTGATTAGCTCCCTTCACTGCATAAGTATAATCTAAACCTCCAATCAATTTTGATGCAGCCTCGGTTTGAAAACGATGCAAGAAATACAAAGGCACAAAAACATCTTCTAATACAGAGTAAGGCTCACCTGTTTTTATATTATCTGTAGAAAACTTTGAGATGGCTGCTTTTCTAATTGACAATAAATTCTCCAATTCTTCAGAAGCACTCGTGCCATTATCCCACAAATGAGCATAAGCATGTGCACTTCCTTTTGATCTAGCATCTTGATCTGTCATATAGCGCAATCCTTTTTCAGAAGCACTATTTAAGATCTTCTGCAATTGAGCTTCTTCATTATTTTTAAATTCTTGATATGAATAGGCAACAATTACTTTATCCCAAGCTCCAATACCTGTAGCATAGGCATCAGAAAAATCGATTCGATTGTTTTTTAACGTAAACTTAGGGTGTGGATAATCCATCACAGAGGCTCTATTATTAGTACTTGCAGCAAAATTATGTGCAAAGCCTAAGGTATGCCCTACCTCATGGGCTGACAACTGACGAATTCTAGCCAAAGCCATATCAAGTGCAAATTTGTCCTTAGCTGTGCTTGTAGCATAAGGTGCTTGCAAAGCCTGGGCTATTAAAAAATCTTGACGAATTCTCAACGAACCTAAACTTACATGTCCTTTTATAATTTCTCCAGTTCTAGGATCAGAAATACTTCCTCCATAACTCCATCCTCTGGTAGAACGGTGCACCCATTGAATTACATTATAGCGTACATCTAATGGATCTGCTCCTTTAGGCAACATTTTTACTTGAAAAGCATTTTTATATCCAGCAGCTTCAAAAGCTTGATTCCACCATCTAGCACCTTCTAATAAGGCTGATCTAACTGGCTCTGGAGTTCCTGGGTCTAAATAATAAACAATTGGCTCTACCGGCTCACTAATGGCTGCATTTGGGTTTTTCTTCTCCAATCTGTGGCGGTAAATAAATCGTTTGGTAATAGACTGATCTACTGGCGTAGCATAATCCATATATGACATCGCAAATGAACCAGAACGCGGGTCAAAAACTCTAGGTTTGTAATTTCCATCTGGCAAATCTACAAAAGAATGATGCTGATAGACTGTTACAGCAGTTGCATCTGGTGTAACACTGTTGATGTTTCTACCTCTTGGAGTTCCTTTAAAAGTAAGCAAAACATCAAACTCAACATTTTTCTCAAAGGCTTTGGTTCTATCCATATTAAATGCACTTCTTGACTTGTCTAAACTATAAGACCCATTATTGCTATTGGCCAAGGTTTTTGCAACCCCATGTGCATCTCTCATAAAAAATGAAGTTGCATCAACCAAATACGTCTTGTTTTTAGTTTCTTTAATTACAAAACCGTGTAATACAGATTTGGCAAAAGCCTCTTTTATTGATTTTTTTTCTTCTTCATTATCAGTAATAGCTCTAAACTTTAAGTTGGGCTGAACCAATAAGATTTTATTTCCTGCCTTTTGAAAGTAAACAACGACACCACTTCCAAGCTGACCTCTGTCTAAACCGATGTCATTAGAACCAACTCCTTCTGATAAGGCCCGTACATATAAAAACTCCTTGTTTAAATCTTTGACTTCTAAGTAAATTTTATCGGTGCTTGAATCGTAATAAAAAGGAACATAGCCTTGATGCTTTGTTACTGTTTTACTGTCTTTAAAAAACTGGGCAAAACCTACTTGACAGCTAAAGACAAAAAGAATGATTAAGGTGATTTTTTTCATGGTGTAAATATTTTTTATAAAACTATAAAAAAGCAACGAGAATTTAGATTGATTAAAATAATAAATATCAATAAAACCCTTATTTTTGTAATTAATTATGATTACACAAGAACAGATTAAAGATGTTGCTGATAGAATAGGCAAACTCAAAGACTATTTAGACATCGATCAAAAACTCATTGAGATAAGCAATGAGGAAGAAAAAACTGTCGACCCAGATTTTTGGAACAAACCCAAAGAAGCGGAAGCTTTTATGAAAGTGCTGCGTTTTAAAAAAAAGTGGGTTAATGATTACAATAAACTTGTAGCCATGTCTGAAGACCTTTCTGTTTTACTAGAGTTCTACAAAGAAGGTGAAGTTGCCGAAGAAGAGATAGATGCTCAGTTTGAAAAAACCATCAATTATTTAGAGAGTGTTGAGTTTAGAAATATGCTCTCAGATGAAGGAGATGATTTAAGTGCTGTGATACAAATTACTGCAGGTGCCGGTGGTACTGAAAGTTGTGATTGGGCTGAGATGCTCATGAGAATGTATATGATGTGGGCAGAAAAAAATGGCTTTAAAATAAAAGAACTTAACTATCAGACAGGTGATACAGCCGGTATTAAAACCGTTACTTTAGAGTTTGATGGTGATTATGCCTTTGGTTGGCTAAAAGGAGAGAACGGCGTACATCGCCTGGTTCGAATATCTCCTTTTGACAGCAATGCAAAAAGACATACCTCTTTTGCTTCTGTATATGTTTATCCTGTTGCTGATGATTCAATTGAAGTTGAAATTAACCCAGCAGACATAGAAATTACAACCGCTCGTTCTAGTGGAGCTGGTGGGCAAAATGTAAACAAAGTAGAAACAAAGGTGCAATTAACTCACAAACCTACTGGTATTCAAATTCAGTGTTCCAACTCTAGATCTCAGCATGACAACCGAGCTACTGCTCTACAAATGCTTAAATCTCAACTCTATGAGATTGAACTTAAAAAAAGACAAGAAGCCAGAGCTGACATCGAAGCTGGAAAATTAAAAAATGAATGGGGAAGTCAAATCAGAAACTATGTAATGCATCCTTATAAGCTAGTCAAAGATGTACGAACAGCCTATGAAACAGGAAACGTAGAAGCTGTTATGAATGGCGATATTGATGCTTTTTTAAAAGCTTTCTTGATGGTCAACGGTCAAAAAAAATAAACAAAAACTCACACAATACGATGATTAAAATTTACCATAACAATAGATGCAGTAAATCTAGATTGGGCTTAGCGTTAGTAGAAGCCTCTGGAAAACCCTTTGAAGTAATTAAGTATTTAGAAACTCCGATTACTATAGATGAATTAAAAGAAATACTTCTACTTTTAGACATCCCCGCGATTGATTTAGTACGTAAAAATGAGAAAACCTGGAAGGAGAATTTTAAAGGTCAAAATCACACTGAAGATGAGCTTTTGAACATCATGGTAACAAACCCCAAACTCATTGAACGACCTATCGTTGTAAACAATAAAAAAGCAGTAATTGGAAGGCCTACAGAACGAATTAATGATATTTTATAAAGGAGCACTTTTCGGTGCTTTTTTTTCTTTAACAGAACTTTAACTATTTCCTTATTAAACTAAACTGTTCCTTTGCAGTCATAAATATTTATAAGAATTATTTAAAACAGACTAATGAGAAGATTAACTTTTGTATTTATTTACCTTTTTAGCATTACTTCAATGCTTGCCCAAGGTCAAAAACCGCTAGATCAAGCCAAAACAATTAAAATAACTGGAAAAATTATTGATGCTGCAACTAAAGAACCATTAGAATACGGCACAGTAGTTTTAAAAGACGTCAAAACACAAAAAATATCTGGTGGAATCTCAGACAGCAGTGGAGATTTTAGCATTACTGCCCCAAGTGGAACTTACGATATCAGTATCGAATTTATTTCTTTCAAAACCGTTACATATAAAAACAGAGTTGTAGACAAAGATTTGAACTTAGGAACGATCGCCTTAGTAGAAGATGGTCAGATGTTAGAAGAAGTTAATATTATGCCAGAGAAATCTACAGTTGATATTCGTTTGGATAAAAAAATATACAATGTTGGTAAAGATCTTACCGTTAAAGGAGGTAATGTTAGTGATGTACTTGACAATATCCCTTCTGTAAGTGTTGATGTCGAAGGTAATGTTAGCTTACGCGGTAATGAAAACGTACGAATTTTGATTGATGGGAAACCTTCTGCCTTGGTTGGATTAGATGGAGCAAGTGCTTTACGTCAATTACCTGCTGATGCAATAGAGCGTGTTGAATTGATAACATCTCCATCTGCTCGATACGATGCTGAAGGTACTGCAGGAATCTTAAACATCATCTTAAGAAAAGGAAAAGTAACTGGTTTTAATGGGTCTATCAACCCAAAAATTGGAAATCCTGAGCAATATGGGATTTCTGCAAACCTAAATTACAGAACAAAAAAGTTCAATATTTTTAACAATACTGGATACAACTATAGAAATGGACCAGGAAGTTCATTTAATGATGTAACTTATTTTGATGCAAATGGTAATACCACAGGGTATTTAAAAGAAGTAAGAGAAAGCAATCGTTTAAACAAAGGGTTTAACACCAGTTTTGGAGTTGAATATTATTTAACGGACAACAGCTCGATTTTAGCAAACATTGTCTATAGAAAATCTAGTAATGAAAGTTTTTCTAGTAATAATGTAGATATTTTCGACATTAACAGAACGGTTACTTCAAATCGTTTGAGAATAGAAAATGAGAATCAAGACTCAAATACTATTCAATATTCATTAAATTACACCAATAAATTTAACACCATTGGTCATCAGTTGAGTGTTGATTTTCAATACAGTAAGAGCAATCAAGATGAATTTGGAAACATCTTTCAAAATTCAGCATTTGTAGAAGATAATATAACTGTAGATGAATCTACCAAAAAGCTGGTTCAAGTTGATTATGTATATCCTTTTGGCGAAGGATCTCAATTAGAGTTTGGTTTTAAAGGTGATTTAGAAAAATCTAATACTGATTACAAAAATTTACCTAATGTTCCTGCTACATATGACCCTTCTAACAATTTAATTTTTGAACAAAATGTGTATGCTCTTTACGGTCAATACGGTAGAAAATTTGAAAAATTTTCATTTTTAGTAGGAGTGAGAAATGAAATTTCAGATATTAAAATCAACCTTTTAACGACCAATGTAAACTATGAGAAGAACTACTCTAAATTCTTCCCAACTGTAAACTTTGGGTATGAATTAAACGACAGTGAAAGTTTCACCTTAGGAGTAAGTAAGCGTCTAAGAAGACCGAGATCAAGGTTTTTAAATCCTTTTGAATCTAGAAGCTCAGAAACCAACATCTTTAAAGGAAATGTTGATTTAAACCCAACATACACAACTTCATACGACTTTGGATATTTAAAGAAATGGGAAAACATGACTTTAAACTCATCAGTATACTTTAATCATTCAACAGATATTTTTCAGTTTGTAACTCAAGAAAGAGGTGATTTTGTAAATGGAGTGCCTGTTTTATTAAGAACCCCAATTAACTTAGCACAAGAAGATAGATATGGTTTTGAATTAACTGCCAACTACACACTTTCTAAGAAGGTTAATTTTTCTGGAAGTTTTAACTACTTTGGATTTAAAACCGAAGGTATTTTTGAATACACCAATTCAAACAATCAAGTTATTACCCAAGATTTTGGAGCTCAAAACACCAGTTGGTTTACGCGTTTAAATGCAAAAGTAACCCTACCATCTGACATTCAATGGCAAACAAGATTCCAATATAATGGACCACAAGAGGGTGCTCAGAGCAAAAGCAAAGGAATGTTTTCTACCAATCTTGCATTTAGTAAAGACTTAATGAAAGACAATGGAACTTTGGTATTAAATATCAGCGATCTATTTAACTCTAGAAAAAGACAATCAACCTCATACACTCCAAATTCAGAAACATATGGAGAATATCAGTGGAGACAACGTCAAATTACCTTGAGTTTTACCTATAGATTTAATCAACAAAACAGTAGCCAAAAGAAAGATAGAGCCCCTCAACAGCAAGAAGATGATTTTGGTGGAGGAGAAGGTTTTGGTAAATAATCAAAACCAACAAGCAATAAAAAAGCATCCAATTAAAATTGGATGCTTTTTTTTATGATCTATTTTTTAAAAAAATATTATTTTTTTTCAGCTGCTTTTCTAGCTTCTTTTTTCAATTTGATGTTTTCCATAATAGTTCCGCCGATCCAATAAGGCACTACAAATGTTAAAAGGAAGATTAAAAGCCAAAAACCTGCCGTAAAAATAAACATGAACAATAAAAATCCTGAAAATTCTGAAAAATCTAACATTTGAAATTCTATAAAATTAATATGAAACAAAAATAATACATATTTTTTAGTTATCGAAAGAAATAAAAAATAATTTATACTAGTATTTTAAAGCTTGTTGATAGCTCATTGTGATACTTTTAGTAAATTTGTGGTATCAAAAAACGAATCCATACCATGAAATTTAGAATCGAAAAAGACACCATGGGACAAGTAGAAGTCCCTGCTGACAAATATTGGGGTGCACAAACAGAGCGCTCTAGAAACAACTTTAAAATTGGCCCTCCTGCTTCTATGCCAATAGAAATTATTAATGGGTTTGCCTATTTAAAAAAAGCAGCAGCCTATGCAAATTGTGAACTTGGCGTTTTAGCTGAAGAAAAAAGAGATTTAATCGCTCAGGTTTGTGATGAAATATTAGCTGGTAAACACAACGATCAATTTCCTTTGGTTATTTGGCAAACAGGCTCAGGTACACAATCTAACATGAATTGCAATGAAGTTATAGCTAACAGAGCCCATGAGATTGCAGGAAAGGTTATTGGTGAAGGTGAAAAAACCATCCAACCCAATGATGATGTAAATAAATCACAATCTTCAAATGATACCTTTCCTACAGGAATGCATATTGCAGCTTACGAGAAAATCGTAAAGACTACAATCCCAGGAATCACTCAATTAAGAGACACCTTAAAGGCCAAATCAGAGGCTTTTAAATCTGTGGTTAAAATAGGAAGAACTCACTTAATGGATGCAACCCCATTAACGCTTGGTCAAGAATTCTCAGGCTATGTAGCGCAATTAAACTTTGGTCTAAAAGCTTTGAATAATTCTTTAGAACACCTTTCTCAATTAGCACTTGGTGGAACTGCTGTCGGAACAGGACTAAATACACCTAAAGGCTATGATGTTCTCGTTGCAAAGTACATAGCAAAATTTACAGGTCTTCCTTTTGTTACCGCTGAAAATAAATTTGAAGCTTTGGCTGCTCATGATGCTTTGGTAGAAACTCACGGTGCCTTAAAACAACTTGCGGTATCTTTAAACAAAATAGCCAATGACATCCGTATGATGGCCTCTGGACCACGTTCAGGGATTGGTGAACTCATTATCCCCGCAAATGAACCAGGTAGCTCTATCATGCCCGGAAAAGTAAACCCAACTCAAGCAGAAGCTATTACTATGGTTTGTGCACAAGTAATGGGTAATGATGTTGCAATTACTGTTGGTGGAACACAAGGACATTACGAGTTAAATGTTTTTAAACCAATGATGGCAGCCAACTTATTACAGTCTGCTCAATTAATTGGTGACGCTTGTGTATCTTTTGATTTGCACTGTGCATCTGGAATCGAACCAAATCACACAAGAATCACAGAACTAGTAAACAACTCGCTAATGTTAGTAACCGCATTAAATACTAAAATAGGTTATTATAAAGCGGCAGAAATTGCAAATACTGCACATCAAAACGGAACAACTTTAAAAGAAGAAGCAGTTCGGTTGGGCTATGTAACAGCAGAGCAATATGATGAATGGGTAAAACCAGAAGAAATGATTGGCGGTCTAAAATAGTACAGCAATCAGAATCGCATAAAAAAAGTCCTTATCAATATTGATAAGGACTTTTTTTATAGAATATATTAGTATTTTATTTCTTAGGAACAATTAAGCTTAACAGCTTGCTAAATATATTTTTAGGCTTATCGTTTTCATGATAACCACTGCTGTAGTTTCCATAACCATAGCCATAGCCATAGCCATAACCGTAGCCATAACCATATTTATTACTAACAGAGAAGTCATTTAAGACATAACTTACGTTATTTACTTCTTTATTACCGTATTTGTCATCAATCATTTTCATCATTCCTTTTTCTGAATAATTTTGACGAATAACATAAATAATCGCATCAGAATATTTAAATAATTCTAGCGCATCAGATACTAGACCAACAGGAGGTGTATCAATAATTACATAATCATATTCTTCTTGCAAACGTTTAATTAGTCTGTCAGTATTCTCACTCAAAAGCAACTCCGAAGGATTTGGAGGGATAGGACCTGCTAAAATCAAATCTAAATTCGGAACCTGAGTCTTATGAATAATCTCTTCTATAGAATTTTGATTAATCAAGTAATTCACAACACCTAGCTCATTAGACAATTCAAAATCATTGAAAATTTTAGGTTTTCTTAAATCCATACCTACTAAGACTGTTTTTTTACCTCCTAAGGCAAAAACAGAAGCCATGTTAATAGAAATCATGGTTTTTCCTTCCCCACTAACAGAAGATGTTAATATCAAGGTTTTTGATTTAGAATCAGCGCTAGTCGATTTAAACAAAAATTGAATATTTGATCGCAAAGCTCTAAACGATTCTGCTACAGTAGATTTTGGTTTTTCAAAAACAGCTAAATTATTTTTCCAATTGTTTCTTCCAACAACCCCAAGAACAGGGATACTGTAATTATTCTCTATCTCCTCTACACTGTGAATCTTGTTATCCAATACCTCCACTACAATGATATAAAAAAGAGGGAGAACTACACTTAGCATAAAAGCCACCAAATAATTAAAAGTAGGAATTGGGTAAATAGGCCCACTGTTTAAATCCTTTGCTGTATCAATAACCTTAATATCAGATACTGTAGCCTGTATGGTTGTACCTGCTTCATAACTCTTCTGCTTCAAATAATTATAATTGGCTTCAGATATTTCAAAATTTCTTTGAAACTTAATAAGGTTTTGCTGTATAAATGGCAATACCTTTAAAGAGCTTTCAGATTCATTTAAAAGTACATCTACCTTTTGAAGAGCCGTGGAAAATTTTGATCTTAGGGTGCTTATATTTTCTAGCAGTACTTGCTTAATTCTTTTAATTTCATTGTCTAAAGCAATCATTTCTGGGTGATTATCTTTTGCAACTTCAGAAAACAACTCCCTTTGTACTGATTTTTGAATTAAATTGGTGATCTGAGATGATATTTTACCATCTGGCATTTCTGTGATCGCCGGTACTGGAATAGAAGAAGTATATTTTTTTCTATTTACCACATAATTTCTCAGAGAATCTAAATTTTGAATATTGTTCTCTAAATCAATTCTTTGCCTATCATATTCAGTTATTTTATCAAAAATCAAAGTACCTTCTTCACTTAAATCATAGGTGTTATTTTGCTCCTTAAAATCTCTTAAAGCTGTCTCAATTTTCTTTAAGCTATCGGCTTCTTTGAGGAATAGTTCATCTATATATTTTTTTGTGTTTTTTGCATAGGCAACTTTTTGCTGCATCTTGTCTTTCTCCAACACTGCAACAGAGGCGTTTAAATAATCGACAATTCTATTTGTATTAGAACCTTCTAACTGTAATTTTAAGATAGAGGCACCGTCTCCAACATCAGATACTCGAATGTTTTTATAAGAAGCTACTGTGCCGTCAAAACTATCAAAACGGATATAATAGGACTCACCTGGAACTAAGTCTCTTTTTGTGTTTAAATAAATATTTAAAAAGGGAATATTAATCGATTCATTTGTATCAAATTCTCCCGAATATTCTAGATCAGTAGACACATATTCTGAATAAATATTTCCAGACTTTTTTATAGATTCACTATCAGTATAGGTTATTAATTTATTGATATTGGACTCATTAAAAGTAGTAGTTAACCGCACTCTATCTTTTGCTATAGCATCAACTTGAATAAGCTTTCCGTACAATTGAGGTTTATTTTTCTGAACTATAACTTTGAAAGGTGTTTTTCCATAGACATCTTCAAGACGGTATTTGCCATCAATTAAGTAACTTACATAAAATTGCAAACTATCTACAACTTTTTCATTATGAGTTCTGGATCCTAAAATTACCTTTACAGTCCCTATCGCATTGCTTTCTCCTCCCCAGTTAAAGGCAATATTGGTTCCTGTTGAAAACAAAGGATTATTTTCTTCTTTAACACTAAGTGTCGTATCTAAACTATACTTTTTTTCTTTAAAACCATTCATAAAATTGGCGATGATAAAACCAATGATTATGGTTACTGTAAAAAGTTTCCAATAGGCAAGGATCTTATACACATAAGACTTAATGTCTATACTATGTTGTGAGTTGGTATCTAAAGAAGATTTTTTGTTCATAAATTATAGATTTCGAACCAATAAAATAGTTGTTGTCACCAAAGAGAAAACAGAGATAATGGTCGTTAAGGATTGTAAACCTGTTGTTCCAGTACCCCAAGATTTTTGCTTTAGCGGTTTTACATTGATAATGTCATTTGGTAAAATGTAAAAAACTTCAGAATCAAATGCAGAAGCTTCTGTTAGATCAATAAGGTAACGTTTAGGTCCTGAAGGAGAATTCCTCCAAACCTCAATATTTTTTTTATCTCCAGTCAAGGGAATGTCTCCAGCAAAAGAAACAGCATCAAAAATAGTAATTCTGTTCTGAAAAATAACTTTAGGCCCCGTTGATTCAACTTCACCTATAATGGTATATTTAATCCCTGTTAAATCAACAGAAACAAAAATATCTCCTAGGTCTTTAAAATATTTTAAAATTTCTTGCTCTAACTTTAATCGTACTTCCTTAGTGGTATACCCCAGAACGTTCATTTCTCCAATATAAGGCAATCGAATGGTTCCGTGTTTGCTAACACTATACCCTTCTATTCTTTCATCTTGATTTGAATACCCTTGATCTGTATTGTTATTCACTGTATTTGTTGTTCTTACATTTTTCTTAAAGAACGCGACTAGTTTCTCGTTTTTTTCAGATTTAATATCTATACTAATAACATCATCAACCTGCAATCTGTATGGGGCGTCATTTATTTTTTTAATCGTAGTTTTAGTTGTTGGGTCGCCATTTAAATACACTAAATCTTTTTGGGGAACACAGGAAGCAAATAAAATTATAAAGGCAAGTAATAAAAAGCGTTTCAACATAACAAAATCTCATTTGATTTCACAAATATAATTTTTCTAAGTTTATTCTTGTAATTTTTCTATTATTTTCGCCATTAATAACTTGAATTATGTTTTTTAAAATTAAAGCGTACCTTATTTTCTTATTAAAATCAACCAATCAGCATGGTGTTCACTCGCCTTTTGTTTTTGATTTAACAACAAAATGCCTGTACCAAAAACAGCTTCAAGAAAAGTTTAGTGTTTTTGTTGAATATAAAAAAAGCTTAAAAAGGAACAAGTCTATAATCAATGTAACAGATTTCGGAGCTGGTTCTAAAGTCTTTACAAGCTCAGCAAGACCAATCTCTTTGATTGCAAAATATGCTGGAGTCTCAAACAAAAGAGCGGCACTTTTAATGCAACTAACCAACTATCTAAAGCCAACAAAAATTCTAGAAATTGGTACATCTTTAGGTTTGAGCACGGCTGCAATGAAACTAGGAGCACCTAAAGCAATCATCACAAGTTTAGAAGGCTGCCCAGAAACTGCAAGAATAGCAGAACAACAATTGACTGATTTTGAATTTAAAGACATTAACATTGTTATTGGTGATTTTAAAGAAACCCTTAACGCAGTTCTACTAAACAATACTTTTGATTTCATTTATTTTGATGGAAATCATCAAGAAAAGCCAACCATAAACTATTTTGAACAGTGTTTACAAGCAGCTCATAACGATAGTGTTTTTATTTTTGATGATATTCATTGGAGTCCAGAAATGGAAAAAGCTTGGCGGTATATCAAAGAGCACCCAAAAGTTAAAGTTACTATAGACACCTTTCAGTGGGGGCTCGTTTTCTTTAGAAAAGAACAAGAAAAAGAACATTTTACAATTAGAGTCTAAGCGATTGCTTTTTATTAAAAGAACCTTTGTAACTTTGAATTGAAAAGAGAAATTATACCATGAAAATATACACTAAAACCGGTGATAAAGGAACCACTGCCCTATTTGGTGGCACAAGAGTACCGAAACATCATTTAAGAATTGAATCCTACGGAACTGTCGATGAATTAAATTCATACATCGGACTTATTAGAGACCAAAATATATCTGAAGAACAAAAAGACGCTTTGCTTAAAATTCAAAATGAGTTATTTACTTTAGGTGCCATGTTAGCCACACCTGCAGATAAAGAAATTCTAAAAAACGGAAAGGAGCGTTTAAACATTCCTAAAATACAACCCGAGACCGTTGTTTTTTTAGAAGACGAAATTGACCGCATGAATGAAGAGCTTCCACCTATGACCAACTTTATCTTACCTGGAGGACATCAAACGGTGTCATTCTGTCATATTACTCGCTGTGTTTGTAGAAGAACAGAACGCCTGGTTACACAATTAAATGAAGAAGAAACAATAAACTCAGACATATTAACCTATTTAAACAGACTTTCTGACTACCTTTTTGTATTGGCACGAAAGTTGACTAAAGACTTATCAGCAAAGGAAATTCCTTGGATTCCTAAAAAAGAAAATTAAGTTCTTTATTTTATTGACAGAGATTTATCAAATAAACCTTGGTTATATCAATTTTAATTTTATTTTTGCACAAAATTTAAACGATTAAAAATGTATTGGACTCTAGAATTAGCATCTTATTTAGCAGATGCCCCTTGGCCAGCAACTAAAGACGAATTGATAGATTACGCTATTAGAACAGGAGCTCCATTAGAAGTCGCAGAAAATCTGCAAGACATTGAAGATGAAGGAGAACCTTATGATTCTATAGTGGAAATTTGGCCCGACTATCCTTCTGAAGAAGATTATCTTTGGAATGAAGATGAATATTAGAAAAATATTAACAATAAAAAGTCTCATTTGAGGCTTTTTTTTTGTGTATATTTAATCTCTATAAAACGGGCATATTAGTCAGTAAAAAAAACATAATATTCTTCAAGAAATCTAGACAATTACTTTCGGTTTTAACAAATTGAATTATACATAACACATTAACAATGAGCTTACTTAACTCTGTCTTAAAAATATTTGTAGGAGACAAACAACAAAAAGATTTAAAATTACTACAACCTATTGTATCAAAAACAAATGCTTTTGAAAATGCTTTTTTAGCTTTATCTAATGATGAGCTAAGGGCAAAGTCAGATGAGTTTAGATTAAAAATCAAAGAGGCAACTGCTACCTACGATTCTCAAATCGAGGTTTTAGAAAAAGAAGCGTTGGCTGCAGAGATTGATAGACAAGAGAGTATTTATAGCGAAATCGATTCCTTAAGAGACCGCGCTTACGAAGCTTCAGAAGCTATCTTAAACGAGATCATGCCAGAAGCATTTGCTGTCATGAAAGAAACAGCAAGACGTTTTAAAGAAAATTCTGAAATAGTTGTTACAGCAACTCCTTTTGATCGAGAAATTTCTGCTAAGAAAGATCTGGTAACCTTAAAAGATGATAAGGCTATTTGGTCTAATTCTTGGGATGCTGCTGGACAAGAAGTTACTTGGGATATGGTCCATTACGATGTTCAATTAATTGGAGGGTCTGTATTGCATCAAGGGAAAATTGCCGAAATGATGACTGGAGAAGGTAAAACTTTGGTTTCTACCCTACCTGTATACCTCAATGCCTTAACAGGTAAAGGAGTGCATTTGGTAACAGTAAATGATTACTTGGCAAAACGTGATGCTGCTTGGATGGGACCATTATTAGAGTTCCATGGACTTAGTGTTGACTGTATTGACAACTATGAGCCAAATTCTGACGCACGTAGAAAAGCATATAATGCTGATGTCACATACGGAACCAATAATGAGTTTGGTTTTGATTATTTGAGAGACAATATGGCTCATACCAAAGAAGAATTGGTTCAAAGAGCACCAAATTATGCAATCATTGATGAGGTTGACTCTGTTTTGATTGATGATGCCAGAACTCCTTTAATTATTTCTGGTGCAGTACCTCAAGGTGATAGACATGAGTTTAATGAACTAAAGCCTTTAGTAAATGATATTGTAAACTTACAACGTCACTATTTAGTAGGAGTACTTGCAGAGGCTAAAAAATTAATTTCTGAGGGCAACACCAAAGAAGGAGGTTTCTTATTACTTAGAGTATACCGAGGAATCCCAAAAAACAAAGCACTGATTAAGTTTTTATCTCAAGAAGGGATTAAACTTCTGTTGCAAAAGACAGAAAATCACTATATGGCTGATAACAATAAGTTAATGCCAGAAGTTGATGCAGAATTGTATTATACCATTGAAGAGAAAAACAACTCTATTGATTTAACAGACAAAGGAATTGCTCATTTATCAGGAAAAACCAGTGATGATAATTTCTTTATCCTACCAGATATCGGTGTAAAAATTGGTGAGATTGACAACAGCCAAGAAGCTGCCGAAATTAAAGCAAAACACAAAGAAGAACTTTACAGAGACTTTAGTATTAAGAGTGAACGAATTCATACCATGAACCAATTGCTTAAAGCCTACTCATTGTTTGAAAAAGACACGGAGTATGTGGTGATGGACAACAAAGTAAAGATTGTCGATGAGCAAACAGGTCGTATTATGGATGGACGTCGTTATTCTGATGGACTACACCAAGCTATCGAAGCTAAAGAAAATGTAAAAATTGAAGACGCTACTCAAACTTTTGCAACGGTAACACTTCAAAATTACTTTAGAATGTACCGAAAACTTTCAGGGATGACAGGTACTGCGATTACCGAAGCTGGTGAGCTTTGGGAAATTTACAAATTGGATGTTGTAGAGATTCCTACAAATCGTCCAATTCAAAGAGATGACAAAGAAGATTTAGTCTATAAAACTACTCGTGAAAAATACAATGCAGTGATTGATGACATTGTTACCCTAGTTGATCAGAAACGTCCAGTATTGGTCGGAACTACATCTGTAGAGATTTCTGAGCTACTTGGTAGAATGTTACAAATGAGAAACATTCCTCACAATATCTTAAATGCAAAATTGCATAAAAAAGAAGCAGACATCGTTGCCGAAGCTGGTAAGCCTGGTGTAGTAACCATTGCTACCAACATGGCTGGTCGTGGTACTGATATTAAACTTAGTCCAGAAGTTAAAGAAGCTGGAGGTTTGGCAATTATCGGTACAGAAAGACATGATTCTCGTCGAGTAGACAGACAGTTAAGAGGTAGAGCCGGTAGACAAGGTGATGTTGGTTCTTCTCAGTTTTATATTGCTTTGGATGACAATTTGATGCGTATTTTTGGATCGGATAGAATTGCAAAAATGATGGATCGAATGGGCTTAAAAGAAGGCGAAGTGATTCAGCATTCTATGATTACCAAATCGATCGAAAGAGCACAAAAGAAAGTAGAAGAAAACAACTTTGGCATACGTAAACGTTTGTTAGAGTACGATGATATTATGAATTCACAACGTGAGTTTGTTTACAAACGCAGACGTCATGCTTTGGATGGAGATCGCCTAAAAATTGATATCGTAAACATGATTTTTGATACCTGTCAGGCGTTGATTAATGAAAATAAAATCGACAATAATTATCAAAATTTTGAATTTGAATTGATTCGCTTGTCTTCTATGACTTCACCGTTTACTGAAGAGGAATTTAAAAAATTACCAGAGCAAGAATTGATTGATACATTGTACGAGGCTATCTACAAACATTATCAAGATAAAATTACCAATAGCGCGATTGCAGCTTATCCTGTAATTAAAGATGTATTTGAAAATGAAGGAGATCGTTATGAAAGAATTGTAGTCCCTTTTTCTGATGGTGTTAAAAGCTTACAGGTCGTTACAAACCTTAAAAAAGCTTATGAATCAGAAGGTAAAGAGCTGATTAAAGATTTTGAAAAGAACATTACCCTAGCCATAATTGATGAAAACTGGAAGAACCACTTACGTCAGATGGATGAGTTAAAGAGTTCTGTTCAGAACGCATCTTATGAGCAAAAAGATCCTTTGTTAATTTACAAGTTTGAAGCTTTTGAATTGTTTAAACAAATGATCGACTCTGTAAATAAAGAAGTGTTGTCATTCTTATTTAAAGGAGAAATTCCAAATCAAGGAAATTCACAAATTTCTGAAGCTCACCAACAAAAAAGAGAGCGCTTAAACGTTAGTAAGGCTGATGTACAAAACAGCACAGAGCAAGCTATAAGCAACTCTAGACAGCAAGAGCAAGCACCTGTAGAAACCATTACTAGAGATCAACCAAAGATTGGTAGAAACGAGCGTGTTACAATTAAAAATGTAATGAGCGGTGAAGAACAAGAGTTAAAATACAAACAAGCCATTCCTTTGATAGAAAAAGGAGAATGGGTATTAGTAAAATAATCATGAAAAAAATAATCCCATATATCTACTTTATAATAGGAATCAGTTTTGTTGTTAAAGGTTTTTACGCCCTTTTTAATGAACAAGAAATTTACTATTTGATTTTCTCCCTACAAACAGAAAGCAAGTGGATCTATATTTTATTTAATTTATTTTTTGGCGGATTGATTTTGTACACCGGAATTAGAAGACTAAAAAGTTTAAAAGAGTAATCGCTTCTTTATAAAACAGAAAAAGCCGATACAATTTGTATCGGCTTTTTTATGCATAAATATTATTATTTTTTTCTCAAATACACCGTTCCCAGACTAGCTTCGAGTTTCATTTTTACTTTTCCGCGCTTAAGCTTTAACTTCATTTGTTGTTGACCATCAGCCTCACTCTCCTGTAAAATATTAAAATCTAAATCGCTATAAATTGCAGATCCATTTGCTTCTACATTTACATCAGAGTTAGCAGGCATTGTAACATCAATAAAGCCATTATTGGTATAAACAGAATATAGTTTTAAAGGAGCTTTTTTATCAAATACTACGGTAACATTACCTCCTATTGAATTGATCGATACAGGCCCTGTAACATCGGTTAATTTAAAATTATTTAACGATGTTGTTAATTCAACTTCTCCATTAAAATTAGACAATGAAGATGCTTTATTTGAATAAAAAACAGCATATTTAGAGTTCTCACTTTTACAATTACTAGTATCCCAATTTAGCTTGATTGAATTTGGAATCTTAATTAAATAACGCTCATTGTTTAGCATTACAAACTGACCAGAGGCTGCGTCTTTAAAAACCAATTCGCCATCTTTTTGTTCAATGGTAAAATATATTCCTAAGTCTTTATTTTCTTGTTTTTTTCCTAGTCTTTTTAAGCCTTCTTTTTTACTCTCATTTCTATTTGAAAAAAAGACATAACTAGCTCGAAGAGAATCTGATTTTATGTTAGTAACAACAGGAATATTATTTCTATTAGATTGGGATGCATTCCCATTTAATTTTACTCCTGTGCTAAAAACAACTCCTGTATTCAAATTTCTAGCATTGGTAAATGTAGTTTTCGTGTCATGTAGGCTTTTTATGATCACCTCATTTCCATCATAACCTTCAATGGTGAAGTTTTTAGTAGAACATATTTTTAAGGTTCCTTTATTAAATTTAATTTTCTTTTCCTGAGCATTTAAGGTTAAAACAGTTAAAAATGCGATGATTAGTAGGGTGCTTATATGTTTCATGATTATTCTTTTAATTGGTTCATAGCTAAGAGTGCATTGCTCTTAACAATTGGAAATGTTTGTTCATTATCAATAAGTTCTTCAAGAGATTTTTGTGCACGATTCTCTCTTAAAAAGCTTAATGATTTAATGATTTTTATTTGTACTAAAGGGGTTTTCTCTTTTTTTAAAGCTGCTATTAAATTGGTTCTTACAGTATCATTGGATGGAAATTTTAACAAGGCGTCTATCGTAGCTATTTTTACATTTGCATTGGCGTCGTTGTGTAAAATATCTATCAGGGTGTTTATTATTTTTGAATCTTCATTTTTAAATTCATCGTCAAATTTATACACACCTTCTAAGCGTTTTCCGGCTGATTCATTATTTAAAAAAGCCAACACTTCTGATGTTTTAGAATTCGCTACTGAATTTTGATTCCAAAAGAAAATAGACAGAACTAATACAAAGCTTGCTGCAACAGCAATTAAACGCAGATACACTACTTTTGATTTCTTAGGTTGCTGCCTGCTTGTTTGAAGTCTCTCCTTAAAAAGAACTTCTGATCTTGCTGACATTTCTTCCGAATCAAATTGGTTTTTATGTTGCTGAATGTGTTCTTTTAAATTCATTTTTTTGCTGTTTTTGTAACATGGATATCAATTGATTTTTCCCTCTAACATATTGGTTTCTAACCGTGCTTTCATTTAGTTGTAAAATCTGAGCAATCTCTTTATGCGTATAGTCTTCAATCATGTACAATACCACTATTACTCTATATTTTTCTTTTAATTTACTAATACAATCTTTGATAAAATCAATCGAAATGGTTTCTGCATTCTCAAATTCAAGTTCTTCTGTCTCTGCTTCTATTTGTTTTGAATCATCCATAGAGAAAACATGTTTCTTTTTTCTGATTTCATCAAAACATAAATTAATTGCAATGCGCCGAAACCAGGCTGCTAAATTCATATCATCATTAACTTGATGTATCTTTTCAAATCCTTTTATAAATGCATCTTGTACCAAATCCTCAGTATCTTCTCTATTCTTTAAAATCCGATAACAACTATTATACAGCAAGTTTTTATATTCATTATACACCTCAATTTGAGTTGCATAATCATTCTGTTTGCATTTCTGTATGATGTCTTTTTGATTCAAAAAAAAGATACTGTTTGGTTAAGCTTACATCTTTATAACGTAAGAAAATGTATTGTGTCTCAAAAAATAGGAAAAGATTTTTATATAAAAACAAAAACGCCACTACTTTCGTAATGGCGTTTTTTATTTTTAAAAGAATATCCTTTTAAACATTCTTAAAATCTGTATTCAATTTTAAATAATCCAAAAACTCTTGTTTGGTTTCTTTGTTTTTAAACTTTCCACCGTACTCTGCAGTTACCGTACTACTTTCTATATCTTTTATTCCTCTTGAGTTTACACACAAGTGTTTTGCATCAATCACACAAGCAACATCATCAGTTCCTAGAGCTTCTTGCATAGCTTGTACCACCTGCATGGTTAAACGCTCTTGCACCTGAGGTCTTTTGGCAAAATACTCAACAATTCTGTTCATTTTTGACAAACCTATTACTTTGCCATCAGAAATATAAGCCACATGGGCTCTCCCGATAATTGGCAATAGATGATGCTCACAAGTAGAATACACAACGATATTCTTTTCTACCAACATTTCTCCGTAATTGTAATTATTTTCAAAGGTAGATGCCTTTGGTTTGTTTGCTGGATCTAAACCCATAAACAATTCATTGACAAAAGCTTTAGCTACTCTTTTAGGAGTCCCTTGTAGGCTATCGTCTGTTAAATCCATTCCTAAAGTTTGTAAAATATCTTTTACACTTTCTTGAATTCTATTAATTTTTTCTTCGTTAGAAATATCAAACGCATCCGCACGCAAAGGCGTTTTTGCCGATGTACCCACGTGGTTTTCTCCTATTTCTTCAACTCTTTCGTCATTCATTTTGCTATTCACTTCAAACATTTCTTTCTTAATTAGTTTGCAAATTTACGTGTTTGCAACGTATTATTTTAATTTCTCTATAAATTAAAACTATGGATGTATTATTTTTTACGAGCTCAATTTAGCAACCAATTCTGAGATTGAACAGGTGTCCTGTTCTCCAGATTTCATGTTTTTTAAAGTGAATTCATTTTTTTCTATTTCTTGTGATCCTACAATCACTACAAACTCTATTTCGCGTTTGTTGGCGTAATTCATCTGCTTTTTCATTTTTGCATCGTCTGGATACAATTCTGACTTGATATTGTTTTTTCTCAGTGCTGCAATTGCCTTCATAGAAAACAAGGCTTCTGCTGCTCCAAAATTAACAAACAATACTTTTGGTTTTGGCAATTCAACGGCCTTAAACAAACCTAACTCTTCTAATACCAAATAAATTCTGTCCAAGCCAAATGAGATACCAACACCAGAAACATCTGGCATTCCAAAGATTCCTGTTAGATCATCATAGCGACCTCCGCCACCAATTGAACCCATTTTTACTTCCTTAGGTGCAGCAACTTCAAAAATGGCACCAGTATAATAATTTAAACCTCTTGCCAAAGTTACATCTACTTCTAGGCTTGCTGTTTGCAACCCTAATTCTTCTACTGTATTGCAAACAAAACGCAATTCTTCTACACCTTTTAGCCCTTCTTCAGAGGCTTGCAACATGTTCTCTAATGAACTTATTTTATCTTGATTTGATCCAGAAAAATCAAACAGCGGACTTACTTTTTCTATAGCGTCTTCTGTAATTCCTTTTGAGATCATTTCTTTAACAACACCCTCTTTACCAATTTTATCAAGCTTGTCTAAAGCCACAGTAAAATCTATTAATTTGTCTTTGGCGCCAATCACTTCGGCAATTCCAGAAAGTATTTTACGGTTGTTTATTTTAATAGTCGTTCCAGCCAAGCTCAACTTACTAAAAACAGTATCATAGAGTTGAATAAACTCAACTTCTTGCCACAAAGATTTGCTACCCACCACATCTGCATCGCATTGATAAAACTCTCTAAAACGTCCTTTTTGTGGACGATCTGCTCTCCAAACAGGTTGTATCTGATAGCGTTTAAACGGAAAGGTTATTTCGTTTTGATGCTGCACAACATAACGTGCAAAAGGTACTGTTAAATCATAACGAAGCGCTTTTTCTGATATTTGAGAAGTTACTTGTAAGCTAGCTTTTTCTGACAACAATTTTTCATCGGCTTTAGCCAAAAAATCACCAGAATTTAAAATCTTAAAAATCAAACGATCTCCTTCATCGCCATATTTTCCCATCAACGTAGAAGAATTTTCAAAACTCGGGGTTTCTATGGGTTGAAATCCAAAGGTTTCAAAAGCCGCCTTGATCGTATTAAAAATATAGTTCCGATTGGCTATTTCTGTAGGTGAAAAATCTCTGGTTCCTTTTGGGATGCTTGGTTTCATATAAATCAGTGTTCTGTGTTCAGTGTTCAGTAATCATTTACCAATTAGTATTGCTCATTGATACATGTTAATTGATAATTGTTAATTGTCGCGACAAATATCGTGAAAAACTTACAATTTTTTAGGTGGAGTAAATGTTTTATTTCTTCGTCGTAAACTGTAAATACTCGCATTGAGCTCAAAACCTAACAAAAGGATAATGGCGTTTAGCCAAACAAACAACATCAATATTAATAAGGTCCCGATTGAACCGTACAACTCATTGTATTTAGAAAACTCAGTTACATAAATACTAAACAAATAAAAAGTAAAAATAGATAAGATGGTGGTAAAAATGGCACCCGGCGAAAAGAAGCTAGAATGCTTGCCAGATTTAGTCCCGAAATGATACAACATAGAAACGATGGTAAAAACCATGGCTACAAACAAAAATCCTTTGCCTACTTGCAGCCAAAAAATGTCATCGTCCAGCCAACCATTTTCTATTAATTTCCCCAAGCCAATTTGATAAAAGATAATCAGAGCCACAGTAACCACTAAGAAAAAAGCCATGACCAAAGACACGCCTAATGAAATGACATAAGCTCTCACAACATTTCTAACTTCTTTAACATGATACGAATATTCAAAGCCTCCAAAGATGGCATTGACTCCGTTGGTCATTAAGAAAATTGAGACTAAAAAACCAAAAGACAGCAAGCCTGCTTGTTGATTCTTCATAATATCTTCTATAACTAACTGACTGGCTTCAAAAGTTTTGGGAGGTAAGATTTCTGAAATCAAAGACATTAAACCTTCTTGAAAACCATCAATAGAAATATACGGAATAAGGGTTAGTACAAATAGCAAAAATGGGAAAATTGCCATAAAGAAACTATAGGCAATCCCTCCTGCTCTAGTGGTAAGCGCTCCCTTGACAATCCCAATCACATACATTTCTAACACATCATAGAGAGACATTCCTTGCAAGCCAGGAATCTTAATCTTTTTACCAAATCGCACCACAATGTTAATAATGGGGATCTTCTCTAGTTTGTCTTCTATTTCTTTTGTCATTTTTTGTTGCTGAGTTGCAAAGTTTAAGGTAGTTGCAAAAGTTCAATTTATGTTAAAAAAAATTGTTTTTAAATCTGTGACCTCTTAAAAACCTAATCACTCAATCACAACTCCATATTTAATAACCAAACCAGCAATATTTTCTTTAGAAAACTTTGCTCCTTTTATGCGGTTATTTTCCGGGTCAATATAAAAACCTTCAGATGTGATAAAGTTAGCTTTTTCTAAGTTGGTTTTTTCAAAAATAGCTCGTTTTAGATCACAGGTATCAAAATAAGCCAAACCAACATCAGATTCTGTAAAATCTACCTCTTGTAAATTACAGTGACTAAATTTAGTCCTTGGCATTTTTAACTGGTAGAAAGATGAAAAATTTAATTGACAGTCTTTAAAAGCCAGCTCTAACAAAAAAGGATCACATTCATTAAATTTAACACCGATCATTTTACATCGTACAAACCGAACATCTTTAAAAGCGCTATTTTTTACAATAGTATTGCTAAAGTTACAGTCAATAAACTCACAGGCTACAAATTCTATATTTGACGCATGTACATTTTCAAAATTGCAATTGGTAAATGTACAGTTGTCATATTCACCTTTTTTAATAGTGGTTTTGATAAAATCAACTTTTGAATAGGTTTCACTGTCAAAGAAATTGTCTGTCATTAATCTACTGCTTTTAAACTCAAATCCATATTATAAACCGAGTGTGTTAAGGCTCCAGAAGAAATATAATCAACACCACAATCTGCGTATTTCCTAATGGTTTCTTCGTTAATTCCACCTGATGACTCTGTTAAACACTTATCCCCAATTAAGGCAACTGCTTTGCGTGTATCTTCGTAATTAAAATTGTCAATTAAGATTCTATACACACCGCCACAATTTAAAATCTCTTGAATTTCTTCTAAATTTCTCGCTTCAACAATAATTTTAATATCAATCTGATTGTCTGCTAAATACGCTTTCGTTTTATTGATTGCCGCTGTAATTCCTCCAGCAAAATCAATGTGATTGTCTTTAATCATTACCATATCATACAAGGCAAACCGATGGTTCTCCCCTCCTCCAATTTTAACAGCCCATTTTTCAATGGCTCGAATACCTGGTGTGGTTTTTCTAGTATCCAATACTTTGGTTTTTGTACCTGCTAATAAATTGGCGAAAAAACCAGTTTTGGTTGCAATAGCACTCATACGTTGCATTGAGTTTAAGACCAATCGCTCTGCTTTTAAAATCGATTGTGAACGTCCTGAGACATAAAAAACGATATCACCGTATTTCACTTTTTCTCCGTCGTTAATCAAGGTTTCAATTTTTAAATCAGCATCTACCTGTTTAAAAATCATCTTTGCAAATTCTACACCAGCAATTAGACCATCAGCTTTTACCAATAGTTTTGCTTTTCCTTTTGCTTCAACAGGAATACAAGCCAAAGAGGTATGATCTCCGTTTCCAACATCTTCTCTAAGCGCATTGGTTATGATGATTTTTAATTCTGTCTGAAATTGTTCTTGTGATATCATTTATACTAAATTAGTTGTGCTAAAATAACAATTCCTTTTAGCAATTGAAACAAAATATATTATGAATCGTCTATTTAGAAACCAAAGTTTATGAAACCAGCAACCATTTTTATAGATAGCATCAAAAACAAGTTGTTTTATAAAATTTTTACTTGGTTTACACGAATTCTTTTATCCATTGCTTTTATTCCTTCTGGACTAAAAAAATTACTAGGAGAACGTTTTACCAATATTGGAGTGGATGACCCAGTTGGGTTTTTCTTTGAAGCCTTATATCAAAGTGGATTTTATTGGAATTATCTTGGCTTTATGCAGCTTTTATGCTCGCTATTAATTTTAATCCCAAGAACCACCTATTTAGCTGCAGTACTATACCTGCCTATCATTATCAACATTAATTTTATCGTTATTTCTATGAGCTTTAAAGGCACTCCGATTATAACAAGTTTGATGCTTTTAGCAAATATCTATTTATTGGTTTGGGACTATAAAAAAACAAATGCAATACTTTCTGTTTTATTAAAAAAGTAAAAAACTATTTTTGCAGTCATGAAAATTAAACTTCTTGCCATCGGAAAAACGGATGATAAAAACTTACATCAATTGATTGAGGTCTATCAAAAGCGCCTGCAACACTATATTAAATTTGAACTGGAGCTTATTCCTGACATTAAAAATGTAAAGAATCTAAGTGAAGAACAGCAAAAAGAAAAAGAAGGTGAATTGATCCTAAGCAAACTGCAAAACACTGATCAATTAATTGTACTTGATGACAAAGGAAAGCATTTTACATCTATGGAGTTTTCTGAGTATTTACAAAAAAAGATGAACGCGGGTATCAAACAATTGGTGTTGGTCATTGGCGGTCCTTATGGTTTTTCTGATGCGGTTTATAAAAAAGCAACTGGGAAAATCTCTTTATCAAAAATGACATTTTCCCATCAAATGATTCGCTTATTTATTGTTGAACAATTGTATCGTGGGTTTACCATTTTAAAAAATGAACCCTATCATCATGAATAGTTTTAGGCTACTTTCTTTAACCTTAAAGCTACTTTGTAAATCAAAATTATTTCTAAAATCTCAACAACGATTAGTGTAAATGCCCCTATAGGTGATAATAAAATTGTGAAAAAGCAAATTCCAGTAACTATTTCTAAAACCCCAGTATACTTTGCAATATCTCCTAATTGATTTTTCAATCTTAAAATTGCAACTCCAAAAAACACCATCAAAACTCCCATCGACATAAAAATTGATGCGGTAATAAGTCCAGAAAATTCTTCAAAGGCAAACAAGGTTGTGATGTCTGCTATGGTTGATAATACCGCAACCGACAACAATAAAAATGAACTCATTTGTAACAAATGATTTTTATACAAAGAACCTGCAATCACAAATCCTCTAATAAAGAAAAACAAAGAGCTAATTGTTATTAATTTTGTAACCGTATAAAAAATTATATAAAGCGATCGATTTTCAAAATATCCTTGCATAAATTCAAAAGCAAACTCAACAAAGCCTACCATAAAATAGACAATACCAAACACCCAAGCAGTGTTTAATTGTTTGTTTACCGTATTGGGATTAATTCTTAAAAGTTTATCGAATTTCCCAGGAACGTATTCATCTCCAAGAACTTCTTCATAATTAAACCCTAATACTTCTAAAATTGCTTTGATGGTAAAACTCCTCGGAGACACATCTCCTGCTTCTATTCTCTGAATTGTACGAACATTGATATTGCACTTTTCTACTAATTCTTCTTGAGTAAATCCTTTTTGCTTGCGAAGCTCTAAAATCTTTTTTCCTAGTTCTGGTTGTTTCATAACAAGTATGTTTTTAAATTCCATGCAATGTTAGTTTACCCAATTAAGTTTACAAATTTTTTTGTTCATTTTTAACCCGACATTTCTACGACTTCCTAGTAAAATCAATAGCTGCAAGAGAGATTCAATATTCATTTATTTTACGAAATTTATCCAAGCAGTAGTAAAATCTTCATCAATTAGAGAGCTTGCTGTGGCTCTATCTTCTGGATACGCTGAATACGGATAGGTTTTAAAAGTGCTTAAACTACCTAAATACAAACTTGTTTTATCAATAGTAACAATCTTATTATTGACCAATCGTTTTTTTAATATTGCTGTAAAAAACGACCTGACCAAATCATTTGTTTTATCATCAACAGAATGATAACCGTTTGGATCAGCAGCATAACAAACTATACTTCCTTGACTTCTCAATGACAAAAATGTGTTTTTTATAGTTGCATTTCTTGAAGCAAGATCTTTATCCCCTACAATCAACAAACCTGGTGGAGATGCAGAAGACGAAGGAGACATACTGCCTTTGATATTCGAAAAAGCAAGTGTTCTATCTGGATGCTGTAATGAAAATTGATAACTGAAAACTCCTCCATGAGAAAAACCATTGATTAAAATTGGCAATTTGGACACTTCTTCTATTGTGTTCCTTTTACAAATTTCATCAAGTGCGTATAATAAATTAAACGAAGCTTCTGATGTTGTTGATCTTACATAGGTACCAATTATAGCTAAGCGCTCTTTTGTAGCATAGGCCTGCCATTTTTCATCATCGGCTAAATACCGCCCGTCATTTGCTCCTCCCGTAGAGAGCACTAAAATTGCTCTTGGAGAAACCCCTTCTGGGATCCACATTTTAAAAGCGTTTTGATCGGGTTCTTGCATAAAAAAACGATACTCCCAATCGTTTACAAATTCACCTTTTTCAATAGGCGGACGCTCATCAGAATCACTTAACTGCTTAGAGCATGAGAAAAAGATGATCACTAAAAAAAGGAGGTTCCAATGCTTCATTTATCTAAAAAAACAAGTAGTTTACTAAAGTACTCTTTTCTTTTTTCCTACGCTCTTCTTTGTTTATATTTGTCAAAACTACCTTAGTATACTAATGAAACTCGTATTTGCTACCCACAATAAAAACAAGCTGGCCGAAGTTCAGAAAATGTTACCCAAGTCTATAGAACTTTTAAGTTTAAATGATATCAACTGTTTTGATGATATTGAAGAAACCGCAAGTACTTTAGAAGGAAATGCAAATATCAAGGCTACTTTTATAAAAAACAACTACGGTTTTGATTGTTTTGCTGATGATACTGGACTCGAAGTTAACACTTTAAACGGAGAACCTGGAGTGTATTCTGCTCGCTTTGCGGGGAAAGAAAATGATTCAGAAAAAAACATGCAAAAATTACTCAATGAACTTAAAGACAAAACCGATAGAAGTGCTCAATTTAGAACGGCCATCTCTTTACACTTAGAAGGTAAACACTATCTTTTTGAGGGTATTTGTAAAGGTGAGATTTTAACATCAAAACAAGGTGAAAAAGGTTTTGGTTATGATCCAATCTTTAAACCTGAAGGATTCAATTCTTCTTTTGCTCAAATGACATCAGAAGAAAAAAACAGTATTAGCCATAGAGGATTGGCAATAAAAAAATTAGTCTCCTTTTTAATTGAAAATAAGATTTAATGAATTTTAAAAAAATATTAATTTATATTCTTTCAGCAGCTGTTCTACTAGTTCCTGATTTAATAATAGCGAGCAAATTAACGTTTGTTGCTTTTATATTAACGTTTACCTACAAAGTATTTTTACTTTTGGCTATAGGATCTCTTTTTTTATACTTTACAAAATCGTATTTTAAATCGTACTTAATTGTTGGTGGATTTTACTTATTTTCTTCTTTTTCAGAAATAATAATCAGTATCCTATTTAAGGAATACTCTACCTTAGATCATATTAAAGCACTCTTTTTTATTAGAACAAATGAAATAGAAGAATTTACTAAAACTTTTTATATTTATGCATTTATACCAATATTAATTGCTGTTTTATATTTTGTTTTATTATGGTTATCTAAAAAAATGACATATCAAAAAAGAGGAAGAACACTGATTGTCTCAGCACTTCTTTTTATAAGTTCTATTTTTATTTCTGGGATCTTACTTTCGCAAACTCCTTTTAGTTTTTCTGGAAAAAACTTAACTAAGTACACGTTTAAAACCTATTTTTTAAAACAACACCCTTTTAGTTTTTATTATAGAACATATGAGTTTGTTCTTACAAGAAAACGATACAACCAATATTCTAAAAAGAAAGAAGATTTTAAATTTAATGTTAGTAATAATGCTCTAGATAGCATAAGGCCTGAAACGGTTGTTTTTGTTATTGGAGAAAGAGCAAGAGCTCAGAATTGGACTATTAATGGTTATAATAAAGAAACAAGTCCAAATTTAAACAAATTCACTAATTTAATTACTTTTAAAAACAATCATTCAAATGCTGCGACTACTGCTGGATCTATTCCTCTAATATTAACACAGGCGACTCCAAAAACTCATGAATTAGTTTACTCACAAAAAACAATAGTTACTCTATTTAAGGAGGCAAATTATAAAACGTATTGGATTTCAAATCAGTTTATTTTTGACTATATTGAACATGATAAAGAGCCAGATGTATTTATCAATCTTTTTAAGAACAAAAACCACACAGACTTAGATGTAATACCTGTATTTGACTCAATAATTCAATTAAAAACAAATAGAAAAAAACTAATAGTAGTAAATTTAGCTGGTGGACACGGCAAGGTTCCTGAAGAATTTCATAAATTTAAAGCATTTGATTCACCCCAAGAGAAATTAGTAAACAAAGATAATAGGACCTTACTTGTCAACGAATACGACAATATGATTTTTCTACAGGATTTTGTTTTAGGTAAATTAATTTCATCTACAGCAAAACAGAAAAAATCATCTTTTTTAATATACACTGCAGATCATGGAACTAATTTGTTTGACGATAATCACACCAATATTTTTGGTTATGGCTCATCTAACCCTACAGAAAAAGAAACAAATGTCCCTCTTTTTATCTGGTCATCAGATCAATTTATCAATCAGTATAGAGAAAAGTATAGCTCATTGCAAAGGCATCAAAATTTTTTAACAACTAATGATAATTTATTTTATACATTGGCAGATATGGCTGAGATAAAATATGAAGGTTATAAAAGTAATTTAAGTATTTCTAGTTCTTCATACATCGAACCAACACTTAGGCTTCTATATTTAAATGGAAGTTACAAAACATACACAAGAGACACTGAATAAGCATTCAATTAAAATGATTCAAAAAAACAAACGCTTTACGAAGCATTTTTCTATACTCCTCTTATTGATAGTAGTTTTGTTCTTTATCAATATTAGTTTAGGATCGGTAACCATACCTTTAAAAGACCTAGTAAATTCCATTTTTGGTGGAGAAGTAACAAAAGAAAGCTGGAAAACCATCATCATCAATTTTAGAGTTCCAAAAGCTATCACTGCTGTTTTAGTGGGCTCTGGCCTTTCTATTTGTGGTTTACTAATGCAAACCTTATTTCGGAATCCATTGGCTGGACCATTTGTACTAGGTATTTCTTCTGGAGCGAGTCTGGGTGTGGCATTATTAATTTTAGGAGCCAGTGTATTTGGCGGTGTTTTTGTAAGCCTAACCTACTCTAGCTGGGCTTTGGCGATAGCTTCTTTTGCAGGGGCTGCCTTGGTGTTGTTTGCTGTATTAATTGCTGCAAAAACAGTTAGAAACACCATGTCTATTTTAATTATAGGTCTTATGTTTGGTAGCCTAACATCTGCAATCATTAGTGTGTTGGCTTATTTTAGTGAAGCTGCACAAATACAGCAATACATGTTTTGGAGTTTTGGAAGCTTAGGCAACCTTAGCTGGAATGAAATAGGTGTATTTGCCAGCATCTATTTTGTGGGAATCGCTTCTGTTTTTACCATTATAAAACCGCTAAACAGCTTTTTATTAGGAGAGCATTACGCAAAGAGTTTGGGGATGAATGTCAAAAAAGTAAGACTCATAATTTTGATTATCACCAGTTTATTAACAGGTGTGATCACTGCCTTTTCTGGACCAATTGCATTTATTGGTTTGGCTGTACCGCATATCGCTAAAATGATTTTTAATAGCTCAAATCATAAAATTTTAATTCCGGCCAGTGCCATTTTAGGCGGTATTATTTTGTTAATTTGTGATATCATTGCTCAATTACCAACCAGTGAATTTACCTTGCCGATAAACGCGATAACCTCCTTATTTGGAGCACCAATCGTTATTTGGCTCTTGGTAAGGAAAAAGAAAATCTACGTGTAGCCACTTATAAGATAGAAATTTGAAAACCAAAGAAGAACATATCGTACTCTGCACCAAAGAACTGACTATAGGTTACCGGCAAAAAAAGCAAGAAAAAATTATTGCAAGCAATATCAACCTTAGCATTCAAAAGGGAAAATTTGTAGCCTTGTTGGGTAAAAATGGAATTGGAAAATCGACCTTATTACGGACACTTTCTAAAGTTCAACAACCACTAAATGGGCTTATTGAATTAAATCAGAAAAGCCTTACAAAACACACAGATAAAGAACTTGCAACTCTTTTGAGTTTGGTTTTAACAGAGCGCTTACCAGAAAGCCAACTAACTGTCATAGAATTGGTTGCCTTAGGAAGACAACCCTACACCAACTGGATTGACAAACTTGCCAAACACGATTTGCAAAAAATACTGTGGGCCATGGAGCAAACAGAAGTAGCTCATTTAAAAGATCATCATTTTTACGAGTTAAGTGACGGACAACTACAACGTGTTTTAATTGCTAGAGCCTTAGCTCAGGATACAGAAATCATCATCTTAGATGAACCTACTGCGCATTTAGACATGCATCACACTTTTAAGGTTTTTAGCTTGTTAAAACGATTGGTAACCAATACCAACAAGACCATTATCATCTCTACTCATCAGATCAACCTCGCTGTAGAATTAGCAGATGAACTCATCTTAATGAATGAAGAAGGCATACAGAGTGGCGCCACTGACCAACTGATTGAAAAGGATGTTTTAAGCAGCTTATTTCCTAAAGAATTCATAAATTTTAACAAAAAATTACGACAATTCTCAATCAACAAAGACAATTAGTTTGTCTATATTTGAATCTCTTAGTCTAAAAATTATTAAGAACAACTAACCTAAATTAAATTATAAAATCCAATGAAAAAACTACTCCTCTCTGCTAGTTTACTCGCTTTTATAGCGTGTAGCACTAGCAAAAGCGCAACCAATGATACGGATGCCAATGTTGACTACGCTGAAAAATTTGCGGCTAGTATAACAGACAAAGATTTAGCGAAACATTTATTTATCTATGCTGGTGATGAATTTGAAGGAAGAAACACAGGTGAGCCTGGACAAAAGAAAGCAGCTGAATACTTAAAGAACTTTTATGTTCAACAAGGAATTGCTTCACCATTAGGAGGTGATGATTATTTTCAGCCAGTACCTGCTGAATTTTTAAATGCCAGAAAAAGGAGAGTTCCTTTAAAAGCATCTGAAAATGTAGTTGCCTTTATCAAAGGTTCTGAAAAGCCAGATGAAATTGTCGTAATTTCTGCTCATTTAGATCACGAAGGGATTAAAAATGGACAAATTTACAACGGAGCTGATGATGATGGTTCTGGAACTGTCGCTATTTTAGAAATTGCTGAAGCATTTCAGAAAGCGGTAAAAGCAGGAAAAGGTCCAAAACGTTCAGTTTTATTTTTACACGTAACTGGTGAAGAAAAAGGTTTATTAGGCTCTAGATATTATGTTGAAAACCCAATATTCCCTATTGCAAATACAGTTTGTGATTTAAATATTGATATGGTAGGAAGAGTTGATGATAGACATAAAGACAATCCTAATTTTGTATACTTAATAGGATCTGATAAATTGAGTACTGATTTACACAACATTTCTGAAGCTGTAAACACAAAGTACACCAAAATCGATTTGGATTACAAATACAATGACGAAAACGACCCTAACAGATTTTACTACAGATCTGATCATTATAACTTTGCAAAATACAATGTTCCAATTATTTTCTATTTTAACGGAACCCATGCAGATTACCACAAACCATCTGACACACCAGATAAAATTAACTACCCAATGTTACAACAAAGAGCTCGTTTGGTTTTCCATACAGCTTGGGAAGTTGCAAACAGAGATGCTAGACTTGTCGTAGACAAACCAGTAGAAGTTAAAAAATAAGATCTTATTAAACAGAAAAGCCGAGCAGATTGCTCGGCTTTTTTTGTTTTGCTTGTAACAAATACACAACTACAAGAGTCTTATAGGCAGCTTTATTTTTTAAATACTTATTTTTACCTAATTAATTTATTGATCTTATGAAACGCAGCTTCTTTTTTCTATCTTTTTTATGTTTTTTTGCTTGTTCTAATTCTAAAAACTCTCCTAATTTTATTGAAAAGGTGACAGGTAAATACCTGTTTAACTCTAACGAATCAATAGAAATTTACTTTTTAGATAATGAGTTAAAGGTAAAATGGAGAGGCAATGATAACATTAGCCCTTTAAAAGTAAATGACAGTACTTTTTACGTCCAAGAGATGAATGAAAAAATCGTATTTGTTTTAAAGCCTAAAACACATATAGTTCTTGCAGAAAAAAGAGAACACAAAGGAAAAAAATACCTGTTTGAAAAATTACCTGACGGACAAAAAACACCCCTAGAATATTTATTAAACAATGAATATAAAAATGCCTTAGCTGGGTACTTAGCAATTCAACAAAAAGACTCACTAGACAAAACAATTAGTCAAAGAACACTTATTACCTATGGTTTTGAAGCCATGAATGAGAAGAAAATGGACCTGGCTATTAATATATTTAAAATTAACACTGTCCTTTACCCTACACAATCGAATGGATTTAACCGTTTAGGAAGCGCATATTGGAGAGTAAAAGACACAAGCAACACCGTTAAAGCATATAAAAAAGCCCTTTCTATCAACCCAGAAAATAGTGAAGCAAGTCGCTTTTTGAAGAAACATAAATTTGAATAGCTTGAAGCATTTAAAATACCCTATTGGACAGGTAAATATCCCTACGGATATTTCTGAAAAAGATTTAGAAAATTGGATTTCGACAATCGAACATTTTCCGACAAGATTGCAAAATCTTACAAATGATTTATCAGAAGAGCAATTAGATACTCCGTATAGACAAGGAGGTTGGTCAATTAGACAAGTAGTACATCATTGCTATGATAGTCACCACAATAGCTATACACGTTTTAAATGGGCACTTACAGAAGAGCAACCTTTAATCAAAGCCTATTATGAAGATCGCTGGGCAGAATTGTTTGACTCTAAATTAGCTCCTATCTCATTGTCAATTAATGGGATTATAGCTTTACATGCAAAATGGACTTATCTTTTAAAAGGTTTAAATGAAACAGATTTAAACAAGATGTTTATCCATCCAGAAACAGGCAAAAAAAACAGTTTAAAAGCAACTATTGGTGTATACCATTGGCATTGCAATCACCACTATGCGCATATTGAACAGCTTTGCATTCGAAAAAATTGGAAATAATACCTATCTTTAAGTTTTAAAATAGCCTATTCTAATGAAAACAGCAAAAGAATGGTTTGATGAATATGCAGTAAGTCATCAAAACCAAACCAATAAAACGATCCATTTTATCTGTGTGCCTGCAATATTTTTTAGCATCTTTGGTTTGTTAATGAGCATCCCTACAAGCTTTTTAGAAGGGCGTTTTGGCTTGTACAATCCTCTCTTAGAAAACTGGGCTGCGATGGTAGCTGTTTTTATGCTCCTTTTTTACCTTAGGTTGGGTTTTTGGCATTTTGTAAACATGCTACTTTTTACCTGCCTGGCAATTGCAGGAAATTATTGGCTTAGCCAGCAAACTTCTTTGTTTTATACATCTTTAATAATTTTTGTTCTTGCTTGGATTGGACAATTTTATGGACATAAGATTGAAGGTAAAAAGCCTTCATTTATCAAGGATTTACAATTTTTATTGATTGGTCCACTTTGGGTGCTTCAAAAAATTGGACGAAACAACTAAATGTGTTAGCATGAAACAAAGCATAACCTTTGATGATTTTTTAAAAGTAGATATTAGAGTTGGTACTATTATAGAAGTCAATGATTTTCCTAAAGCAAGAAAACCCGCCTACCAACTAAGAATAGATTTTGGTGATTTGGGAATCAAAAAATCGAGTGCTCAAATTACAGATCTATATACCAAAGAAGATTTGCTTAACAAACAAGTAAGTGCCATTGTTAATTTTAAGCCTCGTCAAATAGCAAATTTTATGAGTGAGTGTTTGGTTTTAGGAGTCTACAACAAGAACAATGAAGTTGTATTGCTTGAAGCTTCTGCACCAATTAAAAATGGTGAGCAAATATCCTAACGATCTGGATTGTTTAAGATTACCAAAGCTCCGATAACGCCAGGAATCCATCCGCAAAGCGTAAGCAAACAAATAATGATAAAAGAACCACAGCCTTTACCTATTACTGATAAGGGTGGGAAAATTATTGCCAACAACACTCTAAAGATACTCATCGCTTTCTAATATTTATATACTTAAAAGACGGTAAGTTTTAGTTTTTGTTACACCTCTAGGTCTATTTTTTTAAAAAATTAAAGTAAAAAAGGCAGCGTTTAGATCAACGCTGCCTTTTTATATTCTTAACAAGAATACTAGTGCTCACTACATTTTATCAGCAAAATAAATAGCATTCATTAACAATTTATTGGTTCCAAACCAAAATGCTCTAAAGTTAGTGTTATCTGTAAAAGCGATAACTCTTCCTCTACCAGATCTTTGCACTTGAAAAGGCACAGTATTACCAATCACTTTTAAGTTCTCTTTAGAAATATACCCAGCTAATAAAGGATTCGCTGTGTATTGAATTGGATTGTTGTAATTTCTTGAATTTGCCTTGATAAAAGTTGTCGAATTTCTAAACATTGGCAATTCGTCATTCTTATATCCAAAGTTAATAGGATGAGACAAATCTAACTTTGTATTAAAGATAGCACCTCCGACTACCTGCGCTCCAGACAATAAACTTCTATTCTCAAAAGAAACAGGAATGTTTGGTGATTTTGATGATACATACTCCAAATTCATAAACTTATTAGATGATAACCATCTAACAGCTCCTCTATAACCAATTAGAACTCCACCGTTTCTAACCCAAGCCTTTAAATCATCAGCTCCAGCTTTACTAATACCACCTCCACTAGGGAAGATAATTGTAGAATACTTGCTTAAATTAACTCTTCCAACACGAGATACATCTAATTTAGTTACTGTTATATCAAATCGTTGGTCAAACAAATGCCAGATTTCTCCTGCATCACTACTAGAGATTCCGCTTCCTACTAATACAGCAATCTTTTTCTTACTGATATCACTAAAATTATTACTTCCTAAATCAACACCATCATTTAATCCTGTGCTAGTTCCAAATATATCTAAGTAACTTTCTTTGGCAACTTTGTTTAAAAAGGCATACAACTCACCAGAATTTAAGCTCTGATTTTGAACAGGAATAAAAATAGTTCCGTAATCGTATTTTTTATTTTCGTTTTTAAACTGCTTTAAACCAACTTTAGCACGGATTCCTTTTTCCAAAATCATGTTTAATGCCTTTGGTGAATAGTACTCGTTCCATGGCATTAAATATCCGTAGTTGCTAATTTTTGACACCTTACCAGTTGGCAAAGTTAAATTGGTTACTTCTTTTCCAATTCTACTTGTAGAAACCTCTTCTTCATAATCTAAGTTAAACGCTAATGGAAATGTCCAAGCAGAAATATCATAAAACAAGCTATCGGTAAATTTGGTAGTTTTTTGGAACATCGCTTTTACCAATCGGTTGTTTTTTTGATCCATTGGGATAATAAAACTATATCCTTTTTTGTAAGTTTTTCCCTTCGATGTAAAATCAGATTTTACTTCATTAAACTTAATATGTTGTCTTTTTAAGATTTCTGCTAAGTGATAGGTTCTTGCAGCATCTTTTTCGTCTCCAAAAACAATAGCTTTTGCTTTTGACCCTTCTTTATAGGCTTGCTTATAAAAATCTTGTTGATACTTTAAAATCTTTACACGCATTGCTTGAGCAGCTGCCAAAGTAGACAAGGCTGCAGTAAATTGATTTCTAACTGTAAAAGGGAATGTGATAATTCCGTTAACGCTTTCTTGAGCATGTCCTCTAGAACTCGCTTGTTCAAATAAGATTCCAATACTTCCGTTTACATCTGGAAAAGTAGATCCTTTACCATAATAAAAATCATCAAAGCTTTCTTCAGAATAATACATAGATCCTAATTTATCAAACGCTTTTGCGTGATAATTACCAATTTCTTTAGTAAGGTCTTGATTAAGCTGTGGAGTTAAAGGATTGGTTCTTGAAGGAATTCCTGGTTGAAAAAAGAAACTTGAGTTGGTTCCCATTTCATGGTGATCTGTTAAAATATTTGGCAACCATTTGTGGAAAGTCTCAATACGTGCACGACTTTCTGCCAATTGTACAGGCAACCAGTCTCTATTCATATCAAACCAATAGTGATTGGTTCTACCTCCTGGCCAAACTTCACTATACTCTCTATCGTTTGGATCTGGATTGATGTTTTTTGCTTTATTGGTATTTGCCCAATAAGCAAAACGCTGTAATCCGTCAGGATTAAATGAAGGATCAAATAAGATAATAGTGTTGTCTAACATGTCCTCTATCTCTTTACCTTGGCCAGCAGCTAGATAATAAGCAACTGCTAAAGCAGCGTTAGAACCACTTGGCTCGTTTCCGTGAATAGAAAACCCTTGATTTACCACTATAGGCAAATTAGACACATCCATGTTTGGATTTTCTGTAAGCGCCAAGTGTTGCTTGCGAATATTTTCAAGGTTTTGATGATTTTTTGGCGATGTAATTGTTAATAACAATAAAGGTCTGCCCTCATAAGTGGTCCCTCTGTTTTCTATAGAAATACGATCAGAAGAAGCCGCTAAAGCCTTCATGTACTCAGCTAGCTTATCATGAGTAATATGCCACTCACCTACTTCATGGCCTATGACAGACTTCGGTGTTGGGATTTGCTGATTGTAACTAATGTTTTGTGGAAGGTAATACGACAAATCTATTTGCTGAGCAGAAAGACTTGCAGTAAAAAATGCAATTAATACTAAAAATTTTCTCATTGGTTGTTTGTTAATTTTTATAAAAATAAACCCACAAGTTATAAAAACAATATTGAACTTCAAAGGGTTATTTTTATTCAACAAAACACCCACAAGTTTCTAATATTTAGCTTAATTTTACTTGTAGTCACCAATCAATGATAAAATGATAAATGAGTAAGAATGCAGCTGTTTTATGGACAGGAGGAAAAGACTGTGCTTTGGCCTTTTACAAGAGTCAATTAGAGGGTCACAATATTAAGTTACTTGTTACTTTTACTCCCAAAAACCCTGTTTTTAAAGCACATTCTTTGGCGCTTATAAAATTACAAGCAAAAGCTATTGATCTTCCACATCTTAGTATCGTCATTGATCAACCAATAAGAGACAGTTATCAAAAAAATATTTCACTTTTAAAACAGCAGCACCATATTGATGTTTTAATTACAGGTGATATCGATCAAATAGACAATCACAACAATTGGATAGAAGATTGTTGTAAACCATCAGGAATGCTTGTACACAAGCCTCTTTGGAAGCTTGAACGCGAAAGTATCTTAGACCAATTGATCTCAAATAATTTTGAAGTGATTTTTAGCCTGGTTAAAAAAGATTTAGATTTAACTGATTTTCTAGGACATAGAATTACAACAGACCAAATTGATCAGCTTAAAAAAAATAAAAACATAGATCTTTGTGGGGAGAACGGAGCCTATCATACTATGACGCTTAACGCACCTTTTTTTACTAAAAAAATAGTGCTTACATCTACTATAAAAGAAGACAATGAGTATGCATATCTTTGTATACAAAGCACAAAATTAGAAGAAAAATAATCATCAATGACGGTAGAAGACACATTAGACGATTTAAGACAAATACTTGAGGGAGCTTTGCATGTTGATGCACTGCATAAAGCCATCTACGCAACGGATGCTTCTGTATATAGAAAAACTCCCTTGGCCGTTGCTTACCCCAAAAACATAACTGATATTCAGAAGTTGATTGCCTATGCAAGCGGCAATAATAGTACATTAATTCCGAGAACTGCTGGGACTTCTTTAGCGGGGCAATGTGTGGGTGATGGTATCGTGGTAGATGTTTCAAAACATTTTACACAGATTGGACACTTAGACTTAGAAGCAAAGACCATTGAGGTAGAACCAGGTGTAATTAGAGATGATCTAAATCGATTTTTAAAACCTTATGGGCTATTTTTTGGACCAAACACATCTACCTCTAACCGTTGTATGATTGGTGGAATGGTGGGTAACAATTCTTCTGGGAGTACTTCTATTCGCTATGGGGTTACTAGAGACAAGGTGATTGCTATTGATGCTATTTTAAGCGATGGGTCTTTGGTAAATTTTACTGAGATTAGTTCAGAAGATTTTATAAACAAAACTCAAGAAGAAACGCTAGAAGGGACTATATACGGGAGTATCTATAAAGAATTAATCTACGATTCTGTTCAAGAAGAGATAAAGAAAGAATTCCCGAAAGCTCAAATCCACAGAAGAAATACAGGCTATGCAATTGATGAACTGCTTCACTCTGATTTATTTGGAGGAAAAGAGCCTACAATAAACCTAGCTAAACTTTTAGCAGGTAGTGAAGGTACCTTGGCTTTTTCTACTAAGATCACCTTACAATTAGATGTAGTAGCACCCTCAAAGAGCATTATGGTTTGCTCGCACTTTACAAGCATAGAAGAAAGCTTAAAGGCAACCTTGACTGCCATGAACCACGAGTTATACAACTGTGAGTTAATGGATAAAGTAATCTTAGATTGCACAAAAAACAATAGAGAACAAGCGCAAAACAGGTTCTTTTTACAGGGTGATCCAGAGGCTATCTTAATGTTAGAAGTAAGTTCTGAATCAGAAGAAGATGTAGAGACCTTAGCCAATAATTTAATAGCAGATTTAGAAAAAAACAACTTTGGTTATCATCATGTTAAAGTGTATGGGGCTGATATAGAAAAGGTTCACAAACTAAGAAAAGCTGGCTTGGGATTACTAGGAAATATGATTGGAGACCAAAAGGCAGTTGCATGTATTGAAGATACTGCGGTCGCCTTAAAGGATTTGCCTAGCTATATTGATGAGTTCTCAAAAATCATGGAAAAATATCAGCAAAAAGCAGTCTATTATGCGCATGCTGGTGCTGGAGAATTACACCTACGACCAATTTTAAACCTAAAAAAACAGGCCGATGTTGTATTATTTAGAAAAATTACAACTGAGACCGCTGCATTGGTAAAAAAATACCAGGGCTCTTTTAGTGGAGAACATGGAGATGGTATTGTAAGAGCCGAGTTTATTCCATTAATGATAGGTGAAGCTAATTATCAATTATTACGTCGTATAAAAAAGAGCTTCGACCCTAAGGGTATTTTTAATAAAGGAAAGATTACGGATGCTTTTAAGATGGACGAGAACCTTCGTTATAAAGTTGATAGAAAAGAACCCCAAATTAAAACATTGCAAGATTTTTCTGATAATGACGGAATTCTTAAACTCGCTGAAAAATGCAACGGATCTGGAGATTGCAGAAAACCAGTTGAAGCAGGTGGAACCATGTGTCCAAGCTACAGAGCTACCAAAGACGAAAAAGACACCACTCGCGCAAGAGCCAATACGCTAAGAGAGTTCTTAACCAACTCTAAAGAACAAAATAAATTTAATCATATTGAATTAAAACAGGTCTTTGATCTTTGCTTAAGTTGTAAAGCTTGTGCTTCTGAATGCCCTAGTAATGTTGATGTTGCTGCTTTAAAATCTGAGTTTTTATATCAATACCAAGAAACCAATGGTTATTCATTTCGAAGCAAGTTATTTGCCAATAATGTAAAGTACAACAAGCTTGGCAGTATGTCTCCTTCAATAACCAATGCTCTTTTGAGTACAAATTTGGCGAAGGCTCTAATGGGAATTTCACAAAAAAGATCAGTACCTAAATTAGCTTCTAAAACATTAAAGCACTGGTTTGACAAACGAAGTATCAATTTAAATAAAAAACCTACTAAAAAAGTATATCTTTTTAACGATGAGTTTACCAATTACTACGATGTTGAAATCGGTAAAGATGCCATTATAGTTTTAGAGAAACTAGGCTATAGTATTACTGTTTTAGATCACAAAGAGAGTGGTCGAAGTTTTATATCGAAAGGTTTTTTAAAAGAAGCAAAACAAGTTTGCAATGACAATATTCGCATTTTTAAAGACCTGATTACTGATGATACGCCATTAATCGGCATTGAACCCTCTGCAATTTTAACTTTTAGAGATGAATATATAAGGCTTACTGATAATCAAACAGCAGCAAAAAATATTGCGAAAAATGCCTTTACAATTGAAGAGTTTATTCAAAAAGAATTAAAAGCAGGACAGATTAATACTGCGTTGTTTACCAAGAATGTAAAGGAGCTTAAAATTCATGGACACTGCCACCAAAAAGCGCAATCAAGCACCTCTGCAAGTTTTGACATGTTAAATATTCCAACCAACTACTCAGTAACTATTTTAAACACTGGTTGTTGTGGAATGGCTGGTAGTTTTGGCTACGAAAAAGAACATTATCAATTGAGTATGCAAGTTGGTGAAGACAGCCTTTTTCCTAAGGTACGCAAATGCAGCAGTACAACAGACATTGCTGCTTCTGGAACAAGTTGTAGACATCAGATCTTTGACGGAACAAAACGAATTGCAAAACACCCTATTTCAATATTAAAAGAGGCCTTTATAGATGCTAATTAATATAGAAGTGTTTTCTTTACAAGAATTATTTTATTTTATAAATTAGCAAAACCAAAAGCTTAGAAAAAACAAACATGAATCGCACAAAAATCTTACTTAAAAATTCGTTACTTATAACGGCTTGCATGATTGCATATTTCTTTTTTTTAAGAGGTTTTGGGTTTGACGACCAACCTAGACTAAGAATTGTCAATGCTCTTTTTTTTGTAATTGGAATTAACAATGCCCTTCGAAGCAATATTTTATTAAACAACGAAGATATCTATTGCAACAACCTTATTTTTGGTATTAAAACAGGTTTGGTTACCATCGTTTTTGCTTTAATATTTTTAATATTTTATGTAAATTATATCCAACCGAGTTTTATAGAAGTTTTACAAAACACATTCTTCTTCTGGCAAAACAACTTTAGCTTTCCATTGATTCTTATTGTACTTTTTATACAGGGCATCTTAGCATCAATCCTTATCAGTGCCTTATTGATGCTCTATTGGAAAAAACAAGTCTTTAAAGACTAAAAATTACTTCAAATTTAAAAGACTGTTTTTTATAGTCTCTATCTTAGCTAAGGTATCAGCCTCCTTCTTGCGTTCAAGGGCAATTACTTGTTCTGGTGCATTACTTACAAAACGCTCATTTGATAGTTTCTTTGAGATCCCAAACAAGAAGCCTTCAGCTCTTTTTAACTCTGCAGTTAATTTTTCTACCTCTGCTTCTACATCAATATTATCGACAGAAATCGGCACAAAATACTCATTTGATTTTACTCTAAACGAAGCGCCATCAACACTATCAGTTACATACGTAATTGAAGAGGCATTGGTTATTTTTTGGACAACAGTATCCAAAGTTTTTGGTGCATTCTCATTGTTTACTACAAAAATTTCGACAGCATCTTTGAATGCAATATTTTTATCTTTTCTAATGGTCCTAACTCCAGAAATAACATTTGCCGTAAAATCAAAATCTGAAATAATGTTAGCATCAAAAGAACTCTGAACTGGATAACTTGCTACAATTAATGCTTCATCAGAAGAACGCTCTGTAATGTGTTGCCAAATTTCTTCTGATAGAAAAGGCATAAAAGGATGCAATACTTTTAAATTGTTTTCTAAAACTTTGGTGATCGCATCAAAGGTAGTTTTATCAATAGGTTTTTGATATGCAGGCTTTACAATCTCTAACAGCCATGAAGAAAAATCATCCATGATTAATTTATATATCGCCATCAAAGCATCTGACAAACGGTATTTACTAAAGTGATCTTCTATTTCTGCAAGGGTCTTTTGAAATTTAGCCTCGTACCAAGCCAAACCAATTTTTGCAGTTTCTGGTTGAGGAATACTAGGGTCTACCTCCCATCCTTTGATCAACCTAAAGGCGTTCCAAATTTTATTTGCAAATTGTTTTCCTTGTTGACACAAAGCTTCATCAAACATTAAGTCATTTCCTGCTGCAGAACTCAAGAGCAATCCTACTCGAACACCATCAGCACCATAATCCTCAATTAGTTTTAAAGCATCAGGAGAATTCCCTAATGATTTTGACATTTTTCTACGCTCTTTATCACGTACCAAACCTGTTAAATAGACATTATTAAAAGGTTTCATGTCTTTATATTCATATCCTGCAATAATCATTCTTGCTACCCAGAAAAATAAAATATCTGGACCTGTTACCAAGTCATTGGTAGGATAGTAATACTTAATTTCTTCATTCTCAGGATTGCGAATACCATCAAAAACAGACATAGGCCATAACCAAGAAGAGAACCATGTATCTAAGGCATCATTGTCCTGACGTAAATTTTGAGTTGTAAGTTTTGAGTTTTGAGTTTTCTTTTGCGCTAAAACTAATGCAGCTTCAATATTTTCTGCCACAACAAAATCTTCCTTACCATCACCATAGAAGTAAGCAGGAATTTGTTGCCCCCACCACAATTGACGAGAGATATTCCAATCACGGATGTTTTCCATCCAATGACGGTAAGTGTTTTCGAATTTCTTTGGATATAAATTGATTTCGGCATCTTCACCTAAAACAGCTTCGATTGCTGGCTTTGCCAGCTCCTCCATTTTTAAAAACCACTGATCTGATAACCTTGGCTCTATAACGGCTTTTGTTCTTTCTGAAGTTCCTACTTTATTTAAATGCTGCTCTATTTTAACTAAAAATCCTTTTTCTTCTAATTCTTTAGCAATTTCTTTACGGACTACAAAACGATCTTTCCCTTCATAATGCAATCCAAAAGAGTTTAAAGTTGCATCGTCATTAAAGATATCAATTACCTCTAATTGATGCCTATCTCCCAAAACCTTATCATTCTCGTCATGGGCAGGTGTTACTTTTAAACAACCTGTTCCAAAATCGATATCCACATAGGTATCTTCTATAATCGGAATGCTTCGGTTAGACAAAGGAACTATGGCTCTTTTTCCTTTTAAATGTGTAAAACGTTCATCGTTTGGGTTGATACAAATTGCCGTATCACCAAAAATTGTTTCTGGCCTTGTCGTAGCAATTGTTAAGGTATCTGTGCTCCCTTCTATTTTGTACTCTAAATAATATAAATTACCTTGTTTTTCTACATGAATAACTTCTTCATCAGAAAGTGTTGTTTTAGCTTCTGGATCCCAATTTACCATTCTGTATCCACGATAAATTAAGCCTTTATTATACAAATCAACAAATACCTTGATAACAGATTCAGACATTGCTGGATCCATCGTAAATGCCGTTCTATCCCAATCACAAGAACAACCTAATTTTTTTAATTGCTCTAAAATAATACCTCCGTATTCATTTTTCCATTCCCAAGCATGTGCTAAAAACTCGTCTCTAGTTAGATCGTTTTTATCAATTCCTTGCTCTTTTAACTTCGCTACTACTTTTGCTTCTGTAGCAATAGATGCATGATCCGTTCCAGGTACCCAACAAGCGTTTTTTCCTTGCAAACGAGCACGTCTAATTAAAACATCTTGAATCGTATTATTTAACATATGACCCATATGCAAGACTCCCGTTACATTGGGAGGTGGAATCACAATAGTATACGGTTCTCTACTGTCTGGTGTTGAATGAAAATAATTGTTTTTCATCCAATAGGCATACCATTTATTCTCTACTTGATTAGCATCATATTTTGATGGAATTGTCATACTTTGGCTTAGTTTTTGAGCTATATAATCGACAAAAATACAACTATATCTAAGAACTAAAAAGTAGTATAGAAGTTTTTAAATACTTTAAAGAAACACTACTTTTACACAAAACTCACAAAACATGAAAAAATTAATTTTTCTAAGTATTTTTTACTTTTGTACTTTCTCTTTTTTCGCTCAAGAGAAAAAATTGACAGGTCCTGTTTTTAAGTTTGATAAAGAACTCATAAATTACGGAAAGGTTGATTACAAATCTGAAGGAAAAAGAGTTTTTACTTTTAAAAATGTTGGAACAGAACCTATTATAATAACAGATATTAAAACCTCTTGTGATTGTACGGTGCCTAGCAAACCAGACAAACCAATTATGCCTAACGAAAAAGGCAGCATTGAAGTGGTTTATGACACGAGTAAATCTGGTGGTTTTTCAAAAGTGATTACTATTTTTTCTAATGCCAAAAACGGCAGAGTAATGTTGAGAATAAAAGGTTTTGTAGCAAAAAAATAATTAAATTCTTTTCCTTAAACGGAAGTCAAATTTTAAAACTTCTCCATTCCTTTCTACTTTTAAACGAATGCGTTTACCATCTCTTTCCTGAAACTTCCCCAACAGTCGCTTCAAGGTAAAATTATGCACCTTATTTCCATTAATTTCTAAAAAAAGGTCACCTTTTTTTAAGCCTGCTAAATCCGCTGGAGAACCAGGCACAATCTTATTAATCTTATACGATGGCTTAAACATGTATTTGTAGTTTACAAAAACTGAAACTGTACTCAAATCCATATTGTCTTCATTGAGCTCAAATTGACCTCCTCTAGTGTAATCTCTTAGCTTTTCTTTGATCAATACTTGTCCATCATAGACTACATCAATTCCACTCATATTATATTCAAAGCCACCGAAAAAAGAGCCATTCTTTTTAAAAACTATTTTCTTATTTGGATAATCTATCCAAAGCTTAAATCGTTTTAAAATATTACCTCCAATGCTTCCGTTTCTGCCTCTAAATTGACGTGCATTAAAAGTCGCTGTAGAATCTAAAAAAGAAACCGTAGGCTTTTTTATCTTAAACCTACCAATTGCAATTTCTTCAAGCCTACTTTTATTACCAAAAATAGAGCCACTTAAACCTTCACCTAAAAGATCTTTAAAACTCTTTTTAGGTGTACGAATAACATCTTTAGTCCCTTCAAACAACCAAACAGCCTCTGAGCCACCAGAATCAATTAATAATTTAACAGGAGTTTTCTCATTGCCAATGGTATCTAATTGAATAGTTACATCAATATAGGGTTTGTTTCTGTAAAACTGAAGAGGAAATTCTTCACAGTTTCTACACGATGAATATTTAAAATGCGCTGGATTGTAAAAATTAATTTTTTTTGACTTGTAATTTACGTGTACAATTGTGTTTTTTAATAAACGGTAACCAATAATACCATGAATAGTAACACCCATTTTTGCTGAGATGTCAAACCTGTCTTTTAAAATTACATAGATATCTTCTTTAGAGCCTTTATAATTTTGTATGCCGACATTGTTGTTTTTTGAAATTAGAGCTTCAATTGGCATTCCATCTCCAAGTCCTTGTAAAGTAATCTTTTTAATATTTTTTAATTCTAAGCTATCAGTTGGCACTATATTAAATAAAATAGTTTTATTAACTCCCGTATCTAAAATAAACGAAAGTTGTTTGCCGTTTACATTAACCGGCACAACAATAAGATTATTTACTTCTTGAAATCGAACACTTTGTACTTTTTGTGTTGGATCAATAAAACTGATTTCCTCTTGAGCGCTTAATAAAAAAGAGCTCAGCATGAAAAACAAAAAGTAAAAATATTTCTTTATAAAAACCATATATATATTTGATTATGTAAAATACAAAAATTAAATGAAAAGTACTTTTCTATATTTAAATTTTTCAAAACTGACAGCTTTAAAAAGAATTTGTTAGTAAAAGCGTATTTTGAAAATAAATTTGCAAATTTGCGCTACATAAACAACTAAATATTTACACTATGCCGTCTATTTCTAAGAAAGGACTTGAAATGCCTGAATCACCGATTAGAAAATTGGTACCCTATGCAGAAAACGCATACAAACAAGGCAAGACTGTTTATCATTTAAACATTGGCCAACCAGATATTAAAACACCGCAGGTAGCATTAGACGCTGTCGCTGTGCACTCACTAACTACTATTGCTTATACTCGTTCTGAAGGCTCTGATGCTTATAGAAGTAAAATAGCAAACTATTATAGCAAACATCAAATTGATGTAACAAAAGAAGATATTATTGTTACTACTGGTGGAAGTGAAGCCTTGCTTTTTGCTTTTGGAAGCATTATGGATGTTGATGATGAAGTGATTATTCCAGAACCTTTTTACGCAAACTACAACGGATTTTCTGTAGCCTCAGGAGTAAAAGTAGTTCCTGTTGTTTCTAAAATTGAAGACAACTTTGCATTGCCTCCAATTGAAGAGTTTGAAAAGCTAATCACCAAAAAAACCAAAGCAATTTTAATCTGTAACCCAGGAAACCCAACTGGATATATCTACAGTAAAGAAGAAATTCAAAAATTAGCAGCAATCGTAAAAAAACACGATTTGTTTTTAATTTCTGATGAAGTATATAGAGAGTTTGCATATGATGGAATTGAGCATTATTCTATTTTGCAAGAAAAAACTTTAGATGATAACGCAATAATTATCGACTCTGTTTCAAAAAGATACAGTATGTGTGGAGCACGTATCGGTTGCTTAGTGTCAAAAAATAAAGAAGTTATTAAAACGGCCTTAAAATTTGCTCAAGCGAGATTAAGCCCTCCTACATTGGCACAAATTGCTTCTGAAGCAGCTTTAGATACACCACAAAGTTACTTTGATGAAGTAAAAGAAGAGTATGTAAAAAGAAGAAATACCCTTATCAATGGGCTTCAAGAAATTGACGGCGTAATCGTTGCCAAACCAAAAGGAGCTTTTTATTGTATCGTTGAATTACCTGTAAAGAATGCAGATCATTTTGCACAGTGGTTGCTTGAATCTTATGATCTAGATGGAGAAACTGTTATGGTTGCTCCTGCTGCAGGTTTTTATTCAACACCAGGGATGGGCTTAAATCAAATACGAATTGCTTATGTTTTAAACAATGAGAGTTTAGTTAAAGCAATAAACATCCTTAAAGAAGCTTTAAAAGTTTACAAAGACTAGTGACTATATTAAACAACATATCTTTAAAAGAATACAATACGTTTGGCGTTCATGTTAATGCCAAACGTTTTGTTTCTATCGATTCTTTTTATCAGCTTCAAGAGCTTCTAAAAACAGAAAAAGATCTTTTTTTGTTAAGTGGTGGCAGCAATATGCTTTTAACCAAAGACATCGAACAGCTTGTTGTTTATCTAAATATTAAAGGAATCTCTATTGATCGAGAAGATGAAAACTATGCCTATGTTACTGTTAATGCTGGTGAAAACTGGCATGAATTTGTTCTTTGGTGCATAGATCAAGGATATGGAGGCTTGGAGAATTTATCTTTAATACCAGGAAATGTGGGTACCTGCCCTATCCAAAATATTGGCGCCTACGGTGTAGAAGTTAAAGATGTAATCACTCAGGTAGAAGCCTTGAGAATTAGCGATCAAAAAAGAGTTCACTTTTCAAATGAAGCTTGTAGTTTTGGTTATCGAAATTCTATCTTTAAAAATGAGGAAAAAGGTAAATACATTATTACATCTGTAAGTTTTAGGCTAACAAAAAACAAACACAATTTACAAACTTCTTACGGAGCTATAGAGACTGCTTTACAAGAAAACAAAATTCAAAACCCTAGCATTAAAGACATCTCTAATGCTGTGATAGCGATCCGAAAATCAAAATTACCCGACCCAAAAGAGATTGGAAACAGTGGTAGTTTTTTTAAAAACCCTATTGTTGCAAAATCAATTTTTGAAGGTTTAAAAAACAGCCATCCTAACATTCCTAATTATCAGGTTTCAGAAGATCAAATAAAAATTCCTGCTGGTTGGTTAATTGAGCAAGCTGGTTTTAAAGGAAAGCGTTTTGGAAACACGGGTGTGCACAGCAAACAAGCCCTAGTACTTGTTAACTACGGAGAAGCTTCTGGGCAAGAAATCTATACACTTGCCAAACAAATCCAAGAGAAAATTCTTGAACTTTTTAGCATCAACCTAGAAATTGAAGTGAATATACTTTAAGCAAGTACTTTAATCGCTTTTGATTTTTTTTCCTTTTAAGATTTCTGTACCTTTGCCTGTATAATTTAACACTTCACTTAACATGAAACTTGTCTTAATTACTATCGGTTTATTATCAATCGCTTTTGCAGGAATTGCCATTAAAATTTGGGCAAAAAAAGATGGGAAATTCGCAGGTACTTGTGCTAGTCAAAACCCAATGATCAACACAGGTGGAGAAGCTTGTGGCTTTTGTGGTAAGACACCAGACCAGTTTGAAAACTGTTCAGAACCACAACACTCTTAAAAGAAAACTAATTGATGATGGTGATTCTATTCTACATTTTTGTAGCTGCAACTATCATCCAAGTAGTATACCTTTTTAGTTTTTCTTCTGTTTTATTTATAAAAAAAGAAAAAAAAGACACTCAAAAAACTCCTGTTTCTGTTATTATTTGCGCTAAAAATGAAGAGAAAAATTTATCAAAGTTTCTTCCTTCCATTTTACAGCAATCCTATTCTAACTTTGAGATTATTTTAATTAATGATGCCTCTTCAGACTGTACTTTAGAGGTCATGGAAGATTTTCAGGATGCACATCCAAACCTTAAAATCGTCAATGTACAAAATAATGAAGCCTTTTGGGGAAACAAAAAATATGCTCTTACTTTAGGTATAAAAACCGCAAGTTACGAGCACTTATTGTTTACTGATGCTGATTGCAAACCAGTTTCCAAAGACTGGATTGAAAAAATGGTTGAAAATTTCTCAGAAGAAAAAACCATTGTTTTAGGTTACGGTAAATACAAAAGAATTCCAAACTCATTTCTCAATGCAATGGTTCGGTTTGAAACACTACTCACTGCAGTGCAATATTTTAGCTATGCTCACCTTGGCTCACCATATATGGGTGTTGGAAGAAACCTCTCATATTTAAGAAGTAATTTTTTTAAAACCAAAGGGTTTATAAGTCATATTCAAGTAAAATCGGGTGATGATGACCTTTTTATCCAAGAAGCCGCCGACAGCAGCAATACAGCAATTTGCTTGGATCCCAAAAGTTATACAGTATCAGAACCACCTCTAAGTTGGTCCTCATGGTTTCGACAAAAGAGAAGACATGTTTCAACATCAGCGTTTTACAAATTAAAACACCAATTATTACTTGGGCTTTATGTTGCTAGTAAATTTATACTTTATATGCTGTTAATTCCATTGATGATTTTTTATAGTTGGAAACTAACAACAGCCATACTTGCTGTCTATTACATTATCTTACTTTGTGTCTTTGGTTTGTTTGCAAAAAAGCTTCATGAAAAAAAGTTGACCTATTTAATCCCTTTATTAGAAGTCTGTTTACTTTTGTTTCAATTTAGTATCTTTATATCGAATAAAATCACAAAACCTACGCATTGGAAATAAAAGGCGAAGCACTGCTAAAAGTCATTGAAAAAGCCAAAGAAGGCAATCAAATGGCATTCAATACGCTATTGGATAGCTTCTGGAACAGTGTACACAATTATCAGTTAAAGCACAATCTAGACGAGAATGATGCAGAAGACATCACTATTCAAACATTTTCTAAGGCCTTTGATAAAATTGACAGCTTTGATACTAAATATCAATTTAAAACTTGGCTAATTGCCATATCAAAAAATGTTCAAATTGATGATTTTCGCAAAAAAAAATCCAGTATCAAAGCAGCATCTTTTAAAGAAAAAGAAAACGAGCTTCATCGAATAGCAGATGACAGCCCTACTCCAGAAGATAAAATTATCACAGAGCAAAACCTCGCTAAACTCTTAAGAGATATCAAACAGTTAAAGCCCAAATATCAGGAGGTTATAAATTTGAGATATTTTCAAGAATTAAGCTATAAAGAGATTTCAGAAGAGCTTAATGAGCCCATGAATAATATTAAAGTCAAACTCTTAAGAGCTAAAAAATTATTGGCAGAAATTATTCATAAATCCTATTAATTTTGCAGCTGTACCTAAGGACTAAAAACTACGTTAATTAGACTTTTCTTTGTAACTTTGCCTCATCAAAGATGAGTAGCATGATAAATGAATCAGTACAAATTCAAGAAAAAGTTAAAAAGCCAAAATGGTTACGTGTAAAATTACCTGTAGGTAAAAAATATACAGACCTAAGAGGTTTAGTTGACAAATACAAGCTAAATACTATTTGCACTAGTGGTAGTTGCCCAAACATGGGTGAATGCTGGGGAGAAGGTACCGCTACCTTTATGATTTTAGGAAATACTTGTACGCGTTCATGTGGTTTCTGTGGGGTTAAAACCGGAAGACCTGATACTGTAGAATGGGATGAGCCAGAAAAAGTTGCTAGATCTATCAAAATAATGAAAATCAAACACGCGGTGATAACTTCTGTAGATCGCGATGATTTAAAAGATGGAGGCTCTATTATTTGGGCAGAAACAGTAAATGCTATTAGAAGAGCAAATCCTAACACTACGCTAGAAACTTTAATTCCAGATTTTCAAGGGAACGAACAACAGATAGATCGAGTTATTAAAGTAGCTCCAGAGGTTGTTTCACACAATATGGAAACCGTTAGAAGACTTACTAGAGAAGTTAGAATTCAAGCAAAATACGATAGAAGTCTAGGGGTTTTAAAATACCTAAAAGCAAACGGAATGAGAACCAAATCTGGTATTATGTTGGGTCTTGGTGAAACTGAAGAAGAAGTAATTGAAACCATGAAGGACCTAAGAGGAGTTGGATTGGATGTCATTACGATTGGCCAGTATTTACAACCTACCAAAAAGCATCTACCTGTTAAAGAATTTATCACTCCAGAGCAATTTAAAAAATACGAAACTCTAGGGTTAGAAATGGGCTTTATGTACGTAGAAAGTGGACCATTAGTACGTTCATCATACAAAGCACATAAACACGCCAGCTAAAAGATTTCAATTTTATATATACTTAAAAAAGCGCTCTGAAAGTTTCAGAGCGCTTTTTTTATAGTAAAATCACACTAAAATAGAATAATCAACAGCAAAAAACAGCTTTAAGTGTATTATCCATAAAAAAATATAATATTATGTTAAAGAAATATAAAAATCATACAAAATTAACAAAATCACCCATAAATATACAGTTTGGCACAATACTTGTTAATTACCAAATTGAAAACAAAGGTGAGAGACTTGTTTTCATTGTGTAAATTATTTGAATTAGTTGATTAAAAAAACCACTCCTATAAAGAGTGGTTTTTTTTATATAATTAAGTATAATTTAAACCTAAGAAATAGCACTTATAATATCGTGCTTTGTAATAATATGGTAGGTATCATTTCCCAAATCAACCAACACGGCTTGATTTTCTTTTGTTATTAATTTTGAAACCTCTTCTATACTTGCGTTTTTTGGAACGATAGGAAAAGCAGCACCCATTACTTTTTTTATAGGAAGATTTGCAATATTTGCATCTTCTAAATAACTTCTAAGTACATCTGTTTCATCAATAGAACCAACAAAGCCATTGGCATCTCTTACCGGAATTTGAGAAATCTTAAAAGCTCTCATTCTTTCTATTGCATGAGAAACCAATTCTTCTGTCTGAACAGTGAGAAGTGGCTTATCTGTATGATCTTTTATCAAATCTTCTGCAGTAGTAATTTTTTCATCTAAAAAACCTCGCTCACGCATCCATGCATCGTTAAACATTTTACCAACATATCTTGATCCGTGATCATGGAATAATACCACTACAACATCATCCTTTGTAAAGTGCTCTTTTAATTGCAACAAACCTTTGATTGCAGATCCTGCGGAGTTCCCTACAAAAATCCCTTCTTCTTTTGCTATTTTACGAGTGTAAACAGCTGCGTCCTTATCTGTTACTTTGGTAAAACCATCAATAAGACTGAAATCAACATTTTTAGGTAAAATATCTTCTCCAATCCCTTCTGTGATATAAGGATAAATCTCATTTTCATCAAAGACTCCTGTTTCGTGGTATTTTTTAAATACAGATCCATAAGTATCAATACCCCAAACTTTAATATTTGGATTTTTTTCTTTTAAATATTTAGCAGTTCCAGAAATGGTACCACCTGTACCAACTCCCACTACAAAATGAGTAATCTTACCATCCGTTTGCTCCCAGATCTCAGGTCCTGTTTGCTCATAATGCGCTAATGCATTCGAAGGATTGTCATATTGATTTACATACCAAGAATTTGGCGTCTCTTCTCCCAATCTTTTAGATACTGAATAGTATGATCTAGGGTCTGAAGGATCTACATTGGTAGGACAAACCACAACCTCTGCCCCAACTGCTCTTAAAATATCCATCTTCTCTTTAGACTGCTTGTCAGAAATGACAAAAATGCACTTATAACCTTTTATAATAGCAGCCAATGCCAAGCCCATACCAGTATTTCCAGAAGTTCCTTCTATAATAGTTCCTCCTGGCTTTAATCTCCCATCTGCCTCAGCATCTTCTATCATTTTAAGAGCCATTCTATCCTTGATAGAGTTTCCTGGATTAAAAGTTTCTACTTTGGCCAAGACCAATGCCGGCACTTCTTTAGTTACAGAGTTTAATTGAACCAACGGCGTGTTTCCGATGGTTTCTAATATATTTTTTGCGTATTTCATATCGTAAATTATGCTGCAAAGAAACAAAATATTTTAGAGTTGAAGGGCACAAGATCATTCTTTAATCCCCTTAAATTAAGTATCAAATACCATCAACAATTAAGTTTAAGCAAACTTGATAGACTTTACAGGACTAATTCTTGTGATAATAATAGAAGGTAATAACAACATTAAAAAACACATCACCAGCGTCCCAATATTAAGCAATAAGATGGTAAAAAGATCAAGAGTAACAGGAACTTTAGACACATAATAGGTTTCTGGATTTAAGGTGATAAAACCAAAATAAGACTGAGCAAACAGCAATAAAAATCCGATCAAATTACCCCAAAACAAGCCTTTTAAAATAAGATAGGCTGCATTGTATAGAAAGACCTTTCGAATACTCCAGTTAGTACTTCCAAGCGCTTTTAAAATCCCGATCATTTGCACCCGCTCTAAGATAAGAACTAACAGAGCCGTAATCATATTGATGCTCGCTACCAAAATCATGATGCCAATAATAAACCAAATATTATTATCAAAAAGACCAACCCATTCAAAAATAATAGGATATAAATCTACGACGGTATCACTGTTTAGTGTTGATCCTATCGCTGTATAAATTTCATTGCCCTTTTGTTCAATCTCATTAAAATCATCCAATAAAACTTCAAAACCCCCAACCTGATCATCTGTCCATTTATTTAAGCGTTGTACTTCTCGGATGTCACCAATCATCATGTTTTTATCAAACTGATTGAATCCCGTATCAAAAATACCGGTAATCACCATCTTATATCTACTTGGCAATTTGTTTGCCTCAGACTTCATAAAAAAGACATTAATGGTATCGTTTAGATGTAATTGAAGGCGATCAATCAAGCTTTTTGACAATAGCACATCTCTGGTTCTTTGCTGGTTAAAATCGGGTACGGATCCCGAGACCATATACTCTTTAAAAAAAGTCCAATCATAATCATCAGAAACTCCTTTAAAAACGATTCCTTCAAAATCAGTTGCAGTTCTAATTAAACCCGCTTTATTGGCAAAAACCTGAATATTTTTAATGCCGTCAACCGTTTGAAATTTCGGGTAAAAATCTTGATTTTTATCCACAGGACTTATAGAAACATCCGAGCTATTATCATTGTAATTTGTAATCACAACATGCCCTTTAAAACCAGAGATTTTTTCTTTGATTTTTGTCTGTAAACCAGTACCCGTTGCTATAGAAATCATCATAATGATAAGTCCTAAAGCAATTGCAGTTATAGCAATTTTTATTATTGGAGAAGAAATACTATTTTTATATTCTTTTCCAGCAATAATGCGTTTTGCAATAAATAATTCGTAATTCAAATTATGATCGATTTTAAACCTTTCAAAAGTACATATTTATTCTTATTTCTTTTACTGAATTACCAGCTGATTTCTTGCGCTCAGAAAACAAAACCCCTTCAAGAAAAAACAATAGAAAAAATTACCGCTGTAAAAACCGGAGCAGAACGAACGGATGTATACCTAAACTTACTAAAGGGTAAAAATATTGCCATTGTTGCAAACCAAACTTCTGTTTTAAGTATTTTACAAAGAGACGAAGTTGCACCAAACGTTATGGGTTCTAAAAAAGTAACCCAACATTTGGTCGATTTTCTGCATAATTACAACAATATAAATATTAAAAAAGTATTTGCGCCAGAACACGGATTTAGAGGAGATGCAGATGCTGCTGAACTAGTAAAAGATGGTTTAGACACTAAAACAGGCCTGCCAATTGTTTCTTTATACGGAAAAAGTAAAAAACCTTCAGCAAAACAATTAGAAGGAATTGATATTGTTGTTTTTGACATTCAAGATGTAGGCGCGCGTTTTTACACCTATATTTCTTCTTTACATTATGTAATGGAAGCCTGCGCTGAAGCGGGGATTTCTGTAATCATTTTAGACAGACCAAACCCAAATGGACATTATGTTGACGGCCCTGTTTTAGAACTAGAGCACAAATCTTTTGTAGGCATGCATCCTGTTCCTGTTGTTTACGGAATGACGATTGGAGAATACGGTCAAATGATCAATGGAGAGAAATGGTTAAAAAACAAAGTACAATGTGATTTAACAGTGATTCCTTTAGAAAATTACACACACAAAACAGCTTATAGCCTAACCATTAGACCTTCACCTAATTTACCAAATGACAAATCTATAAACCTCTACCCTAGTTTAGGTTTTTTTGAGGGAACAACAATTAATGCCGGCAGAGGAACAGAGTTTCAATTTCAAAGGTATGGAGCATCTTTTTTTCCAAAAAGCGATTTTAGGTATACTCCAAGTCCAAATTTTGGCTCGAAGTACCCTAAAGAAAAAGGAAAGCTTTGTTATGGTGTCGACTTAAGGGCTACTAAAGAATTAAGTGCTTTAAACTTAGCATGGTTGATTGACGCCTATAAGAAGACTCCAAAAACAGAAAAGTTCTTTGGAAGCACGTTTACGATTCATGCAGGAACAAAAAAGCTTCAGCAACAAATTGAAGCGGGTTTATCTGAAAAAGAAATTAAAAAAACTTGGCAAAAAGACTTAAACAACTTTAAGATTACACGAAAAAAATACTTAATCTATCAGTAGCTTTTTCAATTTATATTTACAATTCATTTTAATAAAAACCCCTGCAAAGAACTTAGCTGTTTGTTGGCTTTCTATAGCCCTGAAAAGGTTGTTTTAGCAGCTCTTTTAAAGAAGAATTACTTACCTCGTCCGGAAAAGTATCGACTCCGTAAACAATCTTCTCACGATCTAAATACTTATAAGTACCAAGCAATCGATCCCAAATAGAAAAGATATTTCCGTAATTAGAATCCGTATAAGGCAATTGATAATGATGGTGGATCTTATGCATGTCTGGAGAAACAATAAAATAGCTTAAAAATTTATCAAGCTTTTTGGGCATTCTAATATTTGCATGGGTCAATTGAGTAAAGATCAACGACATGGATTGATACAACATTACAATAGCAATGGGTGTTCCAATGATAAAGACACCAAATAAAGTAAAGGCAAATCGGATTAAACTCTCAAGTGGATGATGTCTATTAGCAGTTGTAGTATCTACCTTATGATCAGTATGGTGCACCAAGTGTATCATCCATAAATAAGAAACTTTGTGCTCTATAAAATGAGCCAAATAGGCCCCGAAAAAATCAAGGAGCAACAAGCCCAACAATACATACAATGCCAATGGCATTTCTGGCATCCAATTAATCAAACCAAACTGATGGGTTTGTACCCAATCAGCTGTTTTTAATAAAACAAAAGCCAAAGCAAAATTAATGACAACAGTCGTCGCAGTAAAAAAAAGGTTAGGAAACGCGTGTTTCCATTTGTGATACTTAAAGTTAAACAAAGGCAAAGCGCCTTCTAAAAGCCAAAAAAAAGTAATCCCTCCTACTAAAATTATGCTTCTGTGCAATGAAGGGATGGTTTCAAAATAATTGATAATGGTTTCCAATGAGATCTATTTTTTCTAAAGATAACCAAAAAATATTTTTTAATGAATCTGATAAAATTAGCTCAACGTATAAAACCCTTCACTAACTCCGTCTCACTTTTTTATTTGAATGCATAGGCAGTCTTTCTTTCAAAGCCTCTACTATATTGTAAGCAGCAGGGCAAATCTCTGTATTTTGAAGCGTTAAATCAGTTATTTGAATAAACTTTTTTCTGTTTGTATGTGGGTATTCTGCACAAGCTTTGGGCCTAACTTCATAGATAAAACAGCTATTGTCTGTTTCATCAAAAAAGGTACAAGGAGCAGAAGTTAAGACCATAAAATCATCTTCATCTCTCACTAAGTATTCTTCTTTAAACTTTGCCACTTTCATTCGCAAGTGCTTAGAGATACGCTCTACATCTTTTTCTGTAAAAATAGGACTTGTGGTTTTACAGCAATTTCCACAGCTTAAACAATCTGTCTTCTTAAACTCTTCTTCATGGAGCTCTTGCATAACATAATCTAAGTTCTTAGGAGTTCTCCTTCTAAGATTTGCAAAATATTTTTGTCCTTCTTTCTTTGCGTCCTTAGCCAATTTAGGCAAAGCTTCTAATCGTTTATCCATGTCTTCCATACAAGTGCAAAAATACCAATATTAATTTCAATAGCCCTTTTAAATATGAAGGAGAAATTTTGAACATAAAAATCAAATAAAATATGTAGTTTTGCACTTCAATTTGCAAGAAGAAATGAGTATTCAAACCCGCATAGAAACTACCGTAAAAGAAGCTATTTTAACCCTATACAAAACAGAGATTCCTTCTGTTGAGTTTCAAGCTACTAGAAAAGAATTTGAAGGAGATATAACCGTAGTGATCTTTCCGATGCTGCGCTATGTAAAAGGAAACCCTGTTCAAATAGGAGAAGCTGTAGGAAACTACCTGGTAACACATCTTTCAGAAATTATCCGATTTAATGTAGTCAAAGGCTTTTTAAATTTAGTAATTGAAGATGCCAACTACTTAAATTCTTTTGCTGGTATTTTTAGCAACACCAATTATGGTTTTGTAAACGCAGCTGAAGAAAGTGATGCTATTTTGGTAGAATATTCATCACCTAACACAAACAAACCTTTGCATTTAGGACATGTCAGAAACAACCTATTGGGTTTTTCTGTTGCAGAAATACTCAAAGCAGCCGGAAACAACGTGTACAAAACTCAGATTATTAACGATCGAGGAATACACATTTGTAAATCAATGCTCGCTTGGCAAAAATTCGGCAAGGGAGAAACGCCAAGTTCAACAGGATTAAAAGGTGATAAATTAGTAGGTAACTACTATGTTAAGTTTGATCAAGAATACAAAAAAGAAGTCGCTACCTTAATAGCCGAGGGACTTACTGAAGAAACCGCTAAAAAGGAAGCTCCTTTGTTAATTGAAGCTCAAGAGATGCTTCAGGCTTGGGAAGCTGGTGATCCTAAAACCAAAGAGCTCTGGGAAACCATGAATACTTGGGTGTACGAAGGTTTTGAAACTACTTATAAAAATATGGGAGTTAATTTTGACTCGTATTATTATGAAAGCAATACTTATCTATTAGGAAAAGACAATATTATAGAAGGTCTTGAAAAAGGCGTTTTTTACAAAAAAGAAGATGGTTCTGTTTGGATTGATTTAACAGAAGATGGATTGGATGAGAAAATCGTTTTAAGATCTGATGGTACTGCTGTTTATATGACACAAGATATTGGGACTGCCATACAAAGATCTAAAGATTATCCAGGGCTAAAAGGAATGGTCTATACAGTCGGAAACGAGCAAGACTATCATTTTAAAGTGCTTTTTTTAATCTTAAAGAAACTAGGTTACTCATGGGCTGATCAACTGTATCACCTAAGTTATGGGATGGTCGATTTACCGTCTGGTAAAATGAAATCTAGAGAAGGTACTGTGGTTGATGCTGATGAACTAATGGTTGAGATGACAGACACTGCAAGAAGTTTATCTCAAGAATTAGGAAAGTTAGAAGGATATTCTGAAGAAGAGAAAGAAGCGCTCTATAAAACCATCGGTTTGGGTGCCTTAAAATATTATATTTTAAAAGTAGACCCTAAAAAACGCATCTTATTTGACCCAAAAGAATCTGTAGATTTTCAAGGAAATACAGGGCCTTTTATTCAGTACACCTATGCGAGAATTCAATCTATCTTAAGAAAAGCAAACTTCGATTATTCGAAGCCTGTCAACGATATTGAATTGCATCCTAAAGAAAAAGAGCTAATCAAGATTATTGAAAATTACCCAGAGGTTATTCAACTAGCTGCTGCCAACCACTCACCTGCATTGATTGCAAATTATACGTACGACTTAGTTAAAGAATTCAATTCTTTTTACCAGAACGTATCTATTTTAGGTGAAGAAGTTCTTAGCAGTAAAATTATTAGAGTTCAGCTGTCTAAAAAAGTAAGCGAAATCATAAAATCAGCATTTTCTTTATTGGGAATTCAAGTGCCAGAAAGAATGTAGTTGGTAATTTGATTGTGAACTTGGACACATTTATAACGAGAATGCTTAAATTTGTCACTCAGAAAGGAATCATATTTTGAGACCCCAGCGAGAATATAAACAACGAAATAAAAACTATTGAAAATTTCGGTTTTCAAAATTAAATCAAAAACAATACACAATGAAATACGACGTACTTATTATTGGAAGTGGTCCTGGAGGTTATGTAACAGCTATTAGAGCTTCTCAGCTGGGATTAAAAACAGCCATTGTAGAAAAAGAAAACTTAGGCGGAATTTGTCTTAACTGGGGATGTATCCCAACCAAAGCTTTGTTAAAATCAGCTCAGGTATATGACTATTTAAAACACGTTGATGAATACGGATTAAAAGCCGAAGCCATTGACAAAGATTTTGAAGCAGTAATCAAAAGAAGTCGTGGTGTTGCAGAAGGAATGAGCAAAGGTGTTCAGTTCTTAATGAAGAAAAACAAAATCGATATCATTGACGGTTTTGGAAAAATTAAAACGGGTAAAAAAGTTGATGTTACTGATGCCAAAGGTACCGTAACAGAATACAGTGCAGAACATATTATCATTGCTACTGGAGCACGTTCTAGAGTATTGCCAAACTTACCACAAGATGGAAAAAAAGTAATTGGATACAGAGAAGCAATGAGTTTGCCTAAGCAACCTAAATCTATGATTGTCGTTGGGTCAGGCGCTATCGGTGTAGAGTTTGCACATTTTTACAATTCTATGGGAACTGATGTAACCATCGTTGAATTTATGCCCAATGTTGTTCCTTTAGAAGACATTGATGTATCTAAGCAATTTGAGAGATCAATTAAAAAAGCTGGAATCAAAGTAATGACAAACTCTTCTGTAGAGTCTGTTGATACCACTGGAAAGGGTGTAAAAGCTACCGTTAAAACTAAAAAAGGCGAAGAAATACTAGAAGCTGATATCGTATTGTCTGCTGTAGGTATTAAAACCAATATAGAAAACATTGGATTAGAAGATGTAGGAATTATTACTGATAGAGATAAAATTTTAGTAAATGATTTTTATCAAACCAACATCCCTGGATATTATGCTATTGGTGATGTAGTTCCTGGTCCTGCTTTGGCACACGTTGCGTCTGCAGAAGGAATTACCTGTGTTGAGAAAATTGCAGGATTGCATACAGAAGCGATTGACTATGGAAATATCCCTGGTTGTACTTATGCTACTCCTGAGATTGCATCAGTAGGAATGACTGAAGCACAAGCAAAAGAAAATGGCTATGAACTTAAAGTTGGAAAATTCCCATTTTCTGCTTCTGGGAAAGCAAAAGCTGCAGGAACCCCTGATGGTTTTGTCAAAGTAATTTTTGATGCTAAATACGGAGAATGGTTAGGTTGTCATATGATTGGAGCTGGTGTAACTGATATGATAGCAGAAGCTGTTTTAGGACGCAAACTAGAAACCACAGGTCATGAAGTACTAAAAGCAATACATCCTCACCCAACCATGAGTGAAGCGGTTATGGAAGCTGTTGCTGACGCTTATGGTGAAGTGATTCACTTGTAAAATAAAAATGAGCTTCTTAGTATAGCAAGAAACTCATTCGATAAATTGTAAAAAACCGAAGCAAAATGCTTCGGTTTTTTTATATTTGAAAACCAAGCAATAGATATGAAAAAAGTACTCGAATTATTCGCAGCCTTAGCATTTGTTTTTACCGGCAATGCTCAAGAAAAAAACATTTGGCATTATATAGAAAATGAGCAAGTCATCGCTGAGAACAAAGAAGAGTCACATGCAAGTTTTACCTCATTCAGCTCAATAAAAGAATTGGAAAATAACCAGCCAACTTTTTTTATGTCTTTGGATGGAATGTGGAAATTTAAATGGGTGCGTTCTCCAAAAGACAGACCGATGTCTTTTATGAATCCCAAAGAACATTTAAGAGGCTGGAATGAAATTAGAGTCCCTTCTAACTGGGAAGTTGAAGGCTATGGAGTTCCAATTTATGTAAACCATCAGTACGAGTTTTCGGATTACAAAGCCATGGTTGCCGATGATATGGAATTAGTGGATCGAGTTTACCCAAAAAATCCAGGCAAGGTACCTCATCAATACAATCCCGTAGGTTCATATCGAAGAGACTTTAACCTTGATAAAAACTGGAATGCCAAAGAACTCTTTTTGCATATTGGGGCTATGAAATCAGGTGGGTTTGTTTGGCTTAACGGAACCTATATTGGCTATTCTCAAGGCAGTAAACTACCCAGTGAATTTAACATTACTAAGGCTGCAAAAAAAGGTAAAAACACCCTTGCGATTCAGATTTTTAGATGGACTGACGGTAGTTATTTAGAAGGCCAAGATTTTTGGAGAATTAGCGGAATTGAACGCAGTGTATATATCTACGGACAGCCAAAAATAAGATTACAAGACTTTGAAGTGCTATCGACCCTTGATAAAACCTACAAGCATGGGCGTTTAGAATTAGATGTCCAACTGCAAAACCATGAAAACACTGTAAAACAAGCACAGGTTCAGTACCAGTTATACGATGGATCTAAATTATTAACCAAAGAAACAAAGAACATAGATCTTAACAAAAAAGCAATTAATACAGTTAGTTTTAAAACTTCTGTAATTGATGTAAAAGCTTGGAGTGCAGAACACCCAAACCTATACACGCTAAAAATATTTATCAAAGATAATCAAGGAAGTCTTTTAGAGGCCACCGAACGAAAAATAGGATTTCGATCTGTCGAGATAAAAAAAGGTTTGCTTTTAGTCAATGGCCAGGTGGTTACTTTAAAAGGGGTAAACACCCAAGAAACCGATCCAGAAACGGGCCATGTAATGGAGGAAACTTTAATTTTAAAAGACATCCAACTTTGGAAAGAAAACAATATCAATGCAGTACGTTTAAGTCATTACCCACGAGGCAGACGTTTTTATGAACTGTGTGACATCTACGGGATTTATGTCGTTGATGAAGCCAATATAGAATCCCACGGCATGTATTATGGCAAATATTCGTTGGCAAAAAAAGCAAATTGGGAAAAAGCTCATGTGGATAGAATGCTAAGAATGGTTAAAAGAGATAAAAATCATCCTTCTGTAATCATTTGGTCTATGGGAAATGAAGCTGGAAATGGCATTAATTTTTATGCAGGATATAAAGCGATTAAAGCTCATGACAAAAGCAAAAGACCGGTTCAATATGAACGTCCTTATAAAGACCGAGACGGTAGTTTGTATGACATGGATTGGAATACCGATATTATTGTACCACAGTACCCATCACCAGCTACATTCGAAAAAATTGGAAGCAGCAAAACAGACAGGCCTTTTATTCCTAGTGAATATGCACATGCCATGGGTAACAGTACCGGGAACTTTGCCGATTACTGGGAAATTATTGAGAAATATGAAAATCTTCAAGGCGGTTTTATTTGGGATTGGGTAGATCAATCCATTTGGAAAACCAATGACAAAGGAGAACGCTTTTATGCCTATGGTGGTGATTATGGAAAAGGTATGCCATCGGACAATTCATTTTTAAACAACGGCATTGTATTTCCTGACAGAACTGCCCAACCCGCACTCTTTGAGGTTAAAAAAGCTCATGAATATATTAACTTTAAAGACGAGGGGCTAAACGACTTTAATGAGCAGCGTATTTTAATTGAAAACCTCTATGATTTTACAAACCTAAATCAATTTAATTTTACAGCAAAAATAAAAGCCAATGGTCAGGTTATAAAGACTATTCTACTACCAAGTTTGGATGTAGAAACCCATACAAGTAAATTGGTTAGAATCTCTCTTGATGGAATTGACTTTAAAGAGAATACAGAGTATTTTATCATCATAAACGCAACCACTAAAGCAGCATGGTCTTTGCTTCCTAAAGGTTTTGAAGTCGCTAGAGAGCAGATTTATCTAGCCAAAAAATTTAAATTCAAAAAAGCGCCTTTACACAATGGAGCTAAACTTAGCATCACTTCTGATTCTAAAAACTTACAACTAGAATCAAAGGATGTTCGCTTGGTTTTTAATAAAAAATCAGGACAAATTAGCTCTTATGTATACAAGTCTAAAGAGTTGTTAAAAAATCAAGAAGGCCCTAAAATTAACTTTTGGAGAGCACCAACAGACAACGATCTTGGGAATGGAATGGAAAGAAACAACATTGCCTGGAAAGAAGCAAGCTTGCATGCAAAAGTTAGTAAATTTAAATATGAGCGAAGCACAGAAAACAGTGTTAAAGTTACAGTCAATTACAGCCTCCCAGGTGTTCATACAGTGCATAAAACCACTTATGTAGTCTATGGAAATGGGCTGCTAAAAATAGGCAACACACTAAACAGCTCCGATTACAAAGCAGACATCCCAAGAGTTGGGATGCGTATGCAACTCTTAAAAGAATTCAATTCGGTATCCTATTATGGTAGAGGGCCTTGGGAAAACTATCAAGACCGTAAAACTTCTAGCTTTATTGATATTTACCACAGCTTTGTAAAAAGCATGTACGTACCTTATATAAGACCTCAAGAAAATGGCAATCGAACTGATGTTCGCTGGATGGCTTTAAGCAATCAAAATAAGCAGGGCTTGTTAATTGCAGCCCCCCTTAGCCATGGCTTAAGCATTACTGCTCTGCACATGCCAAACGAAGATTTTGACATTACAGATGGATTGGATTATACAAAGAAAAATTTAAAGGCAAATTACAGCAAACACACCACTGATATCAAAGAAAAAGATCTCGTACAATTAAATATAGATTTACAACAACGAGGCTTGGCAGGTGATGACAGTTGGTATTCTAAACCACAAAAAGCATATCAAATAGATCCAAATAAAAGCCATGAGTATTTCTTTTATTTGATTCCTTTTACAAATGGAAGCACCAATACTTTTATTGAAACGCAGCAAAAACTTCAAACAAAAAACTAAGCGTTAAAAGATGAAATACTGTAAGGTGAGTTAGCTCCGTTTTGCAGTGTTTTTTTTTTAGCTAAAACTCCAAGCTACTATACGTGTCACTTTATTTCCTTGATGCATTGGTATCACCTTAAATTGGCTCGCTTTTAATTTTGTAGCAGAAGCTTGTAGACTTTCTACATTCTCTTTTTTAGAAACCAAAGAGGTAAACCATTTACAAGCTTTGGGATACAATGAACTTTCATAAAGATAGGTATGTAAAAAAGCTTTTTCACCTCCTATATACCATAATTCATTGTTATTACCAGAGAAGTTTCGAACGGCATTGGTTCCAAGATTTCTGGTTTTTCTTCTATTGGCTCCACGCGCCTCTTCTTCTGATTTAAAAAATGGTGGATTGCACATGCTAATACTAAAAGCATCTTCTGGCTCTATTATTCCTTTTAAAACATGAGATTCATCAAATTGTTGACGCAATTGGATCTGCGCATCCAAATCATTGTCATCAATAATATCTTGAGCAGCATCTAATGAATCAAGTTCTATATCTGTTCCCACAAAATTCCAATTGTAAATAGCAGATCCTAATAAAGGATAAATACAGGTGGCTCCTGTACCAATATCTAAGACAGAAATCGGTTCAGAAATTTTTGAATCAGTTATCAAATCATTCAAATGATGAATATAATCTACTCGACCCGGAATAGGCGGGCATAAGTTTTCATCTGGAAACTCCCAACGCTTAAGACCATAATGCGCAAACAACAAAGCTCTATTTACTTCTTTAACTGCTTTTGGATCTGAAAAATCAACCGTTAAATTGTCATAAGTATTTGTAAAAATATAAGGCTCCAATCCGGGATTGGCTTTTACTAAAACCTTAAAATCGTAACCCGTATTGTGAATATTCTTAGGATGAAAATTCTTTGTATTTGCTGTCATTCTTTGCTGATCTAACTAAGATCTTTTGTTGTTAAAATTATAGTTCTAAAATGGTAAAGTTAAAATCTAATGGGTTTAAAGAGGCTTTTAATGACTCTAATAAATCATTGCCATAAGCCTCATAATACTCAGAAAAATTGCGTTGTCTTTCTTCTAAGCCATGATTCGGTAGCAAGTTATCTTGCAAGGCTACGATACTAGTTACCAAATCTTTTTGTCTTCTTTTCTCTGCTCTTAACAATCGCTTTTCTAGAGCATCCAAACCGTTTAATTGTTTTTTCTCTTGAGCATTGACTGCACCAATAAAAGATTGATCTGTTTTTAAAGCAACCTCTTTTAACTGACTAAACTGAGCTTTCAACAGGTCTTTTTGTTTAGAAAAATCAACAGAAATATCAGAATTTTCAATAACTTTTTGCTTGAGCAACTCTGATTGTTTTAAAAATAATTCTTCAGAAGTAATGGCTAAACGATCTAATTTTTTTTGCTGTTTAGTTGAGATTACTTGTACTGAATTTCTCAATACCAAAACAGGAAAAGGAATCTTCACGGTAGTAAAATAATCTTTTAACTGCAACCAATAGGCCAGCTCTCCTCCTCCACCAATATAACCTAAGTTTGGTAAAATAGTTTCTTGATACAAGGGTCTCATTATAACATTTGGAGAAAAACGCTCAGGGAATTCTTGAAGCTCATTTTCTATTTGCTCCGGTGTAAATGTGATATCTGTTTGATGTACTCGATACAAACCTTTTTCAAATACAATTCGTTCTCGGTTGTTCTTTGACAGGTAAAACAAATTTATCTCTCTTGGGTTTACCTGAATCGGATAGCCTTCTTGTTCTAATGCTTTATTGCTGGCACTTACTACTTTTGATGAAATTTGCTCTAGAAGTTCTTGTTGAACATATGGTGTAAACAAACGTTTTAAATTTGCATCATCACCATCAACAATCACCAGACCATAGGTTCCAAACAAACAATTTGCAAGATACCGCGTTGCAGCCGCCAAATTATTGTGTTCTAAATAGGCCTTACTAAAAAGCTCTTTTAAGTAGCTTGCGTTTTTAGAAGCACCTAACTTGCTAGCAAATTCTTCAAAAACCGAATCCATCCCAGCTGTAGAAAACTGCCCGACAGCTCCACCATCAGTACGATTCCAAGCGATTTTCTCTCCTTGATAATTAAAGTAATTAATCTCTTCAAAATCGTGATCTTCTGTAGCCATCCAATAAATTGGCACAAAATTTTTGTCTGGATGTTTGGCTGCTAGTGTTTCACATAAGTTGATAGTAGAAAAAATCTTATACAAAAAATACAAAGGTCCCGTAAACAAGTTTAATTGATGCCCAGTAGTTACTGTAAAGGTATTTTCTTTTGCTAAAACTGTAATATTATGCTGTGTCTCCTCACTTAGACTCACTGTCTTGTATTGCTCTTTTAAAGCTTCAACAAGCGTAGTTCTCGTGTGGTGTGTATACGATACTTTTTTTTCTTCAATCTGAAGCTCAAAACCTTTTAAATCAGAAAAGTGATTGTAAAAAGGACGTATAGATGGCTTTTGCTCTAAATAATCAAGCATGATTGTAGAGAAAAACCCTGTTTTTTGGTATGGAAGGTGCGTTACTTTCATTTAGGCCGCTGTTCTTTTAAACAAAGTGTATATATAAGGTCTTAGATGACCATTTGGATTGGTATAGGTATACTTAAAGGATTTTTGCAATTCAAAATCAGCTCCTAAAAGCTCTTGAATCATTTCTACGTCGTACGGAACCACATCTAGACCACAACATTTTACAGCACCCTCTTTTGCAAAGACTGCTATAATTACATAAGCTCCTTCTCTTACAAGTGTGTGTAATAAGTTTATATAGGCTTTGCGATCTTTTTCATTGACAAAAAAGTGAAGTACCGCGCGGTCATTCCACAAATCAATTTCCTTTAATTGAATTAGTTTTTTTGACTGAGTTAGATCATCTTCAATATATTGAACATTTTTACCTCTAAGCCCAAGGCGATTTTGTAAAATCTCTAAAGCATTTGTAGAAATATCTGAGGCAATTAGTTGAGAATATCCCAAAGCAACTAAATCATCAAGTATGGTAGATGATCCAGAACCGATGTTTAAAATACGAGCAGCTTTTGAAAGTTCTAATTCTTTTATCAGCGATAAGCTTGGCTCTGAATGAGTTTCATACCAGCCTAATTTCTCTGAAGGAACCTTTAAATATGCACGATCCCAGTGACATTTGTAGTCTGTTTGGCCTGGCTGTACACAATCACTCTCTGTGCTCAAAATCATCTAGTCAATATTTTTTATAAAAATACAATATTTTGATGGTTGGTCGAAACTTCTCCTTAAATCTAACAAAGTTTTAACGGCAAGTTAAAAAGACCAAGGATTCTAAATATTTTAGTACTTTGGTGCTTTATTAAAAAGGAACAACAATGAAACAAACTATCTACTTATTTTTTTTAACAGCCTTATTATGCATACCTGTATCGGCTCAAAAAATACAAACACCCAGTGAATTTTTAGGTTATGAATTAGGCTCTCGCTTTACAAGACATCACAAAGTGGTGGACTATTTTCAATACGTAGCTTCACAATCAAATAAAGTTAAATTTCAAGTTTATGGCGAAACCAATGAGTTGAGAACCCTATCGGTTTCATTTGTTTCTTCCGAAAAAAACATACAAAACTTAGAGACCATCAGAAAGCAACACCTTAGCAATGCTGGTCTAGAAAAAATGACTGAGTTAAATGATATTTCTATCGTTTGGTTAAGCTATAACGTGCACGGAAACGAAGCTTCATCTACAGAAGCAGCTATGCTTACCCTGTATAAATTAATAACAGAAAACAGCAATCTTTTAGAAAAAACTGTCGTAATCATGGATCCTTCTATCAATCCAGATGGTAGAGACCGCTATGTAAACTGGTACAATCAAGCTGCTGGAAACCCATACAACAACAATTCTAATGCCAGAGAGCACAATGAGCCTTGGCCAGGAGGAAGACCTAACCATTACTTATTTGACTTAAATAGAGATTGGGCTTGGGCTACTCAAATTGAAACACAAAGCCGTTTAAAAGTCTACAACAAATGGCTGCCTCATATTCATGTTGATTTTCATGAGCAAGGAATAAATAACCCTTATTATTTTGCTCCAGCTGTAGAACCTTACCATGAAGTAATCACTGATTGGCAACGTGATTTTCAAACTCAGATAGGAAAAAACAACGCAAAATATTTTGACAAAAACGGTTGGTATTATTTTACCAAAGAAAGTTTTGATCTATTGTACCCAAGTTACGGGGATACCTACCCTACTTACAACGGAGCTATCGGAATGACCTATGAACAAGCCGGACATGGAATGGCTGGATTGGGAATCGTAAAAGCTGATGGTGAAGAGTTAACTCTTTGGGACCGTTTAATTCACCATACCACAACTGGAATTTCTACAGTAGAAATGGCTGCCAATAATGCCGTAAAACTCAATACTGAGTTTAAAAAATACTTTAAGGATGGTGATTTTACTTACAAGAGTTATGTAATGCAAGGAACAAAAAGCAAAAAAGACAAACTAATTGCTTTATTGGATAAACACGAAATTAGATACGGATATTCTAAAACTCAATCGGTTTCTGGCTTTGATTATGAAGCAAACAAGAAAGGATCTATGAGAGCAACCAATAATGATTTGGTGGTTTCTACCAATCAACCTAAAGGAAAGCTTGTTAAGGCTTTATTTGAGCCTGCTGCTAAATTAAGTGATTCTATTACCTATGATATCACCGCCTGGTCTGTTCCTTATGCTTATGGTTTAAAAACCATCGCAAGTGAAAAACTAGTTGGAATCAAGGCGAAAGGAAAAATGCCTATGGTAAATCCGATGAACAGAAATGCGTATGCCTATACCTTTTCTTGGAACCATGTATCTGACGGAACCATGTTAGCTGCATTGCTTCAAAAGAATTTTAGAGTTCGTTTTACAAATAAAGACATGGTTAACAGCGGCAAACAATTACCAAAAGGTTCTTTGATAATCACCAGAGGAGACAATAAACACATCGTTAATTTTGATCAGGTTTTAACTCAGTTAGCCAATGCACATGATAAAAAAACAGAAACGATTGCTACTGGATTTTCACAAAGTGGACCTGACATGGGTTCTTCAGAGGTTAAAGAAATTAAAAATCAAAAGATTGCAATCATAGCAGGAAGTGCTGCGTCTTCATTAAGTTTTGGAGAGATTCAATACTTTTTTGAACAAGAATTAAAGTACCCGTATACTGCGATTAATTCTGATGATTTCTCTACGAGCATGCTAGACAACTACCATACCTTAATTTTACCAAATGGTTCTTATGGAAGTGTCTTCGGAAAAAGTCAATTGGAAGCTCTAAAAAGCTGGGTTCGAAAAGGTGGTAAGGTAATCGCCATTGGAAATGCCAATCGTCTTTTTGCAGGACAATCTGGATTTGGATTGACTAGTAAAAGCGGTCGTGATAGCAAAGACGATGACAAAGCAGATTTGGATGAACATTTTATCAAATATGACGAAAAGGAGAGAGAGCGAATTCAAAGCAGCATTACTGGAGCCATCTTTAAAACAGTTGTAGACAACACACATCCTTTAGCTTTTGGTTATAGCGATAGCTATTTTAGCTTAAAGCTAGGAAGTACTTCTTATAAATATTTAAAAAATGGCAATAACGTAGTTAGACTTAAAGACAACCAACCTGTTTCTGGATTTGCCGGACATAAAACATTAGACAATCTTACAGATACGCTTATTTTTGGAGAAGATTCTCTAGGTAGAGGAAGTGTTATTTATATGGTCGACAACCCATTGTTTAGAAGCTTTTGGGACAATGGAAAACTGTTCTTTGTCAATGCACTCTTTATGACTAAACCGAGCATGAAGCAGTTATAAATCACAAAAAAAAAGCCCGATTAATTTCGGGCTTTTTTTTATTAAAATTTATAGGTAACTCCAAGCATGGGTTCTATAGATGCTGCTCCAGAAGAATCGTATTTTAACTGACCAAGCAGCCCTATTTTGTCATTTAGCGCAACAACAAAACCTCCTCCTGCATTGATTCCAATATTTGAATCCGTTAACGCAGGTGTTGTAAGCGTATTTTTAATCATTAAATAGCTAAAACCTCCGATCGCAAAATAATGAAATCGGCTACTGGTATTTAAATAATAACGCACATCAGCATTAAAAGCATAGGTACGAATCCCTTTTGCAGAGAAATAGTATGAAAAACTCGGTGCTATAGCAGTACCTGTTGTTAAAAAATACTCTAGCCCCACATTAACCCCAAGATCTGAGTTGTGAATCAACTGGTAGGATGGTCCTATAAAAATAGAAAAATCATCTTTTTCTTGAGCTTTAAGAGTTGTTATAAAAAAAAGAGAGATAAAAATAAACGTGTAGATAGACTTCATGAGTTAATAGGCTTTTGTTGATCAAACAATACTAAGCCATTATTCAAAAACTGACAATACGCAGAAATCCTTATTTAAAAAACAGCAAACTAGGCCTTGCTTAGATGTAAATCACAATACCAAAAACTGGTATCGTAGTTTTTCTTTTTATCTGCTGATGAGAAACAGTTAGCATCATCATCTTCTTCTAAAGTATAGGATTTTAGAACCTTCTCTCCAATAGTAAAATCAATAGCTTCTTTAAAAATTGGCCCATCAAATACAAAGGTGTGAAATTCACCATTTTCTCCACAAACATCAACCCCGTCTGGCAAGTCTTCTATAAATTGATCATCTAGAACCCTACCAACAAACTCCTTACCGAGTAACTTAGCATTTACACAAACAGTAATGGCTTTAAAACCCAAAGCGATAAACTCAGAAAGTAAAGCTTTTGTATCTCTTTTCCATAGCGGAAAAACTCCTTGAACACCAACCTCAGCTAATTTTGACTCTCTGTATGCCTTGAGGTCCTCTAAAAAAATATCCCCAAAAACAGCATGTGTATAGTGGGCATTTACCAAGCTGCTCATGGCTGTTTGCATATGCTCATTGTAAAGGTCCATCGTAACATTGGCTGGAAAATAAATCTTTTTTAAGGGAAGCCCTATGCTCTCTGCCTGTTTGTCTAAGAGGCTTTCATGCAAACCATGCATAGAGACTCGCTTAAAGTCTTTGTTAACGTTGGTTAACAATAAGTCAACAGCATAGTTTTTATCTTGTTGCAAGGTATATAAGGCCATTGCAGAATCCTTGCCAGAACTCCAATTAAAGTAGGTTTTTTTCATAAACTATCTTTTTCTTAACAGGTGTTAACTGACCAATAATCTCTTTTAAATTTTAGTCTACCTAAATTAACGAGAAACTTTCTTTGCTTATTTTACAGCAGGAGTACCGTACAAATCATAATCACCGGCTTCATTGATGGTGATATCAATAAACTCACCAATCTTGATATAGTGTTTGGTTGCATCAACTAAGACGTCATTATCTACGTCTGGTGAATCAAACTCTGTACGACCATAAAAGTACTCACCGTCTTTACGATCAAATAAACAACGGAAGGTTTTGCCTATTTTTTCTTGATTTAATTCCCAAGAAATTTGGCTTTGAATTTCCATAATTTCATTAACGCGTCTAAATTTTACATCTTCAGGAACATCATCTTCTAAGACGTAGGCACCCGTATTTTCTTCATGAGAATACTCAAAAGCACCTAAGCGCTCAAAACGCATTTCTTCTACCCAATCTTTAAGCTCTTGAAACATTGCTTCTGTTTCTCCAGGGTACCCAACAATTAAAGTAGTTCTGATAGCCATTTCTGGAACAGCCTCTCTAAATTTATGGATCAATGAAGTCGTTTTTTCATGAGTGGTCCCACGCTTCATTGATTTCAATAATTCTGTGTTGATGTGTTGTAATGGAATGTCTAAATAATTACACACCTTTGGCTCATTTTTCATCACCTCTAAAACATCCATCGGAAAACCTGTAGGAAAAGCATAATGCAAACGAATCCATTCAATCCCTTCAACCTTTACCAAAGCTCTTAACAGATCTGCAAGGGCTCTTTTTTTATAAATATCTAGACCATAATAGGTTAAATCCTGAGCAATCAACATCACCTCTTTGATCCCTTTCTCTGCTAGTTTGGTAGCTTCAATAACAATATCTTCTATAGGTGTAGATACGTGCTTTCCACGCATTAAAGGAATGGCACAAAAAGAACAAGGTCTATCACAGCCTTCTGCAATTTTTAAATAGGCATAGTGTTTAGGAGTAGTTGTTAAACGTTCTCCAATCAACTCATGCTTATAATCAGCTTCTAAAACTTTTAATAAATTTGGCAAATCATGTGTACCAAAGTATTGATCTACATTGCTAATCTCTCTTTCTAAATCAGGCTTATAACGCTCACTTAAACAACCTGTCACAAAGACTTTATCAATCTCTCCTGCTTCTTTACGTTGCGCATGATGCAAAATGGTATCTATAGATTCTTCTTTGGCCTTACCTATAAAACCACAGGTATTGATCACAACAATATTTCCTTCGTCATTTTCATCCTCATGAACCACGTCTTTTCCGTTGGCTTTAAGTTGCCCCATCAATACTTCACTGTCATAAACATTCTTAGAACAGCCTAAAGTAACTACATTAATCTTATTTTGTTTGATCGTTTTGGTGCGCATGCCTGTGTAAATTTTAGCTTGCAAAGATACCACTCTTTGGCTTTTTAATGAACTAAATCTAAAAATATCTAACTTGAAGGAACAGAATTGAAGTCTGTGCCATATCAAAAATATTAGTTATAGTTTTCTGGAGACTTTCTCACCTTTGTTAACTGCTCAAATGCAGCACCAACTTCTAAAAGTTCAGGTGCAGAAAATGGACTCCCAATAAAGGTTAAGCTCATTGGTTCACCGCTATTTTTATATCCCATAGGCACTGTCAATGTTGGATAATTAGCCGCAGCTGCAATGCCAGAATGATAATTATTTATTGATAGAATTGAGGATAAATTCTGACTCTGCAAAGCTCCTAAATAATTACTTGCTTGTTTATGCAGGTTTTTTTTAATAACTGTTAGGTCTTCTAGAGTGGTACTATCTTTTAAAATACCATCAAACAATTCCTGATTGTAAGGCATACGCAACAATGAATCTTGAGAATTAAACTTTCTAATTTCATCGATATCACCTAGAGTTACAGTGGTATCTGCATTGTTCTTTAGGTAGTTTGGCAAATCGTACTTCATATCAATGTTTAAAATAGAAATAAAACCCGTGAGTCTTAGATTGGGAGGCGCAATTTCTATAATTTCTGCACCGGCGTTTTTCAATTGGTCTACGGTAGCTTTATACATTGAATTCGATAACAAAGATTTGAGCACTCCTAATCGCTTGCCTTTTATACTTAGATCAAAGCGCTTTTGTAAGGGTTGTATTTTCTTTTGTTTTGAAGCTGCATCATTAGCATCATAGCCCAACATCGCTTTTAAAAAAATGGCATTGTCTAGTACATTTTTGGTCATTGGACCAGGAGTATCAAGCGTACTCGAAATAGGGACAATCCCTGTTCTACTCAACACACCAACAGTCGGTTTTAAGCCCACTACCGAGTTTTGACTCGATGGTGATGTAATGGATCCTGACGTTTCTGTTCCTACAGCAGCCACAGCAAAATTAGCAGCCACACTTACCCCACTACCAGAGCTTGAGCCTCCAGTTTCAAAGATTTTTCTCCCATAGGGATTAAGAGTTTGCCCCCCAACAGCACTATAACCAACAGGGCAACCAGAACAGAAAAAGTAAGCCCATTCACTAAGGTTTACCTTTCCTAAAATCAACGCCCCATTGGCTTTTAGTTTTTGTACGATAAAGGCATCTTCAGTATTGTTATTGTTTGCTAAAGCGATTGCCCCAGCAGTCGTAGGCATCCCTTTGGTATTGATATTATCTTTTAGTAAAATAGGCATCCCAAACAAACTATAGTCATCAATGCCAGCCTTGGGAGCTTTATCTTTTTTACGAGCCTCTTTAAGTACATCTGGGTTTAAAGCTATAATACTATTTAAATACAAAGTGGTATCACTTTCAAACTTTCTAATTCGATACAAATAAAACAAGGTCAACTTTTCATAACTCAATGAACCTTCTTTTATTTTTTGCTGTAAACTAGGTATGTTTTGCTCTAAAACAAGTGGTTTTAAACTTGAGTAATCCTCTTCTGTAAAAGTAGCTAGTTCCCTTTCAAAAGGTTTAAAAACAGCGTTCATATCCAAATATTTGGATTGAAGCAGTTTAAACTTCATACGCTTATTAGCGTGTTCTTGCTGGTTTGCAAGCTCAGCAGTTTCATCATATTTTTAAAAAAAAAGTTTCGCTTCTTTGTTTTCACACGAAGTCAAAAGCAGTAAAACCAAGAGTAAGAGTACGTTTTTATGCATTTTAAATTTGTTTTTAACTTGTTAAATATAAGCATAATACTAATATTGAGGATTTCAAATCCTCAATATCAAAACAAAAAAAACTCCTTGCAGATACAAGGAGCTTTTCAATTTTATAAGAAAGTTTATTTATTTAAAAAACGAATCGACAAACTCAAGTTTGTTAAACACTTGCAAATCATCAATCCCTTCACCTACTCCAATATATTTTACAGGAATTTGAAATTGGTCTGAGATACCAATAACAACGCCACCTTTTGCGGTTCCGTCTAACTTAGTAACAGCCAAAGAAGTCACCTCTGTCGCCAAGGTAAATTGCTTGGCCTGCTCAAAGGCATTTTGACCAGTTGAACCATCCAAGACCAACAACACTTCATGTGGCGCATCAGCAACCACTTTTTGCATTACTCTTTTAATTTTGGTAAGCTCAGTCATCAAGTTAATTTTATTGTGCAAACGACCTGCTGTATCAATAATAACAACATCCGCATCTTGACTTACTGCAGATTTTAAAGTATCAAAGGCCACTGAAGCTGGATCAGAGCCCATCTCTTGACGTATAATTGGCACATCTACTCTATCAGCCCAAACTTGTAATTGATCAATGGCAGCAGCTCTAAAAGTATCTCCTGCACCTAAAACAACTTTAAGTCCTTGTTTTTTAAACTGTGCTGCAAGTTTCCCAATGGTTGTTGTTTTACCAACACCATTAACACCCACAACCATAATTACATAAGGTTTTTTGGCTGTTGGAATCGAAAAATCGACGGCCTCACCAGTATTGGTTTCAGAAAGTAAACCCGCTATTTCTTCTCTAAGGATTTTATTTAATTCATCCGTTCCTAAATACTTATCTCTCTCTACGCGCTTTTCTATGCGCTCAATAATCTTTAGAGTGGTATTAACTCCTACATCAGAGGCAACCAAAACCTCCTCTAGATTGTCTAAAACATCATCATCAACTTTTGATTTCCCTGCAACAGCTTTAGAAAGCTTTGCAATAAAACTTGTATTGGTTTTTTCTAAACCTTTGTCTAAGGTTTCTTTTTTATCTTTTGAAAATATTTTTTTAAAAAAACTCATGATCTAAATTTATAATGAAACTAAACTATCAAAATCGTACCAGACACAATAGTTAGTCAAATTGTCAGTATCTAATTTCTTGTCTTAACCTGTATACATCAAGCTAAAAAACAAAAATCTCACAAACAATCTTTTCAAAAATACGTATTTAATTGTCAAAAAAAAAGCTACTCTCAATAAAGAAAGTAGCTTATATATGATGTCTATATGAAGTAATTATTTACTTGCTAAAAATTCATTTACTTTTTCTGGATCCATGATCGCTTCTACAAAAGTGTAAGCTCCAGTTTTAGGAGATTTTACCATTTTGATTGCTTTAGACAATCTCTTTGATCCTGTCTGTAACGATGCTACTGATTTCTTTGCCATGTCTTATTGGTTTTGGACTTTAGTTTTCAAATAAATTTGAATCTTAAAATCTCTAATTATTTAATTTCTTTATGAACTGTCATTTTCTTCAAGATAGGGTTGAATTTTTTAATTTCCAATCTATCTGGAGTGTTTTTCTTATTCTTAGTTGTAATGTATCTAGAAGTACCTCTTTCTCCTGAAGCCTTGTGTTCTGTACATTCTAAGATTACCTGAACTCTGTTACCTTTTTTTGCCATCTCTCTTTACGTTTTTTAGGTAGGATTATTTAGCTAAAAATCCATTTGCTCTTGCTTCTTTAATGACAGCAGAGATTCCTTTTTTATTAATGTTTTTTAAAGCAGAAGCAGAAATTTTTAATGTAATCCATTTATCTTCTTCTGGAATATAAAAACGCTTCACCATTAAGTTAGCGTCAAATTTTCTTTTTGTTCTGTTCAAAGCGTGAGAAACATTGTTCCCAACCATTGCTTTTTTACCTGTAAGTTCACAAACTCTAGACATCTTCTTGACAGTTTTTTAGTGTTATTTCTAAACGAGGTGCAAATTTATGAATTTTTTACACATTCAACAAAAGAAATTCAACTATTTTTTATTATTTCTTTTTGTAAAATTTCTAAAGACTTGGTTACCGTTCTGTTGATAACCTTTTCTCTAGGCTGGCCAAAATCAAATTCTTCTACATAAACACCTCCTTTTGTGGCAATTGCAATATAAACAATCCCAACGGAAGCATCCGTGTCATCTGTTGTTGGGCCTGCATTTCCGGTAACTGAAATTGCATAATCTGTTTGCATTTTTTTTAAGGCAGCTACAGCCATCTGGGCAGTAACTTCTTTACTCACCACTGAATAACGATCAATTAGCTCAGGAGAAAGCCCTAAAAGAGCTATTTTCATTGCTGCCGTATAGGTAACCATTCCTCCTTTAAAATAAGTCGAGGCACCTGGAACAGCTACCAAGGTTGCTGCAATTTTACCGCCTGTCATACTTTCTGCAGTACACAAAGTTGCTCCTTGTTCTGTAAGCAAGTCTCCCACTTTTTTCTCAAGAGTCTCTGATTCTTCATAACCAGTGATAATGTCTGGAATAAGCAAAGATAAGGCATCCAACTGTGTTTTTAAAGCAGCCTCTAGAATCGCTTTATCTGGTCCTTTTGCAGACAAACGTAAGCGAACTTTTCCAAAAGAAGGCAAATATGCCAATTTGATAAAACTAGGCAGGTTGGTCTCCCAATCTTCAATCCTTTCTGCAACGATACTTTCACCTTGTCCGTAAGTCAACACAGTTCTATGCAAAACAAAAGGAAGTTTAAATTGCTTTTGAATTCTTGGTAAAACCTCATTAGTTATTAGCCCTTTCATTTCATAAGGAACTCCTGGCAAGGATACAAAAACAGTCTCATTCTCGTAAAACCACATCCCTGGCGCTGTTCCAAAAGCATTTTTTAAATAGCTGGCCTTAGAAGGCAATATGGCTTGTTCATTCTGCACCTCTTTATAAGGGTGGTTAATCTTCTTAAACAACGCTTTAATATGCTCAGTAACTTCAGGATAATTAGTCCATTGATCATCCTTAAAATACTTAGCGATGGTTTTTTTTGTGATATCGTCTTTGGTTGGACCTAAACCTCCAGTTAGGATAACAATATCGGCCCGTTCCTGCGCTTCTTTTAAAGCGTTTAAGATATGCTGCTCTTCATCTTGAATTGATGAGATTTGATACACAGAAACACCTATTTTATTTAGCTCTATAGCAATCCACTGAGAGTTGGTATCTACTATTTGCCCTATGAGTATTTCATCTCCAATGGTTATGATTTCTGCATTCATTCTTATGGTATAAATAAATTTTTATTAGTGATAAAGCTTGAGTTTAGTGACTGAGCATCTAAAAGTCAAAGGTACAAAGACTCAAAGGCCTTGTGTTTCTTATTGGCACTACACCTAAATCCTACTTTACGCGAATCTGAAAAGCCTTTTTTCCTGCTAAAACACCCGTTAAGACGTCATTTTCTTTTACTTTTCCAACTCCCTCGGGAGTTCCTGTAAATAGAATATCCCCTTTTTTTAAGGTAAAATATTGCGATACATAAGCGATTAGCTCATCGATTTTCCAAAGCATGCTTTGCGTGTTTCCATCCTGAACTACCTCATCGTTTTTATCCAACTGAAACTGTAAGTTTTCTAAATCAAACTCTTCTTTTGGATAGAAATTACCAACAACAGCACTTCCGTCAAAAGCCTTGGCTTTTTCCCAAGGCAAGCCCTTTTCTTTGCATTTGGCCTGTACATCTCTGGCTGTAAAATCAATCCCTAAGCCAATTTCATCATAATATTTATGTGCAAATTTGGCATCGATATGCTTTCCTACTTTGTTTATCTTTACCAAAACCTCAACCTCATAATGTACATCATCAGAAAAAGGCGGTATAAAAAACGGGTTCTTATTTGGTAAAATTGCAGAATCTGGCTTTAAGAAAACCACAGGATTCTCTGGACGTTCATTTGCAAGTTCTGCAATATGTTTGGCGTAATTACGCCCGATACAAATTATTTTCATCTTACTTTTTTTTGAAAGATTGAATGATAGAAATTGGTCTAACCTTGCTCGACCTACTCATTATTCATTGATACTTAAACCCTATGGAATCCATCTTTTCGGGAAGTTTGGTTTTCTCTTTTCAAGAAAAGCATCTCTTCCTTCTTTTGCTTCATCAGTCATATAGGCCAATCGCGTAGCTTCTCCAGCAAACACTTGCTGACCAACCATGCCATCATCGGTTAGGTTCATAGCAAACTTGAGCATCTTTATAGAGGTTGGTGATTTTGCCAATATTTCTTGGGCCCATTCATAAGCGGTATCTTCTAGCTCATCATGAGGAATCACAGCGTTAACCATTCCCATTTCATAGGCTTCTTGCGCAGAGTAATTTCTTCCTAAGAAAAAGATCTCTCTCGCTTTTTTTTGTCCAACCATTTTTGCCAAATATGCAGATCCGTATCCTCCATCAAAAGAGGTTACATCGGCATCGGTTTGTTTAAAAATAGCATGCTCTTTACTTGCAAGGGTTAAATCACAAACCACATGCAAACTATGTCCTCCTCCAACAGCCCATCCCGGAACTACACAAATTACTGCCTTAGGCATAAATCTAATCAAGCGCTGAACTTCTAAAATATTTAATCGATGGTAGCCATCTTCTCCAACATACCCTTGGTGACCTCTTGCTTTTTGATCACCTCCAGAACAAAAAGAATATACCCCATCTTTACTACTAGGACCTTCTGCAGATAATAAAACGACTCCTATTGAAGTGTCCTCCCCTGCATCGTAAAAGGCATCGTATAATTCTTTAGTTGTTTTGGGTCTAAACGCATTTCGAACATCAGGTCTATTAAATGCAATCCTAGCGACTCCATTTGATTTTTTATAGGTGATGTCTTCGTATTCTTTTGCCGTTTTCCAAACTGCTTGTGTATTCATAATTGTGTGATTTTGTATATACCTAGCTTTATTATTCTTTAACCAAGGTTAGCCCTTCTTCTCCGATAACAATTTGCTTTTGCTTGTACAAACTACCAATGGCGCGTTTAAAGGCTTTTTTACTCATTCTAAGCTCCTTCTTAATGTCTTCTGGATCACTTTTGTCTGTTAGGGCTAAAAAACCATCATGGTCATAAATTGCCTCAATAACTTTTTCTGTGTCCAGCTCAATAGCATTTCTAAAACCTTGTGGCTGAAGCGAAACGTCTATCTTTCCGTCTTCTCTAATATTTTTAACATAACCCGCAATACGCTGATTCTCTTTCAACTCTTCAAAAATCTCATTTCTGTACAACAAGCCCTCAAAAGATTCATCGATCAAAACCGTAAATCCCAAATGTGTTTCTGTTCCGATAATTAATGATACTTTATCTCCTACTTCTAAATCCATATGTTTATTTTAAAAATGTAAAATACTCTTTTAATACGGTTTCATTGACCAATTTGTCTGTAAATATTTCTAAAACCTGTGGTTTTGAACTCGCTTTATAAAAGCTTGTCAAAACACTTGTTAATCCTTCTAAATTTGATACAGAATGATAACCTAAACCATGCATAGCGCACAAAGGCTCTGCTGTTAATTGATGCGGTGTTTCAAAATAATCCATCGCATTGGTGGTTTTTGGTCCTGGTAAAAATCGAAAGATCCCTCCTCCTGCATTGTTAATAATTACCAACCTAAAATCTGTTGGAATCTGTGAATTCCACAAAGCATTTGAGTCATAAAAAAAACTCAGATCACCGCTAATAAAAACTGTCGGTTTGTCTACTTGCATCGCAGCTCCTATAGCCGTACTTGTGCTACCATCGATTCCGCTAGTCCCTCGGTTGCAAAAAACCGTATGAGTTGGATTCATGTCAAAAAGCTGTGCATAACGAATGATAGAACTATTGCCTACTTGCAATTGAACATTATTAGGAATGCTCGCTAAAACTTTTTCAAAGACCTTTAAATCTGAATACGGAATCTTTGCTAGATATGATTGATGTTTTTCTGATCTCAATTTCTTTTGAGCCAACCAAATAGACTGGTACTCACTTGTACCACTCCTTGTTAGCTTACTCAATTCATTTAAAAACGTAACTGGCTTTTCTTGCAGGTACTCAGACAGGCAAAAAAAGGTATCCATTTCTTTAAACATATCTACATGCCAATGGTGTATTGGTTTGCAAGCTCTAAGCAGCTGCTTAATCTTTTTAGAAACCACCATTCCGCCAAAAGTGAGCAATACCTCAGGAGCAAAAGCCTTAAATTGATCTTCGTTTAAAGGAAAAATTAACTTATCTATGGCTGATATATGCCTACTGTTATGTACGTTAGAGGTCGTTTCTGTTAAAATAATTACAGAAGGATCCTCGGCAAAATGGTTGATAATTTTTTGCAATGCTTTATCAGGGAACTGCACCCCAATCAGAATCATTTTTTTAGTTGCACTATTCCAAATGGCTGAAAGTTCTTTGTAAAGTATCGGTTTTTTAGCAGCAGAAAAATCAGCAGAAAAGGACTCCTTAAATTGACCCAATGAAAAATCCGTCAATTGATCAACGGTTTCATACAAGGGCTCATCAAAAGGCACATTAATATGTACAGGACCTTTCTTTTCTGTCGCCGTCTGTAAAGCTTGCAGCACAAGGCCTGCGTTTTTAGCAATAGGATCTTCTTGGCTTTCTAAATTAGCGGAAAACAAGCAGTGATTCTCATATACGTTTTCCTGCCTAATTGTCTGACCATCGCCAATGTCTATCATTTTTTTTGGTCGATCCGCAGAAATAATAACCAATGGAATATTACTGTAAAATGCTTCTGCAATAGCAGGATAATAATTTAACAATGCCGATCCAGAACTACAGACCACTGCAACAGGTTTTTGAGTCTGTTGTGCCATTCCCAAGGCTACAAAACCAGCACTTCTTTCATCAACGATACTATAAGTTTTAATCTCTGGATGATTTACAAAACCCACCGTTAAAGGAGCATTTCGAGAACCAGGAGAAATCACAACATTGGTAAGACCATATTGATGACAAGCTGAAACTACTAGTTGTGCAAGTTCGTTCTTTGGGTACATTCGTTTTAATCTTTTACAAAAGACTAAAAATTTTGAGTTAATACTTTTAAGTTATAAGTGAGCACCAATAACTAAAAACAAAAAGAAGTTTTAAACTTCATCTTGTTTAATTTCCTTTTTTATAATCTTCTAAAAATTTTGCCAAACCGATATCCGTTAAGGGATGTTTTAATAGACCTTCAATAGCACTCAAAGGACCCGTCATTACATCTGCCCCCAGCTTTGCGCAATCTATAATATGCATAGTGTGTCTAACTGAGGCAGCCAAAATTTGAGTTTTGAAACCGTAATTATCATAGATTTGACGGATCTCTGCAATGAGGTTTAAACCATCTGTAGAAATATCATCTAGCCTTCCTATAAAAGGAGACACATAGGTGGCCCCTGCTTTGGCTGCTAATAAAGCTTGTCCGGCAGAAAACACAAGAGTTACATTGGTTTTAATTCCTTTTGATGAAAAATATTTACAGGCCTTAATCCCTTCTTTGATCATCGGTAATTTTACAACAATCTGTGGATTCAATGCCGCTAAAGCCTCACCTTCCTTTACCATCCCTGCAAAATCTGTCGCAATAACCTCTGCAGAAACATCGCCTTCTACTTCTTGGCAAATAGCCTTATAATGATTAATGATATTGGCAGCTCCGGTAATCCCTTCTTTGGCCATCAGCGATGGATTGGTTGTTACACCATCCAAGATTCCCAAGGCTTGTGCTTCTCTAATTTGAGTTAAATTTGCAGTATCTATAAAAAACTTCATCGGTATCTATTTAAATTCGTACTTACTTTTGCGTGCTGTGTTTTTCTTGGGCGTTCGAGCGGGCTTTCCGCACTTGCTTTTTGCATCAAAAATGCAAAAGAGCTCAAACAATTGCTCCAATCCCTAACGCAGTGCTAATTTATAATTTATAATGATTCATTAATAATTTTTCATACAATTTGTCTGGAAGTACTCGCTTTAAAACAACAGAAAACTTCTCTAAAAAACCACCAACTTTATAATGCCCTTTTGGTTGTTTGGTTTGTAAAATCTTATAGACTGCTTTAGCCATCACCTCTGGAGCCAATCCTTCAGACACATGAGTGTCCATTAGATTTAGGTTTTCTTGATAAGTCTTTTTGTAGGCAGACTCTTCAAAAACAGGTGTATGGTATCTTCCCGCAGCAATGTTTGTTGCAAAATCACCAGGAGCAACCGCAATCACCTGAACCCCAAATGGTTTTACCTCCATTCGAATCGACTCAGTCACCAATTCTAAAGCACCTTTAGTTGCAGAATACATCCCTCGATACGGCAAGCCCATATAGCCAGCAATCGAAGTAACATTTATAATTGTTCCAGATTTTTGAGCTCGCATAGTAGGCAAAACAGCCTTTGCTACATCAATAGCACCAAAAAGATTGGTGTTAAAAACAGCTCTCATCTCTTTAGTTGGCGTATCTTCTATAGGACCTGTGATCCCCATACCTGCATTGTTAATCAATACATCCAATCTATTTTCTTTTTCAAGGATATAATTAATGGCCTGTTCAATAGATGTAGGATCTAATACGTCTAATTGTACCATTTGAAAACCTTCAGAAGTACTAATAGAGGCTTTTCTACTTGTACCGTAAACGATATACCCCCTTTGATGAAGATAACCTGCAATGGATTTTCCAATACCAGAAGAGGCACCAGTAATTAAAACAACTTTAGACATGAAATACTATTGAATTACAGTACAAATATCTTAAAAGTAAATGAAGAAAACTAAGGATTTGAAAGGGAATTTTAGGGCATAAAAAAAGGCAAGCTACCTACATCACACTGCTACAACCTAATACCCTTGCTGCGTTCCCGCCCTGGGGGATTCAAAGGGAGCTAGTTGTGTAGGACTTGCCGCTGCAAATTTACAATCATTTTTCATGTTGTACAACGTTTTTTTATCAATTTTTCTGTAACAAGTTTAGTCTTTTGACTACTAATGCATTAATGAAGTCTTTGCTAAAGAGTTTAGAAAGGCTTTTTTTAAGAACGAAATCAATATATTTGTATCACTAACTAAATTATTACACAATGGAAAATCAAAAAGCAACTAGCAAGAGTATTATTTTAAACTACGGTTTATATCTAGGAATTATATCTGTTTTATTAAGTCTTATCGTTTATGCGATGGGTGACGCACATACCCCACACTGGTCTATTAGCCTTATTGGTTTTGCGTTGCTTGTCGTCTTAATTGTATTGGGAATAAAAAAATACAAAGAATCTAATGACGGTTTTATTAGCTGGGGACAGGCGGTAAAAGTTGGTGTAGGAATTGCACTTATTAGTGCTGTTATATCGATTGCATACCAACAAGTGTTTGTTAATTTTATTGAGCCAGATTTCATGAATGTAGCTATGGAGCTTCAAAATCAACGAATGATTGATCAAGGACTTACCTCTGAGCAAATAGATGCTGCAAATGAAATGGGTAAAAACTTCTCTGGACCAGTAATTTCTTCAGCTATAGGATTAATCGTTTCAGCTTTCTTAGGATTTGTAATTTCTGCCATAGCAGGTGCTATTATGAAACAATCGAAAGAAGAGCAGTACTAATTTAAGAAAAAATTAAAAGGAAGAAGGGTAAAATATTTTAGGATGTTTTACCTTTACCTTTTTTATATAGCTCCTTAACTTAATTAACTCATGGACATTTCCATTGTCATCCCTTTATTAAACGAAAAAGATTCTTTACAAGAGCTATACGCTTGGATACTCAAAGTAATGCAATCCCATCAATATGCCTATGAGATTATCTTTATAGATGACGGGAGCACTGACGGTTCTTGGAAAGTCATTGAAGAGCTTTCATCAGAACACAAAGAGGTTAAAGGAATTCGATTTCAGAGAAATTACGGTAAAAGTCAAGCTTTGGATGCTGGTTTTGAAAAAGCAAATGGCGCAGTCGTAATTACCATGGATGCAGACCTACAAGACAATCCAGAAGAAATTCCAGAATTATACGATCTAATTATCAAAGAAGATTTTGATTTGATTTCTGGCTGGAAAAAGAAACGTTATGACAACGTAATTACCAAAAACATTCCTTCAAAATTATTCAATTTAGCTGCAAGAAAAACCTCTGGACTTAAGTTACACGATTTTAACTGTGGCTTAAAAGCCTATAAAAACACGGTGGTTAAAAGTGTAAAGGTTAGTGGTGAAATGCATCGATACATTCCAGTTTTAGCCAAAAACGAAGGCTTTGATAAGATTGGAGAAAAGGTTGTACAGCACCAAGCTAGAAAATATGGAGAAACAAAATTTGGCATGAGCCGTTTTATCAATGGTTTTTTAGATTTAATTACCATTTCATTTTTGTCAAAATTCGGCAAAAGACCCATGCATATTTTTGGTCTTTGGGGAACGCTAATGTTTATTTTTGGTTTGCTCTCAGCTGGCTATATTGGCGCCATGAAATTATACAAACTATCTGTGGGCGCAAAAACAATTTTAGTAACCGACAACCCATGGTTTTATATTGCCTTAACAGCAATGATTTTAGGGGTTCAGCTATTTTTAGCTGGTTTTATCGGAGAGCTTTTGATCAAAACCAAAAGCAATGAAAAACATTATAAGATAAGACAAAACCTTAATTTATAAACCTGTCTTTTAATACAACTATTACCTGATTATATGAAAGAGATTAAAGAGCAAGCAAAATTATGGCTTTCTGATACTTTTGATACAGAAACACAGCAAGAAATTAAACAACTTATCGATTCTAATTCAGATGATTTAGCAGATCGATTTTATAAAAATATGGAATTCGGAACTGGTGGAATGCGCGGAATCATGGGCGCAGGAACCAATCGAATTAACAAATATACGTTAGGAAAAGCAACCCAGGGCTTAAGCAATTATTTGCAAAAACAGTTTCCAAACAAGCAGCTAAAAGTTGCTATTGCTTTTGACTGTAGACACAACAGTGTTTCTTTCTCTAAATTGGTTGCAGATGTATTGTCTGCCAATGGAATCCAAGTGTATTTATTTGAAGACTTACGTCCTACCCCAGAATTATCCTTTGCCGTTAATCACTTAAATTGTGATGCCGGAATTGTATTAACAGCCTCACACAATCCGCCAGAATACAATGGATATAAAGTATATTGGAATGATGGTGGACAGATTGTTCCTCCACAGGATACTGAAATTATCAACCAAGTAAACTCTTTGCAATTCTCTGAGATAAACTTTAATACCAATGAGCGTTTAATTACAAAAATTGGAACCGAAGTTGACGAGGCTTTTTGGAATGCATCTATCAAAAATGGAACTTTTGATGTTAAAGATCGATCTGATTTAAAAATTGTTTTTACTTCTTTACACGGAACATCTATTACCTTAATTCCTGAGGCATTAAAACGCGCTGGATATACCAATGTTCATATCGTTAAAGAGCAGGCTGTTCCAAATGGAGATTTTCCAACAGTAAAATCACCAAACCCAGAAGAGCCAGAAGCTTTAAAGATGGCTATAGATTTGGCCAATAAAGTGGATGCAGATATCGTGATTGGTACAGATCCAGATTCTGATAGATTAGGAATTGCGGTTAGAGACCTAGACGGCAACATGAAATTGCTAAATGGTAACCAGACCATGAGTTTAATGACCGACTTCTTAATTAAACAATGGGAAGCAAAAGGAAAATTAAACGGCAATCAATTTGTAGGGTCAACAATTGTATCAACCAACTTGGTGAATGAAGTTGCTACGAGTTACGGAGTTGAAACAAAAGTTGGGCTAACGGGTTTTAAATGGATTGCAAAGATGATCAAAGACTTCCCTGCACAAGAGTTTATTGGTGGTGGAGAAGAGAGTTTTGGTTATATGGTTGGCGATTTTGTTCGTGATAAAGATGCTGTAACCTCTACGCTTTTAGCCTGTGAAATTGCTGCAAATGCAAAAGCAAACGGAAGCTCTTTTTACAAAGACTTACTGCAATTGTATGTAAAAAATCACTTTTACAAAGAACATTTAATTTCTATAGTAAAAAAAGGAATGGATGGCGCAGCCCAAATAAAACAAATGATGGTGGACTTGCGAAACAATCCTTTTACACAAATGGATGGATCCAAGGTTCAATTTCTATATGATTATCAATCGTCAATCAAAAAGAATTTAATTACAGGCGAAGAAACCAGTATTGACATTCCTAAATCTAATGTGCTCATTTATCAAACTGAAGACGGAACAAAAGTTGCCGCAAGACCAAGTGGAACCGAACCAAAAATAAAGTTCTATTTTAGCGTAAAATCTAAATTAGATGCCATCGAAAATGCGGTAAGTACAGAAGCTAATTTGGATGCTAAAATTCAACGAATTATAAAAGAATTGAACCTATAATGAATTATTTTAAAAAAATATTACGCTTTGCAAAACCATACAGGAAATATGCGATTTTAAATGCTATCAGTAATGTTTTTTATGCACTCTTTAGTACTTTAAGTTTTGTTGCATTTATCCCGATGCTAAATGTTTTGTTTAAGCAAAGCGGGGATATCATCTCTATAAAGCCAATTTATGACAGTGCTACTGGAGTAAGTGGCTATAAAGAATACCTTGAACAATCCTTAAACTTTTTTTTAAATCAGGAAATAGCTAAAAATGGAGAAATTGCCGCACTAGGCTATATCTGTGGCACCATGATTTTGCTTTTTTTCTTAAAGAATATCGCCAATTATGCGGCCTTGTTTTTTATTACTTTTTTAAGAAACGGTATTATTAGAGATATTAGAAACGCCTTGTACAATAAGCTTGTTACCTTGCCTATTTCTTATTTTACTGAGAAAAGAAAAGGTGATGTCATAGCCAGAATGACATCGGATGTTCAAGAGGTTGAATGGTCTTTCTTAATGGTTTTAGAGTTGATTATTAGAGATCCACTTACCATTATCTTTACTTTAATTGCAATGATTTCTATCAGTGCTAAACTAACCCTGTTTATTTTTATTTTTCTACCCTTGGCTGGTTTAATTATTGGTTTTATCGGAAAAAGATTAAAAGCAGATTCTGATGTTGCTCAAAAAGAAAATGGATTTTTCTTATCGTTAATAGAAGAAACCCTTACAGGATTAAGAGTTATCAAAGGCTTTACTGCTGAAAAGCAGTTTACAGGTAAATTTCAAAACTCTACCAACAAATTATTCAGAACCATGAATAGTTTAATGAATAAAAAGAATTTAGCATCACCTACCAGTGAGTTTCTCGGTGTCAGTGTCATCGTAATTATTTTATGGTACGGAGGTAAAATGGTATTGATTGACGAAACGATTACTGGAGGAGCCTTTATTGGATTTATGGCACTTGCTTATAATATTTTAACTCCTTCAAAATCAATTTCTAATGCCATTTATGGAATTAAAAAAGGAGATGCATCTGCACAGCGAGTATTAGAGCTGTTAGAAACAGAAAACACTATTTCTGATAAAGAAAACGCTCAAACAAAGACAAGCTTTAACAGTGAAATTATATTTGATAACATTTCTTTTAAGTATAAGGATGAGTATGTTTTAAAAGATTTTTCACTAACTATCCCTAAAGGAAAAACAGTAGCTCTGGTTGGTCAATCTGGTAGTGGAAAATCTACGCTAGCAAATTTAATAACACGTTTTTACGATGTAAACGAAGGCGCTATTTATATTGACGGAATCAACATTAAAGACATCTCAAAAAACTCTTTGAGAAAAATGATGGGAATCGTAACCCAGGATTCTATTTTGTTTAATGATTCTGTTTCAAATAATATTGCCTTGGGCACTGAAGAGTCGAGTGAAGAAGCAATTATTGAAGCCGCAAAAATTGCCAATGCCCATGAGTTTATCAAAGATTTACCAAATCAGTATGAATTTAATATAGGTGATAGCGGAAATCTACTTTCAGGAGGACAGAAACAACGATTAAGCATCGCAAGAGCCGTACTAAAGAATCCACCAATTATGGTCTTAGACGAAGCCACTTCTGCTTTAGACACAGAATCAGAACAGCTGGTTCAATTGGCACTTGAAAAAATGATGCAAAACAGAACTTCCTTAGTGATTGCACACCGTTTATCTACCATTCAAAAAGCAGATACAATTGTTGTATTGAGAAAGGGAAAAATAATTGAGCAAGGAAAACACGATGACTTAATGCAAGAACAAGGAGACTACTTTAAATTGGTCTCTATGCAATCTTTATAGCTTATTTTTTTAAACCTAAGGCTTTCCCTTTTTCTATCATAAACTGATAAGAAGCTTCGTATTCATTTGGAATTACGCCTTCTAAAATAGCTTCTTTTATAGCTTCTTTTAGTTGACCTATTTCTCTACATGGTTTTAACTGAAAGGTTTCCATGATCAATTCACCAGAAATTGGAGGTTGAAAATTACGAACCTGGTCGCGTTCTTCTACCTCTTTTATCTTTTGTCTTACCAACTCAAAGTTTTGATGGTACTTTTTAAACTTCTTAGGGTTTTTAGTGGTTATATCTGCCTCACAAAGAGTCATTAATGAATCGATATCATCACCCGCATCAAAGATCAATCTTCTTACTGCAGAATCTGTTACTTCTGAAGCTAAGACAATTGGTCTAGAGCTTAGTAAAACCATTTTCTGTACAAATTTCATCTTATTATTCAATGGCATTTTTAAGCGTTTGAACAATTTAAAGACCATTTTTGAACCCACAAATTCATGTCCGTGAAAAGTCCAACCGATCTTTTTGTGAAATTTTTTAGTGGGAGCCTTTCCTATATCATGTAACAAGGCAGACCAACGCAACCAAACATCATCCGTGTTTTCTGCGATATTATCAACAACCTCTAAGGTGTGATAAAAATTATCTTTGTGTTTTTGCCCTTCAACCTCTTCGACTCCTTTTAAAGCGATTAGCTCAGGCAAGATATATGGTAACAATTGTGTTTGTTCTAATAACAAAAACCCAATGGATGGTTTAGAAGAAGATAAGATTTTATTGACCTCATCTATGATACGCTCATTGGTAATGATTTTTAATCGATGTGCATTTCTAGAAATTGCAAGTAGAGATTCTTCTTCAATTTTAAAATTCAATTGACTAGCAAAGCGAATAGCCCTAAGCATTCTTAAAGGATCATCAGAGTAAGTGATATCTGGATTTAAAGGCGTCTTAATGGTCTTTGTCTCCAAGTCCTCTACTCCATTAAAAGGATCTAGCAGTTGTCCAAAGTTTTCTTCATTTAAACTTAAAGCTAGTGCATTGATGGTGAAATCTCTTCTGTTTTGATCGTCTTCAAGCGTTCCTTCTAATACTTCTGGGTTTCTGCTTTCTACTGTATAGGATTCTTTTCTAGCACCAACAAACTCAATTTCTACATCCTGATACCTTAACATCGCGGTACCATAGGTTTTAAACACTTGTACCTTTGGTTTATTAGGAAGAAGTTCTGCCACCTTTAAAGCCAAGTCTATACCACTACCAACTACCACAACATCGATATCTTTGGCAGTACCTCTTTTAAGGATAAAATCTCTGACAAAACCTCCTATTACATAGGTTTTACAACCCAGAATTTGAGAAGCATTTGTGATGTAGTTAAAAATAGGATTTTCAATGGCTTCTTTATAGACGGTAGTCGACATACAGTTGTAAATTCTTGGCAGCTTAAATTATTCTCTGATAACTTCAATGGTACCCAAATCTGTAATTCTTAAAATTCTAGAAGGCGTATCACACTGATGTTCTAGCTGCAAATTTACTATATAATCTACGCTCTCCAAAATAGTTCTGCTTATTTCTGAAAATGAATTAGGAGTCGCTTCACCGCTAACATTCGCTGAGGTCGAGACAATAGGTTTTCCAAATTTTTGAATCAATTCTTTGCAAAAACCATCTTGAACAATTCTAATTGCAATAGTATCATCACTAGCAATCACATTTTTAGCTAAATTTTGTGGATTTTTATAAATAATAGTTGTCGGACGCGTACTAGATTCTAAAAACTCTAGCGCTTTAGCAGGTATCTTTTGCACATAGTTTTGAAGCATTTTTTTAGAGTCTACCAAAATTATTAAACTCTTACTCTCTGCTCTTTGCTTAATCTGATAAATTTTTGAAACCGCCTGTTCATTTGTTGCATCACAACCAATTCCCCAAACAGTATCTGTTGGATATAAAATAGTTTTGGCCTGCTCTAACAATTTAGCCATCAAACTAATTTCCTGATTATTTACAGTATTTGACATAATTTATCATTGCTGTTTTCTTGCAACAGTAGCATATTGCATATAAAACATATCTAATTGAGAACCTAAAAATAAGATATTAAACAGAATAGCAAAAGGAAAATAAAAAAAGGATTTTGTGGTGTTAATCCCTTTGATTTTCTGAATCTGATAACCAGATTCTTGAAACATTCTTTTTATGCTCTTTTTAGTAAAAAAACGATAGTGTGTCCGGTCTAAAATTAAATCTTCTGTGTACTTCCAATCCTTTCTAAAAATCATTTTAAACAGGTTCTTTGCGTAGCGAACGTTTGGAATTGAAGAAACCAGTACACCTTGATCATTCAGCTTACTTTTAAGTGATTTTAAATCATCCCAAGGCTCTAGCAAATGCTCTAAAACATCATTTAAGACAATCACATCAAAATAACCTTCAGGTAATTGATCTAAAACCTCATCTAAGGTTCCAACCAACACTTTAAATAATTTTGTCTTAGCTATGTTTGCTGATTTCAAATCAGGCTCTACTCCCCATGCTTCTTTTTTTAAACCAACTAGTTGTTCAGAAAAATTAGCTTCTCCACAACCAATTTCAAGAATAAGCTTAGCTTCTTTAGGGATAAACTTCAACATTTCTGGTCGTCTGTTGATAAAATAATCAGGCGCCTTACTACCCATAGTAAAATTGATTTATTTAGTATTTGTTAAATAATTAATAGATCTATTACTCAACCAAGTTCCAAACTTGCAAGAATTGTAATAATAGCCTATCAAGATACTAAATAAATAAATATTCAACCTTAGTTTAGGAATAAAAAAGAAAACTACCCCAATTATAGCTAAGAGAAATTTGGTTAAAAATGTACTAGCAATTAAAAGACTTAGCATCAAAAATCGCTTAAAACCTTTAAAGTGATTATGCAGATATACATGTTTAGAAATCAGTACTTCAGATTTTGTAATGGTCGCTGTTTTGATATTGATTCTAGAAGCACCTCCGTGATTGTGAATAATTTCAACATTTTTAAGCAAAGCAATATCTCCCTTAGCAAGACGCACTTTTTTACTCAAATCAACATCTTCAAAATACATCCAATAATCTTCGTTCCAACCATGAACTTTAGCAAACCACTTACGACTGATAAAAACTAAAGAGCCTGAAACCCAATCAGGAAAAATTACTTTTGCTGTGTCAGGAGTCTTTTTCTGAAACAACCTGTATAGGGCACGACTCAAACCAAACAAGGTTAACAGATCTGGAAACAACCTCTCCGTATCTTCATAAGATCCATCAGTATTACACTGATTACAAGAAACAATACCCGTTGAAGGATTTGCTTTTGCGTAGCGAAGCATTTCTAGTATGGGCTTTTCAGAAGCAATGGTATCTGGGTTTAAAAACAATAATTGAGCACCCACTGATTTTAAAGCGGCAAGATTACATCCATTGGCAAAACCGTTGTTACCAGAATTTTCTACAAAACGAACCCAAGAGTATTTTTTGGAGAATAGCGCTAAGTTTCCATCATTAGATTGATTGTCAACTACAATCACCTCAAAAGAGAATTGCTCTTGAGAAATGCTTTTTAAAGCATCCAAACAAGGCGCTAAGTGTTTCCAACTTTTATAATTGACAATCAAGATAGACAGCTCTTTTTCTGCTAATTCCTCATCAAAATTTTCGATAGAGTTTATGGCAACTCGATGTCTTGAACTGTGTTTTAATTTTAGCAATTCAAGATACCTTAAAAGCACGCCATAGGCATGTGCCCAAGAAATAACAAAGCCTTTATAGCCATCTAAAAAACCTAGTTGAATTATATATTGTATAACAAAGCGTACAATAGGTTTTACAATTAAATGGTATGGCGTAACAAACTGCCCTTTTTTATGTAGTTCTTTTGCTTGTAATTTTGCGTAAAGTTTTAGCTTATTGATGTACTGCTTGTAGTTTCTATATGAATAATGCTCAATTTTCCCTTCTAAATACCCGAGTGTTCCATTGGTGGTAATTTCTTCATGTACCATCTTCTCATATTTACAAGAGTCTTTGCGAAACAACCGAAGTACCTTATCTCTTTGCCAACCACTAAAACGTATTTTAGTATTGGAAAAGTAAAAATTTCGCTTCACATAATAACCTACATGGGCAGGGCTTGCTTTAGTCAAAGCAAGTATTTCTGATTTCAAGGCTAGACTCACACGCTCATCTGCATCTAAAATATAGATCCAGTCATTACTTGCTTGCTCAATAGCAAAGTTTTTTTGCGAGGAAAACTCATCAAAAACACGCTGAATTATCTTTACATCAAAGGCCTGTGCTTTGATTACAGTTTGATCAGTGCTGTATGAATCTATTACAATAATCTCATCAGCAAAATCAACAGACTTGATTGCTGCTTCTATATGAATTTCTTCATTAAAAGTTGGAATGATTGCAGTTATCTTCAATAGAAATCTCTTTAATGACTTTTATACAGCGACATCGTATTCACGCAGTGCATCGTTTAATGAGGTTTTTTTATTTGTACTTTCTTTGCGTTTTCCAATAATTAAAGCACAGGGAACATTGTAAGATCCTGCTGCAAATTCTTTGGTATAACTACCTGGAATTACTACAGAACGTTCTGGAACATAGCCTTTGGTTTCTACAGGAACATCTCCAGTAACATCGATGATTTTTGTACTCATCGTAAGGACCACATTTGCTCCTAAAACAGCTTCTTTTCCTACGCGAACACCTTCTACAACAATACAACGCGAACCGATAAAAGCTCCATCTTCAATAATCACAGGTGCAGCTTGTAAAGGCTCTAAAACTCCTCCAATACCCACACCTCCAGAAAGGTGCACATGCTTTCCTATTTGAGCACAGCTTCCTACGGTTGCCCAAGTATCTACCATGGTACCTTCATCAACATAAGCTCCAATATTTACATAACTCGGCATTAAAATAGTCCCTGGAGATATATAAGCTCCATGACGTGCAACTGCGTTAGGAACCACTCGGATTCCTTTTTCTGCAAAATTCTTTTTAAGTGGAATTTTATCGTGATATTCAAAAATACCAGCTTCTAAGGTTTCCATTTTCTGAATTGGAAAATACAAAACAACGGCTTTCTTAATCCATTCGTTTACTTGCCAACCTTCTGCTGTTGGTTCTGCAACTCGCAAATCTCCTTCATCTAATAATCGAACCACTTCTCTAATGGCCTTTATTGTTGATTCTTCCTGTAATAAATCTCGGTTTTCCCAAGCTTCTTCTATCGTTTTCCTTAATGTATTCATAGGTATAATGCTATATTTCTGCAAATATAAATCGATTGATTGTGACTACCGCGAAGATACATTTTTTAAACAGATATCGTTGCCTTGTTTAAAATCTGTATTTTTACAAAAAAAAACAGAATGGGTAGAATACTTGCTATTGACTTTGGAGAAAAAAGAACTGGAATTGCTATTACGGATGAAATTCAGTTAATAGCCTCTGGTCTAACAACTGTTAATACAATTGATCTAATTAAGTTTTTACAAGACTATACTAAAAACGAAAATGTTTCACTATTTTTAGTGGGCTTGCCAAAACAGATGAACAATACTCCTAGCCAAAGTGAAGCCTTGATTGTTCCGTTTTTAAAAAAATTAAAACAGTCAATACCCAGCATACCTGTTGAACGTGTAGATGAGCGTTTTACCTCAAAAATGGCTTTTCAGAGCCTTTTAGATGGAGGAGCAAAAAAGAAGCAGCGTAAAAACAAAGAATTAATTGATGAAATTAGCGCCACAATCATCTTACAATCGTATTTATATAACAAATAAGTTTTTCAACTTCTTCTTTCTTTGTACTTTTGCAGTCACAAAAAAAGTAAATTTTAAAGAATGATTTTACCCATAGTAGCATACGGAGATCCTGTATTAAGAAAAGTCGGTAAAGAGATTGATGCAGACTACCCAGAGTTGACAACTTTAATTGCCAACATGAAAGAAACCATGTACAATGCCCATGGTGTTGGATTGGCTGCTCCACAAATTGGTAAAGCAATTCGCTTGTTTGTAATTGATGCTACACCTTTTTCTGAAGATGAAGATCTTAGTGAGGAAGATAAAAAAAGCCTAGCTGATTTTAAGCATGTTTTTATCAATGCAAAAATCATAGAAGAAAATGGAGATGAATGGGCTTTTAATGAAGGTTGTCTAAGCATCCCTGATATTAGAGAAGATGTTTTTAGACCAGAAGAAATCACCATTGAATATCAAGATGAAAATTTTGAAAAGCATACACAAACTCTCAATGGTCTAGCTGCAAGAGTTTTTCAACACGAATACGATCATATTGAAGGTATTTTATTTACTGACAAATTATCGACCTTAAAAAAGCGATTGATCAAAAAGAAATTAGAAAATATATCAAAAGGGAAAATTAACGCAGAATACAGAATGCGATTTCCTAATTTAAAAAGAAAATAAATCGCCAAAGGCGTAAAAAGACACATATGGAATTTAATAAAATTATTGCTGTTACTGGTAAACCTGGTTTGTATGAAGTTTTGTCTCAAAGCAAAACAGGAATCATTGTTCAATCTTTAACAGACGGAAAACGCTTTCCAATCCTCTCTACTCATAATGTTAGCTTGTTAGAGAACATCGCAATATTTACTTATGAAGATGAAGTACTTCTCTTAGATGTTTTTAAGAGTATTGCAGAAAAAGAAGAAGGAAAAGCTGCCATAAGCCCTAAAGAAAGCAATGCTAAATTAGTAGCTTATTTTTCAGAAATTCTACCAAATTTTGATCAAGAGCGTGTTTACCCATCTAATATCAAAAAAGTATTACAATGGTACAATGCTTTAATCCTTTCTGGTTTTGATTTTTCAAAAGTAGAAAGTCCATCAGAAGAAGAAAACGCATAAAAACATCCTTTGAATAGCAGAAGCAAACAATTAGAAGCCTTTAATAGGTTATTAGATATCATGGACGAGCTCCGTGAAAAGTGTCCATGGGATCAAAAGCAAACTTTAGAATCCCTTAGACATCTAACCATAGAAGAGACTTATGAATTGGCAGATGCTATTTTAGAAAACGACCTAGGAGAAATTAAAAAAGAACTAGGAGATGTACTCTTGCACATCGTATTCTATGCTAAAATAGGAAGTGAAAAAAAGGCTTTTGACATTGCTGATGTTGCCAATACCATTTCTGATAAATTAATCAGCAGACATCCTCATATTTATGGGGATGTAAAGGTTAAAAATGAAGAAGAAGTAAAACAAAACTGGGAAAAACTAAAACTTAAAGAAGGGAATTCTTCTGTACTTGAAGGTGTCCCTAAAAGCTTACCTGCTTTGGTTAAAGCTAACAGAATACAAGACAAGGTTGCCGGGGTTGGTTTTGATTGGGAAGAGCCTCAACAGGTTTGGGAGAAAGTTCAAGAAGAATTGTCCGAGCTTAATGAAGAGATCAAAAATCAGCATACAGAAAATATTGAAAAGGAGTTTGGCGATGTCTTGTTTTCTATGATCAACTACGCTCGTTTTATTGGAGTCAATCCAGAAAATGCCCTTGAAAAAACCAATAAAAAATTTATCAAGCGTTTCCAATACTTAGAAAACGCTGCTAAAAAAGAAGGCAAAGAACTTTCTAACATGTCCCTTCCTGAAATGGATGTGCATTGGGAAAACTCGAAAGAGTTTTACAAATAACACAACATTGGGAAAACTCAAAAGAGTTTTACAAATAACACAGCATTGGGAAAACTCGAAAGAGTTTTACAAATAAGAAAAAAATTGGAACAAGTCTAAAAAGTATTTTAAGTAGAAAATTCTTTCTATTTTTACTTTTATGAATGTACTTATCATCACCGGCGGATCTAACGGGATCGGAAAAGCCATTGCAGAAAAATATGCCTTAGAAAATCACACCGTATTTTCAATTTCAAGAAGCAAAGCAAAGGATGTTACTTTTGAACAAATTATTGCAGATTTAAGCAACACCTCTGAAACTATCAGAGCCATCAATAATGTGTTTTCTTCTATTGAAACAAAAACGATTTCCTCGATTACCTTACTAAATAATGCCGGGGGTTTAGGAAACATAAATACGCTTGGAAATTTAGATTCTGAAAAAATTCAGCAAACTATACATCTAAACACCACCACTCCATTAGTTCTTGCAAATGAGTTTATAAGACTCACCAAGAAATTAATTTGTAAAAAACAGATCATTAGTATTTCTTCTGGCGCAGCAATAAATCCATATTCTGGCTGGTCAGTTTATTGTGCCTCTAAAGCTGCTTTGGATATGATAACCAGAGTCATTGCTACAGAGCAAAGCCAAATAGAAAACGGCATGAAATCTATGGCAATTTACCCAGGTGTTGTCGATACAAATATGCAGGTTGCTATCAGAAAAACTCCTGAGAGTAAATTTAAAGCTGTGCAACGTTTTAAAGATTTAAAAAGCAACAATGAATTGTACAGCCCAGAGTTTGTTGCAGATAAAATTTATCAGATTGATACTTTATATCAATTAGAGTCTGGAGCTATTATTGACCTTAGAAAATTTAATTATGAAAAGAGTTAACCAGATTGTAGAAAAGCTTGGGTTGGTTCCTCATCCCGAAGGAGGATATTACAAAGAAACATACAGAAGTATTGAAAGTTTTCACCCTGAAAATTTAGATAAAAGCTATACTGGGAAAAGGAATTATTCTACTTGTATTTATTTCCTACTTACTTCGAGTGATTTTTCTGCTTTTCATAAAATAAAACAAGATGAAATTTGGCATTTTCATGAAGGCTCCTCAATTAAATTACATACCATATCAGAAAAGGGCACCCATAAAGAATATTTAATTGGCAATGATCTTTTAAACGGGCAAGAGCCTCAATTAGTTGTTTATGGAAACCATTGGTTTGCAGCTTCTGTAGTAGAAAAAAATTCTTACGCTTTGGTTAGCTGTACGGTGTCACCTGGATTTGATTTCAGTGATTTTATTCTCCCAACAAGGGATCAATTGATCACAAAATATCCAGAGCACAAACAATTAATCACGGAGTATACTCAAAAATAAAAAAGCCGCTCAATGAGCGGCTTTTTTGTTAAGCTAATTTCTTAGCATTTTTTACTTTCTGTTTTGTAAGTGCTAATTGTATCACTTCACTCATATCAGTAACATAATGAAAGGTCAGGCCTTTTAAATAAGATTCTTTGATCTCTAAGATGTCCTTTTCGTTTTCTTTACACAGAATGATTTCTTTAATATTCGCTCTTTTTGCAGCCAATATTTTTTCTTTGATACCACCAACCGGTAATACTTTTCCTCTTAAAGTAATTTCACCAGTCATCGCTAGTTTATTTTTCACTTTGCGTTGAGTAAACACAGAAACCAACGAGGTTAACATGGTAACTCCAGCACTTGGCCCATCTTTTGGGGTTGCACCTTCTGGAACGTGAATATGTACGTTGTACTTCTCTAAAACCTCAGGATTTATTCCAAAATCTTCTGCATTTGCTTTGATGTATTCCATCGCAATGGTTGCAGATTCTTTCATCACTTTTCCTAAATTTCCAGTAATGCTTAGACTTCCTTTACCTTTCGATAAAATAGACTCAATAAATAAAATATCTCCACCAACTGCGGTCCAAGCTAAACCTGTAACCACTCCTGCAACATCATTCGTTTCGTATTTATCGCGTTCTAATCTTGCTGGCCCTAATATTTTTTCAATATCATCATTGGTTAAGTCAATTTCGTAAGCGTCCTCCATTGCAATAGATTTTGCAGCAAAACGCACTACTTTTGCAATTTGTTTTTCCAAACCACGAACTCCAGATTCACGCGTGTACCCTTCAATAATCTTTTCAATCTGCGCTTTTCCAAGCTTTAAATGCTCTTTTGTTAACCCGTGTTCTTTTAATTGTTTTGGCAGCAAATGTCTTTTAGCAATCTCTATTTTTTCTTCGGTAGTATAACCAGAAACATTAATGATTTCCATTCTGTCTCTTAGGGCCCAAGGAATCTCTCCTAAGTTATTTGCTGTAGCAATAAACAACACTTTAGAAAGATCAAAACCAACCTCTAAATAGTTATCGTAAAACTCAGTATTTTGCTCAGGGTCTAATACCTCTAACATAGCAGAAGAAGGGTCTCCTTGATGACTATTGCTCAATTTATCAATTTCATCCAACACAAAAACTGGATTTGCAGTTCCTGCTTTTTTCAAATTCTGAATCAAGCGACCTGGCATTGCTCCGATATATGTTTTTCTGTGTCCACGGATTTCTGCTTCATCACGTAAACCACCAAGAGACATTCTAACATATTTTCTCCCTAATGATTCTGCAACTGATTTCCCTAAAGATGTTTTCCCTACTCCAGGAGGTCCATACAAACAAATAATAGGAGATTTCATATCATTTCTCAGTTTTAAAACTGCCAAATGTTCTATGATTCTTTCTTTTACTTTCTCCAAGCCAAAATGATCTCTATCTAAGATCTTTTGCGCTCTTTTTAAATCAAATTTATCTTCAGAATACTCACCCCAAGGCAATTCTAACATCAGTTCTAGATAATTTCTCTGAACTCCATATTCTGCCATTTGCGGATTCATTCTTCTAAGACGACCTAATTCTTTCTCAAAAGTATCAGCCACCTCTTTACTCCATTTTTTAGTTAGAGATTTTAAACGCATTTCTTCTAACTCCTCATCGTTAGAAACACCTCCTAATTCTTCTTGAATGGTTTTTAGCTGCTGATGTAGATAGTATTCGCGTTGCTGTTGATCCATATCAGAACGCGTCTTCGATTGAATATCGTTCTTAAGCTCTAAGCGCTGCAACTCTTTATTCAATTTTTTAAGCGTCAACAAGGCACGTTCTTTTAAATCATTTTGCCCCAACAATTCTTGCTTTTCCTTAACAGTCAAATCCATATTTGAAGAAATGAAATTCACCAAAAAAGAACTGCTTTGAATGTTTTTAATGGCAAATGAAGCCTCACTTGGCAACATTGGATTGGCTTTGATTATTTGCAGGGCCAATTCTTTTATTGAATCAATGATCGCAATAAATTCTTTGGTCTTGTCTAAATCTCTGTTTTCAATAATTTCTTTGGTTGTGGCCTTTAAATAAGGTTTGGTCTCAATAATTTGATCAATCTCAAATCTTTTCTTCCCTTGAATTATAACAGTTGTATTACCATCAGGCATTTTTAAAACACGTAGAATCTGTGCAACAACTCCCGTTTTGTAGATATCCTGTTCTGTCGGGTTCTCTACTTCTTCATTTTTTTGGGCAACCACACCGATAATCTTATCACCTGCGTTGGCATCCTTAATTAATTGAATTGAAGCATCTCTACCCGCTGTAATTGGAATCACTACACCTGGAAACAAAACTGTGTTTCTCAAAGGTAGAATTGGCAAAACACCAGGTACTTCCTCATTATTAATTAACTCCTCATCTTCGGGTGTCATTAATGGAATTAACTCTGAATCTTCATCTAACATATTGTGAAGCGACAAACTGTCTAATCCTAAAATTTTATGTTTACTCATACTTGTATTTCTGTCAAAATGACATTATAATTGGATTTTCTAATAAGGTTTACAAAACACAGAAACTGTAAACTACTAATAACAAAGAGCTTAGTAATTAATTACAGCTGTGATTTAATTGATAAGTTCAATTCTTATGCCAAGTATAGCAAATGGAAAAGGATTTTAATAAATACGAAATTAGCGTACGTATTTGGTCTTTTTTAAAGTGCTGATAATGATAAGAGAAGCCAAAAAGAACAACCCAAGACACAAAACACTCCACTGCATAGAATCAGTCAAATAAATTAAAAACCCAAAGACAAAAGTTCCTAAGACGATGGCAATTTTTTCTGTAACATCATAAAAACTAAAATAGGTAGCATGATCATTCGTTTCTGGTAAAAGCTTTGAGTAGGTAGAACGAGTTAAAGATTGAATAGCTCCTAAAACAAGGCCTAAAAGCCCTCCTAACCCATAAAAATACAGAGAAACATTTGGCATGTCTTTATGCAATAAAAAGGCACAAAAGCAAACGACGATCCAAATGCTAATGGTAATTTTCAAGGCTTTTAAATTTCCGAATCTTTTAGAAACTCTAGAAAAAACAGCCGCCCCAACAATTGCTACTAGTTGAATAAGTAAAACAGTTATAATTAAGCTAATGGTCTCTAAACCCAATTCTTTTGATCCAAAAATAGTTGCCAATAAGATAATTGTCTGAACACCAACACTCAATAAGAAAAAAGCGATTAAAAACCGTTTTAATGTAGGGTAATCTTTAATTTCTGCAAGCACGGTCTTTAACTCCTTAAACCCTTTCCAGATATAATCTTTTTTTGGTTTTTGGTAGGTTTTATTAGCGGGTAACCTTGCAAAGGTAACTTGAGCAAAGCCCATCCACCAAAGACCAACCATGACAAATGAAATTCGAGAGGCTAAGCCAGCGGTGATTCCAAAAGTATCTGGCATTTGGATCATTATTAGATTTATAACCAACAAAATAACAGAACCTATATAACCATAAATAAATCCTTTTGCACTCACAGCATCTTGTTGTTCTGGATAGGCAACCTCTGGTAAATAAGCGTTGTAAAATACCAAACTTCCCCAAAAACCAATACTAGCCAACATGCTACAGATAATTCCGACCCAAATAGTTTCTACACCTTTAAAAAAGAACAAACACATAACCGAAATTGACCCTAGGTAGCAGAAAAATTGCATGAATTTCTTTTTGTTTCCGGTATAATCAGCAATTCCTGATAATATAGGTGAGCACATTGCCACAATTAGAAATGAAAAAGACAATGCATAACTGTATAAACTATCAGGATGTGCCCATTCAGTTCCTAAAAAAACAACGGTTTCATCTTTTGTGATAGCACTGTAATACAGCGGAAAAACAGCAGTACTAATCACTAGTGAGTAAACAGAATTTGCCCAATCATAAAAAGACCAAGCATTGATTAATTTTTTACTCCCTTTTTTTAGCATCTGTAATGTTTTGTGGTTTGGGTAAAGCTATTAATTTTTCGTCAAACTCACAGCATTAAATTTGGCTGCTAGCTTTTTAGCTTCTGGTAAATACTCCTTAAGGGCTTTGATTCTGCTTTCGTTTGAAGGGTGTGTACTCAAAAATTCTGGTTGACTGCTCTTTCCTGTTTGCTGACTCATTCGAACCCAAACCTCTGAGGCCTCTTCTCCATTATACCCTGCCATAATCATAAAAATTAAGCCTAATTTGTCTGCTTCTGACTCGTGTTCTCTACTATATGCAAGCATTCCTACTCCAGTTCCTACACCGTAAACTGTACTCCAAATTTGCTGAGTTTGCTCACTCTTTCCGTTGGTCCCTAAAGCAACAGCTACCCCTCCTAATGCCTGGATCTGACCTTGTCTCATTCTCTCTTGACCGTGTTTAGCAAAGGCGTGTGCAACCTCATGTCCCATAACGGCAGCGATGCCATCCTCATTTGCACAAATAGGTAGAATTCCAGTATAAAAAACAACTTTTCCTCCCGGTAAACACCAAGCATTTACAGTTTTATCTTCAATTAGATTAAACTCCCATTTATATGAGTCTGCTTCCTTAGTCATTTTATTGGTTCTCATAAATCGATCTACTGCTGCAGAGATTTTTAGTCCAACATTTTTTATTTGATTGGTTTTTTCTATGTCTTTAGATTTTTCATTCTCTTCTAAAAACCCTTTATACTGAGCAAAACTTGCAGGTAAAACCTGATCGTCATTTACGGGTATTATCCTTGATCTTCCTGTGATTGGTACAGTGCTACATGCTGCCAACAAAACACTAACTAAAAAAATTGCTATTACTCTCTTCATTGATATCTTTTTATATATTCTCTTTAGAATAGTTAAAATTACTCATATCTTACCAGATACAAAAGAAACATGCTTAAATTATGTAAGAACCTTTAAATTATAACGACCTTAACTACTAAAATAACAATACCCATCTCTGTATGAAAAATAGCATCTCACTTCTTTTTTTAGTCATTTTTATGAGCTGTAATAGCAATGCTCAAACTGTAAAGATCAAAAAACAGACTTATCCAGTCCAAAAAACCGAAGCAGAATGGAAAGCACAACTTACTGAATTGCAATATGCTGTTTTGAGAAAATCAGAAACAGAAAGAGCTTTTTCTAGCCCTTTAGACAAAAACTATAGCCCTGGAACTTATGTCTGTGCAGCTTGTAATACAGCAGTCTATGCCTCTGAGTATAAATATGATTCAGGTTCAGGCTGGCCGAGTTTTGATAGAGCTATTAAAAACAAGGTAGCTTTGGATGTTGATTTTGAAATAGGTGTGGCTAGGACAGAACTAAAATGTGCCACTTGCGGGAGTCATTTAGGACATTCTTTTGATGATGGACCTAGAGCAACCACAGGAAAAAGACACTGTATTAATGGCGCTGCGTTAAAGTTTATTCCGGAGAAAAAAAGCTAAACCCCTTCTAGCCATTTTTTAAAATCACTTACTTTTTCTCGACTGACAATAACCTCTTTATCAAGAGTGATTTTTAGACTTATTTTAAGCCTACTATTGCTGTAAACTATCAAATCATGAATGCTATTATACCCAACGATAAAAGTTCTATTAACACGATAAAAAGCTCTTGAATCAAGGATTTCAATTAGGTTTTCTAAAGTGTATTCTATAATGTATTTTTTTTGCTGATTGGTCATTAAAAAAACAGTTCTACCCTCTGCATAAAACAATGCAATATCTTTAGTATTTATTGCGTGGATATGATTTCCTAGTCGAACCAAAAACCGATCCTTAACCTTTTTTTCTGAATATTCTTTCGTTACCTTTTCTATAACCTCATTTGAAATTAAGACCGACTGCATTAATTTTAACTTCTTTAAAGCTTTAGAGATGTCTGTAAACGTAATAGGCTTTAAGATATAGTCGATACTGTTTACCTTAAAAGCATCAATGGCATACTCATCAAAGGCCGTAATAAAGATGATGGGTTTCTGTATTGAAACTTGATTTAAAATTTCAAAACTCAGACCATCTATTAATTGAATATCCATAAAAACCAAATCATAGTCATGGTTTTCCAGAAACCAAGCTACAGATTCTGATATGCTTGTGAGTTTTTGAACAACAGAAATTTGACTGCCATACTTTTCTAAGTAACGTTCTAATTTTTCACTAGCCAACACTTCATCTTCTATAAGTACTACTTTCATTAGTTAGGCTTTAAAATTAGTTTAGGAATTGATATCACACGCATATTGTCTAGCTCTTGTATCTGGATCTCATTTTTACTGTAAATACTATAGGCTTTTTTTAAAGAGACAAAATTAACTGCATCAAAACCTGCAATCAACAAATCCTCTGGAGTATACCTCACTTCTATAGATTCTGCTTGTTGTTCTATAGTTATGAGTAGTTTTGAATGCTGAGAAATAATAACACTTCTAATGACTTGTTCTATTACAAAAAGTAAACTTCCAGGCACTATTAAAAAATTGGTGAGTGCAGATACATTTAAAACAACCTTTCTATAGGGTAGATAATTATAGAGCAATATAAAATGATTTAGGACTTCTAATTCTTTTTCTATAGTGACCAACTCTGTTGTTTTATTGCTTAAAATATATCGATAAATAATTGCCAGTTGATCAATTAAATCATCAACTTGATCATTGTTTTCATTTAGTAAAACCAATAAAGACTCAAGGCTTTCAAATAGCAGTTTTGGGTTTATTTCTTGCTTAAACTGTTTAAAATCTTCTTCAATATTCTTTTTTCTCAACAACTCCATTGCCAGTTTTTGACTATTGATTTTATACAAGTATTGATGACTGATATAAAGGCAGATATAAACAAACGTAATGCTAGAAAAAATACTATTAAAGAGTAGTAACTCTTCTGTAGAAGGCGAAAATCCAAGTATCAATTGGTAATACACAGAAATAAACACAGTAATAATAACCATACTCAAAATTAGAGAAACTAGGCATTTAACACTAATAGTTAACAGGGTGCCCCCAATAGTGGGTAGCTTTTGAAACAACTGTAATAAAAGTCTCGAAAACTCTTGAACCGCGTAGGATAACAGAATACAGAAATACAACTCTTGTCCTAAAAAGTCCTCAGTTAGCTGCCCTACATTGTTGTTGACTAAGAGCACCAACAAATAGCAAATGACCCCACTAAATATTGGACTTAGCAGGCGAAAAAACGGTTTATGTATAAATAGTTTTTTCATTGAATGAGAGGTAGCTTTACAATAAAATTAGCACCATTAGTCGTCGAGATTCCTTTTTTAGCGAGCAGTAAATATCTTGCGTTAATATTTTTTAAACCAATCTGAAATGAACTTACCTGCAGTGGTTTTTGAGTAATCGAATTTTGAACACAGATCTTATTGTTTTGAAAATAGAGATTAATTTCTAATTTTTGATTGACATTCATGCTATTGTGTTTTACAGCATTCTCTATGAGCATTTGCAAGGTTAATGGTGGTATACGACTTTGCAAGATTTCTTTAGGTAAATTAATATTGATAGAAAATTTATCTTCAAAACGCGTGCTTATCAAATAGACATAAGAATTGACAAAATCCAATTCTTCTGCCAAAGAAATTAATGTTTTATGATAGCTTTTGATTGTATATTGATACATCACAGCAAGCTTTCGTATAAAAAGGGCTGCTTTGTCTGTATTTTGGTATGCCAATGAAGATATCGTATTTAAACTATTGAATAAAAAATGAGGACTCAGTTGGTTTTTTAAGGCAGTCAACTGAAGATCAATTTGTTTTCGATCTTGTTTTACCTTTTCTATTTGAAGATTGGTGTACATATAATATGAATACAGCGCAAAATAAATTACCGCATAGAGTAAGATCACCATCAACAATACGATAGCAAATTTGATAAAAACTTGCTGATACGCTTCTGTTATTTCATCCAAAGAAAGTTCTACAGAATGATAGCCATAAAAGGCAAGAAAACTAATAAAAGATACCAGACTAAAATCTACAAGAACCCCAATAAGTAATCGAGTTCCTGTTTGTGTATGCCAAGGAAAAAATCGATCTAAGAACTTAGTAACAAAATACAATACATAGGCATTGATTACACCAGTAGTTCCAACATAAATAAAAGTACTTAGCGTAAAAAATTCTAATTGATCTGCATCGCTCTCTATTAAATAATAAGCAATTAGGCAGCTAATTAGTAGTCCTAGAGAAATTAGTAGAAGATGCTTTTTCAATTGCAAATTTTTCATTGATCAATTTAATTGTATAAACGAAGTTAATCAATAAGTCTTGGATAAAAAACCTATGAACTTGTTCTTGCCTGCTTTTAAAATAATTTTAAAGTTTATTTAAGAGCTTTTTTAGGTCTTCAGTTTTTTTATTTTCCTTGATAGCAGCTTCAATAGCTACTTCAACAATCTTTTTGGTTTCATTTTTATCTCCAGATTTGTACATCAAAAAGGCATAGGTGTCTAAAAAGGCATAACTTGGTTCTTCACTGATTACTTCTTGCATCCATGAAAGACATTTTTTAACAACCTCCATATCATCGCAATTTTGATAGACATCCCAACAAAAATAATTGATTTCCCCACTGCTAAACTTCCCTTCTTTTTTCAATTGATGATTGATCTCAAAAACAGTTCTCCATTTGTTTTGCGCCTTTAAAAAATCAATCTCAAAAGAAGGTAAAATATCGTCGGTCCAACTTTTACTTAGCGCCTCTTTTGCAAAGACTATTGCCTCATCGTACTTTAATTGGTCTTTCTCTAAAATTGCTGTATTAAATTTACCTGAGGTTAAAAAATAAAACAAAATATCCACATCCGTCTTACCAAAAAGAGCAACGTACTTTTTTTTGTTTTGTAAGGTTGTATTAGAAATTGTGTTTGAGGCTTCTCTCGCAAAATAAATCAATGTAGAAAAATACTCTTCAGAAAAAACATCTTGCTCTTTAGCCCAGTAAGCATTAAGCTCTGAAGGGTTAATTTTTGTATTTGTTCTATTGATATAATCGATGTAAAATTTCGGGTACTTAGAAATAGAAATGCTGTTTGAATATCCATCTAAGAACTTAGCTTGCTTACTCAACTCTTTACTCTGTGTAGTAAACTCTAGAACGCTTTTGCTTAGTGATTTAAAGTCATCTCCGGGGAAACCATATTTTCTATTAACAACATAACCATTACTATTTAGAACAAGCCCTGTGGGGTAACTACTTACATGATGTTTTTTTGACAAATGAAAAACCGTGTCATTCTCTGCATTATACCTCAAAAACACATAATCTTTCTTAAGAATTTGCTGTATAGAATCATTTTGAAAAACCAGTTCATCGACTTCTTTACAAGGGGCACACCAGGTGGTGTAAAAATCAATAAAGAGTAGTTTATTTTCTTTAGAAGCAGTTTTTAATGCCAGTTCATAATCCTGATCAATACTAATAAAATTTTCAGTTTTAGTTGAGTTTTTTTTCTGGTTGCAACCCAGCAAGAATACTGCAACTGCTATTAAAGATATATATTTCATAATAAGTTTGGTTAAAAAATAAATTAAAATGTCATCCTATTACATTTAAATATGCGTATAGAATGACATTGCTCTTTAACTTAATTGATGGCCTTCATAACCTTACCGTAGTAGGTGTCAGAGCTAATCTTTTTGGCAACACTCAGATACGCATCCCTAACTTGTTGAGACCCTTTCTTAACACGATCAGCATAACTAACCAAAACTGAAGACAAGGTATAACTAGATTTTATGTTCTTAGAAATCGCTTGTAATAAAATCACAATTTGCTTGTCAGACAACTGTTTGTTTTGTGCCATTTTCTTAAAGATTTTACCTGCATAAAAATCAGATTTTACATTTACTGTAAGAATTCCTAACACCTTACTTAGCTCTTTGTCATCTAGATTTTGATCTAATAAATCCATGATAATAGTTGAGCTGTAATGATCTGATTTAATATTTTTTAAAGAACCTAAAAAACTATCATAACCACTCTTAGAAAGCTTATTTGATTTTAATGCTTTTTGCAGTACTTGCGTTCTGTAATGATCAGACTTTAACTGTTCAGAAATTTCAAGCAGCTTGTTGATGTTTGTTGAATTTAAAGTTCTTGTATTCATCAACTCAGTTAAAATTTGAGTCAAATAATGATCTGATTTTAAACTCTTTGTTATTTCTAACATCTCATCCAATTGATTGTCAGATATACTCGTATCTTTAATTAAGCTTTTTAAGATCTGTGTCATATAATGACTAGACTTAAGACCTGATGTCGTTTTGATATAAGCACTAACCGTTTTATCATTTTTAAAAAATGCTTTTTGATTGCTTTTTAAAATTTGAGAGATATAGTAATCAGATTTAATATTTTTACCTGTCGCTTGTAAGACACCCACTAAATCATTGGTGCTTAAACTTTTTTCTAGCAATAACTTTATATAGGCTGCTTGTACATAATCACTATCCATTTTTCTGACTTCAGCCAACACCGCATTGGTTCCACCTTTTTTATAAAAACGATCCACCCTAGATGCTGCAGCAATGGTAGTGCTTCTTAAGATTTTTGGCAAAATTTCTGCCAACCATTCTTTCCCTGCAGGAGCGAATCCTTTTTCTGACCAACCAACATAATATTTCTTAACCAGCTTCCCGCTTTCTGCATGAATGAGTATCCGTCTTTTACTTCCAAAGCTTGTTTTTTTAATTTCTATAAATCCACCTCTTGAAACCCCAATAACATCTTTATCATCATCAGATAAGGTAATTTCTCCTTCGTATTCTACTTGAAAATTACTTTTACTGTTTTTAACTTTATAAGTACGTACCCCTTTTTTGTTTGAGGATGTAACCGTATACGAAGTATTGTTAGAACTAATTACCGTGTTCTGTCCGTAAAAAGTAGCAGATCCAAGTAAAAAAAGGACCAACAAACTGTAACTTATAATTTTAGCATTGATAGATTTTATTGTAACCATTTTTATTGTTTTTAAAATTATACAGTAAATGTACTAGCTCATTTCTTTTTAAAAAAAATGAATGTAGTGAACTGCAGTTTTCTTGTAGTGAACTGTCAAATCATTTAATTTTGTATCTTTCCTTCAAAAAATCACCTAAATGAATAAAGATCAAATTGTTGCAATTTTAGAAGAGAAACACGTACATTTATTTGAACATATAGCGCAATGCTCTGATAAGGAATGGAATGATGGCCCCTCAGAAAAATGGACTTTTGGCCAGCATGTTTTACATCTCTCAGAGTCTCTTACTTTATTAAATAAAGCTTTAAGTTACCCTAAGTTTATATTGAAATACAAATTTGGAATAGCAAATAGACCTCTTAGAGACTATGATGAAATTGTGCTGCGTTACAAAGAAAAATTAGCGGCTAATAAAGATCGTGCTAAACAGTTTAACAGCAAATTAAGCATGCCATCTGCTCAGGAAAAAGAGAAATTAGTTAGAATTCTTCAATTACAAAAGAACAAACTCCAAAAAACAACCCTAAAATGGAAAGACAAAGATTTGGATCGTTTGCTAATCCCACATCCATTAATGGGTAGAATGCCAGTAAGAGAAATTATTATGTGGACAGCACATCATACAGAACATCATACCCAAATATTAAAAAATAAATATTCGTGAAAAAATTAATTAGCCAACCACATCGTTTCTTTTTTGGTTTAGTGCCTGTCTGTATTGTTTTAGCTTTTGTCTTTTTTAAAGATTTAATAGAGTTTGAATATTATGGTGGTTTTATAGAAGCTCCTTTAAAGTATATCTATTTTTTTTCGGCCCTATTCTTTACCTTAATTGGGTTTAATTATTATTCTGTTCATTGGGCAAATAAGCCGCTTATAAAAGGGTTAACGAGAGCACATATACTGCTACAGTGTACTGCACTAATTTTGCTTATCTCAAGAAATCATTGGACTTGGTTAGCTGGAGACGAGACTCAAAATGAGTCTACAACAGCTGTCTTTGGAAGTCCAAACTTTATCTTTTTTATGGCTTTTCTCATTTTTCTCCTTGCAACTTTTATCCATTTAATTAACTTCTTTATAAGCTTGTTTAGAAAATCTAAATAAGCCTACTTTTTCATTCTAAAAATCATGCTATTTTCTTATATTTGTGCTTCCAAAAAAAGAAGACAAAACACATGTTTAATAATTTAAGCGATAAATTAGATAAAGCCTTACACACCCTTAAAGGTCACGGAAGCATAACAGAGGTTAACGTTGCAGAAACTTTAAAAGAAGTTCGAAGAGCATTACTTGATGCCGATGTAAACTTTAAAATAGCAAAAGATTTTACTAAAAATGTTCAAACAAAGGCCCTTGGTCAGAATGTTTTAACGTCCTTAAATCCTGGACAGTTAATGGTAAAACTTGTCAAAGATGAATTGACTGAGTTAATGGGAGGTGAATCTGTAGGGATCAACTTAGGTGGTTCACCAACAGTTATCTTAATGTCAGGTTTACAAGGTTCTGGTAAAACTACTTTTTCTGGAAAACTAGCCAATTACTTAACCAGCAAAAAAAGCAAGCAAGTTTTATTAGTTGGTTGTGATGTGTACAGACCTGCTGCTATCAATCAACTGCAAGTAGTTGGAGAGCAGATTGGTGTAGAAGTATATGCAGAAATTGGAAATCAAAACCCTGTTGAGATTTCTCAGAATGCTATTAAACACGCTAAAGCAACTGGAAAGAATGTGGTGATTATTGATACCGCTGGACGTTTGGCTGTTGATGAGGAAATGATGTCCGAAATCTCGAACATTCACAAAGCAGTAAATCCTCAAGAAACTTTATTTGTTGTAGACTCTATGACAGGTCAAGATGCTGTAAATACAGCAAAAGCCTTTAACGATGTTTTAAATTTTGATGGAGTTATTCTTACAAAATTAGACGGAGATACACGAGGTGGAGCAGCATTAACTATTAAGTCTGTTGTAGATAAACCTATCAAGTTTATTGGTACTGGTGAAAAAATGGAAGCCATCGATATTTTCTATCCAGATCGTATGGCTGATCGTATTTTAGGAATGGGTGATGTGGTCTCTTTAGTAGAACGCGCTCAAGAACAATACGATGAGGAAGAAGCTAGAAAGCTTCAAAAGAAGATAGCTAAAAACCAATTTGGTTTTGATGATTTTTTAAGTCAAATTCATCAAATCAAAAAAATGGGGAACATGAAAGACCTGATGGGAATGATTCCTGGAGCAGGTAAAGCACTAAAGGATGTAGATATCGATGACGATGCTTTTAAAGGTATTGAAGCCATCATCCACTCTATGACACCCCTAGAGAGAAGTACTCCTAGTTCTATTAATGCAAGTAGAAAAAAACGCATTGCTAAAGGATCGGGAACATCAGTTCAAGAAGTTAATCAGCTAATGAAGCAGTTTAACCAAATGAGCAAAATGATGAAAATGATGCAAGGCGGCGGCGGAAAGAAGATGATGCAAATGATGAAAAACATGAAATAAATACAAAGAGATAAACAATGTTTATCTCTTTTTTTAAGATAGATAACACAGCATAACTTATGATAATTTTAGACGGGAAAGCCACTTCAAATCAACTGAAAGAAGAAATTGCAATCGAAGTTCAAGAACTCTGCAAATCAGGTGTTAGAGCACCACATCTAGCAGCTATTTTAGTTGGAAGTAACGGAGCTAGTTTAACCTATGTAAACGCAAAAGTAAAGGCCTGTGCAAAGGCTGGATTTGAGTCTACATTAGTCAGTTTAGAAGAAACAATCTCTGAGGAAAGTCTATTAGAAGAAATCAATAAATTAAATAATAATGCTGAAATTGATGGATTTATCGTTCAATTACCACTCCCTAAACACATTGATGAACAAAAGGTTTTATTAGCTATAGACCCAGACAAAGATGTGGATGGATTTCATCCGATGAATGTAGGTAAAATGACTTTAAATTTACCGACATTTTTGCCTGCAACTCCTTTTGGTATCTTAGAACTTTTAGAACGTTATAAAGTTGAGACCAGCGGAAAACACGTTGTTGTGATTGGTAGAAGTCATATTGTTGGTAGCCCAATGAGTATTTTAATGTCTCAAAAAAGACCTGCAGGGAATGCTACAGTGACTATCACTCACAGTAGAACAAAAAACTTAAAAGAAATAACACTACAAGCTGATATTGTAATTGCAGCTTTGGGGATTCCTGAGTTTTTAACCGCAGACATGGTAAAAGATAACGTAACGGTGATTGACGTTGGGATTACTCGAATAGCCGATGATACTAAGAAAAACGGGTATCGTTTGGCAGGTGATGTACATTTTGAATCCGTTGCAAAAAAAGCTAGTCATATAACTCCTGTACCAGGTGGAGTTGGACCAATGACCATCGCAATGTTACTTAAGAATACATTGATTGCAGCCAAGAAAAGAGCCTAGTTACTAGTCTTCTCTATGAGCTAAATCAATAGAAAATGCAGGCAGGCAAATTGCTAGATACTCACAAGGTTCTGCAAAAGGGTTTGCATATTGAACTCGGGTGTTTTTTTCTATTTTAATAGATTGACCAGCTTCTAAAACTACTCGATCACCGTCAATCATAAACTGTTTTTTACCTTTAATTATATAGGTATACTCATCAAAATGAGGTGTTTGATAAGGCTCACTCCAATTAGGTGGAGCAACCATATGAGCAATACTTATTGCTGAATTTAAATCTGTAGCCTTGCCAAAATGTTCTTCAATTAATTTACCATCTGTAGTAGGAACCACAAAAGGAGATTTTTGAATGGTGTATTTTTTTGACATTTTAGATAGGTTTAATTAAACCAAACGATAAAGGTCTTAATTTTTGCCAAACCAGGAATTTGTTCAAGGGTTACCTTTTGGGTTGTAAAACTTTTTAAACCTAACTCTTCTTTGTCTAAAGAAATTGTAACGTTTAATTCATCAATAAACAAGGTTGCAGAACTTAAAGTTGTCTCTACTTTAGAAATGTTATTTGATAAGTTTATTTCTTCAAAAGTAGAAGTTAAAGACAAGTCTGTTTTTGTTTTATAACGCTTGTCAAAAATTTGAACACTTTTTATTGTTGATGTAGAATCTAATTGTTCTTTAGGAATAATTGTAAGTAAATGCTTCCCTCCTTTTTCATAAATCAAATATTCATCATCATCCTGAAAATAATCATCACCTAATGAGCCTTCACTTAAATTTTTAACGATTGAATCGTTTTTAAATATATTTTCTAATTCTAAAATTTTAGTTTTGGTGTTTAATTGTCCAACTTTTCCCTTGGCAATTGAAAATTTACCACCATCGCCACATTGAATGAATGTGATAGAAAATACTACTAAAAAAAACAGTCTAAAAATATTTTTAATCATTTTATATAATTTAAGTATCAGTATAATAACGGATAAGATGGACTTTTCTTTTGTTTAAGGGTTTAAAAATAGTCAAAGTTTAAATCATATAAAATATTTTAGTTGTTTTAAAATTCTAAAATTGCGTTAAATTTAGCTAGTAAGCTGATTATTAGAAACTAATACTCCATGTTTTATCAATGAGATCTTTAAAAATATCGATATAGAATCTGTATCTTTGCCCACTGATGAAAAAAGAAGTACAAGATTTAATTGATAAAGGTGAAATGCTTCCTTTGATGGAGGAATTTTACACCATACAAGGAGAAGGAGCTCATACTGGTACAGCAGCCTATTTTATTAGAATTGGTGGTTGTGATGTTGGATGTCATTGGTGTGATGTTAAAGAAAGTTGGAATGCAAAACTACACCCTCCCACTGCCACAGATACAATTGTGGCACATGCAAAAGCCTATGCTAATACTGTCGTAATTACTGGTGGAGAACCCTTGATGTGGAGTTTGGATTATATTACAAATCAACTGCAAAAAAATCAGATAAAAACGCATATAGAAACCTCTGGTGCCTATTCGTTTTCTGGTGTTTGGGATTGGTTTTGCCTATCACCTAAAAAAACAAAACTTCCATTAGCAGAAGTATATCCAGAAGCAGATGAGCTTAAAATGATAATCCATAATAATAGTGATTTTGAATTTGCAGAACAGCAAGCCAAATTAGTTTCAACTGACTGTAAATTATACCTACAACCAGAGTGGAGTAAAAGAGATAAAATGACTCCCTTGATTGTAGATTATGTAATGAAAAATCCTAAATGGAAAATATCATTACAAACCCATAAGTATTTAGACATACCATAAAAAAAGCGACCAGTAGGTCGCTTTTTTTATGAGTTTATAGTATCCTTTGCCAGTTTTAAAACCTGCTCAAATTGTTGTTCTTTTGTTAGATGAGAATTATCGATCTCTATAGCATCTTTTGCTTTTACCAAAGGTGAATCTTCTCTCGAAGTATCCATGGCATCCCGCTCAGTTACATTTTTTAAGATAGAATCATAGGTAACATTCTCTCCTTTAGCGATTAATTCATCATAGCGTCTTTTTGCTCTCGTACTTGCAGAAGCAGTCATAAACAATTTAAGTTCAGCATCCGGAAAGACAACCGTACCAATATCTCTTCCGTCCATCACGATGCCTTTGTTTTTTCCCATTTCTTGTTGTGCAGCAACCAATTTTTGACGCACTTTAGAAATGGTTGCTACGGTACTTACCAGATTTGATATTTCTAAGTTTCGTATTTCTTTTTCTACATTTACATTGTTTAAATACATTTCTGCAAAACCCAAATTTTCGTTAAATCGAAAAGATAATTGAATTGCGTCTAAGGCTTGTATTAAATCATCTTTACGGATAAAATCAGACCCTATAAATTGATGGTTTTTTGCATACAGAGCAACCGCTCTATACATGGCACCTGTATCAACGTATATATAAGACAATTCTTTAGCTAATTGCTTGGCTATGGTGCTTTTACCTGTAGATGAAAAGCCATCAATGGCTATCGTAATTTTTTTATTCATTTAATTGCTGTCTAAGTTAATTTGCAAACTAAAGGTGCTAACATTCGAAGCTGCATGAACTTTAGAAAATGCATAATTAAATGCAAACCTATTCATTTTAATCCCCAAACCAAAAGAAATCCCTCCAAAAGCACGTATGTTTTGAAGTTGCAATTCTTTAGCTCTTCTAAAATTATATCCCAAACGAATATTGATTGCACGATCAGAGAATAGTTCTGCTCCTATAACAAAGTGGCGAATAGCATTGTTAAAAAAATTGATATTTTCTTCTGTAATATTCCCATCAATATCTGAGGTCTGGTTAGAAGGATTACTAACAGAAACATCCCATTGTTGCAAATTATCTAGGGTAACAAACCATTTAAGTGGAACATTCTCTAACTGATAAGAACCCCCTAACATAATTTCAAGAGGTAACTGTTCATTAACTCCAGAATACGTAGTCAATTGACTTCCTAAATTTCTAATTACAAAACTCAAAGCTAATGGATTATAGGGATTGTAATAACTAATAGCAAGGTCAGCAGCAACACCAAATGAATTATAGGTTCCTATTGATGAGCTTATTAGTTTAATATTGGCTCCTGCATAGAAATCTCTCCAAGGTAAACTTAGAGCATATCCAGCAGAAATAGCGATATCACTTGCATTAAAAGTACCCGTTTCATTTCCATTTTCATCCGCAGCTATCAGACTCCCATAGTTAAGATATTGTACACTAGTGTGAAATGTTCCTAAATTTCTAGAAAGTTGGGTAGCATAAGTTACCGATCCAATTTGAATACCATTTAAATAGCTGGTATAATTGACTCCTAACAAACGATCCATGCGATCATTAATGGTAGAAGGATTCCACAAAGGTTGGTTAACGTCATCAAATAAGGTTAGTGCTTTCCCTCCAAGAGCAGTTTGTCTAGCTGAAGTAGAAATATTTAAAAATTGATAGACTTTTTCACCTCCAACTTGAGCAGAAATTGACTCAAAGCATAGAAAGGAAATAAAAAAGAAAATATAGTAAACCTGTTTGCTCATATCTGAATCACAAAGAAATAATAATTATAGCTTATAACGTAAAATAATGAACTGTATTTTTAAAAAAAGAGCAAAAAAAATCCTCAATCTAAAAATAGATTGAGGATTAAAGAAAGGCAACGACCTACTCTCCCACCTAGTGGCAGTACCATCGGCGCAAATGGGCTTAACTTCTCTGTTCGGGAAGGGAAGAGGTGAGCCCCATCGCTATAATCACCTTAAGTCTTTATCGGATTGCTCCGAAATTTCACTTCAGTTATTGCTAACTGTAAAAATTAACATATTGGTCTAATAATATCGTTTTAGTCATCTAGTTACTGAACAAGTTCAGCATAAAAAAGAGTGTCGCCCCGACCCGAAAGTCGGGGACTGTACATAAGCCTATGGGTTATTAGTAATACTCGGCTATGACATTACTGCCTTTACACCTGTATCCTATCAACGTTGTAATCTCCAACGACCCTTTAAAGAAATCTCATCTTGTGGTGGGTTTCGCGCTTATATGCTTTCAGCGCTTATCCCTTCCGAACGTAGCTACCCAGCAGTGCTCCTGGCGGAACAACTGGTACACTAGAGGTTCGTCCAACTCGGTCCTCTCGTACTAGAGTCAGATCCACGCAAATTTCTAACGCCCACAGCAGATAGAGACCGAACTGTCTCACGACGTTCTGAACCCAGCTCGCGTGCCACTTTAATGGGCGAACAGCCCAACCCTTGGGACCTTCTCCAGCCCCAGGATGTGACGAGCCGACATCGAGGTGCCAAACCCCCCCGTCGATGTGAGCTCTTGGGGGAGATCAGCCTGTTATCCCCGGAGTACCTTTTATCCTTTGAGCGATGGCCCTTCCATGCGGAACCACCGGATCACTATGCTCTTGTTTCCAACCTGATCGACCTGTATGTCTCTCAGTCAAGCACCCTTATGCCATTGCACTCTACGTACGGTTACCAAGCGTACTGAGGGTACCTTTAGAAGCCTCCGTTACTCTTTTGGAGGCGACCACCCCAGTCAAACTACCCACCAAGCACTGTCCTCATTTCTGAGTTAGGCTCTAGACAAGCAAAGGGTGGTATTTCAAGGACGACTCCACAACGCCTAGCGACGCCACTTCATAGTCTCCCACCTATCCTACACATTACTTATCCAAAGTCAATACTAAGCTATAGTAAAGGTTCACGGGGTCTTTTCGTCCCGCTGCGGGTAATCGGCATCTTCACCGATACTACAATTTCACCGAGCTCATGGCTGAGACAGTGTCCAGATCGTTGCACCATTCGTGCAGGTCGGAACTTACCCGACAAGGAATTTCGCTACCTTAGGACCGTTATAGTTACGGCCGCCGTTTACTGGGGCTTCATTTCAGATCTTCGCCGAAGCTAAACCCTCCACTTAACCTTCCAGCACCGGGCAGGTGTCAGGCCTTATACATCATCTTTCAATTTAGCAAAGCCCTGTGTTTTTGATAAACAGTCGCCTGGACCTTTTCACTGCGGCCCCACCGGAGTGGGGCGACCCTTCTCCCGAAGTTACGGGTCTATTTTGCCTAGTTCCTTAGCCATGAATCTCTCGAGCACCTTAGAATTCTCATCCCAACTACCTGTGTCGGTTTACGGTACGGGTTCTTATAATCTGAAGCTTAGAGGTTTTTCTTGGAAGCTTTTAGGCACACTATCCACTTGTCCGAAGACGCGTGGTACTATCAGACTTCAGCAAAACCTAACTCTTAATCTGGTCCTATACCTAAATCCTTCAACGTACTATTCCGTCAGTACGCGGTGCTTTCAATACTCCGTCACCCCATCGCAATTATAAGAAGTACAGGAATATTAACCTGTTATCCATCGACTACTCCCTTCGGATTCGCCTTAGGACCCGACTAACCCTCAGCTGATTAGCATCGCTGAGGAAACCTTAGTCTTTCGGTGTGCGGGTTTCTCGCCCGCATTATCGTTACTTATGCCTACATTTTCTTTTGTAATCACTCCAGCATACCTTACAGTACACCTTCTGCGCAGATTACAATGCTCCCCTACCACTTGTATATAATACAAATCCATAGCTTCGGTAATATGTTTATGCCCGATTATTATCCATGCAAAACCGCTCGACTAGTGAGCTGTTACGCACTCTTTAAATGAATGGCTGCTTCCAAGCCAACATCCTAGCTGTCTAAGCAGTTTCACCTCGTTAGTTCAACTTAACATATATTTGGGGACCTTAGCTGATGGTCTGGGTTCTTTCCCTCTCGGACATGGACCTTAGCACCCATGCCCTCACTGCTGTGTATATTTTATAGCATTCGGAGTTTGTCAGGAATTGGTAGGCGGTGAAGCCCCCGCATCCAATCAGTAGCTCTACCTCTATAAAACTTTACCACAACGCTGCACCTAAATGCATTTCGGGGAGTACGAGCTATTTCCGAGTTTGATTGGCCTTTCACCCCTACCCACAGGTCATCCAAAGACTTTTCAACGTCAACTGGTTCGGTCCTCCACTATGTGTTACCACAGCTTCAACCTGCCCATGGGTAGATCACTCGGTTTCGCGTCTACTACTACTAACTATGCGCCCTATTCAGACTCGCTTTCGCTCCGGCTCCATGACTTAATCACTTAACCTTGCTAGAAACAGTAACTCGTAGGCTCATTATGCAAAAGGCACGCCGTCACACAGTAAATGTGCTCCGACCGCTTGTAGGCGTACGGTTTCAGGATCTCTTTCACTCCCTTACTTAGGGTTCTTTTCACCTTTCCCTCACGGTACTAGTTCACTATCGGTCTCTCAGGAGTATTTAGCCTTACCGGATGGTCCCGGTGGATTCATACAGGATTACTCGTGTCCCGCACTACTCAGGATACCACTATCAATAACTTCGCTTACTTATACGGGACTATCACCCTCTTTGGTCTGTCTTTCCAAACAGTTCTAATTCACTTAGCATCGAATATCGTGGTCCTACAACCCCAAAATTGCCGTAACAACTTTGGTTTGGGCTAATCCGCGTTCGCTCGCCACTACTAACGGAATCACTATTGTTTTCTCTTCCTCCGGTTACTTAGATGTTTCAGTTCACCGGGTTTACCCCTATTGCTAGGTGACATGCCTTCAGCATGCCGGGTTGCCCCATTCGGATATCTACGGATTATAAGGTATGTGCCCCTCCCCGTAGCTTTTCGCAGCTTATCGCGTCCTTCATCGTCTCTGAGAGCCTAGGCATCCGCCATACGCCCTTATTTAGCTTATTGTACTTTTTGCTGTAGAATTACTTCTACAACGAGCTCTTTTATTATTTTTATAAATTTTTCGCTTAGACTATTTAAAGTCTAAACCTTCTCTATCTATTTGATTCTTACGATATCATTATACCAATATGTCAATGAACTTTTAAGTCTTCCGACTTTTGTGGAGAATATCGGAGTCGAACCGATGACCTCCTGCGTGCAAGGCAGGCGCTCTAGCCAGCTGAGCTAATCCCCCATTTCTAAATCCTAAATAATTAGAATTCTTAATGTGAGTTAGAATTCTCAGTCCTAGAATTTCCTGTATATATCAAACTTTTTGTAGTCTCGGGCAGACTCGAACTGCCGACCTCTACATTATCAGTGTAGCGCTCTAACCAGCTGAGCTACGAGACTATAATAGCTTTAATATATTGTTTTTTAAAATTAACAGCAAAGAGTAAAATACTTCTTTTGTAACTCACCATCTTTTCTCTAGAAAGGAGGTGTTCCAGCCGCACCTTCCGGTACGGCTACCTTGTTACGACTTAGCCCTAGTTACCAGTTTTACCCTAGGCGGCTCCTTACGGTGACCGACTTCAGGTACCCCCAGCTTCCATGGCTTGACGGGCGGTGTGTACAAGGCCCGGGAACGTATTCACCGGATCATGGCTGATATCCGATTACTAGCGATTCCAGCTTCACGGAGTCGAGTTGCAGACTCCGATCCGAACTGTGATATGGTTTATAGATTCGCTCCTATTTGCATAGTGGCTGCTCATTGTCCATACCATTGTAGCACGTGTGTAGCCCAGGACGTAAGGGCCGTGATGATTTGACGTCATCCCCACCTTCCTCACGGTTTGCACCGGCAGTCTCGTTAGAGTCCTCAGCATGACCTGCTAGCAACTAACGATAGGGGTTGCGCTCGTTATAGGACTTAACCTGACACCTCACGGCACGAGCTGACGACAACCATGCAGCACCTTGTGATCTGTCCGAAGAAAACTCTATCTCTAAAGCTGTCAGACCACATTTAAGCCCTGGTAAGGTTCCTCGCGTATCATCGAATTAAACCACATGCTCCACCGCTTGTGCGGGCCCCCGTCAATTCCTTTGAGTTTCAATCTTGCGACCGTACTCCCCAGGTGGGACACTTATCACTTTCGCTTAGTCACTGAGATAAATCCCAACAACTAGTGTCCATCGTTTACGGCGTGGACTACCGGGGTATCTAATCCCGTTCGCTCCCCACGCTTTCGTCCATGAGCGTCAGTATATACGTAGTAGACTGCCTTCGCAATCGGTATTCTGTGTAATATCTATGCATTTCACCGCTACACTACACATTCTATCTACTTCCGTATAACTCAAGTCAACCAGTATCAAAGGCAGTTCCATAGTTAAGCTATGGGATTTCACCTCTGACTTAATTGACCGCCTGCGGACCCTTTAAACCCAATGATTCCGGATAACGCTTGCACCCTCCGTATTACCGCGGCTGCTGGCACGGAGTTAGCCGGTGCTTATTCTTACAGTACCGTCAAGGTCCCTCACGAGGGACGGTTTCTTCCTGTATAAAAGCAGTTTACAACCCATAGGGCCGTCTTCCTGCACGCGGCATGGCTGGGTCAGAGTTGCCTCCATTGCCCAATATTCCTCACTGCTGCCTCCCGTAGGAGTCTGGTCCGTGTCTCAGTACCAGTGTGGGGGATCTCCCTCTCAGGACCCCTACCTATCGCTGTCTTGGTGAGCCGTTACCTCACCAACTAACTAATAGGACGCATAGCCATCTTATACCAATAAATCTTTCATTAATCTATGATGCCATAAACTAATAATATGAGGCATTAATCTTCATTTCTAAAGGCTATTCCTCAGTATAAGGTAGGTTCTATACGCGTTACGCACCCGTGCGCCGGTCGTCAGCGGAAAAGCAAGCTTTTCCCTGTTACCCCTCGACTTGCATGTGTTAAGCCTGCCGCTAGCGTTCATCCTGAGCCAGGATCAAACTCTTCATCGTATATTTTTAATAATTTGGATGATTTCGTTTCAAAAGAATTATGGTTCGAAAACCATGTAATCTTACTCTTTGTTTTACGCTGTCAATTTCAATATTTTCAATGAACTTCTTAATCAAGCCAACACAGCTTTTAAACTCTGCCTTTTTAACTAATCATTTGTAGAATTGTTAGACTCGAACTAACCGATTTTTACTCCTTAAAAACCCTTCCAAAAATTCCTGAACTTCGCTTGTGTCTCAAAGCGGGTGCAAATGTATAAACTCTTTTTGAACTACAAAAACTTTTTTGAAAGTTTTTTAAAAAAAATTTATCCCGATATTTTTCTGTGAACTGCCCCGTAATAACGGACGGCAAAGATACTAACTTTTTTAATTAAATAACAAAAAAAATAAAACTTTTTTTTAATCTTTTTTCCTAATCAAATCAATACCTAATCCTCAATGAACATCACCTAAACTAAACCATTTTTTAGCCCTTAGCGGCTGCAAATATACACCCCATTTTCAATCCCACAACCTTTTTCTTAACCTTTTTTTTACACAACTATTTAAATGCCTAATCCAAAACAACTTACACTCAAAACTTTTTTTTAAACCAAACAAAACAAAAGCTAATTTGAACGCCTTTCCTGCTTTTTCTTAGCTTTAGCAAACATCAGCTTATAGGTTTCCACGTCAATTTTCCCATCCCTTTCTTGGTAAATTTTATTAAAATCAAAGGTAATGCGGGGTTTTTGCTCTACCAGAAGCTCATCTGTGAATGCTCTTTGTAAGATTTCTTCAATTAAAAAATCTTCATTTTCGTGTTCTGGGTCATATTCTGTTTTTAAAGAAAGGCTAAAAAGATTGGCTGTGGTATTATACCAAAAGGCGTTCCAACCACTTCGGAACTCACGTATTTGATCAAAAACAGTTAAACCAGTCTGCCGATAAATTAACTTTATTAAGATTCGCCCTTCAGTTTTGGTCATTTTTTTTAACTGATCCGTAAATTCTCCTTCTAAATATCGTTGAATAATTTTGGTATACCTCTTCTTATCTCTATTACTTTCTATTTTTGCCAATCGTCCAGAGAGCGTATCCATTCTTTTTACTGCTAAGATTGCATACGGATATGCTTTAAAAACTTTTTTTCGAAACCAGTAATAATAATGTACATCTTCTTGCGCTTCAAATTTTCGTTTGGACAATAGCACTACCTCTTTTAATTTAATAGTGGTTGTATCAGTTATAACAAGGTATTGCTTAGACAAAGGAATACTGTCTTTTTTCTGTGCGAAAAAAGTGCAGCTGCACAACAATAATAATAAAGTCACTAATCCTTTCAAAATGGTCTTGTTTTTTGAGGGTGTAAATATACTTTAAATTTGAATGCTGCAAAAAGAGCACCAAAGTCTATCAGAACAGAATCAAACATAAAAAAGCCTCACAAATAGTGAGGCTTACTAAGTAATGTACACTTAGAGCTTTCTTCTGTTATCTTGTGAGGATGTATCGATCAACTTATTATAAGGATCTACACCTACTTCAGTTGGCTTTTTATCTACGATAATCGTTAAGGTATTGTGAATGTTTGTAATCTTATGCTTTTTTAGGTATAAAACCACTTCTTTCTTTGCGCCATCTACTTCTTCTTCTGTAAAGATTCCGATATCAATATAATCAGCTAAAGGAACAGATAGTACAGGTCTCTTTAAATTCTTAGAAGTGTAGGTTAAGGTATCCCCTACTTGCTCTCCATAATAGCGTCTTCCTTGATCGTTGTTTCTATATTTACTTACCAGGAATTCTATATCAACCTGATATTTGCCATTTGGCAAGGCTGTAGAAGTGACATTGGTCACACTATTTTTATACAAAGTAATGGTTTCAAACATGTCTTTAATAATATAGCGCAAAGAATCTGGTGTGACTGCTTTAATATGATTGACCAAATCTATGGAAGTTGTATATGGAGGTTCCTGAAACTTAACTTTCTCTACATAGGTTTTTAAAGCAGCATTTAAAGTAGCTTCTCCTATATAATCACTCAAGGCATAAAACACCAAGGATCCTTTTTGGTAACGAATATAACCTTGTCCATCATTATACATTAGAGCATTTTCTCTTTTAACTTCAAAAGTTCGTTGCGTTAAATAGTCATCTAATGATTTTTTCAAGAATTTTCGCATCTTTTCTTTTCCATGTTGATGCTCTAAAACCTTTAAAGCAACATATTCTGACAAGCTTTCAGAAAGCATGGTTGAACCCAAGACATCTGCTCCTATTACTTGATGTGCCCACCATTGATGCGCAACCTCATGAACCGTAATAGCAAAAGGATAATCTACTCCGCCTTCATCCGAGTCATCTACATCAGCAATAAAACCAGCGTCTTCGGCATAAGGAATGGTGTTAGGGAAAGATTGAGCAAAACCTCCTCTTGGAAATTCAATAATCCGCAGCTGCTTGTGTTGATAAGGACTAAAGTTCTCAGAATTGTAAGCCAGAGAAGCTTTCATACCTTTAATCATGCGCTCTAAGTTAAATTCATGACCTTTTCGATAGTAGATTTCTAAACTCACATCCTTCCATTGATCTTTAACCACTTCGTAGCGGGCAGAGTTAAAGGCATAAAAATTAAGAATTTTACTATCCATTTTATAATGAAAGTATCTTCTATCTCCATCTGTCCATTCTTTTTGCAGATACCCTGGGGCAATTGCAACTTGATCTTTAGAGGTACTAACAGTCGCCTCAAAATCTATCCAATCTGAATCCTTAGAAATATAAGTGTTGCCCAAGGCTGTTGAATCAGATGGTTTTGGTTTTAACGAATTTTCAGGTAGCTTGTATTTTTTTCTTGCCTCATTATCTGTTAACTCATTTGAATCACTATACCCAAGGGTAGGAAAAAGACTAAAATTATTAATAAAAGTACCATTCTCAATTACAGGAGAGTTAGTTCTCAGAAACGAATTTGGCTTGTTTTTAACTGTGGTCACAAGTTCTAAGATTTCACCAGGAAGCAGACTTGTTTTAAGTTTATACATATCAAAATGCATTATCGAATCTTCTAAGACCAGATCAACTTCTTTGTTAAAAGTAAAGGTAGAAGGATATCCATTGTGATTTACAAATACGGTATCAATCTTCTCCTGAGTTTTATTGACCATCGTATACCTTGCGCTCGCCTCAAAATTTAGCTGCTTTGGATAGATATCCATTGTTGCTTTGACGGCTACAATTCTAGGTTGTGCATAATCCTCATACTTCTTATACTTCTTCTCCCAATCAACACGTTGTTGTTCTCGCTCTTTAGAAGTAAAACTTTTGTTGTCTATGTTGTTCTCTTTATAAATGGTGAATCCCAATGCCAAAAAACCAATCAGAAACACAAAAAGAGTGAATACCAATCGACCTTTAAATCTTTGATTTGCCAGTTTAATTCGTTCTTTAAAAGAATTTGGAATACCACGAACCCAAAACAAGTTTGCAAAAATCAACAGCATCAAACCACAGAGCAACCAATATACTTTATGAATCATATAGCTATTAAACGAAATACCATAACCGTTCATGTCAGAATATGAAAAGCCAGGAGCTTGATTAAATTTAAAAACTGCTTGCTCTATACCGATCATACTTAAAAAAGGGATGGCAATAGAAATAACCAGCAAAACAAACAAACCTAAATAAGGATTCTTCATTAAGGTTTGAATAAAAAGCGATAACAGGGCCCAAACGACAAAACTGATAAAGTTTAAGACATAAAGCTCATAAAGGTAATGACCAATCTCAAAATTGTAATAGCCTTTGTAAATCTGTACAGACATCCCTCCTATCATAATTACCAACAACAAAACCATCTGCATTTTTAACAAGGCGATAAACTTAGACCCTAAAAGCGTCCAATTTGGAATGGGGGTGACATCTATTAAATGATTGGCTCTAGCAATCCCTGCTCTATGAATAAGCATCCCTGCATATAAAAAGGTAAGAATATTAATAAACAAAGCAAAACTATTTCCGGGCACTAGCAACATTTGCCAGGTTACCGGATAGGTATTGGTTCCAAAAACTTCGCCAATCACACTTGCTGTTAAAACAATAAAAATAAAGCCTACCAAAACGATGCTGATAAATGGCCAACTTGTAATAATGTATTTAAAATCCAAATTAGACAACCTCCACATTGTTTTTAGATGCTGCTTAGGAGAATAATCAAACTTAACTGTAGGCAACTTAATTCTTGTGATCCCTCCAAAATTTGATTTTGTAGAGCGTTCTGCGGATTTCTTTCTAAAAGAAAAACTAAAAGCATTCTGACTAAATGAAAAATAACGATACACCAAACCAAAAATCAGTATAGAAATACCCATCCACAAAAGCCTGTTGTATATAATTACTCCCTTAAAAGGCAAAAAGAGTTCGTTTTGTTCTGCAACTGTCCAATAGCGAGTATAGTAATTTGAAGCAGCAGCACCAAAAGGATCTAATAAAGCAGCAACAAAACGATTATCTGGATCAGAAAGCACACCTTCTACGATTCCTTGAACAAGCATTAATAAAATGACTGTAATAAATCCTGCTGCTATATTTCTGGTAAAAGTGACAACTCCAAAGACAATAGCTCCATACAACAAAACATTAGGTATAATATATATAATGTACGCATGTGCATAGGCAGAAAAAGCAAATGGAGAGACCAAGTCTGCATTTGTCCCAGGAAATCGAAACCCGAGAAACATACCCAACCCAATTATGAATACAATTACAAGAACCACCGTAATGGCGCTTAAAAATTTAGCAAACAAATAATCAGTCTTTGTAAATGGATAGGAATACAAGATAGAATGCATCTCACTTTTATAATCTCTATAAACAGACACTCCAATAATAGAAGGAAACAAAAAGAAAATAAGTACCGTCAAAGAATTAAACAAATTGTTTATCCCAATAGGTGAGTTGACAATAGACGATGAACTTGTAGTTGTGGTAAATGAATCAAAAACACCTGCGGTAGATGCGGCAATAAATAAAGCTAGTAAGAAAAATATTACCGCATAAATATAAAAGGCTGGTCTTTTAAACCAATAGTTTAACTCTTGTTTGTATATCGTAAAAAACATAATAATTGTTTAAAGGTGAAAAGATAAAGTACTGTTGCGCATTTAAGAAACAGCGACAAACTCATCTTGTTTTAAAGCGATAAAATAGACATCATCCAACTGTGGCTTGGCCAAAACAAAATCTTCAGAAGGTTGCTGCTCAGCATACACTCGAATATTTAAACTATTATCTTGATTGTAATTAGACGACAGTACATTGTACTGCTTTTCCATTGCTTCTAGATCATCTCTATCGATGCTTCTGGTCCAAATACTCCCTTCAATTTCTTTAGCAGCATCCTGGGGTGTGGTATGCTTTAGTATTTTTCCACCGTTTAAAATAGCCATCTCATTACACAGCTCTTTAACATCTTCTACAATATGTGTAGAGAAAATAACGGTACAATTGGTACCTACTTCGCGGAGCACATTTAAAAAACGGTGCCGCTCTGCAGGATCCAATCCCGCTGTCGGCTCATCAACAATAATTAGTTTGGGATTATTTAGCAGCAATTGCGCGATCCCAAAACGTTGTTTCATCCCTCCAGAGTAACCTGCAACATGTTTTTTTCGGACTTCATATAAATTTGTAATCTCCAAAACTTCTTTCACTAATTTTACCCGATCCGATTTTAAACTCACTCCTTTTAAAGTGGCAAAATAATCCAACAAATCTTCTGCAGACATCTTTGGATAAACCCCAAAAGACTGTGGCAAATACCCCAACAACTTCCTTAATGACATCGGGTCTTCTAAGACATTGATATCACCAAAATGAATGCTTCCAGAATCTGGACTTTGCAAAGTAGCTATAGTCCTCATTAACGATGACTTTCCGGCTCCATTTGGCCCTAAAAGTCCAAACATTCCAGTGCCTATTTCAATACTTAAATTGTCTATGGCCTTTACCCCATTTTTATAGGTCTTGGTAAGGTTTTGTATACGAAGTTTCATGATAGGTTGGTTTAAAGTTTGTGTTGATTAATTTATTGGTATCAATATAAGGACTTTTGTTACAAAAAGAAAAAATTAGCATCAAAGTATTCTTTTAAAAAAAAGAAAACGATTATTTTTACAAAAAAAGAAACAGATGTCAAAAAAATCAATATTAAATAAAAAGTCACTTAATTTTTTAGAAAGTTATTTGAACAATGCAGCCCCTACGGGTTATGAATGGGAAGGTCAAAAAATTTGGATGAAGTATCTAGAACCTTATGTTGATGAGTTTATTACTGATACTTACGGAACTGCTGTAGGAGTTATCAATCCAGATGCTCCTTATAAAGTTGTGATCGAAGGACATGCTGATGAGATTTCTTGGTATGTTAATTACATCTCTGATAACGGTCTAATTTACGTAATTAGAAACGGTGGGTCTGACCATCAAATTGCACCGAGTAAGGTGGTTAATATCCATACCAAAAAAGGAATCGTAAAAGGGGTCTTTGGTTGGCCAGCAATCCACACGCGCTTAAAAGGAAAAGAAGAAGCTCCAACACCAGAAAACATTTTTATCGATTGTGGTTGTACGACAAAAGAAGAAGTAGAAAAGCTTGGAGTACATGTTGGTTGTGTTATTACCTATCCAGATGAATTTCATATTTTAAATGGCGATAAATTTGTTTGTAGAGCATTAGACAATAGAATGGGTGGTTTTATGATTGCAGAAGTTGCAAGATTATTACATGAAAACAAAAAGAAACTGCCTTTTGGTTTATACGTTACCAACTCTGTTCAAGAAGAAATTGGTCTTAGAGGTGCTGAGATGATTACGCATCGCATTCAGCCTAATGTGGCGATTGTTACTGATGTAACCCATGACACCACCACACCAATGATTGACAAAAAGAAAGAAGGTCATATAGAAATGGGCAAAGGTCCAGTAATTGCTTTTGCACCTGCTGTTCAGCAAAAACTTAGAGATCTTATTACCGATACAGCAGAAAGCAATAAAATTCCGTTCCAACGCTCTGCCTTATCTAGAGCTACAGGTACAGATACAGATGCATTTGCATACAGCAATGGAGGTGTTGCATCTGCGTTAATTTCTTTGCCTTTGCGTTATATGCACACCACAGTAGAAATGGTTCATAGAGAAGATGTTGAAAACGTGATAAAAATGATTTATGAATCTTTATTAAAAATAGAAGAAGGGGAAACGTTTTCTTATTTTAAATAAAATGAAACTACAAGAACAAAGAAGTCAATTTGAGATTCCTTCTGAGGTATCCTATTTAAACATCGCTAGCCTTTCTCCGTCTTTTAAGACGGTAGAAAAGGCTGGTTTAGATGCCGTAAAAGAAAAAAGCCAACCCTTTTTAATTCCAAGTTTAGCTTATTTTGATCCTGTAAAAGAACTAAAACAACTTTTTGCAAATCTTATCCAAGCTCCAGATCTTAATAGAATTGCCCCTATTCCTTCTGTTTCATACGGGATGGCCACTGTAGCAAATAATATTAAACTCAAAAAAGGAGATGAAATTCTGTTGATAGAAGAACAGTTCCCTAGCAACTATTATGTATGGGAAAAATTGGCTCAAAAATTTGAAGCTCAAATTACCATCATACCAAAACCTAAACAAAATAAAGATTTCGGAAAACTTTGGAATGAAGCAATTTTAAATGCAATTAGTGATAAAACTGCCCTAATTGCTTTGGGAAACATTCATTGGGTACACGGAACCATTTTTGATTTAAAAGCGATTCGTAAAAAAACCAAAGCACACAAAGCACTCTTAATTGTTGATGGAAGTCAATCTGTAGGCGCACTTCCTTTTTCTGTTTTAGAAATTGATCCTGACGCATTAATTTGCGCAGGCTACAAATGGCTGTTTGGTCCATATGGCTGTGCCTATGCCTATTTTGGTTCTTATTTTGATGAAGGACAACCCATAGAAGAAAATTGGTCCAATCGTTTGGATAGTGAAAACTTAAGCGGACTAACCAATTATCAATCCAAGTACAAACCATTAGCCAATAGATATGCTGTTGGTGAGCACGCTAGTTTTATCTACGTAAAAATGCAAATTGCAGCGCTAAAACAACTCATCGCATGGTCCCCAAAGTCCATTCAAGAATACTGTGCTAGTATTACCCTCGATGCGGTAAAAGAACTACAAGAAGCTGGGTTCTATATAGCTGAAAGCGAACAAAGAGCACAGCATTTGTTTGGTGTAGAATTACCAGAAAGGCTAAATCAAACTGCCTTAAAAGAAAGACTAGCAGAAGAAAACATCTATGTTTCTTTTCGCGGAAACTCTTTGCGAATTTCTTGCCATCTCTTTAACACAAAAGAAGATCTTAAAAAATTAAGCACCTGTTTAATAGCAGCTCTAGACTAACCTATTTTGGATGAGCTCTTAGACATACTTACTCCTGAAGGACAATTGACAGGTAAAACTTGTTTAAAATCTGAAGCACATCAAAAAGGGTATTATCATCAAACAGTTCATGCTTGGTTTTATACAACACACAGAAAAGTACTATTGCAAAAAAGAGCCTCCATTAAACAAGTATTCCCAAATTTGTGGGATGTTTCTGTTGCAGGCCATATTGGTGCTGGTGAACCTATTCTATCAGCAGCTGCTAGAGAAGTAAAAGAAGAGATTGGCTTGACGGTTCCTAAAACTGATTTTGTCCAGGTTGGTTTGCGCAAGGATGAAATTATCCATCCAAATGGGATCTTAGACAATGAGTTTAAGCATATTTTTCTCTGCAAATTAACTAAGGAAGTATCAGAGTTAACAATGCAAATTGGAGAAGTTGATGATTTACAATTGTTTGATCTTGCTATACTAAAAAACACCACAAAACACGGTAGTTTTATGGTGCCTAATTTTAAAAATTACTACGATTTTATCTATGATAAAATTACTGCAGCGCTGTAGGTTTCTCAAAAAATGAAGCTTGTACTTCTTCGTTGCTAATTTTTGGCTCTATAAATTCAGTTGCAGCTCCTCTAGGTTTGGTAGGAACTCCATTAGCGTCTTGTTGATACCAAGTAATTGATTTAGGCAATAACAAATCACCTACTTTATGCCAATCATTGTAACGAATGATGCTAAATTTTTCTGAAGGAGCTTTAGAGTTGAAGGTAACCGTATAAGCCAACCATTCCATCTGATGCGTATCTTTATTGTAATAAATCATATAATTATCATCTGGAGAAGATCCTACATTAGCACCGTAAGAAATCTTATATCCAGGATAGTGATTGCCTTCAAAAACTAAATCTTCAGTTTTTTCATAGTGAATCCCATCATCCGACAAGACAAAGGGCATGGCATAAAAATAGAAGTATAAATTGTGGTAAAAATCTTTATTGCTTTTAAAAGCTGTACTATCTTTTTGAGACAACCAAACCTCCGATCCATCAAACCCAAGCGAATAATTAGCAGCGCTAATACGTGTTTTTCTCGATTGTAAATCTATCGTATGTACTTCATCTCCCTTATGAAAAGACAATAACGTTGCCGCTTTCCATGCATCATAACCTCCATGAGCAGTAAAAACTTGCTCCATTTCTGCGGGAAAATTGGTTGTTTTCACTTCTTTCTTTGCTTCCTCTTTACAAGAAACCATCATCAATACGACTACTAAAATAATTGCTTTTTTCATTGACTTAAAATATACGTTTCAAGTCATAGTCGCCTTTGATCTTTATTACTTACAAACTAAATTAAAAAATGTGATACTTAGAAAAGTATCACATTTAAATTGTTTATTTTAAAAGCACAGTAAAGGCTTTCTTTTTTAGGCTTCTATATTTTTTAAGATGATTAAGATACAATAGACGTATCTCTTCATGTTCATTTAAAAACACCAAATCACATTCAAGATCTGTACACTCACTCAAATTTTCTGTGGCATTTCTAAAACTTTGAAGATTGCTTAACAAATCCATACTTTGATGTATCATATCTAAAAACTCATCCCTCAAAGCACTGTCTTTAAGTTTATTCGAAGCAATTTTAGCCAAATAATCACACTCTTCAATGCTGAAATTTATATCAGAAATCCAAATATCTAACTCTTTAAAACTTCTCTTCTGTATGATGACTATCTCAGAATCATGCTCGTAATTTACTAATGGTTGCATAAATCTATCTATTTTTCTTGGGTAGTGTGTTGTACGACATCTACCACCTTTAATTCTTTAATTCCTCCTGGAAACTCCCATTGTATTGGATCTCCTTTCGCATATCCAAGTACTGCTGCCCCCATGGGCAACAGTACAGATATTTTTTTCTCTTTGGCATTGCTCTTCGTAGGTAAAACCAATCTAAAGGTATTTGTCCAACTATTATCCATAGTACTGATGGTCACTAATGAGTTTAATCGAACTACATCATCAACCATATCAGCTTCATTAAGTACATTGGCTTCTCTCAACTCTGCCTGCAATTTGTACAGGTGTTTTGGCATTGAGCTCGCTAAGGCTGGTCCTTCTAAATGCAACAACTGCTTTAAGACAGCGTACTCTTCTTTTTCTACTTGTAACCGTTTATACTTCATAGTTTCAATTTATCATGGAAAAATACCTCTTTGAACATATGCTCTTTCTATTCGTTCTATAGCTATTACATAAGCCGCAGATCTCATATCTAGTTTTCTGTTTTCTGACATGTTAAGTACTCTAATAAATACTTCTTTCATTTTTTTGTCAAGTCTTGCCATAATTTCATCAAGCTCCCAGAGCTCTCCGTTTCTGTTTTGAAGCCATTCAAAATAACTAGCAATAACTCCACCAGAGTTGCATAAAATATCAGGTATAATAGTCACTCCTTTTTCTAACAAAATTTCTTCTGCTTCTACAGTTGTAGGTCCATTTGCTCCTTCTGCAACTAAAAAAGCTTTAATTAATGGTGCATTTTCTGCTGTAATTTGATTCCCCAATGCTGCTGGTATACAAATATCACAATCAACACCAAAAAAATCATCCTTCTCTATGGCAGCTGCATTCGAAAAACCTACCAAGCTTCCTTCGTTAATTTTTGTATATTGAAATAGGCTGTCTACAGAAATCCCTTCTTGATTAACAATACTTCCAAAAGCATCCTGAACACCAACCAATTTAGCACCATCTTTTTCTAAAAAGTGTGCAGCCCAGTATCCTACATTTCCAAAACCTTGTACGATAAATCTTTTGTCTTTAAGCGGAATGTTTTTGTGCTCTGCCCAAAATTTTATATTTAAATAAACTCCATAACCAGTTGCTCTATCTCTACCTTCTAGACCTCCTGATCCAACAGGTTTACCTGTAACTACATGTTGATTTTTTGAACGCTCAGATGGCGCTTTTGTAGACATATAGGTGTCTGCAATCCAGGCCATAGTTTGTGAATTTGTATTCACATCTGGTGCAGGAATATCATGTTCTGGTCCAATATTATCACCTAAAGCATAGGTAAAACGTCTAGTAATACGCTCTAACTCTGACTGAGAATATAAGTTTGGATCCATCTGAATACCCCCTTTTGCTCCTCCATATGGTAAGCCTGCTAAAGAAGTTTTCCAGGTCATCCACATGGCCAAAGCCTTCACGGCATCAATATCAATTGTTGGATGATATCTTAAACCCCCTTTGTACGGACCTAATGCATTGTTGTGCTGTACTCTGTACCCTTTAAAAATCTCAACTTCACCGTTGTCCATACGAACAGGAAAGTGAATAATTAATTCATTGTTTGTGATTCCTAAGATTTTTCTAATGTTTGGGTTTAATCCAACCAAATCAGAAGCCGTGTTAAATTGCTGCAATACATTATTTAACATACCGCTTTTTGGCTCTTCTTTCTTTTTTAATTCTTTTACTAATGTCATTTTCTAATAGTTAAATTCAACTTTTTTTTCATTTTCAATGAAATCAAAATCTGTTGATGATACATTTTTTATACTTTGTTGGTAATCTTCGTTGTGCATATATTCACTACAAGACCAAATAAAATTTTTATCTGTGGTCAAAGCACACGATTCTAGATAAGCACAAGTGCTGCATAAACTTTTCTCTAATGAGTTCATATATAATTATTTTTCGAATACAAATACCAAGAGGCAACTGCTGTACCAAAAAAACAAAGAACCTAAAGAACAACACATAACTAAATGAATATCTGCTACTTGCGTTACAATATTTAAATACAAGACAAAAAGAAACCGGGGAGTAATTCCCCGGCTGATTCATTTATCCCCAAAAGCAACTATTGCTTATTTTAATTTCTCTCTGAGTGTTTTTCTATCTATCTGAAGTATTTCTGCAGCCTTTGTTTTATTCTGATTTGTAGCGTCTAAAACTTTTAGAATATAACGTTTTTCTACCTCTTTTAAAGTGCTTAAATTTTTAGAATCAGAAAACTCAATCTGGTATTTGACATGCTCAGGCAGATCAGAAACCTCAACAGAGTTTTCACACATAATTACAGCTCTTTGAATTGTATTCTCTAACTCTCTAATATTACCCGGCCAATGATATCTCTTTAAAATTTCTAAGGCTTCTGGACTTATTTTTAAATAACGATCTCTATATTCTAAAGCGTATTTAAGCAAGAACTTATCGACCAACAATGGAATATCAGTACTGCGTTCTCTTAATGTTGGCACATCTATTTGCACCACAGTTAATCGATAATACAAATCTTCTCTAAAGCCGCCTTTTTTAATAAGCTCTTGCAAATCTATATTGGTGGCCGTTACCACTCTAAGATCAATTTTTTCTGGTTTTTGTGCACCAACTTTGACCACTTCTTTTTCTTGAAGTACTCGAAGTAATCGCAGTTGTGTGGCCATAGAAGCATTGCCTATTTCATCTAAAAAAAGGGTTCCTTGATTGGCTGCTTGAAAAAAACCTGTTTTTGTAGTTTCTGCTCCTGTAAAAGCGCCTTTAACATAACCAAACAACTCTGACTCTAACAAATTCTCTGGGATAGCACCACAATTAACAGCGATAAAAGGCCCTCTTGAAAATTTACCCATATAGTGTATAGACCTAGCCACCAACTCTTTTCCTGTTCCACTTTCTCCAACAATACAAACAGTGGCTTTGTTATTTTTTAAGCGATCAATCGTTTCAGTTACTTTGCGCATGGCTTCTGAACTTCCTATCAAATCGCCATAACTTGTTTTACTGGTTGTGACTATATCTTTTTGGGTCTTTTTAGGTTGGTCTGATCTGGAAAAAGATTTAAACACTGCTGCTTTTAATTCTTCTTTGGTAAAAGGCTTGGTTAAATAATCTACAACTCCATGTTTCATGACCTCTATTGCACCATCGATTGAAGGATATCCAGTGACCACCAAGGTAGGTAAACTAGGATAATGCTCTGTGGTATATTTAATCAACTGCATACCGTCAACTCCAGGCATTTGCAAATCTGTGATCAATAAATCTATGGTTTGATCCTTTAAAATAGTCAAGGCTTCTTGTACAGAAACCGCTTTAAAAGTGTGAAAGTTTAAATTTTTTAAATGCCGCTGAATGAGCTCTAATATATGAATATCATCATCGACAATTAAGATGTTTTCTTTTTCTAACATGCTTTAAGATTTTGGAAAGCTAATCGTAAAAATAGTCCCTTTGGGTTTATTTTTTTTATAACTAATGGATCCTTTATGACTTTTAACAATTCCATGAACCACACTCAAACCTAGGCCAGAACCTTCGCCTACTCCTTTTGTTGTATAAAATGGATTGTAGATTTTATCTGCTGCTTCTTTTTTTATGCCAGTTCCTTGGTCATAAATTTTTAAGACCACTTCTTCTGCAGTATCCTCTACAGTTACTTGTATTTTTCCTTTGATTGGTGAAAAATAAATTGCATTGATTAGCAAGTTAAACATAACCTGTGTCATTTGTATGGCATCTACCTTTAGCATGATGCTATCGTTAGAATAAGATAAATCACAATGAATCTCTTTCTTCTGAAAGTTTGGACTTAGCAAACCAATCGCTTCTTTGATAATAGGCAGTATATTGGTAAGGGACATTTGCTGAGGCATTTCGCAAGAAAAAAACATTAATTTTTTTACAACCTCTCTAGAATAGATAGCACTATTGATTACCTTTTGAAGATCTTTATAATCTTGATCATTTTTAGTAATTCGCTCTTGCAACAATTCTGTAAAGCCTAAGATATTTGCCAAAGGAGTGTTTAACTCATGAGCAATTCCGGCAATAATTTCACCTAAAATTGCCAATCTATCAACCCGTTCAAGTTGCATTTTTGCAATCTTTTCTTTTGCTTCAACTTCTTTTCTCTCAAAAAAATCACCAATTTCTGAAGCAATCTTATTTAGCAAGAGCTGTTCTTCTTTTAAAAAAGAGTTTTGAGAAAATTCTAATTTTGGATAGCCAACTTTTATAGAGCCTTCTATTTGCTGAAAAACATGAACAGCAGAAATAATAAAGATAGTTTCTTTACTAGGAGATCCTAATGAGATATTATGATCTTTAACATTAATCTCTACAAATGCTTTTTCAGGAAAACGAATAGACTCCTTTACACTCACAGCTATTTGATGAAGAAGATCCTCTTTATCCGTAACCTTTTTATCACGCACCAAAGAGCTAACTGTATACAAACAAGTTAGCTCTTTAATCCGCTCTTTTAATTTTTCTTCTGTTGAATTCACAATCTTTCAGATTTATAGAAACAAACACAAAGTTAAGAGTTATTCTAAATCTTACATCAACAAAAGACAGAATTCATTATTTACTCCAGTCTATTTTTAGTGATATCCTCCACAACCTCTGGATTTAACAGCGTAGAAATATCTCCTAAAGTAGACAAATCGTTATGTGCGATTTTTCGCAATATTCTACGCATAATTTTCCCTGAACGTGTTTTAGGCAAGCCCGTAGTAAATTGAATCTTATCCAACTTTGCTATAGGGCCAATATGCTCAGAAATAATTTGGTTGATTTCTTTACGCAGATTGTCCTGATCTCTGGTTTCACCAAAGTCTTTTAAAATGACATAACCATACAGTGCATTTCCTTTAACATCGTGTGGGAATCCAACAATAGCAGATTCTGCAACCGCAGGGTGCTCATTAATAGCATCTTCTATTGGTGCTGTTCCTAAGTTGTGTCCAGACACAATGATAACATCATCTACCCGACCTGTAATCCTGTAATAACCTACCTCATCACGCAGAGCTCCATCTCCAGTAAAATACATCCCATCATAAGCAGAAAAATAAGTTTCTTTATAACGTTGGTGGTTTCCCCATATAGTCCTGGCCATACTTGGCCATGGAAACTTAATACACAAACGTCCTTCTACTTGGTTACCTTTTAACTCAGTTCCTGTAGCATCCATTAATGCGGGTTGAATACCAATAAATGGCAAAGTTGCATAGGTTGGTCTGGTCGGTGTTACATAAGGAATTGGTGTAATCATAATACCTCCTGTTTCTGTTTGCCACCAAGTATCTACAATTGGACTTTTTCTTTTCCCAACATTGTCATTATACCAATGCCAAGCTTCTTCATTTATAGGTTCTCCAACAGAACCCAATACTTTTAAAGAGCTTAAATCATATTTTTCTACCAATTCTGGTCCTTGTTTTGCCAAGGCTCTAATGGCAGTTGGCGCTGTGTAAAACTGGTTTACCTTGTGTTTTTCGATCACTTCCCAAAAACGTCCAAAATCTGGATAACTCGGCACACCTTCAAATAAAATTGTCGTAGCTCCATTTGCTAAGGGTCCATAAACAATATAAGAATGACCAGTAATCCAACCAATATCTGCGGTACACCAATACACGTCTTTTTCTCTATATTGGAATACATTTTTAAAAGTATAGGCTGTATAAACCATATAACCAGCAGTGGTATGAACCATTCCTTTGGGTTGTCCTGTTGATCCTGATGTATATAAAATAAACAAAGGATCTTCTGCATCCATTACCTCAGCTTCTCCTTCTGTTGATGCATTGTCTAATAAGGGTTGTAACCAAAAATCACGACCTTCTTTCATCGTGATTTCTGAATCAATTCTTTTTACAACCAAAACAGATTCTACTCCTGGACATGAATCTAAAGCCTCGTCAACAATACCTTTTAAATCGATCGTTTTAGCGCCTCGGTAAGAACCATCAGCAGTAACGACTAGTTTACAATCACAGTCATTAATTCGAGTTGCTAAGGCTGTTGATGAAAAACCTGCAAAAACCACAGAATGCACTGCTCCAATTCTGGCACAGGCCAATGTTGCAATTGCCAATTCTGGAATCATTGGTACATAAATACATACGCGATCTCCTTTTTTTATTCCTTTGCTCTTTAACACATTGGCAAACTGATTCACTCGTTGATACAACTGCAGGTAACTAATATGTTCTGCTGGTTCATCAGGGTTATTAGGCTCAAAAATAATAGCCGTTTTATTGGCTCTTGTTGCCAAATGCCTATCCAAACAATTTTCTGTAATATTTAACTGAGCACCTTGAAACCACTTAATTTCTGGTTTAGAAAAATCCCACTCCAAAACTTTATCCCACTTCTTCCTCCAAATAAAATGCTCTTCGGCTATTTCTTCCCAAAAATTTTCTGGTTCTCTAATTGATTTTCTATAAACTTGATAATACTCTTCTAAGTGTTTTATGTGATAATTACTCATTATTGATTAATTTTTGTGTATTCCTATTTGGTTGGCCTTATAAACCACAATTATTTCATTGATAATGCTAGGATCATCAATAGTCGAAGGGATATTGTAATTTAATTCGTCAGCGATATTACGCAGCAATTTACGAAGAATTTTTCCTCTTCTTGTTTTTGGTAATCGATTAACAATCAACACATCTCTAAAAGAAGCAACTGCTCCAATTTCTTTTCTGACATCGTTAATGATTTCTTTTTGTATAGTTTGTGCTTCTGATACTTCATCTAATTTTAAAACAACCAGACCCAATGGTTTCTGCCCTTTAATATCACAATGTACTCCAAAAACTGCACATTCTGCCACTGATTTGTGAGAAGCTACAACCTCTTCCATTTCTGCCGTAGACAATCGGTGACCTGCAACATTGATAATATCATCTACACGACCGGTTATAAAAACATAGCCATCTTCATCAGTATAACCTCCATCACCTGTAAAATAATAACCGGGAAAACGCTCTAAATAACCGAATCTAAAACGCTCTGGGTTGCCCCAAAGATTGCTTAAAGCTCCTGGAGGCAAAGGTAATTTTACAGCTACATATCCCTCGACATTAGCCGCTAGTTCCTGGCCCTCTTCGTTTAAGATTTTGATTTCATAACCACATACTGGCAAACCTGCAGACCCAGGCTTTATGGTCTGCAAATCAACACCGACCATATTTGCTAGCATCGGCCAGCCACTTTCTGTCTGCCACCAATGGTCAATTACAGGTATGTTTAATTTTTCTTCTGCCCAATTTAACGTAGCCACATCACAGCGTTCTCCTGCTAAAAACTGATATTTTAAACAGGATAAATCATAGCGTTTTAGTAGTTCTCCTGTTGGATCTTCTTTTTTTATTGCCCTTATCGCTGTTGGTGCAGTAAACATTGCTTTTACACCATGCTCACTAATCACTCGCCAAAAAGTTGAAGCATCTGGAGTTCTAATCGGTTTCCCTTCAAATACGATGGTCGTGTTTCTATTTAACAAAGGTCCATAGGTTATAAAACTATGTCCTACAACCCAACCAACATCACTTGCAGCCCAAAAGGTTTCTCCTTCTTCAACACCATAGATATGTTTCATTGAAAATTTTAAAGCAGTTGCATATCCCCCTGTATCTCTAATAATTCCTTTTGGTGTTCCTGTAGTTCCTGAAGTGTATAAAATATAAGATGGATGTATTGATTTCATCGGAACCGCCTCTATACCAACTGATTCTTTTACCAATTTTGTATAATCTACATCGTAGTCTTTTTTAGGAATTTCTACACCCAATTGTCGATCAAAAACCACCACGTGTTTTGGTTTGCTGTTAGCTTTGACAATTGCTTCATCTACAAAGGGCTTATAAGGAATAATCCGTTCAATTTCTATCCCGTTTGATGCCGTTATGATAACTTTAGGCTTACAATCATCAATGCGAATAGCCAACTCATGAGGTGCAAAACCTCCAAAGACTACAGAGTGGATGACCCCAATTCTTGCGCAGGCCAACATAGCAAACAATGCCTGCGGAATCATGGGCATATAAATAATACAGGTATCCCCTTTTTGCAGACCTAATCGCTCTAAGCCTCCAGCTAATTTAGAGACCTCGTAATGTAAATTATTAAAAGTAATATGTTGTATCGTATTGGTAACTGGTGAGTCATAAATGATTGCATTTTGCTCACCAAACCCCTCTTTAATATGTTTGTCTATACACAAATAACTTAAGTTGAGTTCTCCATCCTCAAACCATTGATTATAATCATACTGATCTTTAGACAGTATCGTTTTTGGTGCTTTAAACCAATCGAGTTCAGCGGCTTGTGTTTTCCAGAATGCTTCTGGATTTTGAATGCTTTTGTTATAAAAATTTTGATATTTCATAGCCTTATTTTTTAGAATTAAAAAAACGATCTTCTTTATCCGTTAATAATCTAGAATGTATTAAAAAACGCAAGCCAAGAGGAATCTCTAAAGAAAAGCTTGAACCTCTTCCTGCTGTTATATCTACCGTTAAATGTGTGTGTTTCCAATAGTCAAATTGATCTTGATTCATGTAAAAATTTACACCTTCTACAACACCTAAAAGCACATCACTTTCATCAAGATACAACTCGCCTTTTTCTAACAACATCGGAGTAGAACCGTCACAACAGCCTCCACTTTGATGAAATATTAAATCGCCATGCAGCGCTTTTATTTGCTTAACGACCTGTCTTGCTTGCTCAGTGATTTCTACTCTTTTCATTGTTTAAATGTATTAAAAAAAGGCTGAATTTTATTACAATTCAGCCTTATCGATTTCAGTTCTTCCATTAAAAGAACCCTAATTTATTTTTATCATAAGAGATTAACATGTTTTTAGTTTGTCTGTAGTGTCCCATCATCATCAAATGATTTTCTCTACCAAAACCAGATTTTTTATACCCACCAAAAGGAGCATGTGCTGGATAAGCATGGTAACAGTTTACCCACACTCTTCCTGCTTTAATCGCTCTCGGAATTTGATACAATTGATGCGCATCACGGGTCCAAACACCGGCTCCTAAACCATAAAGCGTATCATTGGCAATCTCTAAAGCTTCTGCTTCATCTTTAAATTTAGTCACACAAACTACAGGTCCAAAAATTTCTTCTTGAAATACTCTCATTTTGTTATGTCCTTCTAAGATGGTTGGCAAAATATAAAAACCTTTGGCTAAATCTGCTTGGGTATTTGCGGCTCCTCCACACAATACTTTGGCGCCTTCTTCTTTACCAATAGCGATATAAGACTGTATCTTGTTGTACTGATCTACAGAAGATTGAGCGCCAATCATGGTTTGTACATCATACGGATTGTCTTGAACAATGGCTTTGGTTCTTGCAACCACTCGTTCCATAAAGGCATCGTAAATACTTTCTTGCACCAATATTCTAGATGGACTAGTACATACTTCGCCTTGGTTAAAAGCAAACATCACTGCTCCTTCTATCGCTTTATCTAAATAAGCATCATCTTGATCCATTACACTTTCAAAAAACAAGTTTGGAGATTTACCTCCTAACTCCATCGTTACTGGATTTAAATTTTTGGATGCATATTGCATAATTAATTGCCCTGTAGTTGTTTCTCCAGTAAAAGCCACTTTATCAACTTTTGAACTAGACGCTAAAGGCTTGCCAGCCTCTGGTCCAAAGCCATGAACTACATTGATGACTCCAGGAGGAAAAACGGCTGCAATTTTCTCCATTAATAAGGTTGCTGATGAAGGCGTTTGCTCTGCTGGTTTTAAAACCACACAGTTTCCTGTGGCCAATGCAGGCGGTAATTTCCAAGACAGCATTAGCATCGGAAAATTCCAAGGAATAATCTGCCCAACAACCCCTAAAGGTTCTTTAATATTCATAGATAAAGTATGTGCATCTAATTCTGTAGCACTGCCTTCTTCTGCTCTAATACAAGCAGCAAAATAACGCCAATGATCAACTGACAAAGGAATATCAGCATTAAGAGTTTCTCTAATCGGTTTACCATTATCACAGGTTTCAACCAAGGCAAACTCTTCTAAATTTTGCTCTATAATATCTGCAACTTTATTTAACATAGCTGCTCTTTCTGTCACTGAAGTGTTCCCCCAAGCATCTTTTGCAGCATTTGCTGCATCTAATGCCATATCAATATCCTCTTTTTGAGATCTAGGATATTTAGCAATAAGACTAGAATCTATAGGCGAAGTGTTTTCAAAATATTGGCCTCCTAAGGGCGCTATAAATTTTCCGTTTATAAAATTTCCATAAACATCCTTAAATGTTGGTTTAGAATAACTCATAAATATATGTTTTTTTAAAAGTGAATAATTAGACTATCGATAAAAAAACAGATTAAAATATTCATACTATTTACATGAATAAAATGCTTAATTATCAATTTTTGTAAAGCTATTTTATTAAATTCACTATAAATTGAACATATATATTATATTCTTGAACAAATCTATTATATAAGATTTTCTCTTCAATATTTTTTATATATTTGGGTATGAGTCATTTATTAGACAACCATAAAAAGCATAGAAAACTCACAACCTTAGTTGAGAATAGAACTACTTACAATGCAGATTTTGCAGAATTAAATATCTATGAGACTCATCAGTATGCAGAAAAAGTGGCTCTTGAATTTGATTTCCCAATTATTGCTAGTATGCTTACAGGAAAAAAAATCATGCATATTGACGGCCTGCCTTCTTTTGATTTTTTTCCGGGAGAATCTGTTGTCATGCCTAGTAAAAAAGAAATGATTATTGATTTTCCAATTGCAAATCAAAATTCACCTACTCAATGTTTAGCACTCGGAATCGATAGCACAAAAATTAATGAAGTGGTTGATCGATTTAACTACCAAGTTGCCATAGAAAATGAAAATAACAATTGGTCTATAGCCACAAATACCAATCATCTAACAAACAATGTTGATGTAAACCAGTTAATCAAACGCTTAACGTATACCTTTACAAATAACAACAATTCTAAAGATGTTCTTTTAGATTTAATGATTCAAGAACTCATCGTTCGGCTTTTACAGACCAAGGCAAAAACAATCCTAATTAACGATGTTTCTCAAATGTTTAGTGATACAAGAATGGGAATGGTAATTAAATACATTAAAGATAACTTAACCAATAAAGACATCAACGTAGAAACACTTGCTGAAAAAGCATGCATGAGTAGTTCACATTTTCATAAAAAATTTAAAAATACACTTGGAGTATCACCTATTGATTATTTAAATTCAGAAAAAATTAAATTTTCAAAGAAACTAATTAAAGAATCTAAGGACTTTAGAATGTCAGAAATTGCTTTTAAATCTGGCTTTAACAACACCAGCTACTTTAATAGACAGTTTAAAAAAATGGAAATGATGACTCCTCAGCAGTTTAAAAAATCAATTCTATCCTAAACAAGCTCCTTAAAACTATTGACTGGTTAAAAACACAAAACTTATCGGTTGTTTCACTTATATTTTTCTACATTTAGACACATAAACAACACCTAAAAAATCTTGATTTTAGATAGCTTATTTGAGTTTTGGCCTATAGTCCTACTCTTCTTTACAATAGCAGTGCTATATGCTTCTGTCGGTTTTGGAGGAGGCTCCAGTTATTTGGCAGTACTGGCCTTAACTGGCATCGCATTCTCAGAAATTAGAGCCACAGCTTTACTGTGTAATATTATGGTGGTTACTGGTAATGTCTATTTTTTTCATCGACAAAAGACATACAATTATAAAAAAGTGCTCCCGTTAGTGCTTTTAAGCGTTCCTTTTGCAATGATTGGGGGCTATTTAAAAATTAGTGAAACCTTCTTTTTTATTTTATTGGGATGTACACTCTTCTTTGCCGCTGTAAGTATGTGGGGTTCAAAAAAAATTACCAGCTCAGAAAGCAATAAACCAAAAATATCCAAGCAAACAAATGCCGTATTTGGAGGACTAATTGGCTTTGTCTCTGGCATGGTTGGTATTGGTGGTGGTATCTTTTTAGCACCCTTATTACATTTGACTCATTGGGATACCCCAAAAAAAATTGCAGCAACGGCAAGTCTCTTTATCCTCGTAAATTCTATTGCGGGCTTATTAGGACAATATGCCAACCCAAGTTTTTCTATTGATTGGAAACTTACAGGTTTATTGTTAATTGCCGTAGCCATTGGAGGACAAATCGGGAGCAGAATGAGCTCTCAATACTTAAAACCAAATCAACTAAAAAAATTAACTGCCGTTTTAATTGCCTTTGTAAGTTTGCGAATTTTGTGGAAACACCTTTCTAATTACTAGTCGAGAAATTAGTTTTGAAGTTCATCAAGCTCAGCCTGATAATCAAACTGCAAATCTTCATGCAAGCTTGAAAGTGCTTTTTTAATCAAAACCAACTGCCTATCAAAGGTATTTTGCAAACGTGGACTGTTTTTAATTGAGGGTTTAAAATCTAAAAGCTTTCTGCAAAAATACATGAGCAAAACAACCTCTGTTTCTTTTTTGTTTGAATAGCGAATGTATTTCTTTGTAGTCGTTAAAATCTTTCGGACACTCTTTCTGATATAAAAAAAACTCTTGGTATTGATCTGCTCAAAAAGCGAATCAATTTCTTCTTTTACGCCTTCTATATAAGCTTCTTCGTCACTGGCTTCAAAAAGCAAATAACTAAGTAGTTCTTTGTTCTCTTTTTTAAACTTAGTAAGCGCAATACAAAGCCCTATCAACTCTTCTTGAGATTGATGACCCAATTCATCTTTTAGGTTTTTTAGGCTGATTTTTTTCACTTTTTCTTGGGATTTAAGGCCAAAACAACCAAATATCCACAGTGATCAGAGGCAATAGTATCACAGATGGTTTCTGTAGAAATAACTTTCCATCCAGAATTTGGGTCGGTCATTATATAGTCGATTTTTTTAATTGGCTTCTCTGATGGGTAGGTAAGCTTTAAACTTGATTCTGTATGATAAGCCGCCTTCCAATAGTTTTCTAAAATTGAGATTGCATTGCTTTTTGGCTCGTCGTTTAGATCACCCGCTAAAATGGTTGGATACCGATTGTTTTTAAAAATGCTGTTCAGTGCTTTTGCTTGTGAAACTCTGTCTGTATCTGTTTTTAAATGATCCAAATGTGTCCCAATAAAAGAAATAGTATCTCCTGATTTTAAAACAGCCGTCACCTCTAAAGCAGCTCTTGGCTCATTGCCATTGGTATAAGGTAAGGCTGTATTTCTACTACTAATAAAACTATAGGTAGACAAAACTGCTTCACCGTACTCACCACCATCATAAGGCATGGCCCTTGCAAATAAAGAAGTCATTTTTGTACGAAAACCTAATTCTGTAGGCAAATCATAACCCTTGGCCCTTTTGGTTTTAAAATCAACCTCTTGTAGGGCAACAAAATCAGCATCAGCTTTTTTTATGACTGCCGCAATGCGGTCTAAATCAAAACTTCCATCGGTATTGGCTCCATGCAAAATATTAAAACTCAAAACACGAACCGTTGTTGGGTTTGATTCTTGTGACCAGAGCAAAACTCCAGTCAACAAAAACCCAATCAGTAGGTATTTTTTAAGAAAAAACATTAGTGTTCGCTTGGAATGGCTACCATTTCATCTACCTCTGCATTATAATCTATACTTGGCACTTTAAAACCAAAAAGGTTAAAAAAGTCATTGCTATATCCTTCTAAATCTCCGATCTCAGATAGGTTTTCTGTAGTAGCTGTTTCCCATAATTTAGCAACTTCTGCTTGTACATCTTCACGCATTTCTAAATCGTCTACACGAACTCTCCCTTTCGCATCTAATTGCATTGGATTTCCTGTGTATAATCTTTCACTATACAAACGTTGAATTTGCTCAATACAACCTTCGTGCAATCCTTTTTCTTTCATCACCTTAAACAATAATGAAATATACAATGGAATTACAGGAATAGCAGAGCTGGCCTGAGTTACTAAAGCTTTATTTACAGAAACATAAGCCTCTCCTTTAAGGTCTTTTAAGCTATTTGTAATGCTAAAAGCAGTTGCTTCTAAATGATCTTTTGCAGCACCTATGGTTCCTTTTCTATACACAGCCTCTGTTAATTTTGGGCCGATATATGAATAGGCTACTGTTTTAGCTCCTGTTGCTAATACATTTTCTTTTTTAAGAGCGTCAATCCACATTTTCCAATCTTCTCCACCCATGACTGCTACAGTATTTGCAATATCATCTCCTTCTGCAGGATTGATAGAAATTTCTGAAACTACTCCGGTATGAAAATCAACGGTCTTGTTAGAAAACACGCCGCCAATTGGCTTTAATACTGATTTGTATCGAGTACCTGTATCAGGATGCGTTCTTACTGGTGATGCTAAACTGTAAATTACCAAATCTATCTGTCCTAAATCTTCTTTGATCAACTTAATAACATCAGCTTTAACTTCATTAGAAAAGGCATCACCGTTGATGCTTTTTGCGTACAAGCCGGCTTGGTGTGCATGCTTTTCAAAAGCTGCGGTATTGTAATAGCCTGCAGATCCTGTTTTTCCGGGAGCAGATGGCTTGTCAAAAAACACACCGATGGTTGCTGCATCAGAACCAAAGGCACTTGTAATTCTAGATGCCAATCCAAAGCCTGTAGAAGAACCAATGACTAGCACTTTTTTAGCTCCGTTAATTTTTCCTTTTGATTTTACGTAATCAATTTGATTGATTACATTTTTCTCACAACCTGTTGGATGCGCAGTTAAACAAATAAAGCCTCTCGTTCTTGGTTCTATGATCATGGTAGTTCTGTTTTGTGTTTTCGATACTATTTTCTTCGATTTATTTCTAAAAAATCACTCCAATTGACTAATAAAATGGTCTTTCGAGTGAATTTAATATTCGATAGAAAAATTAACTAAGTATCAAATTGATTTATTTTTTTAATTAATTGAAGCTAAAAACTTCGTTATATTGTTCTCTATACGATCCAGGACATTGTCTGTATTTGCTTTGACAAATTTTTCGCCTGTAATTTGTTCGTACAATTCTATATATCGGTTAGAAATTTCTGTGATTTTCTCATCAGACATTTCTGGAATCTGCTGACCTTCTTTTCCTTGAAAACCATTTTCTATAAGCCACTGTCTCACAAACTCTTTAGACAATTGTTTTTGAGTCTCTCCTTTTTCTTGTCTTTCGGCATAGCCATCTGCATAAAAATAACGAGAAGAATCTGGTGTGTGAATTTCATCAATCAATACAATTTTACCGTCTTTTGTTTTTCCAAACTCATATTTGGTGTCTACCAAAATCAAGCCTCTTTTTGCGGCAATCTCAGTTCCTTTTGCAAACAATTTACGGGTATAATCTTCTAAGATTAAATAATCTTGTTCAGAAACAATTCCTTGTTCTAAGATAGCTTCTCTAGAGATATCCTCATCGTGATCACCGTTATCTGCTTTGGTAGAAGGTGTAATAATTGGTGTTGGAAAACGATCGTTTTCACGCATCCCCTCAGGCATGGCTACTCCACAAATCATTCGTTTACCTGCCTTGTATTCTCTGGCTGCATGCCCAGACAAATAGCCTCTAATAACCATCTCTACTTTAAACGGCTCACACAAATGTCCTACTGCAACATTCTCATCTGGAGTTGCAAGCAACCAGTTGGGAACAATTGCTGCTGTTTGGTCCATCATTTTGGTAGCAATCTGATTTAAGATTTGTCCTTTAAATGGAATTTGCTTTGGCAGAATTACATCAAAAGCAGACAAGCGATCAGAAGCAATCATCACCAATACTTCATTATTGATATTGTAGACCTCTCTAACTTTGCCTTTATATACAGATTGTTGCTTTGGGAAATTAAAGTTTGTTTCGTTAATTGTATTCATTAATTTGGATATTGTTATGGATGCAAAAATAGTATTTAAACCATTAATTTTAGTCCTTTTCTAAGACTTTTATTTGCTTAATATTATCAGATATTGGCGTTACTGTAATGACTTTTTCGCCAGGAATAAAATAGAAAAAATACATAGAGTTCTGACCAATCTTTCTTACGTCTAAACGAGTATTATCTTTAAACACCAATGTGTAATTGGGGATAATTTCTTTTTCTGAAAACTTTTGTTTTGTGCCAAGCCCCATCCCTGTTCTCATAGAAACAAATAAGAGGAAAAATATAAACATTAGCCCTGGGATCATGCTCTTTTGAGCTTTCATTTTGGCGTACTTCTTATCCATTTTTTCAATATTATAGATTTTTCCGTACCATTTTTTTTCTCTAAGATAAGCGTAAAACCTATACATCCATTTATTAAAATACATATACATCAACCAAAACATGATCCCTAAGAACAAGCTTAGTTTCCAATTGTTGGTAAGTAAACTAATCGGAGAAATTAAGGCATCTAAGATGGTGGTGTAATTTAAATATGAAATGCCGAAAATCCCATAGAAAATGGCATCACTAATAATCCCCAAAATAATTAGGTATACATAACCAATGTAGAAATAATCTTGTAAGCTTAATTTATCTTGTTCTATTTTTATCATTCTGTTTCTATGCTTTTATAGGCGGTAATTATTTTACGCACCAATCGATGGCGAATAACATCCTTATCATCTAAGTACACCTGAGCGATTCCGTCAATGTCTTTAAGTGCCAATAAAGACTCTTTGAGCCCAGAAACCTGTTTTCTTGGCAAATCTATCTGTCCTGGATCTCCGTTAATAATAAACTTGGCATGTTTCCCCATACGCGTTAAAAACATTTTCATTTGATTGTGCGTGGTGTTTTGAGCCTCGTCTAAAATAACAAATGCATTGTCTAAAGTACGTCCTCTCATAAATGCCAAAGGTGCAATTTGGATGGTTTGATTTTCTAGATATGATTCTAGTTTCTCATGCGAAATCATATCGCGCAGCGCATCGTATAAAGGCTGCATATACGGGTCTAACTTCTCTTTTAAATCTCCAGGTAAAAACCCTAAGTTCTCACCAGACTCAACAGCCGGTCTTGTTAGAATAATTCTTCGAACCTCTTTTTCCTTTAAAGCTTTAACAGCCAAGGCAACTGCGGTATATGTTTTACCTGTACCAGCTGGCCCTACAGCAAAGAGCATATCGTTTTTTTGCATCAGGCTTACCATTTTTCGCTGATTCTCTGTTTGGGCTTTGATCAATCGCCCATTAACACCATGTAGCAGAACATCTTTAGAGGCTCCTCGGGTGCTTTCTTCTTTTCCGGTTGATGTTAAAATACGCTCTATGCTATTTTCATCCAATTTGTTGTAACGGTTAAAATACTTAGTAAGCATTTCAAATCGCTTTTCAAATTCATCCAAAAGCTCAGACTCTCCATAGATCTTTAGGTTGGTACCTCTGGCAACTATTTTAATTTTAGGAAAGTAGGTTTTTAGCTGAGTAATTGTGCTATTTTGCGCGCCAAAAAAATCATTTGGATCGATTTCTGTAAGCTCTATTGTACGTTCTGTCAAATGTTTAGGTTTTAAATATTGTTAAAATCTCAAAAAATGATAAAAGAATAAAAATGCAGCGTAAAAATAAATTCAATTTCGTCATTTTTTACTAAAGAAAAGTACGCATAAAAATTTAGAAATGATTAGCTTTGTGTAAAATTTTCATGAATTTTTAAACAATTAATCAACAGGGGTTTTCACATGTCTTTAATCACATTAACTACAGATTTCGGAATTAAAGATCACTTTGTTGGCGCGGTTAAGGGTGCCATCTATACGCAGCTTCCCGATGCTCGAATTGTTGACATCACTCACCAAATCTCACCATTTAACATTACCGAAACTGCTTATATTTTAAAAAATTCTTACAAGAGTTTCCCAGATAAAAGCATCCATATTATTGGAGTAGACTCAGAGCTGAGTCCAGAGAACAAACATATTGCACTGCTTTTGGACAATCATTATTTTATCTGTCCAGACAATGGTTTAATTTCTATGATTGCCTCAGAAATTAAGCCGACCCAAATCGTAGCAATCAATATCCATGACAGAGTAGAAAGCAGCTTCCCTGTGTTGGATGTCTTTGTGCAAGTAGCTTGTTTTATCGCTAGAGGCGGTAGCCTAGGTGTGATCGGAAAAGACATTGATACCTATAAAAAAATCACCGAAATACAGCCTAAGCTTAATCAAGATGAAAATCAGATTATAGGATCTGTGGTTTATATTGACAATTACGGAAACGTCATTAGCAATATCAGCAAAAAACTCTTTGCAGATGCGGGTAAAGGAAGGCCGTTTAAAGTAAAAGCTAGACGTTATGAATTTGATAAAATTCACCACAAATACAATGACATTATCAATTTTGATATAGAAGAAAACCGCTCTCATTACGATGGAAATAAATTAGCACTGTTTAACTCAGCCGGCTATTTAGAAATTGCCATTTACAGAAGCAACCTTGATACAGTTGGTGGGGCATCTACCCTATTAGGCTTAGGATATCGAGATACTATTACCATTGAATTTATTTCATAAAAAAACACATCTATTATGTTTGTTAGAATTGTAAAAATGAGCTTTAATCCTTCTGATGTACCTGATTTTTTGGCCATGTTTGAAGAAAAAAAAGCACTCATCAAACAAAACAAAGGTTGCCAACTCTTAGAACTTTACAGAGACAAAACCAATCCATCTATTTTCTTTACTTACAGTTATTGGGACGAAGAACAAGACTTGGAAAACTACAGACATTCTGCTTTATTCAAAGCTGTATGGGCACAAACGAAAACCTGGTTTAATGACAAACCTGAAGCCTGGAGTGTTGATAAATTGGTGAGTCTTTCTTAATCAAGGATCACCAAGTTCTTGCAATAGAATTGCAAACTTCCTTTTAGTGGTGAGTGGTGAGTTAAAACTCAATTCAAACCAGCACCTTTGCACCCCTCTGCACCTCTGCACCTTTGTACCTTTGTACCTTTGTAACTTTGCACCCCTGCCTGCCATGCCTACGACAGGAAATCCGAAGGCAGGTTTGTCCCTTCTCTATTTTCTCTTTTCTCTTTTCTAAAAAAGAATTAAATCATTCTTATTATCTTGCAATACCTTAACAGGTTAAAAGACAATCAACAACACCAAAACCATGAAAAAACTATCCTTCCTCTTATTGCTACTACTCATCATTAGCTGTTCAACTAAAAATGATGAACAAACTCGCTGGCAACAGCATGTAGAAAACACAGAAATCATACGAGATGATTTTGGAGTACCCCACATCTATGGAAAAACCGATGCAGATGCTGTTTTTGGACTGATGTACGCACAAAGTGAAGATGATTTTAACCGAGTAGAACGCAATTATATTTGGGCATTGGGTCGATTGGCTGAGGTAGAAGGAGAAAAATCACTCTACAGTGATCTAAGAGCCAACTTATACATGACAGAAGAAGAGGCCAAAGAAAATTACGCTAAGGCGCCTAAGTGGTTGCAAAAATTATGCATCGCTTTTGCCGATGGGATTAATTACTACCTAGAAAAAAATCCAGAAGTAAAACCCGCTTTGATTACTCATTTTGAACCTTGGATGCCGATGTATTTTAGCGAAGGATCTATCGGTGGTGATATTGAGCGCGTTTCGACAAGAAAAATAAAAGACTTTTACGACAAGAGCAACTCAAAAATTGCGGCTTCAGAAGGCTTCATCAGATTAAAAGACGATGAACCAAGAGGCTCTAACGGCTTTGCAATTGCCGGAAGCAAAACCAAATCTGGAAACGCCATGTTGTTAATCAATCCACATACTTCTTTTTTCTTTAGAGGAGAAGTTCATATGGTTAGCGAAGAAGGACTCAATGCTTATGGAGCAGTTACTTGGGGACAATTTTTTGTGTACCAAGGTTTTAATGAAAAAACAGGCTGGATGCACACCTCTACAGGAACTGATATTATTGATGAATTTGAAGAAACCATCAGCAAAAGCAGCAAAGGAACTCATTATATCTATGGCGATGAAAAGAGACCTGTAGACTCTTTAGTTGTTCAACTAAAATACAAGACAAATACAGGTGAAGCCACTCGGCCATTTACCATTTACAGAACACACCACGGTCCTATTACACATCAAAATAATGACAAATGGGTAGCGACAGCCTTAATGTGGAGTCCTGTAAAAGCTTTGGAACAATCGTTTACAAGAACAAAAAAATCAAATCATCAAGAGTTTGATAAAATGATGGAAATTAGAACTAACTCATCTAACAATACGGTTTATGCAGATGCAGATGGTACCATTGCTTATTATCATGGAAACTTTATTCCAAAAAGAAATGTACAATTTGATTATACAAAACCCGTAGACGGAAGCAATCCTGCAACAGATTGGCAAGGGTTGCATGCCCTAAATGAAAACATCTTTATTAAAAATCCACCAAATGGATGGATTCAGAATTGTAATTCAACTCCCTTTACCGCCGCTTTAGCCTACAGTCCTAAAAAAGAAGATTACCCTACCTATATGACTTCTTTTCCAGAAAACTTTAGAGGAATCCATGCCATCCCTCTATTAACAAAGGCTTCTAACCTTACTTTGGACAATTTAATTACATTAGCCTATGATCCGTATTTACCAGGTGCTAAGGCATTAATGACGGGTTTGCTAGAAGCTTATAAAAAATACCCTAGCAAGGATAAAGAAGTTCAAGAAGCCATTGCTGTTTTAAAAAATTGGGATTTTACTGTGAGCACTACCTCTGTGGGAATGACCATGAGTCAGTATTATTTAAATGCTTTTTACAGATCTGGTAAAGCTCCTCGCAATATGGATTTTGTTTCTAGAATACACTATATGGGAAGCCAATCAAACTTAAAAGATCGCCTAGCTATCTTTAAAACTGCTTTAGAAAATATTAAAAGTGATTTTGGAAAATGGCAAACTCCTTGGGGAGAAATCAATCGCTACCAAAGAAATGACGGTGCAATTTTTCAAGAATTTGATGATAAAAAACCTAGTATTGCCATAGGAATGGCTTCAAGCTCTTGGGGAGCCTTGGCCTCTTTTGGTGTTCGTAAAGGAACCAATACCAAACGTCAATACGGTACCTCTGGAAATAGCTTTGTAGCCGTTGTAGAATTTGGAGCTAAGGTCAAAGCAAAAAGCATGCTAGCCGGTGGTCAGAGTAGTGATCCTAACTCACCACATTTTGATGATCAAACCCAGCGCTATGCCGATGCTCAGTTTAAGGATGTTGCCTTTTACAAAGAAGATGTTTTAAAACGGGCAGAAAAGAGCTACCGACCAGGTGAAGAAAAATAAAGATCAAAAAAGGCGAACAGAAATGTTCGCCTTTTTTTTATAGAGTTAATATACTTTTTAAGATGTCAATTCTACTTTTCTTTTCATGGTGGTTTGTATAAGCAAGGCAATGGCCATTACCAATACACAACCCAGCAAGTTTAACCATAAATACGGCAACCAATCCATCAAGAACACACCGATGATAATTGCCTGCGTAATGATTGCTGCAATAAATACAGCATTTCCTTTTACGTATTTAATAAAAAATGCCAATAAGAAAATACCCAATACGTTTCCGTAGAAAATAGAACCAATAATATTGACCAACTGAATTAAGTTATCAAACAAATTGGCAACACAGGCCACCAAAATTGCCAAGATTCCCCAACCTAGTGTAAACCACTTAGACATTTTTACATAATGAGCTTCTGATTTTTCTCCTTTTACATTTCTCTTGTATAAATCAATAGCCGTAGTAGATGCCAAGGCATTTAATTCTGATGCTGTTGATGACATGGCTGCTGATAAGATTACCGCCAATAACAAACCGATTAATCCTCGAGGTAAATTGTTTAAGATAAAATGAATAAACACATAATCTTTATCATTGGTTTCTACAGAATCATCTGCTTTGCTGATTACTGCTTTTGCCTGTTCTTTAACAGCAACACTCTGCTGCTCTAAGTCTTTAATTTGCGCTTTATCTCCTGCTTGCACACCATCTAAAACCAAGGTCTTTTTTTGATCTTCTAAGGCTCTGTATTGACTCTCCAAAGCTTTGTACTCAGAAGCATAGGCTGAATTTAACACTGCTTCATTTGCCTTTGGGTTAAAATTTAAAGGGGCCGCATTAAATTGATAAAAAACAAACACCATCACCCCAACTAAAAGAATAAAAAACTGCATTGGTACTTTTAACAATCCATTAAACAACAAGCCCAACTGACTTTCACGTACAGACTTCCCAGACAAATAACGCTGTACCTGACTTTGATCGGTTCCAAAATAAGAGAGCATTAAAAAAGTCCCTCCAAGAAAACCTGTCCATACTGTATAGCGGTTAGACAGATCAAAAGAAAAATCTAGCACTTCCATTTTTCCACTAGCACCTGCAATATCAAGCGCCTTGCTAAATGAAATATCTTGCGGCAATTGATCTACAATCATAAAAAAAGCAACCAACATCCCTAAAAAGATAATAAGCATCTGTTGTTTTTGAGTCACATTTACGGCCTTTGTTCCTCCAGAAACCGTGTAAATAATTACCAAAACACCAATAATAATATTTAAAGAAACCAGATCCCATCCCAATACGGCAGACAATATAATGGCAGGAGCAAAAATGGTAATTCCGGCCGCCAATCCACGCTGTACTAAAAATAAAATTGCGGCCAGCGTTCTTGTTTTTAAATCAAAGCGCCCTTCTAAATACTCATAAGCCGTATAGACTTTTAAACGGTGATAAATGGGTATAAAAACCAAACAAATAATCACCATGGCGATGGGCAATCCAAAATAAAACTGCACAAAACCCATCCCACTATGAAACGCTTGTCCTGGGGTTGATAAAAAGGTAATTGCACTGGCTTGGGTAGCCATTACTGAGAGCCCTATGGTCCACCATTTGGTATCGTTACCTCCTTTGATATAATCTTGTACACTAGTGTTCTTTCTAGTTTTATAAGCACCAAAAATCACAATAAATGCTAAGGTGGCAGAAAGTACTATCCAATCTAAAATTTCCATGTTTTGAGTTGCTTAATTAGAAAAATAAGTAGTGATAAAATAAAAAAGAATGATGTAAATAAAATTTGCAATCAAAACAAGACTGTATATTTTTTTCCAAGGACGTTTTTCTGTTTCCATAAGTACTATTCTTTAATTTCTGTTTGTGTTTGGATGTTTTCTTTACCGATAGACAACATGTTTGCGAAGAGTTTATAGGCGCCTGGCACTCCTGCTGGCAGTTCTCTAAAAAAGCTTAAACCGGTATAGATATAATGTCCTTCACCGTACTTTGCAACCAATAAACTTCCTTTTTTAGCCGTTTCATTTTTATCGTGCATAGACAAGATGGGTGTAAACTCTTTGGCCCATTTATTTGGAAAATACAAGCCGCGTTCTTGTACCCATCCTTCAAAATCATCGGCATTGATTTTATTCGGAAAGTTTAGCAGCGAGTGTTGCTTTGCTAAAATACTAACTGCAGCATGCTCATCAGTTACTCGATCTCTAGAGATTTGTAAATCAAAAGGTGCTCCAACATCGATACCTCCACGACCACTAGTGTTGTACTGTACAATCATATTACCTCCTTTAGATACATAGTCTAATAAAAATTTTTGCTTAAACTTTAAACTTGCAACTGTATTGTAGGCACGAATCCCAATAACCACGGCATCAAAGCCGTCCAAGCTGTTGGCGGTAATGTTTTCTGGGTCGATAGAAACCACCGTATATCCAATTTGCTGTAAGCTTTCTGGAATGGCATCTCCTGCTCCTTTAATATAGCCAATATTACTTCCTGTTTTTTGAATATTTAAGCGCACAACTTTTGCTTGGGATGCAACCAAAACAGTTTGCTTAGGAATGTGATCGTAAGAAATTTCTATCAGTTCTTTATTAAACGTTTTTCCGTTGATGGTAGCAACTGCTTGCATTACAGATTCCATTTGTTCTCTAGGTGGCGTCACCAGAAAATTCACTACAGAAACATCTCCTTTTTGAGCGATCGAAAAAGGAATTTGTGCAGGGCTTACCAACCAACCCTTAGGCAGATTTAAATGTAAGTTTCCTGCTATATTTTCTGCACCTGCTCTAATAGTTACCTTAACTTCTTTTGGAGTGTTATCAGAAAAAATAAGTACTTTATTATCAATGCTAGTGGTTACTTCTGGTAAGATTTCAAAAGGTTCGTAAATTTCACCCTTATCACTTTTTGCATAGCGATACACCACATTTTTTACAATAGTAATCTTGTGTTGCAAAATGCTTAGCTGAAACTCCACCTGTAGCGGTCTATCTGTTTCAGGTTTTCCAATCTGTTTTTGATCGTCTACCTGATACATACCCAAAGTTCCTTTGCTGCGCAACCAGTAAGGATCAGAATAACCAGCTGCATTGAGCTTAAATACATCTTTAATCGTTAGTTTTTTATTGGCCTCTAATTTTTTTACCTGTGCTTTAGACTGTGTGCTTTCTTTGGTAAAAATGCGATATCCTTCTAAAAACACTGTCGCATCACTTCTGTTTAATAGCTCCATAGACAACGGAACAGTAGCGGTAGGTGTACTGCTTGAACTGTTGGAAGAAGCTTCTAAGTATAAGCCTGCAGCTGCCTCAATTAGCTCTTTAATTTGCCCTTCTTTAATTTCGCGCCAATGACTGTCTTCTAGATTTTTTATCAAGTCATAAGCTGCTAAAAGCTCTGGCAGATGTTTAGACGGGTTGGCAAAATCAAAATTCTTTTCTAGTTTGTATAAAATAGCGCCAACTGCACCTCCACCTTTGATTCTATTCCAAGTAGTATTGATTCCAGAAAACAAATCATTGTCTACTTTGGGTTTGGTTCCTTTTAAAAACTCAACATATTCTGTTTGACTTCCTCTGGTGGTCAATCGACCAAAACCTTGACACAAGTGTTGACTGCTGGCCAAAGCAGCTACCTCATTATTAGACAAGCCTTTTAACGGGTAGTAAACTCCAACATCAAATGAAGAAAGTTTGCCTTTGTTGTTCTTTTTAAAATCGGCATCAGATCCGTAGAAAAAAGAAGAGGTATTAAAAAACAATCGTTGTGGCTGCCAAGTTTCTGTAAGCCCTAATTGCGATGTAAATTTTGTTCTATCAGCCGCCATATCAAATGCTTCAAAACTTAGCAAGGCAGAACTGGTGTGATGTCCGTGTGTGGTTCCTGGAGTTCTATGATCAAAACGATTGATAATCACATCGGGTTTAAACTTTCTAATGGCCCAAACCACATCGCTTAAAACAGCTTCCTTGTTCCAGATAGCTAGTGTTTCATCTGGATGCTTAGAATAGCCAAAATCATTGGCTCTGGTAAAAAATTGCTCTCCGCCATCTATGCTTCTTGCTGCCAGTAATTCTTGGGTTCTTATGACTCCTAATAATTCTCTAATTTCTGGACCGATTAAGTTTTGTCCACCATCTCCTCTGGTTAAAGATAAATAGGCCGTTCTGGCTTTTACCTGATTAGACATATAAGAAATTAAGCGGGTATTTTCATCGTCTGGATGTGCTGCGATGTACAGAACAGATCCAAGAAAGTTAAGCTTTTGCAACCTTTCATACATCTCATTTGAACTAAGCTTTAAAGGTTCTTGAGCTTGTATAGCACTGATTGTAAACAGAATAATTGCAAAAAAGCAGGTAATTTTTTTCATTAAAAAGGGTTTTGACTAACAAACAAATGTAACATTTATAATTTTTGATTCAGAATTTCGAAAAATCTATTAACATAATTATAACGTTTTTGCAAATGTTTTAAATTTAAGGGAAAACTGTTGATAAATATATTTTTAAAATCACATATTTAGAATATATTTGTAACTCACTTTTTTTAACAACCTCAGGATGAGGAAATCAAAAAGGCAGTACTATTTTAAAAAGATAAATGAATGAAATTTATAGTATCAAGTTCGCAATTATTAAAGCAACTTCAAGTACTTGGGGGCGTTATTAACAGCAATAATACATTGCCTATTTTAGATAATTTTTTGTTTGAATTGACAGAAAATCAACTAAAAGTTTCTGCTTCTGATTTAGAGACTACCATGAGTGCTATGGTTGATGTAGAGTCTGATTCTACTGGGTCTATAGCGGTATCTGCACGGTTGTTGTTAGACACTTTAAAAACATTTCCAGACCAACCTTTAAGTTTTAAAACAGAAGGTGACAACACCATAGAAATTAGTTCTGATCAAGGAAAATATGATATGGCGTTTTTTAGTGGTGATGAGTTTCCTAAAGCGGTAAGCTTGTCTTCACCAAATAGCACAACCATCCCTGCTAACATTTTAGCCACAGCCATTTCTAAGACCATCTTTGCCGCAGGTAATGATGATTTACGTCCAGTAATGAGCGGTGTCTTTTTTCAATTTAGCTCAGAAAGCTTAACTTTTGTAGCCACAGATGCTCACAAATTAGTTAAATACACACGTACCGATGTAACGGCAAATGAAACCACAGAGTTTATCATGCCAAAGAAACCTTTAAACTTATTAAAAGGAATTTTAAACGGTGCCAATACAGATGTAACTATTGAATACAACAACTCAAACGCCAAGTTTACCTTTGACAATTTTGTTTTGGTATGTCGTTTGATCGATGGAAAATATCCTAATTACGAGGCTGTTATTCCTAAGGAGAACCCAAATAAATTAACCGTAGATAGAGCTTCATTTTTAAACTCTGTAAGACGTGTGTCTATCTTCTCTAGTAAAACTACGCACCAAATTCGTTTGAAAATGGCGGGTACAGAATTAAACATTTCTGCAGAAGATTTAGACTATGCTAACAAAGCTGATGAGCGTTTAAGCTGTGATTACCACGGTGACGATATGCAAATTGGTTTTAACTCTCGTTTTTTAAGCGAAATGCTCAACAATTTAAGCGCTAATGATGTATTGATAGAAATGTCTTTACCAAACCGCGCAGGAATCTTAACTCCTATTGACGGAACAGACGAAGGCGAACATATTACCATGTTGGTAATGCCAGTGATGTTGAATTCATAGAAAAGAGAGAAGAGAAAACAAAATAGAGAGAAGCATCGTTTTAGAACGATGCTTTTTTTGTATTTTTAAATTATGAAAAAGCAACTATCCTTATTAATTCTATTTGTTTTTTTAATTGCTTGTAAATCTAAAACTCTAGCCATTAGAGAGAATACAACAGCCATTTTACACACTATCTTAAAGGAAAACCTAACTGCTTGCCTGGACAAAAAAACTGTGGATGAGCATGACGCTAGCCCAAAAGAGATTATTGAACATCTAAGCCATAATTTTAATCTTCTTAAAGAGACAAACACCCAGAATCCTTTTTTTATCAATAATGATCAGGTGATAGATGAAAAACTTTTAAAACAATTAAACAAGCAAACATTTACTTGGCAAAAAAAAGAGTGGACTCAAAAAGAGGTTTTACCCTTTAAAAACCTCCAGCATCTTAAGATAGGTAATAAAGATGCTTGCAAACGCAGCTACAATATTCGAATATCAGAACCCATCTACAGCAAGAACAGAAAAAAAGCATTGGTTTTATTTAGCAAATCAAAGTCTGGAATAGGTAGTACAACGATTCTTTTTCTAAAAAAAGAAAACAATGAATGGCTGATTAAAGGGCAGGCACCCATTGGGACTATTGGTTGATTGGTGAGGTTCGTGGACATTGAAATAGCAATTAGAACTGCATTGTCCTTGTCGCACACCTCTAACCTCTGTACCTCTGTACCTCTGTAACTTTGCACCCCTGCCTGCGGCAGGCAGGTTTGCACCTCTGTCCCTCTACCCCCCTGCTACTCCCCAACTCTCTCTTCTCTCTTCTCTCTTCTCTCTTCTCTCTTCTCTCTTCTCTCTTCTCTCTTCTCTCTCAAAAAAAACCCTTTAACTTTCCAATTTAAAACTCAGTTCTTTTTCCGTACATTTAGACTTTAAATGTATACACCTTGAATTTCCTAGCACACCTATACTTGTCAGAAGACAACCCTCAGCTAATGACTGGTAATTTTATTGCTGATCATATTCGAGGCAATCGCTTTACGCATCTAGATCCAGAGATTCAAAAAGGCATCTTTTTACACAGACAGATAGACACTTTTACAGATGCACATCCTGTGGTTAGAAAGAGCAAACGCAGACTTCATGCTCGTTACGGGCATTATAAAGGCATTATCATTGATCTTTTTTACGATCATTTTTTAGCAAAAAACTGGAATCAGTACTCAGAGACTCCGCTAGAGATCTATGTAGATAAAGTTTATCAGCTCTTAGAAGATCAAAAAGAAAAACTTCCTAAAAAAACCCAAGATTTACTACCTTATATGATTGAATACAATTGGTTGTACAACTACCAATTTTTTGAAGGCATGCAAAAGGTATTAAACGGCATGAACAAGAGAACTCATTTGCAATCGCAAATGCATTTGGCCTTAGAAGATTTAAAAGATCACTATACAGAATTTGAAAAAGATTTTACGCTGTTCTTTGAAGATTTAAGAGCCTTTACCAAGAATAAAATAATTGAAATCAACCAAACAACTATCAATCCATGAAAAAAATAGCCTACCTGCTTACAATTGCATTTCTTGTTGCAAGTTGTAGTAAAGAAGAAAAAATAATCGGAGTTATTGCAGACAAAGCCATGGTGGTTTCTGCTCGTGTAGAAGCTTCTACAATTGGTTCTGACATCTTAAAAAAAGGTGGAAACGCCTATGATGCAATGATCGCTACCCAATTGGCACTCGCTGTCGTATATCCTCAGGCAGGAAATATTGGTGGTGGTGGTTTTATGGTATACCGACAAAACGACGGTAGTACTGGAGCTCTTGATTTTAGAGAGAAAGCTCCAAACTCTGCACATAAAGACATGTATTTGGATGAAAAAGGCGATGTGATTCCAGAGATGAGCAGCTTTGGTGTTCACTCAGTGGGTGTACCAGGATCTGTTGCTGGTATTATGGAAGTGTATAAAAAATTTGGAAGCCTTCCGTTTAAAGAGTTGGTACAGCCCGCAATAGATTTGGCTCGAAACGGTTTTAAAGTTTCAAAGATGCAAGCCCGTGCTTTAAATGGAACCCGAAAACGCTTTCAGAAAGCAAACAATTACACCATCGCTTTTGATGCCGAATGGAAAGAAGGCGATATTATTAAACTAGAAGAACTCGCACAAACCCTAGAGCGCATTCGCGACAAAGGAATGGATGGGTTTTACAAAGGAAAAACTGCCGATCTAATGGTAAACTATGTAACAGAACTTGGCGGTAAAATGACCCATGAAGATCTTACCAGCTATCAAGCAGTGTGGCGCAAACCAGTAAGCTTTGATTATAAAGGATACACCATTACCTCGATGACTTTGCCCGCAAGTGGAGGAATCTGTTTGGCACAAATTTTAAAAGCGATTGAGCCTTATGATTTGTCAAAAATTGAGCACAACTCTACAAAATACATTCAATTATTAACAGAAGCAGAAAGAAGATCTTATGCTGATAGAGCTCATTATTTAGGCGATATTGATTATGTAGATGTGCCGATTGACAGCTTAACAGACGCTGATTATATTAACGATAGAATGAAGAGTTTTTCTTGGGATAAGGCCACCAAATCTTCAGACATTTCTCATGGAACTGTTTTGGGATATGAAAGCAATGAAACCACCCACTACTCTATTGTAGATGCTTTTGGAAATGCCGTTTCTGTAACCACTACCTTAAACACTGGTTATGGTTCTAAGGTATTTGTAAAAGGAGGCGGATTTTTCTTAAACAATGAAATGGATGATTTTAGCAGCAAACCAGGAACACCAAATGTATATGGCTTGTTAGGTTCTAAAGCCAATGCCATTGCCCCAGGAAAAAGGATGCTTAGTTCTATGACCCCAACAATTGTATCTTACAATGGAAAATTAAAAATGGTTGTTGGTACCCCTGGTGGATCAACGATTATTACATCGGTATTGCAAAATATTTTAAATGTGGTAGCATATGATATGGGCATGCAAGAATCTGTAAATCAAGCACGTTTTCATCACCAGTGGTATCCAGACAATATTAGAATGGAACCAAATGGGTTTGACAGCATTACCAAAAACAAGTTAAAAGCTTTGGGTTATGAATTGCTAGAGCGAAATTCTTTGATTATTGGTCGAGTTGATGCCATTTTAGTCTTGCCAAACGGAAAATTAGAAGGAGGCGCAGATCCACGTGGAGATGATGCCGCGGTTGGTTTTTAAAAAAATTATCAATAGGACTTATTTTTTAAAATAAATTTGATGAAATTTGTATCGAGGACAACATTGCTAACGAGAAAAGTTCTCGAACTAACAAACCCTTGAACCCCTGCCTGCCTCAGGCAGGTTTGAACCTAAAAAAATGATACAACCTTTTCACTTAGCCATTCCGGTACAAAATCTAGAAACCTGCCGTGCTTTTTACAGAGACATCTTAGGATGTTCAGAAGGAAGAAGTAGCGAGCAATGGGTAGACTTTAACTTTTTTGGACACCAATTGGTCATCCATCAAAAAGCAGGACACAAACCTAGCACGGCCATTACCAATCCTGTTGACGGGCATCAGGTACCCGTTCCTCATTTTGGCGTGGTCTTAACTTGGGAAGATTGGCATGATTTATCAGAGAGATTAAAAGCGGCAAACACTACATTTATTATAGAACCAACCATTCGTTTTAAAGGCAAAGTTGGCGAGCAGGCTACCCTGTTTTTTAACGACCCAGAAAACAATGCGCTTGAGTTTAAAGCCTTTAAAGACATGAGTCAATTGTTTGCTGTCTAGATGCAGATGATAGAAAGCCATATTGCGGTTACTACAGAAAAACCGATTCGCTTTCAAGAATATGCTGTGGGTATTTTTAATAGCATCCCCAGCAAATCAGGTATCAAAAAGGCCATTAAAAAAGTGTTGATTTTTATAAACGATACCCCTGCAACTACAGCAACCTATATTCATGGAGGTGAACGTATTGAATTGTATTCAAACAAAACCGAAGAGGCTTTTAAACGTTTAGTCTTACCACTTGAGGTGTTGCATGAAGATCATTATTTGGCCGTCATTTACAAACCTTCAGGAATTTTAGTCAGTGGCAATAAATTTGTGACCATTGCAAACGGACTGCCTCAAAACTTACAAAAAAGCACGAAGGCTGATGCTGTAAAACCACAGCCAGTGCATCGCTTAGACTATCCTACCAGCGGTGTTTTACTCGTCGGAAAAACCAGTGCTGCTATTGTCGCTTTAAGCGATTTATTTAAGGATAAAAAAATCAAAAAAACCTATTACGCCGTATGCATTGGTCAGATGCAAGTTACTGGGCATATCAATGAGGCTATCGATGGCAAAAATGCCGAAACTCACTATGAAGTTTTAGAAACAGTAAGCTCTAAACGATTTGGTTTTTTAAATTTTGTAAAGCTATCTCCTAGCACCGGTAGAAAGCATCAATTAAGAATCCATCTTGCTTCTATCAGAAATCAAATTTTAGGCGATCAAGAACACGGAGAGCCTAGGCATTTTTTAAAAGGAAAAGGCCTCTACCTGCATGCCGCTAGCTTAGACTTTATCCATCCCCTTACTAAAGAACCGCTTTGTATACATAAAGAGATCCCCAAAAAATTTAAGAAGATTTTTCCTCTTCAATCGCTTTAAAAGTCAATTCAAACTTCTCAATTAACTGGTATATTTCTGCTTCGTTATAGCTAGCAAAACCCAATCGAATGGCATTATGCCCTAAGTTTTCTGGATCATAGCGAGTCCAATCACCAATTTCTAACTGCTGTAGTAAAGCTGCTTCGGCAACCCTTTTCCAAGTCAGTTTTTTAGTAAGTGACAGCCAGATTGCCATCCCTCCTTTTGGAATTTCAAACTCAAAATAAGCTGCCAATTTTTCAGTGAGTAAACTACACATCAGATCACGTCTAACTTTGTAAATTTTTAAGACCTTTTTAATATGCCGATCCAAATCACCAGATTTGATAAAACTTGCAAAGGTTAACTCTAATAAGGCATCGCCCTGACGATCAACAATTTTTCGGTAGGCCGCAGCCTCATCAACAAATGCTTTTGGAGCCACCAAATACCCAACTCTAAAAACTGGGGCCACCGTTTTACATACCGATCCTATATAAATGACATTTCCGTTTACATCATGACTTGCCAAAGGCAGAATAGGTGAATGATTATAATTAAAATCATAGTCATAATCATCTTCTATAATTGCAAAATTGTATTTCTGAGCAAGATTTAACAAATGAATCCTTCTTTCTGCAGATAGGGTTACTGTGGTTGGATGATGATGGTGAGAGGTTACATAAACACCTTTTATATTTTGTTTTTGACAGATTTCTTCTATCTGATTGGTATTTAATCCAAAGACATCAACATCAACCCTAATAAGCTTGGCCTCTTGATTTTTAAATGTAGTATCTGCTGAAGCATAGTTTGTATCGCCAACGAGTACGCAATCCCCTTTTTTAAAAAGCAGTTGTGAAGCCAGATAAATCCCATTTTGACTACCTCTAGTAATTAAAATTTGCTCTTTGCTAATATCTAGACCTCTAGTCTGGCTCAAATAAGAAGCCAATATTACCCTCAAAGTTTCGTTTCCGTAAACTGAGCCGTAAGACAGATGCTCAGATGCATTTTTTTTGCTTGTTATTCTTCTGTATATCCGTGCTATATCATTTATGGGGGTTAAGCGCGCATCAGAAACACCATCGTTTAATGTGATAAAACCAGTTGAGACTATTGCTGTGTTCTTTTGTAGGTGATCTCTCTTGTAAAATTGAAAACCCGTAGTATTCTTATCCTTTATTATAGAATCCTCACTAAAATCTTGCTGCTGCAATTCAGGCAAATCGCTGTGTACAAAAGTTCCTCTTTGAGGGATTGTTTCTATCCATCCTTGTAAAAGCAACTCATCATAACAAGCAACAATAGTTTTTCTATGCACCTCTAACAACGCGGCAAGCGTTCTACTACCTGGTAATTTTGTTTTAGAAGGCAATCTATTTGCATTGATTAATGCAATCAACTGATTTGACAATTGCAAATACAAGGGTTGATTGCTTTTTCGATCAAAAGTGATACTTGTTTTATATGGAAACATAACTGGACTACTAAGTATTTTTATTATGGACGACAACAGCAGTCCATAAAAATAGTAATTTTGATTATTCAAACGGATATTTTCATGATAAAACTTGAGAAATTTGAAAAATCAGATTACAATAGGCTTATAAATTGGATTGATTCTGAACGCTTAATGGTTGTATTTGGCGCACATATTTTTGAGTACCCAATTACACCTCAACAACTAGCAATATACACAGCTGCTCCAAATCGACTGGTTTATAAAGTTACAGACATCAAAACGCAAGAAGTAATTGGTCATGCAGAGCTCAATACTATTGATTACAAAAATGATTCTGCCAGAATTTGCAGAGTATTGGTTGGCAATAACAATTCTAGAAACAAAGGCTATGGCACATTAATAATTAAAGAGCTGATAAGAATTGGATTTGAAGATTTACAGCTACATCGTTTAGATTTAGGAGTCTATGATTTTAACAAACAAGCCATCAGATGTTATAAAAAATGTGGCTTTAAAATGGAAGGAATCTTAAAAGAAAACTGTAAGTTTAAAAACCAATATTGGTCAACTTATAATATGAGTATCTTAAAAAACAACAGATGATAAAAGCAGATTTAAAACCAACAGAATTTCACGAGTACTACAACAACTACGTAGGTTTGTTAGCAAATGACACAGAACTAATAGAAGGCTATGTCAAAGGCAAAAAAATGATTCAAGATTTTATTCTTAGCATTCCAGATGATAAGCTATTGCATCGATATCAACCAGAAAAATGGAGCATTTTAGAAGTATTTCAGCATTTAATAGACACTGAACGTGTTTTCATGTATCGCTGTTTTAGAATTGCTAGAAATGACAAAACTAATTTGGCTGGATTTGATCAAGATGATTATATCATCCCATCAGAAGCTGATTTAAAAAGCAAAGCACAAATGCTAGAAGAATTCACCATCAACAGAGACAATTCTATTTCTTTATTAAAAAGTATTTCTGAAAAAAACTTTGCCTTTATGGGCAGTGCAAATGGCTCTCCAGTTTCTGCAAGAGCAGCAGCATTTATTATTTTAGGCCATGATATTTGGCACACAAAAATTATTCAAGAACGTTATTTATAAGATGAAAGAATACAGTCAATCAAAATTAAACAGGGTAAAACGAGGCCATAACAGAGCCAGCTATGATGTAGACAAAATAAACAATATTTTAGATGCTGGGTTTATAGGTTATGTTAGCTATATCTACAAAGGAAAAGCCATTAGTTTGCCCATGGCTTACGGTCGTAAAGGACAAGAAATCTACCTGCACGGATCAAGAGCCAACAGAATGCTTACCAGCCTTTTAGACGCAAAAGAAATGAGCATGACTGTGATGCATTTAGATGCCTTAGTCTTAGCGCGCTCTGGCCTACACCACTCAGTTAATTACCGCTCTGCCACCTTGTTTGGCAGCGTAGAAGAACTTAGCGAACCCCTAGAGAAAGATGCGGCTTTGTTTTGTTTTATGGAACATATGATGAAAGGCCGTTGGGATGGTATTAGACCCATGCATCCAGAAGAACTAGAAAGAACCTTGGTGGTTAAGTTTACCATAGAAACCGCCTCGGCAAAAATTAGAGACGTCGGTGTAGCCGATGAGCCTGAAGATTATGCCCTACCGGTTTGGGCTGGACTTGTCCCGTTGCAACAGGTGGCATTACACCCAATTTCTGATGACAAACTAGCCAAAGATGTAGAAATCCCCGCTCATGTTTTAGACTTTTACAATGCCAATAAATTATAGTAAATTAGCATTTCAATCTAGCCTAAGTGTCCATGAAAAAGTTTTTAAAATTCCTAGGGATTCTCATCCTTATCCTTGCCATTATTGCGGCTGTATTTTATTATAAAAATAACGAAGAACTCCCTACAGGGGTTCAAGGAAAAGAAGCAGATGCACTGGCTCAAAAAATGCTTACAGCACTTAACCAGAAGTATCTAGCAGAAACCGAAGTAATCGAATGGAGTTTTAGAGGCGAGCATTTTTACAAGTGGTATCATCAAAAAGATGTCGTGATGGTTTCATGGAATGACATCCAAGTTGAGCTGCACACCAAAGAACCGAGTAAAAGCAAGGTACTTAAAAGCAAGAACAAAGCAGAAAATAAAAAACACATAGAACAAGCGACCAACTTTTTTAACAACGATAGCTTCTGGCTAATGGCACCCTATAAAGTAATGGATCCAGGTGTAGAAAGACGTTTGGTTCAATACAATGATAAAGCTGCCTTATTGGTTACCTACACTAGTGGTGGATCAACTCCTGGGGATTCTTATTTGTGGATCCTTGACAAAAACGGCATGCCAACAGAATATAAAATGTGGGTTGGTATTATTCCTTTAGGTGGTGTTTCTGCTACTTGGAGCGATTGGACCAATACAGATACTGGGATAAAACTCCCAACAAAACACAGCCTCTCCTTATTTGGCATGCAACTAGATTTAGGCAAAGTAAAAGCCTACAATGAAAAAGCCGATGCCTTGGCTCATAAGATTTTAAAAACAATCAAGCATGATGCGTATACCAAAACTCGCTATATTGAGTGGAGTTTTAGAGGAGCTCGTTTTTTTAAATGGGACAAACAAGAGCATATCGTAGAAGTTAAATGGGATGAAAACACTGTTATATTGCATCCAAATGAACTAGAAAAAAGCAGACTGTTTATCAATGAGACAGAAGTAGTCAACAACAAAGAAAGCACTATACAACGCGCCTTAGATATTTTTAACAACGATAGTTTTTGGCTAGTCGCTCCACATAAACTTTTTGAAGATGGGATTATCAGAACGCTAGAAATGGTTGATGGTGAGCCTCGTTTAAAAGTAAAATACACTACCGGAGGGAGTACTCCTGGAGATTCATACGTTTGGATTGTAAATGAAGACTATCTACCTATCCGTTTTAAAATGTATGTTCCAAGCATGAGAATGAATGGTTTAGAAGCCACTTGGGATGAATGGATTACCACAGAATCTGGTGCCTTATTACCACAAAATCACAGCATAGGCAATAGACAATTGAGTATGGGAACTGTAAAAGCATATAATTAAATGATGACTTCAAAAGATATTTCAAAAGGTATTTTAAGAGCCGTTGCAATTCTTCTTGGAATTGCCCTACTCGGCTATTTTTTATATGCGGTAGAATCCGTTATCGTTTACATTATAATCGCCTCTGTACTTACCTTAATTGCCAGGCCTATCATTCGATTTTTAAAGCTCAAGTTAAAGATTCCTAATACGGTGGCTGTAATTATTACCATGCTGCTTTTTGTAAGCTTATTGGCTGGTTTGATTGGCATGTTTATTCCACTGATTATTGAGCAAGGTGAGAGCTTGTCTTTGCTCCAAACCGACAAACTACAGCAAAACTTACAAAACGTACTCCAACAGGTTACTCAGTATTTTAAATCAAAAGACATCAATCTTTTAAATGAATTAAAAAACTTCGACTTTAGCTCAAGTTTCCAAGCAATACCCAACTTACTCAACTCATTTGTAGGGGTTTTAGGCACCCTAAGTGTGGGCTTATTCTCCGTGTTATTTATCAGTTTTTTCTTTATGAAAGACAGTGATTTATTAAAAAATGCGGTACTAACCATCATTCCAGAAAAAAGTGAAAATAAGTTTTCTGTTTCTATAGAAAAAATCAACGATCTGTTGTCTCGTTATTTTATCGGTTTGTTTTTGCAAATAAGCATCCTCTTTGTTTTGTATACGATTACCTTATTAATTTGCGGAATTTCTAATGCGGTTGTCATTGCATTTTTATGCGCCTTATTAAATTTGATCCCATATATTGGCCCTATGATTGGTGCTGTATTGATGTTTTTCCTTTCGATGACTAGCAATCTTGGTAACGATTTTCAAACTGTGATTTTACCTACAACACTCTATGTGATGTTAGGGTATTTGATAGCACAGTTGGTCGATAATTTTTTCAGCCAACCGTATATCTTTTCAAAAACCACAAAATCACATCCATTAGAAATTTTCTTAATTATTATCATTGGAGGCCTTTTATTTGGCGTTGTTGGCATGATAACAGCAGTTCCAACCTATACGGCCATTAAGGTTATTTTAAAAGAGTTTTTATCAGAAAACAGGATCGTAAAATCACTAACCAAAGACCTTTAATCTGTTTTTCGTTTGAACACCAAACTTTTACATCCAGAAGTTCAGCAGTATATTGATGAACATTTACAAACAGATCTCTCTAAGTTAATCTTTAAAGGAAGTCCATTTAAAGAAGTGAGCATTCAAGAAATTGCCACGCAGATTGCTGCAAAAAAAAAGGCGAAGAGCAAGTTGCCAAGTTGGTTTGCCACCCAAGGCATTTACTATCCACCCAAACTCAACCTTGAGCAAACTTCATCTGAAATTACTGCTAATTACAAAGCAAAATTGGTGAGCGGCAAAAGCTTAATAGATCTTACTGGTGGTTTTGGGGTTGACAGCTGGGCATTTTCTAAAAACACAACACAAGTTACCCATTGCGAGATCAATGAAGAACTCTCTAAAATTGCTAGTCATAATTTTAATCAGTTAGCCTGTGACAACTGTAATTTTGTACTTGGAGATGGACTTGAATACCTTAAAAATACCACAACAACTTTTGATTGGATTTATATAGATCCCTCAAGAAGAGTTGCCCACAAAGGCAAAGTTTTTTTAATGGCAGACTGCCTGCCCAATGTACCGGATCATTTAGATTTTTTATTTAAAAAAGCTAAAAACATCCTCATTAAAAGTTCACCAATTTTAGACCTTACCAGCAGTATTAACGAATTAAAATTTGTTAAAGAAATCCACATAATCGCTGTAGAAAACGAGGTAAAAGAATTGTTGTTTTTGTTGGCTAAAGACCATACCGGATCTATCCAAATTAAAACAGTAAATCACAGCAAAGAACAGCTTGAGCTATTTGAGTTTTCTTTAGATGAAACGGCGGACTCTCAATATGCATTGCCCAAAGCTTATCTATATGAACCCAACGCTGCAATCTTAAAATCAGGTGGGTTTCATCAAATTAGCCAACAACTCAAACTAGAGAAACTTCAACAGCATTCACACCTATATACCGCTGATCAGCTGATCGCCTTCCCGGGAAGAACCTTTGTTGTAGAAGATGTTTTGCCTTATGACAAGAAAGCTCTAAAGAAAGCGATACCCAATTCTAAAGCCAATATTACCACGCGTAATTTTCCTGAAACTGTAGCACAGATCAGAAAAAAAACCAAACTCAAAGACGGTGGAGATCACTACTTGTTTTTTACAACCAACCTAAACAAACAGCTCCAAGTGATCATTTGCAAAAAGCTTTAGCTCTATTGTCTTAAAAACCACAAGTTTTCTTTAAATTTGTAAAGCTAGTATTTAGAGTACCTATGGACACCTTACAATATCAATCTATCAAAACCATTGCCAAGCAACAAAGCTTTGTAGACGATACTGTAGTTGTAGAAGCTCCCCTGCAAATAAATATTAACGAAACCCCATATACCGTGGTTATGAGAACTCCCGGTAGTGATTTTTTTTTGATTAGAGGTTTGCTCTTTGCAGAAGATATCTATAAAAAAAAAGAAGCCCTAAACTATACAATCGTTCAAAAAGAAAATGCAATAAACAGCATCATTAATTGCAGCATTCCAAAAGAACTATTGGGCAAAGGCTACCTTAATAAAAGAACACTACTCTCTGTTTCTTCATGTGGTATTTGCGGCAAACAAGAGCTCAAAGATATAGAACTTTCTGGAGCAGCACTCAGCCATAGCAAGACCATCAGCAATGCCAATATCCAAGTCATGCAAGCAAATATGCAAGAGGCCCAAGCTACGTTCCATAAATCTGGCGGTAGTCATGCAGCAGCTATTTTTGATGAGAGTTTGAGTATGCTCACGGCACAAGAAGATATCGGAAGACACAATGCCGTAGACAAGTGTATAGGCGCATTATTACAAGAATCTCAGCTGGCCCAAGGCAAATACCTTATGGTGAGCGGAAGAGTCTCTTATGAAATTATATCCAAAGCTTTTTTTGCTAAAATTCCGGTTGTGGTAGCTGTTTCTGCCTGCTCTTCACTAGCCATTGATTTTGCAAAAGAATTCGGAATTTGTTTAATTGGATTTAGCAGAGATGAGAAAATGACTATCTATGCAAATCCTCAGTATATAAACTTATGAGTACAAAAAAACCAGAGGCACAAGCCCCAGAAACTTTAACAGGAATTAAACTAACAAAAGTACCAACCTCTGCGGTAGGTGCAAAGGCAATACAATCTGCCTTAAGTCATGTTAAAAATGAAGTGGGTCTGATTAAAGGAATTGGTTTGCTAGCAAGATTAAATCAAAAAAATGGTTTTGATTGTCCTGGTTGTGCTTGGCCAGATCCAGATGAAAAAAGAGCCTTTTTAGCAGAATATTGTGAGAATGGTGCAAAAGCAGTAGCTGAAGAAGCTACAAAAAAGAGAGTATCTCCCTTGTTTTTTGCCAGTCACTCCGTACGTGAATTGTCTTTACTCTCTGACTATGAGATTGGAAAAAGTGGTCGAATCACTCACCCGATGTACTTAGCAGAAGGAGCCACGCATTACCAAGAAATTTCTTGGGATGCAGCATTTCAAATGATCGGAACAGAATTAAACGGACTAAAATCACCAGATGAGGCCGTTTTCTATACTTCTGGAAGAACCAGTAATGAAGCCGCTTTTTTATACCAATTGTTTGTACGCCAGTTTGGAACCAACAACTTACCAGACTGTTCTAATATGTGCCATGAGAGCAGTGGTTCTGCACTATCAGAAACCTTAGGAATAGGAAAAGGATCTGTTACTTTAGAAGATTTTAATGAGGCTGATTTGGTTATCGTCATGGGGCAAAACCCTGGAACGAACCATCCGAGAATGCTTACAGCTCTTGGTGACACCAAAAAGCATGGTGGAAAGATTATTACCATCAATCCGCTTCCAGAAGTCGGCTTGCTTAATTATAAAGACCCTCAAAATCCGCTTAAATGGTTTGGTGAAGGTCAAGACCTTACCGATTTGTTTTTACAAGTAAAAATTAACGGAGACGTGGCTTTGCTAAAAATTATTTTAAAACTTTTAGTCGCCAAAGAAAAAGCAGTACCAAACAGTGTTTTTGACCATGAATTTATTGCAGAAAAAACAGCAGGACTGGATGAATTCCTTGCTGATTTAGAGCAGTATAGCATAGAAGACTTAGTACCACAAACAGGGATAGAATTTTCTGAAATAGAAAAAGCAGCAGACCTTATCGCTAACAATAATAAAATTATTATCTGTTGGGCCATGGGTCTAACTCAACATAAAAATGCGGTTGATAATATTAGAGAGTTGGTTAATATACTGCTCTTAAAAGGTAGTATTGGTAAACCTGGCGCAGGAACCTGTCCGGTGAGAGGACACTCTAATGTACAAGGAGATAGAACCATGGGGATTTGGGAAAAACCCAAGGATGATTTTTTAGATCGTTTGGAAAAAGAATTCAATTTTACTGCTCCTAGAAAACACGGTTTTGATGTGGTCGATGCCATCAAAGCAATGCATGCAAAAAAAGCAACAGTATTTATAGGAATGGGTGGTAATTTTATTTCTGCAACACCCGATACTGAATTTACGGCAGATGCTTTACGCAACTGTTCCCTTACGGTACAAATCTCAACAAAACTAAACAGAAGTCATTTGATCCATGGAAAACAAGCGCTTATTTTACCTTGTTTAGGAAGATCAGAAGAAGACCTACAAGCCAGTGGAGCACAATTTGTTACAGTAGAAAATTCGATGGGAGTGGTACACCAATCACATGGCGATTTAAAAGCGCTTTCATCTCATTTGCTTAGTGAACCTGCTATTGTTGCAGGCATGGCAAATGCCACCTTAAAAAGCAGTACCACCAATTGGTCTGAGATGGTTGCAAACTATGATCTTATTAGAAATGCCATAGAAGCGAGTATCCCTGGTTTTGAAAATTACAACACAAGAGTAAGACAGCCTGGAGGATTTTATTTACCTAACAATGCAAGAGCAAATGATTTCTCTCCAACACACACAGGTAAAGCAAATTTCACAGCCAACAAGCCCTCTGATATACAATTAAAAAAGGATCAATTTTTAATGATGACCATACGTACACATGATCAATACAATACCACTATTTATGGCTTGGATGATCGTTATCGAGGGGTTTTGAATGAGCGTAGGGTTATCTTTATGAATCCAGAAGACATGAAAAACTTAGGGATTAAAAAACTTGATTTGCTAGATTTAACTAGTCATTTTAATGGCGAAGAAAGAACAGCAAAAGGGTTTTTAGCCATCCCTTATGATATTCCTAAACAATGTACCGCTACGTATTTTCCAGAAACCAATGTATTGGTTCCGTTAAATAGTACGGCCACCATCAGCAATACCCCAACCTCTAAGACAGTAATTATTAGTTTACACAAACACTAAATTTATTTTGAAAAAATTAGCACTACTACTCATATTAGGAGGCTCTATCCATTTTAGTTCTGGACAAGAATTAGGTTTCCCAAGCAAAACACATCAAAAAGCTTTTATTGGCTTGGATTACCTCTCGGTTAAAATGCCATTTGATGCCATCTTAGGGCTGCCAGAAGACAATATGGGTTTAACTGGAATCCACTACAATCTATGGCTTAACAAATCAATCTATGCAGGTGCTGGTTTTTACGGTTCTGTTAACGGAATAAGAGGTGGCTTGTTTACCTTAGGCCTTAATGTTGGTATAAAAAAAGAGTTAAGCAAGCATTGGTTTGTTGATGCTGGTATTCATTTTGGCGGCGGCGGCGGAGCAAGTGCACCTGACGGTGGTGGAGCCTTTCTATTACCTCATCTAAACTTGGGCTATGCTTTAAACAACTTTTCTGTAACCGCAGGCTATAGTGCTATCAATTTTTTTGACAAGGGAAACATTAGCAGCCAACAATTAAATTTTGGAGTACAGATTCCTGTCTCTTTTGATTACAGCTTATTTAAAGAACGTGAGCAGTCTTATACAGTAACCGACTTAGTAAAAAGCTCTTGGAACCAACCTTCTAAAAGAATTTCTCTACTCTTACATCTCAACAATTTAAGCCCGTATGGCGATTCAAAATTAACAGACGGCTCTTTATTAAAAGGCAAAACAATTCAATTGGCTGGTTTTGAAATTAACTCGTATTTTAACGATCAATGGTTTGCTTTTTTTAAGGCAGATGGAGCCTATCACGGAATCCAAGGTGGCTATATGGATCTTTTCTTAGGAGGAGGCTATCATTTTTCTATGAACAAAGATAGAACCAACATCTTAGCCAAATTTGGTCTTGGAGCTGGAGGTGGCGGCGGCGTTGATAGTGGCGGTGGTTTTTTTATCTATCCAGACCTCTCAATTGAACAACGACTTTTTGATGAAGTCTATCTAGCCATTAACAAAGGCTATTTGATGAGTTTAAACAATCATTTTTCGGCTACTACTCTTGGTTTTGGACTTAAGTACTATGTACATCAACAAGGACTTAGCAGTACTGATGGCAGTCAACTAGAAGACGTAAAAATTAAAGGAGTTCAATTTATTTTAGGGCAAGAAATGTATTTGAATGCCGATAGAATGATAGAACCCACAGAGCATTTGCATCAATTTGCCTTACAGGTAAATATTTTTATGAACAAACATTTGTATTTGGCTGGCCATACCTCATTTGCAGATTTCGGAAACGCAGGTGCTTATGCAGAAGGTTTGGTCGGTGCGGGATATCGATCAAAAAAACTCGGTAAGACAAACGCAAGCCTGTTTGGACAGGTATTGCTTGGAGCAGCTGGTGGTGGAGATATTGGTACAGGTCAAGGACTCATTGTAAAACCAAGTGCCGGTCTTGATTACAAGCTAAACAATCAACTTAGTTTACGAACTGCCTTTGGCTATGTAAAAGCTAGAGGAGGCCTTTTAAGTAGTCCAAGCATTTCTCTTGGGATAAATTATAGCTTGGGTATTTTAACAGCTAAATAAAAACACGTATTTTAGATTTTTATTTACACAAACAATCACTAACTAATTACACAACAACATGAAAACCATTCGATTATTAGCGGCAGCTCTTATCTTATTTACAGCCTGTAAACCAGAAGAAAAGAAAGCGACTTCGGAGCTTAGTCCAGAAATGCTAGCAAAAGCGAAAGCCATTCACCAAAGAGTAATGACTTTAGATACACACAACGATATCAATGTTAGAAACTTTACAGAAGAGGTAAACTATACCCAAGAATTAGACAATCAAGTAAACTTACCTAAAATGAAAAAAGGTGGTTTGGATGTTTCTTGGTTTATCGTCTATACAGGTCAAGGTGATTTAACTCCAGAAGGCTATGACAAAGCATATAAAAATGCAATGGATAAGTTTAATGCGATTCACCGTTTAACAGAAGAGATTGCTCCTAATGACATTGAATTAGCCCTTAGCTCTGCAGATGCAAAACGCATCTATGCTTCTGGAAAAAAAGTAGCCATGATTGGAATAGAAAATGGATACCCTGTTGGAACTGATATCAATAGAGTAAAAGAATTTTATGACTTGGGTGCTCGTTATATGTCACTTTCTCACAATGGACATAGTCAACTTTGTGATTCAAACACTGGTGAAGCAGATGACACTTGGTTGCACAATGGTGTAAGCGACTTAGGTAAAGAAGTACTTAAAGAAATGAACAAATGGGGAATCATGATCGATGTATCTCACCCATCTAAACAAGCCATGAAAGACATGATTGAATTGTCTAAAGCTCCTATCATTGCTTCTCACTCTTCTGCTAGAGCTCTATGTGATCACAGTAGAAACTTAGATGATGAGCAGTTAGAATGGTTAAAGAAAAACGGGGGTGTTGTACAAACCGTTGCTTTTAACTCTTATGTAAACACAGAGAAAAACAACGCTTATAATAAAGTGGTTCAAGAGTTTATGGCTGACTTTGCTAAAGAGCAAGGTTTTACAATTATGTCAAGAGCTGAGGCTAGAAAATTACCTCAAGAAGAGCAACAATCGTATTATGAGAAATACATGAAGATTAGAACTCAGGCTCAAGCAAAAATGGCTGAAAACCCTGACAAGTTTGACCCTGTAAATGTTGCTGACTTTGTAGATCATATTGATTATATGGTTAAGAAGATCGGTATTGACCATGTTGGAATCAGTTCTGATTTTGATGGTGGTGGTGGTGTAGAAGGATGGAATGATGCTTCTGAAACCTTAAATGTTACTATAGAATTGGTAAAGAGAGGCTATACTGAAGCTGAAATTGAAAAACTTTGGAGTGGAAACTTATTAAGAGTTTTAGATGAAGTAGAGGCAATCGCTAAAAAAATACAAAATGGTGAAGCGGTCTAAACGCTTTTTACAACTAAAAAACCGTATCAATTGATACGGTTTTTTTTATGAAAAGATTTAAAAACTTAGCGCTTTTTTACACCCAGAATCCCTAATAAACCTCGGGTTACCTCTCTAAGAATGGTTCTACCTAATTGCCTAACCATGGTGTTTTTAGACAAACTCTCAAGAGTAGAATCTTCTTCTTTGGTTCTAGTTCGTTTGCTCTTTTTCTGTACCTCTCTTAATTTTTCTTGATTTTCTTCTCGCTGAGCGATTTCTATCTTCTCTGATAGCATTTCATAGGCACTTTCTCTGTTGATGGTCTCATTATAGACACGAACCAAATCAGAATTGCTTACCAGCGTTTTAATTTCTTTGGCGGTTAATACATCCATTCTAGATACTGGCGCTCTTAATAAGGTGTGTGCCAAAGGAGTTGGTCTCCCTTTTTCATCTAAGGCTGTAACCAGGGCTTCTCCTATTCCCATAGAGGTAAGGACCACATCAGTTTTATAAAACTCCGAAATAGGATAATTCTCAGCAGTTTTTCTAATATTTCTTCTATCCTTGGCAGTAAATGCACGCAAAGCATGCTGTACTTTTAATCCCAATTGACTTAAAATTTCTTCGGGAACATCTGTAGGGTTTTGTGTCACAAAAAACAAACCAACTCCTTTTGATCGAATAAGTTTTACCATGGTTTCTATTTGATCTAACAATACACGCGAGGCATGATCAAAAATTAAATGAGCTTCATCAATAAAAATTGCCAATTTAGGGACATCAGCATCGCCCTCTTCTGGTAAATCGTGATAGACTTCAGAGAGTAGACTTAACATAAATGTTGAAAACAACTTAGGCTTGTCTTGAATATCATTTAAACGAATAATAGAAGCAACACCTCGACCCTCTTTTTTACGAAGCAGGTCTTTAATCTCAAAAGACTTTTCTCCAAAAAACAAATCTGCTCGCTGCTGTTCCAATTCTATAACATTGCGCAATATTTTGTTTACAGAAGCACTAGAAACACTCCCGTATTCTTTCTTAATCTCTTCTTTACCCTCACCGATTAAATACTGAAGTATCTTTTTTAAATCTTCCAAATCTAAAAGTGGCAACTTATGATCGTCACAATATTTAAAGAGCAGTGATACGATACCAGATTGGGTATCATTTAGCATCAAAATTTTAGAGAGTAAAACAGGACCAAATTCAGAGACTGTAGCACGCAATCGAACGCCATCACCATTTGAAATGGTCATCAACTCTACAGGGATTGCTGTGGGCTCATAAGCCAAACCAATGGTATTGTGCCTCCAAGTTATGTGATCATTTAAACTACCTGGCATTGCCAATCCACTTAAATCACCTTTAATATCCATCATTAATGAAGGAATCCCTTTTAAAGACAATTGTTCTACAATAAGCTGAAGGGTCTTTGTTTTTCCTGTACCGGTAGCACCTGCAATTAAACCGTGCCTATTGAGTGTTTTTAATGGGATTTTAACATGAGCGCCAGTGATACCTTCACCTTCTAGCATTGCTGTCCCTAATGTGATGAAATCTTTTTTAAAAGTGTAGCCTGATTGAATATGCTCACTAAAACTTAACTTTGACATAATTATATCACTCTTTTTAATAAAAAAAGGAGAAATGAATTCTCCTTATAAACATTACAATAAAAATGGCTTGTTTAAAACAAGCCTTTTAAAAATCCTTTTGCTTTATCCTCAATCATATCAGAAATTCCATCAGATCCTAAAATTGACGTTAGGTTTGATGAATCTCCACCAATTTTACTTGATAAAAGATTGGTAATCACTGGTAAGATTATTGTTGCTATAGATGAAGATTTTGATGAATCAAAACCTTTAGAAGTTAGACTAGAAATAAGATTTGAACCCAAGGTCCCTAATAAATTACTAGCTCCTGATGTATTGGTTTTGTCTGAAAACAAATTTACCAAAGTATCCATGCCATTGTTTTTTGCCTCATTGGTTATGGTGGTTTCCATAGCCTCTTTAGACCCTTGCATAGTCTTATCTACCTCTGCTTCACTTAGTCCTAATTTACTCATTAGGGTATTTCCTACTTCTCCTTTTAGAGAATCTAATATAGAATCAAACATCTATTAAACTTCTTCTACTTTAGCATCTGGTGCATTCTTTTTTACAGAAGCAACCCCATTTTCCATAGCAGCATTGTTTGAATACATTTCACTGTTTCCAATCACTTGACCATTAGATGATTTTAAATTGAAATACGGACTTCCGTCTTTTGCTGTACAACGCTCAAACATTGCATCATTCTGTGAGTTTTTTCTAACAGAATCAATACCGTTTTCACATCCTGCTTTTGATGAGTAACCTTGACTCGCTAAAATAACTTGTCCATTTCCCGCTTTTAAGTTAAATCTAAACTTACCTGCTTTGTCTGTTTTAATTTCAAATTTTCCCATTTTTTTTACTTTATATTATTACTGTACATTAATCCTATCAATATAATAAAAAAAAATGTCAAATGAATAAATTTTTTTTTTAAACATATTGACACTCTTTATTTTGCTTATTGACTGAATTTCAACAACTTTAATTAAAAATCTTCATCTCCTTCTTCTATATCGTCATTCAAATCAAAATCATCAGAATCAAATGAATCTTCATCTTCTGCATAATCTTCCATGGTTTGTTCTAATCTAGAACTAATTTTTACCAGATAAATGGTGTCTTCAGTTTTAACCTCAACAGCTTTAATTGTTTCTCCTTTTGCATTTTTAAAAGAAATTACATCACCATAATCATAACCATCGGGGTACTTTTCAACTAACATATCTAAAATATCAGTTGTGAGCTTAGAATAATCTACAATAACGCGTTTCATAATTACATGTTTAAAAGGTAAGCAAAGATTAATGGAGCAACAATTGTTGCATCGCTTTCTATGATAAACTTAGGGGTGTCTATATCTAATTTACCCCAAGTGATTTTCTCATTAGGTACAGCACCTGAGTACGACCCATAACTAGTTGTTGAATCAGAAATTTGACAGAAATAGCTCCAAAAAGGAGTTTCTGGTCTTTCCATATCTTGGTATAACATCGGCACCACACAGATAGGGAAATCTCCAGCGATTCCTCCACCAATCTGGAAGAAACCTATTCCATTTTGTGAATTATCGGTATACCAATCTGCTAAAAAGGTCATATACTCGATACCCGATTTCATGGTACTGGCTTTTAACTCTCCTTTTAAAACATAACTAGCAAAGATGTTCCCCATAGTACTATCTTCCCAACCTGGGCAAATAATAGGAAGGTTTTTTTCTGCTGCAGCGTACATCCAAGAATCTTTTAAATCAATCTCATAATACTCTTCTAACACACCAGAAAGCAACAACTTATACATATACTCATGTGGCAAATAGCGTTCTCCATTTGCTTCGGCATCTTTCCATATTTTAACAATATGTTGTTGAATTCTTCTAAAAGCTTCTTCTTCTGGAATACAGGTATCTGTAACACGATTTAGCCCTTTCTCTAACAAATCCCATTCATCTTGAGGAGTTAGATCACGGTAATTAGGCACACGTTTATAATGTGAATGCGCCACTAAATTCATGATGTCTTCTTCTAAATTTGCTCCTGTACAAGAAACAATTTGAACCTTGTCTTGACGAATCATTTCTGCAAATATCTTTCCTAATTCTGCGGTGCTCATCGCCCCAGCTAAAGATACTAGCATTTTTGATCCTTTATTTAATTGGGCTTCATAGCCTTTTGCCGCATCTACAAGACTCGCGGCGTTGAAATGCAAAAAATATTTCTCAATAAATTCGGTAATTGGTTTACTCATTTTATGATTTATTTTGATGCAATATCTCTAAACAAAACTGTGTTTTATGAAAAGAATACATGCGCTCATTTTTATTTTTAATTAATTTTTTAGTTTATTTTATTTACTAATTAACTGACAGAAAGATAATTAATATAGTTTAATTAATAATCGTCGTCATCGTTTTTAAATTTAGACAACTTGCTAAATGGGCTCTCATCAATCAATTCATCTACATCATAGGTATCATCATTTGATGAAAATTTATAGCTCAACATTTTGTAATACAACTTGGCCGCTAAAAAATCAGATGCTTTTTCAGTAGGATTAGGACACAGTTCTACGATGTCAAAACCAACTACATTCTTAGCCTCAAATACCTTCTTTAAAAACTCCAGGGTTTCATAATAAAACAGACCTCCTGGTTCAGGAGTTCCTGTTGATGGCAAAATCGATGGATCTAATGCATCCAAATCAAATGTAATAAAGACGTTTTTAGTTAGCTGATCAATTACATCATCCATCCAATATTCATTTACAGCCATTTCATGTGCAAAAAATGTTTTGTCTGGATTCATGATTGTTTTTTCTGTAACATCCATGCTTCGTATCCCAACTTGTACCAAATTGGTATTTTGGCTAGCTTCATAAACTGCACAAGCGTGATTGCAAGCAGAGCCTTCATAAGATTTTCTCAAATCAGCATGCGCATCAATATGCAATACGGTCAAATCATTAAAACATTCATTAAACGCTCTAATAGTCCCAATAGAAATGGAATGTTCACCTCCAAATACAGTCACAAACTTGTTTTTGTTGATGTATTTCTTAGTTGCTTGATGTACCGCATCAACCATAGCTTCAGGCGATGAGCTCTCAGTAATTGCATCTGCTAAAAACACACCCTCTTTGTATACTTCAGAATCGGTTTCTATATCATACAACTCCATGTTCTCAGAAGCGTCTAAAAAGGCTTCTGGCCCTTTGTCTGCTCCTTTTTGCCAGGTACTAGTCCCATCATATGGAACCGGAATTAACACAATCTTAGACTGCTCAATTTTTGAAAAATTTTCAGGAATTCCCGCGTACGTTTTACTAGTTTTCATTTTTTTTAATTTGTTGGTAATTTGCTTTTGCTGTTTTAATATTTGTAAAAATTCTCGTTCCTAAGAGCTCTTGTCATATCCTAAAATAGACAATAATTCTTGACTCTTTTGTTGTTCTTTAAACACTTTTGTTATGGTATTACCCTCTTCATCCCTATCTATTAAGATATGTTTTGGATGCGGAATCAAACAGTGTTGAAGCCCTCCAAATCCACCGATACTTTCTTGATAAGCACCTGTATTAAAGAATCCAATATACAAAGGATTTTCTTTTTCATATACAGGCAAATAGATGGCATTAATATGCTGTTCAGAATTGTAATAATCATCACTATCACAAGTTAGACCTCCTAATAAGACACGTTCATACCTGTGGTTCCACTTGTTAATAGGCAGCATAATAAATCGCTTATTAATGGCCCAAGAATCTGGCAGAGTGGTAATAAAAGAAGAGTTGATCATGTTCCATTTTTCACGATCGTTCTGTTTCTTTTGATAGAGCACTTCATAAATAGCACCGCTGGCTTCTCCAACAGTAAAGCTACCAAACTCAGTAAATATATGTGGGACAGCTACATTTGCACTTTTACACGCCTCATTAATTTGATTGATAATTTCATCAATCATATATTGATAATCATAATCAAAAGCCAAGGAGTTTTTGATAGGAAAACCACCTCCAATGTTTAAACTATCCAAAGTTGGACAGGCCTTTTTTAATTTGATATATACGCTAATACACTTGAGCAACTCATTCCAATAATAGGCATTGTCTCTAATCCCTGTATTGATAAAAAAGTGCAGCATCTTAAGCTCAACCTTCGGATTGTTTGCTATTTCTCTTTCGTAAAAAGAAACAATGTTTTTATACCCAATCCCTAAACGACTGGTGTAAAACTCAAACTTTGGTTCCTCCTCAGATGCAATTCGGATACCTACTTTAAATTTTTTCTTAGTCTGTTCTTGAATAAGTGGTAGCTCTTCATAGTTGTCTATGATTGGCACACAGTTCTTGTGTCCAGAGTTGATGAGTGCTCCGATATTTTTTATGTATTGATCTCTTTTAAAACCATTACAAATAATAAAGGTTTCATCTTTAATTTTTCCCTCTGCCTTTAAATTGGCAACGATGTCTAAATCAAAAGCAGATGAAGTCTCTATATGAATATCATTTGTTAAAGCCTCATTAAGCACATACTTAAAATGAGAGCTTTTGGTACAGTAGCTATAATAATAACGTCCTTTATAATCGTGATCTTTGATTGATTTTTTAAACCATCCCTTAGCTTTGTTAATGTTCTCAGTAATTTTTGGCAAATAGGTAAACTTTAAAGGGGTACCGTATTCTTCTACCAAAGACATTAAATCTATGCCGTGAAATTGGAGGTTATTGTTTTCTGTTTTAAACTCTTCTTGTGGAAAATCAAAAGTTTGCTCTATTAAATCTTTATATTTAGTGTTCATTTATTTTTTTAAAAAATTATACAATAATCCTATCTGAGGTACATTCTTTGAATGTCCTGATAGTAGATAACCTAAAAAAAATATTGAATCACTGTCTTATATTCAGATACACAACATGTAGTTTATTAAACTGCTGTCTATCTGTAAGCGTAGAAGAAGGGATAAACTTAATTTTTTCGATGCATTTCCAAAATGCAGAACAATCACTTTTCCCTTTAAAATAACTGTTCACGAAATAAGAAAAACACAACATTTTACTTACTAAAAAGTTTTCAAATGTAATTTATTTTTTGATATAAAAAATAAAAATTAAAAAAAATATCAAAAACACAAAAAAGCCTCATTATAACCAATATAACTTTACTGAGTTCTCATGGCTATATATGTTCCTAGATTTTTTTTTATAAATTAACACGATACTTCCAATACTTTTAAGCCCCATATGGCTGGATGTTAATACCTCAATAACAATAAATTATCAACTACTGTTTTTATAAAATCAGCACACTAGTTTAAAAAAAATACTGAAAGACTGTAATGAATTAAATAATAATCTCTAATTTTAAATCACTTTGAAAAAAATAATTCTACTTTTTGGGCTCCTTTTAATTTCTTGTAAAACACAGAAGCCATCAATTACAAAAAATAATATTGATGTGTTCCATTTAAACAAAGAGCTTCCTAAAATTGAAATAAAAGATGATGATTTTGACATCACTGTAAGTAATCAGATAGTGACATCCATAATAACCAGATCCAATCTTTATAAAACTAAACAAGGTTTTCGTGTTGGATCTAACATGTCAGATATTGAAAAGAAAAGTAAAACGATAAGAAACGAATTAAAAATAGCTAAGGGATCGATTACTATTGGACATTTGGGGCAGATGATAATTTTTAACGGGGTCGCTTTTATTGACGAAAACAACAATAATCTTGTTGATTATATTTGGATTAAAAAAGAATAGACACCAAGTATGTTAACTTTATACATTTAAATAGCACATCCTTTAGACTTTTAGTAGACAACTATGCAGAAAGTGAAGAATGCAATTAATTATGAAGAATAAATATTGGTTTAGTTTAATACTCTTTTTTATAATTGGTTTACTTCTTATTTACAAGGACTCAATTTATATTACAGAAAAGGTATATATTATATTCAAAAAAAATGATGTTTTTTATAAGAATGAAAACAACAAAGACATCTACTATTATGTAAAAGAAGGGAGGGTTTTAGAACTAGCTCGTCTTAAAAGTAAAAATACGGTAGCAAAAAAACTTCAAAAAATAAAGAATTTAAACATTATTACAATTGATAGTCTTTCTAAAATTGTACCTTTTTCTGAATATGACACCTATAATTGGGACAAAAATAAACTAGATCGATTAAAAAAAATTAGAATGTTTATCATTGAGGTTGATTCTCTGAACAACAAGGTAAAGATTCAAGAAGTTTATCAACCTTTTTCAGAAAGTGATGAACCTTTATAAAACGTTAAAACGCAGGAGTAAATGATGAAATTTCTGAACAAAAGGAATAATTTCATAATGACAATAATTTCAATACTAATTATTTCTATAATTGTTTTTTTGAAATATTTTAAAAAAGAAAATGTTTACATTTTATATAATACCAGCATTGCTGATTGTAAATACAAAATTGGATATCAAATAACAGACTTCCCTATTTGCAACAAAAAAGGTAATTTATATTTTTTTAAAAAAATTAGTGAGCAGCCGATTGTATTTAAAGAACGTTTAAATAACTTAAACTTGAAATCTAAAGATGAATTTTTCAAATACACTAACCCAACAAAAATCAATATCTTCCTAGTTATTAAGAGAGGAGAGAAATACGAGATTATCCCTGTCAAAATACTTCAGGTTTTAGGATGATTAATAATATGGATATGGTTAAAATAACCAATCATATCCATTCTTTTAACCTTTATTAAGCTTACTAAGCTCCTCACTCACCTTCTTCTGTACTACTTTCCATAATGAGACTGCGTTACATTCATATTAGAATGCCCAAGCAATCCAGAAACAATTTCTAATTATAGTATTAAATATTTATAATCATTCCGTTTTAGCATCTAAAAAAGGCATATCTTGATTGTAAAAATAATAGAATGAAATATTATTGAAGATGTAATAACCTAGCTAAACCCTTATAAAACTTATAAAAACAAAAAAGCCTCACTATTGCTAGTGAAGCTTTATGTGAGCCCTGAAGGATTCGAACCTTCGACCGCCTCCTTAGAAGGGAGGTGCTCTATCCAGCTGAGCTAAGAGCCCTAACTCATGATATACTCTCGGTGGAAGTTTTCTGCAAAAACTCCACAATTTATTTGTCGGGGTGGCAGGATTAACGTTGTTGATCCTGAAGAGGGGTTGCTGCAAATTAAAGTAAGACTTTAATTTAAAATAAAACTCCTCCGTTTTCTTAAGAAAGCAAGCTTTCTACGAAAATTCCACACTTTTATTGTCGGGGTGGCAGGATTCGAACCTGCGACCTCCTCGTCCCAAACGAGGCGCGATGACCGGGCTACGCTACACCCCGAAAAAACAGTTTTCACTGTTAATCGATTGCCCTTTCAGTTTTATACCGAAGTACAAATACTGTTTGCAAATTTTGCGGAGAGACAGGGACTCGAACCCTGGCGACAGTTACCCGTCGACAGATTAGCAATCTGCTCCATTACCACTCTGGCACCTCTCCTTTAATAACACCGAGGTATTAATTAAAAATTGCGAGTGCAAATGTAATATTACAAATACAATTTCACAACCTTTTTTTTGTATTTTTTTCAAAAATTTGAACCTAATCTGGATATTCAATTCGCAGATGGTATATATTCATTAACTTCTTTTTAATGACTTTTTTAATTTTCTCAATTTCTCTAAATGTGATATCAGAATTAATGAATTGATTATCAGATTTTTGTTTCTCAACAATTTTATCAATCAATCTTTCTATAGACTGAGCTGTTGGATTTTTTAAGCTTTTTGACGCTGCTTCAGCGGCATCACAAATCATTAGTATAGCGGTTTCTTTTGAAAACGGAATCGGCCCTGGATATTGGAACTTTGATGGATTTATCTCTTCATCTGGGTTTAAATCCTGCTCCTTCTTGTAAAAATAATAGACCAAGCTCGTTCCGTGATGCGTTCTTATAAAATCAATAATTCGATCAGGCAAACGGTGCTCTTTTGCCAATTCGATTCCTTTAATCACATGTGAGATAATAATAAAAGCACTGTCTTTGGGCGATAAATCATTATGAGGATTTACTCCGGTGCTTTGATTTTCTATAAAATACATCGGATTGAGCATTTTACCAATATCATGATACAAGGCTCCAGTTCTAACCAACATAGAGTTGGCACCTATTTCATTGGCTGCTGCTTCTGCTAAATTAGCCACCTGCATAGAATGCTGAAAGGTACCTGGCGCCTTTTCATTTAGCTCTCTTAGCAGTTTTGTATTGGTGTTTGACAACTCTAGTAAAGTTACATCAGAAACCAGTCCAAAAATCTTTTCATACATATAGATAAAGAACAACGATAAGAAAGACAAAAGTCCATTGGCAGAAAACAACATAAAATAGCCCCAATTTATCTGAGATGCATTTCCTTCTTTTATAATCGAAAAAGAAAAATACGTAATCATATAAATTAAGGTAATCTGCGCAATCGAAATAAACAAATTGGCTCTTTTATACAGCTCTGATACGGTTAAAATAGTTACGATTCCTGCAATGATATGCAGATAAATAAACTCAAAACTATTAGGCACTATAAAGCCCAATAGTAAAACCGTTAGCACATGTGTAAACAAGCCTAATCTGGCATCAAAAAAAGTTTTTAAAACAATTGGAAGTATACTCAAAGGAACCACATACAAATAATCCACATTGTATTTAATGACCAGCGTCTGAATCAAGATCATCAAGAAAACATTAAAAAAGATAAAAGTTACCTTGTTATTGTTTATAAAAATTTCTGGTCGATACTTATGCAAAAACAACAAAAGCATTAACAAAGCTAAAGACACTAAGATGGTATAGCCAAAAATTATCCAATTGTAATTTGATTCTGTCCAAACTTTAGATTCGGATTCTAATTTTAACGATTGTAAGACCGCTAATTTTTTTCCCTCTACGATATCACCTTTTAAGATGATTAACTCACCAGCGGTTATTAAACCCTTTGTGTAGGAGATATTATTCAGAGATTCATCAAGTGATTTCTGAGTAAAATTAGCATCAAAGAAAACATTGGGCTTTAAAACTTCGGATAAAATATTTAGCAACACATTTTGACCGTGATTATAAGGCGTCTCACCAATATTATCAGTAATTAACTGAAACACATCTCTAGACACCAAAAACCGACCAAAATTAACACCTTCTACTTGGCTCCCGGTAATCAGGTAAACCATGTCATTAGATTTTAAATTTTTATGTTGCGTATTTTCTGAGAGATAGCCATTTTTATAGACCAAATCCACCACATAATTCCCTACAGAAACCAAACCCATCAACTCTGACTTAGGGATAGAATCTGTAGATTGAACCGAATTAATTTTTGCTGTAAAATCTTGCTTTACTTGAGTTACCTTATTAACATCATAGATAAAATACTGCTTGCTATTGCCAATTAGATCTTGCTTTTCTGCAGCCAGCTCTTCTTCTGTTTTTTGAATTGAAAAATCAAAAGTGGCATACAAATTATCATACTGCCATGGCTTTCCTTTGCTAAAGGTATATTTAAACTGCCCCCCTTTTGGAAATAAGTAAACAATCGCAACAACAGCGACTAAAAACAATAAGATTTTATATACTATCGCGTTGTTTTTGTATATTTTATTAATCAGTTGGCTCATAAGATGATTTGAATACAAAATTACTTTAAATTATTAAAGAGCTCAAAAAATCGCTTACTATTTTCTAAGGGAGTAAGAATTGATGCTTTAGAAATTTTATTGCTCACAATAATTTGGTTATTTTCGCATGATCAAATCTAATATACAAAATAATATATCTATCATATGAAAGAAGTCGTTATTGTATCAGTTGCAAGAACACCTATAGGGAGTTTTATGGGGAGTTTATCTACAATTCCAGCACCAAAATTAGGTGCAATCGCCATTAAAGGTGCTTTAGAAAAAATTCAATTAGACCCTGCTCTTGTTCAAGAAGTTTTTATGGGTAATGTTGTTTCTGCTGGCTTAGGTCAAGCACCAGCTAGACAGGCTGCAATTTTTGCAGGAATCCCAAACACGGTGCCTTGTACTACTGTAAACAAAGTATGTTCTTCTGGTATGAAATCTATTATGTTAGCTGCACAAACGATTGCCTTGGGTGATGCAGAGATCGTTGTTGCGGGAGGAATGGAAAATATGAGTATGATTCCACATTACCAACATGCTAGAAAAGGTTCTAAATTTGGGCCTATCAGCATGGAAGATGGTATACAAAAAGACGGATTGGTAGACGCCTATGAGCAAGTAGCTATGGGAGTTTGCGCAGATGAGTGTGCAACTACTTATGAGTTTTCTAGAGAAGATCAAGATGCTTTTGCAATTCAATCATACGAGCGATCAGCTCAAGCCTGGAAAGAAGGAAAATACAGTGATGAAATAGTCCCTGTAGAGATTCCTCAAAGACGTGGGGAACCAGTTATTTTTTCTGAAGATGAAGAATACAAAAATGTTTTTATAAACAAAATTCCTAATTTGCGCCCTGCCTTTACTAAAGAAGGAACTGTTACTGCTGCAAATGCATCTACCATTAATGATGGAGGAGCTGCATTGGTTTTAATGTCTGCAGAAAAAGCGAAAGAATTAAACCTTACTCCACTTGCTAAAATTAAAGGTTATGCCGATGCTGCACACGAACCAAAATGGTTTACGACTGCACCAGCTAAAGCATTACCAAAAGCATTGGCTAAGGCAAATATCAATTTAAGTGAAGTTGATTTCTTTGAGCTAAACGAAGCTTTTGCTGTTGTTGGACTTGCTAATATGAAAATTTTAGATTTAGACCCTAGCAAAGTAAATGTAAACGGTGGTGCTGTCTCTTTAGGACATCCTCTTGGAGTTTCTGGAGCTAGAATCATTATTGCTTTAACTTCTATCTTAAAACAAAACAATGCCAAAATTGGTGCAGCTGCTATCTGTAATGGTGGTGGTGGTGCTAGTGCCATGGTCATAGAAAAATGCTAATTTTTAGCAATACGATTAATTGATAATTTGTAATTCAATAATTCATGCGCTACGGCATTTGTAATCTCAGTATTGTTTCATTGCGACTAGAGCCAGCGCACCAATCAGAAATGCTTTCTCAAGTATTGTTTGGTGAGCACTTTAAAGTTTTGGAGCAACGAAAAGATTGGAGTAAAGTAAGGCTCTTTTCTGATGGTTATGAAGGCTTTATAGACAACAAACAGTATGTAGAAATTACAGAAGAACTCTATACCAAATTAACAAGTGAAACCCCCTGTGTAACTGGAGAGTTGATTGATTTTATCTGTGGAGAAAACAACCAATTGATTACCATACCCATCGGGAGTCAACTACCTCTATTTGATGGCAGTCATTGTTATATTCAATCAGATGCATATAGTTATGATGGATTGAGCTACAACAGCCCTTTACCTAAAGATGAATTGATACAAAAATCATTTCAATTTTTAAACAGCCCGTATCTTTGGGGAGGTAAAACTCCTTTTGGAATGGACTGTTCTGGTTTTACGCAACTGGTTTACAAACTTTGTGGCTACAATTTATTAAGAGAAGCAAAACAACAAGCAACTCAAGGTGAAGTTCTTAGTTTTATAGAAGAAAGTGAGCCTGGTGATTTGGCTTTTTTTGACAATCAAGAAGGCGTAATTACCCATGTTGGAATCATCATGAAAGACAATTATATCATTCATGCCTACGGAAAAGTTAGAATCGATCGCTTAGATCACAGTGGCATTTACAATGCAGATATCAAGCGACATACGCACAAATTAAGAGTCATTAAGAAAATTATATAAACAAAAAAAAACCGAAACTTACGTTTCGGTTTTTTTTGTTCTAGTTTAAAACTATTGCATTTTCTTATACAATTCTGCATACTCTTTTGCCTTAGCTTCGTTCTCTAAAATTTGATAAATATTTAAAAGTGTTTTAACCGTTTCATTGGTTCTTTTTAAAGCATCTCCTTTTTCTAAATAAGGTAAAGCTTCTTTATAAACTGCTTTTTGTTGCTTTTCTAATTCATCATACTTTTTAAAATCACTTAAGCTTTTATTCATTTCTTCTACAATCGCTTTATCTTTTGCCAAAATTGCAATCGATAAGTTTAAATAAGCGTCAGAATAATTAGGATCAATTTCGATTGCTTTTTTGTAATACTTTTTAGCTTCTTCGATTTGACCTTGTCCAAAAGTAACTACTCCTAAATTGTAAAACAACATCGCATTGTTTGGGTCTTTTACAACTGCTTCTTTCATCAAAGTTGCAAACTCATCCATCTTATTTAATTTGATGTAAAAATCTGCTTCTGTTAGCAACAAACTTAAATCTTCTGGATTCATAGCTCTAGCTTCTTTAATAGTCGCTACAGCTTCTTCGTATTTCCCTTGTTCTGACAAGATATTTGCAATACTCTTAATGATTCCTGCAGCCTTAGACTCACTGTTTTTGTCAACAGGGTTGATATATGCTCCTGTTCTTACCATCAAATCTCTTTGTTGTTTAGAACCTAAATCTTCTAATTCATTAGTTTCTTTACTAGTCGCCATGTATTGCGTAGTAATCCCAGTATACCCTAATTTTCTAAGCGAATTATAGTGCTTTAAAGAAGCCTCATGATCTTTAGCAATACTAGCACTTACTGCTGCATTAAACAAAAAAGCTGTATCCTTAGGACTTAAATTATACGTCAACTCAAAATTTTCAGTCGCTCCTTTATAATCTTTAGCATTGTATTGGTTAATTGCTTTTTCAGAAACAGTTTTGATCAAACCACTTAAAATAGGTTGTACTTTATCTGAATATCTTTTTTTACCTGATTTTTTTTCAAAATCTAACAATTCATTATAAGCATTCCCTGCAGTTTTTAAATCTTTTTTTCCTGCATAAGCATTCCCTTTTAAGAAATAAAATTTTGATTTTGTTTTTTCATCTGCGTTTGCTATTAAAGCTTCCGCTGATGAAATTGCAGCTACCGCCGCAGCAAAGTCATTTTTTTTAAGAGCTTTCTCAGCTGCTTTTAATTCGTTTTTTTGCGCAAAAGAGGCAACTGATGCCAAGCCAATGGTTAGCGCTAATATTTGTTTTTTCATGGTTTTCTTAATTTTAATAGTCTAATAATCTTCTTAATTTATTCTTGGGTCTCCGTTGAAGTACTTTCAACATCCGTGCCATTTTCATTTTGTTCATCTTCAGATTCATCTTCGTGCTGTACTTTTGCCACAGCAGCAATACTATCTGAATCTTTAATATTGATTAGTCGAACACCTTGCGTAGCTCTACCCATCACTCTTAAATCAGAAACCGCCATTCTAATAGTGATTCCAGACTTATTGATAATCATCAAATCGTCTTCATCAGTTACATTTTTAATAGCAACTAAACCTCCGGTTTTCTCTGTAATATTTAAGGTCTTAACACCTTTTCCACCTCTATTGGTTATTCTGTAATCCTCTAAATTAGAACGCTTACCATAGCCCTTTTCTGAAACAACTAAAATATTACTTTCTGCATCATCTACAGCAATCATTCCAACAACCTCATCTTGGTCATTTTGTAAGGTAATCCCCCTAACCCCAGAAGCTGTTCTTCCCATAGGTCTGGTTTTTTCTTCTTCAAAACGAATGGTTTTCCCAGATTTTAAGGCAAGCATTACTTGACTATCTCCAGAAGTTAATTTAGCTTCAAGCAACTCATCATCATCCTTAATAGTAATGGCATTAATTCCATTAGTTCTAGGACGTGAATACTGCTCTAAAGAAGTCTTTTTAACTTGGCCTTTTTTGGTTGCCATGATTACATAATGACTATTTACATAATCCTCATCTTTTAAATCTTGGGTAACTAAGAAGGCTTTAACCTTATCATCTTGCTCTATATTGATCAAGTTCTGAATAGCGCGACCTTTGGTGTTTTTACCACCTTCAGGTATTTCATACACACGCATCCAAAATACTTTTCCTTTTTGTGTAAAGAACAACATGTATTGGTGGTTTGTACCCACAAACAAGTGCTCTAAGAAATCTTCATTTCTTGTAGTAGCACCTTTTTGACCACGTCCTCCTCTATTTTGTACTTTGTATTCATCTAAATTGGTACGTTTTAAATACCCAGCATTAGAAATGGTAACCACTACTTGATGATCAGGAATCATATCTTCCATTCTCATATCGCCACCAGCATACTCAATAACTGATCTACGCTCATCACCGTATTTATCACGAACAACAATTAACTCATCAGTAATAATCTGATAACGTCTGTCTTCGTTTTCTAATATATCTTTTAAGTCTGCAATGGTTTTTACAATCTCATCAAACTCAGCTCTTAACTTGTCTTGCTCTAAGCCAGTTAACTGACGTAAACGCATTTCTACAATAGCCTTAGCTTGGATCTCAGAAAGTTCAAAACGAGCCATTAAGCTTTCTCTTGCTAAATCTGCATTTCCAGAAGCTCTAATAATTTTAATTACCTCATCAATATTATCAGAGGCAATGATCAATCCTTCTAAGATATGAGCTCTTGCTTCTGCTTTTGCCAATTCAAATTTTGTTCTTCTCACAACCACATCGTGTCTGTGCTCTACAAAATAATGAATTAGTTGTTTTAAATTCAATTGCTCTGGACGCCCATTAACCAATGCGATATTATTAACGCTAAATGAAGTTTGCAACTGAGTATATTTATACAATTTATTTAATACGACATTAGATACCGCATCTCTTTTTAATATATATACAATTCGCATTCCGTTTCTATCAGACTCATCGCGAATATTCGCAATCCCTTCAAGTTTTTTATCGTTGACCAACTCTGCAGTTTTCTTAATCATTTCTGCTTTGTTAACCTGATAAGGAATCTCAGTAACAATGATACACTCACGTCCTTTCACCTCTTCTATATTGGCTTTTGCACGCATTACTATACGTCCTCTACCTGTATGAAAAGCTTCTTTAACTCCTTCATAACCATAAATGGTTCCTCCGGTTGGAAAATCAGGGGCTTTTATATGCTCCATCAATTCATCAATCTCAATATCTCTATTATTGATATAAGCCAAGGTACCATTAATCACTTCTGTTAAGTTGTGAGGCGCCATGTTTGTAGCCATCCCAACAGCAATACCCGAAGCTCCGTTTACCAATAAGTTTGGAATACGAGTAGGCAATACAGTTGGCTCTTGTAAAGTATCGTCAAAGTTTAATCTATAGTCAACGGTTTCTTTCTCTATATCTGACAACATGTCCTCAGATATTTTTTGCATACGAACCTCAGTATAACGCATGGCTGCAGGGCTATCGCCATCTACAGAACCAAAGTTACCTTGTCCATCAACCATCATATAACGAACACTCCAGTTTTGAGCCATTCGAACCATTGAATCGTATACCGAAGTATCTCCATGTGGGTGATACTTTCCTAATACCTCTCCAACAATTCTTGCGGATTTCTTATAAGAACCTGTTGCTTTTATTCCCAATTCATGCATCCCAAAAAGTACTCTTCTGTGGACTGGTTTTAAGCCGTCTCTAACATCTGGCAATGCTCTCGAAACAATTACTGACATTGAATAATCAATGTAAGCAGATTTCATTTGTTCCTCAATATTAATTGGGATCAATTTTTCTCCGTCTGTCATATATGTTTTATATTAATATTTAATCGTTAACTTAAACGAGCAAGATACAATAAATCCCTTTTTTGTCAAAGAATTATCACTTTTTACTCGCTAGAGTTATCAACATTTTTTTGTATTTTTTAACAAGGCATATCTATTTGATTTTCAAGAGTTTCAAAGCGTTAAAAAAGCGTCATTTTGACAAATAAAACATTGTGGCATCTTTTTTGTAATTTTTTCATAAAATTTCTACTAAATTTACAGTAATAGACACAAAACATATGGACGATAATTTTTCACCAAAAGTAAGAGATGTAATCACATATAGCAAAGACGAAGCTTTGCGTTTAGGTCATGATTTTATCGGGACCGAACATTTGCTATTGGGGTTGATTCGAAAAGGAGAAGGAAAAGCAATCGAAATTTTAAACACCTTTGATATCGATTTAGAATTGGTGCGCAAGAAAATCGAAAAATTAAACCCTGCTTCTGCCAGTTTTCAAAATAGCGGAGACCTTAAAAAGAGTTTACACCTTACACGACAAGCTGAAAAAGCCTTAAAAACAACTTTTTTAGAAGCCAAATTATATCAAAGCGAATCAATAGACACAGCGCATTTATTGCTGTGCATTTTACGCAATGAAAATGATCCTACAACAAAATTGCTAAACAATTTATATGTTGATTACGATCAGGCCAAAGCACTATACAAACAATTACATACCGACGAGTCTCTAGACTTGCCAAGTTCTCCTATTGCAGAAACTCCATCAGATGATGAGTTTAGCACCGAGAAGAACAATCCTTTTGAACAACCAAAAGCAAGAACTGAGAAGAAATCAAAAACACCTGTTTTAGACAACTTCGGAAGAGACTTAACAGCCTTAGCAGAAGCGGGCAAGTTAGACCCTGTTGTTGGTCGTCAAAAAGAAATCGAGCGTGTTTCACAGATTCTAAGCAGACGTAAAAAAAACAACCCAATGTTAATTGGAGAACCTGGTGTTGGAAAATCTGCCATCGCAGAAGGCCTAGCCATTCAAATTATCAACAGAAAGGTATCTCGAATCTTATTTGACAAGCGTATTGTTTCTTTAGATTTGGCCAGCTTAGTTGCAGGAACCAAATACCGTGGTCAGTTTGAAGAACGCATGAAGGCCCTAATGAATGAGCTGGAAAAAAACGATGACATTATTTTGTTTATCGATGAGATCCACACCATTGTTGGAGCTGGAGGAGCTACAGGATCTTTAGATGCCTCAAACATGCTAAAACCAGCATTGGCAAGAGGAGAAATTCAATGTATTGGAGCTACCACTCTTGATGAGTTTAGAACCAATATAGAAAAAGACGGTGCACTAGAAAGACGCTTTCAAAAGGTGATTGTAGAACCGACAACTGTAGAAGAAACCATTCAGATTTTACACAATATCAAAGAAAAATACGAAGAGCACCATCATGTAGATTTTACAGACGATGCTATTGAAGCTTGTGTAAAATTAACCAATAGATATATGACAGACCGCTACTTACCAGACAAAGCGATTGACGCGATGGATGAAGCCGGCTCTAGAATTCATATCACAAATATAGTTGTCCCAAAACAAGTCCTAGCTTTAGAAGCAGAGCTTGAAAGCATTCGCAGCAAAAAATCACTGGCAGTAAACGGCCAAAAATATGAGGAAGCTGCAAAACTTAGAGACGATGAAAAAAACATAGAAGCTGCCTTAGACTCTGCACAAAAGCAATGGGAAGAAGATTCTAAACTCAACCGAGAGATAGTTACGGAAGACAATGTGGCCGAAGTGGTATCTATGATGACTGGGATTCCAGTGAATAGAGTTGCCGAAGCAGAAAGTAGCAGACTGAGTGAGCTTCCAAACTTGATTAAAGGAAAAGTTATCGGTCAAGACGAAGCAGTTACCAAAGTAGTTAAGGCTATTCAGAGAAACCGTGTTGGACTTAAAGATCCAAATAAGCCCATAGGGTCATTTATCTTTTTAGGACAAACTGGGGTTGGGAAAACTCAATTAGCGAAGGTCTTAGCCAGAGAGCTTTTTGATTCTGATGATTCACTTATTCGCGTAGACATGAGTGAGTACATGGAGAAATTTGCCATCTCAAGACTGATTGGTGCACCTCCGGGATATGTAGGCTATGAAGAAGGCGGACAGCTAACAGAAAAAGTTAGAAGAAAACCATACTCTGTAATTCTACTTGATGAAATAGAGAAAGCGCACCCTGATGTCTTTAATATGCTTTTACAAATTTTAGACGATGGATTTATTACTGACAGCTTAGGAAGACGTATTGATTTTAGAAACACTATTATCATTATGACATCTAATATTGGCGCAAGACAGCTAAAAGATTTTGGCGCAGGCGTTGGTTTTGGAACTGCTTCTAAAACAGCACAAGCTGATGAACACGCAAAGGGAATTATAGAATCTGCCCTTAAAAAATCATTTGCTCCTGAGTTTTTAAACAGAATTGATGACATCATCGTTTTCAATGCTTTAGAAAGAGCAGATATTCATCTAATTATCGATATCGAATTAAATAAATTATTAGATCGAATTTCTGATTTGGGTTACACCCTAAAACTAACAGAAAAGGCAAAAGATTATATTGCAGACAAAGGCTTTGATAAAAAATATGGCGCAAGACCTTTAAAAAGAGCGATTCAAAAATACATAGAAGATGCTCTGGCCGAAGAAATTGTAAGCTCTAAATTAGCAGAAGGAGACACCATACTTATGGACTTAGATTCCGCTAAAAATGAGTTGACCATTAAGATTAAAAAGCCCAAAAAGAAACCTGAACAAAAACAAGAAGAATAATTAAAAAGCCCAAATGTACATTTGGGCTTTTTTTAAAAAAATTAACGAAAGAACTCATACAGCAAATTGCTTGATTTAGTACCTTTGCTGTTAAATTTAGACAATCTATTATGAGAAAAATTTTAGGGCTTGCATTAGCACTACTTAGCTTGCAAGCATGTACAGAAGAGAACAAAGAATTCGCAAGTATTTCTGGTAAAATAGCAAATACAGATGCCAAAACAATTGTATTTACCAATGGTTTATACAACAAAGAAATAAGCCTGAATGCCGATGGAAGTTTTAGCGATACCATCCAATTAAAAAACCCTGATTATTTTAATATCGCACTCAACAACACCAATGTAGGTTTTGCCTATATAGCAAATGGTTTTGACCTTAGCTTAAGTGCAGACAACAATTCTTTTTTTGAAAGCTTACAATTTGAAGGAACAGGTTCAGAAAATTCTAACTTTTTGTTAGCTCAGAACAAGTATGGAAGTAGCATTGGAGATCCAAGAAATTTATTTGCACTTGACAAAGAAGTCTTTACTGAGAAACTAAAAGAAATCCGCAGTAATTTTGACAATATTCAAAAGCAGTTTAAAGGACTCGATACTGATTTTATTGCAGAGAACACAAAACAAAATACAGATTTCTTTAATTATTTAGAAAACAATTACGAGAGCCAACATGCAAAAGCTAAAGAAGCTGCAAAAGCCATGGAAGCGATCGCCAAAGGAAAACCATCTCCAAAATTTAAGAACTATATCAATTATAAAGGCGGAAAAACTTCTTTAGACCACTTAAAAGGAAGCTATGTTTACATAGACCTTTGGGCAACTTGGTGTAATCCTTGTATTGCAGAAATCCCTGCCTTAAAAAGTCTGGAAAAAGAATTCCACAATAAGAATATTAAATTTGTGAGTATCTCTATCGATGACAAAAGAACTGCTGGGAGTTGGGAAAATGCGCAAAACAAATGGAGAGCAATGGTTAAAGACAAAAGCTTATCAGGTATCCAATTGTTTGCCGATCAAGATTTAGACTTTTTACAAGCCTATCAAGTAAACGGCATTCCTCGATTTATTCTTATCGACCCTAAAGGAAACATCGTTGACGCAAACGCGCCAAGACCCTCTAATCCAAATTTAAAAAACATGTTTAAAAAGTTAGGTCTATAAACTTAAAACAAAAGCATAAAAAAAGCAGGAGAATAATTCTCCTGCTTTTTTTATGTTATATATCTAAGGACTACTCTTTAAAGACACCCATTTTAGAATACTTATCCATTCTTTTTGCGACTAAATCAGTGTGATTTAACTTCTTTAAGTCTTCATAAACTGCAACGATCGCTTTTTCTACTTCTTTAAAAGTAGTCTCTCTATCAGAGTGAGCACCTCCTAAAGGCTCTTGAATAATATCATCTACAATTTTAAGCTTTTTTCCGTCAATGGCTGTCAATTTTAAAGACTCTGCTGCCTGCTCTTTATGCGCCCAGCTTCTCCATAAAATAGAAGAACAGTTTTCTGGAGAAATTACAGAATACCAAGAATTCTCTAACATCAGCACACGGTCTCCAACACCTATCCCTAAAGCTCCACCAGAAGCTCCTTCACCAATAACTACAGCAATAATAGGAGTTTTTAATCGAGTCATTTCTAATATATTTCTCGCAATAGCCTCACCTTGTCCGCGCTCTTCAGCTTCTAAACCTGGATAAGCTCCCGGAGTATCAATAAGGGTAACCACAGGAATTCCAAACTTCTCAGCCATCTTCATCAAGCGCAAAGCTTTTCTGTATCCCTCTGGATTTGACATTCCAAAATTACGATACTGACGCGTTTTGGTATTGTATCCTTTTTGCTGACCGATAAACATATACGATTGATCACCAATCTTACCCAAACCACCAATCATGGCTTTGTCATCTTTAACCGTACGGTCTCCGTGAAACTCCATAAAAGTATCTCCAGCAATCGCTTTGATATAATCTAAGGTATAGGGTCTATTTGGGTGACGAGACAGTTGTACTCGTTGCCAAGCAGTCAAATTCTTATAAATTTCTTTTTTTGTTTTTTCTAGCTTCTTTTCTATTTTCTTACAAGTTGCCGTAACATCCACGTCACTTTCTTCTCCAATTATTTGGCACTTATCCAACTGGTCTTCAAGCTCTTTAATAGGCAGTTCAAAATCTAAATATTCCATGTTCTAGTTGCTTTGATTGTCTACAATCTTTTTAATATTGATTGAGGTTTTCTACTTACAAACTTACTATAAAATTTGTTTGTGAGTACAAAAACTAGTTATTTTTTTATTGGGGTTACTCTTATTTAGAACCCCTTAACTTCTTCTTTAAATATGTTTTGTTTTTTAATAAACCGTTGAGCAAAACTACAAAGATCACAATAGAACCTCCTAAGTAGAAGCCCGGATTCATTTGCTCTTTTTCTCCAAAAATTAACAGAGCAAAAACAATTGCGTATACCGGTTCAAGGTTTACGGTTAGCATAACTGTATAAGGCGTTAAATACTTCATCACCTTAACAGAAACAATAAATGCATAGGCGGTACAAATACTACTTAAGACCAATAAATAAAACCAATCTAAGCCCGAGATATCAAAAAACTGAGCATCAAACCCACCAGAAAACAGCAGGTAAATACTTATAAAACCAGCGCCAAAAAGCAGTTGGTAAAATGAAATCACATCTGGCTCATGAGTTTTAACAGCCAAACCATTTAAAACAGAAAATGTTGCTGATAAGGATGCAGAAATCAAGGCAAGTACGATACCTAAGGTATATTGAGATTCAAAATTAAAAATAATGTACAAGCCTATGACCACAATTAGGCCAAGGATTAACTCTACACTTTTAATTCTGCGTTTGTAAAAAAAGGGCTCTATTAAAGAGGTAAAAAAAGCACCCGTACTCATGGTTACTAGGGCAATTGATACGGTAGAGACTTTTACTGATTTAAAAAAAGTGATCCAATGCAGCGCAATGATAGCACCAATCAAGGCAAATTTAAACAAGGCCTTTCGCTCAACCCTAAAGCGTTTCTTTTTGATGATAAAATAAATCAAAATAAAAACAGCTGCCAACAACATCCTATACCAAACCAAGGGGATTGCATCGATACTAATAAGCGCACCTAATATGGCTGTAAAGCCCCAAATAAAAACGATAAAATGCAGCAAGGCATAGTTCTGTAATTTATTTTCTTGCATTGATATATAGAAATAAAGCCAACAATCCAAAGACCATATTTGGCACCCAAACTGAAAGCAATGAATTTGCACCAGCAACGGCACCTAAGACTTCAGATACTTTTAAAAAGAAAATATAAACAAACATCAACCCAAATCCAACAGCCAAATTAACTCCTGTTCCGCCTCTTCTTTTTCTAAAAGCCAAGGCTACGGCAATGATGGTTAAAAAATAAGAGGCTACTGGCAAACTGGTTCTTTTGTGCAGCTCAACCAAATAGGCATTGAGGTTTTTTACGCCTCTTTTTTTAGAGGTATTGATAAACTCAATCAACTCATCTGATGGCATTTCTTGTGCCAAAGCAGCTTTGTAAACAAAATCTTTGGGCGTAAAAGGGAAAACAGTATCTAAAGTAGCCCCCTTAAAAACACTGTCTTTTGCGTTCTTATTGATTCGTCTAATCTGGTAATTTGAAAGTCTAAACAGGCTGTCTTTATCAATCCATTTAATCAGATCTGCAGTTAGCTTATAAGACAGCGTTAAGCCGTCGTATACTTCTGTAGAAAAATTATACCCGCTGTTATTCCTTAAATCATAGGTCTGCAAATACATATAAGTACTATCACTCAACTGCAAACTAAATTGCTTGACCTGATTGTCACTGTATTTTTTTTTGACCAAGTAGGTATTTTCAAAACCCTTTCTAACCTTACTAGAATTAGGAACCACAAAATGATTCATCAGCAAAGCTAGAAGCGTCACCATGGTTGCACCAAGCATATACGGATATAAAAATCGAGTAAATGAAATTTTTGCATTGTTAATGGCAATAATCTCGGTGTTGTTAGACAGCTTAGAAGTAAAAAAGATGACGGCCACAAACAGCGCCAATGGCATAAAAGTATTGACGTAGTAGATGATAAAATTCAGGTAGTAATCATAAACGATTTCTACCAAAGTAATGGTATCAGAATTTAAAAATTTATCAATTTTCTCAGCAATATCAATAGCCACAGCTATGGGTATCAAGATAAGTAAGGTAAATACAAAAGTTACCAGATACCGTTTTAATATGTAAGAATCAATTATTTTCAAATTACAATCGTTTGTTCATTTGATTGACCATGGTGTTTTTCCATTCGGCAAAATCTCCTGCTAAGATATGTTTTCTTGCTTCACGAGTTAACCAAAGGTAAAAACCAAGGTTGTGAATGGATGCAATCTGTTTTCCAAGCAGTTCATTAGACGCAAACAAATGTCTTAAATAGGCTTTAGAATACAGAGTATCTACAAAAGTAATATCCATAGGATCTAGTGCAGAAAAGTCATTCTCCCACTTTTTATTTTTAATATTGATGGTACCATGCGCTGTAAACAACATACCGTTTCTAGCATTTCTTGTAGGCATTACACAATCAAACATATCAACACCCAAAGCGATGTTCTCTAAAATATTGATAGGAGTCCCTACCCCCATTAAATAACGCGGCTTGTCTTCTGGTAAAATCTCACAAACAACTTCTGTCATTGCATAGAGTTCTTCTGCTGGCTCACCAACAGAAAGTCCACCAATTGCATTTCCTTCAGCACCAACAGAGGCAATGAATTCTGCAGATTGCTTTCTTAAATCTTTATAAGTACTTCCTTGTACAATCGGAAAAAATGCCTGATCGTAATCGTAACGTAATGGTGTTTTTTCTAAGTGAGTTATACAGCGTTTTAACCAGCGATGCGTCATATGCATCGATCGCTTTGCATAATTATAATCACAAGGATAGGGTGTACACTCATCAAATGCCATGATGATATCAGCTCCAATCTTTCGTTGAATTTCCATCACGTTTTCTGGTGTAAAAACATGGTAAGAACCGTCTATATGACTCTTAAACTTTACGCCTTCTTCTTTTATTTTTCTTCTTCCAGAAAGTGAGTACACTTGGTAACCTCCAGAATCTGTTAAGATATTACGATCCCAGTTCATAAATTTATGAAGACCTCCAGCCTGCTCTAAAATATCCGTCTTAGGACGTAAATACAAGTGGTAGGTATTCCCCAAAATAATATCGGGATTGATTTCGTTTTTTAGTTCGGATTGATGTACTCCTTTTACAGTTCCAACAGTTCCTACGGGCATAAAAATAGGAGTTTCTATGGTTCCGTGATCTGTGGTAATAACACCGGCTCTTGCCTTGGTCTTAGGGTCTGTTATTTTTAAGTCAAATTTCATTGTTGCAAAGATACAGTTATTGTAAGAATTGAAACGTTAAAAGATATGGGCTCTTTAACGTTTTCTTTTTCTGTTGGATGATGTCGAGTTTCTGTTATTCTTGGGTGAGTTTTTTCTAAAAGCTGCACTCTTCTTTGTAAAAGCATTTGGCTTTGGCGCTTCCTTTTTTGTGCTGGTTTTCTTTTTGGTCTTAACCGTATTGTCTTTAGAAGCTTCTTCTGTTTTTGAAGAGCTGGCCACCATTTTGTTAATCTCAGAAAGCTCTTGTTCTGTAAGCTCTCTCCAATCTCCAATAGCAAGCTTATCAAGATGGACATTCATTATTCGCGTGCGTTTTAAGCTAAGCACCTCATAGCCCAAATACTCACACATTCTTCTAATCTGACGATTTAAACCTTGGGTCAATACGATTTGAAAGCTATGAGAAGCCAATTTTTTTAGCACACACTTTTTGGTAATGGTTCCTAAAATCGGAATTCCATTGCTCATTTGTTGCAAGAAATCATCGGTGATAGGCTTATCTACAGTAACCACATAATCCTTTTCATGATTGTTACCCGCTCTCAATATTTTATTGACAATATCTCCATCATTGGTCAAGAAAATTAAACCTTCAGAAGGTTTGTCTAAACGACCAATAGGAAAAAGTCTTTCTGGGTGATTGATATAGCGAATGATATTGTCTCTCTCTCTCAAATCTGTGGTGCAAACAATGCCCACGGGTTTGTTAAATGCCAAATACAAGGTTGGTGGTTTTGCCTGTAAAGGGCGCCCGTCAATTTTAACAACATCTCCAGGAAACACTCGGTTACCAAGCTGTGTAAGATTGCCATTAATGGTGACCCTTCCGGCTACAATCAGTTTTTCGGCCTCTCTTCGAGAACAAATCCCGGTGCTACTGATGTATTTGTTAAGATTTATCGATGTTTGACTATTCCGATCCAATGAAAAAAAATTTACTGCAAAGAAATAGAAAATTTAACGAACTATAGTTCTAAAGGTTAAGTTTATTCTGGGGGTTTGAACTTTTTTTGTGGGAGGTAATCTGTGCAACCAATGGGTCTGAGTGCTCCCTTTCATGACCAATAAACTTCCGCTTTCTAAGAGTATATCTACTTTTTGTTTGCGCTCTTTATGCTTAAAAGAAAATTTTCGGGCAGCCCCAAGTGTTAAGGAGGCAATAGCTCCATTTTTTTTCAACATTTTTTCACTATCTGAGTGCCAAGCCATCCCTTCTTCTCCACTGTGATACAGATTGAGAAGGCAAGAGTTATACTGTTGATTGCTCTCCTGCTCTACAATCTTTTTTAGAGCGATTAATGCATCAGTCCAAGGCAAGGCTTGCTTGGTACTGTTTGAGTAAGTATACTCAAAATTGTCATCTGCATACCAGGCTACTTTTCGTTTGGTTTGGATATGCTTTCCAAAAATAACCGCCTCATCGGGTTTCCATAAAATATTTTCTAGCAGCTGCTCATAGTAATACCTAGAGCGCTCAACCGATAGAATTGTACCGTGATAATCAGCTACTCCATCATAAGGAAGAATATTTCTAATACGATCTTGATTAAATAAATCCATAGACCTCAAAGCTAAGAAATCAATCCCAAAAACTCAGAAAACCCATTATAATTTCATCTTCTGAATGGTCTCAAAAAACAGTTTTTTATGAGAATCGCCGATAGGCAAAGCTTTGTTGTTGATATACACAGACAGCGAATCTGTTCTTTGAATATGTGCCAAAGAAACGATATATGATTTGTGCACCTTTACAAACTCTTGGCTGGGCAAAAACTCATCAATACTTTTTAAGGTATTGTTGGTGATTATTTGCTTATCTATCAGATGTATGGCCACATAATTTTTTAAACCTTCTATATAACAAATGTCTTTTACGTAGACCTTTTCAAAATTGTTTTTCCCATCGGTTTTAACAAACAAAAAAGGGTCTTTGTTGGGCTGTTCTTTAATTTCTATAGCTTGTGCATTCTCTTTTACTTTTAACACAGCCTGATAAAAACGTTCAAACTCAAAGGGCTTTAACAAATAATCGACGGCATTGACATTATAACTTTCTATAGCAAACTGCGGATATGCAGTGGTAAAGATGATTTTTGTTTTCCCTTGGATAATTTTAGAGAGTTGAATGCCCGTTAACTCTGGCATCTGAATGTCTAAAAAAACCAAATCAACACCTTCTTGTTCTATATAGCTAAGTGCATCTAAAGAGCTTTTGGTGGCATAGACCAGGTCTAAGAAATCTATTTTGCTGATGTATTTTTCTAGCAATCGAATTGCTGGCGGCTCATCATCAACCAGTAAACATTTAATCTTTTGCATGGTCTTATTTTTTAAATGAGAGTTTTAAATAGGCATGATAAGTAGTTCCTTTTTGCTGATAGGTAAACTCATAACCCGTATTGTAAATGGCCTTTAATCGTTTGTCTAAGTTCTCTTTTCCGATCCCCGTATTGGTGTATTTCTCGGCCTTAGAAAGCTCATTATGAGTGGTCAAGATTAAATGATCTTGCGTAATCTGTATACTCAGCTTGGCAGGTGTTTCTTTTTTATAAGTAACCCCATGTTTAAACATGTTTTCTACAAAATGAATCAATACCAAAGATGGAATCTGTTGATCTGCAATAATCCCTTCTAAGTTAAACTCTAAAAAGAGCGCATCTTCATACCTCTTTTTGTAAAAATAAAGATAGTCTTCTATAAATTGAATCTCTTTTTGCAAGGGCATAAAATCATGTTGCGCTTCATAAGTTACATAGCGCAAAAGCTCTGACAAACGATAAATGTCTTTTGCTGTTTTGGGTTGGGTATCTACAAGATCAGTATAAAAAGAATTAAGTGTATTAAACAAGAAATGCGGTTCTAATTGAGATTTTAAGAAGCTTAACTCTGCTTTCTTTTGCTCAATTTCTAATAAATGCAACTTGTTTTTATTCTCTATATACTCAAAAAGCAGATATAAAGAAGTGCTAAACATGATTGCCTTGATGGCAAAATAAGAGTTGTCAAAAGTATAGTAGATAAAGTTCCTAGAATCGTCAAAATAATTGTGCAATCCAGTTATTTTATAAATAATCACCTCATCAAACACATAGCGAAGCCCTGCAAAAACAAAGGTCATCCCCAGTACAGCAATCGCAAACAAAAACAGTTTCTTTTTTGAGAGCGTCTGCTTACAGACTAGTAAATAATTAAGACTGTAAATACTAAAAAAAGGAATATAAAGCGCCAAAATACGAAGGTTAGACGGATACTTAAAATTTTTAAGAAATCCATCCAAACCATTGTATACATAATCTCCATAAAAATCCATCCCAATAATAATGAGTGCGATTAGGAGGTGTATCTTCCACTGTTGTTGTTTCAAATTCATGAGGTAAAAATATACATTAATAATACAGTATCCCAGAATTTTGTATCAACCGCCCATTTCTTTACACAAACAGATAAAAACAGCAATATCATTAAAAAGTATTGGCTTTTTTAGGGTTGATGGAATAAAATAAGGCGTTGATGTAGTCTCTATTTTTAAGAACTCCTTTACAAATACTTTAGCTGAAAATAAAAAACGACACCCATGAAAAAATTACACATTATGCTTATTTGCTTTTTCGTAGCTTATCAAGTTCAAGCACAAAAAATCACCGTTAAAGGAACTGTTGTCTCAGCAGAAGACAATGAAACTCTTATGGCCGCAGCCATTACTGTGTTTAACGCTAAAACTGATGCTTTTATACACTACGCTTACGCAGATGAAGCTGGTAATTATGAACTTCGTATAGAAAAAACTGCTTTTTATATCAAAGCAGATTTATTGGGATACAAAACCTATATCTCAAAACCTATCAACCCAACAACTTCTGTTATAGAGCACGCAATCCGCATGCAAGAAGATCGTACAGAACTTGAAGAAGTAGTTATCTTACAAAAACAAAGAACTCTAAAAATGAGTGGTGATAAAATGACTATTAATATTGAGAGAGCTGGTTTAGGAATCGGGAATGATGGGTTACAAACCTTAACCAAGCTACCAGGAATTCGTTTAGACAAAGATGAGAACATTGTTTTTAGAGGCAACTCAAATCTTCAGATATTAATAGATGGCAAGCCTTCACTTTTTAGCGGAGGGGATCTAAAACTATTTCTTAAAACGCTCAGTGGAGACAATATCAAATCAGTAGAACTTATTGCCAACCCATCTGCCAAATACAGTGCTGCAGGAAGTGGTGGAATCTTAAACATCAAATTAAAAAAAGGAGTCAATACAGGCTTAACAGGAAATATTAGAAGCTCAGTGGGCTATGCAGAGTTTATTAAAAACAGCAACGGACTAAACCTCTATCACAATTCAGAAAAATGGAACCTCAATCTGGGATTGAATTCAAATTACAATGAAAGCACCAACCACAGAAAAGTGGTCCAAACCATTAATGAGCCAGGTAAAACAACTGTTTTAGAGCAGTTTAATGATTGGTATCCAAAAAGCAATAGCTATACCGGTACTTTTGGTGTCTCATATGCATTAACTAAAAACAGTCAGTTAGGAAGCTCATTTAATTACAATAGCTATCTAAGTGATGCCATCACAGAAGGAAAAACCAATGAAATAGAAAATGATCAGTTTTTGCGTTATACACTTTTAGAGACCAGTGAGTACCAAAAGAACAAACGATTAACAGGAAATCTTTACTATAGCTTTGTTTCTGATAGTTTAGACACAAAACTAGATGCTCAAATAAACCTTGCCAACTACAACAAGCAAGGAAACAGAATCACCAGCAATCAATATTACTTGGCAAACAGCAACAATCAATACCAACCAGCGTCTGTAATTAGAAACAGCAATCCTACTCAGGTACAGATTGTAAACACAACTGTTGATTTGGAGAAAAAAATAAACCCTAACTTTAACCTAGAAACAGGGCTAAAATACAGTTATGTTCACAATGATTATGATCTGCGTTTAGAAGATAAAAACAATGCAGGCATCTTTGTACCCAACACCAATCGCAGCAATCATTTAATCTATAAGGAATCGATTTTTGCAGGATATGGAATCGCAAATCTTAGCCGTAACAACTGGAACTTTCAACTAGGACTAAGAGCAGAACACATGGCTTACGATGCCTTTTCTAAAACAGCAAACACCACAAACAAAGATTCGTACACCTCTTGGTTTCCTTCGTTTAGCATCAACAGAAATGCAGATGACAACCAATACAAATTTTCATATAGCAAACGAATAGAAAGGCCTCGTTACCTAAACTTAAATCCATTTTTTGAGTATATAGACACCTACAATGTGCAAGTGGGTAACCCAAACCTACAACCAGCTTTTACAGATGCTTTTGAGCTAACCTGGGTTCGAAAATACAAAACGGCACTTTCTGTATTTGCCAATTTAACTCAGGGAGAAATGTATCAAATTGTATCGTATGATGAGGCTACAAAAATCACCACCTTGTATGTAGATAATATAGGAAAATCAAAAAGCATAGGTCTTTCTTTTAACACCAGCTTTAGCCCAACTGATTGGTGGGAGCTACAGGTAAACACAGAAGTTTCTTATGCACAAGCAACCTCTACGATACCGGGCTATGCCTTTAATGAAAGCGGTGCAAATTTTTATGGAAACCTCAGTCAATCGTTTCGTTTTAAAAATGATTTAAGCTTTACTTGGACCAGTTTTTACTCAAAAAACGGGAACTACGGGAACAGTGAATTTTTACCAGCCTACGATATGTCTTTTGGAATGAGAAAAGAATTTTTAAACAAGCAACTTATTTTAAACATCACTGCTCAAGACGTTTTAAAAGAAAATCAGTGGAGACAAATTACCACCCAAAACAATGTAAGTACAAATTGGACCAACCAATGGGAAACCAGAAAATTTACACTTGCTTTAACTTATAATTTTGGAGCTGGAAAAAAGAAAAAAATAAAGTCTGCCAACTTAGCTAATGAGCAAAACAGGCTGTAGTATTAGTCAAAAAAAACCTCACAACATTACGTTGTGAGGTAACGACTAAAAGAAGTCTAGGGGAATTTCTTTAGGTTGCATAAGTAAGATCAATAATACCCCCATTGATGTTTAAAATACAGTTAAAAATATTCTAAATAGTTTCCCTATGCTAACTTTTGGTCTGATATCTAATTTTTCAATAGCAATTTTGTTATGCAATTTTGTTGGGTAAATGTATCCTCTTTACTTGGCTTCTGAAATACGTAGGAAAAACAATTACTACGTAGGGTTACGTAATAGTGCTAGCTCTTATTTTTATAAAAAATTCAGATAGACTCTAGCAAATCTTGATTTTCTTTAATCCAAACAGTCAAAGGGTCAGCGCCAGTTGGCAGCTCTAATTTTGCAATAATATTAGATCGGTGTTTTTCTACAGTTCTAGTAGAAATTGATAAGGTTTCTGCAATTTCTTTGGTTGATTTATCTAAGGCAATCAATCGTACGATGGTTCTTTCTGATGGTGATAAAAATTTAATTTTTTCTATCTGAGGAGAAACTTCATTTCTAAAGACCTCATCAAAAATTGGGCTGGCGTAAAATTTATCTTTTAAAACAGCTTTGATGCATTTTTTAATTTCACTAAAAGGCTCATCTTTTAATAAATAACCAGAAATATTGAGCTTTTTTGCCTTTAAAATAAAGCCCTTTTCTTTGTAAGAAGTAAGTACTATAAACTTTGTATCCAAGGATTCATTCTGACATTTTTTGATCACTTCAAAACCTGTTAAAATGGGCATGTTAATATCTAGAATGGCAATCGTCGGTTTTTTAGCAACGATGGCTTCTAAGGCCTGAGCTCCATTTGTGGCGCCCTCAAGCACTTCATATTTCAAATCCAATAATTCTGTGATCAATCCTTTTAAAAGCAAAGGATGGTCATCAGCAACAAGTATACGTATGTTATTATTCATTTTTTATCGGTATCGAAAACAGAAAACTGGTTCCATTATTTAATCGGCTATCAATAGAAAGATTACCGTTCATTATTTTAATTCGTTCAAAAATAGTTTTTAACCCCAAACTATTCTTCTTTTTACTGTCATTTACATCAAAGCCCTTTCCATTATCAGAAATTAAACTCACAATCTGCGTCCCTTCTTTTTTAATATTAACAGTCACAGATTTTGCCTTTGCATGCTTTACGATGTTGGTTAAACACTCCTGGATAAGCCTGTAGTAATTTAAGCTAGTATTGTCTGTAAAATAGGCATCAATATTGTCTATATCCATAGAGAAAAACAGCTCAGACTCTTCATCATAATCATTAATCAACTGTTCTATACTCTCTGTTAAACCCAATTGATTTAACAAGGCAGGATATAGTCCTCTAGAAATGCTTCTAACCTCTTCTAAAGTGGCATTGGTTAGTTTGGTAATCTCGTCTTGGTTAAGATTCTGCGATTTCTTTTTGATCAGCGTTAGTTGCTGCCCAACACTATCGTGCAGTTCTCTGGCAATCCGAACACGCTCATCCTCTTGAGACACCAACAGGTTTTGAGAAAATTGCTCCTGTAGTAATTTTTCTTTTTGGGTTGTTTTTTTAGAGCGATATAAGACAAAAATACTAAAGAAAGACAAGAGCCCTAGACCTCCAAAAATCATCCATTGGCTCTTTAGTTTATTTTTAGAATCTAAAAGAGCAATGTCACTTTCTTGGGCTTGTATGGTTAGGTTTTTCTTTTCTGTTTCGTACGCTATGGCAAGCTCATTAATACTCTTTATTTTTTCGATAGAAAAGATACTATCCTCTAGTTTTTGGTATTTTTTTAAACTGACCATCGCACTTTTGTAGTTGCCTAATTTTGATTCGATATCCGATAAGATATAATAGGCATATCGCTCCTGATGAATGCTATATCCGTTAGCAAAACTTATGGCTTTTAAGGCATACTCCTTGGCTTTGGCTAGCTTATTCATTGAGATATAGGTCTCAGAAATATCGTTGCAGGTATGTGCAGCACTGGTGTATCTATTTTGCTCAATTTTTATGGGCAATGCCATAAATAAATATTCTAGAGACTCTTGGTAGTTGCCCAATCTTCGATACGATGAACCGATATTCCCTAAAAAAACAGATTCACTTCTTCTGATTCCTAAATTTCTGGCCTTTTCTAAGCCTATTTTAAAAGTCTCGATAGCCTTCAAAATTAGGGTATTGTCATCGCTAGAACTCCCCTCTTTCTGATAACAGGCTCCTAAATTTGTAAGGGTAAACATAATATCGCGCTCACTCTTTAAATCGATATAAATTTCCATTGCCTGATTAAAGTTGGCTCTCGCCTTTTTATAATCAGCAGTTAACAAGTACAACTCGCCAATTCTTGACAAATTGTCTCCGATGCCTTTTGCATTCTGAATGCTTTCTTCAAACGCTAATGCCTTAAAAAAACTCTCAAAAGCCTTATCAAATTGAGAAAGAGATGCATAGCAGTCTCCTAAGTTAAAATAGCTCTGGGTAATGGCCTTTTGATTGTTTAAAGAAGTAAAAATGGATAGGGCTTTTTGCAAAACGATCACCCCAAGAGAAGGCTCGCTCTTTTTTTGATAATACGCGCCTTTGTATAAGTAGCCGTATGCAATTAAAGACTCATCTTTAAGTTCTTGGGCTTTTTTAAAACCCTTATTGATCAAGTCAAATCCTTGTTCATAATCATTTTCTGCATACAATTTTTGCCCATCAATATACAAGGCCTCTATTTGGGTAGCCTGATCATTATTTTGGGATTGAGCTTTGTCTTGAGCAGGCATAACCTCAATCATAAAAAAAAGAACAATGAAGAATAGTTGTTTCACTCCATAAAATTTTAAAGCATAAACTTATAATTTTTTAATGGATAAATGAGAAAATAATATAAAAAAGCGCTGAAAAACAGCGCTTTTTAAACTAAATATTAATTTATAAAACTCATTTAGAGTTCTAGTGAGTATCTGTATTTGTAGCATCAGCAGTTAAACTCATCTCCATGCTGTGATCGTATTTACAACAAGCAGGCAAGTTGTTATATGAGTCTAAACTCCCTTGCATACTTTCTGTATCATAGCCAGCTGCTGCAATTGCTTTTTGTACAGCCATGGCATCGGTTTTGCTTGAATCAAAAGAAAGCTCAACCTTCTTTTTATCAACATCCCAAGTAGCTTTGGCAACTCCTGGCACTGCATTGGCAGCTTTCTCAATGGTAGTCTTACACATACCACAGTTTCCTCTTACTCCAAAATTGGCCGTTGCGTTTGCAATAACTTCCGTTTTAACAGGAGTATTCTCTGTTTCTTTTTTTTCTGATTTACAAGCTGTAAATCCAATCGCAGCAATCAAGGCTGCACTTAGTACTAATTTTCTCATGATTTAATTATTTACTGGTTAAAATTATAATGGTACTCTTATTCTTAATTAATGATTTCTTTTACTTCCCCACAGTTTAACATGGCAGCTCCATAATAAGGATTCTTAACGGCGGCATCTAGACTTAACCAATAGGCACCTTTGTCATTGTTTGCCATGGGGCAAAATTGTTTGTAAACTTTTTTCTGAATGCCAAACAGCTGAACTGCATTGATCATATTGTTAGACAACTGTCTAAATTCATTTCGTTGCACCCCAAGATCATCGCTGTTTAAAATAAGATTGGCAGCCGTTTTCATGTGTTTGGCATAGCCCATCCATTGGGTATGATCACTGGAGCTGGTCAGTAAATTCATAGACACTTTAGAAAGCGCATTTAAGAAAGGTTCTGCTTCTACTGCCGTTACCGCCTTGTCTAAAACCAACGCATCTTTAAGTTGTATGTATGCGTTAAAAGCAACTGCTAACTGCTGTTGAAATTCAGCCGAAACCTCTTTGCGCTCTAATCCTGCTATAGGGCTGTCCTTGCTGTTGACAGCTGCACTGTTCTCTTGCTGATTCATCATAGATTTTTTGCCCTGTAACTGAGCTGCTGCATCTACGGTAAAAGTTCCGTTGGTTACAATCTCATCACCAGTATTTAAACCAGAGATTACGGGATAACTATTGCCTGATTGCAGCCCCAATTGCACTTCTCTCAACTCAAACACAGGTGTTTCTGCTGCGGTTTTTAAATAGACCACAGAGCGCTTTCCTGTCCATAGAACTGCGGTGGTAGGTATGCTGATTTCAGTGTTTTTTGAGGTATCTAAAAGCGCAACTCCTTCTACAAACATGCCTGGTTTTAATAGTTCATCTTTATTTTGCAAGACCACTCTCATGGCAACGGTTCGGGTTTTGCTATCTAAAGCAGGTTGAATAAATGCAATGCTTGCCTGATAGGTCTTGTTTGGAAATGCCTGAGTCCCGACCGCTATTTTTTGGCCTACACTAAACTGCCCTAATTGACGCTCATACAGATCAAATACTGCCCAAACGCTTTGCAATTTGGCCAGCTTAAAAATGGGCATTCCATTGGCAATATGGCCTCCTTGATTTACAAAAATTTCTGAAACCGTTCCAGAGGCATGTGCATACAGCGTAAAACTGTTTTTAATAACACCGGTTCTAATAATTTCATCCAATTGATTTTGATGAATTTCCCAATTCTTAAACTTGTTTTGCACTGCCTTATATAAATTTGGCTGTTCTGCTCTAAGGGCATAAGCGGTTAAAAGTTCCTGCTGTGCATTGACCAACTCTGCAGAATAGACCTCAGCCACTGCCTGCCCTTTTTTAATTTTCTCGCCCACAAAATTGATAAATAGTTTTTCTACCCGTCCATTGTAATGAGCAGAAAGCGTCTCAGTGGTCTCTTCGTTTTCTACAATCTTTCCTGTAATTTTTAAGGAGTTCGATTGCTCGGCGTTTTGCCCAACCACACTCGTTTGAATATTGGCCAAGGCCATGGCGTTGTTTGTCAATTTAAATTGATGGATAGACAGTCCATCAGCGTTTGCCTCTGCAACAATAAGATCCATACCACAAATTGGGCAATCGCCAGCTTCTGGCTGCATAATCTGTGGATGCATGGAGCAGGTCCAGAATTCATTTTTAGCAGTGGCTTCCTCGTGATCTGGATGCGTTTGATTGCTTGATGAGCTTCCAAAAAACCACCAACCCAACAAAAGTCCAAAGGCTAGTATGGCTATATACGTACTATATTTTTTCATGATTTATTTGCTTAAATAATTAATAATGGTCGTTTGCACAAAAAAGCTTTTGACCGCTTCTATCTGATTGGTCTGAAACTGCAATTGCAGTTCTTGAATCTCCAAGACCTCTTTAAAATTGACCGTTCCTGTTTCGTAATTTTGCAGCAATAGTTTTTCGGCACTTTTTGCCTGTTCGCTGTTTTTTACCTGGGTCTCATAGCGTATTCTAGCGACTACTCGATTGGTTTTTGCCGTTTCTAACAAGGTTTTTAAGGCATTTAAGCGCTCTTGTTTTTCTGATATAATTTCATGCTGTTTTAACTCATTTTGCAGCGTTTTAGAATGGTATTTTTTATTAAAAATCGGAATCGAAAGCGAAACCATCGGCATAAAAACATCTTTTCCGTTGTCATTTAGGTTGGCAACTGGCAGCTTAGAAATGGCAATATAATCGAGCCCAAAACCAATCATGGGTTTGTTTTCTTTTTGATTGACCAGCTCTGATTTTATGACAGATTGATACAGCTTATCATACTTTAACAACTCTGGATGTACCCCTAATTTTTTATTGGTGAGTAGTACCTCTTCTTTGGGCAACTCCATCACTTCTGGAATTTGTATCGGAGTTTCTTTAGCTCTGTTTAGCAATAAATTTAAAGCCGCTTGTTGAGCCCTAAAATTCTGATCCAAAACCAAGGCCAACTGCTGTAGCTCATTTTGTCGCATTTGCAAACGCAGAACATCTACCGCCGATGCTTTAGAAACTTCTATGGCTTTGAGCGCCAATTTTTCATAAATGACTAATAAGGCCTTGTTTTCTTTGACAACTTTCTGCTTGGCTTTAATGGCTAACAAGGTATAGTACTGCTCAGAAATACTGGCTATCAGTTTTCTTTTGGCTATCTGAATATCCTCATAACTCACTTCGGCCAAAGACTGGCTATAGGCCTCTCTAGAACTAATAGATCCAAACCACGGTATCATTTGTTTAACAGAAACCTTAAGGCGCTGAGGCCCTGTTTTGGTTTCTGGTTCACTTACAAAATAACCAAAGCCAAATTCTGTATTGGGCAGGCTGTTTGCCTCGTTCTTTTTCTCAGAAACACCTAAATACTTTAGTTCAAATTTTTGCAAGCTCGGACTGTTTTCTACCCCAATCTTTAGGAGGCTTTCCAAGTCTTGCCCCTGCACAATTTGAAGTGCAAACAGGCAACATAATAAAATGATTTTAGTTTTCATGGATGTCTTTTTTAAGTTTTATTTCTTGTCTAAAACTGTACAGTACAGGAACCACAAACAAGCTAATGAGCGCTACCAGCATTCCTCCAAAACTTGGAATGGCCATGGGGATCATAATATCACTCCCTCTTCCGGTTGATGTCAATACAGGCAATAAAGCCAAGATGGTGGTCGCCGTAGTCATTAAACAAGGTCTGATTCTTTTTTCTCCCGCTTCTACAATGGCCGCTCTAATCTCTTTTACAGAGCTTGGTTTGTTTTTATCGAAGGTCTGTGTTAGATAGGTAGCCATGACTACACCATCATCGGTTGCTATTCCAAACAGGGCTATAAAACCAACCCAAACCGCCACACTTAAATTAACAGTGTGCATTTGGAAAATCTCTCGAAGGTTAGCCCCAAAGAAATCTAGGTTTAAAAACCAATCCTGACCATAGAGCCACAAAAGGATAAATCCTCCAGAGAATGCCACCGCGATTCCTGAGAAAACCATCAATGAAGTGGCCACAGATTTAAACTGAAAATACAGGATCAAAAAGATGATGCTCAAAGCCAAAGGCACTACAATTACCAAAGTCTTTTCTGCTCGTAACTGATTTTCATAGGTCCCTGTAAATTGATAATTAATCCCTTTCGGAACCGCAAGTTTACCAGAATCTATGGCAGCTTGAATCTTTTCTTGAGCCGCCTCTACAACAGAGACCTCTGCATAGCCATCCAACTTATCAAACAGCACATAGCCCACTAAAAAAGTGTCCTCGCTCTTGATTACTTGAGGTCCTTGCTCATATCTAATGCTTGCCAAATCAGAAAGTGGCACAGGATTGCCCTGGGCTACAGGAATGTAAATCTTTCCTAGATCTGCTGGGTTGGCTCTTAGTTCTCTTGGGTATCGAACCCTTACTGCATAGCGTTCTCTTCCTTCTACCGTTTGCGTAAGGGCCATCCCTCCTACGGCAACTTTTAAGACGTTTTGCACATCTTGGATTCGAATGCCATAGCGGGCAATTTTCTCTCTATCTATATCGATGAGTAAATAGGGTTTCCCCACAATTCTATCGGCAAAAACAGCCGATACCTTTACCCCTTCTACCTCTTTTAAAATGCCTTCTAATTGCACTCCAAAAGCTTCTATTTTTTTAAGATCTTGCCCTTTTACTTTGATTCCCATGGGTGCTCTCATTCCAGTTTGCAACATCACCAAGCGAGTTTCTATGGGCTGTAGTTTCGGTGCAGAAGTAACCCCTGGCAATTTGGTGGCATTTACAATAGCTGTCCAAATATCATCGGGTGATTTGATCTCTGGTCGCCAGTTTCTAAAAAACTCACCAGAAGCATCCTCTTGCAACTGAACATCTAAATTGATGGCCTTTCTACGCTCCCAATTTGTTGGGTCTAGTGTCCCTCCATTTTTTAAGACAAAATGCCCATCGGCGTTAACCTTATAGCGTTGTTTGTGCCCTGCTGTATGAAGCCTGTATTCTGATTTGTATTGAATAATATTCTCATACATGGATAAGGGAGCAGGATCTAAGGCTGATTCTGTTCGGCCTGCTTTTCCTACTACGGTTTCAATTTCTGGTATCCCAGCTACCGCCATATCCAATTGCTGCAAGACGCGTTTGTTTTCTTCGACACCTGCATGCGGCATCGATGTTGGCATCAACAAAAAGGATCCTTCATTTAAAGAAGGCATAAATTCTTTTCCTGTGTTTTTCATGATTAAAAAACCGGCAATTACTATGGCAAACGGCAGGCTTAAAAAGAGGATCTTATTGGCTAGTGCCCACTGTAAAATCCGTACATAATACTGTCTAAACAAGGTAAAGACTGCCAGCAATCCAAAACAAATAAGGGCCACAAAGAGCAGGTTCCAAACAAAATGCTGTTCTAAGCCCAGTGGTCTCCAATAATTGGCTAATAAAAATACGATGGCAATGGCAATGGCAGAATTTTGACTGCGATTGGCCCAAAATGCGGAGAGTTTTCCTTGAAGTTTTAACAGTGCAATGATGCCAAAAATAAGAAGCACCAAGCCCAACCAGTAACCAAAAACAAGTCCTGTAATCCCAATGAGTATTAGTGCTATTTGCAGCAGGTATTGACTGGTTTTTTTAAGTGATTTTTTCTGAAATAAAAAGGCTGCAAAAGGAGGAATCAAAAACAGGGCCACCAAGATGGCTGCAATCAGCGCAAAGGTTTTGGTAAAGGCCAAAGGTCTAAAGAGTTTTCCTTCTGCTCCTAATAATGTAAAGACAGGAATAAAACTAATAATGGTGGTGAGCACCGCCGTAATAATGGCTCCTGATACTTCTGTGGTTGCTGTATAAACGATGTTGTTTACTGATGGTTTTGGCTGCTGCTTTTTTGATGCATCCAAATGCCTTAAAATATTTTCAGAGAGGATGACGCCCACATCTACCATGGTTCCAATGGCAATGGCGATCCCAGATAAGGCAACGATGTTTGCATCGACCTTAAAAAAGTGCATGGCAATAAAAACCATTAGCACCGCCACAGGCAACAGTCCTGCAATAAGCATGGAGGCTCTTAAATTAAAGACCATAACCACAATAACCAACATGGTGATTAAAATCTCCAAACTAAGCGCCTCGTTTAACGTTCCTAGGGTTTCATTTATCAAGACTGTCCGATCATAAAAAGGAACAATGGTTAACTGTGAAGTTCGACCATCAGACAAAAGTTTAGAGGGCAAGCCTGCACTGAGCTCTGCAATTTTTTCTTTTACATTGCCTATAACTTCCATGGGATTAGCTCCGTACCTGGCAACCACAACAGCACCAACCACCTCAGCTCCTTCTTTGTCTAAGATACCTCTTCGCTCTGCTGGTCCTAAAGATACCTTTGCCAAATCTTTGATGCGGATGGCCGTAAAATCTGTGGCAGTAACCACCGCATCTTCTAAATCTGAAATAGATTTTACATAGCCCAAACCTCGCACCAAATACTCTACCTTATTAATCTCTATGGTCTGTGCTCCAATATCTGTATTGCTCTCTTTAACCGCTTTGACTATCTCATCTAATGATACTTTATACTGACGCATCAGCTCTGGATCTACATCAATCTGATACTCCTGTACATAGCCACCAATAGAGGCCACTTCGGCAACGCCACTAGCAGAAGACAGCGCATATTTTACATAGTAATCCTGAATGCTTCTCAGCTCTTGCAGATCCCAACCGCCGGTTACCTGTCCTTGGGCATCTCTACCTTCTAGGGTATACCAAAATATCTGACCCAAACCTGTGGCATCAGGACCTAAAGCGGGTTGTACCTCTGCGGGCAATAAACCACTGGGCAGCGAGTTTAGCTTTTCTAAAATTCGACTGCGACTCCAATAAAACTCAATGTCTTCTTCAAATATGATATAGATGCTAGACAGCCCAAACATAGAAGAGCTTCTGATGGTTTTAACCCCAGGAATCCCCAGCAAGGCACTGGTTAACGGATAGCTAATCTGATCTTCAATATCTTGTGGTGAGCGACCAGCCCACTTGGTAAAAACTATCTGTTGGTTCTCACCAATATCTGGAATTGCATCAACGGCTACGGGGTTTCTAGGCAAGAAACCTGTATCCCATTGAAAAGGTGCGTGTACAGTTCCCCAAGCTAAAAAAAGAACCAATAGCAGGGCTGCGACGACTTTATTTTCTATTAAAAATTTAATGCATTTATGAAGCATAAAAAAACAATTTTAAACACGATACAATACTCCTGTGCTAGACAGAAGCCTTTAGGTTCTCATGGCAAAGCCAAAAGAAAAATCGGTTTAAAATCAAATTAAAAAAACGTCATCCAATAACTGGATGTCCCTGACCAATAAGGGCGGACGGTATGCTGTGGTAAGAATTGGGTCTTTCGCTTCTAACTTAAAAGCAGCTATATAGCTTAAGAAAAAAGCAGCAACAAAGTCTTGCTGTTCTAGGGTAAATTGGCTAAAACTTGCTTGGAGATCATCCTGTCCTTGAACAATTTGCACCACATCGGTACAGCAAGAATCTTTGACAGTGGCACAAACGCCCTGAGGCATGGCTGTATCCATCCCCATCATGCAAGTGTCTGCTTTTACAAACCAAGCCACATCTTGTAGCTCATCGCCACAATAATGCTCGTTAATGGTAAATGACAAGGTAGAGAACAGCACCAAAAGTGCCAATCCCATAGAAACCATATTTTTTACCAAGCCTTTTAACATAAAAACAAAATTACAAAAATTGATTGAGATACAGTATATAAAAATACATACAAGATCAAAAATGGCTGAACATTATATTAAAATCACCACTAAATGACCTCATTAAACAAAACAAAGATAAGATACTATTAGCTTTAGATAATATTACACCAATTGATTTGAGAGTTATTGGCTAGTTTTATCTTTTAATTTTTGTGGGCGCTTGTGCTCAAAAATATAAGTGTATATTTTACACTAATAGATTTTTTTGTATCTTTCGCTTCAGAAAAAACAACAACCGTTTACGATGAAACGACTTAAAGACATTAGTATTTACCTTATTCTAATCAGTACTGCATTGTGCTACGTAGACTCCTATATACAAATTACTGATAGTAAGAATAAAATTATCTTAACTTTAAAAAAAGAATCAGTTACAAAAAACCTGACTGATTCATATTTCTGGGTTTAGAAGGGCAACAGAAAAAAATATAATCAACCTATTAATCGCGCATAAAACAGACAGCATGAAGATTTTTAAACAGTATGGAATTTTAATTATTTTACTAAGCAGCTTTGCTAGTTTGCAAGCGCAAGGTTATTGGGGACGAATAGAAAAACAAGAGCCGACTTTGGGAATTGCTCAAGTATATCAGAAATTTAACACCACTCATTTTCAATTAAAACTGGTAAAAGAATCACAAACTGTTGCAGGCTTGAGACCCAGTAAAAACACAAATTTTGATTTTACACCTAGTGATCGTTTAGAGATTAGAGACAAGGATGGCCTTTATCATTTGGGCGATATCAATTTACGCATCAGAGAAACCAATGCCCACTGGAAAAGCTATTCTACAGCAAGCAAACGCGGCAAAGTAACTCCAATAGGCACCTCTAAAAACACCTTGGCGGCTGCAGACTTAGCCAACACCTTGCCCAGAGATATTCCTGTACAAATAAAACGCTATTATGAAATGGACGGTGCGCACTTGGTGATGCGTTTCGAAATCACAAACAAAACATCTCAACCTATAGAAATTGGCGCCCTTGGAATTCCGATGATCTTTAACAACATACTTGAAGGAAAATCATTAGTAGAAACCCATGCCCAAAATGTATTTTTTGATCCTTATATTGGGATGGATGCTGGCTATTTAGAAGTAAAACGTTTAAACGGTGAAGGGCCGGCCCTATTGGTTTTACCTAAAGAAAATATGGCTTTTGAAGCCTACAGACCACTTTTAGATGATCCTACTCCAAGAAGCATCGTCTTTGAAGGATTTCATGAATGGATGTCCTACAGCAAGGCTTATGCTGATAATGAGTGGAAAGGCGCTCAACAATGGAACCAACCACGTTCTTTGACTTTGGCTGCAGGAGCTTCTAAAAACTTTTCTTTAAAATTTGTGTTGAGTGAAGGAATTAAAAAAATTCAAGAAACCCTAATTGAAGAAAAGCAACCCGTAGCAATAGGAGTTCCTGGTTATGTGATTCCAATGGATGTTAATGCACACTTATTTTTAAATGCTCAAAGTGAGGTTGCCGCTTTTGAGATCAGTCCAAAAGGAGCTTTGACCATTGAGGCAGAAGGCTCTAAAACCAATGGCTTTCAAAAATACCGTATCCACGGAAAAAAATGGGGAAGAGCTCGATTGACCATCCAATACAAAGATGGAAAAACACAGACTGTAAATTATAAGATTATTAAAGCAGAAACCGAAGTTATCAAAGATTTTGGACATTTTTTAACTACCAAGCAATGGTTTGACACCCCTAATGATCCCTTTAAAAGAAATCCATCTGTGATTAGTTATGACTATGAAACCAAGCAACAGGTTACGCAAGATAGTAGAGCTTGGATTAGTGGATTAAGTGATGAAGGTGGTGCTGGTGGTTGGCTTGCAGCCATCATGAAACAATTGATTCAGCCTGACAAATCAGAAATAAAAAAATTAGAACAGTTTGTAGACCAAACACTTTGGGGACAAATTCAATACAGTGAAGGTGACTTCAAGTACGGAGTTAAAAAGAGTATTTTTTACTACGAACCTGATTCACTTCCTAAAGGAACTTACAGCGATAAAATTAATTACAAAACTTGGGCTGCTTGGAACCACAAACACGCCAATGACCGAGGTAGATCTTACAATTATCCACATGTTGCTGCGGCCTACTGGACCTTATATCGACTGTCAAGATACCATCAAGGTTTGGTAGAAAATAAAACCTGGGATTGGTATTTAAAAAATGCTTACCAAACAGCAGTTGCCATGGTAGATCAGGCTCCGTATTATGCTCAATTTGGTCAGATGGAAGGCTCGGTGTTTTTAAAGATTCTTGAAGATTTAAAAAACGAAGGACTTACAGTAATGGCTATTGATCTAGAAGCTAGAATGCGTAAAAGAGCCGATCATTGGCGGGCACTTGATTATCCTTTTGGAAGTGAAATGCCATGGGATTCAACCGGGCAAGAAGAGGTGTATATGTGGTCAGATTATTTTGGTTACGATTACAAAGCTCAAGTAACTTTGCATGCTATTTTGGCTTATATGCCTACAATGCCACACTGGGCTTACAACGGAAACGCTCGTCGTTATTGGGATTTCTTATACGGAGGAAAACTCTCTCGTGTAGAACGACAAATTCATCATTATGGGTCTTCTTTAAATGCCATTCCTGTTTTGCAAGCCTATAGAAAAAAAGGTGATGACCTTTATTTATTACGCGTAGGATATGGTGGTCTTTTAGGTGGTATTTCTAATATTACGCAAGATGGTTTTGGTCCTGCTGCTTTTCATTCTTTTCCATCGACTTTAGAGATCGATTACCTCTCTGGGGATTACGGATCTGGTTTTTACGGTTATGCAGTAAACACAGCTTCTTTTATTACGCATGACAAACAATTGGGCTGGTTGGCCTTTGGCGGAAACTTGGTTAAAAAAGGAGACCTCATAGAAACCAGTATCACCACGGCAGCTAAAAATAAGGTATACATCGCTCCAATACAATTGTGGTGTACCTTAGACGCAGGGAGTTTTGAAAAGGTGCGCTATAATAGCAAAACAAAAAGCACAGAACTTATCTTAGGAGCAAAAAGCAGCACAGCGCCCTTTGCCTATTTAAGAGTTCCAGAAAATATTGAGCTTCCGTATCCAAAAGTTCGAGGCGCATATAAAATCCCTTTAGAAACTAGATCAATCAGTATAAAATTTTAAGAGGTTTAGCGAGTAAACATGAAAGGTACCAAGCAATTTATCAAGCGATTTTTTCTGACAGCTTTTGTTCTTTTTAGTCTAGCTCAATGTGCTGAGCCACAGCTGGATCAATCGTTTAGAAACCCGATCATTCCTGGATATTTTGCTGACCCAACGATTAAAAAATTTGGAGACATTTATTATATCTACGCAACCACAGACAATGAGATGTTGGCATCGGGTGCGCCCACCGTTTGGTATAGCAAAGATTTTAAGCACTGGTACAATTATACTATGGAAATTCCATCCTTAGCTTCGGTAAATCTGCGCAATTTTTGGGCTCCTGATATTATTGAGCATACCGATGGGAAATACTATTTGTACTTTGGAAACTGTCAGGCGGGTTGTAATATTTATGGCTATGTTTCTGACACTCCTGTAGGTCCTTGGACCAAACTCAATGAAGATGATACTCCTGTAATACCTCACAGTTATCCCAGAGAAGGATTTCCGTCTTTGGATGCACAATTTTTTACAGACACAGATCAAAAAGTTTACGCTTATTGGGGAACCTGGGTGCATTATAACGGAGGGTATGCGGTTGGAGAATTGGATACGCAGACCATGAAAAGCATGAAAAACGCTCAAAACATTCCTTTAGAGCAGACGCCCAATCCATTTGAAGCTCCTTATATGCTAAAAAAGAATGATACCTATTTGCTCATGTATTCTGGAGGTTCTTGCCATGATGAAACCTACAATGTTCGCTATTCCTATTCAAAAAGCCCCATGGGCCCTTTTACCCCAGGAGCCAATAATGCCATTTTAAAAAGTACAGAGGACCACAGCGTTCACGGTCCAGGACATCACTCTGTCTTAGAAGAAAATGACGACTATTATATTGTCTATCACAAACACGATTACCCGATGACTCGAGGCGGATTGTCTAGACAGATCTGTATTGATAAATTGATTTTTGAAAACGACTCAACTCTTAAAGCAGTAGTGCCCTCTAAAGATGGAATCATTGATTTTGCAAGTACTAAGGTCCCTAAAGATTTGGCTCTAAAAGCAAGCATCACAGCCTCGTCTGCCTATCATTTAAAAAGTCTGGAATACGATTATACCTACCAGGCCTATTTTGCCAATGATGACAACAATGCCACTATGTGGAAAGCAGCCTCAGCGAGTTTCCCACAAGAACTAAAGATTGATTTGGGCAAAATCCAAAAAGTTGCTCGGGTCTTTACTCAGTTTGAGTTTGCCAGTTATTACTACCAATATAAAATTGAGTATTCTACCGATGGAAAACATTGGGAAATCTATGCAGATCAATCAAAAAACCGAACAGCAGGCAGCCCCATGATTGATGACAAAGCTGTAGAGGCACGTTATTTAAGACTGCAAATTTTAAATACCGAAAAAACGGGTCTGTATGCAGCCGTTTGGAACGTCGCAGTGTATGGTTCTTTGTTTGAACTCCCTTTAGAATTAAAAAACAGTCCTTCTCTGGCAGGGCCCGCAAGCCCAAGCACTAAAAATTTATTGGTCAATTTAGACATTAAAAACAGCAGTAAAACAAACCTCAACAGCATTCCCAACACCGGATCTATGGGTGGAACATTTACCAAAAACAATGAGGTAGGTATTTTGACCAATGCTTCTGATGGTATCAAAGCCTTTGATTTTAGCAAAGGATCGTTTAGCTTGGAGCAGCCGGTACCAAAAAGTTTGGAATGGAACGGATCCTATACCGTTGCAACCTGGGTAAAAAATCCAGAGATAGGAAAACAAGGCGAGTGCCTGCTCTCTTGGTGTGATCGCACAGAATTTTACTTGGCCAACTCTTACAATGCCTTGTTTTACAACAGCTCAAATTATGGAGCTGCCGCGCATCTCGATGGTCATTTTGATATGAAATACAACCAACTTCCAACGTCAAATACTTGGCATCATATTGTATTGACTTTTGATGGTGTTGTAGAAAAAGTATATGTGGATGGTGTTTTAGACAATGCACAAAACATGACCTTGGCATCGGCCATTGACAAAGCAAAAATTAGCATTGGTGCCTCTGATGTTGGCGAGCACTATTCTGGCTTGATGAGCTCTATGCGTTTGTATGATTATGCCTTAACCGCAGAAGAAATTACCGCCCTACTCAAAGAAACTCAACCCAAAAAAGGGAATTAGTTTACAATTTAATGTAAAAGTTATTCTTTAGTTTATCGTCGTATTTTTCTTGACTAAACTTGTATAAAAAAGACCCTTTAGTAGATGATGTCATGTCTTTTTCATTGAGCTTGATTAAAATATCTAAAGAATTAATTTTATTGATAAAGTTTCGTTTGTCTACTTCTTTGTCTAAAATAGCCTCATACAATTTTTGCAATTGACGCATGGTAAATTTTTCTGGCAATAGATCAAAACCAACAGGCTTAATAGCGGTTCTTCTTCTAAGACGTCTGATGGCTTTTTGCAGCATTAAATCGTGATCAAAAATTAAAGAAGGAGCATCCGCAATATCAAACCATTGGGCATTGTACTTTTTTGTCAACTTCTCGTTGTGATCTTCAATATTGATTAATGCGTAATACGATACAGAAAGGGTTCGTTCTACCGGGTCTCTATCTACCTCACTAAAGGCGTACAACTGCTCCATATAAATATCTTGAACTCCTGTAAGAGATAACAAAGTTCTGTTAGCAGCCTGATCTAAGGTTTCATTCTTTTTTAAAAAACCACCCATCAAAGACCAGTGTCCTTTTTGGGGTTCAAAATCTCTTTTAATCAATAAAATTTTTAAACTCTCTTTGTCAAACCCAAAAATGATACAATCAATGGCTACTAAAATTTTATCATCAGAATTATAGGCTCCGCTCATACACTCAATTTTGGTTCGAAGATAGAAAAAAAATTACTAGGATTGAAATCACAATCAATAAGTGTTAAAATTACATTTATAAATTTTTTATTAGTATATTTGAGTCTCACAAGTATGTAACTCATGAAAAAATATGTTATCGGATTGGATTATGGCTCGGATTCTGTTCGAGCGGTACTGATAGATTCTGACAATGGAAATGAAATTGCAGCGCAGGTACATTGGTATGAACGCTGGAAAAACGGTTTTTTTTGTGCTGCTTCGCGAAATCAATTTCGCCAGCATCCTTTAGATCACCTAGAAGGCTTAGAACACAGCATTAAAGGAATCTTAGTAAAAAGCAAGATCGCTGCCAAAAACATCAAAGCAATCTGTATAGATACCACGGGTTCATCACCGCTACCTCTAACAGAAGATGGAACCGCCTTGGCCCTAACCAAGGGCTTTGAAGACAATCCCAACGCCATGATGGTCTTGTGGAAAGATCATACTGCCATTAAAGAGGCAGCAGAAATAAACACACTGGCTAAAGAATGGGGCGGCGAAGACTTTACCAAATACGAAGGAGGCATATATTCATCCGAATGGTTTTGGGCAAAAATTTTACATGTAGTAAGAGCAGATGCAGCTGTTAAAGAAGCAGCCTATACCTGGATGGAACACTGTGATTATCTAAGCTATGTTTTGGCTGATCAAAAAGATTTAAAAAGCTTTAAACGCAGTCGTTGTGCTGCAGGTCATAAAGCCATGTGGCATGAAAGCTGGGGTGGCTTACCTCCCACTCAATTTTTAACTCAATTAGACCCATATTTAGCACAACTTAGAGATCGGCTCTATCAAAAAACATACAGCTCAAATGAGGTTGCAGGTTGCTTAAACAAAACCTGGGCAGCCCGTCTAGGGCTCAGCACAGAAACCATTATTGCCGTAGGAACTTTTGACGCTCACGCCGGTGCGGTGGGTGCAAAAATTGAAGAAGAGGCATTGGTTCGTGTTATGGGTACCTCAACCTGTGATATCATGGTTTCAAAACCCGAAATTATCGGCCAGCGAACCATCAAAGGAATTTGTGGACAAGTTGATGGATCAGTACTTCCTGGACTCATTGGTTTAGAGGCTGGGCAATCTGCCTTTGGTGATTTATTAGCCTGGTTTAAAGAACTATTAATGTGGCCAGTAGAACAGTTAGTGATGCCGTCTAAAATCTTATCCACAGCACAAAAAGAGGCCTTAGCTCAAGAAATTGAAGCCAATTTTATACAAAAATTATCAGATCAAGCTATTGAGATCCCCCTCAGTGAAGCCATCCCCGTGGCACTTGATTGGATCAACGGACGACGTACGCCCGATGCCAATCAAGATTTAAAAAGTTCTCTTATCGGTCTTTCATTAGGTACCAAGGCTCCCCATATTTTTAAAGCCTTGGTACACGCCATTTGTTATGGTTCTAAAATGATTGTAGACCGCTTTGAAACTGAAGGTGTTGCTATTAAAACCGTTATTGGGATTGGTGGCGTGGCCATCAAATCTCCTTTAATTATGCAAAGCTTGGCCAATGTCTTAAACAAACCCATTAAAGTAGCAAAGTCTGAGCAGGCGCCTGCTTTGGGCGCAGCTATTTATGCAGCCACAGCAGCAGGAATCTATCCAAATGTGCTAGAAGCCAGTAAACAGATGGGAAGCGATTTTGAAGCCATCTATACTCCTGAGCCAGCTGCCGTTTTGCATTTTGAAAAAGAAATAGAAGCCTATAAAACTTTAGGTAATTTTATAGAAAACAACTTAACAACCCAAAGCCATGTCTAGCAAATTCGATCAACTAAAACAAGAATGTTACGATGCCAATATGGAGCTCAACGCTTTAAATTTGGTGGTATACACCTTTGGCAATGTTAGTGCCGTAGACAGAAAAGAACAGGTGTTTGCCATTAAGCCTAGCGGTGTCCCTTATGAGCAACTCAAACCTCAAGACATGGTTATCGTAGATTTTGACAACAATAGTATCGAGGGCAATTTACGCCCATCATCAGATACCAAAACTCATGCCTATTTGTACAAACATTGGCCAGATATTGGCGGCATTGCACATACCCACGCCAAATATTCAGTAGCCTGGGCACAAGCACAAAGAGACATTCCCATTTTTGGAACCACCCATGCAGATCATTTAACCACAGACATTCCCTGTGCCCCTCCCATGCAAGATCAATTAATTGCGGGCAATTATGAGCACAATACGGGCATCCAAATTTTGGATTGTTTTAAAGAAAAGCAACTGTCTTATCAAGAGGTAGAAATGGTCTTAATTGGCAACCACGGCCCTTTTACTTGGGGTGCATCCGCAGCAAAAGCGGTATACAACAGCAAAGTGTTAGAAGTCATTGCAGAAATGGCTGTGCTAACCCTGCAGATTAACCCTGATGCCCCAAGGCTTAAAGAATCACTTATTAAAAAACACTATGAACGCAAGCACGGGAAAAACTCGTATTACGGTCAATAACTTATAGCAAGAATACTCATGATAACTAGTTTAAAAAAAGAAGTTTGGTTTGTTACTGGAAGTCAGCATTTGTATGGGGATGAAACCCTGCAACAGGTGGCCAACAACTCAAAACAAATAGTAGCAGGTTTGGATGCTTCGGCAAAGATTCCTGTGCAGATAATTTGCAAGCCCACCGTAAAAACACCTAGTGAAATTACTGCCCTTTGTCAAGAGGCCAACAACCATCCAAATTGTATTGGATTGATTACTTGGATGCATACTTTTTCGCCGGCAAAAATGTGGATTGCAGGATTAAACCTCTTAAACAAGCCCATCTGTCATTTGCATACCCAATACAATGCAGAGATCCCTTGGGAGCAGATTGATATGGATTTTATGAACCTTAACCAATCGGCACATGGCGATCGTGAGTTTGGCTACCTGATGTCTCGAATGCGGATCAAACGCAAGGTAGTGGTTGGTCATTGGCAAACCGAAGCCGTACAAAAAAAACTAGGTATTTGGACCCGAGTAGCTTTAGGTTGGAATGAAATGCAGCAGTTAAAAGTGGCCAGAATCGGTGATAATATGCGTCAAGTAGCCGTTACCGAAGGTGATAAAGTAGAAGCCCAAATACGTTTTGGTGTTGCAGTTAATGGGTATGACTCATCTGATGTCATGGCCTTTGTAAACAAGGTTAGCCAAGCAGAATTGGATGCCCTTTTAACCGAGTATGCCAACAGCTATGCGCTTACTGAATCTTTAAAAGAAGGAGGAGCGCAAAGAGCTTCTTTGGTAGAAGCTGCCAGAATTGAACTGGGCCTCAGAGCTTTTTTAGAAGACGGTGGTTTTAAAGCCTTTACCGATACTTTTGAAAATCTAGGCGCTTTTAAACAGTTGCCAGGCATTGCCGTACAGCGTTTGATGGCTGATGGATATGGCTTTGGTGGCGAAGGCGATTGGAAAACCGCAGCACTGGTTCGGGTAATGAAAGTGATGGCTGTAGGCTTGGATGCAGGAACTTCTTTTATGGAAGATTACACCTATCATTTTAGCCCACAAAAAGCCTATGTTTTGGGCTCTCACATGTTAGAAATTTGTCCATCCATTGCAAGCCAACCGGTGTCTTGCCAAGTACATCCTTTGGGAATCGGCGGCAAAGAAGACCCTGTTCGTTTGGTGTTTAACGCACCTGCGGGTCCTGCCATTAATGCCTCTTTGGTAGATATGGGCACGCGTTTTCGATTGATCGTTAATGAGGTGATTGCCGTAGAGCCACTTGCCGATTTACCAAACCTGCCAGTAGCACGAGTGCTTTGGGAACCCCAACCCAATTTAGAAGTCGCTGCAACTGCCTGGATTTTAGCAGGTGGAGCACATCATACCGTTTATAGCCAAGCATTGACTAGTGAATATATGGAAGATTTTGCAGACATTGCAGGAATAGAATTGTTGGTCATCGATGCCGATACCAAAGTACGTGAATTTAAAAACACCATGAATGCAAACGAAGCCTATTACCATTTGTTTCAGCATCGTTTATAATGACTTAACTTTATCAATTATGAAACTCATTAAAAAAACAACCTTACTTTTTTGCCTACTTGGACTAAGTTTGGTGTGCATCCAATGCAAAACAGATCCGAAAAAAAAACCAGTACAGATGAACGCAAATACCCAACAGCCCAACATTAGCAAAACTGTTTTTGGGGTAACCCCAGATGGGATTGTGGTAGATCAATACACACTGAGCAACGCCAAAGGAATGCAGCTAAGCATTATTACTTTTGGAGGCATTATTACTTCTTTAAAAGCGCCCAACAAAAACCAGGAGTACCAAGACATCGTTTTGGGCTATCCTAACTTAGAACCTTATTTGGCCAACCCTACCTATTTTGGAGCCATAATCGGCCGATATGGCAATCGAATTGCCAACGGAACATTTAAACTCAAAGGCAAGACGTATAGCTTAGCCACCAACAATGGCAAAAATCATTTGCATGGAGGTACTAAAGGTTTTGACAAGGTGGTTTGGACCGCCAGTCCTGCAACTACTGATACAACAGTTTCTTTAACGCTTAACTACATCAGCAAAGACCTAGAAGAAGGTTATCCTGGCACCCTAAATACACAGGTTGTTTATACGCTTTCTGATGACAATACCCTTACGGTAGATTATACCGCAACTACAGACAAAAGCACCGTAGTTAATTTAACCCAACACTCCTATTTTAACTTATCGGGAGATTTTTCTAACACCATTTTAGACCATCAATTAAGCATCAATGCTGATGCCTATTTACCTGTAGATGGAGGCCTGATTCCTACAGGAACTTTGGCTAGTGTAAACAATACGCCTTTTGATTTTAGAACGGCAAAAACCATCGGTAGAGATATCAATACCAAAGACCTACAATTAGAAAGAGGTTTGGGTTATGATCACTGCTGGGTTTTAAACGATCAAAACCAAGGGCAGCGTTTGGCAGCAACTGCCTACCACCCAGAAAGTGGTCGAGTTTTAGAGGTGTTTACAGACCAACCTGGGATCCAATTGTACACTGGTAATTTTTTAGACGGCACCCTGCCCAACAAACAAGGTGGCAACTATGAGCACCGCACAGGATTTTGCTTGGAAACCCAACATTATCCAGACAGCCCTAATCAACAGAGTTTCCCAACAACGGTTTTAAATCCTGGAGAAACGTACCATACGCAAACCCGTTTTAAATTCTCAACCAAGTAAGCATGAAAACATTAGATACTTTTGACTGGGTCTCTATAGGCCTGTATTTTTTAGTCCTCATTGGAATCGTAATTTGGGTAGTCAAAAAAAAGCAAAACAATACAGAAGATTATTTTTTAGCCGGTAGAAATATCGGATGGTTTGTGGTTGGAGCTTCGATCTTTGCCTCAAACATTGGTTCAGAACACGTGGTGGGCTTGGCAGGTGCCGGTGCCGGAAACAAGCTACCAATGTTGATTTATGAAATTCAAGCTTGGGTGGTCTTGCTCTTGGGCTGGGTGTTCTTGCCCTTTTATGCCCGAAGTGGAGTCTTTACCATGCCAGAGTTTTTAGAAAAACGTTTTGATGCGCGCTCTCGTTGGATCTTATCCGTCTTTTCGATCATCGCTTATGTGCTAACCAAAATATCAGTAACCATCTATGCCGGTGGAATCGTAGTTGCTGCCTTGCTAGGGATTGATTTCTGGACAGGAGCCATCGCTACGGTGGTGCTTACGGGGATCTATACTGTTTTTGGAGGTATGAGAGCTGTGGTCTATACCGAGACCTTACAGGCCATTATTTTAGTCATAGGTGCAGGTGTGCTTACCGTCATTGGTTTGCAACATGTGGGTGGCTGGGAAAGCATGACAGAAACGGTAGGACCTGAATACCTAAACATGTGGCGTTCATCCTCAGATCCAGATTTTCCGTGGCCTGCCCTGTTTATTACCTCAACCATTGTGGGGGTTTGGTATTGGTGTACAGATCAGTACATCGTACAGCGGACCCTAACCGCAAAAAACATTAAAGAAGGCCGTAGAGGTACCATTTTTGGTGCCCTGTTAAAGCTCTTGCCGGTTTTCTTATTTTTAATTCCTGGGGTGATTGCCCTAACCTTAAAAATGCGTGGTCAATTGGAGTACGACAGCCCAGATCAGGCCTTTCCGGTTTTGATGAGCAACTTGCTTCCTTCTGGACTTCGAGGCCTGGTAGCAGCAGGATTGCTTGCCGCATTAATGAGCTCTTTAGCATCGGTATTTAACTCTGTATCTACCCTTTTTACGGTGGATATTTATAAAAAATTACGTCCAAATGCTCCAGAAAAACAACTGGTAAAAACAGGACAAATTGCCACCGTAATTGTGGTGATTATCGGAATCATTTGGATTCCGATTATGGCAAATATTTCTGGCGTCTTATACGAGTACTTGCAAAAAGTACAATCCTATATCGCACCGCCTATTACAGCCGTGTTCTTATTGGGAATCTTCCACAAACGCATCAACGCACAGGGTGCTTATGTAACCTTGGTGGTTGGAATCATCGTAGCCGCTTTTAGAATCGTCTTAGAACTGGTCAAAGGTTCTTTAGACCCTAATGGCCTGTTGTTTTATTTAGGAGACATGAACTTCTTAAACTTTGGAGCCTGGTTCTTCTTGTTCTGTATAGTCTTAACCGTGGTGGTGAGCTTGCTAAGCAAAGCGCCTTCTAAAGAAAAGGTGGTCAATCTTACTTTTGGTACCATTACCGCCGAAGAAAAAGCAGCAAACAAAAGCAGTTACAGCTGGGTAGATATCACAATTTCTATTGTGGTGGTTGCTATTGTTGTGGGTGTGATGGTGTTTTTTAATGGAAAGTAAGTTGGTGGTTGGTGATGGGTGAACGGTGATGTGTGATGGGTGAACGGTGGTTGGTGTCATTTCGAAGTGGTAGCGAGAAATCTTATGAGTTTAGTGTAAAACTTGGTAAAGAATAGAGAGAAGAGAGAAGAGAAAAGAGAAACGAGACTTGGGAGGGTGTCATTTCGAAGCGCAGCGGGGAATCTCATATTCAGAAGTCTGCTCGTTTTATTTGTGAGAGTGAATCTAACTTGAGTATTTAAATGTGGTTGGGGTTGTTTTGAAGTGGTAGCGGGGAATGTTATGGGTTTGGGGTAAAATTGTCTATCTCAAGTTGAGGCTCAAAGGGGCAAAGCGACAAAGGTACAGAGGTACAAACCTGTCTTGCTTAAGTAGGGTGAAGAATAGAGAAAAGAGAGTAGAGAGGAGAGTGCTTATGAAGCTAATCTCTGACTTTTTATAACAACCCACTTTGTTTACCTAAAAGCGGTTTTTCTTTATTCCAAAGTGCTTGCTCTATTAATTCTAAAATATTGATAGAATGACTGCCTTCTGAAGGACAAGACAACTCTAATAAAGTAATTCTTACCATACACTTTTGTGATGCTGGCAACCAACTTTTTAAATGCATAGAATAAGTTCCTTTAGCGCCTAAACCTAAATGACATCTTATTCTGTTTAAAACGCTTTTTGCTTTACTTGAACCTATATATAGTGTTATATTTTGACTCTTATTTTCTTTTATAAAATCAACATTTTCTTCATTAAATTTAGAATACGCTCTTCCTTGATGCTTTGTTTCTTTTGCTTTTTTAAAACTAGAGATAATTTCATCTTTATCAATTACATTAATTACCTCAACTTTATAAATAACATCTTTTGATAATTTGCTAAATTGTTCTTTTAAAAGTGATTTAACAGTAGCCTCGTTGGTGTTTAATAAACTGACTGAATCTATTGTAAAAGGTTTTAGAAATGTTTTAGGACTTGTTAACTCGCAATGCTCTAAAACAGCTGTAACTTGTTTAAATTCTTCTAAAATGTTTTCTTTTAAACCTGTGTAAAGTGAAGTAGCCATTACTTTTTATTTTTTTTACCAAAAAACCTTCCCCAAATTGTTGATTTTTTTTGAAGCTTTTTTTCAACTATTTCAGAGTGTTCAATTTTTCTTTTTTTTACGTCTTCTTCATTGTTGGTTTCTCTTTCTGAAATTAATACTCCTTTCTTAAATTGAATGATTAGATCCTTTTCATGTATAACATTAAAGTTTCTATATTCCAACACTTCTCCCATTTGGATTCTAATTTCTCCCGTAAACCAATTAGCAAAAACAATCTTTTTATTGGGGAACAAATAATTTAACCCCACATCTTTACCTCCATCTATTTTTGCAGAAAAATTAGTTAAAAATAACATTTTGTCACTAAGTTCCCATTTGCACTGATAGCAATGCCAACAGGCAGTATTTTGAAAAATAAAATTAATGTCTTTTTTATTTTTCAAATATTGATCTAAAGGTAAAGTTGTCATATAGTTCTCCTCCCCCTTATAAGTAATAATATCTCTTATTTGGAATGTCATAAATTACATTTTAAGGACTTATCTACAAATTTCAAAAACTTTAAAGCCCCATTCGTTTTTCTTTTTATTAAAGGATAAAATTGTATTACAAATAACACTATCACCATCTTTTAATTGATATTTTTTTATCAAATCTGGTGAAACAAAATTATCATTTATAAAACCAAATTCTCGATTTGTTGTGATATTTAAATTTCCTGAAACTTTTTTTATCACATCTGATTCTAGATTTGGGCTATTTTTAAAAGTCAACACTTTATAAAAACCATCTACACCAATAGGATTTAATCTTGCTTTATAAATATCTCCTGTTTTAGGATTCATTTTTAAATGCTTATAGCTAAAAAAACCTGTTATATTTTTGTCTTTTATAAAGTTTACAACCTTTTTGTTTGTATTTACAAAGTCTATCACAATAACAATTTCTTCATGATTATTATATAACAGTTCTTCCGCTAAAAGAGCTTGTTCTTCATAAAACTTTTTATTATCTTTTATATTTAGTTCTTTTTCAAACCAATCTAAGTGAGTATATTTAATTAATTCATTATTAATTTTCCAATCATTCTTTTTTCTAATTGTAATTGAATTTAAAACCTCTACCGAAGCTTCTTTGTATAATTCTTTACCAATTAAAAGATCCGCTAGTTTTTGATGCACTTTCACCAAAAAGCTCTCTTTTGTATTTAAAGTTAAGGCTTTACATAAACAAGCCATTTGCATCTCTACATCATCAGTGTATGCCTCTCCCAATAAATCCCAAACCCAAAAATCATTTTTTTTCTTTTTCACAAATGGAATCAAAGATTTTTTTGCACGTTCAAACCTTTCTAACCCCAAGAGTAACTTTGATTTATAATAAAGTGAATACTGAAAATCAGGATGTTCATCTATAACAATATCAATGAATTTTAAAAATAACTCTGTTTTTTCTTCATTTATTTTAGCAGACAGCCCCCCACCTTGAAGGCGTTCTCCTTTTAATAACACTTTAGCATACGCAATAATAACTTGTTCTACAAAAGACATTATTTTTCTGCCATTTATTTCAAAAGGTTCAAAATCTTCTTCTAAAAAACTATCAAATCCAGCCCATTGAAATACTGCCGAATAACTTTTTGAATTATCTACAAAATTATCTGTATTAAATTTCCCATCCGAAGGAAGTTCTTTGAATGCGTTGTGGAATGATTTCAATAAAAAACTATGTCCTTTTGATTGCTCTAGTTTTAGAGTCTTTATGATTTCAAAAATCAAATTTACTGCGTTGAATTTATCAGAATTACTCAACTCACTTTTTGATATTTTAAAAATATGTCCGCCAATTGCCCAACAAAACTGTTCGAAAAACAAGTTTTCATTTTCAGGCATTTTTAATTCAATTACTTTATTTAAAATTGTAATAAATTCGTTTTGATTTCCCTGCTCTTTTTTTAAGAAAGCATAATAGACCCAAGCTAAATTTCTTTTGCCCCAAACATTCTCTGGGTTCGTTTCTAACTCATTTTGAGCCATTGCTAAAGCTTCCTCTAATTTTCCAGATTCTCTAAGTTCTTTGATTTCTTTAGCTGGCATCTTTTTCTAATTTTTCAATTAATAATTGCAATTTATTATCATTTTCACAATCAAAAGTCTTTGGCATCGCTCTTGAAAAACTTCCATTTTTTTTGAAATAAAACTGAATATTTGAGCAAATACTATCCGTTCTTAAAAAATAATTTACAAAAAACTTATCTACCTGTTCATCGATATTCGTAATTGTAATCTCTAATTCTTGGCAATATGTTCTCATTCTAAAATACAATGACTCTAAAAACTCAAGACTTGGGCTATAGTCTAATGAAAGTTTTGACGAATAGTTTAGATTAAATATTTCTTCTAATTCTTTTTCTTCAATTATCCCTTTTTTATTTGCCACTTCAAACTGATCTACAAAATGACCTGACCCTTTGTGACTTGCTTGTAATATAAATTCTTCATTTGCATTATTACTAACGGTATATCTTTCTAGATATTCTCTAGACTCAACATTGATAATTTTATAGTTGGTGGCTTCCAGTTTTTCCTTTACTTCCCAATACTTTAAACTTTTTGCTTTGTGATGTGCTGGATTGTGAAAAGGAGATGCATTCACATTTTCTAAACTAAGTGCATTGTTCGGAATTCTCCCAACGCTTGTAGTCTCAGAAATTTTTAATTTACTAAATGTAGTTAAATGAGGAGGATTAATAGCATACACAGTATGTACACCTCTTGTTGTAGCTGTGTAAGACCATCTTAACGCATCATTACTTACCCCTGCCCTACCCGAATAATCTACAAAAACTTTATCCCATTCTCCACCTTGAGATTTATGGCAAGTGATTGCATACCCATATTTTACTCTTAACGCATTGTAAAATGGATCTTTAATGAGTAGGTCTTTGAATTCTTTTGAACCTACTTTAAATTTTTCTTCTCCGGATGCTTTTCTTTTTTCTTGCTCTTGATTGAAACGCATTACAAAATTGATGTATAATGCTTTTGTCATGTCTAGAGTTAAATCTCTGTCGATACTATTTAATAAATCATCGACGATATAACAAGTAATATCTTCCTCAAAATGAGGAACCCTAAAAGCAATTTTTCTGAATTTTAATTTGATGATTTCTTGAATGCTTTTATCATTACGTTTTACATATACAGGAGCAGATTGTTCTATTGTATGTTCAGAAACATTCACCACTTTTGCTAAATCGCCATTAAATAATTCTGTTTTATAAGAATACTGATTATTGTTATTAATCATGATGATATCTCCTGGAACAATTTCTTTATTCTGAGGGAACAAAATATCTCTGATTGCAAAATTATAATGATAACTTTGAGCGTTTGAAAAAGAGATAACTACACCATCTCCAATTTCTGGATTTGGATATAAATTGGTAAACTTATTTACCACATCATAAGTATCTAATTTCACAAAACTGTCATCGTCATACTTTAATTCAATTGTATTTCTAGATGGCTGCTTTAACAGTTCTCTTAGGTTATTTGCATTCTCTAAAATTAAATTATCATCTTGCCTCATTACATGCTTTAGCTCAGAAAAACCACAATTATATCCTAATCCATTAAAATAATTAATTTCTAAAGCTTTGGATTGATTGTCACCCACAGGAGGCAACTGTGCAGGGTCACCCACAAAAATAATTTTGTTATTTTTATTTGTAGTGAAAGTATGTGTTAACAAATCATTCAAAAGAAAATTCGTCCCAAAATCGAATAATTCATTTTTAGATTCTCTTGAAGAAATCATAGAAGCTTCATCGACAATTAGCACTCTTTGATCTTTTGATTCTAAATCAATAGGAAAAAAATAACGAACACTATGGTCTGCTAATTCTTCAGATTCTGAATTGATTGACTTTAAATCTTCTAATTTATAAATACTACTGTGTATGGTTCTTCCAAAACCTGTTTTATCTCTTAGCACTTTGGCTGCTCTACCAGTAGGCGCCATTATATTAAATACCTGTTTTTTTTCTTCTAAATATTTTGCAATCCCTTTAATTAAAGTAGTTTTACCAGTACCTGCATATCCTTGAAGAATAAAAATGTTTTTGTTACTTTTTAAGAAATCATTTATTTGACCTACAGCAGATTGTTGATCTTTATTTATTTTTATATGTTGAAAGTGATTGTGCATCATATCTGTTTTTTATTTGATACAAATGTATAATTGAGGTGTGCAAGGTTTTTACATAGTTTAATAATAGATTATATTTTTTTTAATCCATTATAAACTGTATTAAACAAGTTAATTAATTCCTCATTGGAAATTTCTAGTTTACCTTTAAGAGATGAGTTTGCATGAATAATATCATTTCTTTTACCTATAATTTCATTTAAATCTAATTCAGATTCAACACTTGTATTTAAATAATTAAGCGTATTTAATATTTTTTGAGCCCAAGGAATACCTCTTTTAGCTTTTCTTAGGTTATTATTTGTTTTTGAATATAAACCTGTTTCTTTATTTTCATTAAAAAAAACTAATCTATTATTTACTCTGGAAAACTCGAATTCAAAATAAACATCAGAACGGTTATCTATTTTTATTGGCTCTGAACTAACAATCTGATTTGATAAATTTTCTAAAACCGAAAACAAGAATAAAAAAGAACTTGTTTTTGATGCTGTATTTAAATTTTTTGCTAGTAATTCACAACTTAACTGCAACCATTTTAAAACCTCATCAACAAAATTAATATCTAGTGGGTTAGAAACTTTTTTGAAGTTTTTTCGCGGCAATAATTCAGTTTTTAACTCATCTATCTTTAGGTGAAAAGCTTTTAAAAAGTTGCGTTCAAAACAACTATTGAATACGTGAACCATATTTTCAATAGATTTTACAGTAAATCCATCTTCAACACTATTTTCTGGAGATTCTTTCAAAATGAAACCATCAGCGCCAGCATCTTGAAGGTTTTGTAAATTCCAAATTTTATTAGTTGCTGAAAAGATTATCACCTGAATACCAGGGTTTAACTCCTTTATTTCATTTAGTATTTTAACACCTGTAATTTCTTTAATATTTTTCTTATTGAAATCACCTGGTAATAATCGAAAATCTAACAAAACCAAATCTATATCATCGTCTTTTATTTTTTGAATTGCAGATTTTATTAATTGCTCTTGATTAATATTCTTAAAATCTTCAACCAAATAGTCAAAATATATTTCATTTATATCATCAAAAAAGTGTGCAAAAATCTCACCCCATCCTTTCTCAACTTCATCATCTATATATAATACTTTAGGTGTTCCTGAATATGTGATTTTTAGTTTGTCATCAGTAATAACATCGGATTTAATTATTGGGTATATTGTATTTAAATATTTAAAGTACAAGTTACTTTCAATCTTGTTTTCAATAGCCTCAATTCTATCATCAGATACGTTTATCGTTTTAGACCAACGATTTATGGCCCACTCATTTGCAATACTATGAGAGTCTATATAATTTTTGGGTGGATTTAGTTTAACTTTTTTAATCTCAAAGGGAAGTTCTTCTATTGATAAATCATTTAATTCGTTGTCCACTGCTTTTTGAAAATCAACTTTCTTATAATCTATAATCTGTATATTCTTTGTTTTTAAAACATCAAAATACTCATTGCCCCAAAGCATAGATTTATCTTCAATAAAACTATATAAGAAAATGTTTTTTAAGCTATTGATTGAGTCCGAGCAACGAATATGTAAAACTAATCTAAGGCCATTAAAATCAGACAAAGTTGAACCAAAACAAAGAGGAATAAAAATATTATCATATTCCTTTTCTGAAAACCATTCTTCAATTTTAGAACTCATACCAGAGTCGCTAATATTCTTATTGTAAAAAGTAAAATTAATTGAACTTTTGAAAGGATTTGGAAAGCCTTGTCCATTTCCAGCAATTAATAAATTACTAGAACAAGATTCAATTTTATCATTAAATATTTCATCAATTAATAGTGAATTTGATCTTTCTTGACTCTGAAGTAATTCATTTTCAATGTTAGGGTTTTCACCATAAAAAAGATAGTTCAAGTCAACTAAGTTATTATCCTTAAAGTTATTTAAAAAAAAATCTAAATTTTGGTAAAGGATAGAAACTGGCATACTTCCTCCTGTTTCATTTAATTCTCTTGAATTATAACTACCACTAAAAAAAACGACTTTAAAATTTTGTTTTTCTTCACTATTCTTAACTAAAGCATTTCTTATTTCATTACCATCTTTCTTGTGCTTATTTTCTACATTGTCAAAAAAAGATTCATGAAATAACACCATGTTCCCATCAGAAAATATTAATTCTCTTTCTTCTCTTTTTTCAATTTGGCTATAACTAGTTATTGAAATAAAAATATCCTTAAAAAAATCTATTTTATTTTTGTCCCAGCCAAAATCATTTTGCCGATCACTTTTATCATCTATTAAGTATATCATCTTTTAAACTTTAAAACATATTCTACTCCTTCAAAACTTTCAAACTTTTCCAAAATTTTTACTTTTGAACCGTTCCATAAATTTATTCTTGCAAAATCATTATTATCAAAATTTGCTATTAACTCTAAATTACATAACCCATTTATTTGTTTTTCTATAATTGGAGTCGTAGATTCACCAAAGGGATGACTTAATGTTGACATCAAACTTTTTTTGTATATTGAATTTAAATGATGTATTGAAAATATAACGTCATTTTCTTGCTCAAAAAAAGAAATTAATAATTGAGGTCTTTCAACCACACTGTACTCTTTATTGATTGATTTAACAAGTTCAACAATCTTTACAAAAGATTGTATTAGTTTATCTACATCAGTATATATATGAATATTCTCACCAAACTTATTTTCATTAATTTCAATATCAAACCATTCCTTAAACTCCATTTTTCTAATAACCCTAACTAAATGCTTCTTGAGAGAATTATTAGAATTAATATGAAACATTGATTTAAATAATAAAACAAAATCAGAGAAAGTAATAATATTCTTACCTGTAAGTGTTGATCTGAAAGGAGTTGATAAACTATAACCTTCTGTCTCATACTTTTCTATTAAGTTAAATCCAGGGTTAGGAATTATTTTCGGGTTATTATCAGACCAATCTAGTAGCTCCTTATCAGACCATGACATCTGTAATTTATCTGTTGACCATTTAATACCACCATAAATATACGCCCTAATTAAAGAGTATAATTTCTTATTAATATTATACTCTTTTGTTAATTTATCAAATTCAAACTTTATAAATTGAAGGTGTGTAGAAAAATTATACTCATCTTCTTTACAATACTCCAAAATTATTTTTAAACTACTTTCACTGTCAATCTCATGACATGTTGTTTTAAGTATAGGATTTTCGTTATATGCTTTTAAGAATTTTGAAATTCCTTTTTCGGAAAAAGGATCTATATATTTCGGGATATTAGTCTCCTTTTCATTTTTCAAGGCCTCTTCAAAAATTTTAAGACCATTACTTTTTTCTGTTTCTTCTTTTTTTGGTAAATTACTAATCCCTAATTTTTTTTTTATATCATCAATGTCTTGTTTAAGGTTTAATATGTCAAGTTCAGAAGGTTTCTCTAACTCTTTAGAAACCAACTTAAAAAACCTTTCTTTTTGATTGAAATCAAATTTTTCATTTTCGAGAAGATGTTGAATAAATTTAAACTTGTTCATTTTCTTTAAAATTATATATTTCCATAGCACTTTCTATTCCTTTATTTTCCCACTCCGTTAAAATAGTATTCAAAGGATTTTTAAAGCCAATTAATTTATCAAAACGCTTATTCAAAGATAAATAGGTAGTGTTTTCAAACCCTTTTACCATTTTTAAATATTCTAACTTCCCTGAGAGAACATTTTTAAAATTAGGCTTTGCTTTTTTAACATGACCTTTATCAATAAAATAATCCCTTAAGAAAATAGACTCAGCTTTGTTGTAGCCATACTTTTCCCAATAATATAACCACATTCTAATTTGCTTGATATAGCGTTTTCGAACATTTACTTTTTCATTAACAACCAAACCTGTTACCTCTTGTTTGTAACCTGTTTTTTGTAAACGCGTTTTACTTGCTTTGATTTCAAAGTTCTGATCTTTGATAATCCTTGTTAGTTCTTTTAAAAACTCGCTATTTTCTTGATACACATTATGCATAGAACTAAAGGTAATATCGTCTGCATACCTTGTGTAATTTAAATTAAATCTTTTGGCAACACCAGATAACCTTCTATCTAATTTCTGACATATAATATTAGAAAATACTGGCGAAGTTGGTGCTCCTTGTGGTAACACATTTCTTTTTACTTTCTGCCAATTGCCATTTTTTTCCCGCTCTACTAACATTTCTGTACATGAAATTGCAGCTATGATATTTGCGATTTTTCCTCTATTTATTATCAGATTCTCTAATTCTTTTAAATTTGAATCTGTAGTTATATAATTTACAGCATCTTTAAAAATATCTATTCCTAAACTAGTTAGTCTTTTCTTGTATGCTTTATAATTACCCTTTTTATCATTTACAATAGAGAATGTTCCTTTATCTAGTTTATAGAAGATTTGTTCATTAAGCTCTGTGGTAAATTTTCTAATACCCGTTTGAAGTTTTAAGTAATCAAATTCTATAACCTCTGTAACCTCTATTAAATTAAAAGGTTTTAACCTTAAACAGGTCCAAACCCTAGCTTGCTCTATACTCGGAAAAAAATCTTTTAAATCTATATTAAAAACATAATTTTGATTGGTATGTACTTTTGCATTATCTACAATAGATTTCCCTATTACAAAACCTGTTACAGCATTATGGGGTTCAAAAACACATTGTAAAATAAAAGCGATTGTCTTTTGTATTGCTTTTAAGCCATTTTCTGGAGCATAAATAGTTCTTGTACCTCCAGATTTCTTTTTTATTTGAAATTCTTTGTATGCTTTTTTAGAACGCTTTGGGTTGGCGTAATAGGTAATTTGCTTTAAAGCAAAAGGGATCGCTTCTTTGCCATAAATTAAAGGTTTGGTATAATTTAATAGGTCTAAAAAATCTTGACGAGATTGCATTAAGGCAAACTCATCTTGAATATAATTAATATGTTCTTTTTCTATTTTCATAACTTATATATTCTTCTAAAACCCGCTGCTGTATTCTTTGTGTATGATAATCTTGATATAATAAAATAATTCAAAAATGTTATCTTTTAAAAAAAAGTCTCAAAAGAGATTATATTCAAAGTTAAAACTTCAGAAAAAACTCTAAAGAATAACCTTAAAAACATTCATTCCAAATAAATTTGGAACACCAACCGATCATTGAAACAAATAAAAATCAGTTTCCAGTTAGCAAAAATCAATATTGTACAGCAGGTTTTTCAAAGAACTATGCAAATATAATTTGCTTATGTGCAATGTAATTGCATATTTTATATAATTTAATAATAAAAAGCTATTCATCTAATATAAAATGAAAAATTCAAAATTCATCAGTTATATTAAGAAATTATAATTTAACGATTCTTAACGTATCGAAAATTGATTCAGTTTTATGAAATGAATTAATACTATTTTCACCGAAAAGTGTTTCTGACTCTCTCATAGTTTGCTCTTCATGCCAAAAAGGATGTTTTATCAATTTGTATTCAGTTCTTTTTCCAACCAATGGATCACCTTTTACTGTTTTTAAATAATTTATTTTATCTCCAATAACCATTTCAGTATTAGTATCAACTTTTGAATAGGTTTCTACACATTTATTAATAATTTCAAACACATCAGTGATTTCTTTATGATCTGGATTCATATGTTTTAAACCAAAAGTATATTCCTTTTCTCTCATTAACCTTAATAAACCTAGACCTAATCTCCAATCTAACACATGATGATAACCAGAATTTTTATATGAGTTTAAACATTTTTGACAAGATGAATAGCATGAGTCTTTGTGATCAATAATTGATTTAATAAATTTATGGTCAAAATTTAATATTTGATTTAATATCTGGTCAAAATTCTCATATAAATAATTTACAAAACCTGAACCGTTAGGTGCAGCATCACTTAAAAATAAATAGGGATTACCATTTTCTGATTTCAGTTCGCTGACTTCTATTTCTTGAGGTTCAACATCTAAAATGTCGGCAGTAACTCTTTGGAGTATAAAAGCTGCTGAATAAAATGCTGATTTTATTGCAGGAACATTACCAGTAGCAAAGTTTATATTTAATTCTGCTGGAATATTTGAGAGCTGAATTTTTATTATTTCTGTTGACTTTTGCGCTCTAATTGCGATATTCTAAACGCTTTCATGATCAAAATCGGATAAATACCTCGTTAAAATAAAATTAGGTTGAAATTCAATTCCTTCTGTATTAACGCCGTTTAATCTATTAATAGAAGTTCTTTCATTATATAAAATAACTTCTTTGCCAAAGTTTCCTTCATTAAAAAAATGACGAACGAAAGCTTCATTCCATTTCACATAATTTTGTGAGTTACATGATACTTCTGGTTTTGAATTCATATTTCTCTATCTTTTTTTAATAGCAATTTTTAATAAAAACAAAACTACACTTAAACTATGCAATCAAACTACACGGTTTTACCCCACATCCGCATTCTGATTTATAATATCTATAATTCTTACCACTTTAATTAAATCAGCATCGTTCTCAAAAACACCACTAATTCCTTGGTCGTTTAAATCAGTAAAAGGAGGTTCATACAACATGGATTTATCAATCGTTCCATTTTTAGATAAATAAGAAATAATGGTTTTTACAAAGGTCATTTGATCTGCTCTAAGATTACCCACTTGCAAAAATTCTGCAAAAGCTTCATTTAATGCAGGTTTTTCAAGACCTGTAATACTCCTAATGAAGCTACCCAGGGGTCTTTGACCATATTCTTTATAAAATTCTTCTTTTGTACCAGCAACACTTTCGGTAAATAATATTTTTTCTAAACTATCTAATTCTTGTTTTGTAATTGCAATATTATTGGAAAGCTTATGAATTGTTAAGTGGTTTTTATTTTTCCGTATGTAACTTTCAACACGATCTTTATAAGATTGCAGACTTACATAACTTTTCACCGGTTCTCTAACAACAATATTGTCATAGTCAATAAAATCTTCAAAATGAGTATATACTGGTGCTTGCTTTTCTATTTCTAAATATTTGATTAGCTCTCTTAATGCTAAACGGACGTCCTCTAACTTTTTAATATTTATTTTTTCCCAATAATGATCTGTTTGCAATTTTTTAAGAAATGGTATCTGTGTTGCCACTTCTGGTATGGCATCCTTTTTTTCTAAAGCCATTGCAGTGCGGTAAATACGATCTCTGTACTTAACAGGGTTTCCACTCCCTGTTAACAATACAATTTGATACACTAAGACCAACATATCAAACCTTCTTGCTAGTTCATCATCTCCTTTAATGGGAGTTTGCAAATGAGAAAGATGTGTGTTTATTTCCAAAACATCACTCTTAGAAAGGTTGTTCCATTTACTTTTGTTACTAAACTCTTTTACATATCGCAATTCTTTTCGAACCATGAATCTTTTTTTATCAAGATTTTGTACAATTTTATGCAACTCTGTAAGATATAAATCTCTTACTTCAACTTCTTCTTCATTTTTGCTCGGTAAGTTGACTATGAGTTGTGTGATTTGTAATTTTGCTTCAAAAATTTGTTGCATTAGTGGCTTAGAGTTATTACTTGAAGCTCCGTCAGGAAATTCATCAAAAAACTCAAAATTTTGACAATAATCAAAAATCAAAAATTCTTTTTTATCTTCATCTGGACCAAATAAATTTGGACACAAACGTGTACCTCTACCAATCATTTGCCAAAATTTTGAAGAGCTCTTTACCATTTTAAAAAACACCAAATTTACCACTCTAGGAGCATCAACCCCTGTATCCATCATGTCAACAGAAACCGCTATTTGTGGATCTTGCTCTACAAAATGATCTGTAAATTTTTCTAAAAGACTCTGTGCTTTGGTTTCGTAGTTGTCTATCACCCTAAGGAATTTACCTCCATATTCAGGGTAATTCAAATTGAAACGCTCCTCAATAAAAACAGCGTGTTTGTGATTTTTCGCAAAAATGATGGTTTTACCTAATTTGTCTCCTCCATCAACTTTAATCCCATCATTCATTAAATGCTCCAACACTTTATCTACGGTATCGGTATTGAACAACCATTTATTTAAAGCAGCACTCCCTATTTCATCTGGATTCTCTTCATTGGTTGGATCGCCAAATTTTTCTTCATATTCTTGCTTTTCCGATGCCGACAAATCCTTGTATTTTATGCCTTCTCTTTGAAACTTCAAGGGTACACTTATCGATTTTGGTGGTACTAAATATCCTTGTTTAACGGCGTCATTTAATTCATATGCAAAAGTTGGATTATCATCCTCTATGCCAAACAAACCATAGGTATTGTGATCAATTTCCTTTTTAGGAGTGGCTGTTAATCCAATTAACATGGCATCGAAATACTCAAAAATGGCTTTGTATTTTTGATATACCGAACGGTGGGCTTCATCAATAATAATAAGATCGAAATGACCCACACCATAAAAACGATTGTCATTTGTTTTTACCTTATCTATTTTATTAATAATGGTAGGATAGGTTGAAAATACCAACCGTGTATTGCCATCTTCTTTTTCTTTGGTTAAATCTATGCCCGACAAATGCTCTAAATGTTCCTTAAAGGCATTTTTAGCTTGTGTTACTAAGGAATTTCTATCTGCTAAAAACAAGACTCTCTTTGCCCAATTGCATTTGGTAAGCATGTCTACAATTGCAGCAGCGGTTCTGGTTTTACCGCTCCCCGTTGCCATGACTAAGAGACTTTCTCTTTTTGCCCCTCTAAGTTTTCCTTTTTTATCAGTAATTGTTAAATTTTCGGCAACCCTATTAATAGCTTCTATCTGATAATCTCTTCCGGCAATTTCTGTATTTACTTTAAATTTTCGAAGATCTTTTCTGGTGCTTCTTCTATCAATGAGGAGTTGTAACTCATCTTGGGAATAAAAACCTGAGATTTCTCTGTCTGTATAAATTGCATCATCCCAGATAAAGGTTTCAAAACCGTTGGTATAAAAAATAACCGGCCGCTGCCCGTGCATTTGCGCTAGACAATCTGCATATAATTCTGCCTGATGTCTACCCTCTCTGGCATCTGCCATGGTTTTTTTAGCTTCCACCGCTGCCAAGGGTTTACCGTCTTTACCCCAAAGCACATAATCTACATAACCAATACCTGAAGGGTTGGTGCTTTTTGGCATACCTGTAACTTCGTATTCTAAATCTCTTCCTTCAGATAAATGCTCCCAGCCAGCATCTTTCAATAATACATCTATGTACAGTTTTCTAGTAACAGATTCTGGTATTAAAATAGGAATCGTTTTATTAGGATCTTTTACTTTTTCTCTCGCTACTCTTCTTTGAGTAGTTGCCTTTTGTTGCGTTTCTAATTGTTTCTTCAACAGGGCAATTTCTGCTGCCTGTGCTTCTAATTTTAAACGCTCTTCATTCTCTTTTTCTCTTCTTTCATCTAATTGTCTCTCTAGTTCTTGAAGTGCTTTTAGGCTTTCTTTTTGTTCATTTCCATCTGGAATTAATTCCATGTTAAAGCATGGAATCATCACCTCTTCTTCACTGTAATAAATACTTAAGAAACTTAAAAAGCGGAATAGGTTTTTAATACTGGCAATGGATTGATCATGAGAAATGGATTTCCCATGGGCAGCTGCATTCCCGTTTAAGCGGATTAAATTTACCTCTCTAAACATAGAGGGTTTAATAATTTCTCTAAAACATTGTTCGTGTATCAAACTCGCGAGCTTGGTATCATAAGGCCATTCTAATTCCTCATCGTTTTGATACAACCACTGAACAGTTTTTTCCAAGGCAGATCTGGCAATCATGGCAGCGGCTTTTGGAGAAGTGAGCGTAAGCTTTTCTGCTTCTTGGGCTTCTTTGTATATGGCAGGCCACTCTTTATGTAGAAAATGGAAGTTACTCATTATAGGCTAAAATAATAAAGTTTCATTTTTTCTGCCATCAATTTTCTCCTTTCCAAAAGAAATTCATCATAATTTTCAATATTCATTGTAAATACAGATTCTGGTATGCAATTACTTTTCAAGTTTCTATGCAACTCAGAAACACTATCAATGGCGCCATATTTTAATTCTTGCCCATTGCACTGCTCTAACATTTCACAAAAATAGACCTCTGGAGCCTTATCACCAATCTGGATATTTACCTCTTGCTGCATGTATACGTAATTGGCTATTTGATTGTACTTTCCTCTTGGCAATCCATTTTTCTTTAAATAGTTTCTTGGAAAGATATGATGTATGTCTCCTCTATAGGTAATTAAATCACCTATTGTAATTTCTTTGGATAAAAAGCCCTTGTCATTTGCTTTTACTTGACTGGCTAAATATGCATGGAAATAAGGGCTACTAGAAACAGAGGAATTTAAACTCTGAACCAGCGAAGCGTTCCAAAAAGCCTCTGACAATTCAGCTTCTTCTTTTTCTTGAAGATATTCTGCAAATGGCCTTGAATCCATTTGTCTTACGTCAAAATCAAACATAGATTCAGGTGATCCAGAATACCTTCCTGTTAACACTGAAAAAACAAACCATCTACGCACATAACTTTCTATGTTTGCTTGATTTTCTCCTTTTGCTCTTAATCTTAAATAAACGATGTAAGCAAAGTTGATTGCATTCTGAGAGCGAATCATCTTATTATGGATAAAACCTGCAGACTTTATAATCATTAAAAAACGCTTAAAATTGGTTTCATTAATGAATTGATGAATTCCATCAGATAATTTTTGAAAGGATGATTCTGCAATTTCTGCTTCAAAAGTTCTGGTTTCAAAATTTCTTCCAGAGAGTAAACTTACTAAATCAGAAAGTTTACCTCTATTAAATTGCGTTGAAAAGGCAACACGCAAAACATCTGTATATTTTGGATCATACAAATCTTCATTTTCATTTTTTAACCAAGTCATTTTATGAAAGAAATCTGTTTTCGCAAAATCCTTGTCATTGTCTGCGATAAACTGGAAGAATTCTGGAGCGACTGCTAAATGACTAAAATAATCAATTGCCTTTCTTAACTCCTGACCTCCATATTCTTCATTCGCAGCAATTTTACTCATCACAAAATCTGCTTGGCTTAGTACGACTCCTTGTGAATTAATTCTAATAAAAATCTCTGTAACGGTTTCTATATCTAGATCTGCTGCTAGATCAATTAAGCCTACTTGCTTTTTTGTTAAGTCAAATAATTTAGAAATCGATTTAACGGCATGCTCTTGGTCAATTTCAGGATTTGTGGCTAAATAGGTATTGATATAACTGAATGAATTTGACTTTCCATCCAATATTTCAGAAATATCTGGAATCCACGTTTTATCCTTTACAATAACAGGTGTTTGAACGTCAAATTTCTCAGCAATAGGATTGAAGGCTATTTTAATACGAACCCTCTTATAATCTTTATTGACAACATATTGGCCTAAAATTGCAGCGGTTAAAGCAGTAACTCTTTGTTGGCCATCTATTAATACTTTTTTACCAGTAGCTGTAGTTCCATCCTTTAATCGAACGTTTGGGTTTAACCATGTTATAATATAACCTATTGGATAGCCTTGGTACAAACTATCCATAAGATCTCTCACTTTTGATGCATCCCAAACAAAAGGCCTTTGAATCTCTGGTATTGCAATTTCACCACTTTTTACCCATGCTAATAGGGTTTCTATAAGATGTTGGTTAACACTGTATTTTTGTATATCCATAATTTATGCTTTTGACAACCCTTTTAAACACGTTTTTTTATAAGCTTTCTTCAGTCGTTAAATAGTGCAACAATACTTGTATAATTACAATAAAATAATAAGCTTTTTGCTCCATACCCATTTCTGTATCTTCAAAGGTATCTCTATCCCAGGGAGACATATATCCTTTACCTGTACTTCCTGTCCATTGAAAAGGAGTATTTGTTTTTTCAAATTTAATAAAACCATTTTTAAAAAAAGTTGGGTGTTCTTTTCTAAAAGATTCACTTAAAAAAGGATACAAAGAACCCGAAGAAACACTAATAGAAATTCCTTTATGTTTGGAATCTTGAAACGCTATAGTATTTTCAGTAATTGTTGCACTCGGAAACAAGAACTTTAATAACTTAAAGGTATGCCTATACAAATGTTGTTCATTTTTATAGATTACAAGTTTTGGTAATACGGTGTTTCTTTTCATAATAATTTAACCTAAAACTACTTCATTTTAAATAATAGATATAATGAGCTGCTTAAAAAATAATACTCAATACTAAAACTTCCCGTCAAACAAAAACATTTCAACATTCTCAGCTGCTACATCTAGTTCTTTAGCCCAACGATGAATTAACTTATTGTAGTTGTCAAAATCTTTATACTTATTAGATGGAGTAATGTCTAAAAGACCTGAAATGTCGCCATCTACATCTAATAATTTTACCAATGACCTAGCTACTCTAATATCAAAAATGAGGGCATGGTCTTTATATCCTCTCGCTCTAGTACCAAAATAAAGAAGTTTTGATACATAGCTAATGTTTAAACCCTTAATTTTCATCAATAGCTTGTAAGCTTTTTCAATGTCCTTATCTCTTATTGCACCAAAGGCATCTTCTATAAGGTTTTTATTTTCATGGGAGCTTAAGTATTTATTTGTTCTGTAAGTTCCATACCCTGTATCGGCAAAACCCCAAATCATTGTCAAGATAAAAGGATACAAATACTCTTTTTCTCCTTGATAGTATTTTATAAATGCATCAATAACATCTTTTCTATTTATTACCTTGTTTTCATAAACAGCTACTAACTTTTTGGATTCAGTATTTAATTTACTCCATCTCTTACTGTCATATAAAAAACACGAATCTTGCAAAGGATTTAATGTTTCAATTTGCTTTTTGTATTTAAAAATTACAGAACTCATACCAACTCACATTTACCTTGCCTGCCGGCAGGCAGGAATGCCCTTTGTAAAAGGCTGTTAAACAAATTTTATTTACTTGTTACTCTATTTATAACACTACCTTTTTAAGTTGTTGAACAACATTAGGAATCTCTTCTTTAGATACTCCTTTTAAACTTAACTCCCAAATAGACCATTTTGTAGTATTGATTCCATAAGTTCTATGTTTAAACTCACCGAAAGGAATGTTCTCAAGAATTGTATTAATAGCGTCAATCTTAGAAATATTAAGATTCCCTATTGGATATTTAAGACCTAAACTATTTTCTGAAATAAAGAGCTCAAATGATATTGGTAAATTAATTCCGGAGTAAATATAATCACCACTTGCAGCAACAGTATAACTCAGCTCCTTAGGAAGCAATTTTACCAAATCTTCTAATTCCTTTTTACTTCTCATACCAACTCTCCTTTAAACGCTCTTTGTAAAAGGCTGTGAAACAAATTTTCTGCTTGTACTAAACTGGCTTGCGCTTGTGCTTTTTGTGTTTCTATAGCTTTTACTCTTTCTGCGAATTGGTTTTGTTGGTCAATTGGAGGTATAATAATCTTAAACCTTTTCATTGCTGATAATAATAAGTTTTTTATTGCTGATCCAGAACCTTTACTTGCAAATGAAGCTAACCTTAATTCAAAAACATACATCAAAAATACACTAGTTAAATATTCAGGTTTAACTTTAATAATGGCTACACTTTTCTGAAAAGTACATCTTCTTGTTTCGGGAATATTTTCCGCAATAGCCATTCTACCAATTGTAGCACCAGTATTAATCATAACTAAATCACCAGCTTGTAAATTGGTTCTTTTATCAACTTCTTCAAACTCTTCTTTAGGGATTTGCCTTGACTCTTCAAAGTAGATTTTGTTATTTTTAATATTCTTTGCACTTACAAAATAATACCCTGAGTCTATTTCATCATTACAATTACCATGTTTACCATCAGTAACAAGATTGGTTAAATTTCCCAAACTCTTAACTTTCCACTTCATAGGATTCCTAACAGGATCCCCAAACATATCAAGAAACAAACTTTGTGTCAACTCATCATACTTAGTAATGAGTGCTTTTGTTTTTTGTCTGTAGGTATCTGCTGCATCTAAAATTGCTGCAATCTTTTTTTGTTGTTCTATTGGTGGGAGAGGGATTTTTATATCTGATATGTAACCTTTAGAGATATGTTTTAATCCAGCACCTTTAAAACCATTTTCTAAAATATGGATATTTCCACTTAAATAGTAGTAGACATATTTTAAAAATACTTCTTCACGATTTTTTGGTTGTATTACAAAGCAATCTGTTGATACGGCAAATTTCTCATCACAATAATGAATACTCGCTAAACCACCAGTTCCAAAAATTAAACTTTCCTTTTTAAATAAATATTCATTAATAGATTTTGTCAATGTATTACTTGATGTATAAAAAGGATATTCACCTTCATCAAATTTCAAACCATCCCCTGCTTTTATTTTTGACTTTTTTTGAAAATCAAAAGTATCTTTAAATTTAACTTCCAACATCATCTCAACATCTCTTTTAAAGCTGCCAATGCTTGGTTACGCTCTGTATCTAATGTTTCAATATTTTTTATAATATCCGTAGGAGCTTCATATACTATTTCTTCATAGATAATTTCCTTGTATCGGTTTATAGATAAATCCCAGTCGTTTTCTTTAATTTCATCAAAAGGCACTAAGAAACTTTTATCTGTTCTTTTGCGGTTTTGTTCTTGAGATTGCTTCATTTCGACTGCGCTCAATGCAGGCTCACGCAATGACGTGTAGCGTGTTAAAATATCAGGGATATCATTGTCCTTTATATCGTTACGCTTATCATCTAAACTATAACCATCTGCTTGCATATCATAGAACCAAACCGTATCTGTACCTCCTGTTCCAGTTTTGGTAAAAAAGAGCACTGCAGTACTTACCCCTGCATAGGGTTTAAAAACCCCACTTGGCATAGAAATAACAGCATCTAATTTGTGCTTTTCTATAATTTCCTTTCTAATTTGTTTGTGAGCGTTAGAGCTACCAAACAAAACACCATCTGGCACAATTACAGCGCATCTACCACCAGATTTTAGCATCCTAAGCATTAGACCTAAAAAGAGCAGCTCTGTCTTCTTAGACTTCACTGTTTTAAGTATCGAGTTCTCAACAGCATCATAGTCTAAGCTTCCTTTAAAAGGCGGATTAGCAAGGATTAGAGAGTATTTGTTTCTGATATCTCCGGCACTTTCACTTAGTGCATCATTCTTCATTAAATTAGGGCTTTCTATACCGTGCAATTGCAAGTTCATCGCTCCAATACGAATCATGGTATCATCTATTTCTACACCATTAAACATTTCGTTATTAAAATGATCTCTAAAGGTTTTATCTAGAAACCAGTCTTCATGGTTTTCTCTAAAGTATTCTCCTGCTGCAACTAAAAAACCTGCTGTACCAGAAGAAGGATCGCAAATAACATCATCCTTTTTAGGTTGTGTCATGTCTACCATCATTTTAATGATGTGTCTTGGTGTTCTAAACTGTCCGTTAGTACCTGCAGATGCAATTTTAGAGAGCATGTACTCGTACAAATCTCCTTTAGTATCCCTATCGTTCATGTTGATTTTATCAATCAACTGAACCACTTGGTCTAACAATCTTGGAGTAGCAATTATAAAGTTGGCTTTACTCATAAACTCAGCAAAGACACCTCCTGTATTTCCTACTTGTTTCATGTGGTCAAAGACTGTCATTTCATCTACCATAGGTTTGGTAAATACATCAAACATGCTTTGTGGGTCTTTGTTCTTAAAAGAGCTCCATCTTAATTCTTTTTGTGCAGGTGAGAATATCTCATTCTGAATAGGAATACCAACGGTATTCGCTTTTTTCTCCTCTAGAAGTTGGCGCTCGTCCAACCTTCTTATAAATAGTAAGTAGGTAAACTGTTCTATAACAGATAAGGGATTCGAAATTCCGCCTGTCCAAAAGGCATCCCAAATTTTATCTACTTGTGATTTTAATTCTCCTGTGATCATTGATTAATTTACTTTTGATAATCGGTTATATTTTTAATTTAAAATCGTATTATTTTTGAATCAAACAAAAACTGTTTTCTTCAATATCTTTTGTACTTATAGCCAATCTTTTTTCATTGACTGGGATTGTCCTTTTAGGCTTTACAGCATAGTTTGGAAATTGTTTTGCAATTGATAATTTATTGCTTTGTTCTGAAGAGTTGACTTTAAAAGTTTCTTCATTGTTAATTAAACTTCTTCTGACCCTTCCAATTAAATTAGAAGGGTTTGGCTTTAAATTTCTTGACCGTCGAATTTGTTGCACTTCTTCAAATATCATTTTAAAAGACACAAAACTATTAACGGCTCTAAGGTTTATAAGTGCTTGATATGTTTGTTCTGTTTCAGGATAATTTGCCATGATTAATTTTTAAAGATTATCAAATTTTTCTTTCATCGTCGGATTGTTATAGGTTAACTTTTTAATGGTTAAATCCTCTGCTTTGTTGTTTGCTAGACGTAAATTATTTACAGAGGACAATAAAGCTTCTTTGGTCTTTTGAAGATGAGTCATCGTTTTATCAATTTCTTTGATTGCATCTCCAAACTGACGGCTTGCCAAATCATAATTCCTTGCAAAACCTGTTTTAAAGTCATTAATTTTGTCTTCAAAATTAATAATATCAATATTTTGATTTCTTATAATGCTTAACTCAGCTTTGTACTCTAAAGATTTCATTCCTGCATTTCTTAGCAAGGTAATAATTGGTATGAAAAATTGTGGTCGAATAACATACATTTTTTCATATTTATAAGACACATCTACAATACCGGTATTGTAAAACTCGTTATCAGCTTCTAACATAGTTACCAATACAGCATATTCACAACCTTTTGCGGTTCGGTCTTTATCGAGCTTAGCAAAGAAGTCTTCATTTTTCTTTTTAGAAGCTGTCTGGTCATTTTCATTTTTCATCTCAAACATGATAGAAATGATTTCATTTCCATTGTTATCCTCTTCTCTGTAAATATAATCTCCTTTTGTGCCACCAGAAGCATCGTTGTCTTTTTCGAAATACGCATTTTGGAAAGCGGTTGCTCTTAATTTGTTAAATTCATTTTCACAATGCTGTTCAAGAGTTTCACCTAGCATTTTTGTAGAAAGCTTTTGTTTGTAATCTTTTAAGCGTTCGATTTCTTCGTCTTTTAGCTTTAAATCTTTGGCTACGTGATCGAATTCACGACGAAAATCTTCTTTTAATGATTTTTCTATGTTTTCTTTTTCAGCTTCTTTAAGTTTAACATCATTCACTAATTGATCTCGTTGTTTTTCAATATCTCTAATAGCATCTTGTAAGGCTATTTTCTTTTCATTTTCAGCCTGTTGTAATTTAGACTCCAACTCACTAATTGTGGTTTCTTTTTTAGAAACCTCTACAATCAACTCTGATTTACTTTTTGCCTCTAAAGCATCTATTTCACGCTGTTTTTGTGCCAGTTCTTCTTGAAAAGTTCTTTTTAGATTTGACTCCGCTAAAGCGATCGCATTTTCCCTTTCTTTTTTAGCTGATTCTAAACGATTATTTAATTCGTCTTGAAATTGCTGGTCACGCACTTGTTTTACGATATCTGTATATACAGAATCGTCTACTTTAAAAACTTCTTTACAGTTTGGGCATTTTACAGTATTGTCTTTCATAACTTTCTTTTTAATGATTATGCTACAAATGTAAATTTAATGTGTGCGATATAATTGCATATATTTTAATTTTTGTAAAACTCATTCATTATATTTGTATGCACTTTTAATGCTACTTTTAACTGTTTTGGCTCCATAACCTCAACATCTCCGCCAAAAGACAATATTTGTTGCACCAATTCTTTATTGATTATTGTTTCAAACCAAACTTGGTCTTGTTTTTCCTGTTCAAAAAACTCCTCATAATCTGGCTGAAATGGTTTCGTTTTAAAGTAATGTTCTCTTCCATTATAGAAACGTAATACAACTTTTACCACTTCTGCTTTAGGAGGTTTTACCACACCAACTAAAGCTCTAAAAAAGGCAGACCAATCCGTTTGGGTTTTTAAGTATTCTTTGTCTTCTATAATCTGAAAATCTAAAAGTCTTTCATCTAATGGGATACTCCACTCATAATTGTTTTGATCTTTATTCAATCCAAACACAAACCACCTTCTGTTATATTGTTTCAACACATAAGGATGAAATTCATAAACACTGGTCGCTCCATCCTTAAACCCTTTATAGGAAATCTGAAGCACTTGCTTTTTTTGGATGGCTAAATAAAGGGGCTTTAAATACTTGATTCCTTTGTATTCTTCATTATGATCATAGAACAAAATTTGCTCTTGTTCAGAATCGTCTTGGTTTTCTTCATCTTGAAATTTAATCAAGGCCTCTGCCAATTTATCATACTTAGGATGATTCTCAAAACGCTCTAAAAGTTGCTGTGAAGCGTAAATTAGATATTGTTCATATTCTAATAAAGGTTTTTGTGCTATAGAAAATTTTGGGTCTGTATATCGATAAGTTCTGGACATTTCAACCAGAGGTGCTCCGAATCCATTTACTGGATCTCTAAATAATTTAAGGTCTTCTCTTAATGTTCTAATAGATATTCCTTCTGCTGGGTAAAGTTCTTCAATTTTATTATTGACAAACTCTAACAATTGATTAAAAGTAAAAGCTTTGTTTTTAAAACAATAATCTAGTATATTATATCTTAGATGTGCATGTTTACTGTTTGCCATATAGTTGGATTGAATTGATAATAGAGATTTGTACTAGAGTTTTTTTTCTTTTGCATAAAAATAATATTTTTAGCTAAGTTTTTATTGGAAAAGTAATTTCATGCCTAAATGAGAGTTTGGTTGAATGAAAAGTTAAGATTCTCGACGAAAGGTTTTCTTGGTTTTTTTTTACACCATGTAAAAGACAGTAATTAATCTGAAATATAATCAATTAATTTTTTAACACTATCTTCCCCTTCCTTTCTGTTGAATATTTTAAATCTGGATAAGTGTTGCAAATAAACAAGTTTAAACTTTTTTGTTATATTTGAAAATGTAATTATTTCAGATTTATAATTACCCCACCCTGTTGAAATAAGTTTGCTATCCAATTTTTCAAAATTAGTCTCATTCGTTAGAATTTCCTCAAGTATCTCAAATTGTATTTTCCCAATGCATATTATAATTTTAAAATCAAAGAATTTGGAATTAATAAAGGAAGACCAAATATATTTTGATAAAAAAATAGTTTCCTTTTTATTACTTAAATCATCATAAGAATTAGATCTATAGGGGATTAAATGAGCCATAAATGAATCCCTAATTAATTCTTTGTAATCTGAATTATAAGACCATCGTTTGTTTATTTCCTTGAATAGAGCTTTGATTTGGATTTGTATAGGATCTTGTCCTTTAGGAAAATCACCCCAATTTTCATCTAAATAAGCATTTTTCCTATTATTTAAAGCAAAGACTGGTTGTTCGTATATATTTCCACCTGGGTTAAGCGTTATAATTGCTATTCCGCTGTTATCTAAAACTGTTTCTATGGAAGAATTGATGAATCTCCAACCAATTCTATGGCTTAGTAGCCTTTCATTTTTAATTATTATATTTTCAATTTCACTTAATTCAAATTTCATAGATGAACATTTATTAATTACTGCCAGAGTGATTTAAGAATTTCATTTTGCAAATGTATTCACATTGAAAATTCCCAATAAGATTCTTAAAGAAGTTTAGAACTAAGTATTAATTTTAAACTTTTATTTTGCTTTTCAATTTTTCAAATGGCTTTATTCAAATCCAGTATCCCTGCTTCAATTAACATTTCCGAAAATCTATTACCATCTATCAATTGTACTTTTTCTTCTTGGGCTATTTTTTTACATGTCTGAGTAAAGCTATTTGCAGTAGTAATAACCCAACCGATTTTCGAATAATCATCATCCAAAAGCTCCCTGTTATTGCGATATTCTTTTATTTGATCAACTGCCCATCGATTAGTTTCTGATTGGATTTTATGAAACTTTACTTGAGCATAAATAATTGTCTTGATTGGCTCAAATATCGCTACTATATCTGCATCCCCTTCTTTTCCTCTTTCATTCTTCGAAGGAATAAACACTTCTGTAGCACCATTTCGTTCAAAATAGAACTTAACAAGACTCTCAAATTTATCTGGGTTAAGATTTGTTTTTAGAGATTTTAAAACTTGCGGCGCAATTTTCTCAATAATTTCTCCATATAAATTAATAGGTCTATTGTTTTTAAACGAGCTCATTGCTTTCTCAACACTATCTTTTAAATTAAAAATATTAGCATTAGTTGTTCTTATTTTCATTCGTGCAGTTAAGGGTGCATCTGCAAAGTCCTTACGTGACATATTTCTTGCTAATGGCATTACTTGCCAATAAAACCCTAAATCAATTCCCTGTTCCCCTCGATGAAGCAAACCATTTTTTAAAGTGACAGTCTTTTCATTCCAATCTTTTAAGTTTTTAATTTCCAAATTTGAAATTGGTTGTGGCTTATTCGAAACAATTTCATAAATTGAAAAAACTCCCCAACTAGGAACTATAATCCTGTCTCCTTTTTTAAAACCTTCAACAAATCTCCATAAATTATGCCTTGTTCGTGGTTTATTACCCCAAAGGGTCTGAAAATATTCTTCTATTACATTCCATCTTTTTTCCCAAGATTCATCTTTCAGCAAATCATCAATAAATTTTTGATTTGCAAAATCTGAAAAACCTATGGTTAAAATATTTTTCTCTAAAAGAGGGTATGAAACTTCTGCGTGATGTGATATTCTATGTAACCAATAATTCATTATTATTTTTAATTATTTTGTTGCGCGATTAAAAACAATTTTGCACAGGCACGAGCATCAGACAAGGCCTCATGATGTTTAAGCTCAATGTTATGAATAGCACAACAAGCGTTTAGTTTTGCAGGCTTATATCCTTTTGTTCTATATATTTTCAACGTGCATTCCCATCGATTAGAAATGTTCAATTCTGAATAAGAAATATTATAATCTTGCATTGTTTTAGACAATACATTTCTATCAAAACTCTCATTATGAGCTACTAGAATTTTACCAAAAACACGTTTCTTAATTTCGGGAAATACATCCGAAAAAGCAGGTCCATTTACTGTGTCTTTTTCTGTAATCCCATGTACTTGAATATTATGCCAATTATAAATATTGTTTGGCGGTTTGATCAATGCATGATATTCATCAATAATTTCACCATTTTCAACAGTTACAATACCAACGGAACAAATATGATGTTTGGTTGCCGTTTCAAAATCAATGGCTACAAAAGAATCTATCATTTGCTATTTCTTTTATTTGAAATTTCTTGAACCCTGCTTCTAAACTCGCTCAATTTTATAATATGCTCGCTAATTTTCTCAATTGAATCTTCTGTATAAAAATCTTCAGGTTTTGGCAATAGTAAATCACTATGAAAATTCACATGAAAATGGTTAATCTTTTTATATTTCCATTCTCCAACATCAAAAAGATTATGGGTAATTATACTGCTTTCCGTTTTAAAATGAGCATCATATTCATTTACAATTGTTTCAAATTCTGAAAATAAATTATGATCTTTTAAATCTTTTCTAAAATCACCAATATCATTACCATACCAAACATTTGTATTCATATAAAGATTAATTTTTCCATCTTTTGGAAACGAAGTGAATTTAAATTGCACGTCTTGAGACAAATGAAAGTTTAAATTGGTAACAACCTTTTTACCTATCTGTGAAATTTCTTGATCAGGTAGTTTGTTTTTTAAAACCGGAAAGAGCCTTTCCCTTATCTCTTTTAGTAAACAACCTCTGTGATAGTCAACAACAGGCTTATCAAATGCTTCAAGATTTGTTACTGACGATAGTGAAATTACCGCACCTATAACATCTTCAATCTCTTCTTTGCTGTTCGTGATTGTTTCTTTTAAACTATTGAGAAGTCTAGATATATTTAGTGCTCGTTTTTTTAAATAAAAATCATTTTCACAAAGCCTAAATAAAACTTTTTCCCATTCTTCATCAAATTCTTCCGTTTTATTTAACTTTTCTATACTCTGCTGATCAAGTGGTTTTAAATTCATTTGAAGAGCAATATTTTCATTCCATTTATCAAACCCAGCATAAAGTGACAAAAGCCTGTAGACAGGTGGATAAGCAATTTGAATACTTACCAAAGCAAAATTTACCAACAACTCTAATTCACTATTTAATTGGTCATTTTCATCTGTTTGGTTTTTTGCAGAATTTATACAACTTATTAATGAAAGTGAATTCATTAATCTTTTTAAGGCTCTTGGGTTTTTACCTACTGATAAATTTGAAATTTCAGAAAACTTACTGATTAAGTCAATATTGTTTGAACTCTCTACATCTAAGTAATTAGTTGACAACAGACTTTCTTTTAAAAACTTATCTGTTTCATATCCAGAAACTGGCATAGAAAAAGGGACTTGTATAATTTTGTCAAAAAATGACCTAAATTCTCTTTCATTGGATTCTGACAACTTTCCAAATTTCGGCTCAAGTCCTTTTATCACAACATCATAATCTATTGCTAGAATAAAAACGCAATTGTTTAATGTAAAGATGTTTTTAAGTAATTCTAAAAGTTGAACGGCTACTGGTGGATCAATTCTATCTAAATCATCTATAAAAAAAATAAAGCCTTGTTTATTGTCTTTTATTATACAATTTTCTATAATTACTTCAAGCTCGTTTCTAATTTCCCCAATTGAAGATTTCCCGTTTGAAGAAAAAGTATTAACAATTTCTCCTGCACCGTCAAACCCTTTATTTAATGCATTTTTAGCTACTACTTTTGATGTTTCTTTAACTCCAGACCAAAGCGTATTTAACAACTTGTTTATTTTGGTTTCATCAACCTTTGCGATTTTTGAAGTTTCTTGTATTAATCCCGTAATAATATCTATTAATGTTGATTGAGCATCTTTCATTAAAGCATATTCCCATGTATTTAACCAAATAGAATGATATTTTGATTCTTCTAAATCGCTTAAATTTCTTTTAAGACTATTCATCAAGGAAGTTTTTCCACTTCCCCATTCTCCTTGAAGCGCTATCGTTATGGGCGTATTGCTATTATTAATAAACTTAGTTAATCCGTTTTCAAATGGTTCAATTCCAAAATTGTCTTTTTCTCCTTTTGATATATTTCTTGGGCTATCAGTTATACTCGATTTTATCATAATTTCAGAAGAACTATTTTGAAAATTTTCTATTAATTCGTTTTCCTTTTGAATCTAAGGTTTCCGCATAATTTCCATCTTGGATCGAAAAAGTATCACCAGAAGCACCTAGAAAGCTATCCGTTTTTTTATAAAATTTTGATAATCTTTTAAGGTTCTCGTCTAACACTTCAATATAACTTCTCTCTTGAATTATTACTATTTCTGAAGAATTACCTAAAAAAACTCCATTGATGTATGCTCTTTTAATTCTTTTCCCTTTACTATCAATTGTCTCAAGATAATTTCCATCAACTTTAACTCTTGCAATCATAATTTTTATTTTTTGTAAGAATTTGTTCTAGTCGTAATAATTAAACTCCTTTCACAATTCCTAAATGTAACAATCTTTTTCGATAATAAGGAAGCTTATGTTCTGAATGTTCTACAAATATGGTTTGTGGTTAAACAGAAAGAGAGAAATGGTTAGCTGCCTTGGCATCACAGCACTAAAAATTTATTTTTAGTACGTAGCGTCTTGCATCAATCAACCGTTCCACAGAAAAAAGGAGGAGGCGCTGGAAAATTGAACTTTTTAATCAATTTTCCAATATCTGAAGCTTTGGTATACTCGGTGTTGCCATAGCTTAAATAAATAGTCCTAGCTAGGCCCGGCTTTACAATGATGCTTTGCTCATGAGGTTTGCACTTGATCCCATAAACTTTTATTCGGATTTTGTTATCTATAATATCTTTTGGATGTAGGTAGGCAAATTGACGTCCTGAATAGTCTGAGATTCCGACATCAATTCTTTTATCCCCAGAAAATACTTCAACGATTGAGCCTGGCATTAGGGTCTTTGTCTCTTTTTGCAGTATTGTAAATACAAACTCCAATTTACGTTCAAATTTGGCTGTCTGCGCAAATGCAGAAGTTCCTAGTAGCATGCATAGTAAGTAGAGTATTCGACGCATATTCTTTTATAGTTGTGTTACTAATATAGGGATTTTATTTGGGTGAGGGGGGTGGGTGGGCGAGCAAGGAAGTTAATTTGTGGTTCTAAAGTCGGAAGGCGCTTTGCTTTTCCTGGGCTGCTGCTATGATGGGGTTTCTTTGGTGAGGGTGCTTTGCTTTGAGTGATGGGTTTGGGTGGCAGGATGCGGGGTGCTTGAAGGAGACGCTTTGCTTTCCTTCAAGGAAGGATGCGGGGAGGCTCGGAAATCGCTTTGCTCTTCCTCGGGGGGAAGGATGCGGGTGGCAGGATGCGTTTGGGCGAGCAAGGCGCTTTGCTGTTGTTTGGAGGCAGGATTCGCGTGTTCGAAGGAGGCGCTTTGCTGTCCTTCGAGGACGGATTCGAGGAAAACGAGCAAGGCGCTTCGCTGTTGCTCGGGAGTAATAAGCGGGATTCCCTGCGGGCATCCCTTGGAGACCACGGCTGCAATTACAATCCTGCAGAGCTAGTCGCTCTGCTTGGATTTTTTTGTCCCAAAATGCCAGCATGCGAGCATGCCGCATTTTGGGGCAAAAAAAATCCTGATGAATCGAAATTCATCAGGATTGTGAGTGATGTGGGCAATGAGGGATTCGAACCCCCGACCCCCTCGGTGTAAACGAGGTGCTCTGAACCAACTGAGCTAATTGCCCTTAAGCGGTTGCAAATATAATATACTTTTTGCTTCTAACAATAATTTTTTATTTTTTATTTCTACTTTTTTTAGGGCTTCTTGTCTCCCTAGCTCCTGCTCTCAATCATAAAACAGCAAACCTTCTAAAAATGAATAGCTTAGCTACCACCTCCTTCTCCATCTATCAAAAAGGTGGTTGGTAGTTCTTCAAAGGATGGATTCGGGAAGGCGCTTTGCTGTTGCTCGGGGTTTCTATTAAAATTTGTGGGCGGGTTGTGGGTGGCAATATTTTAACCCAAGGTTAAAATATTGCAGGCAGGATGCGCAGGTTCGAAGGAGGCGCTTCGCTGTCCTTCGGGGTGATAAACGGGATTCCCTTCGGGCCTAACGGCCCCAGTCGGGCATCCCAAAAAGGTATCCTGAGCAAGCATACCTGCCTGCCGTAGGTAGGGCAACCTCAAGCGCACCTTTCAGGTGCGCTGGGTTTTTTGTTTTACGCCCACTTACAAGAGCGAGCTCTTGTCGTGGGCTTAAAAACAAAAAACCCACAACGTTCGTTGTGGGTTTCCTTTTGCGGAGAATGAGGGATTCGAACCCCCGGACCTGTTACAGTCAACAGTTTTCAAGACTGCCGCATTCGACCACTCTGCCAATTCTCCAGGGTCTCATCAGGTATTCCCTGAATGCGGATGCAAATATAGTAACCTTTTTCTGTTTCAGAAAAGTTTTTTTTACATTTTTTCAAATAATTTTTATTGAGGCTATCTAACCCATTTCTCTTACTTTTGATCCTCCAAAAAAACAGACATGCTAGACAGTCTTTTATTAATTGTAGTGGGTTTTATTGCTGGGTTTATCAACACCTTAGCCGGAGGTGGTTCGCTGCTTACCCTACCCTTGCTTATTTTTATGGGCCTCCCTCCTAGTGTGGCAAACGGAACCAACAGAGTTGGCATTGTTTTGCAAATGTTGGCAGGTACTGCTGGTTTTAAAAGTAAGGGCGTGGTTAGTTTTCCTTTTAGCATCTATTTGGGTATATCAGCTTTGCTGGGTGCCATCATCGGCGCGCAAATAGCCATTGATATTAAAGGAGAAACTTTTACCAAAATTCTTTCTTTTGTGATGATTGCAGTGGTCTTAATCATCGTATTTAAGCCCAAATTATCGCTGCAAAACCTAGCCGAAAGAACTACCGGAAAACATCTGTGGATTAGCTGTATAGCCTTTTTTCTTTTTGGTATTTACGGCGGATTTCTCAATGCGGGATTGGGCTTTATTTTGATTTTATTTTTGCATCATTTTAATCGTTTTTCATTAGTCAAATCAAATGCAACCAAAGCAGTTGTCATTAGCATCTATATGTCAGCGGCCTTGCTGGTCTTTGTTTTAAATGATAAAATTGATTGGACTATGGGGCTAACCATGGCCATCGGAACTTCTTTAGGTGGTTGGGTAGCCAGTCGGTATTCTGTTAAAAAAGGGGATGGTTTTATTAAGCTATTCTTGGTGATTGCCGTTAGTTTTATGGCGGTTAAATTGTGGTTTTTCTAATAAAATAAAGTAACTTCGCTTTACAATCTTTTAAAATTTTAACGGCATGTTTAACAGCTTTGGAAACCTTTTAAAACTCACCACTTTTGGAGAATCTCACGGCCCTGCTATTGGAGGAATCATCGATGGTTTCCCAGCAGGTATCACTGTTGATTTCCAAGCGATTCAACAAGAGTTAGACCGTCGTAAACCTGGGCAATCCAACATTGTTACCCAAAGAAAAGAGCCCGATACAGTGGTCTTTTTATCTGGGATCTTTGAAGGGGTTACCACAGGAACTTCTATTGGTTTTCAGATTGTAAACACCAATCAAAAATCAAAAGATTACGCACACAATACCAATGTATACAGGCCTTCTCATGCTGATTATACCTATGATAAAAAATACGGAACCAGAGATTACCGAGGTGGTGGTAGAACTTCTGCCAGAGAAACTGCCAATTGGGTGGTTGCTGGTGCCTTGGCTAAACAACTCATCGGTCAGATAAAGATCAATGCTTATACTTCATCGGTTGGTGATCTATTTTTAGAAAAGCCTTACCAAGATCTTGATTTTTCGAAAACAGAAGACAATGTGGTACGTTGTCCTGATGCCGCTGTGGCAGAAAAGATGATCGAAAAAATTAAAGTTATTAAAAAAGCAGGTGATACCATTGGTGGTACCATAACCTGTGTTGCACAAGGAGTACCCGTTGGTTTGGGTGAACCCATCTTTAAAAAATTACACGCTGCTCTAGGAGCTGCTATGCTGTCTATCAATGCCGTTAAAGGTTTTGAATTTGGTAGCGGTTTTTGTGGCGCCAAAATGCAAGGTAGTGAGCACAATGATATTTTTAATCCTGATGGCAGTACCCAAAGCAATCTGTCTGGAGGAATACAAGGCGGTATCAGCAACGGTATGGACATCTATTTTAGAGTTGCCTTTAAACCGGTTGCCACCATTATGCAAAATCAAGACACCATAGATGCTGACGGAAACGCCACTCAGATTCAAGGAAAAGGACGTCATGACCCATGTGTGGTTCCGAGAGCTATTCCTATTGTAGAGGCGCTTACTGCGCTTGTGCTTGCTGATTTCTATTTGCTAAACAAAACCAGACGTGCTTTTTAAGCAATAAAACGATAATCCATAAAAAAACCGAAACTAATCAGTTTCGGTTTTTTTTATTCTTAGGCTTCACCAGTCGGCCCAAAATTCATCGGAATCGGCGGTTGGAATGCAACGCATTTCGAGCAACATCCAATTACCTTTTGGCCCTAGGCTTCGCCGGTCGGCCCAAAATTCATCGGAATCGGCGGTTGGAGAGCACGACATTTCGAGCAACATCCAATTACCTTTTGGCCCTAGGCTTCACCGGTCGGCCCAAAATTCATCGGAATCGGCGGTTGGAATGCAACGCATTTCGAGCAACATCCAATTACCTTTTGGCCCTAGGCTTCGCCGGTCGGCCCAAAATTCATCGGAATCGGCGGTTGGAGAGCACGACATTTCGAGCAACATCCAATTACCTTTTGGCCCTAGGCTTCACCGGTCGGCCCAAAATTCATCGGAATCGGCGGTTGCTCGTAATCTTTGATTTCACCATGCGCTTGTTCAAATCTTTGTACATTATCTAACAAGGCCTTAGCCAATCTCTTGGCGTGCTGAGGTGTTAATATAATTCTTGATTTTACTTTGGCTTTTGGTACCCCTGGCATAATGTTGATAAAATCAACAATAAACTCAGATACTGAATGGTTAATGATGGCTAGATTAGAATAGGTTCCTTCTGCCACACTCTCATCCAACTCAATATTGATCTGTCCGTCTTGTGCTTTTTGATCTTCCATACTTATGTGTATAAAAAAAGCCTACAAATAAATTGTAGGCTTTTTGGTTGTTATAGATTTTCTTCTATTTCTTCTTTCGGTCCAACAATGATGTTGTCGTACTTGCGCATTCCTGTACCAGCAGGGATTCGCTTACCAACAATAACATTCTCTTTCAAGCCTTCTAATTCATCGATTTTACCGTTAACGGCAGCCTCGTTCAATACTTTGGTTGTTTCCTGGAACGATGCAGCAGAAATAAATGACTTAGTCTGTAGCGAAGCTCTTGTAATACCTTGCAATACTTGCTCAGCAGTTGCAGGTTGTGCATCTCTAGCAGTTGCTAAGTTCTTATCTGTTCTACGCAAGATAGAGTTCTCATCTCTCAATTGACGAGAGCTAATAATCTGACCTGGTTTAAGATTCTCAGAATCTCCAGCATCTTCTACTACTTTCATACCGTAGATAGCGTCATTCTCTTGAATAAATTCGTTCTTATGAACCAATTGATTTTCTAAGAATAAAGTATCTCCAGAATCAATAATTCTAACTTTACGCATCATTTGACGTACAACTACCTCAAAGTGCTTATCGTTAATTTTTACCCCTTGTAAACGGTATACCTCTTGAATTTCATTTACCAAGTATTCTTGTACCGCAGACGGCCCTTGAATCTTAAGAATATCAATAGGCGTTATCGCTCCGTCAGACAATGGCATTCCAGCTTTGATAAAGTCATTTTCTTGTACCAAAATTTGGTTAGATAACTTGATCAAATATTTACGAACATCTCCAGTCTTAGACTCTACGATGATCTCTCTGTTACCACGTTTTATTTTTCCAAAGGTTACTACTCCATCAATCTCTGCTACTACAGCTGGGTTAGATGGGTTACGCGCTTCAAACAATTCTGTTACACGTGGTAGACCTCCTGTAATATCACCTGCTTTACCAGACTTACGAGGAATTTTTACCAAAGTTTTTCCAGATTCAACAGCTTCTCCGTTTTCGATCATCAAGTGAGCGCCAACTGGTAAACTGTAAGAACGCAATGCGTTTCCATCCTTGTCTTCAATGATTAACGAAGGAATCATCTTTTTGTTCTTAGAATCAGTAATTACTTTTTCTTGGAAACCTGTTTGCTCATCAATCTCTACTTGGAAGTTGATTCCTTGCTCTAAGTCATCAAAACGAACTTTACCAGCAAATTCAGAAACAATCACACCGTTAAATGGATCCCATTGACATACAACATCTCCTTTGTTAATTGTGGTTCTATCCATATCAAATACGAAAGATCCATAAGGAATATTATTAGTACTTAGGGTGATTCCTGTTTTCTTGTCTATAATTTTAATCTCTGCAGTTCTAGAAATAACGATATCTACTTCTTCTCCGTTAGCTCCTTTACCTTTTACAGTACGCAAATCTTCAATGGCTACTTTACCAGAGAAATTAGCTGTTAATTTATTGGCTTCAGAAATGTTTCCAGCAACCCCTCCAACGTGGAACGTTCTTAAGGTTAACTGTGTTCCTGGCTCTCCAATAGACTGTGCTGCAATAACTCCTACTGCCTCACCAATTTGAACCTTGTTACGAGTTGATAAACTCTGTCCGTAACATTTAGCACAAATTCCACGATCAGACTCACAAGTCAAAGCAGAACGTACTTGAACTCTATCAATAGCTGATTTTTCAATCGCTGCTGCAATTTTAGAAGAAATCTCCTGTCCTGCAGAGGCTAATAATTCATCAGTTATTGGGTCATATACATCTTGTAAAGAAACACGCCCTTCGATTCTTTCTGATAAAGATTCTACAATCTCATCATTTTTCTTCAATGGCATTACTTCTAATCCTCTTAAAGTACCACAATCTTCTTCGTTGATAATAACGTCTTGAGAGACATCTACCAAACGACGAGTTAAGTACCCTGCATCGGCTGTTTTTAATGCTGTATCGGCCAAACCTTTACGAGCACCGTGCGTTGAGATAAAGTATTCTAAAATTGATAATCCTTCCTTAAAGTTCGATAGAATCGGGTTTTCAATAATCTCTCCACCACCTGCTGTCGATTTTTTAGGTTTTGCCATCAATCCACGCATACCGGTTAACTGACGGATCTGCTCTTTAGATCCACGAGCTCCAGAATCTAACATCATATATACTGAGTTAAATCCTTGTTGGTCTTCACGCAAACGTTTCATAGACAATTCTGTCAAACGGTTGTTTGTAGATCCCCAAATATCAATTACCTGGTTGTAACGCTCTTTATTGGTTAACATCCCCATGTTATAGTTGGCGATGATCACATCTACTTCTTCATTGGCGTCAGCAATCATTTTTGTTTTTTCTTCTGGAATAATGATATCCCCTAAACTAAATGACAAACCTCCTTGGAATGCAAATTTGTATCCCATGTTTTTGATATTATCCAAGAACTCTCCTGTAGTAGGAATGTCTGTTGACTTTAAGATATTACCAATAATACCACGTAAAGATTTTTTAGTCAATACGTCGTTAATATATCCAGCTTTAGCAGGTACTACTTCATTAAATAATACTCTACCTACTGTTGTTTTAATAATTCTCTGAACCTGTTCTCCGTTTTCATCAACATCAAAAGTTCTTACTTTAATACCCGCATTCAGATCAACCATTTCTTCGTTAAAAGCAATGTTTACTTCTTCTGGTGAGTAAAAGGTTAAACCTTCTCCTTTAATCGGAACTTCTGGTGTAGAAACTCTTTCTTTGGTCATATAGTACAATCCAAGTACCATATCCTGAGAAGGAACGGTTACCGGAGCACCATTGGCAGGATTCAAGATATTGTGAGAAGCCAACATTAATAATTGTGCTTCTAAAATAGCCTCTGGTCCTAATGGTAAATGTACTGCCATTTGATCCCCATCAAAATCGGCGTTAAATGCCGTACACACTAATGGGTGTAATTGAATCGCTTTTCCTTCAATTAATTTTGGTTGGAAAGCTTGGATACCCAAACGGTGAAGCGTTGGAGCACGGTTTAATAATACAGGATGTCCTTTTAAAACATTCTCTAAAATATCCCATACTACAGGCTCTTTTCTGTCTATAATTTTCTTTGCAGATTTTACAGTTTTTACAATTCCTCTTTCGATTAATTTACGAATCACAAAAGGCTTGTACAATTCGGCTGCCATCTCTTTAGGGATACCACACTCGAACAACTTTAATTCTGGTCCAACAACAATTACAGAACGTGCAGAATAATCAACACGTTTACCAAGTAAGTTTTGACGGAAACGTCCTTGCTTACCTTTTAATGAATCAGAAAGTGATTTTAATGGTCTGTTTGATTCTGTTTTTACTGCTGATGATTTACGTGTGTTATCAAACAATGAATCTACTGATTCTTGTAACATACGTTTTTCATTACGCAAAATAACTTCTGGAGCTTTGATCTCTACCAATCGCTTTAAACGATTGTTTCTGATAATTACTCTACGGTATAAGTCATTTAAATCAGAAGTTGCAAAACGACCTCCATCTAAAGGAACTAATGGACGTAATTCTGGTGGAATCACCGGAACTACTTTCATTATCATCCACTCTGGCTTATTGTCTCTTTCTTTGTTAGAATCTCTAAACGCTTCTACAACATTTAAACGTTTTAAGGCTTCTGTCTTACGTTGTTTAGAGGTTTCTGTGTTTGCTTTGTGTCTCAATTCATAAGACAAAGCATCTAAATCAATTCTAGCCAACAAATCAATCAAACATTCTGCACCCATCTTAGCGATGAATTTGTTTGGATCTGAATCATCTAAATATTGATTTTCTGCAGGGATGGTTTCTAAAATATCTAAGTATTCTTCTTCTGTTAAGAAGTCCATTTTTTGCAATGGCTCACCTTCGGCGTTCTTAGCAATCCCTGGTTGTATTACTACGTATCTTTCGTAGTAAATGATCATGTCTAATTTTTTAGAAGGCAATCCTAAAAGGTACCCCATTTTATTAGGCAAAGATCTAAAGTACCAAATATGAGCAACAGGAACTACCAAATTAATGTGTCCTACTCTGTCTCTACGTACTTTCTTTTCTGTTACTTCTACTCCACATCGATCACAAACGATCCCCTTGTAACGAATTCTTTTATATTTACCACACGCACATTCAAAGTCTTTTACAGGACCAAAGATACGCTCACAAAACAACCCATCTCTTTCTGGTTTATGTGTACGGTAGTTGATAGTTTCTGGCTTTAACACCTCTCCTTTAGATGCTTCTAAAATAGATTCTGGAGATGCTAATCCGATTGAGATTTTATTAAACTTTTTTACAGTGTATTTCTCGTTATTTCTTGCCATGGTAATGGATTCGAATTTAAATTGTAAAAATGACCTCGACGAGGCTTATAATGATCATGAAGGCCATCGAGCCCGAAAGCTCGATGACAACTCACTGTTTTTATTCTTCTAATTGAATGTTTAAGCCCAAACCTTTTAGTTCGTGCATCAAAACATTAAATGATTCAGGCAATCCTGGTTCTGGCATTTCGTCACCTTTAACAATAGCCTCGTACGTTTTAGCTCTTCCTAATACGTCATCCGATTTTACTGTTAAGATTTCTCTTAAGATACTAGATGCACCATAAGCCTCTAATGCCCAAACTTCCATCTCTCCAAAACGCTGACCTCCAAATTGAGCTTTACCTCCTAATGGTTGTTGCGTAATCAATGAGTAAGGTCCGATAGAACGCGCGTGCATTTTATCTTCAATCATATGGCCTAGTTTGATCATATAAATAACCCCTACTGTTGCAGGTTGGTCAAAACGCTTACCGGTACCACCATCATATAAGTAGGTGTGTCCAAATCTTGGTACACCAGCCTTGTCTGTATATTCATTGATTTGATCTAAAGATGCTCCATCAAAAATTGGTGTTGCATATTTAGTGTCTAATTTTTGACCAGCCCATCCAAGAACTGTTTCATAAATCTGACCAATGTTCATACGAGAAGGTACCCCTAATGGGTTCAATACGATATCTACAGGTGTTCCATCTTCTAAGAATGGCATGTCTTCTGCTCTAACGATACGTGCAACAATACCTTTGTTACCGTGACGTCCAGCCATTTTATCCCCTACTTTTAACTTACGTTTTTTAGCAACATAAATTTTGGCAAGTTTTAAAATTCCTGCTGGTAATTCATCTCCTACAGAAATGGTAAACTTCTCACGACGCAAGTTTCCTTGCAAGTCATTTACTTTAATCTTGTAGTTGTGAACCAATTCTCCAACGAGATCATTCAATTCTTTATCAGTGGTCCAAGAACCTTGAGTTAAGTGAGCATAGTCTTCTACAGAGTTCAACATTTTTAAGGTGAATTTCTTACCCTTAGGCAATACTTCTTCTCCTAAATCATTGAAAACTCCTTGAGAAGTTTTTCCACTTACCAAAGCAAATAATTTCTCTACCAATTGATCTTTCAATTCGGCAAATTTCGAAACAAAAGAAGCTTCTAAGCCTGCAATAGCATCCTTATCTTTAGCTCTTTTTGATTTGTCTTTTACTGCTCTTCTAAATAATTTTTTATCAATCACAACTCCTCTTAACGATGGCGAAGCTTTTAAAGATGCATCTTTTACATCTCCTGCTTTGTCACCAAAGATTGCGCGTAATAATTTTTCTTCAGGTGTAGGGTCTGATTCTCCTTTTGGTGTAATTTTCCCGATTAAGATATCACCAGGTTTTACTTCTGCACCAATACGGATCATTCCGTTTTCGTCTAAGTCTTTTGTAGCCTCTTCAGAAACGTTTGGAATATCGTTAGTCAATTCTTCTGTTCCTAATTTGGTGTCTCTAACATCTAATGAATACTCATCAATGTGGATAGAGGTAAAGATATCTTCACGAACTACTTTTTCAGAAATCACAATCGCATCCTCAAAGTTATACCCTTTCCAAGGCATAAAGGCTACTTTCATGTTTCTACCTAAAGCCAACTCTCCTTTTTGAGTTGCATATCCTTCACAAAGTACTTGTCCTTCTGTTACTCTATCACCTCTTTTTACAATCGGTTTTAGGTTAATACAAGTCCCTTGGTTGGTTTTTCTAAATTTAATTAAGTTGTAAGAAACCTCATCAGTATCAAAACTAACCATTCTCTCTTCATCGGTTCTATCGTACTTAATGGTAATTTTGTTGGCATCTACATACTCAACAACACCTGTTCCTTCTGCGTTGATTAAGATACGAGAGTCTTTTGCAACTCTACGCTCTAATCCTGTTCCAACAATTGGAGACTCTGGACGCAATAAAGGTACTGCTTGACGCATCATGTTTGATCCCATCAATGCACGGTTGGCATCATCATGCTCTAAGAACGGAATTAAAGAAGCTGATATAGAAGCTATCTGATTTGGAGCAACGTCCATATAGTCTATCTCAGTTGGAGTTACTACTGGAAAATCACCACCTTCACGTGAAATAACTTTATCTCCAACAATATTTCTATCTGCATCAACCTCAATATTAGATTGCGCAAATTTCATTCCTTCTTCTTCCTCTGCACTTAAATAAATGTGCTCTTTCTTAGCATCTACGTTTCCTTCAACAACTTTTACATATGGAGTTTCTATAAATCCAAGGTTGTTAACTTTTGCAAACACAGATAACGAAGAAATCAAACCAATGTTTGGTCCCTCTGGTGTTTCAATTGGACACAAACGTCCGTAGTGTGTATAGTGAACATCACGAACCTCAAATCCTGCTCTTTCTCTTGATAAACCACCTGGTCCAAGTGCCGATAAACGACGCTTATGCGTAATCTCTGCTAATGGATTGGTTTGATCCATAAATTGAGATAACTGGTTGGTTCCGAAGAATGAGTTAATTACAGAAGATAATGTTTTTGCGTTGATCAAGTCAATAGGGGTAAATACCTCGTTGTCACGAACATTCATTCGCTCACGGATGGTACGTGCCATTCTTGCTAAACCTACACCAAACTGACCAGCTAATTGCTCACCAACGGTTCTTACACGACGGTTAGACAAGTGATCAATATCATCTACTTCTGCTTTAGAATTGATCAATTCGATCAAGTATTTGATAATGGTAATAATATCAAGTTTGGTCAATACCTTTTGATCGATATCAATATCCAAACCTAATTTGGTATTCATTCTAAAACGACCAACCTCACCTAAATTGTAACGTTGCTCAGAGAAGAACAATTTGTCAATAATACCACGTGCAGTTTCCTCATCTGGCGGCTCCGCGTTACGCAATTGACGGTAAATGTGCTCTACAGCCTCTTTTTCTGAGTTTGTAGGGTCTTTTTGTAGCGTATTATGAATAATTGCATAATCTGCCATTTGATTATCTTCTTTGTGTAACAACACTGTTTTTACACCCGATTCAATAATCTCATCGATATAATCTTTTTCTATGATCGTGTCACGATCAAAGATAATTTCATTTCTTTCTATTGAAACAACTTCTCCTGTATCTTCATCAACGAAATCTTCATGCCACGTTTTTAAAACTCTAGCAGCCAATTTACGTCCTAGTACTTTTTTCAATCCAGCTTTAGAAACTTTAATTTCTTCTGCTAAATCAAAAATTTCCAAGATGTCTTTATCTCTTTCAAAACCAATGGCTCTGAATAAAGTAGTTACAGGTAATTTTTTCTTTCTATCAATATAAGCATACATTACTTGATTGATATCTGTTGCAAATTCTATCCAAGATCCTTTAAAAGGAATTACTCTAGCAGAGTATAACTTGGTTCCGTTTGCGTGGAATGATTGTCCAAAGAACACCCCTGGAGATCTGTGTAACTGAGAAACGACAACGCGTTCTGCTCCATTAATTACAAAAGTACCAGAATTGGTCATATAAGGAATCGTTCCTAAATACACATCTTGTACGATCGTTTCGAAATCTTCGTGTTCTGGATCTGTACAAAATAATTTAAGGCGTGCTTTAAGCGGTACGCTATATGTCAATCCTCTTTCGATACATTCTTGAATGCTATATCTCGGTGGGTCTACAAAGTAGTCTAAGAATTCAAGCACAAAATTATTACGTGTATCTGTAATTGGGAAATTATCCATGAAAGTTTTGTACAAACCTTCTTCTCCACGCTCTTCAGCCTTTGTTTGTAATTGGAAAAAATCTTGAAAAGATTTTACCTGAATATCTAAAAAGTCTGGATAATCAGTTCCCAATTTTGCTGACGCGAAGTTTATTCTTTCAGTAGTGTTTATCGTTGTCAAAAGAGAAATTTTTTTTTGATTAAAATCGATGTTCTAATATAGAACGAATATATACACAAAATGGTTTAGGTCTTAGAACGCGTGTTCTAAAGACCTAAACCTAAGTTTGTTTAAGCTTTTAAAGCTTATTTAAGCTCAACCTCAGCTCCTGCTTCTTCCAAAGATGCTTTAAGACCTTCAGCCTCATCTTTAGATACACCTTCTTTAATTGGTGCAGGCGCGCTATCAACGATAGCTTTTGCTTCTTTCAATCCTAATCCAGTTAATTCTTTAACTAGTTTTACAACTGCTAATTTAGAACCACCTGCTGCTTTTAAGATTACATCAAATTCTGATTTTTCTTCTTCACCAGCATCTGCACCACCACCTGCTGCAGGTCCAGCTACTACTGCTGCTGCTGCTGGTTCGATACCATACTCGTCTTTTAAAATAGTAGCCAACTCATTAACTTCTTTTACTGTTAAGTTAACTAATTGCTCTGCGAAATCTTTTAAATCTGCCATTTTAATTGTTTTTAAAAATTTTATTTATTTAGTTTATTAGTGCGCGTAATTATTTTTCTGATAAGGTAGTTAAGATACCTGATAATTTGTTACCACCTGATTGCAATGCTGAAATAACATTCTTAGCTGGCGATTGTAACAAGGTAATAATCTCTCCAAGTAATTCTTCTTTAGACTTGATATTTACCAGAGCATCTAATTGATCATCGCCAATGTAGATAGCCTCTTCGATAAATGCACCTTTTAATACAGGCTTTTTAGACTTTTTTCTGAATTCTTTGATCACTTTTGCTGGTGCATTAGATGCTTCAGCAATCATGATAGATGTATTTCCTTTTAAAACATTTGGTAACTCACCAAAATCTTTATCAGAAGCTTCCATTGCTTTTGCAAGCAAGGTATTTTTAACAACTGCTAGTCTAACATCTGCTTTAAAACAGGCTCTACGTAGGTTTGAAGTCGCAACTGCGTCTAAACCTGAGATGTCTGCTAAATAGATGGTGTTATTCTCTGCTAACTTCGCTGTTAAATCTTGAATCACTTGTGATTTTTCTTCTCTAGTCATAATTTCTAAGTTTTAACTGCGTATTAAACCGATTTAACATCTACTGCAATACTAGGACTCATAGTACTAGACATAAATACACTCTTAATGTATATACCTTTTGCGGTAGTTGGTTTTAGTTTAACAATTGTTTGAATTAATTCATTTGCATTTTCTGCAATTTTTTCAGCGTCAAAAGATGCTTTTCCAATCGCTGCGTGTACAATACCAGTTTTATCAACTTTAAAGTCAATTTTACCAGCTTTTACATCTGCAACAGCTTTTGCAACATCCATTGTTACCGTACCTGTTTTTGGGTTAGGCATTAAACCTCTTGGTCCTAAAACACGACCTAAAGGACCTAATTTACCCATCACACTTGGCATGGTAATAATCACATCAACGTCTGTCCAACCTCCTTTAATTTTTTGAAGGTACTCATCCAATCCAACATAATCAGCTCCTGCTTCTGTAGCTTCAGCTTCTTTGTCTGGAGTTACTAATGCAAGTACTTTTACATCTTTTCCTGTTCCGTGAGGTAATGTTACTACACCACGAACCATTTGATTTGCTTTACGAGGATCTACTCCTAAACGTATCGCTAGATCAATTGATGCATCAAACTTTACATTGGTAATTTCTTTTATTAAAGCAGAAGCTTCGTTTAAGCCATACACATGTGTTGCGTCTAACTTAGCATTCGCTTCTTTTTGCTTTTTTGTTAATTTTGCCATTTTTGTAAATGTTATAAAGTTAAGCTGGAGCGTCTCCTGTTACTGTTAATCCCATTGAACGTGCAGTTCCTGCAACCATTCGCATTGCTGATTCAACGGTAAAGGCATTTAAGTCTACCATTTTGTCTTCTGCAATTACACGAATTTGATCCCAAGAAACTTTTGCAACTTTCTTACGGTTAGGCTCTCCAGAACCTTTTTTAATTTTTGCTGCTTCTAATAATTGTACTGCAGCTGGTGGAGTTTTCACAACAAAATCAAAAGATTTGTCTTTAAACACAGTAATTGCTACTGGTAAAACTTTTCCTTGTTTGTCTTGAGTTCTAGCATTAAACTGCTTACAGAACTCCATGATGTTTACTCCGGCAGCACCTAGAGCAGGTCCAACTGGTGGTGAAGGATTTGCAGATCCTCCTCGCACTTGTAATTTTACAACCTTACTTACCTCTTTTGCCATTTTTTAAACTTTAGTTTAGTTTTTTAGTTCTTGGAAGCTCACTAAAAAAACAATTCCTATTATGTAACAATTATGAAATTTTTTCTACTTGCATATAGCTCAATTCTAATGGAGTCTTACGTCCAAAGATTTTCACCATTACTTCTAATTTACGCTTCTCTTCATTTACCTTCTCTACAGTTCCGTCGAATCCATTAAATGGTCCGTCTACAACTTTTACAGTTTCACCAATAGTGTAAGGAATCGCTACGTTTTCATTCTGAACAGAAAGTTCATCAACTTTACCTAGCATTCTGTTTACTTCTGATTTACGCAAAGGCACCGGAGATCCTCCTTTAGTTTCTCCTAAGAAGCCAATTACTCCAGTAACCGATTTGATTACGTGAGGTACTTCTCCAGCCAAATTAGCTTCAACCATAATATAACCAGGAAAATATACTCTTTCTTTGTTGAGTTTCTTCCCGTTTCTAATTTGTATAACTTTTTCTTTAGGTACAAGCACTTGATCAACATAGTCAGACAAGCCTAATCTAGAAATCTCAGTTTCAATATAAGCTTTCACTTTATTTTCTTGACCTCCGATTGCTCTAACAACGTACCATTTTTTTACAGAATCAGCCATAATTAATTATTAAACATGGTAAAAAAGTTATCTAAACCTAATTGAAAAACATAATCTACAGCAAACACAGCTATTGCGAACAATACAGTGAAAACTGCTACAACTACGGTTGATTTTTGAGCTTCTTCTCTAGACAACCATGTTACATGATTGCTTAGTTCTTCAAACGATTCTTTGATATATTTTATCATATTATTAGTTATTTGCACGGGCGGAGAGACTCGAACTCCCGACACCTGGTTTTGGAGACCAGTGCTCTACCAACTGAGCTACGCCCGTAAAGACAAGGTGCTTCCTCGAAATAGAGAAGCACCTTGAAAATTTATACTAAAATTCTAACTATAGAATTTCTGTTACCTGACCAGCTCCTACTGTTCTACCACCTTCACGGATTGCGAAACGTAAACCTACGTTCATTGCAATTGTAGAGTGTAATTCAACAGTAATAGTTAAGTTGTCTCCTGGCATTACCATTTCAACACCTGAAGGCAAAGTAATTGTTCCAGTAACGTCTGTTGTTCTAACGTAGAACTGTGGACGATAGTTGTTATGGAATGGAGTATGACGACCACCCTCTTCTTTCTTAAGGATATAAACCTCAGCTTTGAATTTATCGTGTGGAGTTACAGAACCTGGCTTACAGATTACCATTCCTCTTTTGATTTGCTCTTTATCAATACCTCTTAATAAGATACCTGCATTATCTCCAGCCTCACCTCTATCTAAGATTTGACGGAACATTTCAATACCAGTAATAGTAGAAGTTAATTTTCCAGCACCCATACCGATAATCTCTACAGGATCTCCTGTGTTAGCGATTCCAGTTTCGATACGACCTGTTGCAACAGTTCCACGACCAGTAATAGAGAATACATCCTCAATTGGCATTAAGAAATCTTTGTCTACTTCTCTTTTTGGCTCTTCGATCCAATTGTCACAAGCTTCCATTAATTCTAATACAGTATCAACCCATTTTTGTTCTCCGTTCAATGCTCCTAAAGCAGATCCAGAAATTACAGGTCCATTATCACCATCATATTCATAGAAAGACAATAAGTCTCTTACTTCCATGTCTACTAATTCTAATAATTCTTCATCATCAACCATGTCTACTTTATTCAAGAAAACAACGATTCTAGGAATACCTACCTGACGACCTAATAAGATATGCTCTCTAGTTTGTGGCATTGGACCATCAGTCGCAGCAACCACCAAGATAGCACCGTCCATTTGAGCAGCACCAGTTACCATGTTCTTTACGTAATCCGCGTGACCTGGACAGTCAACGTGAGCGTAGTGACGATTAGCAGTTTGATACTCTACGTGAGATGTATTAATTGTAATACCTCTTTCTTTTTCTTCTGGAGCATTATCAATTTGATCAAATGATCTTGCTTCTGAAAAACCTGCATCAGCTAATACTTTTGTAATAGCAGCTGTTAAAGTTGTTTTACCGTGATCTACGTGTCCAATAGTACCTATGTTTAAGTGTGGTTTTGAACGATCGAAAGTTCCTTTTGCCATGATTGTTAAATTTTAATTCTTAGTTAAATATATTTAGTGTTTATTTTATACTTTTTTTATTGAGCCAGCGACGAGAGTTGAACCCCTGCCTTCGGCAGGCAGGCGTGACCTAGGTCACTCCTTATTTACTCATTAACTCTTTCCCTTGGCACAGCCAATTTCTTTTTGAGCCAGCGACGGGAGTTGAACCCGTGACCTCATCCCTACCAAGGATGCGCTCTACCATCTGAGCTACACCGGCTTAAAACTTTGAGCAAAGGACCGGCATTCCTTTACTTTGCCCCTGATAGATTTTTTACTTTATTCACTAAGCAATACATCTACCCTTTGAGCGAAAGACCGGGTTCGAACCGGCGACATTCAGCTTGGAAGGCTGACGCTCTACCAACTGAGCTACTTTCGCATTATCCATTTTAAATCGATTGTCTTTCTATTCTGAAAAACAATTTTTAATGTGGTGAGAGAAGGATTCGAACCTTCGAAGCATAATGCAGCGGATTTACAGTCCGCCCTCGTTGGCCACTTGAGTATCTCACCATAGTTTCAATGAACCTAAGCTATTTCTAGCCCTTATTGTTTTTTGAGCCGATGAAGGGACTCGAACCCCCGACCTGCTGATTACAAATCAGCTGCTCTAGCCAGCTGAGCTACATCGGCTTTTTTGCACAAAAAAACAATCCGCTATTTCTAACGGACTGCAAATGTATAAAGTTTTTTTTTATTCCAAAACTTTTTTTGTCTATTTTTTTTATTTTTAAAGCGTTAAGGTGTCTCTAGATTTCTCTTTTGTTTTTCTTAGCTGTCTTTTTAGTGAATCAACACCCAAACTAACGCCTTCTTCAAAAGACTTCGCTTCCTTTTTCACAACCAATTCATGACCGGGAATGTTTATTTTTAATTCCGAAATTTTATTTTCTTTATCACTGGTGTTCTGTACTTTTAAAAATACTTCAGCGTCAACAATCTTATCATGAAACTTTGTTAAACCTTCTACCTTTTTTTCTACAAACTTCAACAAATCAGCATCTGCATTGAAATTAACGGATTGAATAAATACTTTCATATATCATTTATTTTTATGACTCCTAGGATGAGCCTGGTTATACATTTTTTTTATCGATTCTAAACTGTTATGCGTATACACTTGGGTTGAAGCCAAACTCGCATGTCCTAATAACTCTTTCACAGAATTCAAATCAGCGCCTTCATTAAGCAGGTGAGTCGCAAACGAATGTCTAAGGATGTGAGGACTCTTTTTTACCTTAGAAGACACATTACTAAAATACTGATTTATTACTCTATAAACAAGTGTTTCGTTTATTTTATTTCCTTTTTCACCTATAAAGAGCCGCCGCTCTTGGCTTGGAATTTTAGCGCGCTCAGCAAGGTATTTATCTATAGTACCTAAGACTGAAGGAATTAATGGCACTACCCGCTCTTTATTTCGTTTTCCGACAACCTTAATCGTCTTAGCAGTTACATCGACAGAACGCAGATCAAGATCAACCAATTCAATTCTTCTAATACCCGTAGAATAAAACAACTCTACGATCAGTCGGTTTCTCAAACCTTTAAAATCATCCTCGGCACTTAGAACCTCTATCACCTCATTAATCTCTTTCATGGTAAAAGGCACCTGTACTTTTTTAGCCACCTTTAAAGCTTTGTGTTTTAACAAAGGACTTACTGTTAGTTGAGAGGTCTTTTGCAAAAACTTATAAAATGATTTTAAAGAACTAATCTTTCTGTTAATAGAATTATTAGAAACTCCTCCATCAACCAAACTAACAATCCAGCTTCTAATCTGTGCGTAATTCACCTCGATAAGATCAGCTCCTCCATAAGTGATTTCTAAATACTCTTTAAAAGTTCGCAGATCATTTTTATAAGCAATAACAGTATGCTTTGAGTATTTTTTTTCAAATAAGAGATACTCCAAAAAAGAATCAATTAACATCATTATAGGCTAGTTAAACTGCTTTACTCAAAGTTACGGATATAAATAATAGGACTACGTTAATAAAAACAAAAAAATCCCGCTAATAAATTAGCGGGATCTGTATTTGTTAAGTAGCTTAATAATTAACCTACTTCTTCTTGTGTTCTTAATTTCTGAACGTAAGAGGCTTTAATGTTTTGAGCTCTTTTTGCAACCGATGGTTTTGTAAAGTGCTTTCTCTCTCTCAAGTTTCGCATAGTCTTGGTACGATCAAATTTTCTCTTGAAACGCTTTAAAGCTCTATCGATATTTTCTCCTTCTTTAACTGGTATAATTAACATATGTTGGCACCTCCTTTCATGTCGTTCTTTTAAATGGACTGCAAAGATACGAAGGTTTTTTAAATACAAACTTAAAACTGTGTTTTTTTTGTAAAAAAGATCGTTTTAAAGGTTCAAAGGCACAAAGGCACAAAGGCACAAAGGCACAAAGGCACAAAGGTTCAGAGGCTCAGAGGCTCAGAGGTTCAGAGGTTCAGAGGTTCAGAGGTACAGTTTATAAAGAATCACTTATCAATAAAGAAAAGAGAGAAGAGAAAAGAGAAGAGAACAGAGATTTAATCTAGAACTGAACACCAATCACTGACCACCCATCACTGAACACCAATCACCAATCACTAATCAAAAAGAAAAGAGAAAAGAGAACAGAGAACAGAGAACAGAGATTTAATCTAGAACTGAACACCAATCACTGACCACCCATCACTGAACACCAATCACCAATCACCAATCAAAAAGAAAAGAGAACAGAGAGAAGAGAAAAGAGATTCAATCTAGAGCTGAACACCCATCACTGACCACTGAACACCCATCACCCATCACTGATCACCCATCACTGACCACCAATCACCAATCACCAATCACCAATCACCAATCACTAATCAAAAAGAGAAGAGAAAAGAGAGAAGAGAAAAGAGATTTAATCTAGAACTGAACACCCATCACTGACCACTGAACACCCATCACCCATCACTAATCAAAAAGAAAAGAGAACAGAGAGAAGAGAAAAGAGATTTAATCTAGAACTGAACACCCATCACTGACCACTGAACACCCATCACTGACCACTGAACACCCATCACCCATCACTAATCAAAAAGAAAAGAGAACAGAGAGAAGAGAAAAGAGATTTAATCTAGAACTGAACACCCATCACTGACCACTGAACACCCATCACTGACCACTGAACACCCATCACCCATCATTAAGTTGCTGGTTTATAGTCCTTCTTATCAATCACCATTTTTGCAAATGGAAAAAACCATTTTTGCAAAAAAGGCTAGATTAGGTTGCTGGTTTATAGTCCTTCTTATCAATCACCATTTTTGCAAATGGGAAAAACCATTTTTGCAAAAAAGGTTAGATTAGGTTGCTGGTTTATAGTCCTTCTTATCAATCACCATTTTTGCAAATGGAAAACCATTTTTGCAAAAAAGGTTAGATTAGGTTGCTGGTTTATAGTCCTTCTTATCAATCACCATTTTTGCAAATGGAAAAAACCATTTTTGCAAAAAAGGCTAGATTAAGTTGCTGGTTTATAGTCCTTCTTATCAATCACCATTTTTGCAACAATCTCTTTCAAGATTTCAGAGGTGCCGCCACCGATAGGGCCTAAACGACTATCTCTAAACAAACGTGCCATTGGATAATCCTCCATATATCCATAACCTCCTAGCATTTGCAAGCAATCATAGATTACAGAGTCTGCCATTTTAGTCGAGACCATTTTAGCCATACTCGCTTCTTTAACCACATATTGGCCTTTGTCTAAACGCTTGGCAATAGAGTAATTAAATTCTTTATGCATTTCTACATCAGCAGCCATTTCTGCTACTTTATGACGCAAGGCTTGAAACTCATTTAAGTTCTTACCAAAGGCCTGTCTTTCACTCATATATTGTATTGCATAATCCAAAGCATACTCTGCTCTGGCATGTGCATTAACAGCCATAATCAATCTCTCTAATGCAAAATGTTGCATAATATATGGAAACCCTTTTCCTTCTTCACCCATCAAGTTTTCTGCTGGGATCACCACATTGTCAAAAGCAATCTCTGCGGTATCAGAAGCTCTCCATCCTAATTTATTAAGCTTACTAGCACTAATTCCTGGGGTATCTCTATCAACAATAAAAATACTCATCCCTTTGTGTTTATCTTCTAAATTGGTCTTTGCTGCAACGACTAAATAATCAGAGTAGATACCATTGGTAATAAAAGTCTTAGAACCATTAATAACATAAGTATCTCCTTTTTTAATCGCAGTTGTTCTCATTCCTGCAACGTCTGACCCTCCAAAAGGTTCAGAAATACACAGACAACCAATCTTATCTCCTTCTACACTAGCTGTTAAATATTCTGATTTGATTCGCTCGTCGCCTTCTTTGGTCACATGTGTCATTGCTAAATATGCATGAGCCCACATTGCCGCAGCAAAACCTCCTGAATCAATTTTTTGCAATTCTTCTAAAAATATAATGGTGTAAAATATATCTAAATTTAATCCACCATAAGCTTCTGGTGTATTAAGACCAAAATAACCCATCTCACCAAATTTCTTCCAAATAAATCGATCAATAGTCCCTGTTTCTTCCCATTTCTCTATGTGTGGCTTTACTTCTTTCTGTAAAAAATCTTTAAAGCTCTGCCTAAATGCATCGTGTTCTTCTGTAAAGTACATATCGTTCATCGTATCCCGTATCGTTTTTAGTTGTTTGTCTGTTTATTTAGCTTCCAAATATATAACTATTCTATCGTATTTTTCTATAGGAAACCCAGCTATATTTTTTAATTCGTCAATAGATTGTAATTCTGCGACCTCTGAACGGTAGTTGAATATTTTTTTACAGAGTTCGTAATCAATATAAGGATTTGATAAGACTTCTTTAAATGTAGCCGTATTAACATTGGTTTTTTGAATATTTGGCAATGACCTAAGCTCAAATCGCTCTTGGATTTTTACAATAAGCTCTGGCGTCAAATTCCAAACCTCAGACAACTGATCTAGCTTGCTAAAGCCTTGTAATCTGCTTCTATAATTCACAATTCTTTTAGAAATGACAGTACCAATCCCTGAGATGCTCTGAAAATCATCGGCTGTTGCTAAATTTAAATCCTTGAGTTTTATAATTTGTTTGCCAACTGGTTTCTTTTGAGCTTCTAAAGCACCCTTACTTTCTTTTGCCTCTATATTTCTTTTAACCACCCAGTCGGGGAATTTAAAAAAAGGAGAAATGACTTGTAATAAACTATCAGAGATCTTTGTTACTTGCTGAAACTCCTTTGCAGTGTTCACAAATTTATCCGTAGATCGAAACGCCAAGAGGCGGTCTATTTCTAGCAAAGACAGACCCAACTGCTTTCCTTTAGCGTCTGTAATATAATTGGGATTAAATGGTTGTGGTGTATAAACTCTTCTTGCTAATTCTTGTTTCCTCATCTGAATTACCTGATTTTGCAAAACTGTTAGGTCTTTAGCATACAAACCTGGATCATGATCTTTAGAAAAATCAACAAAACCAATTAGAAATTGTCCTGTTAGGATTAGTACCAACAAAACAAAAACCCCATTCCGTTGGCTTTTTGAATACCAGAAATGGGGCTTTAGTTTAAACATAATTTTATTTTTACATATGCTCTGTAACGTCTACATGACCATCTTCCAAAGCTTCTTTTTTAATAGTAATTGCTCTAATATATCGCTTCATTTCCTCGCGTACTTTCGGGAACAACAACAACAATCCAATCATATTTGGGAACACCAAAGCCAGAATCATTGCATCAGAGAATTTAATTACTGCATCTAAAGTTGCAGCAGCTCCAACAACCACAAATATTAAGAATAAAATCTTATACAACATATCAGCTGCCTTTCCTCTTCCAAAAAGATATTTCCAAGATTGAAGACCGTAATAAGACCAAGAGATCATCGTAGAGAATGCAAACAATACAATAGCGATTGTTAATATATATGAGAACCCTGGAATAACTGCATCAAAAGCCATAGATGTTAAATCTACCCCTCCAATAGAACTTCCATCAGAATTTAACAATACACTACTACTAGAATCTCCAGCAGCTCCATATTGGAAAACACTTTGCATATTGGTTCCATCAATATTGAAAAATATAATAACCAATGCAGTCATCGTACAAATTACCACAGTATCAATAAAAGGCTCCAACAAAGCAACAACACCCTCAGATGCTGGATATTTTGTTCTAACAGCAGAGTGTGCAATCGCAGCAGATCCTGCTCCTGCTTCATTAGAAAAGGCAGCACGTTGAAAACCAACAATGATTACCCCTATAACACCACCTAGACCTGCCATTGGTGTAAAAGCTCCATCAATAATTAAAGTAAAGGCATCATCAATATATGATGCATGTGATAAAATAATAATTAATGACGCAACAATATAAATACCTGCCATAAATGGAACAATCTTTTCGGTAATTTTAGCAATACGCTTAATTCCTCCAATAATTACAATCCCAACTAAAACAGCCAAAATAATTCCGATTATAAATCCTGAAGAACCTCCTTCTAACCCAAACAAAGATACTAACTGAACAGTAGCTTGATTTGACTGAAAAGCATTACCACCTCCAAAAGAAGCACCAACACATAAAACAGCAAATAAACCTCCTAAAACTTTTCCTAAATTGCTTAAACCTCTTTCTTTAAGACCTTTTGATAAGTAATACATAGGTCCTCCGTAGATAGTCCCATCTGGTCCTACGTCTCTATATTTTACTCCTAAGGTACATTCAACAAACTTGGTTGACATACCAATCAATCCACAAATAATCATCCAAAAGGTTGCTCCAGGTCCTCCTAAGGCAATTGCAACAGCAACCCCTGCAATATTCCCTAAACCTACAGTTCCAGAAACAGCAGTTGCCAAAGCTTGAAAGTGAGATACCTCTCCATGAGCACTCTCATCTCTAATGGTATCTTGTATATCTTCTACCGCTAAGGCTTCATCATTATTGTATAATTTATCAACACCGTGTTTTTCGATATCAACATATTTACCTCTAACAGTACTAATAGCAGTACTAAAACGAGTGATCGCTGGAACTCTAAAATAGATAGTAAAAAAAGTAGCCCCAAGAACTAAAAGAATCACCACAAAAGGCACGTTATACTCACCTATTGGAACAGTTGTTAAAATAAAACCTTCCCACCAAGTAGCAACTGGCATAAAGGCATCGTTAATTTTTTCATCTATCCCTTTTTCTTGAGCGAATGTAAATACTGGTACTGCAAATAAAAGCAGCGAAAGAAGTTTTTTCTTCATGAGAACTATTAGTTTATTTAATTAGTGCCCGCAATATCATAAAAAAAATGAACTTTTAACAATTTTTAGTCATTAAAAATGAAGATTAAGTTAATTCTTGTTTAAATTTTAACAAATCTTCCATAAATGATTTTGGATGAAAATTGAGCTCATTTTTAGTTTTTGTCAAATCAAAACCTGTTTTTGGAGGTCGGTTTGCAGGTTGGTTTAAGGTAGCAGTTGCTATGGGTTTTATATATTGTGAATCCAAACCAAAAACCTCTGCAACTTGCAGGGCAATTTCATATATGCTTAACAAGGTATTAGAGGCGATATTAAAGGTGCCTATTGCTCTGATATCGATACAACGCTTACAAGCTTCTGCTAAAGTTAAGACATAAGTTGGCGCCCTAAATTGATCATTAACAATAGTAATCTCTTTTTGCTTTTCTAAAGATTCTTTAATCCACAACACAATATTGTTTCTAGACATATCGGCAGTAAGTCCATAAACTAAAATGGTTCTAAGAATAGTAAAATCAATAGTAGATTTGTTTAAAACATCCTCAGATTGCAATTTGGTTTCACCGTAATAACTCAAAGGATTTGGCAAATCTGTCTCTTTATAATTCCCTTGGGTTCCATCAAAAATAAAATCTGTAGAAAGATGAATCAGATGAGCGTCAATTTTTTTTGATATCTCTGCCAAATATGCAACCGCAGAAACGTTTAGCGCTTTACAAGCCTCTCTATCACTTTCACAGGCATCAACATTGGTCATTGCTGCCGTATTAACTATAAAATCAGGTTTAATATCATAGAGCTGAGTTTCAAGACTTTCTTTATTTGTAATATCTATGCTTACATATTTAAAATCATCTCGTCTGCTTCTATTTAGACCTCTAGAAAAGCCTATAACCTCATACATACTGGGATCTTTTAGCAATAGACTTAAAAGGGTCTGCCCTAAAAGCCCATTACTACCGGTAATCACTACACTCTTTTTCATTAAAACAGCTTCCTTAATTTCAAAATTTGTTCTGGCCTACCCAATACTATTAATATGGTATCTTTTTTCATTATCTCTGTAGACTCTGGATTGATTAGATAATCTCCTTTGGGTGTTTTTATGCCGATAACTGTACAACCTGTCTGACGCCTTAAATCAAGATCTAAAATGGTTTTCCCTAAATACATTGAAGGCAAATCGTTAATGGCTACTTCTTCTAGATTAGCGATGTGCTCTCCCTCTATGGCCAAGCGATCTACAAATTCTAATAGATCTGGAGTAACAACCAAAGAAGCCATATGTGCACCTCCTAATTTATCTGGCATAATTACATTGTCTGCACCTGCAAATTTAAGTTTACCAAAAGATGTATCACTAGAGGCTCTACTAATTATTCGGCAGTTTTTATTTAACTGACTCGCTGTAAGTACCACAAACAAGTTATCTGCATCAGAAGGCAGAGCTGTGATTAAATTACTAGCTCTTTCTATTCCTGCTTTTAATAAGCTTTCATCCGTGGTTGCATCTCCTTCTACATTAATAATCCCTTCTGCATCCAGCTGAGCGATATGCTCCTTATCTCTTTCTACAACGACCACTTCTTGATTGTAGTTTTGCAACTTTAAAATGGCCTGTTTTCCGTTTCTTCCATAACCACAAACTATGGTATGGCCTTCTAATTTCCCAATTTTCTTTTGCACTTTTTTAAGTTTTAAATGTTGAAATAACTGTCCACTTACTATGTACTCAGTAAAAGCTGAAACCGCATATCCAAACACAGTAATGCTGGTTAAAATAAGAAAAATAGTGAACACTTTTTCTTCATTCGTCAATGGATGAACCTCACTAAAACCAACAGTAGTCATAGTGATAATGGTCATATATAAGGAGTTGATAAAACTATCGCCAGATAAAATCATATAACCAGAAACACCAATTGCTAAAATAATTAACAAGAGGATTGCTGCTTTGTGTAATTTTGTAAGAAATAGGTTTTTCATAAATCAAAAACAGAGCTGCGTTTGGTGTAAATCATATCTTTTAAACGCAACAAAAAAGCCAAGGTTAGGTAAAATCCAAAGGACAATCCAACTGTTACAAATGATATGTAAATAAAAAACAAGCGAACATTCATTGCCCTCATCCCCAGCCTATCAGCCAAACGTGAAGAAACATGAAAACCGTTTTTTTCAAAAAAATGCCTTACAGAATGCACAAAACTCATGGAGAATTCTTTTTATTGCAAGATAGCATTTTCTTGGGATTTGTCTTGGAGTTTTTTATCAAAAATGATTTGGTTTGTGTAACTTTGCCTTTCTCCATAATTTAGCTAAATTGAAAGAACAAGAGTATATAGAAGTTTTTGGTGCAAGAGCACATAACTTAAAAAACATTGATGTTAAAATACCCCGAGAAAAACTCGTTGTCATTACTGGTTTAAGCGGGAGTGGTAAATCATCATTGGCTTTTGACACTATTTATGCCGAAGGTCAACGCAGGTATATTGAAACTTTTTCTGCCTATGCGAGACAGTTTTTAGGAGGCCTTGAAAGACCCGATGTAGACAAGATTGACGGTCTTTCTCCTGTAATTTCTATCGAGCAAAAAACCACCAACAGAAGCCCTAGATCTACGGTTGGAACCATCACTGAGATTTATGATTTTTTACGGTTGCTTTTTGCAAGAGCTGCGGATGCCTATTCTTACAACACCAACGAAAAGATGATCAGCTATTCTGACGACCAGATTAAGGAATTAATTTTAGCAGATTTTGACGGCAAAAGAGCTGCTGTTTTAGCACCGTTAGTTAAATCGAGAAAAGGACATTACCGAGAATTGTTTGAGCAGATTGCCAAACAAGGTTTTGTAAAGGTTCGGGTAAATGGAGAAATACAAGAAATAACAAAAGGCATGCGCCTTGACCGATACAAGACCCATGATATTGAAGTGGTCATCGATCGGTTAATTATCAATGAATCTGCAGAGAAACGCCTAGAAGAGACCATAAAGACTGCCCTATACACAGGAGATAATATTTTAATGGTCATTGATTTGGAGACAAATAGTCCTCGTTATTTTAGTAGAGAACTCATGTGTCCAACAACCGGAATTGCTTACCCAAGCCCAGAGCCCAATACTTTTTCATTTAACTCACCCAAAGGAGCTTGCCAAAGCTGTAACGGACTTGGTATAGTTAATGAAGTAAATCTGCAAAAAATCATCCCAGACCCAAACCTTTCTATCAAGGCTGGAGGAATTGTTCCTTTAGGAGAACAAAAAAACAGCTGGATCTTTAAACAGCTACAACTGATCGCTGATCGGTATAATTTTAAACTAAATGACCCGATTAAAAACATTCCAAAAGAAGCCATGGACATTATTTTAAACGGAGGAAATGATTCGTTTGAAATCCAGTCAAAAACCATGGGGGTCACAAGAAATTACAAAATTGATTTTGAAGGTATTATTGCCTTTATCAATAGTCAATACGAGGCTAGTGACAGCGCATCCATAAAGCGTTGGGCAAAAGAATTTATGGACGAAGTTCACTGTAAAAGCTGCTCTGGGAGACGCTTAAAAAAGGAAGCCCTCTACTTTAAAATAAACAACAAAAGTATTGCAGACTTAGCCCAAATGGACATTACTGAGCTAGCTCTTTGGTTTGAGAAAGTTGATAAAGAACTAAGCGAAAAACAGCATGCTATCGCAGATGAAATCTTAAAAGAGATTAAAACACGAATTCAGTTTTTACTGGATGTTGGACTTGATTATTTAAATTTAGATAGAAGCTCTAAATCATTATCTGGAGGTGAAGCGCAACGTATTCGACTGGCTACGCAAATAGGCTCTCAATTGGTAGGTGTACTTTATATTTTAGACGAACCTAGTATTGGATTGCATCAAAGAGACAATCAAAAGCTCATTGACTCACTCATAAAATTACGAGACATCGGAAACTCTGTACTTGTGGTTGAGCATGATAAAGACATGATTGAGCATGCTGACTATGTTTTTGATATTGGTCCTGGCGCAGGAAAACACGGTGGTGAAATCGTGAGCGCAGGCACCTTTAAAGAACTCTGCACCCAACGTAGTTTAACAGCTGATTACCTAACAGGTAAAAAAGAAATTAGCCTCCCTAAAAAACGAAGAACGGGTAACGGAAAAGAGATTGTGTTATCTGGTGCCACTGGAAACAATTTAAAAAATGTGACTATTCATTTTCCCTTGGGAAAGATGATTTGTGTAACCGGAGTTTCTGGAAGTGGAAAATCTACCCTAATCAATGAAACCCTCTACCCTATTTTAAACGCTCATATATACAACGGCGTAAAAAAACCAATGCCTTATAAAAAAATTAATGGCTTAGAACATATTGATAAGGTGATTGACATTGATCAATCTCCTATAGGAAGAACTCCTCGATCAAACCCAGCAACCTATACAGGTGTTTTTAGTGAGATTAGAAGCTTGTTTACCAAAACACCCGAAGCCGCTATTAGAGGCTACAAAGCAGGTCGTTTTTCTTTTAATGTAAAAGGAGGCCGCTGTGAAACCTGCCAAGGAGGTGGAGTTCGCGTGATAGAAATGAACTTCTTACCCGATGTTCAAGTTGCTTGTGAAACCTGTCAAGGAAAGCGTTTTAATCGAGAGACACTTGAAATTCGTTACAAAGGAAAATCCATATCAGATATCCTAAACATGACCATCAATGAGGCAGTGGTCTTTTTTGAAAAAATTCCTAAGATCCATCGAAAGATCAAAACAATAAAAGATGTGGGATTGGGTTATATCACCCTAGGACAGCAATCTACCACCTTATCTGGAGGGGAAGCTCAGCGTATTAAATTGGCTTCAGAACTGTCTAAAAGAGATACTGGTAATACTTTTTATATCTTAGATGAACCAACTACAGGTTTGCATTTTGAAGATATTCGAGTACTTATGGATGTGCTAAACAAATTAACCGACAAAGGAAACAGCGTCTTAATTATAGAACACAATTTGGATGTGATTAAATTAGCAGATCATATTATAGACATCGGAATGGAAGGCGGAAAAAAAGGAGGTCAAGTCCTTTTTGAAGGCAGTCCAGAAGAGATGATTAAGCACAAAACAAGCTACACCGCTAAGTTTTTAAAGAAAGAATTAAGCAACAACTAGTAAAAACAAAAAAATACGATTATGAGTTTAAATGATGAAAGAAAAATTAGAGAGAAGCTAGGTCAAAAAACATGGAACGAGATAAAGTCTAACGACTCTTGGGCTATTTTTAAAATCATGTCTGAGTTTGTTGAAGGTTATGAAAAACTTAGTAAAATTGGCCCCTGTGTATCTATTTTTGGATCAGCAAGAACCAAACCAGAAGACCCATACTATAAATTAGCAGAAGAAATTGCGTATCAACTTACTCAAAATGGCTTTGGAGTGATTACTGGTGGAGGCCCTGGAATTATGGAAGCAGGTAACAAAGGTGCCCATCGCGGAAAAGGAACTTCTGTTGGATTAAACATAGAACTGCCTTTTGAACAGCATTTCAACCCATGGATAGACAATGATAAAAACTTGGAGTTTGATTATTTCTTTGTCCGAAAAGTGATGTTTGTAAAGTATTCACAAGGTTTTATTGTAATGCCTGGAGGTTTCGGAACAATGGATGAACTGTTTGAAGCTATTACGCTTATTCAAACCAAAAAAATTGGACGTTTTCCAATTGTTTTAGTCGGTAGAGAATTTTGGGGAGGTTTGTTAGATTGGATTAAAAAAACCTTGATTGCAGAAGGAAATATTAGCGAAGATGACTTAAACTTATTTAGAATTGTTGACACAGCAGAAGAAGCTATAGATCATCTAAACAGATTCTATAAAAAATACAGTCTGAAACCAAATTTCTAAGTCTATTTTATGTTTGTTTTTATATTGACTACTGTTGAATTGTAAAAAATACATAGCAGCTATTCTAATGCTGGTAAGTTTTGCTGTGAACGCACAGCAAAACACCATAAAAATGAATGTCCTACTAAATACCAAAAAGGACTTATTAAAAATTAAACAAGAAACTTGGTTTGTAAACAAAAGTAATGACAGTTTAACAGAAATTTATTTTCACAATTGGGCAAATGGTTACAGAGATAATGAGACTCCATTAGGCAAACGCTTAATCGAAGATTATAGAAAGGACCTGTATTTTGCTAAAAGTAGTGACCGTGGCCATAGTAAAATACTAAACCTAACCATTGACTTTGAAACCGTTAACTACCAAGAGCTAAAAGAACAATCAGACATTATTAAAATAGGCTTAAGCAAAGCCCTTGCTCCCGGAGACAGTCTTCAGATCAACACTACTTATGAAGTAAAGATCCCTCAAGATCGATTTACAGGCTATGGAAAAACAAAAACTGGCTATCATCTACGATACTGGTATTTGTCACCAGCCATTTACAAAGAAGGCTGGGAATTGATGAGCAATTTAAACATCGATGATCTGATCATGGAAAGCACCAATTTTGACATCTTTTTAAAGACAGACTCAAAACTTTTCCTAAATAGCAATCTAAGCACTAAGAAAGAAAATGATGGCTATAGACTTACAGGTAAAAATTATACAGATATCGTTTTACATTTAGACAGTCAATCAAATTTCACCCTTTTTAACACCACAGATTTTGAGCTTGCTACAGATCTATCTCCCAAAGGCATTAACAACAAGCTTGCCACTGATTTGATAAATCGAGAGCTTGAATTTATAAAAAGTTATTTAGGGGATTATCCGCATAAAAAAATGCTTATCGACAAAAACACCCAAGAAAAAAACCCCATTTACGGACTTAATCAACTTCCTGATTTCTTAAGCCCTTTTTCTGATGTATTTGAATGGGATATGACTATTTTTAAAGCTTTAACCAAAGCCTATATAGAAAATACACTTTTGTTAGACAAAAGAAACGACTATTGGTTAACTGACGGTTTGCAAACCTATTTGCTTATAGAATATGCAAACACTTACTACCCTGAAGTAAAACTACTCGGTAAGATTTCTAAAATTTGGGGTGTTCGAGGTTTTAATTTTTCAAAATTAAATTTTAATGACAAATATCCTTTTGTCTACCAATTTAGTACACGTAAATTCTTAGACCAAGCCCTAACCACACGTGCTGATTCTTTATCAAATTTCAACAGAAAAATTGCTGCAAAATACAAAGCGGGCCTAGGACTACAATACTTAAAAGGTTATTTAGGTGACAGCGTTGTAAAAGAATCTTTTCAGGATTTCTATCAGCAAAAAAAACTACAATACACAAACAGTTCAGATTTTAGAGCTATTATCACTAGCAAAACAGACAAAGATCTAAACTGGTTTTTTGGCGATTATTTACAAACCAACAAAAAAATTGATTATACCATTAAAAAAGTACAACTGGTTAACGACTCTTTAGACATCACCATAAAAAACAAAAGAAACATCACGGCTCCAGTGGCGTTATATGGAGTAAAAAACAAAGAAATAAAATTCAAAGAGTGGTTTACAGGTATTGACAGTAGCAAAACGGTGCGAATTCCAAAAGGTGATTTTGATAAGGTTTCATTAAACTATGAGCAATTGTACCCAGAATACAACTCTTTAGACAATTGGAAAAACGTTAAAAAAACGCTCTTAGACAAACCCATCCAACTGCGATTTATTAAAGACATAGAAGACCCTTATTACCATCAGTTGTTTTACCAACCAGAACTTAGCTATAATTACTATGATGGTTTGGGTCTAGGATTAAAACTACACAACAAACCTATTTTAGCGAGAAACCTTACCTTTAAAATTGCCCCCACTTACGCCACAAAGAGCAATTCAATTACAGGGTATTTTTCTTTAATGTACAAACAGTATTTTGAAAGCAGTAAAATCCACAACATCTCTTATGGACTTTTCACCAGCAATTCACATTATGCTCCAGAATTATCTTATAGCACCTTTGCTCCTTATATAGCTGTAGCCTTTAGAAGAAACTCTTTGCGTGATGTGGGAGGAAAATCACTTACCGCTAAACTCGTGAGCGTACACAAAGAAGTCGCCCCAGGAACTGCGCAACAAGAAAAAGACATTTACAGTGTTTTTAACCTTAACTACTTTTATTCGAAACCTAATATCATTGAAGGATTACAATATAAAATTAACGCAGATTTCTCTGCAAAATTCACAAAATTATCTGGTGATTTACGCTATCGAAAACTAACCGCCACAAACAGGCAATTAGATTTTCGTGTATTTGCAGGTTTCTTTTTAAACAACAAGACTCAAACCAATTATTTTAGTTTTGGGTTGGATCGCCCATCTGATTACCTTTTTGAACAACTTTACTTTGGCCGCTCAGAAAGTAAAGGGATATTTAGTCAGCAGGTAATTATTTCTGATGGAGGTTTCAAATCTATATTACCAACCCGATATGCCAATCAGTTTATGATTTCATTAAACTCAAGTATTGGACTTTGGAACTGGATTGAATACTACAACGATGTGGCTTTTTTAAAAAACAAGAATAGCAATACCTATTTTGCGTATGAAAATGGAATACGTTTTAATTTTATTCATAATATCTTAGAATTGTATTTCCCTGTTTACTCAAATTTGGGCTGGGAAGTTACTCAAGAAGCCTATCCTAGCAAAATTAGATTTGTCCTAACCGTCAGACCCACAACTATTTACAACTTTTTTAGAAGAGGTTTTTTGTAAAACCTCAACAATACTTTTGTAACGCTTTTGTAACGCTCCAAATACAGCTTGTTTTATTTTTTTATCGTCTATTTACACTGTTTTACATAGTGTGAAATATTTTTTAACCAAAAAACAGCCTTTATGAAAAGTAAATTATTTCTTGTTGCTTTGGTGTGTGGCTCTGTCCTCCAGAGTTTTGCCCAACAGCAGCCCACAACCAACATTAGCAATGAGTCTTCTGTTTTTAAGACCACTACAAAGAACACAAGCTCTTATTTTGCATTGGATCAATCTGAACGCAAAAATGCCATTGCAGTTTCTTTTGGATCTCCAGGAATCGGCTTTGAGTTTGCAAGAAAATTAGGAAGCAAATTAACTGCTCGTGTTGCCTACCACACGTTTAATCTAAAAGATTATGAAGTTAAAGATGTTAGCATTGGATCAGAAAAAGTAAGCATTTTAGGAAATCTAGAAACCCAAGCATGGGATTTTGGTGCCGAGTACGCTCCTTTTACCAACTCTTCTTTTAAATTGACTTTTGGACTAGGAATCTTATCAAATGTTAACCTTAATGCTAAGGTAAACTACCAAGAAGACATTACTTATGGAGATGTAACTGTGGCTGCTGCCAATGTGGGTCATATACTAATTGATTCTAAATGGTCTGGAACAGCACCTTTTTTAGGAATTGGTTTTGGTAGAGCGGTACCAAAAAACAGAATTGGATTGAGCTTTGAGTTTGGAACCTATTTTGCAAGCTCTCCTGAGGTAAACTTAGATGCGACCAAATTATTAGGACCTACCAAAGACCAAGAAGCAGACTTACAAGATGCCTTTGAAACTTTAAAGTTTATTCCAAGAGCACAAATTAAATTAGCCATCAAACTATAATACAGAAATCATGAAAAAATACATACATAAAAAAGCCGTCTTTGCAGCAGTGACTATCCTTGGGATTATTGGCTGTACAGAATTTACAGAAAAAATTGAAGACTTTAATATTGGCGTAACCAATGCTATTTTTGAGCAAACTGCAACCTTAGAACTTACAGATGTTCATGGCAACCAACAAGACATCATAGATACTGATTTTACCGTAGTCTTTAGCGGAGCAGATGCAGACAAACTGGTGAGTGAAGCTGGAGAATTTGCCATCACAGAAAATGATGGTTTTATTCAATTAAGCGTAAACCCAAACAAGAGTGTAGGGGTAAAAGAATTAAACTTTGATGTAACTGTTAGTGGAGGAAGCTATAAAACAGCTACCTATGCTGTGAAAATTGCAGACACTATTTCTAAGGTAACTTTACCAATGTTAAACGAAGCTAAAACTTTAGGGCTAGAAAGAAAATCAAATAGCACAAGTCTTACCAATGATGCAACCACCTCTATAGTGACTATGGAAACTTCAAAAGAAAAGTCATTGACATCAACAAAAATAAGCATCCCAGTGGGCACCAAGTTTATGGACGCTAATGGAGCAGCTGTAACAGGAAGCAATTTAACAACCAACATTAAAAACATAGGTCCGTTTGGTCTAGTTTTAGACACAGAAATAGACCTTGAGCACATGGAAGTGTTTGATCAAAACAGCAATAAGATAACTAACAAAACACTAAGCTTAATTGGTTATACAACGATAGACATCTCCTTAGATGGAAAAAAAATCACAAAATCTACTACGCCCGTTACGGTATCTATAGGTGTTGAAAACAATATCTACAATTTAGAAACAGGAGCTACATTTAAAATAGGAGACAGCTATCCTATTTACAAAAATGACCAAACGACCAACAACTGGACGTTTTATCAAAATGGTACCGTAGTAAAAGACAATACAAATGGCATGCTTCGTATTGAGTTTACGACGACAGAAATGGTGCGTTTTGGTGCGGGTGCACTGACCGCTAAGACAGCAAACAAAAGCTTGGCCAATGATTGTACTTCTTCAAATCAAACGAAAGATGATCAAACTTTTTTACGCGGTGGGTTTGGTGGTAGTTCCGTAATTGCTCCTGGTGGAAATGGTACCGTAACCTTTGGCGGTGTATTTTCACCTAGTGCACAGGTAACGTTTACCCTTACAGGTGAAAGTGTATCTTCAGCTACGCTGGCAAAAACACAAAACGATGGCATCAATCCACAAGTAACACAATTTTTACAACGCGTAACCCAGTTTTTGCAAACCTTAAACATAACAGAATTTAAGGATGCCGTACAATTACAAGTAACAAAACATGTTGGTAGTAGCACCGTTTCTGAAGATGTTGAAAAAGAAGATATTTGTGCAGGAGTCGATGCCGTGAATGCCGCAGCTGCTTCCATACCAGATATTAAAATAGACGTTTCTGCTAACTGTAATGACAAGACACTTGTGCCAGATGGCATTGTTTTATATGTAGAAAAAGATGACCAGACTTTTAAGAATGTTGGCACCATTAAAAACGGAAAACTAACGTTAAAAGGTTTTGAGCTAAACAAGGAGTATACTTTTAAAATAATGTACCAAGGTCAAAGCTATGTAAACAAATGGACATTTGATAGTGCCACATTTAAAATAGAAAATTTTAACATCCCCGCAAGTGTTTGTAATAAATTAGGATTCTAGATTTCATTTATTTTTATTTGAAAAAAACCAGCAGCTCTGCTGGTTTTTTTTGGTTATAAGTAAAAGTGTCTACTCGTCTTAAAACAACAGTATAAAAAATTAGTAGGGGTACTAATTTTTTTTTGTTTCTTTTTTTTTACTTTCGTACTTATAATGAAACATTTATACAACCAACTTAAAATCAACAAATGAAAAAAAATTACTTTAGTATGCTAGTGGCGTTTTTTACCCTGCTAACTACGCAAGCACAAACGGCTCCAGGCAGTACTGCTTTTACTGATACAGCTGTTACAACGACAAGCTACAACTCAGTTTTCACAAAAGACCTCTCAAACAGAAAAAACGCTATCGCAGTGTCCTTTGGTTCACCAGGGATTGGCTTTGAGTTTGCAAGAAAATTAGGAAACAAATTAACTGCCCGTGTTGCCTACCATATGTTTAGTCTAAAAGATTATGAAGCTAAAGATGTAAACATTGGAGCAGATGATGTAACCATTTTAGGAAGCCTCGAAACTCAAGTTTGGGATTTTGGTGGTGAGTATACACCTTTTACAAAATCTTCTTTTAAGCTAACTTTTGGTGTAGGGCTTTTATCTAATGTAAACCTCAATGCAAAAGTAACCTATCAAGAAGACGTAACCTATGGTGCTGTCACCGTGACTGCAGAAAATGTAGGACATGTACTGATTGATTCTAAATGGTCGGGCGCAGCCCCTTTCTTAGGGATTGGTTTTGGTAGAGCGGTCCCAAAAAACAGAATTGGATTGAGCTTTGAATTTGGAACTTATTTTGCAAGTTCTCCAAAGGTAACGCTAGACGCTACCAAATTATTAGCACCGACTAAAGATCAAGAAGCCAACTTACAAGACGCTTTTGAATCTTTAAAATTTATTCCAAGAGCACAAATTAAATTAGCCATCAAACTTTAATATAAGATAATCATGAAAAAATACATACATAAAAAAGCCGTCATCGTAGCAGTGACAATCCTAGGGATTATAGGCTGTACAGAATTTGTAGATAAAATTGATGACTTCAAAATCGGAATTGCTTCAACAATTTTTGACCAAAATGGCATCATTCAAATAACGGATTACAATGGCAATCAATCAGATATTAGCAATACTAATTTTAACATAACACTTAGTGGAGCTGATGCAGACAAACTAGTTAGTGAAGCAGGAGAACTTGATATTACAGCAAATCAAGGTTATATTCAGTTAAATGTAAACCCTAATAAAAGCCAAGGAGTTAAAGAATTAAATTTTAACCTAACTATTAGTGGCGGAACTTATAGAACAGCGACTTTTCCAATTACCTTAAAAGACAGTACCTCATTTATACAAGTACAAATGGTCAATGAGGCTAATATGGTGGGAACAGACAAAGCAAGTGGTACAGCAAACTTAACCAACAATGCAACCTCAGCAGCGGTGACGGTAACTACCACCAAAGCAAAATCGACCAACACCAGTAGTGTAACTGTTGATACAGGGACACAATTTAAAGATGCTTCAGGAGCAGTTATTAGCGGAAGTGATGTAAAAATAGCCTTAACCAATGTAGATGATCTCGGTGAAACTTTAGACCCTATATATAGTGGCGCCAAGGAATTTAAAGACGCCAATGGCGCAGTAATTACGAATAAAATACCTGTATTAAACGGACGGACTAACATTGTGATGGAAGTAGGCACAAAACAAGTAAAACAGTTTGACAAACCAATTACCGTAGCGATTACCATTCCAAGTTCCAGCAAAAACCCAGCAACAGGAAACACTGTACAAATTGGTGATACCTATCCTATTTACACCAATGAAGAAGGAAGTGAAACCTGGACTTATCACGGAACAGGAACAGTAGCTGCAGGTTCAGATGCCAATACCTATAAGGTACAATTTACTACGACACACTTGTCTAATTACACACTTGTTAGTTTTGTGGATAAACCAGATTGTGGGGAATTTAGTTTTGATATAACAGCACCTAATGCAGCTGCAGATTTTTCAGGTACATTTTATTTGCATTTTAGTTATATTGGGCCTCATGGCACATATGCTCAAGGACTTTCAACAATTTCAGTAGCGAATAAAGTAGTTTCATTAAGTAATATTTCTAGAACCACCAATTTTTTAAATTCAGGGAAATTCACAAAAGCTGATATCCTCAATTTGATTGCTGGCGAAAGAGTTAATTTTTATAAGCTTTTGATCTATGGGAAAGGGAAAAATAATGACCTATCATCACAAATTGCTACCCTTGCTAATTGTGAGCTTGCTATTAATATGTCAACATTAGCAGCCAACAATCCAGATGAAAAAAACATCAACATTGATGTGGCAGCAAATTGTGATGGGAATACATTGGTTCCAGATGGCTTTCCTATTTATGTAGAGCGTGCCGATGGATCATTTAGCTATGAAGGAACCATCAAAAACGGAAAATTAACCCTACACGGTTTTGAGCTAAACAAAGAGTATAATTTTAAATCTTTTTACAAAGGTAAAAGCTACACCCATAAATGGACATTTACAAGCACAAGTTATGTTGATAAAAACTTTAGCATTCCTGATAATCTTTGCTCTGAGATAGGATTTTAACACACTAACTCCATCAAACTAAACATTAAAAAACCAGCAGCTCTGCTGGTTTTTTTGTTGGACTAAACACAAACATTCTATTCCCTTGATAACAAGCAGACAACATTCAAAATTGTAACGCTTTTGTAACGCTCCAAATACTGCTAGTCTGATTTTTTATTTGTTTATTTACCCTGTTTTACCTAGTGTAAAATATTTTTTTAACAAAAAACAGCCTTTATGAAAAGTAAATTATTTCTTGTTGCTTTGGTGTGTGGCTCTGTCTTGCAGAGTTTTGCCCAACAGCAACCCACAACCAACATTAGCAATGAGTCTTCTGTTTTTAACACCACTACAAAGAACACAAACTCTTATTTTACAATGGATCAATCTGAACGCAAAAATGCCATCGCAGTATCTTTTGGCTCTCCAGGAATCGGCTTTGAGTTTTCAAGAAAATTAGGAAGCAAATTAACTGCTCGTGTTGCCTACCATACTTTTAATCTAAAAGATTATGAAGTTAAAGATGTTAGCATTGGATCAGAAAAAGTAAGCATTTTAGGAAACCTAGAAACCCAAGCATGGGATTTTGGTGCCGAGTACACTCCTTTTACCAACTCTTCTTTTAAATTGACTTTTGGACTAGGAATCTTATCAAATGTTAACCTTAACGCTAAGGTAAACTACCAAGAAGACATTACTTATGGAGATGTAACTGTGGCTGCCGCCAATGTGGGTCATATACTAATTGATTCTAAATGGTCTGGAACAGCACCTTTTTTAGGAATTGGTTTTGGTAGAGCGGTACCAAAAAACAGAATTGGATTGAGCTTTGAGTTTGGAACCTATTTTGCAAGCTCTCCTGAGGTAAACTTAGATGCGACCAAATTATTAGGACCTACCAAAGACCAAGAAGCAGACTTACAAGATGCCTTTGAAACTTTAAAGTTTATTCCAAGAGCACAAATTAAATTAGCCATCAAACTATAATACAGAAATCATGAAAAAATACATACATAAAAAAGCCGTCATTGCAGCAGTGACTATCCTTGGAGTTATTGGCTGTACAGAATTTACAGAAAAAATTGAAGACTTTAATATTGGCGTAACCAATGCTATTTTTGAACAAACAGCAGTTATTGAGTTAACAGAGGTTTTTGGCAATCAGCAAGACATTATTGATACTGATTTTACGGTAGTCTTTAGTGGAGCAGATGCAGACAAACTGGTGAGTGAAGCTGGAGAGTTTGAAATCAAAGAAAATGATGGTTTTATTCAGTTAAGTGTAAACCCAAACAAAAGCACAGGAGTAAAAGAATTAAACTTTAACGTAACTATTAGTGGCGGAGATTACAGAAAACAAACGTATCCTATAACTTTAAAAGACACTGTTTCTTACATTACTTTAGACTTAGAAAAAGTGTATGTTCCAACACCAATAGCAGACTATTCTGATAAAAAGGAAAGCACTAACAGCCTAAACGGAAATACCAACACAAATTCTATTATTGTTGCGACAACAAGATCAAAATCAATAAGTAAAAGTAGTATAGAAATAAAAGCAAATACAATATTTAAAGATGAAAACAATAACCCAATTTCTGGTAACTCATTAAATATCGAGCTAATTGATATTTCTACAATAGGACAAGAAGATATCCCTAACGATATTAAAGTTTTCAAAGATGAAAACGGGATAGAAATTACAGACAAAGAAGTTTTATTAAGCAATATTACAAGCATTAACATGAACGTAGACAATGTTGCTGTAAAAAAATTCGACAACGCTATTGAAGTTGCCATAGAGCTACCAAACACTACTTTAAATCCAATTACTGGAGCAAAACTAAAAGCAGGAGATAAGTTACCTATTTACACTAACGAGGACAACGAAAACGACTGGACATATCAAGGAGAAGGTATTGTAGAAGTAAGCAATACTGCTGGTTATTTTAACATCAAATTTAATACAACTCATTTATCAAACTTTGCAATCGTTAGTTATAACCAAATATATCCTGAATGTGATAACAGAACTTTAAATATGGATTATAACTCAATTAATAATTTAAATGTAGAAGACGGCAGCTATATGGTTATGTTAGAACAAAATATAGTCGCTAAAAAAAGCAATAATTCTAATATATTTATCTACATTTTACAATCTAAAGGAAACAATTATGAAAGAGGTATACAATATATGAATAAAACATTTACAGATAAAAATGGGGTGGAGTATTATTACATAAAGCGACTTATTGTTTTTGATCGTATTGATGTTAAAAATGGGGTTGGACAAATAAAAAGTCGTGGTCTATTAAATGGGGAAAACACTTACTTTACTAGTCCTTCTCTCTCATCTGGAAATTATTCTAAGAAGCTACGAAAAACCATTATTGACCCAAACTACAAGCCTAGCAACAATTATAAGTATGTACTCTCTGAGTTTTCAGACCCACAAGATCTTATTGACAATGGCTTAGAGACTATTGGCGATTTTACTACCTTGGCTTCTAAAATTAGTCTTTATTCAAGAGAAATAAGCAACAACTACACTATTTCTCATAGTCTAATATCAAATAACAACCAAGTAAGTGTTGTAGATTGTAATATTCTTGTAGATTTAAGCAGCGCTAACTACACCAAACCAGACAATTTAAAAGACATTAATATAGATGTATCAGGTAGCTGTAATGGCAACACCATAGTACCTGATGGTTTTCCTCTTTATTACAACGTTAACGGAAGCTATAAATATGCAGGTACCATAAAAAATGGAAAGATGACTTTAAGAGGTTTTGAGCTAAACAAAGAGTATGAGTTTAAGACGGTTTTTCAAGGTCAAAGCTATGTCAATAAATGGACCTTTACATCAACTAATTTTAAAGTAGATAATTATGCAATACCACAAAGTGTCTGTGATGAAATAGGTTTGTAATACACCAACAAACTAAACATTAAAAAACCAGCAGCTCTGCTGGTTTTTTTTGGGACTAAACACAACATTCTATTCCCTTGATAACAAGCAGACAACATCCAAAATTGTAACGCTTTTGTAACGCTCCAAATACTGCTAGTCTGATTTTTTATTTGTTTATTTACCCCGTTTTACCTAGTGTAAAATATTTCTGAATCTAAAACAATAATATGAAAAGATCATTATTTTTTCTTGCCCTAATCTGTTGCTTTGGGGTAGAGAGTTTTGCCCAACAGCAACCCACAACCAACTTTAGCAATAAGCCTTCTGTTTTTAAGACCACTACAAAGAACACAAGCTCTTATTTTGCAATGGATCAATCTGATCGCAAAAATGCCATTGCAGTATCTTTTGGCTCTCCTGGAATTGGCTTTGAGTTTGCAAGAAAATTAGGAAGCAAATTAACTGCCCGTGTTGCCTACCATACCTTTAATTTAAAAGATTATGAAGTTAAAGATGTTAGCATTGGATCAGAAAAAGTAAGCATTTTAGGAAATCTAGAAACCCAAGCATGGGATTTTGGTGCCGAGTACACTCCTTTTACCAACTCTTCTTTTAAATTGACTTTTGGATTAGGAATCTTATCAAATGTTAACCTTAACGCTAAGGTAAACTACCAAGAAGACATTACTTATGGAGATGTAACTGTAGCTGCTGCCAATGTGGGTCATATACTAATTGATTCTAAATGGTCTGGAACAGCCCCTTTTTTAGGAATTGGTTTTGGTAGAGCGGTACCAAAAAACAGAATTGGATTGAGCTTTGAGTTGGGAACCTATTTTGCAAGCTCTCCTGAGGTAAACTTAGATGCGACCAAATTATTAGGACCTACCAAAGACCAAGAAGCAGACTTACAAGATGCCTTTGAAACTTTAAAGTTTATTCCAAGAGCACAAATTAAATTAGCCATCAAACTATAATACAGAAATCATGAAAAAATACATACATAAAAAAGCCGTCATTGCAGCAGCGACTATCCTTGGAGTTATTGGCTGTACAGAATTTACAGAAAAAATTGAAGACTTTAATATTGGCGTAACCAATGCCATTTTTGAGCAAACAGCCGTACTAGAGTTAAAAGATGCCTTTGGCAACCAACAAGGAATTGTTGATACTGATTTTACGGTAGTCTTTAGCGGAGCAGATGCAGACAAACTGGTGAGTGAAGCTGGAGAATTTGAAATCAAAGAAAATGATGGTTTTATTCAGTTAAGTGTAAACCCAAACAAAAGTACAGGAGTAAAAGAATTAAACTTTGACGTTACTATTAGCGGAGGTTCTTATAAAACAAGCACCTTCCCTGTAAGCTTAAAAGACACGGTGTCTAAAATAAACTTGACCATGGTGGATGAGAGCAAAATCTACAAAGGACAAAACGAAGCTAGCAAAACACTAGGCTTAACAAACAATGCAACCACAACAGCCACAACAGTAAAAACAAGTACCAATGGCTCTTTAAGCACCAGTGCAATAACAATCAAAACAGGCACACAATTTAAGGATGCGGCAGGTGCTGTTTTAACAGGTAGCGATGTAAAGATTGCCGTGACCAATACTGATGCACTGAGTGATGTTTTACCTAGCACAAGTGTTTTTACCTTTAAAGATGATAAAGGAGTTGCTATTACAGGAAAAGAAGCAACGTTTTTAGCGGGGAATACCCAAATTACCATGGATGTAAATGGTACTCCTGTAAAAAAGTTTAACAATGCCATTGATGTTGCCATAGAAATTCCGAGTGATGCCACCAACCCAACAACAGGCAATCCAGTACAGCTAGGAGATACGTTTCCTGTGTACACCAATGAAGACGATAGTACAGATTGGACCTATCACGGATTAGGCACTGTTATTGCAGGTGCTACAGCAGCCACATTTAACATCAGTTTTGAAACCACTCACCTGTCTAATTATAGCGTGGTGAGCTTTAAAGATACCGATTGTACAGTTTATACAGATAACGTTACCGCTAATAATTTAGCACCAAACTACAACGCAACTTTTAATATACAACTCCGTGTTAAAACCGAAAATGACTATAGTTTTTTAGATATTCGAAACGGTGAAAAATTTATTAACATATTTGAAATCGTAATTAAAAATGGTAAAGTAGTATCTTCACATGCCCCTAGGATGATTAAACTTATATGGGATGAATACTCTGAAGGAACAGAAGAGTATAATAAATATTTCAATATGTTTATGAATGCTGGTGTGGATATATCTCGCCCCTTTTATAAGGAACATGTTAAAGGCATCAAAAAACTTCTTGCTTCTGGAAATGATGTTTATACTGATACTTATTTAACTGGCGGTTTTATGGGCAGTGATAAATGGACAACCACAACGGAATACCAACTCTATGTTAAGTCTCAAGGTGTTACTTACCGTACCAATCTATCAAACATTGCAACAATTGCCAATTGTGAATTTAATATTAATCTAACCCAAGATGGTACAGATTACTTTAAAATTGGTACACTAAAAAACATTGCTATTGATGTCGCGGCAAGTTGTGGAGAAAACATCATTAAACCGGATGGCTTTCCACTATATATAGAAAGAGAGAATGGCATATTTAGTTATGAGGGCACCATAAAAGAAGGTAAAATGACCTTAAAAGGTTTTGAATTAGGCAAGGAGTACAACTTTAAAACAGTGTACAAAGGAAAGGCGTATTATCATAAATGGACTTTTGATACCGAGAATTTTAAAATCACAGATTTTGAAATCCCTGCTAACCTTTGTTCTGAAGTTGGTTTCTAAATATATTTTCAAGAAAATACATATAATAAAGACTGCCCTTTGGGCAGTCTTTTTACCTTCTAAAAACAATTAAAATATGCTCTTTTTTAATTTCATTATTTTTAAACAAACAAAAAAACAGATAAACAACTAATAGTCAGATAATTATTTTTAAAACATTCTAAAACCAATAGACAAACCTATTTTATAACTTTAAGTTTCAATAATATATTGAGTATATTCGGTCTCTATTTTACAAAATAATGAGACTAAAATTAATAGGATTCTTTTTTCTATGTGGTTGTATGGCATCATTTGCTCAATACAAAGAAATGCTACATAAACCTTATAAAGAAAAGGTGGATGCTATTGATGTATTGTACAGAAACACCATTAATAAAGGGAGACAAGATTCTTTATTTATAAATGCTTACACACATGAAATGGAACAATGGGCCTTAGCCAACAACGATAAAGAACTCGCATTAGAAGCAAGATTACTAAGAGCCTATGCAAGTTGGTTTCTCGTAGGACATTTAAGACCTCAATTAACACAAAACCTAATTGACATTGCCAATTTAGGAGAAAAAGATAAAATTCTACACATAGAACAACGTGCAATAAAGGTTATTATTAGTCATTATTGGAGCCTCAATAATTTTGAAAAAGCCTTTGAGTGGGTTTTATTATCAATTAAAACCCTAGACAGAATAGCTCCAGAAGATTTTCCAAATATGGCAGATCATTTAAATTATATAGGGCAATATTATTACTATTTCAAAGATTATAACAATGCACTAATCTATTATAAAAAATCTAGTAATCTTAAAAGAACGAGTTTTAATGCCTTACATGTTCTTGCTGCTCAAAACACAGTGGGTTTATGTTATCAAAAGTTAGAAAAGTTTGAATTGGCAAAAACTTACTTTTTAAAGGTAATAGAAGACGACTCAGAATTACAAAGTAGCACATGGAAAGCAATTGCAAGCGGAAATTTGGGGTACAACTACTATTTAGAAGGCAATTTTGAAAAGGCCATCCCATTGTTTAAAAAAGACATTGAAACCGCATTATCAAACAACGATTTTGGACTTGCTTCTGGGTCAAGCACTCCCCTAGCTGATATCTATATTAAACAAAATAAACTATCAGAAGCAAAACAACTTATACAAAATAGCAGACAGTATATTAAACAGTCTAAACAAACTGATAGGCTTCGACATTTATATCCTGTAATGAGCAAATGGTATGCTGCAAACAAGCAGTTAGAGCTGAGTACTCTCTATTTAGATTCAACCATGTCTGCTATAAATGCCTACAATGAAAAATACAGTAGCATTAAATTGCTACGAGCTAATCAAAGAGTTGAAGCAAAAGAGCGAGAATTACAGGTTGGGAAACTAAAAACAGAAAACCAATTAAAAATCACTCAGCGTAATTTTATCATTTTTATTATTGCAATCTTATTAATAGTGAGCGTATTCTCTTTTTGGTTTCGAAACCAGTTTCTACTAAAAAAACAACAGATTAAAGAATTAGAACTTCAAAACACCCAAAGAGCTCTAAACGATTCTAAGAATCAATTAAAAAAGCTAGCCACTAAGGTTCGTCAAGATAGCAACCTCATTAGCAAATTAAAAAAAGAAAAAGCTAACAATGACAGTTCAGAAAAACTTTCTAAATTAAAGTCTAAAAACATTTTAACCCAAAATGACTGGAAACAATTTCAAGATCAATTTAACAAAGCTTATCCAAATTTAATTCCCTCAATAACAAAACAACACCCAAACTTAAGCCAGGCAGAAATACGCTGTTTGTGTTTAGAAAAATTAAAGCTTTCCAATAATGAAATGAGTTTGGTTTTGGGTGTATCTTCTAACACTATTAGGGTTACTAAACACCGCATTCGAAAAAAGCTAAATAGAGAAAGTAATGAAACTATAGATGAACTGCTTAAGAATATAAAGTAAATACCTTTTTTTGGCATTATTAAATACTCCTTAACGAGAATCTCAAAACAGTGCAAACAAGCTCCTGTAAAAAAACCAATTAAGCTATTGCATTATAATCAACAAAAAGCGAGTAAATAGCTGTGAAATTATGATATTATCAACAAATCAAAATATTTTTAAATATCAACTAAAATCACTATCTTTGCAAAACATCAAAAACCTTGTACCAATATGACAAAAACAGCTACAAAACCGACTACGAAAGAAATTTCATTTAACGATTTTCGCGATGAAGTTTTAAACGACTATAAAATTGCACGTATTAGTAGAGAATGTAGCTTGTTAGGACGTCGAGAAGTACTTACAGGGAAGGCCAAATTTGGAATTTTTGGCGATGGTAAAGAAGTGCCGCAATTAGCAATGGCTAAGGCTTTTAAAAACGGTGATTTTAGATCTGGTTATTACCGAGACCAAACCTTTATGATGGCTATTGGTGAGCTTACAGCAGAACAGTTTTTTTCTGGCCTCTACGCCAACCCAAGCATAGAAGCTGAACCTATGTCAGCAGGACGTCAGATGGGCGGCCACTTTGCAACCCATAGTTTGGATGAAAATGGAGACTGGAAAAATCTAACAGCTCAGAAAAACTCAAGTGCAGACATCTCTCCTACTGCTGGGCAAATGCCTAGACTTTTAGGATTGGCTCAAGCATCAAAAATTTACCGCAATGTTGCAGAACTAGACAAAGCAACTAATTTCTCTTCAAAAGGAAGTGAAGTAGCTTGGGGAACCATCGGAAACGCTAGTACCAGTGAAGGGTTGTTTTTTGAAACCATCAATGCTGCTGGAGTATTACAAGTACCTATGGTGATGAGCGTTTGGGATGATGAATACGGTATCTCGGTACATGCAAGACATCAAACCACCAAAGAAAATATTTCTGAAATTTTAAAAGGGTTTCAAAGAGACAATAAAAATAACGGCTATGAAATTTTTGTAGTTAACGGTTGGGATTATGTTCAACTAATAGACGTATACCAACGCGCTGCTAAAATAGCAAGAGAAGAACACGTACCTGTTTTAATCCATGTTAAAGAATTAACCCAACCTCAAGGACACTCTACTTCTGGGTCTCATGAGCGATACAAAAACGCTGAGCGTTTGCAATGGGAGCAAGATTTTGACTGTCTTGCACAAATGAGAAATTGGATTTTAGATTTTGAGTTGGAAAATGAAAATGGAGAAACGCTTAAATTTGTTGATAACGAAGACAGTCTTGTTGCTATAGAAAAAGAAGCAAAAAAAGCTGTAAGTACTGCCAAAAGAAACGCTTGGTCTAATTATCTTTCTAAAATTCAAGATGAGCTTCAAACAGCTTCTCAACTATTAGCGACTGTTGCAGAAAAAAGTAGCAATGGCTCTTTTATTTTAAAGATAAAAAATGACTTAGACAGCATCAAAGAACCAATCAGAAAAGACATTCTTGTTGCTGCAAGAAAAGTACTGCGCTTCTTAAAAGACGAAAACTTTGCAGAAAAAACAAGTTTACAAAACTTTGTAAAAAACGCAATTGATCAAGGGGCAGATCTATACTCTTCTCACTTGTTAAGCGAAACTAAAGAAAACCCACTAAATACAACACCTATTGCACCTAGCTATGCTACTGAAGCCAATATGGTAGATGCAAGAATTATTATGCGTGACAACTTTGACGCACTTTTAAAGAAACATCCAGAGGTATTAATTTTTGGTGAGGATGCTGGTTTTATTGGTGATGTAAATCAAGGTCTTGAAGGCTTGCAAGAAAAATACGGCGAGTTTAGAGTTTCTGACACAGGAATTAGAGAAGCAACCATTATTGGACAAGGAATAGGGATGGCAATGCGTGGCTTAAGACCCATTGCAGAAATTCAATATTTAGACTATTTATTATATGCCTTGCAAATAATGAGTGATGATTTGGCAACACTTCGTTACCGTACTTTTGGAAAACAAAAAGCACCTTTAATTATTAGAACCAGAGGACATCGTTTAGAGGGAATTTGGCATTCAGGATCTCCAATGGGTGGAATCATTAACAACCTTAGAGGAATCCATGTTTTGGTTCCTAGAAACATGACACAAGCAGCTGGTTTTTACAATACTTTATTGGCTGGTGATGATCCTGCTTTGGTAATAGAATGTTTAAATGGCTATCGCTTAAAAGAACAACTGCCTACTAATTTAGGTGAGTACAGAACTCCAATCGGAGCAGTAGAAACCTTAAAAGAAGGTTCAGACATTACAGTTGTATCTTATGGATCTACCCTAAGAATTGTTGATGAAGCAGCAAAAGATCTAGCTCAAGTTGGCATCCATATAGAAATTATTGACGCACAAAGTTTATTGCCTTTTGATTTAGACCATCAAACTGTTAAGAGCTTGGCAAAAACCAATCGCTTGCTAATCGTTGACGAAGATGTGCCTGGAGGAGCTTCTGCTTACTTATTGCAAGAAATTTTAGAAAACCAAAAAGGCTATCAATATTTAGACAGTCAACCAAAAACACTTACTGCCAAAGCACACAGACCTGCTTACGGAACAGATGGAGATTATTTCTCTAAACCATCTGCAGAAGATGTATTTGAAATGGTTTATAGCATTATGAACGAGGCAAAACCACAAGAATTTAAAAGCTTGTACTAGCTAATAATAGAAGCTTAATTAAAAACTCAATCCACTGTGATTGAGTTTTTTTTAACAAAAAAATAAGAACAATTGCTGCGGTAATTAATATTTTAGCTAGTTTAATTAACTACTCACAACTTATTCACAATGAAAAAAGTACTCATGTATTTGTTTGTAATCGCACTAGGCGTACCAACAAATAGCTTTGCACAAAAAAAACAAACCACAAAGACTGATAAGAAAGAACCTTCATATGCTGATTTTATCACCAGTGAGAGTATTTCTGATGCAGGTCTATTTACAACCCATGAAACCGATGGTAAATTTTATTTTGAAATCCCAAATGCATTACTAGACAAAGAAATGCTATTGGTAACCCGTATTAAAGAATTACCTAGTAATTTTGGAGGCGGCTATGTAAATGCAGGATCAAAAGTTAATGAACAAGTTATAGTTTGGACTTTATACAAAGATAAAATACTATTAAAGGTAAAATCATATAGCGCTATCGCAGATGATGCCTTACCTATTTCTAAATCGGTAAAATCAAACAATTTAGAACCTGTTATTTATGCATTTGATATCAAAGCAAGCAACAAACAGAACAACAGCAATTTAGTTGATGTTACATCGTTTTTTAACAGTGATGTAAAAGCGATTAGCGGATTGGCTAGCAGAATGAGAACCACTTACAAAGTAAGACGACTAGACAGCAAAAGAAGTTTTATTAACAGCATCCATAGTTATCCAAAAAACATTGAGGTAGTTCAAAATTTCACTTTTGAAGCCGATGCTCCACCAAGCAACACATCAAGCAATACACTTAGCATGCAAATTAATCAATCAATGATTCTTTTGCCAGAAAATCCAATGACACCTAGAGTTTACGACAAGCGTGTTGGTTATTTTTCTGTAGGAACAGTAGATTACAGCTCTGACAAATTAAAATCTGAAAGCAAACGATTTATCAAAAGATGGAGATTAGAGCCAAAAGACCCTGCTGCGTATGCAAGAGGTGAGCTGGTTGAGCCAATTAAACCAATTGTATATTATTTAGACCCTGCAACTCCAGAAAAACTTAGAAAATACATCAAAGAAGGTGTAGATTCTTGGCAAAAAGTATTTGAAAAAGCAGGCTTTAAAAATGCAATTTATGCCAAATACCCTCCCACCAAAGAGGAAGATCCAGAGTTTAGCCCAGAAGACATTCGCTATTCTGTAATTAGATATGTAGCAAGCACCACCAGAAATGCTATGGGACCTAGTGTTTCTGACCCAAGAACTGGTGAAATTATCGAGAGTGATATTATTTGGTACCACAACCATTTGCGTTCTTACAGAAATAGATACCTTTTAGAAACTGGCGCTGCAAATCCATCAGCTAGAACCTTAGACACACCTGATGAAGAGATTGGAGAAATGATGACCATGGTTATTGCCCATGAAGTTGGACACGCTTTAGGATTGCCTCACAATATGGCTGCAAGTTCTGCCTATCCTGTAGCCTCTTTAAGAGACGGTGCTTTTACTCAAAAATACGGAATCGCTCCGAGTATTATGGACTATGCTCGTTACAACTATATAGCGCAACCTGGAGATAAAAATATTCGTTTTATCAGACAATTAGGACCTTATGATGAGTACTCAATTAACTGGGGATACCGTGTGATTCCGAATGCAAAAACACCACAAGACGAAGTTAAAACACTTGACAAGTGGATCGCAGACAAAAGCAACAACCCAATCTACCGTTTTGGAGACAAAGGCTTTGACCCAACAGCACAGACTGAAGGCATTGGAGATGACCCTGTTTTAGCCAGTACTTATGGAGTTAAAAACCTAAAATACGTCGCTAAAAACCTATCAAAATGGACCTCAGACAAAACAAACAACTACGATGATTTAAAAGAACTTTACGGAGAACTTTTAGGTGTTTGGGGCAGATATATTGGTCATGTAACAAACAATATCGGAGGAATTGTCGAAAACAACAAAAAGCCTGAACAACGCGGAAACGTTTATTCTTATGTTGATTTAAATACTCAAAAGAAATCAATCAACTGGTTGCTAGCAAATGTATTTGAAACTCAAGATTGGCTTTTAGACACACGTATTTTAAATAATATTGATGCCTCTGGACACGCTGCTAAAATCTTAGGAATTCAAACCAGACAATTAAATAGCTTATTGAGTAACGGCCGCTTAGAAAGACTTTTGGATGCTGAAGCTTTATCTAGCAGACAATACACCAGCTTAAACCTAATTAGTGATTTAAGAAATGGAATCTTTGCAGAAGCAGCAACCAAAAAGAACGTAAGTGTGCATAGAAGAAACTTGCAAAAAGCATACATTGAGCGCTTAGGTTTTTTAATTGGTCAAAAAACAGCCGCTGTTAAAAACTCTGACATTAACTCAATTATTAGAGGTGAGTTAAGCTTGTTAAGAACTCAACTTAATAGTGCAAAAAACAGCGCCAACACCATTACAAAATACCACTACAATGACTGTATTGCCAGAATAGATACTATTTTAAAAGCAGACTAGTACAGGTAAAAAACAATCAACCTTACAACCCGTTACCCTAAATAAGTAGCGGGTTTTTTAGTTTCTATAATTTAATTTAACAAAGAATCATTAGTCGTAAGCAACTCTCTTTTGATTTTGATTTAATTTTCTTACAAGCCAGACTAGTTATCAATATTAGATAAAAAAACAAAGAGAAATTGTACCTTTGATTGACAAAATAAAAGCACTATCCATGAATTCAGAAATAAGAAATTTAAGCCCCCAAAACATTTGGAATCACTTTGCAGATTTAAACGCTGTACCTCGCGCTTCAAAAAAAGAAGAAAGAGTCATTGCGTTTATGGTTCAGTTTGGCAAAGACTTAGGTTTAGAAACCCTTGTAGATACTGTTGGTAATGTCATTATCAAAAAACCCGCATCTACTGGTATGGAGAACAGAAAAACGGTAGTGCTACAAAGTCATTTAGACATGGTTCACCAAAAAAACACAGATACTGATTTTGATTTTGATACTCAAGGGATTGAAATGCATGTTGAAGACGGTTGGGTAAAAGCAAAAGGAACTACACTTGGAGCAGACAATGGACTTGGTGTTGCAGCAATCATGAGTGTTTTAGCAGCAACAGACCTTGCCCACCCTGCCATAGAAGCGCTATTTACTATTGATGAAGAAACGGGTATGACTGGCGCCATGGGATTAGAAGCAGGATTGCTAGATGGTGAAATACTTCTAAACTTAGACACCGAAGAAGATGATGAAATAGGCATGGGTTGTGCAGGTGGTGTAGACATTACCGCTACCCGATCGTATACAGAAATGGAAACTCCAGACTTATGTTTGGCTTATAAAATTACCGTATCCGGACTCAATGGAGGGCATTCTGGAATGGACATCCACAAAGGCCTAGCAAATGCCAATAAATTGATGAATCGTTTGCTTTTTGATGGTTTTGAAAATTTTGGTTTGAGAATCGCCACCATCAACGGAGGTAGTTTGCGAAATGCAATTCCTAGAGAAAGTCATGCAACTGTCGTTATTGACCAGGTTGCTAAAGAGCCTTTCTTATTTGAAACCGAAGATCATATTAAAACGATTAAAGAAGAGTTCGCAAGTCTAGAGCCAAATCTTTCTATCCACATAGAAACTACAGAACTCCCTAAAAAAGTAATGGATTTGGGCGTTCAAGAAGGATTTATAAAATCAGTATATGCAGCGCTTAACGGTGTTTACAGAATGAGTCCAGACATAGACGGCCTTGTAGAAACCTCTAACAATATCGCACGTATTAAAGTAGAAGCAGGACAAATCTATGTTGGCTGCCTTACACGTTCATCTTCTGAAACCAACAAATACGATTTGGCGACTTCCATAAGAGCCGCCTTTGAATTATCAGGCTTTGAGGTTCGCTTCTCAGGAGACTATCCAGGGTGGCAACCCAATATAAACTCTGAAATTCTCACTCTTTTAGATAGCATCTACCAAAAGCAGCAAGGTAAAAAAGCTCATATTGCTGCCTGTCATGCAGGTTTAGAATGTGGTATTTTAGGGCAAAATTACCCCAACATAGACATGGTTTCTTTTGGACCTACAATTAGAGGAGCACATTCACCAGATGAAAGAGCAGAGATTAAATCGACTCAAAAATTTTGGGATTTTTTAGTAGAAATTTTAAAAAACATCCCTGTAAAAGCATAAAATAACATTAAAAAAACAGTTGATAAACTCAAAAATAAAATCATTTTTAATTGTTTACTACGGGCTTATTTTTAAGCGCAAGTAACTGATTTAAAGATATTTACATTTTTATCATTTTGTTAACATCTTTGGTTTTTAAAAACAACAAATAATCGTATTTTTACTTTTTATAACTAGGATCATTTTTAATGGGTAAAATCATCGCAATTGCAAATCAAAAAGGAGGTGTTGGTAAAACAACTACGTCTGTAAACTTAGCAGCTTCTTTAGGTGTTTTGGAGAAAAAAGTCTTACTAATTGACGCTGACCCTCAAGCCAACGCCTCTTCGGGGTTAGGTATTGATGTAGATCAGGTAGAAATTGGTACCTATCAAGTATTAGAACATACTGCAAATGCTAGGGAGGCTATCCAAAAAACCAGTTCACCCAATGTAGATATTATGCCTGCTCATATAGATCTGGTAGCCATTGAAATTGAATTGGTAGATAAAGAACAACGTGAGTACATGCTTCAAAAAGCCTTAGTTGATCTTAAAAATGAATATGATTATATCTTAATTGATTGCGCACCTTCATTGGGTCTAATCACATTAAACTCATTGGTTGCTGCAGATTCAGTAATCATTCCAATACAGTGTGAGTATTTTGCCCTAGAAGGTTTGGGTAAATTATTAAATACCATTAAGAGTATTCAAAAAATCCACAACCCAGATCTAGATATAGAAGGTCTATTGCTAACTATGTTTGATTCTAGATTAAGACTTTCTAATCAGGTAGTAGAAGAAGTAAGAAAGCATTTTAGCTCAATGGTTTTTGACACCATTATCAGAAGAAATACCCGCTTAGGAGAAGCACCTAGTTACGGTGAAAGTATTATTGCCTACGATGCCACAAGCAAAGGGGCCGTAAACTACTTAAACTTGGCTAATGAAATTTTAAAGAAAAACGCGTAATGGCAAAAGCAACAAAAAAACAAGCGTTGGGTAGAGGATTGTCTGCTTTATTAAAAGAAAACGCTGCAGATATTACTTCTGCTACAGATAAAAACGCCGATCAGTTGGTAGGAAACATCCTCGAGATTGACCTAAGTAAAATCGAAGTAAATCCATTTCAGCCAAGAACCTATTTTGATGAAGACGCCTTACAAGAATTGGCTAACTCTATTAAAGAACTTGGTGTAATCCAACCCATTACCGTTAGAAAAGGAACAGGGAACACTTTTCAATTGGTTTCTGGAGAGCGAAGATTTAGAGCTTCTAAATTAATTGGCAATGAAACCATTCCTGCGTACATAAGATTGGCCAATGATCAAGAAATGCTTGAGATGGCTTTGGTAGAAAACATCCAACGTAAAAACCTTGACCCTATTGAAGTTGCCTTATCTTATCAGCGCTTGTTAGATGAAATTCAACTAACTCAAGAAGAACTAAGTGTTCGAGTAGGTAAAAAAAGATCAACTGTAACAAATTATGTTCGCTTATTAAAACTAGACCCGATTATTCAAACTGGAATGCGTGATGGTTTTATTTCGATGGGACACGGAAGAGCTTTAATCAACGTTGAAAACACAGATAGCCAACTAGACATTTACAGTAAGATTGTCAAAAATAAATTATCAGTTCGTCAAACAGAAGAGCTTGTTAAAAATTTAAAAGACAGCAAGGCTAAACCTAAAAAACAAAAAAAGACTCCTAGCTACATTAAAGAAAGTGTAGACCAACTAAGTGCTTTTTTTGGACACAAAATTGACATTACAGTAAATTCAAAAGGAAAAGGAAAACTGAGTATTCCTTTTCATTCTGAAGAAGATTTTAAAAGAATAAAAGACTTATTAAGCTAGTGAGCTTTCGCTATAAAATAACAATATGTATCTGTGTCTTTACTTCGTTTTGTAGTTTTGCACAGAAGGATACTGTCCAAACTCAAGCCTCTAAAACCAACGAGAAAATAATCATTGTAGAAGAATACAAGCCCTTAGCACCTGCAAAAGCAGCGTTCTACTCGGCAGTACTACCTGGTTTAGGTCAAATTTACAACAAAAAGTATTGGAAGGCTCCAGTAGTCTGGGCTGCCATGTCAACCAGTATCTATTTGTATATAGACAACAACAAAGAGTTTGATCGCTACAGAACAGCTTTCAAATTGAGGGAAGCAGGCCTTAAAGATGAATTTACCAATGATGATGGCAGTGTATTGATCTCTAGAAACGGACTTATCAATGCACAAAAAACGCTAAGACAAAATAGAGACTTGTCTTTATTGACCACGGCTGTCTTTTATGTCTTACAAATTATAGAGGCCAGCGTTAATGCACACCTATTACAATTTAACACCAACGACAACCTAACATTTCAACCAATGATTCAACAGCATCCAATGAATTTTGATGCTCCAAAATTTGGTTTGTCATTTAAATATTCCTTTTAATCATGAAAATCGCACTATTAGGCTACGGAAGAATGGGCAAGGAGATTGAACAAATTGCGCTTAAAAGAGGCCATCAAATTGTGATTAAAACCTCTGATCAAGAGGGTTACGATATTAGCAATGCAGATGTGGCTATTGATTTTAGTGTACCATCAGCAGCAGTTTCTAATATTAGCAACTGTATTAACCATCAAGTACCGGTAATCTCCGGCACTACAGGCTGGTTAGAACAATACGATCAAGTAGTTTCGCTTTGCAATCAAAAGAAAGGAGCATTTATTTATGCATCCAATTTTAGTTTGGGTGTTAACATCTTTTTTGAGCTAAACAAACAATTGGCAAAAATGATGAATACCATAGAGGATTACTCTTTGAGCATAGAAGAAATTCACCACACTCAAAAACTAGATGCTCCTAGCGGAACAGCCATTAGTTTAGCAGAAGGCATTATAGCCAATTCTGCTAAAAAGAAATGGGAACTTGATGCATCAAATTCTGATGAAATCATTCCGATTAGCGCCAAAAGAATCCCAGAAGTACCTGGTACACATACCATATGCTATGAATCTGATGTGGATCAAATAGAAATAAAACACACCGCCCATAACCGCAAAGGCTTTGCACTTGGTGCAGTTGTGGCCGCAGAATGGCTGGTTGGAAAAACAGGAGTTTACACCATGAAAGACGTGTTAAACTTAGGTTAATAACTGTAACGCTTTACAAAAAGCATTACTTATACAAAGACAATAACATTCTTTACAGCAAAGAATACAAAACATACAAATATGACTTTTACAGAATGGTTAATCGTTTTTTTAGTGATCCAACTGGTCCATTTTTTGGCCACTTGGAAAATCTATATTAAGGCAGGAAGAAAAGCTTGGGAAGCGGCTGTACCTGTTTATAATGCCATTGTTTTAATGCAAATTATCAACCGACCAAAATGGTGGGTTATTTTATTGTTTATCCCTGTTGTAAACCTACTAATGTTCCCAATAATTTGGATAGAGACCTGTAGAAGTTTTGGACATAATAAAAGCCATGATACGTATCTAGCAGTTATTTCTTTAGGGTTTTACCTGTTTTATTTAAATTATGCAACAGACCTAAACTATATAGAAAACAGAAGCCTACAGCCTAAAACGTCTCTTGGAGAGTGGGTAAGTTCTATCGCCTTTGCTATTATTGCAGCAACCTTGGTACATACCTATTTTATGCAGCCTTATACCATTCCAACTTCTTCTTTAGAAAAAACCTTGTACGTAGGAGACTTTCTATTTGTAAGCAAGTTTCATTATGGTGCACGGGTACCCATGAGCGTAGTATCGGCACCGATGGTACATGACACCTTACCAATTTTAGGCAAATCATACCTTTCTAATTCTAAAGACAAAGAGTCCTGGTTAAACAAGCTAACCTTGCCTTATATGCGTGTCCCAGGCATTCAAAAAATAAAGAGAAATGATATTGTGGTTTTTAGTTGGCCAAATGACACCACCAGCACTATGTACAATGACCGGTCAAAAAAGTTCACTTACAAACCTATAGACAAAAGAACCAATTATGTAAAACGTACTGTGGCCATCCCAGGAGACTCCCTAGAAATTAGAGATGGTTATGTCTATATTAACGGAAAGAAAACAGTCTTACCAGATCGTGCAAAAACCCAATACTATTTTACTGTAGAAACCGAAGGTAAATCGTTTAGTGCAGGTGCTTTAAAAAGATACAACATTAGAGAAGGTAAAATTATTAATGGAAAATATCTATTAAATTTAACCGATGAAGAGGCCGCTTTGATTGCAAAAAATCCAATTGTTAAGAGCGTCACAAAAATGATAGAGCCTAACGGCATCTACAATGAAGAAGTTTTCCCTCACAATCCACAATACAAATGGAACCAAGACAATTTTGGACCAATATATATCCCTAAAAAAGAAGTAACGGTTGATTTAAATGCCAAATCCATGCCTTTTTACAAAGACATAATTGAGCGTTATGAACACAATAATTTATCTATTGTTGGGGACAACTATTTTATCAATGGTAAAAAAGCCAATAGCTACACCTTTAAACAGGATTATTACTGGATGATGGGAGACAACAGACAAAACTCTTTAGATGCTCGTTTCTGGGGATATGTCCCTTTTGATCATGTGGTAGGAAAGCCTGTTTTTATTTGGCTAAGTTGGGATCCAAATGCCCCTGATTTTATGTCTAAATTAAAATCAATTCGTTGGGACAGAATGTTTACCACTGTTGGTGGAAGTGGAGAACCAGTATCATATTTTAATTATTTTCTAATTGCACTGCTTGGTTATTTTGGGTTTAGTTACTATAGAAGTAAGCGAAAAAAATCAGACTCATAAACGTTTTTCATGTCTTTATTTTTGCCTACTTATTTCTCACCCATTTCTCAATACAAAGCAATGGTAAATTCTGAGCAGGTTGTTTTTGAAATAGAAGACAATTTCCAAAAGCAAACCTACAGAAACCGTTGTTATATTTATGGAGCTAACGGCAAACAATTATTAAACATCCCGGTTAATCATCCAGCAAGTACTGATCGAAAAAAAACCAAGGACTGTCTAGTTGAAAATAGCAGTCAATGGCAAAGCCAACATTTAAAATCATTGCAGGTTGCCTATAGAAATTCACCTTTTTTTGAATTTTACATCGATGATCTCTTACCAATTTTCACAAAAAAATACCACTTCCTCCTAGATGTAAACATCGACAGCTACACAGCTATTATGGAAGCCTTGCAACTCCCTACTCTGTATAGCAAAACAACAGAATATCAACTTGAATCAGAAACTGACTATAGAGCATTGGCAAATGCCAAACAAACAGAGTCCTCTCCTTTTGAACCCTATATACAGATGTTTGATGATAAGCACGGTTTTATCCCAGACCTTTCTATTTTAGATTTACTTTTTATGGAAGGCCCAAACGCTAGTAGCTATTTAGAAAAAAAAGAGTAAATTTGAGTAAAACCAAAATTACTTAAATGGATTTAATTTTAACATTTATCGATCAATTAAACCCGGAAATTTCGGAAAAATCGAAAATATTATTTAAAAATCTATTATATAAAGAACAATTAAAAAAAGGGGACGTATTGGTTGGATTAGGTGAAGCACAGACCAAGTTCTATATTTTAACTTCGGGGGTGGTTAGGAGTTTTACCCGAGATGAAAAAGGCAAAGATCACATTAGAACTCTCTATTTTCATTACACCACAACAGGCTCTTTAAGGTCTTTAATCACAAAAAATCCTTCTGGTGAAATTTACGACTGTATAACCGACTGTGATTTGATCGTTGGCGATTTTAACGCTTTTATAAAACTAACAGAAGAGCATCATGATTTGGCGATACTATATTATCGTTTACTACAAAACATCTACCTTAGAGCAGACAAAAGAATTTATGAGCTCTCCGTACTAAATGCAACTCAAAGATACATTCAACTAAAAGAAGATATTCCTAACATAGACAATCTCATCCAACAATATCATATTGCTTCTTTCTTAAACATAACACCTGTTCAGCTGAGTAGAATTAGAAAAGAACTCTATTCTAAGTAATTTATATTAACCTATGTTAAGGTAATTGTAAATTGAAATCTTTAAATTTGGAGTATTAGTCCCCCAATATACATTCAATTTTATATATTTACATAAAACTTAAAAGACCGACATTTGTTGGTCTTTTTTAATTTTAGTTTAAGTAACTATGACCCTAAAGTTTTGTCTTCACTACGGTTTTCATTTTGTATTTCCTGCAATCGTTGCCCTACTTTTATTTAAAAAAGATTGGAAAAAAGTATACCTAATCTTCTTAGCTACAATGCTTATAGATCTTGATCATTTATTGGCTACACCTATTTTCCAAGAAAACAGGTGTAGTATAAATTTTCATCCACTCCACTCATATATAGCCATCGGAATATACATAGCCGGTTTATTCTTTAAAAAGACGAGAATTATTGCTTTGGGACTACTATTGCATATACTTGCAGACAGCATAGATTGTTTGCTATAAATACTTACTAAAAAGACCGTTGATATCTGCAGAGATATTTCCTTTTTTAACAATTAGCAAATAGACAAATGCGATTAGAGTACTTTTTAATACGATATTAATAATTGGATGAAATGTAAAATCCCAAAAAAAGAACAGCCCGTAAGTTGCGCCAATTATTAACACCAAGTACAATGTTTTTAAGCTAAAAGGACTCATCTGAAACTTGTGTTTAACATACCATAGCTTTAGGCTATTAAAAAACACAATAACACATAATGTAGACAAGGCCGCTCCGTTCATGCCCAGTAAATCTATTAACCAATAATTTAACAAGACCACACTTAAAGCCATCCCTACTGAATAAGGCAGTAAAATTTTATAATGTTTAGAGTTAGATATAATAGCACCGTTATTACCAAGAGACATGGTGTACAATTTGGCAAAAGAAATCAATAGCACCACATAAACTCCTTTAGAGTACTCGGGCTTTATCAACAAATATAGTTGGCCTAAATTTAAGTTAATCAACAAAAAAAACAGGCCACAGATAAGCAACAAATTAATAGAAGTGCTCTTGTACAATTTAGAAACAGCTGGATAATCGTGCTCATTAAGTGCTTTTGAAGTTAAGGGCTGAACAATTTGAGACATCGCTCTCCCTGGAGCCTCAATTACAGAAGCGATATAGACTCCTACAGCATAAAATGCCGCCAACTGAATCTCCTCTTTTTGAGGAATCATAAACTTATCAATGTCTAGTAAAATAGCACCAGCAGAGCCTGCCAAAATAATATAAAAACTGTATTTTAACACTTCCTTATAATTGGCTGGTAAACCAAAACTAAACTTAGGTAGGTACAAGACAAATGCATAAATCATCATGATTAGCGTTCTCAAAAAATAGGCAACCGTTAAGAAATAAATAAACCCCTCTTGATCAATTAATTTGAGTGCAACAAGAACTAACAAAATCATTACGATGATTCTAGTAAACATCTCACGCATCAAATTGCCAAAAACAGATTGTAGTTGTACCCGTGACCAAGCGTAAAATATTTCAAAATAAGCGGTCGCAATAGCCACCAAATAAATAACAAAAGTATATTCTTTAATAATTGAGTTTTCTTTAGATAAATAAGTACCAATTAGCTCATAAAAATAAGCCCCAATAAACCCAAAAGGCAAGGCTATAAACAAGGGTAAAATCAATGAAAAGCTAAGAAACTTATCCTTTTCTTCTTTAACAGAATACGATGAGTAAAACTTTACGATGGCATACTGAACCCCAAAGGCAGTTAAAGGCATTAAAAGATTTGCAGTAGACAAAAGATAAGTGACCAAACCATAATAGGTTTCCTCCAAAAAGTTAGTATATAAAAACAAGGCGTTTATACCACCAATACCAAAAGCTGCAAAGGTGATTACCGTATTTTTAAAAGATTGTTTTAGTACAATTCCCAACTTAGTTGTTCATTAAATTAATGATAGATTGATGAATCTTCTCCCCTACTTGATCTCCATAAAGAGGAACTGAAAAATCAGATTTTTTTGTTTGAAATTCCTGATACGCTGTTTGCATCTTTTTTGAATCTGCTCCTACAATAGTAGCAAAGCCATTGTTAACCAGCTCTAACCATTCTGTTTCTTCTCTAATAATAATACAGTTTTTTTGATTAAAAAAAGCTTCTTTTTGCAAACCACCACTATCAGTAACCACCAAAAGACAATGCTTTAGCAGCTCTAACATATCAAAATACCCAAGGGGCTCTATACAGGTAAGCTTAGGTACAATTTGATGCTTTTCTAAAATCTTTTTGGTTCTTGGGTGCAAAGGCAAAATCACTTCATGAGTTGTATGCAAAGCCTCCAAACCACTTATTATTTGTTGTAATTTTTGTACATCATCTGTATTTTCTTGCCTGTGAAGCGTAGCTACTATAAATTTTTTATCCTGCAACCTAAGCTTAGATATTAGTGTCGATTTTTTTGCAGAAAACTTACTGTAATAAGCCACAGCATCCTTCATAATATCTCCGCAATTCACCAACTGTATCGGCAATGTATCATAGCCTTCGTCTTTAAGGTTTTGCATGGCATTCTCTGTAGGACAGCATAGTAAATTAGCCATACGGTCTGTTAAAATCCGATTCACTTCTTCTGGCATACTCATGTTAAAAGATCGCAAGCCAGCCTCTATATGAACTATTTTTATATGAAGCTTTTTAGCTGCTAAAGCACCCGCTAATGTAGAGTTGGTATCTCCATAAACCACCACAGCTTCGGGCTTTTCTTTTAGTAAAACCTCTTCAATTTTCTCTAACATCTGACCCGTCATTGCTCCGTGAGTTAGACTGTGAATCTTTAAATTATATGCGGGCTCTGGAATGTTCATTTCGGTAAAGAAAACAGCACTCATATTGTTGTCAAAATGTTGACCCGTATGCACAATTACTTCTTCAATCTGTTTGTGTTCTTTAATTACCCTACTTAAAACAGCTGCTTTTACAAACTGTGGTCTGGCTCCTAAAATGGTCACTATTTTCTTCATAAAGAATGGTTCTCAAGGGTGTTCTTAATAATTTTAGACAGTTCTTCTGTCAAGTTTTTTCTATGGAACTGCTCAATATTTTGAACAGTAAAAACTGTGTTTCCTTCCTTAAAATTACGATATAAATCTAAGACTACTTCTTTTAATTTAACCGCATCATTAAAATCAACTATTTCACCAGAGCTTGTTTCTTGTAAAATTGTTGCCAAATCACCATCTGTGGGGCCAATTGCCAAAATAGGTCTCTTTGCTTGTAAGTATTCAAAGATTTTGCCGGTAACGATACCTTTGGCACTTGCCACTTGATTAACAGCCAAAAGCAATACCTGTGATTGCTCTTGATAGGATTTAATCTCGGCATGCTTTAAGTAACCCAATCTCTCAACATTTTCAAGCCCACTACCTGTTATACTATTTAGTACCTGAGGTGCAATATGCCCTATTAATTTTATCTCAAGATCAGATTTAAAATCTGAATTTTCTTTACAAATAGCAGCCAACACCTCCCATAAAATAATTGGATTTCTATCAGCATTCATAGCACCGACATGCGTAATTGAAAAACGGGAATCTAAAAATTGAGCTCCTTTTTTTTCATCTTGCGATGTATCATAGCCATTGGTCAACACATACACTTGTTTAGCATAGGGGTCGAAATTCTTCTTCATGGTCTCACCTACGACCAAAACAGCATCTGATTTTTTCAGCACCTTTTTTTCTAGTGTGTGGTGCTTTGCTAGTGATTTTTTAGTCAAAGGCAATTGATCAAAATAATCTATCGCAGTCCATGGGTCTCTAAAATCTGATATCCAAGGAACTCCTAGGTCTTCTTTTAAGGCAAGACCGATAAGATGCACACTGTGTGGCGGTCCAGTAGTGATAATCATATCTACTGGATGACTTTCTAAATACTTCTTTAGATACCTAACAGAGGGTTTAATCCAAAATTTACGTGCATCAGGTATAAAAAAATTAGCTCTAATATATTGAGTAAAACGTCCAAACAAACCTGGATTGGGGTTTAAAAAACCAGCACTCTGACTGCTTTTCTTTTTAGTAAAAAAAACAAATAAGTTGTTGGGCTCTCTAATGGGCAAGCGCAAAACCTCAACTCCTTTTGGGATTTCATTCTCTAATGATGAATCTGTAATTGGATATCTAGGATTCTCAACGGTGTAAACAACAGGCTCTAACCCAAACTGCTGTAAATATTTCACAAATTTTAGCCATCGTTGAACTCCGGGGCCTCCTGCGGGCGGCCAATAATATGTAATGATTAGTACTTTCACTTTTTAAGATTATCGTAAAGATGCACCAAATTACTCGATAAATACTCCCAATTTAAATTACCTTCTAAGGATTGTTCTAATCCTCGGTTGGCTTTCTCTAGAGCAGCGTCGTAAGAATTGTAAATCTGTAATACCTCTTTTGCAAAACTCTCTGGCTTATCTGCTTCGAAAAAATTCCCAATCTGATGTTCTAAAACAAAGCGCTTCATCGGCTTACAATCAGAAACCAATAGGGGTTTTCCAGAAAGTAAAATCTGAAAAAACTTATGAGGCACTGCACTTTCTGTATGCTCATTTGAAGTGTGCGGAATAATATTAAGATCAGAGCTTTTCATAATATTGATCACATTTTTAAAAGGTTCCGATCCTTTAATAAGCACTGAATTTTCTAATTGGTATTTTGCTATTAATTGTTGCAAATGTGCTCTCACATCATTGTTTGCAGGCCCAACTAAAACCAAGAGCGCTCTCGGCTGCTCTTTTGCAATCATACGCATTCCCTCTATGGCGATATGCAAACCTCTATGAGGCCCAAAGCCTCCCACGTATGAAATGATAAATCTATTTGAATAGTCCGAAAAATAATCGGCAGACTCTTGTTCAAAGTTTTTGGCAAATTCTTTTTTCTCAGCGTTTGAAACAATCACAATTTTATTGGCAGGCAACTGGTGTTGCTCTATCAAGCGTTCTTTCATTTCATCGACGACAGCAATAACATAATCAAATTGCTGCACAACCTTTGCCTCATAAGCACGCCATCGTTGGTAGCCAAAAAAGAGCTTGTTTTTAAGTCGGATAATTGGATTCTTACGCCATGAAAACCAAGTTAATAAGGCCGCTGGATAGTTTTCATGTAAATCGATGACGGTTTTAAGCTGATACTTTTTAGCCGCAATAAGTGCCGTTTTGGCCAAAGGCAAATCGTGTACATGCAAAACTTCAATAGTATGCTTCTGGATAAACTTCGGTAATTCTTTTTTAAAAAATGGATGCACAAAATTAATGGATGCAATAACATCTACAATCCCCTCATGAGCTAAACTTTTATAAGAAATACTTCTAACTACTGTTACACCATTAACTATTTCAAGGGCTTTTTCTGAAGGCTTTTTTGTACACAAAACAAACACAGAATGTTTGGTTGCAAGAGTTTCTGCCTCTTTTCGAACCCGAATATCAGAAGGGTAACTTCCGTTTAAGAGCATTCCAATATTCATAAGTAGTCGTTATTTTTTCTTTTTACGATCGTAAAAATACCATCCTAAAGGAATCATTAAAATTAAAAAGTAAGAACTCAAAGTGATGGTGTTTCCTTGCTGTATTATAGTTGGCTCAAATTTAAACACTATTTGATGGGCTCCAGCCGGAACAAGCAACCCTCTTAAGACATAATTTACCTGATAATGAGGTACTTTTTCACCATCTATATACGCATTCCATCCTGCCTTGTAATAAACCTCAGAAAAGACAGCAAAACGAGCTTTGCTTGCAACGCTTTTATATGTCAAACTGGTAACATCATAGTTTGTTAATTGGATGCTAGCTAGTGAATCTATTTCTGTATCCTGTTTAAATTGAGCCGAAAATTCTTTAAAATCTTCTGCTCTAATAACTGCTGCATGTTTGGTATTTAAACTATCCAGCGCATTCATTTCTTCTTGAGCAGAATTAACAACCTTAAGCTGATCAACAAACCAAACATTTCCGTTAGCATCAGGATTTTGTTGTGCTATTCTAGCTCCATTCTGATCTGGAACAATAAAATACTTTGTATTTAACATGTTGATTGTTTGTCGATTCCCTTTCGAGGCTATCTGATAGTCAAATAGCTCTTGATAACGACGTAATTTTGCTGCGTGATATCCACCTATTGATTGGTGAAAATATGAGGTTCTACCATCTTGCATTGGGTTGTCTGCAAAATTCCCAACTCGGTAGTGTCCTTGGTCTTTTAAAATTTCTTTGTCATAATCTTGAAGCTGAAAAGGCTGGTCGACATTTCTAGCGGTGGTAAAGGAATCTTTATTAACATACTCAAGATTAACAGACACCTGATCAAACAAGATTAATACAGCAAAAACAATTAAAACCTTGCTTTGATTTACTTTGTTTTTTATAAAAAACCACAGCAATCCAAAAGACAAAACAACCAACACTAATGATCGAAGACTGTCTTGAACAAGCATAGTCTTTCTATCTTGAATTAGCGCATCTTTTAAGCCTGGAATTTCTGCATAATTAGAATCTCTAAATCCTTCAAAAGCGAATAAACTACCCCCAAAAAGCGCAAAAAACAAACAGACCCCTCCTAACACATACAATGCTTTTTTAAGAGATTGTTTTTTATCTTCTACAGAAATAGTCTCTGAAAAAACAGCTTTTAAAGCTAAAACACCCAATAAAGGAACGCAAATTTCTGCAATGACCTGTATAGAAGATACCGCTCTAAACTTGTTGTATAAAGGCACATAATCAATAAAGAAATTGGTAATAATATCAAAGTTTTTACCCCAGCTAAGTAGTATCGAAAAAATAGTAGCTGCTACCAACCACTGTTTTAGTTTTCCTTTGATTAAAAAGATCCCTAGAAAAAATAAGAAGAAGACCACCGCACCTATATATGCTGGTGCTTCTATAATAGTCTGCTCTCCCCAATAACTCAGTGCCTCTGAAGAAATTTGTGCTGCTCGAGTAGGTCCGATTCCATCTAGAGTTGATAAGGTTTCATAAAAATTAGAATCGGTTCCTAAATTCTCTGTGGTTCCTCCTCCCATAAAACGAGGAATAAACAGATTAAAAGTTTCTGCAATTCCATAGCTGTATTCTGTAATATACTCTCTAGACAAACCTGTCGTAGCCATTTTTTTAGAACCATCCGGATTTAAAGTAAGCTCTGTGGCACTCCGGGTGCTTTGATCTGCATACTCTTTCATTGCCATTAAACGCGTTGCATTTACACCGACAGCTAACACAAAGGCTACGATAATCAAACTAGCTTGTTTGACAAAGTTTTTGAGCTCTTTCTCCTTAATGGCTTCCATCAGCCATACAATCCCTAAAATTAGAATAACAAACAATAAATAGTAAGTCATTTGTGGATGATTGCTATTAATTTCTAAAGCCATTGCCAAAGCTGACAATACGAAACCAAATAAATATTTTTTCTGAAAAACCAACACCACTCCTGCCAGAACCAGAGGCATATACCCAATTGCATGCGCCTTGGCATTGTGACCAGCTCCGAAAATGATAATTAAGTAAGTAGAGAACCCAAACGAGAGCGCCCCAACAATTGCGAGTTTCCATTTTACTTTTAAAGCGAGTAATAAAATAAAAAAGCCTAAAAAATACAAAAACAAATAATCAGCTGGTCTAGGTAAAAAACGCAATAAGCTGTCAACTTCTTTGATAAAATCATTTGGATAATACGCACTTAATTGATAGGCTGGCATCCCACTAAATGCAGCCCCTGTCCAATAAGGCTCTTCACCTTTTTGCATTCTATAATCAGCAATCTCTTTTGATAGACCTTTAAACTGAGTAATATCACTCTGTTTAATTTGCTGCCCTTTTAAGACCGGATTAAAATATACGATTGACGCTGTAATAAAAATTGCTACGGCAATTAAATATGGGATGATTTTTTTAAAATTCATATTAGTCTATTTCTTCGTAATCAACATACTCACCGACATTCTTGTTTCCCTGATTGGTTTTCTGTGGTTTTTTATCGATAACAGTTTCGCCTTCTTTAACAGTAGGCTCAGCTTGCTGACCTCCTTGAAATTGCTGTGATCTATCTTGCATTTTTTGCAAGTATCTCTTTAGCAACAAAGGTGCAACATACTTTGCAAGTAATTTTAATACATAATAAATAATCACAAGGATTAAAAGGGTTCTCAAAACGTTTATCGGTCCTGCTTCTTGCATAAGTTCTCTCAAAAAATTCCTTCAAAAATAAGAATTTGAAACCAACTAAACCACTAAGATTTCACAAAAAAAAGTTTTCTTCATTGAAATACAATAAATTCTCAAATATGCTACATTTGTTAAATGATTACCATAAAAGAAATGCATACAAAAAAGGAGTTGACACAGTTTGTGAAATTTCCTTTCTCGTTATACAAAGAAAATCCGTACTGGGTACCACCGATTATTAAAGATGAGGTGGCTACCTTTGACAAAAGCCAAAACCCTGTATTTAAAGAAGCGGACGCCCATTTTTTTGTTGCCATCCAAAACAATAAAATTGTTGGTAGAGTTTGCGCCATTGTAAATTGGACTGAAGTAAACAAGCAGCATATAAAAAAAATGCGTTTTGGTTGGTTTGATTTTATTGATAACCTACAAGTTTCTAAAGCACTGCTAGACCGTGTAGGAGAAATTGGGAAGCAACATCAATTAGAGTATATGGAAGGCCCGATCGGGTTTAACAACTTAGACAAAACAGGTGTTCTTACTGAAGGTTTTGATCATATTGGAACCATGATTACTTGGTACAATCACCCGTATTATAAAACACATTTAGAAAGCCTTGGCTTTGTCAAAGAAAAAGAATACTTAGAGAACAAGTTTGCCTTTGCCAAGGTCGATGGTGCGTATTATGGAAAATTGAGCAAGCTAATCAAAAGGCGCTACAAACTTACAGCGCTTGATTTTACCAAGACCAAAGAGCTTATGCCTTATGTAGACAATATGTTTGAGTTGTTTAACGAAGCATATAGCAGTCTCTCTACCTTTGTGCCCATTTCAAAAGAACAACAAGCCTATTTTAAGAAAAAATACCTAAGTTTTATCAATCCTGAATATATTAAATTTGTTCTTGATGAAGAAGGTAAAATGGTTGCTTTCGGAATTGTAATGCCCTCTTTTTCAAAAGCATTGCAAAAAGCGAGAGGTTCATTATTTCCTTTTGGTATATACCATTTAATACAAGCCAGAAAACACGCAAAAGATGTTACCTTTTACTTAATTGGAGTCCATCCAAAATATCAAAACAAAGGTTTAACTGCCATCATTTTTGATCAATACACAAAAACCTTTCAAACAAAAGGGATAGAAAATTGTATACGAACACCAGAACTAGAAGAAAACACAGCCATTCATCAGATTTGGAAAAACTTTGACCCAATTACTCATAAGAGACGTAGAACCTATAGAAAACAACTTTAATGCAATTATTTTACAATCCAGACATTACAGAAGAAACAACTACGTTTAACTTTGATAAAACAGAGAGTAGACATATCGTAAAAGTCCTTCGAAAAAAAGAAGGTGATTTGCTGTTTATCACCAATGGTAAAGGCTTTTTATTTGAGGTAAAAATTATGGTGGCTAGTGATAAAAAATGTCTAGTTTCACTTGTAGAAACTCATAAAAAGCCAAAGCATTGGCAATATCATCTACATATTGCTATTGCTCCAACAAAAAACAATGATCGATTAGAATGGTTTTTAGAAAAAGCTACAGAAATTGGCATCGACGAAATTACACCGATTATCTGTGCCAATTCTGAGCGAACTATTTTAAAAACAGAAAGGCAAGAAAAAATCATTCAGTCTGCACTAAAGCAATCATTAAAATTTGTAATTCCTAAACTTCATAAGCCTATAAAGTTCACAGACTTTATTAAACAAGATTTTAAAGAAGACCTCTATATTGCTCATTGTGAAGAGACTAAAAAAAAATCATTAGCAAAAGAGCTAAAACCCAATCAGAAAGTTCTAATTATGATTGGCCCTGAAGGCGATTTTAATCCTTTAGAAATAGAACTAGCTCTAGCCAAAGGTTTTGTCCCTGTAAGCTTAGGAGAAAGTCGATTGCGTACAGAAACTGCTGGAGTTGTTGCAGCACAAACAGTTGCCTTACTAAATGAACTAGCATCGTAATTTTTAGTATCTTGCTATCAAATCGATATTAGCCATTAATGAAATCCATATTTTTTTTCTTATTGTGTTTTCTTTTTTTTAACCTAGAAGCTCAAGAGCTTGCTGTGTTAAAATACAGTGGTGGTGGTGATTGGTATGCAAATCCTACCGCATTGCCAAATTTGATTGATTTTACCAACAGCAACTGCAATACAAAAATTGACAAAAATACAAAATCAGTCTCTGTAAACAGTGAAGATCTCTTTAATTATCCTATGGTTTTTATGACAGGACACGGCAATGTGCTGTTTTCTGATGAGGAAGCAAAAAACTTAAGAGATTATTTAATTTCTGGAGGATTTTTACATATTTCAGACAATTACGGATTGGACCAGTACATTAGAAGAGAACTAAAAAAAGTATTCCCAGAATTAACATTACAAGAGATTCCTAACAATCACCCTATCTACAATCAAAACTTTTCATTCCCGAATGGATTGCCTAAAATTCATGAACACGACGGGAAAATAGCTCAAGGATTCGGGTTGTTTTACAAAGGAAGACTCATTTGTTTTTATGACTACGAATCTGACCTAAGTGATGGATGGGAAAATGAAACTGTACATAACAACCCAAAAAAAGTGAGAGAAAAGGCACTAAAAATGGGAGCAAATCTAATTCTTTATGCTTTTAGAAATTAATGAGATCACCAACAATATTGATGAGATAAAAATAAACTTTGACTCTAGTCAACTATGGGTTTTAAACATTGCCATTGGCATTATCATGTTTGGTGTTGCCCTGGGCATATCTATAGATGATTTTAAACGACTTTTTAAAAACCCTAAAATTGTTTTTGTTGGAATATTATCTCAATTTATCCTACTTCCTGCTGCTACTTTTTTAGTAATTATTCTTATCCAACCTCATCCAAGTTTTGCTTTAGGAATGATGATGATCGCAGCTTGTCCTGGTGGAAACGTGTCAAATTTTTACAGTAAAATGGCTGGAGGGAATGCTGCCTTATCGGTAAGTTTAACTGCCTTTGCTACCTTAATTTGCATAGTGATGACTCCTTTAAATTTAGAATTCTGGGGAAGCATGTATGAGCCAACTGCCACCATTTTAAAAACCATAAAACTCAATCCGTACGACCTGTTTAAACTTGTTTCTTTAATTCTAGGGATTCCATTAATCTGCGGAATGCTGGTAAAACACTACCATTCAGAAATGGCTAAGAAAATAGAAAAAATACTAAAACCACTATCAATGTTGGTCTTTGTAGCGCTTATTTTTATTGCGTTTTCTCAAAATTTAGATGTTTTTGCAAACCACATACACTTGGTGTTGTTTTTAGTGATTTTTCATAATATTTTCGCCTTTATAATTGGCTATTATACAGCCAAGATATTTGGTTTAAACATTAGAGATAGAAAAACAATCTCTATGGAAACCGGGATCCAGAACGGAGGACTCGGCCTGTTATTGATCTTTGGATTTTTCGAAGGCTTAGGAGGCATGGCTTTATTAGCCGCCTTTTGGGGTGTTTGGGATGTGTTCTCAGGTATGGTTTTGGCCACTTACTGGGGCTATAAAGCAAAAAAAGCAGCTACAAAACCTGCTTAATTCTTGCTTAAAACTCCACTCTTAAAACTTTTAACTCCTTATTTTAAACGCACATCAAGATATACAGAATGACGTCCATAGGTATCGTAAAAAGGTTTATACAGCACACCATTAATACTAAAATTTAATTTCTCTGCTTGTGGCTTAATAGATTTACCAAGATTGTTGGCGTCTAAACTCACTTTACGCCAAGTAGTTCTAGGAGCTGGTTCTTGTGCTACAAGTAAAATAGGTCCATAGAATAAGCTGGCAATATTTTGTTGATCCATAACAGGAGATAAATGAAAATCAAAAGGCATACGCAACTCAACAGTATCTCCGCTTTTCCAACTGCGATTTAAAGACAAATAGCTCCCTGGACTTGTTTTTGTTTCCTGTTTTTTTCCATTAATCGTCACAAAGAAGCCTTTGGTTGCCCATTGCGGGACCCGTATCTTAAGATCAAACTTACCATTTCCTTCAATGGTTAACTTGCTGTGATCTTCTTTTGGGAAGGCTGTGGTTTGATGAATAATTATGTTTTTAGCTTTCCATGTTAATGATGAAGGAACGAATAGGTTTACATATAAAGCATTGTTGTCTATACTTTTAAAATAAATAGAATTCTGTAGCTTAGTACTACTTTCTAGTGCAGTTCCATTACAACAGGTAAAGCCTTTCATCTCTGGATTTCCAAAATGCTTAACAGACCCAGGTCTTAAGGGCACATGATAGGTGTTTGCCGGACTATCTTCTGCTACTGAGGCAAGAATGTGATTGTACAAACCACGCTCATAATAATCCATTAACTCCGTTCGCTGATCAAATAGAAAAAGGTTTTTTGTTAATTTAAGCATGTTGTAGGTTGCACAGGTTTCATTCTGCCCTCCTGAAGACAAACCGTTTTCATAAAGCGTTGCTGGTTGACTGATAAAGCATTCTGCATTTGCAGGGTTTCTAGCACCGGCAACACCTCCTATACTGTACATATAATCATTGGTGGCTTTGTTCCAAAAATTATCTGCAATTCTAAAATATGCCGAAGCACCAGAATCACGATACATCTCTAAAGCGCCTAGAATCTGAGGAATGTGTTGATTGGCATGTAAACCTCTAAAGGTATCTACATTTTTAGCAAGCCCATGCGAATGTGTAGCATCTCCGTAAAACACTTTAATATTGTCAAATAATTTTGCACCATCTAGATAACGTTGCTCATTGGTAACTCTATACAATCTAGCCATTACTTCATTCATTCCACCAAACTCTCCTGCAATGTAGGTATTCCACATCTTAATGAGTGTTTCAGTTGGCAATTGGGCAAGACGAGCAGCTACCCAATCTCCCATACCTTTTGCTACCTCAAGTGCTTTTGGGTTACCATTAACTTCATAAACATCTAGCAATCCAGCTAGAATTTTGTGTAGGGTATAGTAAGGTGCCCATATTTTTGTTTTTTGAGTTCCGTAGATAGCTCCCTTTTCTAGCATGATAAATTGATCTGGTGGATAAGCACTTATAAACCCTTTACCCCAATTCCAATAATCGGTTCGGATCCCTTCAATACTTAAATCAGAATCAAAATCAGATTTTCCTGATCCTGGCGGAACAGCATTGGGGTCAGCAACAAACGTTCCTCCCTTTTTAACCGGTTGACCAGATAATTTTGAAAGCTTAAAAAGTACGTTGATCATATAGTTCATTTTCTTTGCAAAATTATTCTGTAAAGAAATGTCATAGGCTGTACTTGCGTAAGCCTGGGCGATGGCAGTCAAATAATGCCCTGTAGCATGACCGCGTAACTTTGTTTCTTGTGTATCCCAAACACCTAAGGCTACTGCTCCTTTTGGTTGCTCTTGACCAAATGCATTTCTAAACATGTACAAGAAATCATCAGGATTTGTCTTAGATAGCGTTGTGATAAATTTGGTTCGGTTTTCTATAAATTTTGTTTCACGTCCATAGACATCTGTATTTAATGAAACTGCGTCTAAACTAAAAACTTCCAAACTGCGATTTGGTGTCTTAGCTGCTTTGACTGCTTTGACCTTTACAAATGCTTTAGGTCTTAGATTAGTTCCTGGCACAAAACCAATAATAGTATAATCACCTGCTTTTAACACATCGTGATTGTCTTTTGGTGCTGGCCAAATAACTCTGGCAGGAACATCTCTGATCCCATTTCCATAAACAGCATCGACATATCTGGGCAATCTTGGAAGGAAACCAACTTCAGTCTCAACATGAATATTTGGAATATCAATTAAATATTGATTGTAAAGTTGAGGCGTGTTAACAGAAAAAACTGGAAGATCATCAACTGGGCCTTTTTTTTCATTTACAACAGTAGCATCGCTATTTAATCCATTGCGATGAATTCTAAATATTTGCTTGCTATTTAGTGGGATTCTATAGATTCTTAAATCGTGTAGTTTTGCCTTTAGGTTTGGAGCCTTTCCTATCAATGATTTGCCTATATAAAATTTGTTTTTATTATTGTTGTTGTAAAATACTTGTTTTAGATCTAAACTAACTTCTCTATTTTCTGCGACAAGCACCCCATTTATATAAGTAGACATTGTACTTGTAGGAATGTTTAAAACCACTGCAATATGACTCCATTGATTAGGCAATAAACTTGCTGAATGTGTACTATATACTTCATTAGCATTAGCTGTAATCCTTGATTGAAAACCTATTTTCTTCTTTGTACCAATAGGTACTACAGAAAAATGCGACTTTGTATTTTTTCCAACATCAAATAGATACTGATCTGGTTGCGTTGAACTCATATAAACCCAACCAACTATCGTAAGAGATTCTTCGGCAGCGATAGCTTCACTTGGAAGTAACACATAATCTTTAGCTGCTCCAGATAAAGAAAGTACTTGACCAAATTTTGCATCGGTAACAAAACTCATATTAGATCCTTGCAAGGTACCATGTAAATTGTTCCGTGACCAATCTTTAGCATTGCCATCAAATAAATATCGAGCAATCAAACCAGTTTCCCCAATCCCATCTAAAATTTGATCACCATTTTGAGTCTGTGCTCTAGAAAAACTAAATACAAAGCAACAAAGCAATAGGGAAATTAAAAACTTGTGTGTACGTGTCATCTTGAATCTCTTTTAAATTAAGACAAAAAGCAATCGTATACTTAACACAAATACTTTTTTGGCTTTAATCGTTTACTTCTGCAAGTTATAAAATAATAAGTGTAAATAAAACACTTATTGAAATAAAAAACACAAATCCAGAACAGGAACCTAAAGAAGCAAAACTCAAAAAGGAAAGATAGAAAATATTTATAGAATCAATGAGAAGCTTAAAGGAGACAGACTAAGTTATTTTCTACCAAATCAACAACGGGTTTCGGAGAAACGTAAGGAATACCCAGACCTAGGCCTCTTAAAATAAAAAGAACCGCAATGACACAAACCGCAAACGGAATAAATTGCTGAATGCGTTTTCGAAACATACCGCTGGTAAAATTTCCTAAATAAACAAAAGCAGTCATCAGCGGAATGGTCCCTAAACCAAAAAGAAACATATAAATACTTCCTTGCAATGCATTCGCTGTGGCAATAGATGCAAAGATGGCCATATAGACCAAACCACATGGTAAAAAGCCATTTAAAAAACCAATGGTAAAAAAGGTATCAACTCGCTTCTTCTTAAGCTCTTTTCCTAAAGCGTTCTTTACTCCAGAAAAAGCCTTGTAAATAGGAGTGCTAATACTGTATTTATTCAGTAGTTTTTTTGGCAGCAGCACCATAAGTATCATGAGTACTCCAATAACAATTGACAGTTGCTGTTGAAATCCAAACAAGTAAAACCCTTTCCCTAGCAAACCAAAAAGCAAGCCTAAAAGCGCATAGGTTAGCAATCTTCCAAAGTGATACATGGTTATTTGCAAAAACCGTTTGGTTGGATTGTTTCTATCAACAGGAAGCATAAAAGCAATAGGCCCACACATTCCAATACAATGAAAACTTCCTAATAACCCAAATATGATGGCTGAAAAAAGCATTTAATAAAAAAGTTCTTTCTTAAATAAATATTTTTGATCTTTGTAGGACCAAGAAACAGTAATGTTCCAACGACCACCCAATAAACGTTTGTCAGGCATGAGCAAATAAGATGAATCAGAAACAACTATAGGTGTTTCAAAATCCAATTGTTTATTAGATGGTCTGTATAGGAACACTTTACCTTCTATTTTTTTAGTTTCCATCTCTTTTGGAAACATAATCTTTAATCCTTCTTTGGTTTTTAGAATAGTTAAATCCTGTTTTAGATTTTTCGAATTCTTATTGGCATTAATTTGATCTTGAAACTTTAACTCATCTTTATAATAGTCTTTAGAAACCAAATCATATTCAAGATTCTTACTAGTCCCCATACTAATTACAAAATAGAGAATAAAACCAATAAACAACACAAAGGCAGCAACAACTCCAAATCCCCAATTCATTTTAATTTTCATATCCTCTTTTATTTATAACTTCGTGGTCCTAAAAAATTTGTGGTAGCTGTTTCAATTAGCTCGCCATTACTATAAACTCCAATCTTGAGCTTAGTTTTATCAGTATCTAAGAGCGCCCCATTTATCTCTATAAACAAGGTTCCTTCTGCTAGGCCTTGCTTAGGCACCGTAAAATCTAAATTTGTTACAACGTTAATTGTTCCTTTATGTGAGAGCAATTTATAAGTTACGTGCTCTATATTTCTTGTAGTCTTATTAATAACTTTATAGGTATACACATTGCTTATTATATTGCCTTCTTTATGCTGATACAATTGACCTGGCAATCTAAGTATGGTAGCTTCCACATCATTTCTAAGGAAAAGCATCCCTATTAAAAAACCAATTAAAATAGCTAAAACTGCTGTATAACCTTTCATTCTAGCTGTAAAGGTAAACGGTGCTTTTTTAGCAATATTTTCTTCACTCGCATATCGAATCAAGCCTTTTGGAAGACCAACCTTCTCCATCATATCATCACACTCGTCAATACAAGCAGTACAGTTTACACATTCTAACTGAGTCCCGTTTCTAATATCGATTCCCGTTGGACAGACATGTACACATTGCATACAATCTATACAGTCTCCTTTTCCGCTAGCTTCTCTATCCTCGTTCTTTTTAAATTTTGCTCTCCCTGCTTCTTTTTCTCCACGAACATAATCGTAAGCAACATTGATCGTTTTATTATCTAATAGTACTCCTTGCAAACGCCCATAAGGACAGGCGATTATACAAACCTGCTCTCTAAACCAAGCAAAAATAAAATAGAAAACACTGGTAAAAATCAATAGTGAAATAAGAGTACTAATGTTTTCAAAAGGATCGCCGGTTACATAATTAATAACTTCATCACCACCTATCAAATAGGCTAAAAACACATTGGCTATTAAAAAGGATATGACAAAAAACAAGAACCATTTTAAAAGTCGCTTTCTTATTTTTTCTGCATTCCATTCTTGTTTTTGCAAGCGTATTTGTTTACCTCTATCTCCTTCTATCCAATACTCAATTTTTCGGAATACCATTTCTAAAAAAATGGTTTGCGGGCAAATCCACCCACAAAAAATACGCCCAAAAACTACAGTAAAAAGAATAACAAAAACAACACCAATAATCATTGAGACTACAAACAAATAAAAATCTTGCGGCCAAAATGGGAAACCAAAAATATTGAACTTGCGTTCTATAACATTAAAAAGCAAAAACTGGTTACCATTAATCTTTATAAAGGGTGCTGTAACTAAAAAAATCAGTAGGATATAACTCACCCAGCTTCGGTATTTATAATACCGCCCACTTGGTTTTTTAGGATACACCCAAGAACGTTTACCCTCCTTATTTATAGTACCAATACTATCTCTAAATGTTTCATTATCAGGCGTTTCCATTTTCAACTATTAAAAACTAATACTTATTCTTCTTTCCACAAATCACCTTCTGCTTTTTTAGCAGTAGCAGGCGTTGTACCTTGTAAAGACAATACATAACTAGCAACTTTAGCCATGTCTTGTGGTTTTAATGTGTTTTTCCAAGAGATCATCCCTTTACCATCTCTTCCTCCTTCAGAAATTGTGGTATACACGTTTTTGATTCCTCCCCCAAGGATCCAATATTCATCTGTAAGGTTTGGTCCGATTGAACCACCTCCATCGGCAAGGTGACAGGCTGCACAGTTTAAATTAAAAACAGCTTTTCCTCTTTTCAAATCTTTTTCATCTGTTAATAAGGTAACTGTAGATGCATCAATAAGATCTGTAGCAGTTTCTTTATATTTTTCTAAGGAAGCGCGGGCTTCTGCAACCGCTTTTTTGTATTCCATTTCTGGAGTATCTCCATCAAAAACTTCAAATCTAACTAGATACACAATCGCAAAAAGAATACTTGCATAAAACATATATACCCACCATGGCGGTAAGGTGTTGTCCAACTCCCTAATACCGTCATAATTGTGATCTAGAACAATCTCAGACTCTTGTTCCATAGATTTTGATTTGGTCCATTTCTGCATCAACTGTCTCCACCAAGTCATAAAACTAGAACTAGCGACCTCTGGAGTAACTCCATCCTTTTCATTTTGGAGTAGCTCTACTTTTTTAAGAGCCATCACCAACACCCAAGCTAAGGTAATTAGTACCAAACTAAAAACAGTAAGTACTAATGACGGTAATGGATTATCTAAAATATTAAATGGTTCTTTGTAACTATTCGCTATCTCTGTAAAGACTAAAGGAACACAAAAGACAAAGAGTACCAATACAATTGCTAAACTATATTTTTTCATCTTATTCTATTTTTTATTGATCTAAGGGTATCTTACTAACCTCATTAATATATTCTTTTTTTGCACTAAAGACCCACCAAAATAGGACAACAAAAAAAGTAAAAAAAATCAGTAGAGAAATTAAAGGATAGATCTCTATTCCTGTAATACTTTCCATGTGGTTTTTTACAAATTTCAACATGATTTCTTATTTTTTATTAATTAATAGCGCTTCTAAATCTTTTACTTTAATATCTGTACCTAGACGTTGCAGGTAAGCAATTAAAGCGACAATCTCACGATCTTTCATCTCAACAAAAGGCAAGCCGTTGTCTTGAGCATATTTTTTATCAGACTCGTAACTCTTAACAAAATCTGGATCAGAATAAAGGTTTTGCTCTATTTGAGTTCCTTGTTCTGTCATATTTGCTTGCGCATTAGCGATATCTTCTTCTGTATAAGGTACTCCTAGAGTAACCATGGTTTTCATTTTAGCTTCAGTATCACTTTTATCAAGCTTATTACGGATTAACCATTTATAGCCTGGCATAATAGAACCTGATGATGTACTTTGAGGATCATACATATGGTTTAAGTGCCAGTTATCAGAGTATTTCCCTCCAACTCTATGCAAATCAGGACCAGTACGTTTAGAACCCCATAAAAATGGATGATCATAAACAAACTCACCTGCTTTTGAGTATTCACCGTAGCGCTCCACCTCACTTCTAAAAGGTCGTACCATTTGTGAGTGACACCCCACACATCCTTCACGGATGTATAAATCTCTACCTTCTAATTCTAAAGGCGTATATGGCTTAACACTGCTAATCGTAGGAATGTTTGATTTTACCAACAAGGTTGGTACAATCTGAACGATACCTCCTATTAAAATTGCAATAGTAGCATAGATGGTTAATTTAACAGGCTTACGCTCTAACCAAGTGTGCCATCCTTCTCCACTAGTTCTGTGTTTAGATACTTTTTCTAAGGCAGGTGCTTCTGCCAACTCATCAACAACCGCACTTCCTTTTCTAATGGTTTGAATAATATTATAAAGCATCACTAGAGCTCCCAAAATAAATAAACTTCCTCCAATTGCACGCATCCAGTACATTGGGATAATTTCTTTAACGGTTTCTAAAAAGTTACCATAAGTAAGAGTTCCGTCTGGGTTAAATTGTTTCCACATAGAAGCTTGAACAAAACCTGCTACATACATTGGCAAGGCATATAGAATAATCCCTAAGGTCCCGATCCAGAAATGCACATTTGCTAAAGCCTTAGAATACAATTCTGATTTAAACAACCTTGGCACCATCCAGTAAATCATACCGAAGGCTAAAAATCCATTCCAAGCCAAAGCTCCAACATGCACGTGAGCAATAATCCAATCACTAAAGTGGGCAATTGCATTTACATTCTTTAAAGACAACATCGGTCCTTCAAAAGTAGCCATACCATAACCGGTAATTGCTACTACCATAAATTTTAAAACAGGATCTGTACGCACTTTATCCCAAGCGCCCCTCAAGGTTAATAATCCATTGATCATCCCTCCCCAAGAAGGTGCTAATAGCATTACAGAAAAAGCAACCCCTAGGTTTTGAGCCCAGTTTGGCAATGATGTATACAATAGATGGTGAGGTCCTGCCCAGATATAAATAAAAATCAGCGACCAAAAGTGTACAATAGACAACTTATATGAGTACACTGGTCTATTGGCTGCTTTAGGCACAAAGTAATACATCAATCCAAGAAACGGAGTGGTCAAAAAGAATGCTACCGCATTATGACCATACCACCATTGAACTAAAGCATCTTGTACACCTGCATAAACAGAATAACTTTTAAAAGCAGTTACTGGGATTGCTAAACTATTAAAGATATGCAAGACTGCAACAGTAACAAAAGTTGCTAAATAAAACCAAATGGCTACATACAAATGACGTTGTCTTCTTTGTAAGATAGTCCAGATCATATTAGCTCCAAATGCAACCCAAACTAAGGCAATAGCAATATCTATTGGCCATTCAAGTTCTGCATATTCTTTAGATGTAGAGTATCCTAAAGGGAGTGTTATTGCTGCTGCGACAATGATTGCTTGCCAACCCCAAAAATTAAAATTACTTAAAAAGTTACTGGCCATTCTCGCCTTTAACAATCGCTGTAATGAATAATACACCCCAGCAAATATTGCATTTCCTACAAAGGCAAAAATTACAGCATTGGTATGTAAAGGTCTTAATCGCCCAAAACTCAACCACGAAATGTCATCGGTTAGGTTTGGGAACAAAAACATAAAGGCCAACAAAAGCCCTACAGAGAACCCTACAATCCCCCATAATAATGTGGCGTAAAGGAATTTTTTTACGATCTTATTATCGTAATAAAACTGTTGAATTTCCATAATCTAATTGTATTTAATATCTAGTTAGTTTTATTGCTAGTGGTGTTGGGTTTAACCAACTCATCATCAAAGAGCATACGAACAGAGGGCGTATACGAATCATCGTACTGACCTCTTTTTACCGAATAAATAAATGCTACGAAAAAAATGATAGCAACTAAGATACTTAGTGCAAGTAGTAAATATATTACGCTCATGTTCTGCCTGATTATAGTTCAAAATTACGTTTCGCTTTTTATAATTAACATGACAAATATCATGTTCTTAAAATTTTCTTAAAATTTTCTAAATTGTCTTAGAAAACAACTGTGTTTTCAATGTATTCCGCTGTAAATACATGTCAAAAGCCATGCAGATATTTCTTAAAAAAGGCCTAGCTTTTTCTGGGATCTCAATAGAAAATTCATTTTTCACAACCAAATTATCAGCAATTAACTCTCGCAAAAGTGCCAAACTTTCTTCTAGATTATCAAATTGCATCTCTGGTGCTTTCCAAGAAGTTTTTAATTGACACATTAAATTTAAAATATGCTTTCTAATCACTAAATCTTCTTCGGTTAATTGATGCCCTCTAAAAATAGGAAGCTCTCCTAAATTGACTAGTTCTTGATATTCTTTAACGGTTTTTACATTTTGCGCAAATGAATACCAAGAATCAGAAATTGCTGACATTCCCAAACCAATCATTAATTGAGTTTTACTTGCAGTGTATCCCATAAAATTTCTGTGCAAGGTTTTCTCTTCTGTTGCTTTGTAAAGTGAATCTGTTTTTAAGGCAAAATGATCCATGCCTATTTCAACATATCCCAAATTAGCAAACAATTCTTTCCCTACTTCATAGAGCTCTCTTTTTTCATCATCCTTTGGCAGATCTTTTTCATTAAATCCTCTTTGACCCACTCCTTTTATCCATGGCACATGCGCATAGCTATAAAAAGAAATTCGATCTGGCGCCAAGCTTTTTGTCTTTTCGATGCTTTCTGTAATCGATGCTACGGTCTGAAATGGCAAGCCAAAAATCAAATCATGACTTACAGAGGTATAGCCAATTTCTCTTGACCAAGCTGTTACTTTTGCAACCTGTTCAAACGATTGAACTCTATGGATGGCTTTTTGCACTTTCGGGTCGTAATCCTGCACCCCAAAACTGATTCTAGTAAAACCTAAATCATATAAGGTTTGCAACTGGCCTTTGGTGGTATTGTTTGGATGACCTTCAAGACTAAATTCATAATCAGGATGCCTATCAGCATAAACAAACAGTCCATCTATCAATTTTTTAAGCTGAAAACTAGAAAAGAAAGTTGGTGTTCCGCCTCCTAAATGAATCTCTTTTAGCTGTGGTTTTTCATCAACCAAATCAACATATAATTTCCATTCTTTTAGAACGGTATCAATATAATCCTCCTCTACTTCATGTCTCTTTGTAATATGTTTATGACAGGCACAAAAGGTGCACAAACTTTCACAAAAAGGCAAATGTATGTACAAGCTTATACCTTCTGTTTGATTGCTTTCTATAAATGATTTCTGAAAACTCGCAATCCAGTTTTCTTTAGAAATTCCATTGGCATCCCAAAACGGAACCGTTGGATAGCTTGTATATCTAGGTCCTGGTACATTGTATTTTTGAATCAGTGAACTCATCTTAAATCTTTTTTCCTAATTGATTGGTCATAACCGTTGTAAACACAACGATGCTAATAGAACTTAAAGGCATTAAAATTGCAGCAATCACTGGCTGTAATTGCCCGGTAACCGCAAAGTACAAGCCGATAACATTATAACATAAAGACAACATAAAACTGTATTTTATAATACGAATTGCCTTTTTTGAAATCTGTAAATAAGTCTCAATATCTTTAAAATTTTCTGCAGCTAGGATTGCATCACAGGCTGGAGAAAAAACATTGATATTTTCTGATAGCGAGATCCCCACATCACTCTGAGCCAAAGCTCCAGCATCATTCAATCCATCCCCAATCATCAGAACTTTTTGCCCTTTATCTTGTAAGGATTTTACAAAATTTAGCTTGTCTTCTGGCTGTTGATGAAACAAATACTGAACTTTTTCAGGCAATACAGATTCTAAGTAGACTTGCTCCCCTTCATTATCTCCAGAAACCACCGATAAATTAAATTGAGTTGCTAGCTTAGAAAACAACATTTTCATTTGAGGTCTGTAAGCGTTTTTAAAGATAAACCTGCCCTTATACTCATCATTAACAGCTATGTGAATAGCCGTTTCAATGCGATTTGTTTTATTTTCTGCATCTACTAAAGCTAAAGAACCTATTCTAAGTTCTATCGCTCCAGATTTTGCAATAATACCCTTACCTAATTGCTCCTCAAACGAGTCAACAGCTTGTTTTTTATTAGTTTCTAACCAAAGAAACAGCATTCTACTTAGAGGGTGGTTAGAGACACGAACGGCATTAGAAAGTACTACTTTTTCAGTTTTGCTAAGCGGTATCCCTTCATAACTAATCTTATTTTCTTTAGTTGATGTAAGCGTTCCTGTTTTATCAAAAACTACTGTATCAATCTGAGCCATTTTTTCTATGACAGCCGCATTTTTTAAATAGCACTTCTTCTTACCGAGTATCCTCAATAAGTTTCCTAAAGTAAATGGAGCGGCAAGTGCAATAGCACAGGGACAAGCAATAATCAACACCGCAGTAAATACATTCATCGCTTTGCTAGGATCTATAAACAACCAAATAAGTGTAGAAATACTTGCGATACTTAACACAAAAATGGTAAACTGCTTACTAATGGTATTGGTAAGACTTGTAAATTTTGAATCTTTATCTTTTGCAAAAACATCATTACTCCAGAGCTGCGTTAAATAGCTTTGTGAAACTGAATTTAAAACCTCCATGATAAAAAAGCCATTGAGCTGCCTTCCTCCTGCAAACAGTTTGTCTCCTGATTGTTTTTTTACAGCGATGGACTCGCCAGTAACAAAACTGTAATCTATTTTTGCAGAACCTTCTATCAACACTCCATCAACAGGTATGAGTTCTTGGTTTCTGATAATCAATCGATCTCCTTTTTCAAGTTCGTATATCTGGACAATCTCCTCAGACTCATCCGGCAATATTTTGGTGACAGCAATCGGAAAATACGATTTAAAATCACGTTCAAAAGACAAGAAGTTATAGGTTTTTTGTTGGAAAAATTTACCAATCAATAAGAAAAAGACCAAACCGGTTAGGCTGTCAAAAAAGCCTGTTCCTAAATCAAAGATAATTTCTACACTACTTCTTAAAAACAAGACCATTATACCTAAAGCAATAGGTACGTCAATATTTAAAATTTTAGAACGGAGTCCTTTATAGGCAGAAATAAAATAATCCTTAGCCGCATAAAAAACCACCGGTAGTGAAAAGGAAAACATGAGCCAACGAAAGATGTACTTGTATTGCTCTAACCAAAATTCATTGACTTCAAAATATTCTGGAAAAGACAAAAACATAACGTTACCAAATGCAAAACCTGCAATCGCTAACTGATACAGCAAGGTTCTATCCACCTTGTTTTTACCCAATTCATAATCCTCTAAACTAATATAAGGCTCATAGCCAATAGCACTCAACAAAAGCACCACCTCTTTAAGACTAGTACCTTTAGAATCATAGGTAATTCGGATAGTCTTTTTAGGAAAGTTTACCTGAGAGGCAATAATATCTTTCTGAAGCTTGTTTAAATTTTCTAAAACCCAGATACAAGAGCTACAGTGAATATGTGGTATGTATAAATTGACTACTTGCTTGTTCTCTGCATCAAATTCAAGAAGTTTTTCTAGAATTTTTGCATTGTCCAAATAATCATACTTCCCTTGGATTTCTTGCGGGATTGCTCCAGGACGCTGCTCTAGATCATAATAACAAGTAAGTTCATTCTCCGAAAAGATTTCATAGACTGTTTTACAACCATTACAACAAAAATACTTATCATCAATCGTAATTGATTGATTATCACAATGATTTCCACAGTGGTAACACAACAAATCTTCCATACTTATTTACTCAAATTGCCTAGCACAAAGTTCCCTTTAAAATTAGCTTTAAAATATGATATTTATCAGTTTTTAACTATATTTGAAAGAATCAACCTACCGATCACTATGAGCAAATGTGACCAATGTATTGTCAGGCAATTAAATTCTTTTAAAACCCTTACCAAAAGTGAGTTAATCCGTATTTCAGAATGCAAGACTACCAAAGTCATTAAAAAAGGAGAAGTCATTTTTAAAGAAGGTGAACACCTCAATGGAGTTTTCTGCATTAAAGAAGGCGTTTGTAAAGTTTCAAAAATGAGCTCCAATGGACGAGAACAAATTATTCATTTGGTTAACAAAGGAGATATATTAGGAGAGCGAAGCTTAATTAGCGATGAAGTTGCCAATTTAAAAGCTACCGCCATCAGCGACATGTCCGTTTGCTATATCCCTAGAGAAGAAATTGTTAGAGATTTTCAAGAAAATCCAGATTTTACTCAAGAAATTCTTAAAAATCTTGCGTCGATGTTAAAGAACGCTGACAACACCATTGTAGATATGGGCCAAAAAACAGTTAAGCAGCGCTTAGCAGAAATGCTGGTACATCTTGATGAAAAATTCGGAAAAGATACTGACGGTTTTCTTGACATCCAACTCTCTAGAGAAGACATGGCCAATATAATTGGTACAGCAACAGAATCTGCCATTAGACTTTTGTCAGAGTTTAAAAAAGCTGGATTAATTGCCATTGAAGGAAAAAAGATCAATATTATTTCTGCTTCAGGGCTAAATAAAATAGCCAAAGGCTTTTAATTTACGTTTCTTGTGAAAACAATTTGGTACTTGTTGGTCAAAGCATACATTAAACTTGGCTTGTTTTTTTATTCAAAAAAAACTCGAGTGCATGGGAGTGAAAACGTACCTAAAAAAGGAGCTGTCCTATTTGCTGTAAACCATCCTAACGGGTTGCTTGACCCACTAGTTGTGGCAACACATTCTCCAAGAATCTCACATTTTCTAGTGCGGGCTGCTGTTTTTAAAAAACCTCTTGTTAAAAAATTCCTAGCCACATTAAACTTAATGCCCATTTATAGAATTCGAGATGGACGCAATGAGCTTTCTAAAAATACGGCAGTTTTTAATGAGTGTTTTGAAATTTTAAAAAACAAACAGGCTCTGATGATTTTCCCAGAAGGAAGTCATGACAAAAGAAGAACTATTAGACCCATCAGCAAAGGGTTTACAAGAATTGTTTTTGGCGCTTTGGAAAAATACCCAACTCTTAAAATTCAGATAGTACCTGTAGGCCTCACCTATCAAAAAGCAGGTGACTACCCAAGTAAAATAGCCTTGCATTTTGGGAAACCGATTCTCGCCAACGACTATTTTAATCAAAAAACACCACTTGATCTTAAACAAATCGATTTATTGAAAAAAGCGGTGAGAGGACAACTTAAAAAACTGAGCGTACATATTTCTGCAGATGAAAATTACGAAAAAACGTTACAAACCGCACATAAGCATCATGTAGATTTTACACAGGTTCAACTGCTTAACAAAGCTTTAGAAAAAAATACATTTACAGCTTTAAAAAAAGAAAAAAACCTTCTACTTCCTTTGTATTATTTATTGGCAGCAAATAGCATACTCCCTTTACTAGTGTGGAGAATCATTCGAAAAAAAATTGATGAAATTGAGTTTATTGACACCTTTCGGTTTGCACTAATGATGACGATATTCCCGATATTCTATTTACTACAAACATCTCTAGTTTGGGTGTTTTGGAGCGCTGAAATAGCCATTTATTATTTGCTTATTAGCCTTGTTCTCGGTTTAATCTATACCAAAACAGCTCCTACTCCAGCAGAATAGCATCTTGAATCAATTGCTGAATTTTAGTTCGGATATCATTAACGATAAGACCTCTATTATCAGCATTTGGATACACTCTGTTTGATAAAAAAACATAGACTATTTGACTTTCGGGATCAGCCCAAGTAAAGGTACCGGTAAAACCACTATGCCCAAAACTTTGATCAGAAACACAACCACAGGTAGCCTCAACTTCAGGATCTAATTGCGGCTTGTCAAAACCCAAGCCTCTTCTAACTTTTTGATCGGCAAAATACCGTTTATTAAAGATGTCAATGGTGCTGGTTTTAAGATAGCGTTTACCTCCATAGAAGCCTTTTTGCAAATACATTTGCATAATCTTAGCAATATCATTAGCATTGGCAAAAACTCCTGCATGACCTCCTACACCACCCTCCATGGCCGCACCCATATCATGCACATATCCATGCAACAATTGATGTCTATAATAGGTATCATTCTCCGTTGGAATTATATCAGAATCTGGATACTTTTCTAAGGGCAAATACGAGGTTCTATCTGCTCCAAGAGAGCTGTATAAATTATCTTGTACTAAGACATTTAAAGGAGTTTTATAAACATCCTCTAAAGTTTCTTTTAAAATATAATAGCCCAAATCACTGTATTTGTATCCTGGTTTTTCTCGTTGTTCAGCATTTTTTATATACTGAATTATAGAATCTTTATAGGTATTTCTTAAGTACAAGTTCTTTGCAACTTGTATCCCATAACTCCTAGTCTTAGCAGGCTGATAATAATCCGTTAAATTTTTACCAGAAATACTGTCTTGGGTATATTTATAAAACGGAATCCAAGCTTTTAATCGGCCCGTATGCGAAAGCATCTGCTTTAAAGTAACTGTATCTTTATTAGTACTATCAAAGGCTGCATTTAAATGTTTAAGATCGGTATCTAAAGACATTTCTCCTTCCTCTACAGCACGCATTACCAAAGGAAGCGTAGCTACTATTTTTGTTAAAGAAGCAATATCATACACATCAGAATCTACAACTTTCTGCAAGGTATCTGCAGTGTGATAACCAAAACTCTTTTGGTAAATAACCTTACCTGCTCTAGCAACAAGAATTTGCATGCCCGGAGCCATCTTTTTTGTCAAAACCTCGTTGGCGATGGAATCAATTTTTTCTAATTTACTACTTGACATTTTTACTTCTTCTGGAATCCCATAAGAAAGCCTGCTTAAACTATTGGTTTGGATTCCATACCCCTCCTTAAAGATCTTATGGATACTTACAGGCAATTTCCCTTTGATTGCTTTTGCTCCAAACAATTGTTGAGCCGTGATTTCTTGTGCAATAGCACTATTTTGATAGCCAACAACCAAACCTTCAATATTTGTAAACGATTTTAAATCTAGCAAACTATATGGATTGGCAAAAACTGTAAAAATCACTTTTTTGTTTCTCGCAATCTCTTGCAATTTTACCAAGTCTTGATTCTTCATTTTATAAGACTTCCAAGGGTTTTCATTAGAACTATGATAACCGATAATCACCAAAGTATAGGGCTCTAATTTCTGGATTAACTTTGCCAAATTAGCTTCATTAATCACGTCTACTTTGGTATACTTTTTTAAAGTTGTTACAAAAGGAGTTTCATCTTCTGTTCCTATTTTTACATAGGCAATTTTTTGTTTCTCTAAACGCTGAATAGGCACAATTCCTCCCTCGTTTTTAAGGACAGTGGTCGATGCTTCAACGAGTTTTCTGTGCAGAACCAAATCTGTCTTAGAATTTAAATCCTCATGCAAACCTTCTAACGAAATTGGCTTCCACTGTGCCAAACCTGCCCAATATTTAGCTTGTAAAATTTTGCGAACAGAACGTTCTATGCGCTCTATGCTAATAGTCTTATTTTCTATAGCTTTTAAAAACAAAGCCATGGTTGCCGGAACATCTTGCGGTATCAAAAGCATATCATTACCCGCCAAGATAGCAGCCAAATCAATCTCAGAAGAACTTGAATAATCAGCAGCAGCTTTCATATTTAAACCATCAGTAATGATAAGTCCTTCAAAGCCCATTTGCTCAATTAATAAATCATTGACAATTTTCTTAGAAAGCGATGAAGGCAATTTTTCATTCGATTCTAATTTTGGAATACTCAAATGCGCAGTCATCACACTGGCCAAACCAGCGCTGATTAATTTTTTATATGGATACAACTCTAAACTATCCAATCGAGCCATATCAAAATTGATTACTGGCAAGGTATGATGTGAGTCTGTAGCTGTATCACCATGTCCAGGAAAATGTTTGGCATTGGCCAAAACACCTTGAGCTTGCATTCCTTTTACAAAAGCCAAAGACTTTTGAGTAACATTAAATTTACTTTCACCAAAAGAGCGATTACCTATAATTGGATTCGCTGGATTGGTATTTATATCGACTACGGGCGCAAAATTAATATGGATCCCCAAGCGTTTGCAATGCTTTCCTATCTGCTCTCCAAATCGCTCCAACAATTCATTGTCTTGAACGGCTCCCAGTGTCATGTTCCAAGGATAGCGAAAGGCATTTTTTAAACGCATGTCCAAACCCCATTCACCATCAAAGCCAATTAACAAAGGTACTTTTGATATCGACTGATATCGATTGGTCAGCACAGCTTGTTTTTCTGGAGTTCCTTGCATGAAAATTAAATTCCCTACATGGTAGGTGTTAATCATTTCTTCGATAGTCTTCTGATGTGCTTCGTCTTTATTTGAATAAGCTTGCACCATAAACAATTGCCCTATTTTCTCTTGGACACTCATGTTTTTTAGGATGCTGTCTACCCAGACAGTTTGCGCGAGACTATCTATGGTTTTTAATGGATTGTTGTTTTGTGACTGCATTGACAATGAACACAAAACAACACAGAATGCGATAAATTTTTTCATATTTTTTTACACTAAAAATCGTTGATGCCAACTTAAATTCGCGGGAACTTCCCAGCCTGTTTCTACTTCTTCTTTGGTTTGCACCATATTGTTAAAAACAATGGTATCGGCAGTAATTTTACCTGCTTTAATCTGTTGTTGAAATTCACTCAATTTCAATACCGAAATTGCTTCACCTTCTTTAAAAGAAATATTGAGCTTATTCATTAAATCTACCTGTAGTTCATTTTCTAACTGTTTTACAAACCGCACAGAGGCGTCTATAGAACAACCAGAAACATTGTTAAACCCCTCATCTACAGCCAAGATTAAAAACTGATTGTACTTTATAGTAAAAGAACCTTTTAAATTATCTCCGTGACGTGTCCACTGCTCTATAAAATCTTTTGCACCGTTAGAAATCAACGCTACTTCTTGCGCTGTAAATGGTCGTTCAGATTGATACATCCAAACTCTAGAATTGGGTGGTAAATTTCGGTATTCTGTAAACATAATGCTCTTTTTATAATACTAATATAAGAATTATCTTAAATTAAATTTTTGTTGAAGGGCTTGAAGTTTTTCAACATCTGTCAAGACTTTTTTGCCTTTTGTCATGCGCTCTTTGATCCCTTTTAATACTTTTTTGGTATACAGCGGAAAATCTGCATTCTGAATCCAAGCGTGATAACCAGGATTCTCAAGGAATACCTCTTCTACGGTTCTACCTTTGTATTTTCCAAAAGAAAATATCTCTTGTTTTTGCTCGTTAAATAATATAAAACCTGCGAAATCAGCTCTTTGACCATGGGTTGAAAACTCACTTAAGGCTTCTACAGTATTTTCTATATCGTCGTATTTCTCAATTTGAGCAAGTAAGATTTCATAAGTTGCATTGGTGTCTGCTTCTGCACCATGAGCTCCTTCTAATTCTTTTCCGCAATAAAATTGGTATCCTGCACTAAGAGTTCGCTGTTCTTTTTTGTGATAAATAACTTGCACATCAACGGCTTTTCTATTATCCATATCAAAGTCAATACCGGCACGCATTAACTCTTCTGCCAACAATGGAATATCAAAACGGTTGGAGTTAAAACCCGCTAAATCTGCATCTCCAATAAGCTCTTTTATCTGTGCTGCCAACTCTTTAAAAGTGGGTTCAGTAACCACTCTTTCATTGGTAATTCCATGGATATCAGAAGCTTCCTTTGGAATCTCTATTTCTGGATTGACCAACCAAGTTTTGCTTTCTTTGTTTCCGTTTGGAAACACTTTTAAAATTGAAATTTCAACAATTTTATCGGTTGCTATATTGACTCCTGTTGTCTCTAAATCGAAAAATACGATTGGTTTTTTTAACGCTAATCCCATGTTTTTGTGCTATACTTTTACAAGTATAAAGATAGGTAAAAAGGGACGCTTCTCCTATTCATTTATTGTTAAATACACTAAGTATATTTTAAAAAACAAAGACTAGGATTCTAAAAACAAAATTTGATCCAAAGAAACATCATGCGGCTCAATTGGCACTTTAGCGACTTTTTGAAAAGGATAAAAAATTCCTACTTTAAATGCATTTGGATGTTGTTCCAAGAAAGTATCGTAATAACCACCACCATAACCTAAGCGATAGTTGTTTTCATCAAAGGCCAAACCCGGGACAATAATCAAATCATAAGTTCCTGTATATTCTGATGAATTTGCTGGATGACTGGTTCCAAACACCCCCTGTTCTACCTCGTCTAACGAGTGCAAAACCAAGTTTAATAACTGTCTCTTTGGTAGGGTTTTAGGCGTAATCACTTTAACATTTGCAGCTAGTAAATTTTGTAAAAGCGGCCTAATATCAATCTCTTTACCCATAGGCAAATAAGCATGAATAACCCCAGCATTTTTAGCCTTGATAATTGCCTCTAATTGCTTGCAAATTTCTAAATCATATTTTTTTTTAAAGCTAGATTTGTTTCTTGCCCGTGCTTTATACATGGCCGCCCGAAGGGCTTTTTTCTCTTCTACAATTGGATTCATCTATTAAACAACTTGATACTCAAAGATAGGAAAATTAACAACAGACTCATTTCTATCTATGCATTTTTGTATCTTGGTCTCAAACAAATTCAAAGGATGAAATTTTGGGAAGAACTCTTAGTGCAGCTGCAAACAAATGACCGTGTTTACCTACTAACCGTTATCCAAAACCAAGGAAGTTCTCCCGGGAGAAAAGGCTTTAAAATGCTCATTAGCAGCAGTGGTTACATCTACGGCTCTATTGGAGGTGGCGTTATGGAATATGAACTGGTAGAAGAGCTAAAAGAGCACTTACAACAAACCACCACAAGTATCTTTAGCAGAAGACTCATACATCAAGGTCGAGGCACTTTTGGCTCTGGAATGATCTGCTCTGGCGAGCAGACAGTCATTGCACACCCTTTAGACAAAAGCCATCTAAGTTGGGTGCAGACGATCCTAGACAGCCTTAAGAAGAACAAACCTAAAACCATCTTACTAAGCCCTACACATATTGGCTTTTCGGAGACTGAAATACCATCACAGTATTCTAGTCAGTGGCAAGATGACACAAATTGGCAATTTAAAGAGCAAATAGGTTTTCAGAACACCTTATATATAATTGGCGGTGGTCACGTGGGACTAGCCGTCTCTGAACTATTTCAAAAATTAAATTTCCATATAGTCGTTTTTGACAATCGAGACCAACTAAACACCTTAGAGCAAAACAGATATGCCCAGCACAAAGAAGTGATTGATTATGCAAGCGTTTCTGAGTATCTAAAAGAAGGAAATGATCGCTATGTGGTCATCATGACCAACAAATACACCGATGATAAATTGGTCCTTAGTAAATTACTCAGAAAACAATTTAAATTCATCGGTGTACTTGGCAGTGTCGCAAAGTTAAAAACCATGTGGGAAGTTTTACAAAACGAAGGCTTTACAAAAACCGAACTAGCTAAAGTTAGCGCCCCAATTGGAATCGCTATTAAAAGTCAAACTCCAGAAGAAATAGCGGTGAGTATTGCGGCACAGATTATTCAAATTAAGAATGCTAATTTGTAGCTTACTCTCCACATTGTTTTAATACTTCTAAAGCTCTTTCTATACCTCCTTGCGGATGAAATTTACCAGCTGGTTTTTCTTTTTTAAACAACTCTACAGCTCTTTTAACATCCTTACAGTAAGGCTCTAAAGACTGACCAAAAAATTGAGCTGCTCCCATATCCCATTCTGCTTTCGCTAAAACAACTCTTGGGTTATTTGGTGCAATGCTCAGCGCTCTTGCGTACAACTGTGCATTTTCTCCAGACAAGGTCATCCCATATTTCTGACCATCAAAAGCAATATATGCTGTATTGAGCATGGCTTGAGTAATCAACAACTCTGGGTTGTTTTCTGAGATCATTGTTGCCGCGTCTAAAAACTCTTGCGCCTTGGTTAATTTTGCAGTTAACAAGGTTTCATCTTTAATTGAAAATCCTTCAATAATAAGTATGGTAGCTGCATAATACGGAGGCAGCCAATTGTCTTTTTCGGCAGTGGCAATACGTTCAAATAATTGAGCCGCCTCAGTTGTTTTCTGTGTTTGCCAAAGCTCAAAGGCTTTACCCATCCCTTTTTCATAAGCTGATTGACCAAAATTGTTTGCAGTGATAAATAACAGGCAAATAAGTAGTATTTTTTTCATGATGATTGGTTTTATTTTAAATAGATTTTTTGTGATATACGGATTATGTTTAAGCGTGTTTGGTGTGCAGGCCTTGTAAAAAGACTTGCTTATAATTAACTTTAGCGTTTGGGGTTTTTATTGAACGATTACAGGAATTTTGATGTCTTTATCAACAACAAATTTTGCTTTTTTAAACCTCGGCGGCCCCATAAAACCTGTTGCTTTATTAGAACATCCAATTGGCTCTTTGGGGATGCCTAAAAAATTAGTATCTAGTTTTTTATTGTCATTGGCATCGTGAAAGACAGAGACGGCATAAACCCCATAATTAATATCTTTAAAAACTGCTGAAGCCTTTCCATCTTCAATTTTAACGATGGTGCCTTTCATTTCTTTTTTAAGAAAGTTAGCTTCCTTATCATAGAGTGCTATATACACCTTACCAGTATCAGATTTCATCCCCGAAACAGTTACAGTAATATTTGCTGTGCTGTTTTGAGCCTGTAAATTACTTAGACTTACAAAGGCTAAAAAAATATAGATGTAAATTTTATTCATGATGCATTGTTTAATGTTAGGTCAAATATCCAATGATTTTTTTAAAGTGCTAAAGGTAACTAACCGAATTGTTGTTTTTTATAGCCCAACTGTCATTTTTTATAAATTATCCAATTGATTTAGTTTTTTATCGGCACTTAAGGTCCAGAAAAAACCGACAAAAAAGAACCGATCTGCAGATGGAACAAGTGCTCTTCTTTCATAGACTCCTTGATTATTTTGCTGATTTGCATATTGATACCCATTGACATTTTGAGTACCCAAAACATTACTCACAGAAAAATACAGGATTTTTTGTTGACTGATCAAATAGGCCCAATTGGCATTTACTGCATGATAATTTTTAGTAACCGCATTTAAAAAACCTTGTTCATTTGGATTGGTGTAGGTTCTACCTGATGAAAAATTATAGCTTAACCCTAATTGACTCTTTAAGCTTCCTACCCAGTATTTAGCAACCGCAGACATATTATGAGTAGATGCAAAGCTTGGTGTTGAAGTTGTAGGGTAGTTTTTATAGGCTCTTTGCGTGTCTAGATAAGAATAAGAGATCCAATAATCAACATTGTTTATTGATTTGTTATCCCTCCAAAAAACATCTACTCCTTTGGCATAACCATCTCCATTATTTATAAAGTTAGACGTAGGCAAAGCAAATTCTGTATTGTATTTTACCAAATCTTGATAGCCTTTATAAAAAGCTTCTACTCTTAGAATTTGATTGTTCTTTACATATTGAAAATTGGCAATCAAATGATTGGTGTTTTCTGATTTTAGTTGACTATTGTATTTTAAATACTCCTTTTGAGCTTGTTGGTAAAACTGTCCATAAGCCAATGAAAACTGCGAGTTTGCACCCGATTTATAAGCCAAAGAAACTCTAGGCGAAACAACCAACTCATCAGAGAGTTTAGAATAATCTGCTCTTAGCCCAACCGTAGCAGCTAGTTTCTTAGAAAAAAACACCTCAGACTCTGTAAAAATTGCTCCACTATGACTTACAAAACCACTGTTGTACTCAAATGCCTGACTGTCTTTAAACTTTTCATCAAAATCGGTTAAAAAATACTCGGCACCATAACTAACTTTAAAGCGATTGCTGTACCTTTTTTTAAGCTTTAATTTTGCATGTATTGAATTTTCTGCACTAGTTACAAAGTCATTTTGAATATCAATATCAGAATGATCGCTGTTAAAACTCACCCCTGTTAAGATAGACCAATCATTGGCTAAGGCATTTTTATAAGAAGTATTAAAGTACAGGTTTCTGTTTTTCAATCCAAATCGAAACCCATTTGATACGTTAATATCTTCTTGAATCAAATCAAATTGAGTACCGCTATAGGCTCCATAAATTTTTAATAAGGCTTCATCTTTAAAACGATGTCTAAAAATAAACTCTCCACTTAAAGATTGAACCGGTTTTGTCCACTCATTATTATCAGGAAATGCCGATTGATAAGGAGCTAGATTAAAATAAGAACTATTAACACTAAAAGAACTCTTTTTCCATTTTTTAGTATGTCCCAAGCCCAATCCAACAGTCATTAAAGATATATCCGTTTTTTCTTGCTCAGGTTCATCAATAGAGTTTAGCAACAAAACACTAGAAAGTGCTTGTCCATACTCGGCAGAATATCCACCGGTAGAAAAACTAATCCCTTTAAATAAGAATGGTGAAAATCGACCTCGAGTAGGGATATTTCTAGCCGATGGCGCATAGGGTGTAAAAACGCGAATTCCATCAATAAACATCTGAGTTTCTCCTGCTTCACCTCCACGCACAAATAATCGACCGTCCTCAGAAACATTTGAGGTTCCTGGCAAGGTTTGCAAGGCTCCGACAAAATCACCCATGGCTCCTGCAGTAGTGACCACATCTAAGGGTTTTAAAGCGGTTACCTTTGCTTGATCACCTGATTTAAAAGTCCCAGCATTAATAGTTACGGCATCCAGGGTATTGACATCTTCTCTTAGGGTGATTTTTAACTTTGTAAAAGTTGAAACATCTCCCACTTTTTGATATTCTTCAAAAGACAAAAAAGAAACTACTAAAGTTTGAATTCCTTTTTCTGTGCTTGAAAAACTAAAGGCTCCTTTTTCATCGGTAGAAGTCCCGTCATAAGCTCCTTTTAAATACACATTGGCTCCATAAATTGGTTGACCCTGAGAATCTTTTACCACCCCTGTGATTAAGGTTTGTGCGGTAAGGCTAAATTGAAATAAAATAATAGCTAATAATACGATACGTTTCATCTGTTTGTTCTAATTTTTAATAGTACAAAGATGCAAACAGACTTTCGCTACACAGAAAGAGTCTTACCCAATCGTTAAAAAACAAAGATGAATTGTCGTAAAATTGAATTAGTGATAAAAAATGTGATATCTTTATATTTTGATAGCAAAAAACACTTTCTGTGAAACAAAAAAGCACATTCTTTTTCTCTTTTTTAAAAGCAAATAAACTCCGCTTTATGGAGTCTTTTGTTTTTCTACAGCTAAACCCATTGTTAAAGAAAAAATCCAATCAGATACTTGGTTGCCTTACTTTTTTTATGCTACTTAGTCAAATAGCAACTTCTCAGATCTTGACTGTAAAAGACAAGACCACGCAAGAACCTTTAATTTACGCTTCTGTTATTAGCAAAAATTTAAATATTTTTTTAACAACCGACACCAAAGGTCAGTTAGACATCTCAAAACTAAAAAATGCTACTCGAATAGAAATTCAACTTGTTGGATATAAAACTCGTATAAAAAGCTACAAGCAATTAGAAGCGCTTAACTTTATCATCTCACTTGAGCATACGGAACTGTTTCTAGATGAAGTGGTGGTTTCTGGGACTCGCTGGAAACAACGCTCTAACAACATTCCTTCTAAAATTAGCAGCATACTTACCAAAGATATTGTTTTACAAAATCCACAAACAGCAGCAGATTTGTTAGCCATTTCTGGTAAAGTTTTCGTTCAAAAAAGTCAACAAGGAGGCGGAAGCCCAATGATTAGAGGCTTTGCAACTAACAGATTGCTCTATACCGTAGATGGTATTCGAATGAACACTGCCATCTTTAGAGGCGGAAACATACAAAATGTGATTAATCTAGACCCTTTTGCCATTGAAAAAACTGAAGTGTTCTTTGGACCTGGATCTGTCATTTATGGTAGTGATGCCATTGGAGGTGTTATGAGTTTTACAACGCTTACCCCGCAGTTATCTAAAAACAACAAGCTGCTTGTTTCTGGCAAATCAACAGCGAGAATAGCTTCTGCAAACAATGAAAAAACAGCTCATTTAGATATTAATCTAGGCTGGGAAAAGTGGGCACTGGTCAGCAGTATTACTTCATGGGATTTTGATCACTTAAGACAAGGAAGTAACGGACCTAATGATTATATTAAACCTTATTATGTAGAAACCCAAAACGGCTTGGATGTGGTTGTTAACCAAAGCAATCCGTTGTTACAAATTCCTACGGCCTATGCACAATTTAATTTTATGCAGAAAGTTCGATTTAAGCCTTCTGAAAAATGGGATCTTCAGTATGGTTTCCATTATTCAAAAACGTCTAACTACGGTCGTTATGATAGACATAATAGAACAAGAAACGGCACGGCACGATATGCAGAATGGAATTATGGACCACAGAAATGGGTGATGAGCTCATTAAATACGACATACACAAACGAAACCTGGGCCTATAAAGAAGTCCAACTTCGTTTGGCTCAACAATGGTTTGAAGAAAGTAGAATCGATCGCTCATTACATAAAACTGACAGAAGTACAGCTGTAGAAAAAGTAAATGCCTTTTCTATAAACCTAGATTTCCTTAAAGAAATCAACAGTAAAAACACCCTATTTTACGGAGCAGAATACGTTAGCAACAAAGTAGCATCTACCGGTGAAATCAGAGATATTTCTAACAATACCACTACTGTAGGTCCTTCTCGGTATCCAGAATCAACGTGGAAGTCTATGGGTATGTACGTAAATAATGAACACACTTTTTCTAAGACCTTTACTAGTCAAATAGGGCTTCGCTACAATTATTTTATGTTGGATGCTGATTTTAAAAACAATGCTGCTTTTTTTCCGCTACCTTTTCAGGATGCAGAATTACAAAATGGTGCAATCACAGGAAGCATTGGAGGTGTATATAGACCATCTGAATCTTGGGTGTTTAGAACTAATTTTGCAACGGCCTTTAGAGCTCCAAACGTAGATGATATAGGAAAAATATTTGATTCAGAACCTGGAGCTCTTACAGTTCCTAATCCTAATTTGAAAGCAGAATACGCATACAGCATAGACTTTGGTGCTGCTAAAGTTTTTGATCAATTTCTTAAAATTGATGCGACCATTTATTATACCCAATTAAAAAATGCCTTGGTCAGACGTGATTTTCTATTAAACGGACAAAGTACCATACTTTATGATGGTGAACTAAGCAAAGTTCAAGCCATACAAAATGCAGCAGAAGCTAATGTCTATGGTTTTCAGACTGGCTTTAAACTTACCCTAAATTCTAATTTTAACCTAAGTTCTGATTTTAACTATCAGGTTGGCTCAGAAGAGCTCGATGATGGAACTTCTAGCGCTTCTAGGCACGCAGCCCCTTTCTTTGGCTCAACTAGATTTAGCTACCACACAGATCGATTAGAAATACAGTTATACTCAGATTATCAAGGCAGACGTGATTTTGAAGATTTAGCCAAAGATGAGCAAGGCAAGGATGAAATTTATGCAAAAGACAGTAAGGGCAATAATTATTCTCCTTCTTGGTATACTCTTAACCTAAAGAGCTCCCTAACACTCACAAAAAACCTAACGGCAAACCTTGGGATAGAAAACCTAACAGATCAGCGATATCGCTCTTATAGCTCAGGAGTGTCTGCTGCAGGCAGAAATTTTGTACTCTCTGTAAATGCCGTTTTTTAAGCGCTTATAATTCCTTTTTTTTATCTGTCTGTTGGAGACCGTAAAAAACCAGACCACTTGCAAAGTATAAAATTACATCCACCCAATCAGAGGTGTATCTTAACAGCATCGGCGGTAAAACAACTTCAAACAACAAACTATACAGAGCGCAAATCCATAAAATATGAAAGAGGTTTAATTTAAATTGCAAATCATTCCTTGTCCATTGCACAACTTTTAGCCCCACAAAAAGTACGATTGGGATGATTAAAAAGTCATTAACATAAAACCGAACCCATCTGGGCAATAAAACACCTAACCTATCACAGATAAAAATAGCACTCCCTAAAAAGAAGCTGCTACCAATGTATATGAGTAATCTATTTTTCATCCAGCAGCGACCATGGCAACAAACCATGCAATAAAGGCTCCAATGATGTTAAGGACTATCCATACTGAATTTAAAATCCATCCAAAAAATCGAACTAAAAAAAAGGGATGCCTTTTAAGTTTCTTTATAAAATTTACTTTTTCTATTTTTTCTACTGCGCTGACCAATTCTTCTTCTTGAACGGTCTTAGCTCTTGCCGTTTCTTTTTCTTGATGCGAAATTAAAAAACCACAAGATTCACAATGCGTTTTGTTTGTATTAAACACACCACAGTTAGGACATTTTATGTGTGAAGTTGTAGACAAATGATGCTATTTAAAAGATTGGTTATTTTTAATTTTAAAGGGTCTTATTATTAACCTTGATTCTCTATCAAAACGGATATAATTATACACCCAATTTAAAAACACGATGACTCTGTTTCTAAATCCTATTAAAGAAAACAGGTGTACAAACATCCATACAAACCAGGCAAAAACTCCTTGAAACTTCCATTTTGGCAAATCTACAACAGCTTTGTTTCTACCGATGGTCGCCATAGATCCTTTGTCATTATACACAAAAGGTTCTAAGGGTTTTGACTTTAATTCTGCTAAAATGTTCTTGGCTAGCAATTTCCCTTGCTGCAAGGCTGGTTGCGCCATCATTGGATGTCCGTATGGATTGTTCTCAGATGTCATTGAGGCAACATCTCCGATGGCAAAAATATTTTTATAACCTATAATTTTATTAAAAGCATCTACTTTTAGTCTATTTGCTCTCTCTACAATACACTGGGCTTCTAAACCATCAACCGTTTCTCCTTGAACTCCTGCAGCCCAAATAACTGTCGCCGCTTTAAAGGTTTCGTCTGTATTGGTTGTCACCCTATCGCCATCGTAATTGGTAACTCGTAAATTCTTCCAAATATTCACCCCTAAATCAGCTAAAAAATCTTCAGCTTTTTCTGAAGCTTTCGCACTCATAGCATCAATTAACCGATTTGAACCTTGAACCAAATTGATTTGCATTTCTCTAATATCTAGATCTGGATAATCTTTGGGCAAAATTCCTTTTTTCATTTCTGCCAAAGCACCAGCCAGCTCAACTCCTGTTGGTCCACCGCCCACAATAATAAAGTTCATCAGCGCTTTTCTTTCTTCAAAATCAGAAGTTAGCAAAGCCTCTTCAAAGTTTTCTAAGACCAGGCTCCTAATATTTAAAGACTGTGGAATGCTCTTCATTTCCATGGCGTGCTTTTCGATGTTTTTATTACCGAAAAAATTAGTTTTGGAACCGGTTGCTAAAACCAAATAATCATACTCTAAATTGCCGATAGAGGTTTCTATTTCATTCTTTTCTGAATGGATTTTTAATACCTCTGCCAATCTAAAGTGATAGTATTTTAAATTATTGAATAATTTTCTGATAGGAAATGCAATAGAATCGGGTTCTAAACCACCAGTTGCTACCTGATATAATAAAGGTTGAAATGTGTGGTAGTTATGCTTGTCTAACAAAACGACTTGAACTTCTTTTTTTTCTAATCCTTTTGCAAGTGCTAATCCAGCAAAACCTCCACCAACAATAACAACTCTTGGCAAACTAGTTTGTGGTATGTTCATATACTATATTGTAAAAAAGTACGATTAAATCTCGTAAAATTTGATCTTATAAATTTACGAAATTATCAACAAATAAAAGCCTAAAAAAACAGGTTAAATTATTCTTGAAGCTCTAATTTTAATTGCTGTAAGGTTTTATTAGAATTGATATATGCAGTAATGATTTTTTCTCGGAGCACATCTACATCTTCTTCAAAATAGTTTGCCCATTTGTCATCTAAAAACAGCTTTCTAATTTGAGTAACCTTTTTTTGCGCAGCTTCTGCAAAGAACAAAAAAGCTCTATCATTGGTTGCTTTATGATGAAAATCGGTAGTTTTTTGTTTAAAATCAACTGAAATATAAAACTGTTTTTCTGCTTCATTTAAGGGATAAAAATCAGTCCATCTGGCATAACCTACGTAATAATCTTGGCTCTTTAGCTTTTCTTTAGAGAGCAACTTCCATCGACAATTGGCCACACGTCCCCAGTGATTTGAGTAGCGATATACCCCTTGAGCGTTATACACATACTGACTCCCTGTTTTGCTTTTAAAATGAACCTCTAAGCTTGCCAGATCATTAAGCTCTTGCTTCTGAAAAGCACAAAAGGTATGCTTAAAAAAATTGCCTGGGTTATAAGCTTTCAAATTCATAGTTTTTTGTCATTGCGAAAGTAATGAAGCCAACTCTAAATTCATAAAAAGTAGGCTATAAAAAAAACGCAACCAACTTAATGATTGCGTTTTTAATACAAAAGCGTAACAAACTTTTATTTTTTAATAATTTTTCTTATTCCAATTTTCCCGTTTTCTGTTTCTACTTTCAGTATATAAACCCCTAAAGGCAATGTACTGATATCGATATCCTTTGTCTTAAAAGCTTTTACTTCTTTCCCGATTAGGTTATAAATTATGATGCTTTTTATGTTTTCTGCCGTGATAATTTTGATAGCCCCTTTTGTTGGGTTTGGATAAGACGTAAAGCTTAATTTATCAAGATCACTTATACTTGCAGTAGCACTAAAATTAGCGACAATATTTGTATCTGCATTCATTGTCACTGTTATTGAGTTTGTAGTTCCAGAGGCATCTCCACTCCAATTTACAAATCCATAACCTGCATCTGGTGTTGCCGTTAAGGTTACAGATGCACCATCTGCATACGTTCCGTTAACTGGATTTGGATTGGTTGTAACGGTTCCGTTTGCCGCAGTGATTGTTAATTGATGTCTAATTAATTTAAATTTTGCTGTCACCGTTTTATCAGCATCCATAGTAATAGTAAGCGGATTGCTAGAAGACAAGAGTCCAAACGAACCACTACCTGAAGCGATGACAAAACCATCAAACTCATACCCTGCACTTGGCGTTGCGGTAAGTACAACAGAAGCTCCATCAGCATAAATTCCACTTGTTGAGTTAGGGTTTATAGCAACCGTACCGTTATTAGCTACTGTTGATAAACTTCTATATACAATTGCTGATGAGCCAAACTCAAAAGCCCCCATATCCACCGTTGTATCAAAAATACGCTTGTTGTTTAATAAATCTGTTGCCCCGATAACAGCCGAATTAATCCCAACATTTATGGCTGGTGAGTTACCTTTTAAACTATAATCAGCATTAAAAGAAGGATCTGAATTTATGTTCCCTGTTTTGGATGAAATACTATCATCATTAAAACTCAATTCATCTAAAGAATTCGTAACCGTTAAAGAGTTTATTGGAGATTTATACAAATCTGTTATCGACCTACTCTTAGAGCCATTCGTAGCAGCTATGTTGTCCCAGAAAATAGAATTAGAAACCCTTGCATTAAAGGTACTTGTGATTCCAGCTCCTTTAGAAATTGCGACAACTGCTTTTGTGAAATTATTTAAGCCTTCTCCCGTACCAATATCTGAATGATTTACGTACGTATTATTTACTAAAGTTAGGTTTAAATCAGAGCCATTTGAAATAACTCTAAACCAAGAAGCACTACCACCCAATCCTTTTAGAGAAGCAGATAAATCTGCAGTTATATTGCCATCAAACAAAGTGTTTGCTACAGTAATATCCACATTTGAATTAGCTCTTACAAAGCTGTAAATACCTGATCCCCAACGCGACATATTATTGATGAATTTAGAATTTTCTACAAGCAAAGCGCCTCTTGTTCCTGTTGTGTTATTTAACTCAAACTCTGCAAGTAGCCCTGCATTGTCATTTCTACTTAAATTGTCTTTAATAATACAATTTTTAAGGGTTAATTTAGCAACAGCTTTATCTTTTACAATTGCTCCCCCTCTTTCTGTAGCGCTTACATTATTGTGTGCATCACTAATTGTTAAGCCGTCTAACAGTAAATTATTTCCAGTTGCTGTAATCTGAATAATGTGATAACTATTATCAGCGTTTCTAGTCGTATTGGCATAACTAGCTACAAAACTAGATACATTGACATCGTCATTGTTTAAATCTCCAGACAAAATAGTTTCATTTGCACCAAATACACGGTCATTTAAGGCTGTTTCTGTTCCTGCAAAGCCACCGTAAATTTTTAAATTCTCTTTAGAAATTGTATAATATACATCTCTAGAAGATGCATGGGGCTTATAGGTTCCTGAAGCGATCCAAATGACTCCACCAGCATAAGACTCATTAATAGCAGTCGTTATATCTGTAAATGCATTTGCCCAAGAACTACCGTCATTGTTCCCTGTAGCATCTGATTTTACATAGGTCGGAATCCCAGTGTTCTTAAAAATAACAGCAGGAGACCAAGCAGAAAAGCTTCCACTTCCACAATTTTTTCTTACATAAACCTTATAGGCTTTGGCAGTTGTTCCAGAAATAGATGTGCTACTTCCTCCAGCTACGTTTGTTACAATAATTGCAGATGATAATGGTTGAGAAATATCATGATAAGCAATATCTACAGCCTGTGTACCCGCTACATTTACATCAATATTAGTGGCTGTTACATTAGACGCCGTTAATTTGTCATTTTCGATAACTGTACAAAAATTATAATTGGCAATTGATGAAATTTCAGTAGCTGTTAATGCTCTATTATAGACTAAAATATCATCAATAGCATCGTTATATCTAAAATTAGCACCTAAAGTGTTGTTTCTATTATTCCCAATCGCTACATCTCCAGCAGTATCAAATACAGGCAACGTTCTCGCGGTTATTCCAGAAGATTCTGTTTGATATAAACTACCATCAATATAAAGTTCACCCAAAAAGGAATAACTACCAGACCTTGAACTTGAATTAAAACGAACAACAACATGATGCCAATTACCATCAGCAATAAGCCCACTAGTTAATGTTTTAGTTGCTACGGTATTTCCTCCGGTAAATCGATGTTCATAATTCATTCGAACATTTGCTACTATTTTACCCTGCTGAAGCATTATAGAATACCCTGTTTGGAACCCTGTAAAACTATTAGTCGTAATATTTTTTTGGCTATCGTCTATAATCGTTTTTAAATCATTAGAAACCGTACTTGTCTTTACCCAGAATGCATAGGTTATATCACTACCAGCTGTAAGGTTGGCTCTTGTTAAATAATCCCCATTTAAACGAATAGCTTTAGACGCAGTGCCCATTCTATCTGAAATTTGCGTCATAGCTGTTCCATTTTGAGTGAAACTTTGCCCATTAGCTCCATCAATAAAAACCGTACCAGAATCAAAGCCGTATTGAGCGATTAATCCATTGGTAGAATATTGCGCAAAAGAACCAATACTGACAAAAAGTAATAGTAAAAGTAATCTTATCTTCATAATGTATATTTTAATTAATTATGAAGCAAAAAAAGTGAATTTACCTATCAAAAGGCTTAAATTTATTCCCAATGAACTCGTTTAGTTTCCAGGGCTATCTTAACAGATCAACTACAAAAAATAGTTTCAAACTCTTCTTTGTAACTTTTACTAATAGGAATTTTAAATTGATTTTTTAATTGGATGTTTTTATCTTTTTTAGAATAGAAATCTATAGTGCTTGTATTTACAATCCAAGATCGATGCACTCTTATAAATTCTTCTTCAAATGAAAGCAAGTTTTCATAATAACTCAATTTTTTTGAAGCGATATATTTTTTATTTTCCTTCACATGAATAATAGAATACATCCGATCGGCTTCTATATATAAGATATCAACGAGGTTAAGCATTACATAATCACTCTTATATGGAATGGCTATTTTTTTAATTTTATTTTTATTTTCGTTAAGAAGAGCCAACCTAAGATTCCGTTCACTTTTATCAATCAATACGGTTGCTTTTTTAACCGCTTTTACTAATTTCTCTATAGCTATCGGTTTTAATAAATAATCCAATGCGGCAACCTCAAAAGCTTTTACAGCATATTTATCATATGCAGTAACAAATATTATTTGAAAATCAATAGTTGAAAATTCATTTAAAAGTTGGAATCCGTTTTTTTGAGGCATTTCTATGTCTAAAAAAACTAGTTGTGGTTGGTGTTTTTTTATTTCAACGACAGCCTCATCAACATTTTGTGCCTGAGAAACTACCGTAACATTTGGACAAAATTTAGATAACAAATACACTAGGTTTTCACGTGCATTTATTTCATCATCAATGATAATTGCATTTAATGTATTCATAATTATCTGGTATACGGGATTTTTAAAACCACCTGCGTACCTTCTTCAATATCTTGATAGGTAAAACCGATATCTGAATTGTAGTACTTTTTTAACAAGGCCAATCTTTCTTGAATTGCTTTTGTAGAAAAAGAGGTTTCTTTGTTTAGGTTTTTATCATTGATTGCTTTTGAAGCCTCAAGACCTATTCCATTATCAGTAATAACGCAGGTAAAAACATCATCGAAATAAAATTGAATCTTCACTTTTTTAACTCCATTTATTTTATGCAACAATCCATGTTTAATCGCATTTTCTATAAAAGGCTGAATAATCATAGATGGAATTTTAATGTCTTCTATTTCATGCTCATCGACAATTTCATACTCGAAATCATCACGGAAGCGCAGTTTCTCTAGTTCCAAATATTTTTTTAGGAGCGACAATTCTTCATCAAAGCCTACAAAACTTTTTTCGCTCATATTTAAGTTTTCTCGAATAAGAGAAGCAAATTTTGTGAGGTAATTATACGCTTCATATTTATCGCCCTTTAACACTAAGCTCTGTATAGAATTCATAGCATTAAACATAAAATGCGGATTCATTTGTGCTTTTAATGATTTTAATTGCAAATGAGCCAACTCACCTTTTTGTCTTTTTTCTAATTCAGAATATGCTTTTTCTAAATAATCTTCATTTTTTTTATTTTGTTTTTTAAAATAATACACAATTGCAAATGAACCGATAAATAGGAAGACTGCATTTAGATAACCAAAATAAAGATCAGGATAGATGTTTAAGTAACTATTTGGAACATAAAAAGAAAGAATACAAATTACTAGAGCAGAAAAATAAATCAGTTTACTTTCAAAGAAAAACAAAGAAACTAAGGGTATCAAAATATACATATACTCTCCATAGAAGCCTGTGTAAGCAAAATTTGCATTGTAAAAAAGTATGGAAAAACTAAAAAACAACAAAAGCAACCTTGCAGATGTATATCGTTCCTTTTTCTGCAAATAAAGAGCAGAAACAATCATCACCGACTGAGATACAAAAGACAAAAAAGACTGGAAGGTAATTTGTTGTAATACTGTTTCTACAAGAAAGAAGAAGAATAGATTTGCTAGTCCGACTATGATACAGTAATTAACAACTTTTATTCTTTTGATTTCTGATTTTACTGTTGTTGGATATATCCCAACATTGGCTAGGTTTGCTATTTTTTTAAACATTAATGGTTTTTAGTTTCAAATTCAAATTTCATTTTTTAAATGCCGACATGTTTAATTTAATTTCCGAATGTAGTTATATTATTTCCAAAATAAAAAACGCAACCAACTTAATGATTGCGTTTTGTTTTAATATGCTTCTGAAACGAGTTCAGAAATCTGTGTTTTGAGACCCCAAAGCTAGTTTTTGGGATAAGCGTTTCATAAGAATTTACTGTGTAAACTCAATATCCTGCTTATTTTACCTCCTCAAAGTCTACGTCTTCTACGTTATCTCCTTCTTGCTTAGCTTCTGGCTCACCTTGTTGTGCTCCAGCTCCAGCTTGTGCTTCTTGTTCTGCTTTGTACATCTCTTCTGATGCAGCTTTCCAAGCTTCATTGATTTTTTCCATTGCAGCATCAATTTGTGCAATATCTTTAGCTTCGTAGGCTTTTTTCAATTCTTCTAAAGCAGCTTCTATTGGAGCTTTTTTATCATCAGATAACTTATCTCCAAACTCTTTCAATTGCTTTTCTGTTTGGAAAATCATACCGTCTGCACCGTTGATTTTTTCAGCCATTTCTTTGGCGGCTTTATCAGCGTCTGCATTGGCTTCTGCTTCTTGTCTCATTTTTTGGATATCCTCTTCAGATAAACCAGAAGATGCCTCAATTCTAATCTCATGCGACTTATTGGTTCCTTTATCTAAAGCTGAAACTTTAATGATTCCGTTTGCATCGATATCAAAAGTTACTTCAATTTGAGGAATCCCTCTTCCTGCTGGTGGAATACCATCCAAGTGAAAACGTCCAATGGTGTTGTTATCCGCTGCCATTGCTCTTTCTCCTTGCAACACATGAATCTCAACAGATGGTTGATTATCAACAGCTGTAGAAAATACTTGTGATTTTTTGGTTGGAATGGTTGTATTTGCTTCAATCAACTTGGTAAATACATTCCCCATAGTTTCGATTCCTAAAGATAAAGGTGTAACGTCTAATAACAATACATCTTTTACATCTCCAGATAAAACTCCACCTTGAATTGCAGCTCCTAAAGCAACAACTTCATCAGGGTTTACTCCTTTGCTTGGTGCTTTACCAAAGAATTTCTGAACAGCTTCTTGCACAGCAGGGATACGTGTAGATCCTCCTACTAAAATCACCTCATCAATATCATTGATCGTTAATCCTGCAGATTTTAATGCAGACTCACAAGGAGCGATGGTTCTTTTTACTAAATCATCAATTAATTGCTCAAATTTTGCCTTCGTTAAAGTTCTTACCAAGTGTTTAGGTCCTGATGCAGTAGCGGTAACATAAGGTAAATTAATTTCTGTTGAAGCAGAGCTAGATAATTCTATTTTTGCTTTTTCTGCAGCTTCTTTTAAACGTTGTAAAGCCATTGGATCTTTACGCAAGTCCATGTTTTCATCAGCTTTAAACTCTTCTGCTAACCAGTTAATGATTTTTTCATCAACATCATCTCCTCCTAGGTGAGTATCACCATCAGTAGACAATACCTCAAAAACACCATCACCTAATTCTAACACAGAAACATCATGTGTTCCTCCACCAAAATCAAATACTACGATTTTTTGATCAGTTCCTTTTTTATCCATTCCATACGCCAATGCTGCTGCAGTTGGTTCGTTGATAATTCTACGAACTTGCAACCCTGCAATCTCACCAGCTTCTTTAGTAGCTTGTCTTTGGGCATCATTAAAGTATGCCGGTACTGTAATTACAGCTTCCGTTACATCTTGACCTAAATAATCTTCGGCCGTTTTTTTCATTTTTTGCAATACCATTGCAGAGATTTCTTGTGGCGTATACAAACGACCATCAATATCTACTCTTGGGGTATCGTTATCTCCTTTTACAACTTTATAAGGTACTCTTGCTGCTTCTTTTGAAGATTCAGAGAATTTATTCCCCATAAAACGTTTAATAGAATAGATCGTTTTTTCTGGGTTGGTTACAGCTTGTCTTTTTGCTGGATCCCCTACTTTACGCTCTCCTCCTTCTACAAACCCAACAATTGAAGGGGTTGTTCTTTTTCCTTCTGCATTAGGAATTACCACGGGTTCGTTTCCTTCCATAACAGAAACACAAGAGTTGGTTGTTCCTAAGTCAATTCCTATAATTTTACTCATAATAGTTATTTATATAATTAATGTATATTTCAATTTTACAATTTCTAATAGTCAATTTGTGTGCCATCACTTGAATCTAAATAAAATGTCAGTTTCCTTGTGATTTCCTTTAAAATAAATGACACATTGGCATCTTTTTTAAAAAAAAACTCAAAAATTGTCTACACAAAAGACTTCAAATAAAACTTTAACAGAACAAGTAATTTTATACATTAGCCAAAAATTTAATTATGTCTCAATTTATAAGCGTTTTTGATATGCTAAAGATCGGTGTTGGGCCTTCAAGCTCACACACACTGGGGCCTTGGCGTGCTGCTCAACAATGGATTAAAAAAATAAATTTTGATATAATCACCGATGCTGTCACCAGCATTCAGGTAGATTTGTACGGATCACTCTCCTTAACAGGTAAAGGACATGCTACCGATTTAGCCGTGATGTTAGGCCTAACTGGAACTGATCCTGAATATGTACCTATTGTATCTATTGATCATATTATAAATGAAATTAAAGAGACGCAAGTTTTAAAATTAAACAGCTTAAAGGAGGTTCCGTTTACAGAAAAGAGCATTCGCTTTAACAAAGACTTTTTGCCCTTCCACTCTAATGGAATCACCTTTACCGCATACAAAAATGATAAAGTGATCTCTTCTGAGACCTACTACTCTATTGGTGGTGGATTTATCGTCCAAGAAGAAGATTCACTCTCAGAAGAGATAGAGATCTCCAAACAAAACTTCCCATTTCCTATAAATTTAGCAGCGCAACTAGAAGCCTACTGCGAAAAAGAACAAAAGTTAATTTCTGATATTGTTTTGCAAAATGAAATGGAATTAAAATCTGAAGATGAAATTGATTTTGAACTTCGTCGCGTGTGGGAAACCATGTTAGAGTGTATGTACATTGGCTGTCATACCGATGGGATTTTACCCGGAGGTTTGCAAGTTAAGCGAAGAGCTTTAACCATGCATCAAAAACTAATCAAAGACGCTTGCTATACAGATGAACACGATTGGATTCCGGCTATAAGAAGCACCGAGGTAAAATTCCGTGAAATTTTAAAATGGGTTAGCTGTTTTGCACTTTCGGTCAACGAAGTAAACGCTTCTTTAGGAAGAGTTGTTACAGCGCCAACCAATGGAAGTGCTGGTGTAATCCCTGCTGTTTTAATGTACTACTTGGTGATAGAGAATCACGAGGCAGATTTTAAAGACATTAAAAAGTTTTTACTAACCGCTGGAGAAATTGGCAGTATTTTCAAAAAAAACGCAACCATCTCTGCTGCAATGGGTGGATGCCAAGCAGAAATAGGAGTTTCATCGGCTATGGCTGCAGCAGCACTTACCGAAGTTTTAGGAGGTACGCCGGCTCAGAGTTTAGTAGCAGCAGAAATTGCAATGGAACACCACTTAGGACTTACCTGCGACCCTATTGGAGGTTTGGTACAAATACCATGTATCGAGAGAAATGCCATGGGAGCTATCAAAGCCATAAATGCTGCAGAACTGGCATTAGAATGTGATCCAAAAGACACCAAAGTACCTTTAGATTCTGTGATTGCCACCATGTGGGAAACAGCTAAAGACATGAATAGAAACTATAAAGAAACCTCAGAAGGAGGCTTGGCTGTTACGGTTCGATTAGCGGATTGTTAGACAACTAGTATCGCAGATATTTGTTAAAAAAGAATCAACTCTAAACCTTTGTACCCCTGCCTGCGGCAGGCAGGTTTGAACCTTTGAACCTTTGTACCTTTGAACCTTTGTACCTCTAAACCTTTGTACCTTTGTACCTCTGAACCTTTGTCTCTTTGAACCTAACGCGTAAAAACCAACTCGTGTTCAGAAGATAATTCTTCTGAGAAAGCATAACCATCAACATCAAAGCTTTTAATCCCATCAATAGATTGGATGTTGTGATCTATAAGGTATCGAACCATAAGCCCTCTTGCTTTTTTTGCAAAGGTCATTACAATTTTGTACTGACCATTTCTAAACTCTTTAAACACAGGAGTAATCATCGGCACTTTTAAAACCTTTTTGTCCACAGCTTTAAAGTACTCTGAACTTGCCAAATTAACCAGCAATCCATCATCATCTAATTCCTCATTTAAAGCAATCGCTAAAGTGGTTCCCCAAAATTTATAGAGATTATCTGTGCGCCCTACCTTAATTTTTGTACCCATTTCTAAACGATAGGCTTGGATTAAATCTAAAGGCTTTAACAAGCCATACAAGCCAGATAAAATTCGTAATCGCTCTTGCAAAACTGGCAATTTATTTTCAGCTAGCGACGCCATATCAATCCCACGATACACCTCTCCAGTAAAAGCATAAACAGCTTGTTTAGAATTCTCTGGCGTAAACGGCAGATGCCATTCTTGAAATCGATCGTGATTTAAGGCCGCTAAATCTTTAGAAATAGACATCAAATCTTCGAGCTTTTTTCGTGAAAGCGTTTTCATTTTACGTACCAACTTCTCAGAAGCTTCTAAAAATTGAGGCTGCGTATATAAACTTGTTGCTACCGGAGTTTCAAAATCTAAAGATTTTGCAGGAGATATAATAATTTTCATGACTAACTGCTTTTGATAGAAGTAAAAATACAACCGAAAATAAGAATAATCAATATTTAAGAATCTTAATTATCAATAGCACTATTTAGAGTTTTGATAGCGAGTTATACTCCAAACATATTTACACTCTTATTAAAAAAATTAGTAAAAAAAGAATGCCTATCGAATATTAATCGTAATATTGCAATATATAAATTAACAAAAAATAATATCCATGAAACTATCAAAAATAAAACAGCTTTTAAGCAGCTTAGAAACGATTGCATTTGAATTGCCAGATGGCACATTAGTTCCTAGACATTTTCATGTAACCGAGGTTGGAAAAATAACCAAAAATTTTATTGACTGTGGTGGAACCATCAGAAAAGAAGAGGTTATTAATTTTCAACTTTGGGAAGAACAAGATTACGATCATAGGTTACACCCAGAAAAGCTGATCAATATTATTGAGTTGTCTGAAAAAGTTTTAAATCTTGAAGATCTTGAAATAGAAGTAGAATACCAAGGTGATACCATTGGAAAATACGGGTTGGATTTTGATGGCAAGCATTTTTTACTGACTACAAAACTAACCAACTGTCTAGCGAAGGACGCTTGTGGTATCCCTGAGAAAAAAGAAAAGAAATCACTCTCTGAGTTAACAGCCCAAACAAGCTGTTGTGATCCAAAATCTGGTTGTTGCTAATGCGTTTTATCGCAATAAATAAAGACAATTACAACAGTACTGCTGCTATCTACAAAGAAGGGCTTGACTCTGAAATAGCGTCATTTGAGACTAAAGTGCCCAACTTTGAGCTTTGGAATGCAAAACATTTAGCTTTTGGAAGAATCGCTCTTAAAAAAGAAGGTACTATTCTTGGCTGGGCTAGTTTGTCTCCTGTTTCTAGCAGAGAAGTATACAAAGGTTTGGCAGAGGTTAGCATCTATATTGCTAAAGAAGCAAGAGGTAGTGGTTTAGGCAAAATTCTTCTCAATAAATTAATTGTCTTGAGTGAAGAAAATGGTATTTGGACTTTACAGTCAAGCATTTTTAGAGCTAATGAAGCCAGCATTTCTATCCACAGAAGTTGTGGTTTTAGAATTGTTGGCTTTAAAGAAAAAGTAGCACAGCGCAATGGAGTTTGGCATGACAATATCCTCTTAGAAAGAAGAAGTAAAAAAGTACAGTACCCTAAAGAATCCTAGACCTCATCTTTTGAGTTAATGGTATACGTTCTCCACTTTTCTAAACAATCTGCAATATCTTGTGGGATTTCTGAATCAAAACGCATAAACTCTCCGGTTGTCGGATGAGTAAAACCAAGTGTTTTAGCATGCAATGCCTGTCTTGGCAAAGTTTTAAAACAGTTTTGTACAAATTGCTTGTATTTGGTAAAAGTGGTTCCTTTTAAAACTTCGTTACCACCATAACGCTCATCGTTAAATAAGGTATGACCAATATGTTTAAAGTGCGCTCTAATTTGGTGAGTTCTCCCTGTTTCTAATTTACATTGAACCAAGGTAACATAGGTTAAACGCTCTAACACCTTATAGTGAGTAACTGCGTGTTTACCAAAATCTCCCTCAGGAAAAACATCCATTTGCAAACGGTTTTTTAAACTCCTTCCGATGTTTCCTTCAATGGTTCCTTCATCTTCTTCCATGTTTCCCCAAACTAATGCATAATACAGACGTTCTGTGGTTCTATCAAAGAACTGTTTTGATAAATTTGCCATTGCAAACTCCGTCTTAGCTACAACCAATAAACCACTAGTGTCTTTGTCTATTCTATGAACCAAACCTGGCCTTTCATTGCTGTTGGTCGGTAGGTTTTCTATATGATGGATGAGTCCATTGACCAAAGTACCAGAATAATTTCCATGACCTGGATGCACCACCATTCCTGCGGCTTTGTTCACTACAATTACGGTATCGTCTTCATAAACGATATCTAAAGGCAGATCTTCTGCAACCAATAAATTTTCATGAGGTGGATGTGCTAAAACCACGCGAACTACATCATGAGGTTTTACTTTGTGATTTGATTTTACAGGAACATCATTGACCAAAACATTGCCAGCTTTTGCAGCTAATTGCACTTTGTTTCGCGTAGCGTTTTCTACAAAATTCATCAAAAACTTATCAACGCGTAAAGGCTCTTGCCCACTACTAGCTGTAAAGCGAAAATGTTCGTATAATTCTTCGTTTTCTATATCTAAAGATTCTTCCTGCATGGTCTTATGTACTGCTTGTGTGTTTATTGTTTTCCGTCACCTAAAACTAGGTCTATAACAGAATTTTTAAGAAGTTTATCTCCAGTTCTAATTGTTTTCCCTTCGTGCTTCATCCCTCTAACAACATCTTTCCCGATATCAGGTACATAGCTAAATGTTCCAACTTTAAACCCGATAGAGAGTAAATGAGTGATGGCTTGTCTTTTTGTTTTCCCATTTAAATCTGGTACTTCTTGACTTCTATATTTTGATGGATTTAAAGTCAAATAGATTTTTCTATTTTCCTTTACAAAAGCGCCTCCTTCTGGATTCTGTTCTATAACCGATTTGCTTGGATAGCTTGGGTTGTAACTTGCTGAATCAATCACTATATAATCCAAATCAAGTTCTTTAAGCGTTTCTACAACCTCAGAGAGTTCCATTCTTTCTAGTTGGGGTACTTGAATCTTTTGATCGTGATTGGTTGTAAAACCAAACCACCATTTCAAGATAAAGACAAAGGCCAAAACAGATACAACTGCAATGCCTATTTGCTTAAAAAAAGCCTTACTTTTTAGAAATTGAATTAAACTCATGGTTATTATTTTTAATAAGAGCAAAGATATAAAACCAAACGTTAGTCTTTCTATTTATATTTTGATAAATTTGTTTATACCTTTTTAAGCTTTATTTCGGATGAAAAAAAACATTGCAATTATAATGGGAGGATTTTCCTCAGAAGCTGCAATATCTATCAAGAGTGGTACCGTTGTGTACAAACATTTAATCGGAGAAAAATACCAACCTTATAAAATTCATATTTTAAAAGACAAATGGGTATATATTGATGAAGAGAATAATGAGTTTCCTGTAAACAAAAATGATTTCTCTATCAATATCAATGCAAATCATATCACTTTTGATTGCGTTTTTAATGCCATACACGGCAACCCAGGAGAAAATGGAATCATCTTAGCTTATTTCGAAATGCTGGGAATCAAACACACCTCTGCTCCTTTTTACCAAATGGCCTTGACTTTTAACAAAAGAGATACGTTAAGTGTTATAAAAACCTATGGCATTTCTGTTGCAAAATCTGTCTATCTAAACAAAGGCGAAAAAATTGCCCCTGACCTGATTCTTGACAAAGTAGGGCTTCCTTGTTTTGTAAAGCCTAACAATGCTGGGTCTAGTTATGGGATTTCTAAAGTCTACACCAGAGAAGCCTTGATTCCTGCAATTGAGAAAGCCTACCTAGAAGATACAGAAATCCTGATTGAAAGTTTTTTATCGGGTACAGAAGTTTCTGTGGGTGTTATTCAATACCATGGTGCACTCAAAGTATTGCCAATCACAGAAATCGTTTCAGAAAATGATTTCTTTGACTACGAAGCAAAGTACGAAGGAAAATCACAAGAAATAACTCCTGCTAGGATTAGCGAAAAAGAAGAAATTAAAGTTAAAGACACAGCAAAAAGAGTCTATGCTATTTTAAATATGAGCGGTTTTACCAGAGCAGAATATATTCTGGTAAATGGAGAACCTCATTTTTTAGAAATCAATACGGTTCCGGGCTTAACAGAAGAAAGTATTTTACCTCAGCAAGCTTCAGCAGCAGGCATTAGTTTGTTTCAATTGTTTGACAATGCCATAGAAATGGCCTTGGCCAAACCCAGTTCACTTAACACCTAAACAAGTCATGAAAAGAGCAGTATTCCCAGGATCATTTGACCCAATTACCTTAGGACATGTAGACATTATTAATAGAGGACTTACTCTTTTTGATGAACTGATTATAGCCATTGGAGTTAATGCCGATAAGAATTATATGTTTTCTTTAGAAGAACGCAAGCAGTTTATTGAAGAGACGTACAAAAACGAGCCTAAAATCAAAGTAATGACTTATGAAGGACTCACAGTAAACTTCTGTAATGAAGTGAATGCCGAGTTTATTTTAAGAGGCCTTAGAAATCCTGGCGATTTTGAATTTGAAAAAGCCATTGCGCACACCAATCGTAAACTATCAGAAATAGAAACAGTTTTTTTACTCACCTCTTCTGGAAAAAGTTATATTTCTTCTTCTATCGTTAGAGATGTCGTTAAAAACAAAGGAGACGCCTCTGGTTTGCTCCCAGAAGCGGTTTCTGATTTCCTCAGTAAAAAATAAATGTTTTTTTTAGCCTCTAAAAGCTATTTAACCTTTTCAGGAGCAAGTAATAAAGCAGATTCATTTTCTTTTACAAAAGCCTCTAATACTTTAAAGAAATTTAAAATGTCAGCTTCGGTATTTGTGGCATTAATCGTCACAAAACGGATAAATGACTCTCCCTTAAAATCTCCAAACCCTACCACAGTAATTTGATGTTCATACAGCAAAGTACACAGTGTTTTTGGATCAATATTTTTGTAGTTAAAACACACAGATATAGAATCCTCAAAACTATACAAGGTGTAATCTGGATTGTTTGCTACATAATTTCTTGCAATGTCAGCCAAATAGAATTGCTGATCAACAATATTCTCAAGACCATCTGTCCCCATCGACTTCCATAAAGTCCAAAATTTTAAGGCATCATTTCTTCGTCCACATTGAAAAGATGTTTTACCTAGGTTAAAATCATCTCCATCAGTTTGATATAAATATTCAGCATCATTGCTAAAAGAATCGTGCAAGTGCTTCTTATCATTTACTAAAATAATAGAACAGGTTAATGGTGTACCAAGCATTTTATGTGCATTATAACTAAAAGAATCAGAGCGCTCTACTCCTTTTAACAAATGTCTTTTTTCATCACTAAAAATAACAGAACCGCAATAGGCTCCATCAACATGCAACCAAATATTATACTTTTCTGTTAGGTTGGCAATTTTATCTATTGGATCAAAAGCACCTAACACGGTGGTTCCTGCGGTTGCGTTTACATAAGCTGGGACCAAACCATTTTCAAGATCTCTCTTTATTTGTTCTTCTAATTTCCCTGGCAGCATTCGCCCTCTATCATCTGATTCTATATATCGAACCTGACCTCTCCCCATCCCTGCAAAACTAGCGTTTTTAGCATTTGAATAATGTGATTCTTTAGAGGTATACATAACCAAAGGCTTAGTCATTCCTTTAGTTCTACAACTAGGATCCTTAGCATCTCTAGCCATAATCAAGGCCATATAGTTACTCATAGAACCACCCGTAGGGAAAGTTCCATTACTTTGAGCTCCATAGCCAACCAACTTACAAGACTGTCTTATAATTTCTTGCTCAATCCCCACTTGAGGACCTGCCACCTTATAAGTATACATGCTGTTATTTAATAAAACAGCCAATAGATCGCCTAAAATCGCTTTGCTTTGTCTTCCTCCAAACAATTGGTTAAAAAACAAATTAGTAGCTGTTTTGGGTGTCGAAATAAGAACATCTTTCAGTGTTTTTTTAAAAACATCATCAACAATAGCTGCTTTTTGAAGCGATAAATCGATGGTATCATACAGAACATTTGAATCTATGCGTTTTGCAACTGGATGATTTTCTTCTTCTTTTAATAAAACCGCTACCAGTTCATTAAACAGGATTAAATCATTACTTAATTCAGACATATACTTTTTTTTGTTTTTTTTGTTTTTGTTTGTTGAATACCTTCTAGGGTATCATACGATAATTCCTTTCTAACAAATTTATTTCTTTTTACGTCGTATACATTGCAATCCTTAATAGGTTTTGCATACAAGTGTAAAGACATACTTCTTTTGTTTGAAAGATTTTCTAAATTGTGGTAGCCCATAAAATCAACCATATATGAAATATCACCTGATTGTGTTCTTGTCGTTTTGACAATATCTAACTGCCCTTCATCATTTTCTTTGTAGATATTCTCTTTAAACTCACCTTTAAGAAAACGAACCCAACATTCTTCTCCTCCATGATCGTGAACAGGTGTGGATTGTTCATTTTCCCAGCAGATTAGAATTAATTCGAAGTTTTCATTTTCCACAATACAATTACGGGTGTAACAAGTATTGGACCAAGTTGCATATTTTTCAAACTCAGTAATTGGTAAATTCAGTGATTTTAAAATAGTAGTGTAATTTGCCCTCTCCTCTTCGTCGAGAACTGAGATCAATTCTGATAAAGTTTGTACTGGGTCTTGAGGTATTTTTGTAGAATTCAAAATTGGTAACTCTTTTGCGCGTTAAATAAAAAAAGTAAAAAAGGATATTTTTACCGATTATCGCTAATATACCATTTTTGCTGCTTTTAAGCAAAAAACAAGGCGAAATAAGCTTAAATTAAGCCAAAAGAATCTAATTTTTTCTTATTTTCAAAAACCAACAGATCGTTATTTATAAAAAAGTTAAATTTTATCAAACACTTTATTTATTTTAAAAAAACAGTAACTTAGTAAGCACTAAAAATCTTTCATTTGAAAACACTAAACATCAACGGAAAAGAGTACAGCATTGATGCTCAAGACGATATGCCTTTATTATGGGCCATAAGAGATCTCGCGGGATTAACCGGCACCAAATACGGTTGCGGAGTTAGTCAATGTGGAGCTTGCTCTATTATTATTGATGAAGACCTAGTACGCTCATGCAGTCTTCCTGTAAGTTACGGGGTCGGTAAAAAAATCACTACCATAGAAGGTCAAAGTGAAAACTTAACAATCTTGAGAGAAGCTTGGACAGAAATTAATGTCCCTCAATGTGGTTATTGCCAATCTGGTCAATTAATCGCTGCAAGCGCATTACTAGACAACAATCCAAACCCAAGCGATGAGGATATAGACATGGCTATGAGTGGCAATATTTGCAGATGTGGCACCTACCCAAGAATCAGAAAGGCTATTCATGCAGCCGTTAAACTTAAAAACAAATAGCTATGGAAGGAATACAAAACATGAGCCGTAGAAATTTTGTGAAAGTTTTCGGCCTAGCATCTGGAGGATTGATCATTGGTTGTCAGTTTTCAAATAATGAAATTGTCCGCATTGATGACGGAACTACCTTTGCTCCAAATTTATTTATTCAATTAAAAAAAGATGGTAAACTAATCCTTTTGAGCTCTCGATCAGAAATGGGCCAAGGGATCAGAACTTCGTTAACTTCTGCCATTGCTGATGAAATGGATGCGGATTGGAGTTTTGTAAGCGTAGAGCAGGCAACTGGTGACCGTAAATTTGGTAATCAAAACACCGACGGCTCAAGAAGTGTAAGAACCATTTTAGAACCTATGCGTAGATTAGGCGCTACAGCAAAAGCAATGTTAATTAGTGCTGCAGCAAAAAAATGGGAAGTTTCAGAAGCAGACTGTACCGCAGCAATGCATTATGTTATTAATAAGAAATCCAATGACAAATTGTTCTTTGGTGATTTGGTAGAAGCTGCCATGCAGATAGAGGCTCCCAAAGAGGTTGTTTTAAAAGACAAAAAAGACTTTACCTATATTGGAAAAAGTTTAAAAAGTATAGACATTAAAGATTTTACTCACGGATCTGCCATTTACGGATTAGATGCTCGATTGCCAGGAATGAAATTTGCAACTATCGCAAGGTGTCCGTCTACCTTTGGAACCTTAAAATCTTTTGAAAGTAAAAAAGCTCTTGAAGTATCTGGGGTTACTGATGTCATCGCCTTAGACCGTGTTAAAAGACCTTTTGGAATGCTCGGAGGTGTTGCTGTAATTGCAACCAACACCTGGGCTGCAATTCAAGGAAGAAAACAGTTAGACGTTCTCTGGAATAAAGGTACCAACGGCAATTATGACAGTAAAAAATACATGCAAACACTTACCAACAGGGTGCATAATAAGGCGAAACTAATTGCACCTACTGTCGGAAATACAACCAACGCTTTTTCCAAGGCTCATCAAACCGTAGAAGCAACTTATCAGCTGCCTCACTTGGCACATGCTCCGATGGAGGTACCAAATGCATTGGCATGGGTACATGATGGTATCTGTGAAGTTTGGGCTCCCTTACAAGACCCACAAACTGCCAGAGCAGAAGCGGCTGCCTACTTAGGCATCGAGCTAGAAAAAGTCACAATCAATGTCACTTTTTTAGGAGGTGGTTTTGGTAGAAAATCAAAGCCTGACTTTGTTATAGAAGCCATCGCTGTTTCTCAAAAAATAAAAGCGCCTGTCCAAGTGGTATGGACTCGTGAAGATGATATACAACACAGCTATTATCACACCACCAATGCACAATACCTAAAAGCCTCTTTAGATGCAAATGGCAAAGTGACTGGTTGGCTACACAGAACTGCTTTTCCTTCTATTAATTCAACTTTTGCACCAGGGACAAACTATGCAGCAGATTGGGAGATCGGGCAAGGAATGAACAACATTCCTTTTGAAATAGAAAATGTACGGTATGAAAATGCCAAAGCAGAGCCTTTTGTTAGAATTGGATGGCTGCGATCTGTCTGTGCTATTTTTCACAGTTTTGGAATCAATTCGTTTATTGATGAGTTAGCAGACAAAGCACAAAAAGACCCTCTGGCTTTTAAATTAGACTTGATTGGATCAGATAGAATTGGCAAAGAAAACGTTCCACATCCTTTAAACACCAAACGCTTAAAAAACGTGATGAACATCGCGGCAAAAAAAGCAGGTTGGGGTAAAAAATTACCAGAAGGTCACGGACTTGGAATCGCTTTTTATTATAGCTTTTTTAGTTATGTAGCCACAGTGGTTGAAGTCTCTGTTATTAACGACAAAGTAAAAGTTCACAATATTTGGTCTGTCCTAGATTGTGGAATGGTCGTTAACAAAGACAATGTATTAAATCAGATGGAAGGCGCTGCTATTTTTGGAATGTCTATTGCTCTACACGGGAAGATTACTGCCAAAGATGGCGCCATAGAACAAAGTAATTTTCATGACTATAAAATGACGAGAATGAACGACGCTCCTCCGATTGACATTACGCTAATCGAAAGTGATGAAGCACCTACTGGAGTTGGAGAACCTGGTGTACCACCCGTCGCTCCTGCAATTACCAATGCCATTTTTAACGCCACAGGAAAACGATACAGAACACTACCACTTTCTGACCATGGTTTGGTCTAAGCGATTGCTAAGGCTAAAAAAGAACAGCTAAAAGGCAATCATGGAAAGAGACACGACACTCATTATTCTAGCCGGAGGAAAATCTTCACGGATGGGATTGCCAAAAGGATTGCTAAAACACAAGGATAGCTTTTGGATTCTTTCTCAAGTAGAGGGGTTTATTGGTGAGACTATCTACATCGGCTTAGGCTATGATCATCAACGTTATTTTGATGCAATTCCGTGGCTACAACAAGCGGTAGAGAAACCTCAATTGCATCAACAAAAAAAAGTAAGGGTTGTCATCAATAAAACACCTCAGTTTGGATTATTCTCTACCTTGCAAACTATATTAATAGATCATCAAATGCAGAGAGCAGACAAAACTGTCTTGATAACACCCATAGATGTTCCTTTACCAAACACAAAAAACCAAAAAAAAATTTTTGAAAAAGACAACCTGCTTGTAATCCCAAAATACAAAGGCAAAAATGGACACCCTGTTAAATTAGCTCCTGAGTTTTGGTGTTCGCTTTTAAATATTGACGTAAAAGACCCTGAGGCCAGATTGGACGTACAAATCAAAAAAAGAAATGCATCAGAAATTTCCTATGTAGAAATTAACGATGCATCTATTTTAAAAAATTTAAACAGTCCTAAAGATTGGCAAAATTACCTAAATTCTTAAAACTTATACTCTGATAAGGGCTTTGGAAAATCTTCTGGATTTGCAGCCAAATGATATCGAGGATCCTCAATTGATTCTTCTATTACCTTAGAAAATATTGGACTTGATTTGTACAACAGCACTTTACAATCTTCACTAAGATGCTTAAGTACAATTGATTTTCCTTCTGCCTGATATTTTTCTACCAATGCAAAAATAGCTTCGATTGCTGAGTGATCACTAATACGCGCTTCAACAAAATCTATCTCAACTTGTTGTGGATCATTTTTTATATCAAATTTTTCATTAAAAGCAGAGATGCTTCCAAAGAATAAAGGGCCCCAGATTTCATAAATTTTAGTACCATCAGCTTTAAAACGCTTTCTTGCTCTAATTCTCTTTGCGTTTTCCCAAGAAAAAACCAAGGCACTCACCACAACTCCTGCTAAAACAGCAATCGCTAAATCAAAGATGACGGTTAACCCAGAAACCAAGATCAAAACAAAAACATCAGTTCTTGGTATTTTATTTAAGATTCTAAAACTAGACCAAGCAAAGGTTCCGATAACCACCATAAACATAACTCCAACCAATGCTGCGATAGGAACCTGCTCTATATACGACGAAGCAAAAACGATGAAAATTAGCAACATAACTGCTGCTGTAATTCCAGAAAGTCTTCCTCTTCCTCCTCCTTTTATATTAATAATTGATTGTCCAATCATGGCACAACCTCCCATTCCTCCAAACAATCCGGTAAGAATATTTGCACTTCCTTGAGCAACACACTCCTTATTAGAGTTTCCTCTTGTCTCAGTTAGATCATCAATCAAATTTAAAGTCATTAGTGACTCAATCAATCCGATAGCTGCCAAGATTAATGCATAAGGAAAAATAAATTTTAGGGTTTCTAAGTTCATAGGTATCTTAGAAAAAGTTTCTAAGTGAAGGCTAGGCAAGCCACCTTTTAAACCATCTCCTCCTCCGTCTTTAATAAACGAACCAACTGTTGCCACATCCAAATTAGAAAAAATAACGATTCCTGTAACTACTAAAATTCCGATTAGAGCTTCTGGTAATTTCTTGGTTGCTTTTATTTTTGGCAATCCCCACATAATGAGCATAGTTAATAAAACAAGCCCAATCATATACCATAAACTATTTCCTGACAACCAAACTTTTTCTCCAGCTACGGTTGTTTTAAACATCCCTAATTGGGATAAAAAGATAACGATGGCCAAACCATTTACGAAGCCCATCATTACTGGATGTGGGATGAGTCTTACAAATTTCCCCAACTTAAATACACCTGCACAAATCTGGATAAAACCCATTAAAATTACGGTTGTAAACAAGTAATACAAACCTAAGTTTTCATCTGGGTTACCCATGGCGTTTCCTTTAGAAACCAAACTCACCATTACAACAGCCAAAGCTCCTGTAGCACCAGAAATCATTCCGGGTCTTCCTCCAAAGATAGAGGTGACCAAACCAACCATAAAAGCGGCATACAACCCAACTAATGGATCAACACCAGCAACAAAAGCAAAAGCAACTGCTTCTGGAACTAAAGCTAAAGCAACTGTGATTCCGGAGAACACGTCATTTTTAACATTCTTTACTCGTTTTCTAATAAATTCGGTCATGTTTAGCTGCTTTTTAAAGTCGGCAAAGATAGACTTTATTTTGAATTATTATGAGTCCTTAATCGTTCTTCTGATAGGCCTCTAGCACTAATAGAATATTAGCATAGGTGTTCTTAGTTATTGTAGCAAGTTGGGACTCTGAAACAAATTGAACGATGGTTATTCCTTCTTCGAGTTGCGGCTGAAGTTCTCCTTTATACTGTGTTTGCATCAAAAACCAATCGGTTACTTTTAACAACTGAAGATCATTTTGAAAAAAAACATGGTAGGTTGTAAGAAGTGGTCTTTCAATATGCAAACCATGGATACCGCATTCTTCCTCGACTTCTCGAACGGCTGTTTGCTCTATAGACTCTCCTTTTTCGATACCTCCTTTGGGTAAATCCCAGCGTTGACCTCGGTAGATAAATAAGAACTCGTTTAACTCATTTAAGACCAACCCTCCTGCTGCTTTAACAACCTTGAATGAATCTTGAAACCGAATCCAATCTTTTTCAAGTGCTTCTGTAAATACATTTATTCCATCTTCCTTGCTAGTTTGCAATTTGTGAATAATTTCATCTACGACTATTTCTTTAAAAATATAAACGGGATAATTATTGTTAACTTTTAAAGAATCTGTTAAAATTATTGGTCTATCATTTACAAAAACTTTATACATTTGCGACATGATTTTAAACAAAGATACAGCAAAAAAAACAGCTGAGCTTTTATTGCAAATAAAAGCAATAAAACTAAGCCCTTCAGACCCATTTACATGGGCCTCAGGTTGGAAATCTCCTATCTACTGTGACAATAGGATTACCTTGTCTTTTCCTCCAGTTCGCAATTTTCTTAAAACAGAGATTGCTAAAATTGTCGAAGAGAAACACGGTAAGCCTGATGTGATAGCGGGAGTTGCCACTGGTGCTATAGCAATTGGTGTTTTGGTTGCCCAAGAATTGGGAGTGCCATTTGTATATGTAAGGCCTGAAGCAAAAAAGCACGGTCGTAAAAACCAAATTGAAGGCTATATAGAAAAAGGTCAAAATGTGGTCGTTATCGAAGACTTGATTAGCACAGGTAAAAGCAGCTTACAAGCCGTAGAAGCTTTAAAAGAAGCTGATGTAAATGTAAAAGGAATGATTGCTATATTTACCTATGGATTTGATCTAGCAAAAACAAATTTCACAAACAGCAATATAGAACTGACGACCCTTAGTAGTTATGAATTTTTACTAGAACAAGCCCTAGAAAACCAATACATCTCAGTAAAAGAATTAGAAACCTTACAAGATTGGAGAAAAAATCCAAGCGAGTGGAATCAATAAAAACTATACTATGACTATAGAAAGCCCGAGTGTTACAACTCAAAAATCAACCCAAGAAGTTTTTAAATTTTTATCAGATCTTAAAAATTTCGAACAACTGATGCCAGAAAATACTCAAAAGTTTGAAGTTGATGGTGACTCATTTCTTTTCGGTTTAAAAGGCATGCCTGAAATCCGTTTGGTATTAAAAGAAAAAACTGAATTTTCATCAATTGTTCTAGGTGCAGCTAGTAGTAAGCTACCCTTTACTCTTACTGCTAAAATCTCAGAGAAAGATGAAGCTAACAGTGATGTACAATTACTTTTTGACGGTGATTTTAACCCGATGATGGCTATGATGGTTAAAAAACCATTGACAAAATTTATTGAAACATTGTCAAGTAATATTGCTAAAATCTAAACGAAAGCAACTTCTTTGACTCCAAATTCTTTAATAGTTTCATCTTCTAACTGAATTTGAATCTTGCCCGTTGATGCAACGCCAACAATTTTACCCATAAATCGGGTTTGGAGCTGTTGGTCCATAAACATAGAAGGAACATTATGCTTATAAAGAACATCTAAGTATCTTTTCTTTAAGACATTTGATTTGGTGTTGGTGATATACGCTATCTGAATTTTCAACTCTTCAATTAAACTCTGGAGAAGCTCATCTAGATTAAAATCAATCCCTTTTAGAAATTTTAAAGAGGTAATTTGCTTTTTGGATGTAGAAAAATCCATTTGATTTACGTTGATGCCAATGCCTATTACCGCAGAAATTATTCTACCTTGCTGCATGACAGGCTCTATTAATATTCCCGAAATCTTATGATTTAATGACAAAATGTCGTTTGGCCATTTTATACTTAATTTAGGAACCTCATAGTCTATTAAAACATTGTACACCGCTATAGAAACTGCATAGTTTAACAAAACCTGTTCAGTTGCTAAAAAGTCATTAAACTCAACATAGACACTACATAAGAGGTTCTCACCGGGCTTAGAATCCCATTGAGACCCCATCTGTCCTTTTCCTTTTTTTTGGTAATTTGCAACAACAACAGTGTAATTTGTTAAGTTGCTTTTTTGTGCCAATTCTTTCAAAAAAGAATTGGTAGAATCGATGGCATCAAGTTTGATTAAGTTCATTTGGTAAATATTCTGCAAACATGTCGAATATAGTACAAAATACTCATAAAAAAATAATAACTTTGCGCTAAATATAAAGATTTTTAATGACCACAAAAAAGGTAAACACAGACGAATTAATTGCCGAAATTATAAGAGGAATTGAAGATGTCAAAGGAGAAGATATTCAACTACTAGATTTAAGAGAAATAGAAAACACTGTATGTGATTATTTTATAATTTGTTCTGGTAGCTCTAATACACAGGTTAAAGCCATATCTGGTTCTGTTCAAAAAATTGTTAGCAAAAGCTTAAAAGATAAACCTTGGCATATTGAAGGAGAGATCAATGCTGAGTGGGTATTAATGGACTATGTAAATGTTGTTGTCCATATTTTCCAAAAACAAGTTAGAGAGTTTTATGACATCGAAAGTCTTTGGGGCGATGCTACCATTACTTCGATAAGCGCTAACAATTAAAACAATTTATTTCATTTTTATATATGAACGATTCAAAGAAAAATAATAAAACAAACATGCCTAAGTTTAAGTTTAACTTTTATTGGGTGTACGGTGCCATTTTTTTGTTACTGATAGGGTTTCAGTTTTTTAACTCTAGCAACTTAACATCTAAAGAGATTACAAAAAATAAGTTTTTTGAAGTCTTAAACACCAATGATGTTTCAAAAATAGTTATCGTAAACAAAGGAGTTGCTCAAGTTTACTTAAATGACGACGCCTATAAAAAAGACAGTTACAAAGACTTAACAAAGTCTGCCTTTTTTAACAAAAACTCACCTGCTTACGAATATAATTTTGGAGATCTTCAAAATTTTGAAAAGCAGTTAGCAGAAGCGAAACTAGCCTCAGATTTAACTTTTGATATTAAAAACATAGAACAAACCAGCTTGCTGGATCAGTTTTTTGCCTTTTTACCTTTTATTTTACTAATCGCTATCTGGTTGTTCTTTATGCGAAGAATGTCTGGCGGTGGTGCTGGAGCTGGTGGCGGAGGTCAAATATTTAATATTGGTAAATCAAAAGCAAAATTATTTGACAATGACACAAAAGTAAAAACTACTTTTAAAGATGTTGCTGGATTAGAAGGCGCAAAGGAAGAGGTGCAAGAAATTGTAGACTTCTTAAAAAGCCCAGAAAAATATACTTCTTTAGGAGGTAAAATCCCAAAAGGAGCATTATTGGTTGGTTCTCCAGGAACTGGTAAAACCTTATTAGCAAAAGCTGTTGCTGGTGAAGCAGGTGTGCCATTTTTCTCTTTATCAGGATCTGATTTTGTAGAGATGTTTGTTGGTGTAGGAGCTTCACGTGTAAGAGATTTGTTTAAACAAGCTGCACAAAAATCTCCATCAATTATTTTTATTGATGAGATTGATGCAATTGGTAGAGCCCGTGGTAAAAACAGTATGACTGGAGGAAACGACGAGCGTGAAAACACCCTTAACCAACTTCTAACAGAGATGGACGGTTTTGGAACAGACACCAACGTAATCGTATTGGCTGCAACCAACAGAGCTGATGTTTTAGACAAAGCATTGATGAGAGCTGGTCGTTTTGATAGACAAATCTTTGTAGATCTTCCAGACATTAATGAGCGTCAAGCAATATTTGAAGTACACATCAAATCGTTAAAGTTAGGAGATGATGTTAATATAGAATTTTTAGCTCAACAAACTCCTGGTTTTTCTGGAGCAGATATTGCAAACATGTGTAATGAAGCTGCTTTAATTGCTGCTAGAAAGAATAAAAAATCAATAGAGCATCAAGACTTCTTAGATGCAGTTGATAGAATCGTAGGAGGACTAGAAAAGAAAAACAAGGTAATTACTCCAAAGGAGAAAAAAACCATCGCCTATCACGAGGCTGGTCATGCAACTGTTAGCTGGATGTTAGAACACGCTGCTCCTTTAGTAAAAGTAACCATCGTACCGAGAGGACAATCTTTAGGTGCTGCTTGGTATTTGCCTGCAGAGCGAATGATCGTCCAGACTGAGCAAATGTTGGATGAAATGTGTGCTACTTTAGGAGGAAGAGCTGCTGAGAAAATCATTTTCAATAAAATTTCAACTGGAGCTTTGAGTGATCTAGAAAAAGTAACCAAACAAGCAAGAGCTATGGTTACCGTGTATGGTCTAAATGAGGAAGTTGGTAATATTACCTATTACGATTCATCTGGAAACGATGCTTTTGTAAAACCTTATAGTGAAGAAACGGCTAGTAAAATAGATAAAGAAATCTCAAAAATGATCGAAGCTCAATACATTAGAGCCATCGAATTACTAGAGAATAATAAAGAAAAATTAACGACATTAGCAGAGTTATTACTCGAAAAAGAAGTTATTTTTAAAGATGATTTGGAGAAGATTTTTGGTAAAAGACCTTTTATCGAAGAAGCTCCCGTTAAGAAAGAAATAAAAATTGCTACTGAAGATTCAGAAAAAAAAGAAGATTAATCTTATTTTAGCAATATGAGTTTTTTTAAAAAAGTATTTAACCTATCTTCAGAAAAACCTCAAGAGAAAGAGGCTAAAAAGCAAGAAGTCCACTTGTCTTTGGATGATGCTTTTGTGCACAATTTTCTTGAAAAAGGAGGAAAGTTTTTATACTGCACAAAAAAGGAAGAGATCCTTATACACTTAAAAAACATCATTTCTGAAAACCAGTGGGATGAATTGATCTGCACCAACCCAGAGTTGATTGCTTTATCAAAATCTGTAGCTATTAAGACCAACGGAAACTTAAAACAAGATGCTCCATTTTTCACAACTTGTGAGCATCTAATTGCAGACAATGGCGACATCTTATTCTCGTCAAATCAGCTACAAAGTGAGAGAATAGCAAGCCTTTCTGACCATTTCATTGTCTATGCAACCACCAGTCAATTGGTTAAAAACACAGGAGAAGGACTAACAGGTATCAAGACAAACTGCAAAAAGAACATTCCTACGAACATTAGTTCTGTAAAAAATTACACTCTGAATAAAAACGAGGATAATTTCTTAAATTACGGCAACAATAGCTCAAAAGACTTATATTTGCTCTTGTATGAAGATTTATAAAATGAGCACCCTAACCACTCGAATTCTTTCTGGATTAGTCTATGTCGCTCTTTTTTTAGGAGCACTATTATTTTCAGAAATCACATTTATAAGCTTAATTATTTTCTTTGGTATTTTAGCAATCTATGAGTTTAACAAATTAATTTTGTTTAAAAGCATCATCCCTTATTTGCTATACTTAGCCTTGGTTGGTTTTTCTTTATACATGCCAAATAACAACATCGTTGTACCTGTATTAGCACTTACTTTAGTTGCCTCAATACAACTTATATATCGCCTGTATTCAAAAACTCAATTGCAATCATCTGAGTATTTAGAAAAACTAGATATTTCTATACGATATATCGTTTTTTCTTTTTGTTTTTTAATGCTACTCCCTTATGAGAATGGCGTTTACAACCCTTATATTTTAATCAATATTTTATTGTTAATTTGGGTGAATGACAGCTTTGCATTTTTAGTTGGTAAAAACATTGGAAAACACAAATTATTCGAAAGTGTATCGCCTAAAAAAACCATAGAAGGATTCTTAGGTGGTTTGTTTTTTGCTGTAGTAGCAGGAATCATCATCTCATACAATACAAACTTTTTTGACACTTTAGATTGGATTATTGTCGCTTTAATCACATCGGTTACTGGGACTATTGGTGATCTTGTAGAGTCTAAGTTTAAAAGGCAAGCAAATGTCAAAGACAGTGGAAGCATCATGCCTGGGCATGGTGGTATCTTAGATCGATTGGATAGCTTAATTTTTGCCATTCCATTTTTGTTTTTGTATTTGCATTATATTATTTAATAGAAAATCAGTTATGTTTCATAAAGAAGGATTTAAAATTATTACCATAGCTGCTATCGTAGTTGTTCTTGGTATTTTAGGGGCAGATAAATTTGTCGATATTGATTGGCTAGTGAAAGTAATCCAAATTACATTCTTAGTTTTCTTTATCTTAATACTTCAATTTTTTAGAAACCCTAAAAGAACTACGTTGATTAATGATGAGCATATCATTGCTCCCGTTGATGGAAAGGTTGTCGTGATTGAAGAAGTTGAAGAACCAGAATACTTTAAAGACAAACGCATACAGGTGTCTATTTTTATGTCACCCTTAAACGTACACGTTACAAGATACGCGCTTAGCGGACTTGTTAAGTACAGTAAATACCATCCTGGTAAATATTTGGTTGCATGGCACCCAAAAGCTTCAACAGAGAATGAACGCACAACTATTGTAGTAGAAAACACTGTTTTTGGAGAAGTTCTATACAGGCAGATTGCTGGAGCGATGGCCAAACGAATTGTTAATTATGCAGAAGTAGGCCAAAAAGTTACCCAAGGAACTGATGCTGGTTTTATAAAATTTGGCTCAAGAGTAGATTTATATTTACCTTTAGGAACCAAAATTAACGTAAAAATTGGCGATTCTGTTAAAGGCGGAGAGCAAATTGTCGCTAGCAAATAGTATCCTTATATGAGAAATGATTTAGACATTCAATTTAAAGAAGCCTATATCCAAGCATCTCGCGTATCTCAAGAAGAATTAGCGCCAGACGTAATGTTAAAACTATATGCTTTATATAAGCAAGCCACTTTAGGAGACAATCCCTTTAAAAACAATGAAACCGATGTAAGAAGCGGTTTTAAACTAAATGCCTGGATTCAACTAAGAGGGATGACAACCACTATGGCAAAAAAAGAGTACATAGAATTAGTGAACACTTTATAACACCCTTAATTATGAGAAAATTAATTTTATTTGCACTGTGTATTAGTGCAAGCACACTATTTGTATCGTGCAAATCAGAAACAAAAAAAGAACCAATACAATCAAAAGAAAAAGCAGCAGCATTTTCTTTAAAAACTGCTAAAAACACCATCGGTTGGACAGCTTATAAGACCACTGAAAAAATTGGTGTAAAAGGTGAGTTTAAAAAAGTAAATATCACTAAAAATGGAGACGGAAACTCAATTAAAGAAGCCATTGAAGCTGCAGAATTTTCGATACCAGTAAGCAGTATTTTTACCAACTTATCAGACAGAGATTTTAAACTTAGAAAATTCTTTTTTGGAGCCATGGACAATACCAGTCTTTTATCTGGAACCTTGCATTTAGACGATGACAAAAAAGGACATGCAATGATTACCATGAACGGCACTACAGAAAGATTGGACTTTGATTACAGCATTAGCGGTAAAACTTTTCAGTTAGATGCAATTATGGATCTTAACAAATGGAATGCTCAAAAGGCCATAGAAGCTATTAACGAAGCTTGTAAAGAACTACATAAAGGAAGTGATGGAATCACTAAAACTTGGTCAGAAGTAGCCATTAATATTAGCTCTTCATTTTAAATGACAATTAAAGGATAAAAAAAAGCTTCACTGACGTGAAGCTTTTTTTTTATGAAAGTATTTTTGAAATCAACTCTTGTTTGCCTTTTTCATCATCCCCATACAACCATTGCAATACATTGTCTTCCCAGATAGCATCACACTCATCTTGATTTAACAGACCGCGTTCTTTAGCCAAATCTAAAATCTTACCAGGATACGAAGATTGAATTTCACTCTCCATTTCTCCTAAAGGATATGGATCATCCAAGCCCATTAAGACCTGCTTTGACCCCTGATTATCAAGTAATAAACCCAATGATCCTGTATCGTGTACCAACGTATCAAAAAAGATGTTTTTATGTCCTACTGCTTTTCTAGGGTGGGTTTTTCCTTCAAAGAGATCTGGTCTTCCGTCAAAACCTTGAATTCTTCTACCTAAGTTAATTTGAGCAAGTTGTCCACCATGCGCAAAACAAACTCGCATTCCAGGAAACTTATCTTGATAACCATTTAAGGTTAAAAAATGATAGGCATCAGCACATTGCGCCAACATCCAAATCAAGTGAAAACGCCATGAGGTATTTTCTAATTTTATAAATTTTTCTCCATCATAAGGATGAATTTCTACCGCCAAATTATACTTGCTTGCCAGCTCAAAAATAGGTTCATTTTCTTCATCAAAAATACAACGCCAAGTTCCGATTGTATCCATATAGTGTGTTGGTAAACACAGCAAGCGCATTCCTAACTCTTCTACACAGCGTTCAATTTCCCAGCAAGCTCCTCTTACAAAACCAGGATGCACAACAAATCCACAGGTAAACTTAGAAGGATTCTCATGTTGAATCCGCGCATTAAAATCATTCTGAAAACGCAATGCCTGTTTCATTTCTTCAACACGAAGTCCATTACCATACAACTGAGACAGGTTTAATACCACAGCGTGATCAATTTTAAAACGCTCCATCCACTCTAGTTTTTCATCTAAAAAAAAGCTAGAGTCTGTTACGGGTCTACTCCAATCTTTTTGAAGCATAAATTTTCGATCTTCATCCACCCAAAAGATTTCCTTGTCTTTCATAAACTGTGGAATCTCTTCTGGATACGGCAATAAATGCGAATGTCCGTTAATACGTAGTTTTCTTTTTTTCATGAGTTATTTTTTGCTAAAGTTCGTTTTTTTCTGCGTTTATTAAAGCTATTAAAGACAGTAATTTTTCTTGCACCATCGTAAAGTTTTTAAACAATATAAAATGACTTCCACCTTCAATCGTTACTGTTTCTAACATCTTTTTTGGCATTTTTGATTTTAAATATGCCTGATTCTCAAAAGGAACAATCCAATCATCTGTTCCGTGATAATAGGTTATTGGCGTTTTTGTTTGTTGCCATAATGGATCAAGTCGTTGCAATTCTTCGACATGCATCCTTTTTTCGGCTTCTGCAACTACAAATGCTTTAGGCACCATCCATTTTGTTAGTCTCCAGTGAGCAAAGTTCCCTAACCAAAAATGCTTTTCAGCTTCTGGTGAAACCGCAGGAGCAACCATGATAGTGTGATAATACTTATTTCTGATTCCAATTTCACCCACAATAGTTCCTCCAAAAGACCATCCTACTAAAATTGTTGTTTTCTTATCAAACAAATCTGTTAGTTTTTCTATACTCTTTGCTTGTTTAGAAACAAGCACCTCTGCTTTTCCAAAACTAGAAAACCCATAACCCAACCTGTCAATAGCTATTAAATTGGCTTGTTCTCTTAACACCGTGTCTTGTAAATAACTATTAAAATCACTTAATGAACCTGGTGCTCCATGAACAAAAAGAATTGTAGGTTTTTCTTCATCAAATACATCACTTATCAAATACCGCAAAGTATTTCCTTCAAATGCAATCGTTTTAACAATTGGAGTCATTCCATTTTTCTCAAAGTCTTTGACAATTGACTTAGTACTAGTTCTCATTGTTAAACAAGAATTCATCAAAACAAAAATCCCAACAAAGGATACAGCAAACACCAATTTTAAACATTTTCTTTTCTTATTCGTAAAACGCATAAAACTTGTTGTCTTTAAGGAAGTTATTTAATCTTCTTTGGTGCATCCATTACTGTTCCGCAATTAGAACAGGTACATTTCTCCTTATCAGAATAGTAAGCATCAAAAATAATAGGCATATCTGTCTCTATATTGTCTAAGGCAAACTCTTCTCTATACAATTGGTTTGAACAATTTTCACAATACCACTCTAATGCATCTAACATGCCTTCGGCTCTTGGATATTCTATAACCAATCCTACAGTATCTGCCTTTCTTTGAGGTGAATGCGGCACCTTAGCTGGCAACAGGTAAATATCACCCTCATTAATTTCGACATCTTGTGATTTGCCATCAACAATGATTTTTAAGATCATATCGCCTTCTACCTGATAAAAGAATTCAGGAGTTTCATTGTAGTGGTAATCCTTTCTAGCATTAGGGCCTCCAACAACCATTACAATATACTCGCCGTTATCCCACACACATTTATTCCCAACAGGTGGTTTTAACAAATGACGATGTTCATCAATCCATTTTTTAAAATTCAAAGGTTGTACTAGTGTACTCATAGTCGTATTATTTTTTTGGCGTTCCCTAAAGGTCGGGCTTTTCGCTGTATCTTTTTCGCTGTTCTATTATAAATTTACATCAATTTATAAAAATACTCAAACAGCGATAAAAGGATGCCGCTACTATCCCTAACGCAAGATTCAAATTAATTTACAAACTTTTTGTTCTTCCGCCATCTACAGGCACATTAATTCCGTTGATAAAACTTGCCTTTTCGCTGGCCAAAAACACCACGGCATTTGCCACCTCTTCTGGCTTAGCAAAGCGCTTTGCCGGTGCTGCATTTTTCATCGTTTCTGCAACCTCATCAAAAGATTTACCTGTCTTGTTGGCTTTGTTCTTTATAATTTCATTCAATCGCTCAGTCCCTGTGGCACCTGGCAATATATTGTTTACTGTAATCCCAAACTCACCTACTTCATTAGCCAATGTTTTAGACCAGCTTGCAACAGCGCCTCGAATGGTATTGGAAACACCCAAACCATCTAAAGGTTGCTTTACAGAGGTAGAAATAATGTTTACAATCCGACCAAAACCCTGAGTCTTCATAAAAGGGACCAGAGCCTGAACCAACACATGATTACACTTTAAATGCTGAGTAAAAGCACTTTCAAAAGCATCAAGTGTAGCTGTAAAAATAGGGCCTCCCGCCGGGCCTCCTGTATTATTAACTAAGATATGAAAATCCAAACTCGAGTTTTCGAGCATTTCTTTTAAAGCTGTTGGATTAGAAAAATCAGCCACTAAATAGCCATGACACTGTTGTCCATTGTTTGGCAACTCTTTAAGCACTGCTTTTAACTTTTCTTCATTTCTTGCCAACAGTGTCACATTAGCGCCTTCTGCTGCCAACCCCATTGCTGATGCTTTACCGATACCCTGTGTGCTACCGCATACCAAGGCATTTTTATTTTGTATTTCTAAGTTCATTCTTTTAATTTAAAACTATTTAATATTTTATCCCCAGCTCCAATATACTCATCATAGGTAGTTAATAAGGTCGTCAAAGAAAGCACATATGCTTTTTCATCTTTCATAAAAAAGTACTGTTTAAACTTTAGCTCTTGACCTCCCATCTCTCCACTCCAAACCATCATATATTTTGAGCCAATTGCTTCACTCTTAATGAGTTTTGAATTCTTAACCATGGTTTTAATTTGGTTTTCAGAAAGATCAATATAAGATTTCATAGTCATATTCAATCCTTTTAAATCTTGCATAACCAGATTAATATTCTCTGCAAAAAAATCATCCTGCTCTGCCTTAGAAAACAAAAGAAATAATGTATTCATTTTTCCTGAGACATCTAAGGTCCAATCCGTTTCATATTCAATGGTATACGCAGCTGTTTCCAGAACTTCTTTTTTAGTTTGACCCTTAACAGTTGCTGTTAAAAAAACCACCATTATTACCAAACTTATTCTTTTCAAATCCATGCTTTAATTTTTACTATTATTCATTTACTCGTACTTGATACATATATTTTTGGGTTCTGTAAAAAAGCGCAGCGCTTCAAAACCGCCTTCTCTTCCAACTCCGCTTGCTTTTTGCCCTCCAAAAGGTGTTCTCAGATCGCGCAACATCCAAGTGTTTACCCAGACAATCCCTGTTTGTAATTGTTTTGAAAATTGCATGGTTCTATTTAAGTTGTTGGTCCAAACTGTTGCAGACAAACCATACTTTACTTCATTGGCCAAGGCCAAGGCTTCTGCATCTGTTTTAAAAGGCATAATAGTCACAACAGGCCCAAAGACTTCTTCTTGATTGATTCTACAGAGATTGTCTTGAACTTCAATCACTGTTGGCTGTAAATAATAGCCATTTTCATAACCCGGTACGGTTACTTCTAATCCGCCATACAACACCTTAGCGCCTTCCTCTTCTGCAATTGTTATATAGCTTTTTACTTTTTCTAAATGTGCTTTAGAAACCAAAGCTCCTACTTGGGTAGCAGCATCCGATGGATGTCCTACCTGTAATTGTCGTACTTTTTGTACAAAATCTTTTTTAAACTTTTCATAAATAGTTTCTTCTACAAAAATGCGACTGCCACACAAACAAATCTGACCTTGATTGGCAAATGAAGACCGTACCGTTGTCGCTAACATGGTCTCGTAATCACAGTCTGCAAAAATTAAGTTTGGGTTTTTTCCGCCTAACTCTAAAGACAACTTTTTAAACATAGGTGCTGCTACACTTGCAATATGAGCTCCGGTTTCCGTTCCTCCTGTAAATGAGATTGCCTTAATATTTGGATGCGATACAATGGCCTGCCCAGTAGTACTACCCAAACCGTGTACAATATTTAGCACACCTTTTGGCAAACCTGCTTCTGTACAAATTTCACCCAACAAATAGGCCGTCATTGGGGTTACCTCACTCGGTTTTGCAACGATACAGTTTCCTGCTGCAATAGCAGGAGCAATCTTCCATGAAAACAAATACAAAGGCAGGTTCCACGGCGAAATACACCCAACAACACCAATGGGATGACGCAGGGTAAAATTAACGGCATTTAAACCAACACTCTCATGAGCTTCTGATCCAAACTGGGTAATGGCATTGGCAAAAAACTGAAAATTAGCAGCGGCTCTAGGAATGTCGACTTCTTTGGCCAAAGAAACGGGTTTCCCATTGTCTTTAGACTCTGCCTCTGCCAGTAGTTGGATTTTATCCTTAATTAACGCTGCTATTTTAGCCAAGATTTTACTTCGAGTGGCTAAACTTGTGTTTGACCAACTTGGAAAAGCACTTTGTGCTGCTTGGTAGGCCAGTTCTACATCTGCTTGTTGCGAGTTCGGAATTTGCCCATAGATTTCTCCATTTGACGGATTGTAATTGTCTAACCAAGTAGCAGCTATTGGATTTACAAATTCACCTTTTATATAGTTTTGGATTTTCATTTTAGCTTAAGAATTTAATCATTATTCTTTTTAATTTCTTTTTCTAATAAATCATTAATTATTTCTAAAGTATTTAATGCACCTGAATACAAAACAGATATATCTTCTATATACATAATTCTGGTAACAACAAGATTTTCAAACTCTTGACTATCTAAAATCTTTTTATTATCATCTTTATATACTTTAGATTTACTTAGCCCACTATAACCTATACTATTAAATAGATTTCTAATATTAAAATGTTTGTTTATAAATGGTTTTAACTCACTTTTTAAATCTTCATTTACAATTTTTTCTCTTTCAATAACATCATCATTAAGTTTAATAAAAGTATATATCGATTTTCTTAAAGTATCTGATTTTATAAGTGATAAATTTTCGTTTAATCTAGCTTCATTTAAAGTAATCATGTCTAAATTTAAATGAAAATCTGTACCTGTGAAAAGAATTAATGAATCTAACCTTAACAAGCTTAGTTTATTATTTTTACTACCCAGTATCTCTAAATTCCTTTTTGCCCCCTTAAATTGATAATCTACTTCATACAAATAAGCATCAACTTTTTTAATATTTTTTTCTATCTGTAATTTGAATTTTGGATAAAAATTATTGACCCGTTCTTGTAACTTCCTATTTTCATTCCAATTGCTTACACTTAATGCAATTAGAATACCAATAACAACTAAAACAATTTCTCCTATTGCATATTTAAAATACTTAGAAATTTTGTTTTCCATAAGCAGATTTTGACGGGTTTTTCTAAATAATTTAATCATCTAACTTTTTATAAGCAGTTACTTTAATCTCTACAACCAAATCTGGATGTGGCAATTGATGTACAGCTACGGTTGTTCTTGTTGGTCCAGATTCTTTCTCAAAAAATTCTGCATAAGCTTTATTATAACCTGCAAAATCATTCATGTTTACCAAAAAGGTAGACACATCAACTACATCTTTTAAAGTGGCCCCGACAGTCTGTAAATTTTTATCAATATTTTGCAATACTTCACGGGTTTGGGTTTCAATATTTAAATGTTTGGTTCCCATTTCATCAATAATATCGACTCCAGCAATGCTATTGTCTGGTCGCCTAGAACTTGTTCCAGATACAAAAATAAAATCTCCCACAACTTTTACATGTGGATATGCGCCTCTTGGTGTAACCTTTTTTTCTTCCATCTGTGTATTTTTTTATCATTCCTGTTGATACAGGTATCAATTTTAAATTATTGTTCAAAGTGCTGTTTCAAATGTAAAATGATACTTGTGTATCTAACTAAAACTTATCTATCTGATACAGTTCAATCATTTTCTTTTCTATATAGCTTTTAGGAACTTGTTGCACTAAAAAATTCCGTAACTTTTTTCCATATTTCCAATGTGCCATCCTACCTGTATTCCAAGATTGCTGCACAATCATATGTACTTTTTTTTGACGTTTTTCCTGAAACAATGCAAACACATCCTCTGGAACTTCTCGCTCAATCAGATTGCTCAAATAATATGCATCTTCTATCGCCTGTGCTCCTCCTTGTCCCATATTGGGTGTAGTGGCATGCCCGGCATCCCCCAACAAGCAAACTTTATTCTGATGCCATTTTTTCATGGGTTTTAAATCATAGATATCATTTTTTAAAATGCTTTCTATCGGTGTTGCCTTAATTAACTGCGCAATTACCGGGTGAAAACTTACAAACATGGCTTGCAATTTCTCTTTGACCTTAGGCGTATTATCTTGACTGTTCTGCGCTTCTTTTGCAACCGCAAACCAATATACCTTATCTTTTGCAATTCTCGAAATCCCAAATCGGATTTGATTTCCCCAAAGCTCATACCCTCTGTGATCATAGTCCTTATCAAGTCTAAGTTCTGCAACGCCTCTCCAGCAGGTTTGCCCAGAATACCGGGTAGTACTCTCTGGAAAAAGCTGCTTTCTAACTGGCGAATGTATTCCATCGGCACCAATTAAATAATCTGTTTCTACCCTGCTGCCATCTTCAAAAAACACAGCTATTTTACCAGAATCCAATTCTTTGTACTCCTTAAAACTTTTACCCAATGTTATTTTTTCTGAAGGAATTTTATCAAACAACACTTTTTGAAGATTTGCTCTGTGAATCGCCACAGTGGTATAGCCAAACTTTTTTAAGATGTTATCTTGTAAACTATCTGAAATGGGAGATAAATCTGGTTTCCCTATGGTAATTCTATCTATACAATTTCCATTTGATTGGATTTCTTCTAAAATATCCAAGGATTCTAATACCTGCAATGCATTTGGAGCCAACCAAATACCTGCTCCTACTTCATTTAACTCAGGTGCTCTTTCAAACAAATGGTAATCAATACCTTTTTTTTCAAAAGCCAATGCCGTTGTTAGGCCTCCTATCCCTGCACCTATAATTGCATACCTCATGAGCCCTTGTTGTTCTTTGCCATTTCTAGCAAGGTGATACTCGTTCTATAATTACGAGAAGTTGCATGAACTTCTAATTGTTTTTCAAACAAATTGTTTGTCAATTTTGTGCTTCCCATTCCAGATGGACAGTAGATATACACCACATCTTCTATGATGGTATACACATCATCTTTTGTTCCTTTTACTTCAATAGTTTGTTTTTTAGGAAGCTCACTTAAAAAAGCAAATGCTAAAATTTTATGATTAGCTATAGGGTATGGATTATTTGCGATGGCATTCTCCCACTCATCAAGAGTTCTCGCCATTACAGGAACCTCATATCCAAACCTAGACAAAATTTCTTCTTTTATTTTACTACAAAGCACTGCTTTAGTAATATCTGTATCCAGTACAATATTTCCGCTCTGTATATAAGTTTGCACTTTTTGAAAACCAAGGTCATTTAAGAGTTCACGCAGGGCTGCCATCGGAAGTTTGTTTTTCCCAGAAACATTAATCCCTCTTAATAAAACAATGTATGTTTTCATCTATTCCTTTTTTTACTGCTTCAAACCTCTACTAAAAATTTTACAAGCCAGCGATTTTATCCTCATTTAAAATCTCATTGGTCTCTTGCTGTATCTTATCTAAGACTATTTTCAATTCTTCCTTTGTCATTTCTAAGGAAGTAGAAACAGCCTCATCTGCAATTAAATTTAACAAAGCCTTGTCTTGAGCTCTTCCAATTTTCATTGCCTGCTCATAACCAATTTCTTCATTAAACGTAACCATTGAGTATTTAGAAAAATAATCGCTTGGGAAGGTTTTCTCCAAATCCATTTCTATTTTTCGCTTCTGCTTAAACAATGGATTTGCAACATGATCTTTCATCTCATGAAAATTATCAATAGCCAAATCTGCGATGGCATCCGTATCTTGTTTTCTCAACTTTTCAAAGGCTTTAAAAACAGCTTCCCAACTTTCTAAACCTCCATCTAAGATTTCATCAAAAACAGTAACATCTTCAAAAGAAGCATTCATACCTTGTCCGTAAAACGGAACAATTGCATGAGCTGCATCTCCCATTAAAAGGGTGTTGTTTTGATAGCTCCACGGCGAACATTTTACAGTCCCTAAGGCACCTGTTGGATTGTTAAAAAACTCATCTTTTATATTTGGAATCAAGGCCAATGCGTCTGGAAACTCCTTTTCAAAAAAACGGGTAATGGTTTCTTTTGATGTTAAATTATTAAAGTTATACTCCCCATCATCATAACTTAGAAAGAGCGTCACTGTAAAACTCCCATCAAGATTTGGCAAAGCAATTAACATATAATCACCACGAGGCCAAATATGCAAATGGTCTTTACTAATTTGATGAGCTCCATTTGCAGCTGCTGGAATCTCCAATTCTTTATACCCGTGACTTAGATAGTTTTGTGAATAGCTAAACAAAAATTTACGATCTAAATAATAACTTTTACGCAAAACAGAACCTGCGCCATCAGTCCCAAAAATAACATCTGCATTTACAGTAAACTCTTGTTTACTTGTATAATCTTCAAAAGTAGCTACCGTATTTTCTATATCGATATCAACACACTTCTTGTTAAAATAAATGCTTACGTTTTGATGTTTCTCCGCTTCGGTTAATAATATCCCGTTTAGATCACCTCGAGAAATGGAGTTGATATACTCTCCTTCTCTACCGGAGTAATTAGATGCAAAAGTAGCTCCCTGTTTATCGTGCATTAAACGCCCGTACATAGGAATGCATATTGCTTTTGCCTGCTCTTCTACTCCAGCCAAACGCAAGGCTTTAAAACCTCTGTCAGACAAAGCTAAGTTAATAGAGCGCCCAGCAGAAATATCTGTTATACGCAGATCGGGTCTGCTTTCATAAACAGCAACTTTATAGCCCCTTTGAGCTAAACGTAATGCTAGCAAACTCCCACACAATCCTGCGCCAATAATTAGTATATTTTGTTCTTTATTCATCTTTTTTTGCTGTTACTCCAAGACTGTGCTCGGAAGCTCATAATACTTTATTTAATCTCACTCAAACAACTCCTTTAAGCTACTCAAGGCAACCTCTTTAGAGTAGTGATTGTAGAACAGTCACCATTTTATAGATATCTTCAAATCTGTTATACAAGGGTACTGGTGCACAGCGAATCACATCAGGCTCTCTCCAATCGGTAATGATGTTGTTTTGGGTAAGCTTTTGATGCAAACTCTTGTCTGCATTTTTAACTTGTATAGACAATTGACAACCGCGCTCTTTTGGGTTTGTTGGAGTGATAATTTTAATATCATCAGAGTTCATCTCATTGATTAAAAACTCAAAATAGCCTGTTAGTTTTTCTGATTTGTTTCGCAAGGCTTCCATTCCTACCTCTTCAAACATATCTAAAGATGCTTTAATGGCTGCCATAGACAATATTGGAGGATTGGACAATTGCCATCCTTCTGCTCCTGGCATCACATCAAAGGGTTGACGCATATTAAAACGCGTCTCTTTGTTATGGTTCCACCAGCCAGAAAACCGAGGTAAATCTTTTTTATAAGCGTGTTTTTCATGCACAAACAATCCTCCCAAACTCCCTGGCCCTGCATTCAGATATTTATATGAACACCAGGCGGCAAAATCAACTCCGCTATCGTGTAATTCTGGCGAAACATTCCCTGCGCCATGCGCTAAATCAATCCCAACCATGCAATCTTTGGCTTGACCTATTGCTGCAATTTTTTTAAGGTCTAAATACTGACCTGTATAATAGTTAACACCACCAATCAGCAGCAAAGCAATCTCATCACCTTGCTCAGAAACGATGGTCTCTAGATCTTCTATATTTAACAAGACCTCGCCATCTCTTGGTTTCCATTCAATCAAGCCATCGGCAGGATCAAATCCATGAAACTGCAACTGAGACTGCACCGCATATCTATCTGATGGAAAGGCATCTGATTCTATAACTATTTTATATTTCTTTTTTGTCGGTTGATAAAATGACACCATCAACAAATGCAAGTTGGTGGTTAAGGTATTCATCACAACAACCTCAAGAGGCTTGGCTCCAACTATCTTTGCCATAGACTCCGTTAAAAGCTCGTGATATGGCATCCATGGATTCTTTGCCTCAAAATGCCCTTCTACTCCGAAATTAGCCCAATCATCAAGCTCTTGCTGAATGTATTTTTGGGTGGCCTTTGGTTGCAAACCCAATGAGTTTCCTGTAAAATATAGCCAATCTTGCCCATTTGCATCCTTTGGAATATGAAATTTAGCTCTGTAAGTTGCTAAAGGGTCTTCTTTATCTAATTGCCTTGCATAGGCTAAGGTGTTCTGAAAATTCATGTAGTAGTTGCTTATCCCCAAATATAAGATAATCCCAGAAATCAACTTGGATATTTTGTTGATTTTGTACTTTAGCAAAAAAGTATCTTTGATGAAATCAGTAAACTATTTTCTTTTATTCAGTCTCTTTTTAAGCATCGCTTGCACAACCAACACTAAAAACCTTGATGAATTAAAAAAGATCAGCGCGAATGTTAAGCAAGAATTTGCACCAGACAGTCGCGTGGCAATTTTTAACATCCAAATGGACTGGCAAAATAACAGTCTTCATTTAGAAGGAGAAAGTACCCAAAGAAAAGCTGTCGAAGCCCTTGCGGACTCTCTAAATAAATTGGGAATTTCATATAAAAATACGGTGCGAATTTTACCAGACTCTGCTGTAAATAAAAACGTGTATGCCGTGGGTAGAAACTCAGTCATCAACATCCGTTCTGCCGCAAAGCATTCTGCAGAACTAGGCACACAGGGCCTGTTGGGGATGTCTATTAAAGTGCTTGACAAAAAAGGTGATTTCTATCGCATTCAAACTCCAGACAACTATATTTCTTGGGTTGATAAAGGTGGGATTCAATTAATGGACGCCAAGCAATTTTCTGATTGGGAAGCTGCTCCCAAGATTCTTTTTTCTGCTACCAACGGTTATGCATATAGCGCACCAACAGAAAAAGCTCAAATTGTTTCAGACCTTGTTTTTGGCAACTTATTAAAACTCATTGAACAAAGCAGAAGCTATTATAAAGTTGCCTATCCAGATGGCAGAATTGGCTATGTAAAAAAAGAGGATGCCGTTTTATATAACGACTGGAAACAACATCTAAGTGCAAACGGTGATGAAATTGAAAAAGCAAGTAGAACCATGCTAGGAGTTCCGTATTTATGGGGCGGTACCTCTACCAAAGGCATGGACTGTAGTGGCTTTACAAAAATGGTGTATTTAATGAATGGTTTTGTGATCCCAAGAGATGCTTCACAGCAAATAAATGCAGGAAAGAAAGTTGATGAAAACTTAGCCTTTGAGGGCTTAGAAAAAGGTGATTTACTGTTTTTTGGAACCCCAGCAACCAAAGAAAAAAAACAGCGTGTAACTCATGTCGGTATTTGGTTAGGCAATGATAAAGGCGAGTTTATCCACGCATCAGGTAACGTACATCTAAGTTCTATTAATGAAGATCAACCCAATTACGATGCCTTTAACAAAGGTCGTTACCTAGGCAGCAAGCGTTATTTGGGTGTTAAAGACCCTTTATTGATGGAACTAACAGAAACAACAACACTCAAAGACTAATACAGCACTCGAAACTTTATTGTTCCTTCAATTTCTTTTAACTTTTTAATTACTTTAGGATTGTACTGCTTATTTAAGTCCGTAATTACATACCCAACCTTTGAATCTGTTGAGAGGTACTGTCCTGTAATATTCATATCATATTTGGCTAAAACCTTGTTGATTTTTGCCATGACACCTGGCACATTTTGATGGATGTGTAAAAATCGATGTGATTTCTCTTGTTTCGGCAGTCGAATATTAGGGAAATTTACAGCGTCTACCGTATTTCCAGAATTGATATAGGCCATTATTTTATTGGGTACAAAATCAGCGATGTCTTTTTGAGCTTCTTCTGTACTCCCACCAACATGCGGTGTTAAAATCACATTCTCTAAACCCTTTAAATCAGTAGTGAAAGCCCCATTTTTAGCAGGCTCCTCTGGATATACATCCACTGCAGCTCCAGCTAGCTTCCCAGAAACCAATGCCGCTTTTAAAGCTTTAATATCCACAACAAAACCTCTAGACAAATTAACTAAAATGGCTCCATCCTTCATTTGAGCAATTTCATCAGCGCCTATATAATTTTTATTTGCAGCATTGTCATCAACATGCAAGGTAATAACATCAGAGATGGCTAGTAGATCAGAAAGCTTTTCAATCTTAGTTGCATTTCCGAGTGCCAACTTATCTTCTACATCATAATAATAGACATCCAGCCCCAGAGCTTCTGCCAATACAGACAATTGCTTACCAATATTACCATAGCCGACAATTCCCAGCTTTTTCCCACGAACCTCACGTGATCCAGCTGCAGTCTTATTCCAAACTCCTTTATGCAACTCAGTACTTCTTTGAAAGACACTACGCATTAGCATAATAATTTCTCCAATAGCCAATTCAACAACAGAACGAGTATTGCTATAAGGTGCGTTAAAAACTACTACTCCATTTTCTTTACAGGCTTCTAAATCTATTTGTTTGGTTCCGATACAAAAAGCACCAACAACCATTAATTTATCAGCAGCATCCAGTACTCTTTTTGTAACCTGCGTTTTAGAGCGGATTCCCAACACATGAACATCCTTCATTTTTTTTATAAGCTCATCTTCAGACAAACTAGTTGACACCGTCTCTACAGTAAACCCGTCTTTTGACAGTTTTTCAAAAGCATCTGGATGCACATTCTCTAAAAGTAAAATATGAATACGATTCTTTGGATACGAAATGGTTCTTGGCAATTTATTTACATACAAAAACTCATCCATATTAGGCACCACATGATCTGCATTCTCAGTTGTTTTTGTTCTTGAAACGTTTTCTGTATAGGCAAAAAATTTATCAGCAACCCCTGCTTCTTTGGTAACATAATCACTGTATCCATCACCGATAACTTGTACCTCTCCTTCTAAATTCAAATTTTTTAAACAGGCAATTTTCCCGTTGTGAGTAGAAAGGACATTCTCTTGATCAAAGCCCACAATACTATCATTTTCATCAAACTCAAACGTATTTGCAAACACCCGTTCAGAAGGAATGTTATATTGCGCAACGATTGGATCTATAAATTCTTTAAACCCACATGAAATAACATAAATATCCTCTGAAAAGTCCTCAAAAAAAGATTTATTCCTAGCAATTGAATGAGACACCTTATCTTTTAACTGAACAATCAGCGTTTGTAAATCAGCTTTGTTGGCTTGTAATAACTTGATCCTTCTCTCTAAAGACTCTGTAAAAGAAATTTCTCCATCGATCCCTAAATTTGTAATTGAAATAATTTCTTCAATGATTTCATCTTTTTTAGGATTGTTTACCAAGGTAATTTCTGCCAAAACATCTAGGGCTTCTACTCGAGTTAAGGTGCTGTCAAAGTCAAATACGTAGCTTCTTTTTAAAGGACTCATAAATATGCGTATATAGTTTAAGAATACCTTACAAAGCTACAAAGTAAAATGGTTTTCTAAAGCTTAACTGCTGGCATTTTTATTTTTTTACGGACTCTTAAATTTCAGCCATCAAAATTAGAAAATCCTTAATAAAAGGCGGGATATTTTACACAAACAAAAGCGCCAAGAACCAAAAAATAGGCAAAGCCTCTACCCAAAAAGAACTATAGTAGGTCGATTGCCCTTTTTGAGCTCTCATTAAAAAAAACAAGAGCAATACTAAAAACCCTAAAAACACCATTTTATTTTGTTGATCTGTACTCACAACAAACTCAATACAAGCAGCAATTGCTAACAATACAAAGCCTAACTTTTTGGTTTTTTCTACACCAATTTTTTGAGGAATGGTTTGTAAAGAAATAGCATCGTATTTTAAATCTCTAATATCAAAAGGCAAAATTAAAATCATCACAATTAAAAAGCGTTGAAACGCATACATGAGAATCACAAAATCTACAATCGAATTATTTAAGATCACAGGCAGTATCACAGTACTAACAGCCCAAACCAGAGCAACTATGACTATTTTCAAATAAGAAATACTTCTTAAGCTTTTCTGAAAACCACTTAAAAAAGGAATTGCATACAACAGGGTTAACAAACCTAGAGGTAATAAATACCAAAACAGCATACATGGCAGCTTAAATGCAAAATAGCACATGGCTAAAAAACTACCAAATGAAAAGACTTGAATAATTTTAAGGTTGGTGGTTAGACTTCTGTGGTGAAATTTTGCGATTCCAAAGTATTTTACAAAGTTATATCCTGTAATGGTTGAGAAAAAAACAAAGTAATTTAAGTTTTCAGCCTCTGGAATCTGTAAATAAATTTCAGAAATCTTCAAGAAAGCACAAACTGCCAAAGCAACATGAATGCTTGCATTAAGATAAAAACGAAACAACTGATTTAGAAACTTCATCGCACAAAAATACGCTATCTGTTTATAAGTAATGCTTTTGGTTAACAATTAATCTGCTTTTTCTGTTTTTTTTAAGTTTAAAATACTGCTTTTTTGACTATTTTTGGAGCGCAAAATTGAGTTCGTTTTTTCCCACTCTTTTTGAATACAGCAAACGAGGATAATTTTTAAGAATTCTTCTCAAAATACAAACACAAACAACACAAAAAATGAATACAAATTCGTTTCAACGTAGACACATTGGTCCAGACTCAAAAGAGCAGGCTGCCATGTTATCAACCATTGGAGTTAACTCATTAGATCAACTGATTGATGAAACTGTTCCTGATCATATTCGTTTAGAAAAAGAATTGGATCTAGCGCCAGCAATGAGTGAATATGAATACCTAAGTCATATTCAAGAATTGGCCGCTAAAAATAAGGTCTATAAAAGTTATATCGGCTTGGGCTATCACGAAGCGATTATCCCTAGCGTTATTCAAAGAAACATTTTAGAAAACCCGGGATGGTATACTGCCTATACTCCTTATCAAGCAGAAATCGCTCAGGGTAGATTAGAAGCTTTGTTAAATTTTCAAACAATGATTTGTGATTTAACAGGCATGGAATTAGCCAATGCTTCTTTATTAGATGAAGGAACTGCTGCAGCAGAAGCCATGGCCTTGTTGTTTGACCTTAGAGAAAGAGATCAAAAGAAAAACAAGGTAAATAAATTCTTTGTTTCTGAAGAAATATTACCTCAAACATTATCAATTTTAAAAACCAGAGCTACTCCAATCGGCATTGAGTTGGTTGTAGGAAACCATGAAGATTTTGATTTTTCTACAACATACTTTGGAGCTATTGTTCAGTATCCAGGCAAGCATGGTCTTGTAATAGATTATACTGATTTTGTAGCAAAAGCATCAGAAAACAACATTAAAGTAGCTGTGGCTGCTGATATTTTATCGTTGGTAAAATTAAAAGCTCCTGCAGAATTTGGTGCAGCTGTTGTTGTTGGAACTACGCAACGTTTTGGAATTCCTTTAGGTTACGGAGGGCCTCATGCAGGGTTCTTCGCAACCAAGGAAGCTTACAAAAGAAGTATTCCTGGTAGAATTATTGGAATTACTAAAGATATTAACGGTGATAGAGCTTTGCGTATGGCATTGCAAACCCGCGAACAACACATTAAAAGAGAAAAAGCAACATCAAACATTTGTACAGCTCAGGTATTGCTAGCTGTAATGGCAGGAATGTATGCTGTATACCATGGTAAAGATGGTCTTCAATACATCGCAGACCGCGTACATGATGCAACGGTTTCCTTAGCAAATACCTTAGAAAAATTAGGAATCGAGCAAACAAACGCTTCTTATTTTGATACAATTTCTGTTAAAGCACCAGCTCAAAAAATAAAAGAAATTGCAGAGGCTAATCAAATCAATTTTAATTATATCGATGCAAACAACCTTTCTATTTCTATCAATGAAACTGTTGGGTTAAAAGAATTGAATGCCATTGTAGCGGTTTTTACAGAAGCTTTAAATTTACCAAGCACAACCATTGCTCAAATTAAAAATGGCAATGCCATCATAAAAAACTGTGAGAGAAACACCTCTTTCCTAGACCATGAGGTATTCAATACTTATCAGTCTGAAACTGATATGATGCGTTATATTAAAAAACTAGAACGTAAAGATTTGGCTTTAAATCACTCAATGATCTCTTTAGGTTCTTGTACAATGAAGCTAAATGCAGCTTCAGAAATGCTTCCTTTAAGCTATCCTAACTGGGGGAATATTCACCCATTTGTTCCATTAGATCAGGCGCAAGGATACCAAGAAGTATTAAAGAGATTAGAGCATCAATTAAATATCATTACTGGATTCTCTGGAACTTCACTTCAGCCTAACTCTGGTGCTCAAGGAGAGTTTGCTGGTTTAATGACCATTAGAGCTTATCATGAACACAATGGAGATGCTCATAGAAATATCTGCTTGATCCCTGCATCTGCTCACGGTACCAACCCTGCTTCTGCAGTGATGGCTGGTATGACAGTAGTGGTAACAAAAACAGATGACAAAGGAAATATTGACGTAGAAGATTTACGTGCAAAAGCCATTGCACATAAGGACAACCTTTCTGCTTTGATGGTAACCTACCCGTCTACCCATGGTGTATACGAAAGTGCAATTAAAGAAATTACCAAAATTATCCATGAAAATGGAGGACAGGTATATATGGATGGCGCAAATATGAACGCTCAAGTTGGATTGACAAATCCTGCAACCATTGGCGCTGATGTTTGTCACCTAAACTTGCACAAAACTTTTGCCATTCCTCATGGAGGTGGTGGACCAGGAGTTGGACCAATTTGTGTAGCGCCTCAGCTAGTTCCTTTTTTACCTGGAAACCCAGTAATTGCTACTGGAGGTGACAATGCAATCACAGCCGTTTCTGCAGCTCCTTGGGGATCTGCTTTGGTTTGTCTAATCTCTTATGGTTATATTACCATGCTTGGTGCAAAAGGCTTAACAGATGCAACTAAAAACGCTATTTTAAACGCCAATTATATCAAAGAGCGTTTAAGTGGTCACTACAAAACTTTATACACCGGCGAGATGAATCGTGCAGCACATGAGATGATCTTAGACTGTAGAGATTTTAAAAGCAATGGGATTGAAGTTGTAGACATCGCTAAGCGATTAATGGATTACGGTTTTCACGCACCAACTGTTTCTTTCCCTGTAGGCGGTACCTTAATGGTAGAGCCAACTGAATCTGAAAGTCAAGCAGAGCTCGATCGTTTTTGTGATGCTATGATTGCCATCAGAAAAGAAATAGAAGTAGCAACTAAAGAAGACAGCAACAACCCTTTAAAAAATGCTCCGCACACACAAGAATTATTAACTGCAGACACTTGGGAACTTCCATACAGCAGGAAGCAAGCTGCTTTTCCTTTAGACTATATTGCCGAAAACAAATTTTGGCCTACAGTTAGAAGAGTAGATGATGCCTTTGGAGACAGAAACTTAATTTGTTCTTGTAACCCAATTGAAGATTATATGTAAAACAGGTAGTTTTTTTATAAATTTTAAACCGCTTTTATGCTTTTTTTTAGCACAAAAGCGGTTTTTTTTTATTAGGTTGGCTGTGCTATTAGAATCAAATCTAAATGAAAAATGTTTAATACATTGTATAAAGTGTGGTTACAATACTACCTTTTGCTTCTTTTAATTGATAAGACACTAACTCTTTTTCTTCCTTAATTTTTAAATTAAAAGGAGAAGCTAATAAGTTTAACCCACTTTGTTTTTTTAGTCTAATTCCTTGACCAGAGACAATATCTTTATTGGGGACAAAATTTCCTTTTGGCAAATGCTCTGTTAAAATAATGTATTTATAATCAGTAAGTTTAGTAAGAATATTTTGCACTTCTTTATTAGAAAGATGTTGTAAAACTTGCCTTATTAAAGCACAATCTCCTTTAGGCAACTTATCTTTTGCAATATCTAAACAACAAAATTCTAAATTTTCTATTCGATATTTTTCTTTATGCTGCTTTATTAAACTAGGAACAATATCTACTGCAATATACTTTTGAGTGTGTTTTACAAGTTGCTTTCCAATATTAAAATCACCACAACCTAAATCACAAACTACAAGTGGATTTTTAAAAGCTGTTAAAAAACATTTAACAGCTTCTAGATATGGGTTTACAATTTCTGGTTGATGAGATCCTGCTCCAGAATAAAAATCAGTGCCATTATCTCCCCAAAGTTTCAGCTCATAAATTTGCTGCATAGCATCTTTTGTTGGCCAAGGCTTTTTTAATAATAAATTTTTCTCTTTTTGATGCTTCACAAATGACAACCTAATAGTAAACCTCTTCTAGACTAACAATTTTTTCATTTTTAGTTCTTCTAAAAACTTGACTTGCATTTAGTTCTTCAAATGATGAAACTCCCATCGCAGCAACAACATCTTTTAAAGAGAGAATCGTTTTCTCATGATAGTTTTTAACGCGAATGTTCTTCTTTTGTACCACTAAGGCTTTTACCAAGTCTGGATCTTGAGTTGCCACCCCAACAGGACAAGTATCTAAATTGCATTCTCTAGCTTGTATACAGCCTAAGCTTAGCATAAAACTACGAGCCATATTGATTGTATCTGCGCCTAAGGCCAATAATTTTACAATATCAAAAGCATCCACAGCCTTACCACTTGCAATAATTTTAACTTGGTTTTTTAAGTTGTATTTCTCACGCAATTTATTTACAAAGGTTAAGCCTTCTATTAAAGGGGTTCCTATATAATTGGTAAACTCCATTGGTGCAGAACCAGTACCTCCTTCTCCACCATCTACCGTGATAAAATCTGGATAATTTTTAGCCTCAGAAAAAGCTTTAAACATGTCTTCAATTTCGTCATTATCTCCAACACAAAACTTTATTCCTATTGGTTTGCCTTCAGACAACTCTCTTAGTTCCTGAATAAACCCAATGAGCTCATTATAATTAGAGAATGCAGAATGTCCTGGAGGTGAATCTACTTGAGTAAAGGGTTCTACAGAACGTATTTTTGCAATTTCTTCGGTGTTTTTTTTAGCAGGTAAAATACCACCATGACCTGGTTTCGCCCCTTGTGAAAACTTTATCTCTATCATTTTAACTTCTGGACGAATTGCATTTTCTTTAAAAATATCTGCATCAAATACGCGTTTGCCATCTACCGACTTACCAGCTCCAAAATATCCTGTTCCTACCTGAAAAATTAAATCTCCTCCCTGCAAATGATATGAAGATATCCCTCCTTCTCCTGTATTGTGAGCAAAATTACCTAGTTTGGCCCCTTGATTTAGAGCCATAATAGCATTTTTACTTAGTGATCCAAAGGACATTGCAGAAATATTGATCAGAGACCCTTCGTATTTTTGGGTACATTTATCTGACCCAAAAAGCACACGCTCTCCTTGTATTTGACGATGATCTTTTGGAAACAGAGAGTGTTTAACAAACTCATAGCCTTTAGCATAGACATTGTGTTGAGTACCAAAAGGAATGGTATCCTTCTGCAATTTTGAACGCTGATACACCAAGCTTCTCTTCTCTCTACTGATAGGAGTTCCATTTAAATTGTCCTCTATAAAATACTGTTGAATTTTATCTCTTTCTTCTTCAAAAAGCCAACGCAAACGAGCTACTAAAGGAAAAGCCCTTAACAATGAATGTCTTGTTTGCAAACTATCTTTAACACCAATAAGCAATAAAAGAACGCAAATTGACAATAAAATAATGGTTCCGATTTGCGGAATAAAATAAACCAAGATGGCTGACAACAATGTTGCACTAAATAGAACTGCTAAAATTGTATTTCTCATAAATATAAAATTTGAGTCTGATGAGTAGATCAAAAATACAATTTTAAGTGCTTGATATTATTTAGAATTGCTCTAAAAATTTGAGAGCATGATACTTGAAAAATAGTTTATTAAACAAAAAAAAGCCTCGAATTAACGAGGCTTTTTTATTTCTTAAAATTCTAAAGTTAGTCCTTTTTGAATTTTGCGTATTTGTTTTTGAACTTGTCAATACGACCAGCTGCATCAATAAGTTTTGATTTACCAGTGTAAAATGGGTGAGAAGTTCTAGAAATCTCCAATTTGATTAATGGGTAATCTACTCCATCAACATCTAAAGTTTCTTTTGTGTTTGCTGTAGAACGTGTTAAAAAAACATCGCCGTTAGACATGTCTTTAAATGCTACCATTCTATAATTTTCTGGATGTATCCCTTTTTTCATCTTAATATGCTTTTAATACTTTTATTTCCTAAATTTGTCAAAGAGTTAGCTTGGTAAATTCTGACTCTTAATATACTCAACAACTAATATTTAGCCATTTGAGGCTGCAAATTTAACGATATTTTTGAATATACAAACAAATAAATCGTTTTATTTGTGTAAAAATAATTGATAATGCATTCATACAAAACTATTCTTTCTTACGCTTTCGTTTTACTTTTTTTAACAGCTTGTAGTAATCGATATAATTTTACCTTAACAACTACAGCTAAGGTAGTCCTAAATCAAAAAGCAACAGCAAGCCTAACTGAAAAATCTGGAAAGCCAATAGATTCTGTTCAATTTTATGTAAACGGAAGAAAAATCCCATCAACAAACAACACAGCAAACATTGATACAAAGACCTTAGGAGTTGGTAAACATGTAGTTAGTGCTTTGGTTTTTTATCCTGAAAAAACAAAAAAAGTAAACAATTCTATAGAGGTTTTAGCAGACAAGCCTTATGATATTTACACCTATGAAATTGTCAATACTTATCCTCATGATAAAACAGCCTTTACGCAAGGTTTGGAATATCACAATGGTTTTATCTATGAAAGTACAGGAAGAAGAGGCACCTCATCTATCAGAAAAACAGAATTAAAAACAGGTAAGGTTTTACAAAAAGTTGATATAGATGATCGTTATTTTGGAGAAGGAATGACCATTTTTAACAATAAAATTTATTTTTTAACCTGGGAGTCTAAAATGGGTTTTGTGTACAACTTAGACACCTTTGAAAAAGAAGGGCAATTCTCTTATGGAAACAGCAGACAAGGCTGGGGAATGACTCACAATGGAACAGAATTGATAAAATCTGACGGAAGTTCAAAACTTTGGTTTTTAGATCCAGAGACTAAAGAAGAAAAACGCTCTATTAACATCTATACCGATAAAAACGGAATCAAAGATTTAAATGAGCTAGAATACATCAATGGAAAAATCTATGCCAATTATTGGAAAGAACCCCTAATAGCAATCATTAACCCAGATAATGGTGTGGTAGAAGGTATTGCCAACTTAGCCGGTTTACAAGAGCAAATTATTAAAGAAGAAAAAATTACTGATGGCGATGCAGTGCTAAACGGGATTGCCTATGACCAAGAGAACAACCGTATTTTTGTAACTGGAAAATTATGGGGCAAATTGTACGAGATAAAGCTGGTTAAAAAATAGACACTCGTTTGTTTTAAATCAGAAAAGCTACGAATCAAAGACTATGAGGTATACATTTTCTTTTATTGCATTGATTTTATTAATAGCGATGAGTTCTTGTCGAAAAGATTTTGAAACCATTCCAAACTTTGGCAGTTTGCATTTTTCTAAAGATACGGTCTATCTTGATACTGTCTTTAGCACGATTGGATCTAGCACTTACAATCTAAAAGTGTACAACAAAAGTTCAAAAGCAATTAGCATCCCTTCTATTGAATTAGCCAACGGCACGAGTTCTAATTATCGTTTAAATGTTGATGGAATCCCTGGCAAACAGTTTCAAGATATCGATATTTTAGCCAATGACAGCCTCTATGTTTTTATAGAAACTACTGTTGACGCCTCAAATATTACCAACCCACTCTATACCGATAAAATTGTATTTGACACCGGTGTCAATGCACAAGAAGTTACCTTGGTTACCTTGGTACAAGACGCTACTTTTTTATATCCTGGCAGAAACGCAAACACTTTAGAAATTGATTCTTTAGTGATCGGAGGAAACAAATTTTCACAAGGTCGATTTCTAAACGATTCTGAATTGATTTTCACCAATCAAAAGCCTTATGTTGTGTATGGTTATATTGGTGTTCCTAAAAACAAAACCTTACAAATTGATGCGGGAGCAAAGATTCATTTTCATCAAAACTCTGGTCTGATTGTAGACTCAAAAGCGAGTCTTAAAATAAACGGAACACTCACAGAACCAGTGATTATAGAAGGTGATAGATTAGAACCTAATTTTAGTGAGGTACCTGGCCAATGGGGAGCTATCTGGCTTCGTGCCGGAAGTACAGACAACCAAATAGATTATACTACTATAAAAAACGGAACCATCGGCATTCTTGTTGACTCTATTGGCAGCCCAACACTGCCAACCCTAAGCATTAAAAATTCTCAAATTTACAATCAATCTAGTTTTGGAATCTTAGGGAGAGAAACACATATCAAAGGGGAAAACTTAGTAATAGGAAACACTGGTCAAATTTCTTTGGCGGCAACCATCGGCGGTAAATATCATTTTACACACTGTACTTTTGCCAATTATTGGACAGGTAGCTTTAGAGATGATCCTGCTGTTTTGGTTACTAATTATTTTAACTACACCAACAGTAATAATCAAGAAATTACAGAGACTAGAGATCTAGTAACCGCTGACTTTATAAATTGCATTATCGATGGAAACAACAATATTGAATTAATTTTTGACAAGGCTGACGGCAGTCAATTTAACTATAGTGTAAAAAACAGCATGCTGCGCTTTAATGATGTAAACAACAATTTTACAGCTATCGCTGAGTTAGATTTTGAAGATCAAAACCACTACCAAAACAACATTCTAAACGGTACACCTAATTTTAAAAACCCTTTTTTAAACGACTTTTTTATTGGATCTGACAATAGCGGAGTTGGCAAAGCTGCTTTAAATGCTGCCCAAAGCATTCCTTTAGATTTGTTAGGAAAAGATAGAACTAGCTCACCAGACATGGGTGCATACCAGCACGGAACCTGGCTTAATGACTAAGTTGCTTTTTATACACTTTTCCTGCCTTCATCACAAACACAACGTTTTCCATGGTCTTTATGTTGGTTAAGGGATTGTCATCTACAGCGATAATATCTGCCAAAAAACCTTCCTTAAGTTGCCCTATTTTATTTTCCATTTGCAAAAGCATTGCATTGGTTAAGGTGGCCGATCTAATTGCATCTATAGCAGGCATTCCTACCTCTACCATATATGCAAACTCCTTTCCATTTGCTCCGTGTTTAAACACACCTGCATCAGTACCAAAAGCAATTCCAACTCCTTTTTTATAGGCTCTTGCAAAAGTTCCCTGAATTTGAGGCCCAACAGCCAACGCTTTTGGGACAACAATATCTGGGTAGAAACCTTTTATTTTAGCTTTCTCCTCAACCTCTTTACCCGCTGTGATGGTAGGTACCAAATAGGCATTGTGTTGTATCATCAAATCCATAGTTGCATCACTCATATAAGTTCCATGCTCAATGGTTTTAACCCCACCTATAATAGCTCTTTGCATTCCTTCATCTCCATGTGCATGAGCAGCTACAAACATTCCATAATCTTTAGCTGTCTGGCAAATTGCTTTTATTTCTTCTATGGTAAATTGAGGATTGTCTCCACTTTTAGCCACACTAAGCACTCCTCCAGTAGCAGTGATTTTAATCCAATCTGCACCATTTTTATAGCGTTGACGTACGGCTTTTCTTGCGTCAGCGACACTATTTACCACCCCTTCTTTAGGCCCTGGATCTCCTATAAGACTTCTTCGACTCCCATTAGTAGGATCTGCATGACCCCCAGTAGTTGCTAAAGATTTCTCAGCGGTAAATACTCTTGGTCCTATAATCTTACCTTCATTGATAGCTTTCTTAACAGAAACATTGACACCAGAACCTCCTAGATCTCTAACCGTAGTAAAACCTGCTTCTAAAGTGATCTTAGCAAAAACGCTGGCATTAAATGCAATATCTGCTTCATTTAAAATATAACCGTTTAATCTGGTATTTGCATTAAATTCATTTTCTATATGAACATGCATATCAATCAAACCTGGCATGACTACCTGATTTTTTAAATTGTACACTTTTGAAGTTCTGTCCTTAGGCTGCACATATCCATCAAAAACTTTAATAATTTTATCGCCTTCTACAACTAAGGTTTTCTTCTCTAATAGTGCTCCTGACTTCACATCCAATAATTTGCCACATAAAACATAGGTTTTTTGAGCCATCAAGCTGCTCATAGAAAATAGCAGCGCAATAAAAAGGAAGTATTTTTTCATGATTTGTGTTTTAGTATTTTATAAATGTATTAAAAAATGAGTAGATTGCCCCCTAAATTTGTTCGATTTTAATCATGAAAAATATCATCATCACAGGAACTAGCAGAGGAATTGGATTTGCCTTAGCCAACTATTTTGCCGAAGCCAATCATAGAGTTTTAGCACTTTCAAGAGACGCTAGTACTTTAAATGCCGTAGCGCACCCAAACATAACTGTCTTAGCAACTGATCTATCTGATGAAAAGCAATTAGATACTGTTGTTAACTTTGTAAGCACTAATTGGGATCATGTGGATATACTGATTAACAATGCTGGTAAATTAATTAATAAACCATTTGCAGAGCTCAGTGTTTCTGATTTTACTGAAGTCTATAAAGTAAACGTATTTGCGGTTGCTGCATTGACTCAAAAAATGCTTCCTTTTTTAAAAAGAGGTAGTCATGTTGTTACGATAAGCAGTATGGGAGGTGTTCAAGGAAGTTTAAAATTCCCTGGACTTGCAGCCTATAGTTCTTCAAAAGGGGCGGTAATTACACTTTCAGAACTCCTAGCTGAGGAATACAAAGAAGAAGGTATCTCTTTTAACGTATTGGCACTAGGCTCAGTACAAACAGAAATGCTAGAAGAGGCTTTCCCAGGTTATCAGGCACCCGTATCTCCTATAGAAATGGCAGCATATATCGCAGACTTTTCTTTAAATGGTCACCGTTTTTACAACGGAAAGATTTTGCCAGTTTCTAGTACTAATCCATAAAAACGGGCGGTACTTTTTTTATCTTTGCACAGGCTTATTAGACAATGAAAAAAAATTATGCAAACTACATACCCGAAAAAGCAATTCCCTTTGTACAGTTTTTAATAGAAGAGCATCATTTTACCTTAAAAATAGTCGACCAAAGACAAAGCAAACACGGTGATTTTAGAAAACTTCCCAATGGACAGTTTCAGATTACCGTTAACAACAACCTAAATAAATATCAATTTTTATTAACTCTGATTCATGAGATTGCCCATCATGTAACCTATCAAAAATTTGGGCATGTACAAGCACACGGGAAAGAGTGGAAAACTGTTTTTCAGCACTTAATGCTCCCTTTTGTACACCCAGAAATATATCCAAAACACATATTGCCTTTGCTAGCAAATTATTTAAAAAGCCCAAAAGCAAGTACAGATGCGGACGTTAAATTATCCTTAGCTTTTAAAGAATTTAGCAAAGAAACCGGAAAGAGTTTTATCTTTGAAGTTCCTAGGGGTAGCTTATTTCGATTTAAAGATGTAACTTACAAACGAGGAAACTTAAGAAGAACAAGAATTGAATGTTTAAATACAGCCAACAACAAGGTCTATTTATTCAATCAGAATGTAGAAGTATATGAAGAATAATTATTACGCAGTGATTATGGCAGGAGGAATTGGATCTCGATTTTGGCCTGTTAGCACCGAGAAAAACCCAAAGCAATTTCACGATATATTGGATACTGGAGAATCTCTAATCCAACGAACATTTAATAGAATAAACACACTTGTTAGCTCTAATAATATCTTTATCTCAACCAATGATCGCTATAAAGCATTGGTACAACAACAGCTTCCAAAAATTAGCAACGAGCAACTATTATTAGAGCCTGTAATGAGAAATACAGCTCCTTGTATTTTGTATGCTGCTTTAAAAATATACGAACAAAACAAAGATGCTGTTTTATTGATAGCACCTTCTGACCATTGGATTGATGATGAAAAAAAATTCATTCAAAATATAGAGACCTCAATGGAGGCTTGTGCAAAGAGTGATATTTTAATGACGCTGGGGATTAAACCAGACAACCCAAATACAGGTTATGGATATATTCAATTTGAAAAAAGTGCTTCAGAAATTAAAAAAGTAAAACAATTTAGAGAAAAACCCAACCTACAAACTGCTGAGTCTTTTTTAGCTAGCGGTGATTTTTTGTGGAATGCCGGAATCTTTGTTTGGTCGGCTAAAAGCATACTGAAAGCTTTTGAGCAACACTTGCCAGATATGATGCGCCTTTTCAATCTAGAAACACCTGTTTGGAACACTCCTTTAGAAAAAGAGTTTATTGAAAAAGAGTACCAAAATGCAGAAAATATTTCTATTGATTTTGGGATTTTAGAACGCGCAAATAACGTGTTGGTTCTACCCGTTGATTTTGGATGGAGCGACCTGGGAACTTGGGGTTCTTTACATAAAAAACTTACAAAAGACAACAATGACAACGCTGTTGTTGATGCCAAAGCTATTTTTAGAAACGCAAATGGCAACCTACTCAAAACCCAATCGGGAAAACGCGTGGTAATTGAAGGGCTTGACAATTATATTGTCGTAGAAAAAGATGACACCCTTTTAATTTGCCCACTAGCTTCTGAGCAACACATTAAAGAAATCACAAAAGAATTAAACGAAAAGTTTGGAAAGGTTGAATCTTAAATTTAGTTATCTTCTCTTTTTATAATCAACTCTTTTAACTGCATCTCATCTTTCATCCAATTAGAAAGCTCAAGTTCTTTTTGAGTTTTAATACTGTCATTTAAAGACGTATTCCACTTAACAATAACTAGAGGAATGGTATCTATCTTTATAAAATCTGAGGATGAAAGCAAGTTTGCAAAACCAAGCTTTTCTAGACTAAAATATCGAATTTTAGCATCCCTAGCGATACGACTAAACGCAATGGCTTTTTCATTATTAAGAGCAGATTTTTGCTCTATACTTTCATTTAAAAATGTTATAGTGTTTTTTAATTCATCAACTTCTGTTCGAAGACCTTCTATTATTTTTTTACTGTCTGCCAACTCTTGGCGCTTCTCTTGGTAGGCAGTGGTGATCAATTCAAAACTCTTTGTATCGCTGCCTTTTACAGCAACTTTATACTCTTTAAGAGCGTTGTATTTTTCATTATTAGCTAACTGATTGTTTAAGGCGTTTTGAGTAGCCTCATCTACCTCATTAAAAAAGCTCAGTTTAATTTTTTTATCCTCAATATCAGGCTCTCCGATTAATTGAAGGGATGAATTGCTTTTTACTTCGTTTTTGATAAACGCATTCATTTGATTGTTGATCGTGTTTTCTTTATAAACAGAAACAAAAGTGAAAATTGCAGGAATCATCACTACAATTGCCAAGGCTGAAGCTAGCTGAGCAGTACGTTTTCTCTTTGCAGAATTGATGTATTTGAGCATTGGAAAGCGCAATAACTTTAATACCAAAAAAGTTGCCAATGCAATAAAAATAGTATTGATGGTAAACAAATACATGGCGCCTAAAAAATAACTCATATTTCCTTGTGCCAATCCGTACCCAGCTGTACATAAAGGCGGCATCAATGCTGTGGCGATGGCCACACCAAAAATAACAGAAGCAACGGTTCCTTTTTTAGTACGTGCTACCATTAAAGCCAATCCACCAAAAAAGGCGATTAGTACATCTCGAATATCTGGACGAACCCTCCCTAGTAGCTCAGAATTATCTTCGCTTAAAGGAAAAATATAAAAAAACAAAAAGGCAGTAATCAAACTTAACACAATCATGGTTGCTAAATTGATTAAAGACTTCTTTAAGGTATCTATATCATTAATGGCAATAGACATACCAATCCCTAAAATAGGCCCCATAAGAGGAGAGATTAACATGGCTCCAATAACCACTGCTGTAGAGTTTGCATTTAAACCAATAGATGCCACAAATACCGCAAAGATTAAAATCCATGCTGTAGCTCCTTTAAAAGGAATATCGACCTTGATAGCCTCTATGGTTGCCTGATGATCTGTGTCTTGTCTAAAATCTAAGAGCTCAACCAAAAATTTCTTTACACCTTTAAAAAGACCTTTTGCGTCCTTTTTAATGTCTTCTTTGGTTTTTTCTACTTCGACATCTTGTTGAAGGTCATCTTTCTGATCTTGGGTCATAGATTAAATCTGTTAAATTGGTATTGGAAAGATACAAAAAAGAACAATATCTTTTTATAATGATTAATTACTTAATGTGATTTTAGCAATCTCTAATTGAAAGCGTTCATTTTTTTTATTCCCTATTAAAAAAGCGATTTCTTCTATACTCTGTGCAGGGTAACTTGGCATCTGCAAACTTCTTCCTCTAAAAGCTGGATTCAAAGCTGAAAACGGAATTTCAATAGTCTGCCAATCTCCATTTGTACTAAAAGTATGTGTATATGAATAATAATCAGAACGTTTTGATTTTACTCTAAATTGGTAGTTCTTTTTATCACCGCGAAGCCTGATCACAATCTTTGTATATTGAGATAAATCAGTTTTAGTATACGGATATCTAACCGATGAAAATCCTCCGTTGTTTTCAAGAGAAACTGTCCCCGCAAATACACCAAACCCTTCCTTGCTTAAGAAAAAATCACCGCCTGACTTACCTCCCATCACCACATCATCCAAAAGGGTCCATTTTTCAATACTGCTCTTTGCATTAAACTCAAATATTACAGCGTCTCCCATAAACATAAAAATTAAAAATGTGGCTTTATAAAAAATTGTTTTCATTGTATTTCTTTAAAAATCAACAATAAAACCAAAACCAGGCAATACGTTTCCACTAGAATTCTCAATATCTTCTAACAGGTACCTGTTGGCATCATTTGGATCGGTTAATTTGTTTCCGTTGGCATCTAAACTTGGTAACAAAAATGATTGTGTCGTAGTTTTACTAGCCAATACATTCTGAACATCGATGTAAAAATTTAAAGAAAACCGCTTCCAATACCAAGTTTTATCGATACGGACATCCAACTGCGTATAAGTATCAAAGCGCTCAGTATTTAAACGACTATAATCTAAAATACCTCTATTAGTTAAATCATAATTAGAGATCAGCGAGGATGCGTTAAGGTCATAAGGGGTATAAGGTTTACCTCCAACCAATCTAAATTTTGTGCCAAGCTCCCAATCTTTATTAAATTTTTTCCCTGCCGTAAGGGTTAACAAATGCTTATTATCCCAATTAGAAGGAACATAGTTATTCTGTTGATCTTGAAACTCACTTCTTACAAAGGTATACGAGAAAATTCCATACAACCCACTGGTTGATTTTTTTTGTGCAAAAACCTCAAAACCATAAGCATTTCCTTTTGATGTAGAAGTAACCTCCTCACTTCCGATAACCCCAAAATCATCTCCTAGATTTGCTAGACTAATCTGATTTCTGACAGAAAAAGGATATGAACCATATTTCTTGTAAAAACCTTCTAAGGTTATTTTTGTACTAGCATCGGGCTTAAACTCGATTCCAGAGACAAAGTGATCTGCTTGGATATATGTTAATTGCTCTTGATTTACCAATGTGTTCGCTATATCTCTGTATCCAAGACTGGTATAAGAAGGCAATTGATAATACCTCCCTAAAGACGTATTTAACGACCATTTATTTGTCAAAGCATAACTTACAGCAACTCTTGGTGAGAATTGATTAAAAAGGTTTTTCATCTGACTGTTGTAGGTATTTCCATCCATTCGAAAACCAAAAGAAACCCCCATTCTCTCATCCAAATACTTTTTAGACACTTGTCCAAAAAGTGCATATTTTCCAATACTTAATTCTGAAGAGAAGTCTTGAACTATGCCACCCTGTGAATTGGCTGTTTTATTATAGGTGTTATTTGTATAGGTGGCCTGCTGAAGTCCTGCACCGAAATTAATATCAAAGCCACTTACAATTCTATTATTCTCATACCTAAACTTATTCTCAACTTCTGTTGATGCGTATTTTAACAACAAATCATTTACCTGACCTGTGTTATTAAAATACTTAATAGCATCATTATTCCAAGCACTTCTGCTTAAAATAAATTGCTGATTAGACCCATCACCAAATATCTTATAATTTGCGCCGATCGTATAATTCCATTGCTCTTGAACGGGGATGTTACTTAATATATACCTATTTCTTTTGATAGTTTCTTCATCAACTACACCATCATTTACACTTTCATTTAACTTAAAGTTATCAATAGCACCAACCATAATAATTGACAACTGGCTATTGTCGCTAAAGGTTGATTTTACATTTACTTGAAAATCATTATAGGTAGGTAAGAAAGGTAGTTTTATCAACTTAAACAAAAGCTGTAAATAAGATTGTCTAAACGAGGCCATAAAGGTGGTTGAACTGGTCAAAGGACCATCTAAGGTGATCCCTGCGTCAGAGGTACCTAAGGTAACTCTTGTGTTTAGTGAGTTTGGATTTCCAGTTTTTTGAGTAAATGAAATTACAGAACTTAAGGCGTTCCCTCGATTTGATGGAAAAGCACTGGTATAAAAATCAACTTTTCGGATCAAATCTGCATTGATAATCCCTACAGGACCACCGGTAGCTCCTTGAGTCTGAAAGTGGTTGATAACAGGAATCTCTATTCCATCTAAATAAAAGGCATTTTCTGAAGTAGCTCCCCCTCTTATAATAATATCATTTCTAAATCCAGGATTTGACGCAACCCCAGGGAGGGATTGAATAACTTTTAAAACATCTCTGTTACCTCCAGGGTTTTTCTCTATTTCTGCGATTCCTAAAGACTGAAGAGACAAGGGACTTTGCATTGATTTTTTAAATAATGGATTTGCGATAACAACCTCATCTAGTTTTTGCGAAGTTTCTTTTAATGAAATACTCACAAAAGGAATTTTATCCTTGGTGGTTAAATAATCTTCAGTAATTACAGTTTCATAGCCTATAAAAGATGCTTGCAACTTTAGATAGCCCAATGGCGTATTGCTAATAATAAACTCTCCACGCTCATCTGTAGTGGCTCCAATTTGAGTATTTAGAACAATGACAGAAACAAAAGGAAGTCCCTCTCGTGTATTGGCATCAATAACCTTTCCTTTGATCACTCCTTGTGAAAAAAGAGTTCCAAAAAGCATACAGAAAACTAAAAATAAGATACGTGTATTCATTTTGTTTAATTATTTTAATACAAAGTTAAACAAAAAATTAGATATACGCATAAAAAAAGCAGTTTACCAATGGTAAACTGCTTTTTAAGTCTTGTGGTGAGAGAAGGATTCGAACCTTCGAAGCATAATGCAGCGGATTTACAGTCCGCCCTCGTTGGCCACTTGAGTATCTCACCAAAATTTCAAATAAAAAGCTTCTCTTTAGAGAAGCTTTTGTGACCGGGCTGGGGCTTACTTCGTCTATGCTCAGCATAAACTTCTCGCCCTACAAACCTTTGTGTCTTATTTTACAAATTACTTAGTAAAAATTAGTGACCGGGCTGGGGCTCGAACCCAGGACCCTCTCCTTAAAAGGGAGATGCTCTACCAACTGAGCTACCAGGTCATTTTCTTTAATCTTAGCGGCTGCAAATATAAAAGCAATATCTCTAAAAACAAACTTTTTTTTTAAATAGTTTCGTTTAAATATGCCTGCCTTACTTTCTTAAATAAATTAGAGCTGTAGACAAAATTTACAATAGCTTCATTATCAGTTTTAAAGATCTCTTTATTGCTTCCTTCCCAGGCTTTAACCCCATCTTTAAGAAATACAATTTTTTCACCAATTTCCATCACAGAATTCATGTCATGGGTGTTAATTACCGTTGTTATTTGATATTCTTCAGTAATTTCTTTGATCAAGTTGTCTATAATAATGGCCGTTTGAGGATCTAAACCAGAATTAGGTTCATCACAAAACAAATATTTTGGATTCATCACAATTGCGCGAGCTATAGCAACTCTTTTTTGCATTCCTCCAGAAAGTTCCGATACATACTTAAGATTTGATCCTATCAAATCAACTCTTTTTAAAACAGCGTTTGCTTTTTCTAACATGTCGCTCTTTGATAATTTGGCAAACATTTTTAAAGGGAACATTACATTTTCTTCTACAGTCATAGAATCAAAAAGGGCACTCCCTTGAAAAACCATTCCTATTTCTTGTCTCAGTTGTCTTTTTTGCTCGGTATTCATTTCTGTATTTACCCGTCCATCAAAAATAATTGAGCCTTGTTCTGGAATGTGCAAACCAATTAGAGACTTTAAGAAAACAGTTTTACCAGAACCACTTTGGCCAATGATTAAATTTGTTTTACCCGCCTCAAAAGAAGTCGTAATTCCTTTTAAAACTTCGACCCCATTAAAACCTTTATATAAACCTTTTACTTCTATCATTTACGTCAACAACATTTGGGTTAAAAAATAATTTGCAATTACAATAAGCACGATAGTCCACACTACAGACTGCGTACTTGCCTTCCCTACTTCTAGCGATCCACCTTTAACATAATAGCCATGATACGAAGGTACTGTTGCTATTAAAAAGGCAAAAACCAATGTTTTAATAATCGCATATTGAACTAAAAATGGTTTGAAATCTGTTTGTATCCCTTCTATATAATCAACTCCAGAAAACAAGCCAGAAAGATTCCCTGCAACCCATCCTCCTAGAATACCTAACATCATCCCTAGGGTAATTAAAAAAGGGTAAAAAAATACGGTTGCTATAATTTTTGGCAAGACCAAATAATTAAGAGAATTAATACCCATAACTTCTAATGCATCTATCTGTTCTGTGACTCTCATGGTCCCGATGCTAGAGGTTATATACGACCCTACTTTACCCGCTAAAATGATGGAACAAAATGTAGGAGCAAATTCTAATATAATAGATCGTTTTGCAGCAAAACCAATCAGTGTTTTAGGGATCAGTGGGTTGTCAAGGTTTAAGGCAGTCTGCATGGCGATGACACCTCCTATAAAAAAAGAAATAAACATAATAATCCCTAAAGATTTCAAGCCTAACTCTTCTATTTCTCTTGAGAGCGCTTCTCTAAACACCCGGGCCTTTTGTGGCTTGGTAAAAACCTGTCGAAGCATCATAAAATACTTTCCTATATGCTCTATATAATTCATCAAAGACTTTTGTTTCTGCTAAAGTATTAAAATATCATTAACTGTACGTAAATTTGACTAATTCCTTAATTAAAATATTTATTTTTGAATTCTAATACGATAACTCATGAAAAATATTCAACTCTTTCTTATTTTACTTTTTACTGTAATAAACAGTCAAGCGCAGCAACAAGAAAACCTTCAAAAACCTAAATTGGTGGTTGGTATTGTTGTCGATCAAATGCGTTATGACTATCTAATCCGTTTTGCAAACAAATATGGTAAAGATGGGTTTAAAAGGATTTTAAAAGATGGGTTTTCTTTAGAAAATGCACATTATAACTATGTTCCAACCTATACCGCTGTTGGGCATACCTCTATTTATACAGGAACAACTCCAGATCATCATGGAATTATTGGAAACAACTGGTATGATAAGTTTTTAAAGAAAAGTATTTACTGTGTAGATGACAACCAATATGAAACAGTAGGAAATACTGGTAATGGCGGTAAAAAATCTCCGTACAGAATGCAAACCACCACCATTACAGATCAGTTAAAATTAGCACAAAACATGCAGGGTAAAACCATAGGAATCGCTATTAAGGATCGCTCTTCTATACTACCTGCTGGACATACTGCAGATGCAGCATACTGGTTTGACGGAGGCTCAGCTGGCAAATGGATTAGCTCTACCTATTATATGAAAAACTTACCAAATTGGGTGTCTAATTTTAATGCAAACGGCAAAGCTGACAACTACTTAAAACAACCTTGGAACACTGTTTACAACATCAACAGCTATACAGAAAGCATGGCTGATGATAATATTTATGAGGCTCCATTTAATGGAAAAGAAAAGACAACCTTTCCGTATGATATCGCAAAGCTGAGAAAAGCCAATGGGAACTATAATCTTTTAAAAGCCATACCTGCGGGTAATAGCTTTACCAAAGACTTTGCAAAAGCAGCAATAATTGGTGAGAACTTAGGGAAATCAAATTATACAGACTTTTTAGCGATTAGCTTTTCTTCTACGGATTATATTGGTCATCAATTTGGCGTAGCTTCAAAAGAGGTTGAGGACACTTACATTCGATTAGACAAAGACTTGGCTGATTTATTTCAGTTTTTAGACAAGCAAATTGGAAAAGACCAATACACCTTGTTTTTAACAGCTGATCATGCCGCTGTACAAGTACCTGCGTATTTACAATCCTTAAAAATTCCTGCTGGGTACATCAATGCTAAAGATTTAAAAAACTATGTAAATAACATTACATTAACTCATTTTAAATCAGATAAATTAGTAGAAAACCTATCTAATTTTCAAATATTTTTAAATAAAGAAACCCTAAAGAAATTAAATTTAGACATTCATGTGGTTGCTCAGAAAATTGCTGATGAAGTTGTCAACTATAAAAACATCTACAAAGCAGTTACCGCCAAAACCATGCAAACCACAAACTTTACTGATGGCATCTTACACAAATTGCAAAAAGGCTACAATCAAAAGTTCTCAGGAGATGTGCTTTTAGCGCCAAATTTCTCTACGTTTAGCAGTACTTCTAGAAAAGGTACTACACACGGATCAGGGAATAGTTATGACACCCATATTCCTATTATTTTTTACGGTAAAGGAATCAAAGCAGGAGTCTCAAAAAAGAGATACAGCATCGTAGATATAGCTCCAACCATTGCAAATTTACTGCAAGTAGAGTTTCCAAATGGAACAAATGGAATTATCGTTGATGAAGCGTTAAAATAGATTTTTGAGAGAAAATTTACTCTTTAAAATGAGAGATATCTTGATGTCTTCGGATGGCTTTTCTAGATAAAATTATTGCGATAATTAACGAAGCAAAAGCTCCAAAAGATAACCCAGGAACAAAGTTAACAAACAAGAAAAAATCATAGGCGCCGTGAAATAAAACCGCCATTAAAAGCCCAGTTAAATTCAATTGGGCTTTTTTATTTGAAAACTTAGCCAATCCCATAAAATATCCCATCAAAATTCCAAAAGTTGCATGCGCAGGCACTGCTGTAAAAGCACGTAGCAGCCCGTTACCAAAACCAAACTGAAAGACATATAAAATGTTTTCTAGGGTAGCAAAACCCATAGATACCATAACTGCATAGACAATCCCGTCAAATGGCTCGTTAAACTCAGGATTTCTTTGAGCAACATAGCGAACAATTAAATATTTAGATAGCTCTTCTACGAGCGCTACGATCATAAAAGCTTTGATAAACTGCTGAAGTATACTTAAGGGGTCCGTAACCGAAAAAAACAATTTACTTACCGCACTTAAAATAAAAGTCAAAATAATACTTGCGGTTGCCCCTAGCCCAAAATTAGTCAGCAATAATTTAATCGGCTCTTTTTCATATTTATCTTTTACATAAATATAAACCATGATTATCAATGCTGGAGCCAAGGCCAAGAGTAGTAAACCCATAGTTACATAGAAGTTTCTTGGGGTAAAAAGATTTCTGCCATCATACACCTTGCACTTCCTCCACCACAGGTTTCAATTGTTTCTAAACTACTGTGAATAATCTCGCAATGCTTGTTAATTTTTTTAATCTGCCCAGCATTTAAAGAGTGATATGCAGTACTACTCATCACTAAAAACAATTGATCTCCCATTCCTTTAACCTGCAACATATTCCCTGCAAATTGATGCATTTGAGCTTCAGAAATAGCAATAACCTCTTTTCCATCTTTCTTTAAGTGATTCACAAGGTTCTTTCGCTCTTTAGCGTCATCAATAGTATCTGTGCATACAACAGCAAAGGTTTCAGCAACACACATCATAACATTGGTATGATAAATTTCTTCTCGATCTTCATTAACAGTTTGGTAAGCTCTAAAAACGACAGGAGTATATTCAAAATCTTCGCAGAATTCAATAAACAACTCTTCATCTGCTCTTGGAGATAATGCACAGTAGGCTTTGCTGTTTTTCCGATCTAAGATCATACTCCCTGTACCTTCTAAGAAAATACCTTCTTTTTCTGCTTCTGTATAATCAACCACATGATCGATAATAAAGCCTTTCTCCTCTAAGGCGTCTAGAATATCATCTCTGCGCTCTAATCGTCTGTTTTCTGCAAACATAGGATATAAGGCTACCGTAGCATTTTGATGAAAGGAAATCCAATTGTTTGGAAAGATTGAATCTGGAGTATCAAATTCATCGGTGTCAGAAATGACAACAACACGAACTCCTTTTGATCGCAATACAGATACATATTGATCAAATTCTTGCTGTGCTTTAAGGTTTATTTCGGCATTCTTTATTTCCAAATCTTCTTGAAAATAATTGTTTACGGCCGTTTGCTCATTCATCCTAAATCCAATAGGACGAATCATTAAAATAGTCTGGGTAGTCTGTAGCATTGATGATAAATAATAGACTACGAATGTAAGTTTTTTATCACAAAAAAAAAGTAATTATTTTACTATAAATCACGAATTAACGGCATAGTAGAGCAACGAAGTAAACCTTCTTGTTTGGCTATCTCTGCATATGGAACTTCCTCTACGGTAAATCCTTGCTCTCGCAACCACGTATTTAGGCGTGTAAAGTTTTTTTCTGAAATAATAACATCTTCTGAAATTGAAAAAATATTACTATTCATTTGATACATTTCTTCTTTGCTAATCTCAAAAACATTCTCTTGCCCAAAAAAATCAAGCAACCATTGGTATTCCTTTTCTATTAAAAACCCATTTCTATGAAGTATGGCTTTCCCTTTTCCAATAGGCTGAAAACAACAATCTAAATGCAGTGCATTGTCTTTTGCTTCTGTATTGGACTTCCTCAACTCAAAAGACTTAACCGTTTTATCAGGAAAAAGTTCTTGTAAGGCAATCACAGCGTCCATATTGGTACGTGCAGTTATATAATTAGAGTAATCATCACCTGAATAAGTTCCAACAAAAACATAATCGTTCCAAGGCATGACATCGCCTCCTTCTATATGACACTCATCTGGTAATTGGATTATTTTACTAGGATCAATCTGACTTAAAATAGGTGCTATTGCTTCAAGCTCTCTTTCTCTATCTGGTAGAATGTTGGCTTTGATTAACAAATCATCAATAACAAAAGCAATATCTCTAGCAAAAATCTGATTGTAATCTTTTATTATAGTAGGTCTAAAAACCTGTACGTCATATTTTTTAAAAACAGCGGCAAGAGCTTCCATTTCAAGAATCATCGCTGCTTCTGTTGGGTAAGTACCCGCTAAAATATGCTCAACTGATTTTGGATCGTACGCCTCATCAACAGATGGGATAGGACCATTGCTTTCTGCAACTCCCAATATGACAGCCCTCAATCTTGAGGTTTCATTCTTTATCTGTAACTTTAACATAGGTAAATATAAAAAGCTTCATAAAATTATGAAGCTTTTTTTTGTAATTATTATCTTTCTGTAATTGGGGTAAAAGGCCTAAGCGTTTCTCCTACATATATTTGACGTGGTCTACCAATTGGCTCTTTTCCAAGTCTCATTTCTCTCCATTGTGCGATCCATCCTGGCAAACGTCCCATTGCAAACATAACAGTAAACATCTCTACTGGTATGCCCATTGCTCTGTATATGATTCCAGAATAAAAATCAACGTTTGGATATAATTTTCTATCTACAAAATACGGATCATTTAATGCTTCCTGCTCTAATGCTTTAGCGATATTTAAAATAGGATCATCGATACCTAAATCACTTAAAACCTCATCAGCTGCCTTTTTAATAATCTTTGCTCTTGGATCAAAGTTTTTGTAAACTCTGTGACCAAAGCCCATCAATCTAAAAGGATCATTTTTATCTTTTGCTTTAGCCATGTACTTTTTAGTATCACCACCATCCAATCGGATCGCTTCAAGCATTTCTAAAACAGCTTGATTAGCACCACCGTGTAATGGTCCCCAAAGAGCAGAAATACCTGCAGATAAAGAAGCAAATAATCCAGCATGAGAAGAACCTGCTATACGAACTGTAGAAGTAGAACAGTTTTGCTCGTGATCTGCATGCAAAATCAATAATTTATTTAAAGCGCTAATTACTATAGGGTTTTTTACGTAATCTTTGTTTGGCTGCTTAAACATCATTTTAAAGGTGTTGTCTACATAACCTAAGTTACAATCTCCATAATCTAAAGGAAGGCCTTGTTTTTTACGCATCGTCCACGCAACTAAAACTGGGAATTTACCTAAAATCTTTACAATTGCATTGTACATGTCTTCTTCAGAATCTACATTCACAGAAGAAGGGTTAAATGCTGTTAATGCAGATGTTAGAGAAGAAATAACACCCATTGGGTGTGCAGACTTAGGAAAAGCATCAACAATCTTACGTACATCTTCATCTACGATAGACTGAGCACAAATATCTTGAGTAAACTTTTCTAAAACTTCTGTGGTAGGCAATTCTCCAAAAATCAACAAATAGGCCACTTCTAAAAAATCAGCTTTTTCTGCTAACTCTTCAATAGAGTATCCTCTGTATCTAAGAATTCCTTTTTCTCCATCCAAAAAAGTAATGGCACTAACACAAGACCCTGTATTTTTATATCCTGGATCTATCGTAATAACACCATCTGTGGCTGCTCTTAATGATTTAATATCAATTGCAACTTCATTTTCAGTCCCTTTAACTAGTGGAAACTCATATGATTTATCACCTAGTTTTAGCGTAGCTATATCTGACATATTCAATCTCTATTTTAATTTTGATGTTAGCCACGAAGATACCATTTTTTAAAGGATTTTAAAAGCAAGTATGGATAGATTTTTGATATTTAATGATAAGATAATCTTATAGAATTGCACAAAAAAAAACCTTAGACAATTGCCTAAGGTTTTTATGATATATGTGATTGTTGTTTACTGTACTTTAAACGCTTTTTCTTGTGGATAATAAGCTGTATTCCCCAAGGCTTCTTCAATTCGAAGCAACTGGTTGTATTTAGACATTCTATCAGAACGAGAAGCTGATCCTGTCTTAATTTGCCCACAGTTTAGAGCCACTGCTAAGTCGGCAATGGTGTTGTCTTCTGTTTCACCAGATCTATGACTCATAACAGAAGTATATCCTGCATTATGCGCCATATGAACAGCTGCGATTGTCTCTGTTAAAGTACCAATTTGGTTTACCTTAATTAAGATAGAGTTTGCAATATTGTTTTCTATACCTCTAGACAAACGAGTTACATTGGTTACAAACAAATCATCTCCGACCAATTGTACGCGATCGCCAACTTTTTCTGTTAAGTATTTCCATCCATCCCAGTCATTTTCATCCATTCCATCCTCAATAGAGATAATAGGATACTTGGCAGAAAGTTCAGCCAAATAATCTGCCTGTTCTTTACTAGTTCTTACTTTTCCTTTAGCTCCTTCAAATTTGGTGTAATCGTATTTTCCATCTACATAAAACTCTGCAGCAGCACAATCAAGAGCAATCATAATTTGATCTCCAAGCGTATATCCCGCATTTTTAACTGCTAATGCTATGGTGTCTAAAGCATCTTCTGTTCCGTCTAGTGTTGGAGCAAAACCTCCTTCATCACCAACCGCAGTTGATAAGTTTCTATCGTGTAACACTTTTTTAAGCTGATGGAAGATTTCAGACCCCATCTGCATCGCTTGAGTAAAATTAGCCGCTTTTACAGGCATCACCATAAACTCTTGAAATGCGATTGGCGCATCAGAGTGTGATCCTCCATTGATAATATTCATCATCGGTACTGGTAGCGTATTTGCAGACACACCTCCTACATATCTATATAGTGGCATTCCAAGCTCATTTGCAGCAGCTTTTGCTACAGCAAGTGAAACACCTAAAATAGCATTAGCGCCTAATACCGATTTATTTGAAGTACCATCTAAATCAATCATCATTTGATCTACAGTATTTTGCTCAAATACAGATGTACCAAGTAATTCTTGCGCAATAATTTGATTGACGTTTTGTACCGCTTTTAAAACTCCTTTACCCATATAGGCTTTTCCGCCATCCCTAAGCTCTACAGCTTCGTGTTCTCCTGTTGATGCTCCTGAAGGAACAGCAGCTCTACCAAGAACACCATTTTCTGTAATTACATCAACTTCAATCGTTGGATTTCCTCTAGAATCAAAAATTTGACGTGCGTGAATGTTTATTATAATACTCATCTCGGTTGGTTATTTTTTATAAGAATCTCACAACTTTGCAAAATTCATTGGTTTATTTTTTATACTGCTAATCTACAAAATCACAATTTCTAAAAAAGCATTAGATTTAATAAGTAACGAAAACGTTAGCGTCTTTGTTATTTTGTTTTTTGAATGTTTTCTATAAACTGATCGAATAAATATTCTGCATCATGCGGTCCAGGGCTTGCTTCTGGATGGTATTGTACAGAAAAACAATTTTTATTCTTCATACGAATACCTGCTACAGTATGATCATTTAAATGTACATGTGTAATTTCTACATTTTCATTTGCCTCAGTCTCTTCTCTATTGATAGCAAAACCGTGGTTTTGAGAGGTGATTTCTCCTTTTCCAGTCAATAAATTCTTAACAGGATGGTTGATTCCTCTATGACCATTGTGCATTTTGTAAGTAGAAATTCCATTGGCCAAAGCAATAACTTGATGTCCTAAACAGATTCCAAACAAAGGAAGATCCCTTTTGATAATCTCTTTTGCAAGTTGTTGTGCATTGATCAAAGGTTCTGGATCTCCAGGTCCGTTAGAAATAAAATAACCATCAGGATTAAATGCTTCTAAGTCTTCAAAGCTTGCATCAAATGGAAATACCTTAACACAGGCATCTCGTTTTACAAAATTTCGCAAAATATTCTTTTTGATTCCGATATCCAATGCTGCTATTTTATACCTTGCATTTTCATCACCCACAACATATGGCTCTTTAGTAGATACTTTTGAGGCCAATTCTAAGCCTTCCATATTAGGTGTTAGTGCCAATTGTTCTTTTAGCGATTCAATATCATCTACATGCGTAGATATAATAGCATTCATTGCACCATGATCTCTAATATAAGAAACCAAGGCTCTGGTATCAACATCAGAAATAGCAACTAAATTGTGCTCTTTAAACCAGTCAAATAAGCTGCCATCAGAGTCTACTCTAGAATGTGTAAAACTGAAATTTCTACAAATAAGTCCAGAAATTTTAATCCCATCTGATTCTACTTCTTCATTGTTTACTCCATAGTTTCCTATATGCGCATTGGTAGCAACCATCAATTGTCCAAAATACGATGGATCAGTGAATATCTCTTGATACCCTGTCATTCCTGTATTAAAACAAATTTCACCTGTCGCGGTACCTTCTATACCGATAGACTTTCCAAAAAAGATAGTTCCATCTGCTAATAAAATTAAGGCTTTTTTGTGTTGTTTGTATTTCATCTGTTATCTGTGTTCTTTAGAATCGATTGTGTGTATTAAATGGACTTCTTTGCACTTGCAAAAGTACTAAATATCTTAAAAGTTAAAACCATGTTAGAAAATAAAAAAACAAAAAAAAAGGGATAAACATTGCTGTTTATCCCTTTTTTAATATTTGTAATAAATAAATTCATATTTATTCTTCAGTAGTTTCTGGAGCTTTAGTTTCAGCAACTTCTGGAGTTGCATCAGTAGCTTTCTTTCTACCTCTACGAGTCGTTTTCTTAGCTTTTTTACCATTAGGATTGTACAATTCGTTGTAATCAACTAATTCTATCATTGCCATAGGAGCATTATCCCCTTGACGATTTCCTAATTTGATAATACGTAAGTATCCTCCTGGTCTGTCAGCTACTTTTACAGAAATCTCTTTGAATAATTCTGTAACAGCATATTTATCTCTAAGGTAACTAAATACAACACGACGGTTGTGAGTACTATCATTCTTAGATTTTGTAATTAAAGGCTCAATAAACCTACGCAAAGCTTTCGCTTTAGCTTCTGTTGTGTTAATACGCTTGTGCTCTATTAAAGAACAAGACATATTTGCTAACATCGCTTTTCTATGCGCTGTTTTTCTACCTAAATGATTAAATTTCTTTCCGTGTCTCATGACATTTGTTTTTTTCTTTCATCTTGCATCTACCCTCTTTGGGGAGCAAAATTATGAAAGGTTAATCTCTATCTAATTTGTATTTGCTTAAGTCCATTCCGAAAGTAAGACCTTTTACATGCACTAGTTCATCTAGCTCAGTTAAAGATTTCTTACCGAAATTACGGAACTTCATCAAATCATTTTTATTAAATGATACCAAGTCTCCTAAAGTATCAACTTCTGCAGCTTTCAAACAATTCAAGGCTCTTACAGACAAGTCCATATCTACCAATTTTGTTTTTAATAACTGACGCATATGCAATGATTCTTCATCATATGTTTCTGTCTGTGCTATTTCATCAGCCTCTAAAGTGATACGCTCATCAGAGAATAACATAAAGTGGTGGATTAAAATTTTAGCAGCTTCAGTTAAAGCATCTTTAGGGCTAATAGAACCATCAGTATCAATATCGAAAACTAATTTTTCGTAATCTGTTTTTTGCTCTACACGAAAGTTTTCTACAGCATATTTTACATTCTTTATAGGAGTGTAAATTGAGTCTGTAAAAATAGTGCCTAAGGGTAAACCAGCTTTTTTATTCTCTTCAGCAGGGACAAATCCTCTTCCTTTTTCTATGGTTAATTCCATGTTTAAATTCACAGATTTATCCATATTACAGATTACTAAATCTGGATTTAAAACTTGGTACCCAGAAATAAAACGTTGTAAATCTCCAGCAGTTAACTGCTCTTGACCAGATACAGATATTGAGACAGACTCTCTATCAGTTTCTTCGATTTGTTTCTTAAAACGCACTTGTTTTAAATTCAATATAATTTCTGTAACATCTTCTACAACACCTTTGATTGCTGAAAACTCATGTTCTACACCATCAACACGTAAAGAGGTAATTGCAAAACCTTCTAATGAAGATAATAATACTCTTCTTAACGCATTTCCTACTGTTAAACCAAAACCTGGCTCTAAAGGTCTGAACTCAAATCTACCAGAAAAATCTGTAGATTCAATCATGATTACTTTATCAGGTTTTTGAAAATTTAAAATTGCCATATTTCTTCGTTTTGATTGTTATTTAGTTGCGCGGTTTATAAGTCTGAAGATGTACCAACAAACCCTTTGGCTAAATACCAATATGATTAATTTATTATTTAGAGTACAACTCTACAATTAATTGTTCTTTGATGTTCTCAGGAATTTGAAGTCTTTCTGGAGCTTTTAAGAAAGTACCAGATTTTAAATCATCATTCCAAGTTAACCACTCGTATACATTGCTGTTAGAAGCTAATGCACTTTCGATTGCTACTAAAGATTTAGATTTTTCTCTTACAGCTACCACATCTCCTTCAACTAAAGAATAAGAAGGAATGTTTAAAATTTCTCCATTAACAGTAATATGTCTGTGAGAAACTAATTGACGTGCTGCACTACGAGAATTTGCGATTCCCATACGGAATACAACATTGTCTAAACGAGATTCACATAATTGAAGTAAGATCTCCCCTGTAATTCCTTTAGAACGTTGTGCTTTTTTAAACATATTAGAAAATTGACGCTCCAAAATACCATAAGAATATTTTGCTTTTTGTTTTTCTTCTAATTGAGTCGCATATTCAGATTTTTTTCCTCTTCTTTTTGCGTTTCCGTGTTGTCCTGGAGGATAATTTCTTTTTTCAAAGTTTTTATCATCTCCGAAAATTGCTTCACCAAATTTACGAGCAATTTTAGTTTTTGGTCCTGTATATCTTGCCATTTCTTAGTTATTAAGGTTGGGATTATGAATTAAGGCGTACTCCTTCGATAATCGGTTTCCAACCAAGTTAAAATATTAATTAATTTGAATTCTTTTTATGAAACAAGTTTCAAAGTAGAATTAAACTCTTCTTCTTTTTGGAGGGCGACATCCATTGTGTGGCATTGGAGTAACATCAATGATTTCTGATACTTCAATTCCGCTATTGTGTATTGTTCTAATCGCACTTTCTCTACCATTACCTGGTCCTTTAACATAAACCTTCACTTTTCTAAGTCCAGCTTCATGAGCTACTCTAGAACAGTCTTCTGCAGCAGTTTGAGCAGCGTATGGAGTATTCTTTTTAGAACCTCTAAACCCTTGCTTACCAGCAGACGACCAAGAAATAACGTCACCTTTTTTGTTTGTTAAAGAAATAATAATGTTATTAAAAGAAGCGGTGATATGTGCTTCACCAACTGATTCAACAATAACTTTACGCTTTTTTGTATTCGCTTTAGCCATAATATCTAGTTATTATTTAGTAGCTTTCTTTTTGTTAGCTACAGTTTTTCTTCTACCTTTTCTCGTTCTAGAGTTGTTTTTGGTTCTTTGTCCTCTTAACGGAAGACCAACTCTATGACGAATACCTCTGTAACATCCAATATCCATCAAACGTTTGATGTTTATTTGAATTTCAGAACGTAATTCACCTTCGATTGTGAAAGATCCAACTTGTTCTCTAATTGCTGCGATTTGATCATCAGACCAATCTTGAACCTTGATGCTTTCATCAACGTTTGCATTTGCTAAAATTTCTTTAGCTCTACTGTTTCCTACCCCAAAGATGTAAGTTAAAGCTATAACTCCTCTTTTGTTTTTTGGTATATCAATTCCTGCTATTCTTGCCATAACTATCCTTGTCTTTGTTTAAATCTAGGATTCTGTTTATTGATTACATATAATCTGCCTTTTCTACGCACAATCTTGCACTCGGCACTTCTCTTTTTTATTGAAGCTCTTACTTTCATCAGTACTTTGTTTTAATATCTATAAGTAATTCTTGCCTTAGTTAAATCATAAGGGCTCATTTCTAATTTTACCTTATCTCCTGGTAATAATTTAATATAATGCATACGCATTTTACCAGAGATATGCGCTGTCACAATATGTCCGTTCTCTAATTCGACACGAAACATAGCATTTGATAATGCTTCTGTAATAGTTCCGTCCTGTTGAATTGCTGATTGCTTAGCCATATTATTTGATCGCTTTTCTATTACTAGTTCCTGTTTTCATCAAACCGTCATAATGACTGTTTAACAAATACGAGTTAATTTGCTGAATGGTATCAATAGCCACACCAACCATAATGATTAGTGAAGTACCTCCATAAAACATAGCCCAACTTTGTTGAACACCAAACTGAACGATGATGGCTGGTAAGATTGATAAACCTGCTAAAAATAGAGAACCTGGGAAGGTAATTCTTGACAAAACAGAATCTAAATGATCTGCTGTATCAGAACCTGGTCTAATCCCTGGGATAAAACCACCACTTCTTTTTAATCCTTGTGCCATTTCATCGGTACGTACTGTAATGGCTGTGTAAAAATAGCTAAAAACTATAATTAATAAGGCAAACAATACATTATACCACAATCCATTCATGTCTTGAAGTTCACTTAAGGCTGGAAACTTTCTAGCCAAAGCTACTGGTAAGAACATAATTGCTTGTGCAAAGATAATTGGCATCACACCCGCTGCATTCAGTTTTAAAGGAATATAATCTCTTGATCCTCCTGCAACACTCTTAACATCACCAGCAACAGTTCTTCTTGCATATTGTACCGCAATTTTTCGGACTGCAGTGACCAAGAGAACTGATAATAAAATTACAACAAACCAAACAATGATTTCAATCAAGATCATCATGATTCCACCTCCACCAGCATTGGTAGTCTTAGAAACCAATTCTTGAACAAATGCAGTTGGAAAGTTAGCAATAATACCTACAGTAATTAATAATGATATTCCATTACCAACTCCTTTGTCTGTAATACGCTCACCTAACCACATTGCAAAAACAGTTCCTGCTGTTAGCAAGATCATTGATGAAAACCAAAAGGTTGCTCCACCTACTAAAAACGCTTCTTCAGGTAAACCGAATTGTGTTTTAATAGCAGTGATATACGTTGGTCCTTGAACCAAAGTAATCGCGATAGTTAACCATCTAGTAATCTGTGTAATTTTCTTTCTTCCACTTTCTCCATCTTTCTGTAGTTTCTGTAGATAAGGAACCGCAATTCCCATTAACTGAACCACAATCGATGCAGAAATATAAGGCATGATTCCTAGCGCCATAATTGATGCTCTAGAAAAAGCCCCTCCAGTAAATGCATTTAATAATCCTAAAAGACCGTCAGAAGTTTGACTTTTTAAAGCTGTTAATTGCAATGGATCAATTCCAGGTAATGGAACTTGAGCCATAAAGCGATATACAGCGATTAAACCTAATGTAAGAATTAGCTTATTTTTAAGCTCTTCTATTTTCCAAATGTCTCTTAAAGTATTTATTAACTTCATCATTTACCTAATCTTATAAAGTAACGGCTTCTCCACCAGCAGCTTCAATAGCAGCTTTTGCAGTAGCAGTAAATTTGTGAGCAGTAATATTTAATTTAGCTTTTAATTCGCCACGTCCTAGTATTTTAACTAGTTCAGTTTTGCTAACCACACGGTTTGCAATTAAAATCTCTAAATTTACTGTATCAGTAATTTTACCTTCGTCAACTAATGTTTGTAATTTGTCTAAATTAACACCTACATACTCTTTACGATTAATGTTGGTGAAACCAAATTTAGGCACACGTCTTTGAAGTGGCATTTGCCCTCCTTCAAATCCTATCTTTTTAGAATAACCTGAACGCGATTTTTGACCGTTATGACCTCTAGTGGCAGTACCACCTTTACCAGAACCTTCTCCTCTCGCGATTCTTTTTTCTTTTTTTACAGATCCCTCTGCTGGTTGTAAGTTATGTAAACTCATTTCTTATATGTCTTTATTTAATTTCTTCGAAAGAAACTAAGTGTTTAACTGTATTTACCATACCAATAATAGAAGGAGTTGCCTCATGCTCTACTACTTGGTTCATTTTACGTAAACCTAATGCTTCTAAAGTTCTTTTTTGACTTTGAAGGCGTCCGATTTTGCTTTTTACTTGTGTAACTCTAATTTTTGCCATCGTTTTAAGGTTTATCCGTTAAATACTTTTTCTAAAGAAATACCTCTCTGTTTTGCAATCATTACTGCACTACGCAATTGTAATAAAGCATCTAATGTTGCTTTTACCACATTGTGAGGGTTTGAAGATCCTTGTGATTTAGACAATACATCGTGAACTCCAACTGATTCTAATACCGCACGCACTGCACCACCGGCAATAACTCCAGTACCATGAGAAGCAGGTTTTAAAAACACCTTTGCTCCACCAAATTTACCTTTTTGTTCATGAGGTAAGGTTCCGTCTAAAAGAGGAATTCTTACTAAGTTTTTCTTTGCGTCTTCAATTGCTTTTGCAATAGCAGATGCAACATCTTTAGATTTTCCTAATCCATGTCCTACAACACCGTTTCCGTCTCCTACAACTACGATTGCAGAGAAACCAAATGCTCTACCTCCTTTTGTTACTTTCGTAACACGTTGTACTCCTACTAAACGATCTACAAGTTCTAATCCGCTAGGTTTAACTCTCTCTACGTTTTTATATTTTTGATACATACTCAACTTATTAAAATTTTAAACCAGCTTCTCTTGCAGCTTCTGCTAATACTTTTACTCTACCGTGGTATAAATACCCGTTTCTATCAAAAGCAACAGCTTCTATACCTGCTTTTGTAGCTTTCTCTGCAATTGCTTTTCCAACAGAAGCAGCTGCCTCTGTTTTTGAGCTTGAAGCAACTTCTTTATCTCTTGATGATGCAGCGGCTAATGTTACACCAGCAACGTCATCTACAATTTGAGCATATATTTCCTTGTTACTTCTATAAACAGACAATCTAGGTCTATTCGCAGTCCCAGAAACAATTTTTCTGATTCTGTTTTTAATTCTATGTCTTCTTTCAAGCTTTGATAATGCCATAATGCTATATATTATGCAGATTTACCTGCTTTTCTTCTTAATTTTTCTCCTACAAACTTAACTCCTTTACCTTTATAAGGCTCTGGTGCACGGAAAGAACGAATCTTAGCGGCAATATGACCAATTAATTGCTTGTCATATGAAGTTAATTTAATAATAGGGTTTTTACCTTTTTCAGATACGGTCTCAACCTTAACTTCTGGAGCTAATTCTAAAACAATATTGTGAGAAAAACCTAAGGCTAAGTCCAATTTCTGACCTTGACTTGAAGCTCTATAACCAACTCCTACTAGCTCTAATTCTTTAGTCCATCCTTTACTAACACCTTCAATCATATTAAATACTAATGATCTATATAATCCGTGGTGTGCTTTGTGTGGTTTACTATCAGATGGTCTGTTTAAAACAACAGCACCGTCTTCTATCTTAATCGTAATGTCTCCAGTAATTTCTTGAGTTAACTCTCCTAATTTACCTTTAACTGTTACTTCGTTACCATTGATGCTTACTTCAACACCAGCTGGTATACTTACGGGATTTTTTCCTATTCTACTCATCTTACTAAAATCTTTTTAATAAACGTAACATAGTACTTCCCCTCCAACATTATCTAAACGTGCTTGCTTGTTAGTCATCACACCTTTAGAAGTCGAAACGATTGCAATACCAAGACCATTCAATACTCTAGGCATCTCTGATGCACTAACGTATTTACGCAAACCTGGTGTACTGATTCGTTCTAATTTTCTAATTACAGACTCTTTTGTTTCCTTGTCATATTTTAAGGCAATTTTGATAGTTCCTTGTACAGAAGCATCATTAAATTGGTAGCTTAAAACATACCCTTGATCAAACAAAATTTTAGTCATTTCCTTCTTCAAGTTTGAAGCTGGAATTTCAACTACTCTGTGTCCTGCAGCAATTGCATTTCTCACACGAGTTAGGTAATCCGCGATTGGATCTGTATACATATTAATTAAATTGCGATTTCGGTTTTTAGCGACCTCTATTGATGCTACAGATTTCTCTGTGACCACTAAACCTTAAATCAGTTCATATTCATTTACTCAAAAAAATAGATCGGCAAAGATACACAATCTATTTTATTATTTAGCTTTATTGTTGGTTTTTACCAACTTGCCTTTTTTACTCCTGGTATTAAGCCTTGATTTGCCATTTCACGGAAAGTCACACGTGACAATCCGAAAGTACGCATATATCCTTTTGGTCTCCCTGTAAGTTTACATCTGTTGTGCATACGTACTGGAGAAGCATTTTTTGGCAACTTTTGCAATCCTTCGTAATCTCCAGCTTCTTTTAAAGCTTTACGTTTTTCTGCATATTTAGCTACTGTTTTTGCTCTTTTTACCTCACGGGCTTTCATTGATTCTTTAGCCATGTCTTAATTCTTTTTAAAGGGTAAACCTAATTCTGTTAACAATGATTTAGCTTCTTTATCTGTGTCTGCAGATGTTACAAATGTAATATCCATTCCACCAATTTTATTTACTTTATCAATGTTTATTTCTGGGAAAATGATTTGTTCAGTAATTCCTAAGTTGTAATTACCTCTTCCGTCAAACCCATTAGCTTTGATACCGTTAAAATCTCTAACACGTGGTAAAGATGCAGTTACCAATCTATCTAAGAATTCATACATTTTCTCACCGCGTAAAGTAACTTTAACACCAATTGGCATTCCCTTACGTAATTTAAAGTTTGCAACATCTTTTTTAGATATAGTCGTTACTGCTTTTTGACCTGTAATTGTTGTCAATTCCTCAACAGCATAGTCAATCAATTTCTTATCAGCTATAGCTGCACCAACACCTTTACTAACTACGATTTTTTGTAGTTTAGGCACTTGCATTACATTGCTATAACCAAATTCATCAGTAAGAGCACTAATTATTCTGCTCTTATATTCTGCTTTTAATCTTGGTATATAAGTCATAATTATATAGCTTTATCTGATTTTTTTGAAAATCTAACTTTATTTTCACCTTCTGTTCTGTATCCTACTCTTGTAGCCACTCCATTTTCAACAAGTGAAAGGTTAGACACATCGATAGAAGCTTCTTTCTTTACAATTCCTCCTTGAGGGCTTTGAGCACTTGGTTTAGTGTGTTTTGAAATCATATTCACACCTTCTACGATTGCTCTATTTTTCTCTTTTAGGATTTGCATTACTTTTCCTTCAGATCCTTTATGATCTCCAGCTATTACTTTAACAGTATCTCCTGTTTTAATTTTAAGCTTTTTCATCTTCTATCCGATTTTAAAGCACCTCTGGTGCTAATGATACAATTTTCATAAATTGCTTTTCGCGAAGTTCACGAGCAACCGGACCAAATACACGTGTTCCTCTCATCTCCTCTGTAGGATTTAAAAGTACACAAGCATTATCATCAAATCTAATATAAGATCCGTCTTTACGTCTTACTTCTTTTTTTGTACGAACAACAACTGCTCTAGATACTTGACCTTTTTTAACGGTACCGTTTGGAGTTGCAGTTTTAACAGTAACTACAATTTTATCTCCAACACTAGCGTAACGTCTTTTAGTCCCTCCTAAAACGCGAATTACTAAAACTTCCTTCGCACCTGTATTATCTGCTACTTTTAATCTTGATTCTGTCTGTAACATATTATTTAGCTCTTTCTAGGATTTCTACTAATCTCCAACGTTTAGATTTACTTAAAGGTCTTGTTTCCATGATCCTTACAGTATCTCCAACATTGCAATCGTTTGTCTCATCGTGTGCAACGTACTTCTTCGTTTTTAATACGAATTTCCCATACATTGGGTGCTTGGTTCTTTTTACCTCAGATACAACTATAGATTTCTCCATTTTGTTACTGGATACCACACCAATTCTCTCTTTTCTAAGATTTCTTTTTTCCATCTTTAAAACTGACTACAATTATTGTAAATCTCTTTTTGTTAACTCTGTAGCAATTCTTGCAACAGATTTTCTTAAGGCTCTTAATTGTATTGGATTTTCCAAAGGAGAAATCGCGTGAGCCATTTTCAAATCAGTATAGTTTTTTTTCAACGTATCAAGATTTTCCTGTAAATCCGCTGTTGATAATTCTTTAATTTCTGACTGTTTCATATTATTATCAATTAAGCGTTATCAAAATCTCGTGCAACAATAAACTTTGTTTTAACCGGTAATTTCTGTGCTGCTAAACGCAAAGCTTCTTTAGCTACGTGCATTGGTACTCCACCAACTTCAAACAACACTCTTCCTGGTTTAATAACAGCAACGAAATATTCTGGAGCTCCTTTACCTTTACCCATACGTACTTCTAATGGTTTTTTGGTAATAGGCTTGTCTGGAAAGATTTTAATCCATAACTGACCTTCTCTTTTCATATAACGAGTTGCCGCGATACGAGCTGCTTCTATTTGGCGAGACGTAAGTAAATCTTGATCTAGAGATTTAATTCCAAACATTCCGTTTGAAAGTTGATTCCCTCTACCAGAGATCCCCTTCATGTTCCCCTTCGCTTTCTGTACCTTACGGTATTTTACTCTTTTAGGCTGTAACATTTTTAATTTCTACTTTTAAAAATTATTTTCTTCTACGAGGTTGTTTCTTAGCGCCTGGTCCATTACCAGAAGATTGTTTCTTAGACAAACCTACTAATGGAGATAATTCACGCTTTCCGTATACCTCACCTTTCATAATCCATACTTTAACACCTATTCTTCCATAAGTTGTATGTGATTCTACAAGTGCATAATCAATATCTGCTCTAAAAGTAGAAAGAGGAATTCTACCTTCTTTATAGTGTTCAGAACGCGCCATTTCTGCTCCATTTAAACGACCTGAAACTTGTACCTTGATACCTTCAGCATTCATTCTCATAGTTGCAGCAATAGCCATCTTGACAGCACGCTTGTACGAAATTCTATTTTCTACTTGACGAGCAATACTAGAAGCAACTAATTTTGCATCTAATTCTGGACGTTTGATTTCGAAAATATTAATTTGTACTTCTTTACCGGTGATTTTCTTAAGTTCTTCTTTTAACTTGTCTACCTCTTGTCCACCTTTTCCGATAATAATACCAGGTCTAGCAGTAGTGATAGTAACGGTTACAAGTTTTAAAGTTCTCTCAATAATTACTCTCGATACACTTGCTTTAAATAATCTAGCATTTACATACTTTCTTATTTTATCATCTTCAGCAATTTTATCTCCGTAGTCATTTCCACCATACCAGTTAGATTCCCATCCTCTGATAATTCCTAAACGATTTCCTATTGGATTTGTTTTTTGTCCCATTTCTACTTCGATTATTTGCTTTCAATATTTTTACTCCCTAACTCTAAAGTAACGTGATTAGAACGCTTGCGAATTCTATGAGCACGCCCTTGTGGAGCTGGTCTTAATCTTTTTAACATACCTGCGCTATCAACACATATAGTTTTAACAAATAAGCCAGCCTCTTCAATACTTGCATCTTCATTTTTAGCTTGCCAGTTTGCAATTGCAGACAATAACAATTTCTCTAAATTGATAGAAGCTTCTTTTGAGCTGAACTTTAAAATTTGTAGTGCTTTTTCTACTTCAACACCTCTTACTAAATCCGCAACTAAGCGCATTTTTCTTGGTGATGTAGGACAGTTAGTAAGCTTTGCGAAAGCAACTTGCTTTCTAGCCTCTTTTAACTGTTTTGCCATGTTTTGTTTACGAACTCCCATTTCCTACTATTTTTTTCCTTTATTTTTTGTCCCACCGTGTCCTCTAAATGAACGTGTTGGTGAAAATTCGCCTAATTTATGACCTACCATGTTTTCTGTTACGTATACAGGTACAAATTGGCGTCCGTTATGAACAGCAATTGTTTGTCCAACGAAATCAGGAGTAATCATAGTTGCTCTTGACCAAGTTTTGATGACAGATTTACTATCTGTCGCTACGTTAGCTAACACTTTTTTCTCTAACTTGTGAAATACGTAAGGTCCTTTCTTTAATGAACGTGCCATATCTTATTATTTTTTTCTACGTTCTAAAATATACTTATTACTAGCCTTAGTCTTAGATCTTGTCTTGAATCCTTTAGCAGGTATTCCATTTCTTGATCTAGGGTGTCCTCCTGATGATTTTCCTTCACCACCACCCATTGGGTGATCGACAGGGTTCATCACTACTGGTCTAGTTCTTGGTCTTCTTCCTAACCATCTGCTTCTACCTGCTTTACCAGATACTAGCAATTGGTGATCTGAATTTGATACAACTCCTATGGTTGCCATACAAGTTAACAAGATTAATCTTGTTTCTCCAGAAGGTAATTTAACGGTTGCGTACTTTCCGTCTCTTGCCATTAACTGTGCAAAAGAACCTGCAGAACGCACCATTACAGCTCCTTGTCCTGGTCTTAACTCAATACAAGAAATAGTGGTTCCTAATGGAATCTCACTTAACAACATTGCGTTTCCAATCTCTGGGGCAACGTTTTCTCCTGATATAATTGTTTGACCTACTTGTAAACCGTTTTGTGCTATCACATAACGCTTTTCTCCATCAGTATAACTAAGCAAGGCAATAAATGCAGTACGATTTGGATCATACTCTATAGTTTTAACTGTTGCAGGGATACCTGTTTTATCTCTTTTGAAATCGATAATACGGTATTTTTGTTTATGACCACCTCCAATATTACGAGTTGTCATTCTACCCTGATTGTTTCGACCTCCAGATCTTTTTTTCGGAGCTAATAAACTTTTCTCCGGCTTGTCAGTAGTAATGGTGTCGAACCCGTTTACTACTCTAAAACGCTGACCTGGTGTTACTGGTTTTAATTTTCTAACTGACATCTGTCTTTTTTACTTAAAGATTGTTATAAAAATCAATCGTTTCTCCTTCTGCTAACTGAATAATCGCCTTTTTGTAAGCACCTTTCATTCCAGTAACCATACCTTTCTTAGTGAATTTGGTATTGCGTTGAACTGGATAATTCATAGTTCTTACAGAGGTAATTGCGACACCATAAGTTGCTTCTACAGCTCCTTTGATCTCTAATTTGTTAGCTCTTTTATCTACAACAAAAGTATAACGGTTATTCAACTCGCTATCTGTTGTTGCTTTTTCTGTAATAATAGGTTTTATTAAAATATTCATAGCTATTATTTGTTAAAGTTTGACTCAACTCCTTCTAAAGAACCTTCAGTGAATACGATTTTATTTGCATTCAAAATACCGTAAGTACTTAATTGTGAGCTATTTAAAACCTTAGAGCTTTTTAAATTTCGTGATGACAAATATACATTATTATTCGACTCAGCCAACACAAACAAAGATTTTTTGTTTTCTAACCCTAAAGCTTTCAATACATTGACAAAGTTTTTAGTTTTTACTGTATCGAAATCAAAGTTCTCTACAACTACTAAATTATTGTCTTTTGCTTGAACACTTAAGGCAGATTTACGTGCTAAACGCTTTAAGTTTTTATTTAATTTAAAAGAATAATCTTTAGGTCTTGGTCCGAACATACGTCCTCCACCTCTAAAAACACCAGACTTGATACTTCCCGCACGAGCAGTACCTGTTCCTTTTTGTTTTTTGATTTTTCTTGTACTTCCAGAAATCTCAGCTCTCTCTTTCGATTTGTGAGTTCCTTGTCTTTTGTTAGCCAAATGCTGCTTTACATCTAAGTAAATAGCGTGATTGTTTGGCTCTATTTCGAATACTTCGCTAGAAAGTTCAACTTTTCTACCAGTATCTTTTCCTGTGATATCTAAAACTGCTACCTTCATTATTTCTGAATAGTTACGTAAGCGTTCTTGTGTCCAGGAACTGCTCCTTTAACAACGATTAGGTTTTTATCTAAAACCACCTTTAACACTTTCAAGTTTTGAACTGTTACTGTGTCGGTTCCCATTCTACCTGCCATACGCATTCCTTTGAATACTCTTGCAGGATAAGAAGCCGCACCAATAGATCCTGGCGCTCTTAAACGATTGTGTTGTCCGTGTGTTGCTTGTCCAACTCCGGCAAAACCATGACGTTTTACTACTCCTTGAAAACCTTTACCTTTAGAAGTACCAGATACATCAACAAACTCTCCTTCTTCAAAGAGGTCCACTGTAACAGTATCTCCTAAATTAAAATCTTTTGTAAAATCTTGGAATTCCATGACTTTTCTTTTAGCAGTGGTCCCAGCTTTTTTGAAGTGACCGTCTAACGCTTTGTTAGAACTTTTTGCTTTTTTGTCATCGAAACCAAGTTGCAGCGCATTGTAGCCGTCAACCTCTTCGGTTCTGACTTGGGTAACTACGCAAGGACCTGCTTCGATTACTGTACAAGGAATGTTCTTCCCGTTTTCGTCGAATAAGCTGGTCATCCCAATCTTTCTTCCTATTAATCCAGACATTTTGTTTAGATTTTAGACGTTAGATATATTATCCATCGCGTCTATATTAATAATTAATTATTTGAAACTTCCGTTTCTGTAGTCCTTTTAGAAATTCGTTAAAAAAAAACAGAGTTAAACACGTTCAACTCTGAATATGTTTTTACCGTTTTTCCTTCGCGAAACCCTCCGGACATTTTTACCCTGAAATTATCAGAGTGTTTTTTTTGTTAGAGACCCTAAAACAAGTTTAGGATAAATACAACTAAATCCTTTCAACTTATTGCTAAGTTGAAAGGCTAGTTAAATTTACTTATACTTTGATTTCAACTTCAACACCGCTTGGCAACTCTAACTTCATTAAAGCATCAATAGTTTTTGAAGAAGAACTATAGATGTCTAACAAACGCTTGTAAGCAGACAATTGAAATTGCTCTCTAGATTTTTTGTTTACGTGTGGTGAACGCAATACAGTAAAAATCTTTTTATTTGTTGGTAAAGGAATTGGACCGTTTACTACAGCTCCAGTTGACTTTACAGTCTTTACGATTTTTTCAGCAGATTTATCCACCAAATTGTAATCGTAAGATTTTAATTTTATTCTAATTTTTTGACTCATCTTAATAGTGTATTAACCTTTAGCTTTTGCGATTACTTCTTCTGATACGTTAGAAGGTGTTTCTGCATAGTGAGAAAATTCCATAGTAGAAGTTGCTCTACCAGAAGACATAGTTCTCAAAGCAGTTACATATCCAAACATTTCAGATAATGGAACAATAGCTTTAATTACTTTAGCACCTGCACGATCACTCATGTCATTTACTTGACCTCTTCTTCTGTTTAAGTCTCCTACAATATCTCCCATGTTTTCTTCAGGAGTAAGAACTTCTAATTTCATCAATGGCTCCATGATTACAGCTCTTGCTTGTTTTGCAGCAGCCTTAAATCCTAATTTTGCAGCCAACTCAAAAGATAATTGATCAGAATCCACCGCGTGGAAAGATCCATCTTTTAAAGTAACTTTCATAGAATCCATTTCGTAACCTGCTAAAGGACCGTTCTTCATAGCTTCTTTAAATCCTTTTTCAATAGAAGGAACAAATTCTTTAGGAACGTTTCCACCTTTGATAATTGATTCAAATACCAATCCTTGTACGCCTTCATCTGCTGGCTCCATAGTAAATACGATATCGGCAAACTTACCACGACCCCCAGATTGTTTTTTATAAACTTCTCTGTGATCTGCTGATGCAGTCAATGCTTCTTTGTATTCTACTTGTGGTTGTCCTTGGTTAACCTCTACCTTGAATTCACGTTTTAAACGATCAACAATTACATCTAAGTGAAGCTCACCCATTCCAGAAATAATAGTTTGTCCAGAAGCTTCATCAGTTCTAACAGTAAATGTTGGATCTTCTTCAGCTAACTTTCCTAAACCTATTCCTAATTTATCAACATCCGCTTTGGTTTTTGGCTCAACAGCAATACCGATTACTGGATCTGGAAAATCCATAGACTCTAAAACGATAGGGTGCTTTTCATCAGAAAGTGTATCTCCTGTTTTGATAGATTTAAATCCAACAGCAGCTCCAATATCTCCAGCCTCAATATAATCAATAGCGTTTTGCTTGTTCGCGTGCATTTGATAAATACGAGAAATACGTTCTTTTTTACCTGAACGGTTATTTAACACGTAAGAACCTGCATCTAAACGACCAGAATACGCTCTAAAGAATGCCAAACGACCTACAAAAGGATCCGTTGCAATCTTAAATGCTAAAGCAGCAAAAGGCTCCTTTACATCTGGCTTACGCAATTCTTCTTTATCTGTATCTGGGTTAATACCAACAATTCCTTCTTTATCCATTGGAGAAGGTAAATAACGACAAACAGCATCTAATAAGAACTGAACACCTTTATTTTTAAATGCTGATCCACAGATCATAGGAATGATAGCCATATCCATTACAGCAGCTCTAAGTGCAGCATGCACTTCTTCTTCTGTAATAGAATCTTCATCTTCCATAAATTTTTCTAAAAGCTCTTCGTCATAACTTGCTACTTCCTCAATTAAAAGTGCACGATACTTACGAGCTTCTTCTTTCATATCCTCAGGAATTTCTACAACGTCGAAAGTTGCTCCTTGAGTTTCATCATGCCAAATAATAGCACGGTTTTTCACTAAATCAACAACACCTCTAAAGTCATCTTCATCACCAATGTTTAATACGATTGGCACTGCATTAGACTTTAACATGTCTTTTACCTGTTGGCAAACTGCTAAAAAGTCAGAACCTTGACGATCCATTTTATTAACAAATCCAATACGAGGCACTTTATAGTTATCAGCAAGTCTCCAGTTTGTTTCTGATTGTGGCTCAACACCATCAACAGCACTAAACAAGAAAACCAATCCATCAAGTACTCTTAATGAACGATTTACCTCTACTGTAAAATCAACGTGACCCGGAGTATCAATAATATTAAAGTGATATCCTTTAGTTTCTGGAGTTGGTTGAGCATTCTCCAAAGGAAATTGCCATGTACAAGTTGTAGCAGCAGAAGTAATTGTAATACCTCTTTCCTGCTCTTGCTCCATCCAGTCCATTGTTGCTGCACCATCATGAACCTCACCAATTTTATGTGAAACTCCTGTATAATACAAAACACGCTCTGTAGTCGTTGTCTTTCCAGCATCAATATGTGCTGCAATTCCTATATTTCTTGTGTATCTTAAATCTCTAGCCATTTCTTAGAATCTAAAGTGTGAGAATGCTTTATTAGCTTCTGCCATCTTATGAACATCAACTCTTTTCTTAACAGCAGCTCCTTCTTCTTTAGCAGCAGCTAATACTTCTGCAGCTAAACGTTGTGCCATTGTTTTTTCGTTTCTCTTACGTGTGTGTAAGATTAACCATTTGATAGCTAAAGAAACTTTTCTATCTGGTCTAATTTGCATTGGAATTTGGAAGGTTGCTCCTCCAACACGCTTTGATCTAACCTCAACGTGTGGCATAACATTTGACAATGCTTCTTTCCAAATTTCTAATGCTGATTTTTCTTCTTCTTCTCCTTTTTTCTGTTCTACGATCTCTAAAGCATCATAAAACACTTTGAAAGCTACAGATTTCTTACCATCCCACATTAAGTTGTTCACAAAACGTGTAACCAACTGGTCATTAAATTTTGGATCTGGTAAAAGAATCCTTTTTTTCGCTCTTCTTTTTCTCATGTCTTTACATTAAAAAAGTTAATAAATTACTTCTTTGGGCGTTTTGCACCATACTTTGATCTACGTTGAGTTCTTCCCTCAACTCCCGCTGTATCTAAAGCTCCACGTACTACGTGATACTTTACTCCTGGCAAATCTTTTACCCTTCCTCCTCTAACTAATACTATCGAGTGCTCTTGTAAATTATGTCCTTCTCCAGGGATGTAAGCATTTATCTCATTACCATTTGTTAAACGAACTCTCGCTACTTTACGCATCGCAGAGTTTGGTTTTTTTGGTGTAGTAGTATAAACACGTGTACATACCCCTCTTCTTTGAGGACATGATTTTAAAGCAGCCGATTTACTCTTCTTAGTTATTTTGGTTCTTCCTTTACGTACTAATTGTTGTATCGTTGGCATACTAAATTGTTAATAATTACGTTTGTATTTCTAATTTGTCTCTTTTTAAGAGTTTGCAAATGTACAACTATTTTCTAATTATTCAAATATCAGGCAGTTATTTTTTTGAATATGAGTTTTTTACTAAAGAGTTGAATTTTCGTCTTATTTTTGAATTTTAAAAAACAATTTTGAATAGAAAATTTACACCATATATATATATACTCCTTTTTTTTTACAATTTAACGAGTGTCATAGGGCAAAATAAAGCGCTATATCAATTGCATCTTCTAAGCAAAGACAGCATAGAGAATATTGAACTAAAAAAATTAAACTACCAAAAGAATTTCAAAAACAAAGATGCGCTAACATTCGAAATCCAGCGCGCACTTAATTACCTAAAAAAGGAAGGATATTACACCTTATTTATAGAGAGAATAAATAACGAAAATAAAAATAGTACTGCCTATTTAAATCTGGGTCAAAAAATCCTGACGGCTACAATACACATTCCTCAGAATGTTAAAAAAAACATCATTGGCTACCCCATCAAAAAAAACAAAATAGAACTCACTGCAAATGAGCTCCCTATTTTTTTAGAGAAACTAAATTCTAATTTAGAAAAACAAGGAAAGGGCTTCTCTAAATTTACCCTATCAAAAATCAACATCCAAAACAGCAGCTTAATCGCAACTCTAAATTTAGAAGAAGCAATCCAAAGGAATGCAGACAAAATTATTATTAAAGGTTTTCAGGATTTTCCAAAAAATTACACAAAACACTTTTTTAAGTCAGGTAAAAAAAACTTACTCAACAAAAAACTATTAGAAAGTATCTCTAGCAAAACAAACCAACTATCGTTTGTTTCTGAATTAAAGCCCCCTGAAATTTTGTTTAGCAAAGATTCTACATTTATATATGTGTATTTGCAAAAAAAGCTGAACAACAGTTTTGATGGTATGCTTAATTTTAACTCAAAAGAACAAGGTGGTGGAATTGAACTTAGCGGTTATGTAGATTTAAATCTAGTCAATGCTTTTAATTTTGGAGAAGAACTCAGAATCAATTGGAAAAACAATGGAAACGAAAAACAGACGCTAAAACTAGAAGCCACACTTCCCTATCTCTTTAACACATCGATTACAAGTCATATCGGATTTAATCTATACAAGAGTGATTCAACATTCCTAAACAACAACATTACAGTTGCATTGACATCGCCAATTGCAAACAACACACAACTTGGACTACAATTCCAATACGAAAGTTCAAAAGACCTGTTAAACAATGCCCCAGATTCAATTAGAGCCTATCAAAAATATTTTATAGGACCCCGTATTGATTTTATCTCTGGAAAACAAAACAACTGGAAGAGCTCACTACAACTATTAGTTGGATCAAAAAATGAACTCAACCAACAAACAAGCCAATACAAAATTAACATTAGCAGCAATCTCTTATTGGACTTAGCAAAAAGATTTGAACTTTATATAAACAACAGCTCTGGTTTATTAGTATCAAACAACATACTTCACAATGAAAACTATCGCCTTGGTGGAATAAATAATTTTAGGGGGTTTCGAGAAGAATCAATCTTTGCGACAAAATATTCATTTGTTAACACAGAAATAAGATACAGAACTCAAGAAAAATCATATATGTACACTTTACTAGATTTTGGAGTGTTTAACCAAGAAGAAAAAAGCAGTTTTTTGTATGCTTTAGGAATTGGGTACGCCTACTATATGAAAGACAATTCTATTGATCTTAACTACACTTACGGAATAAGCGGTAACCCGACAAACACAAGCCTTATAAATGTGAAATTTTTAACGAAATTCTAGATTCGTTAACATTATTATTAAGATTAGTTAACATTTTTTGGCAAATTAGTTGTGTAATTAACTTTTATTTATGATTTTTGGGCATAATTAATTCAAATAATTACACAATGAAAACAAAGTTTAATGGAATTTTAACGCTACTACTAGCGTTGGTCGTGCAAATATCGTTTGCACAAGAAAAAACTGTTTCAGGGACTGTATCTGATAAATCAGGAGCATTACCTACTGTAGGTATCCTTATTAAAGGAACCACTACAGGTACAGAAACAGACTTTGATGGTAAGTACTCAATTAAAGCTAAAACAGGAGATATCTTAGTTTTTAGTTTTATTGGTTTAAAAACTGTCGAAAGAAAAGTTGGAGCGTCTAACACTATTAATGTAACAATGGTAGAGGATGACAATGTACTTGATGAGGTTGTAGTGACTGCATTAGGTATTAAAAGAGAAAAACAAAGTTTAGGTTTTGCTCAACAATCTGTTGACACCAAAGACTTAGTGAGATCTCGTGAGCCGGACATTAGTACTGCATTAGCAGGAAAAGTAGCTGGTGTACAATTTCAAGGATCACCTTCTTCTGGTTTTGGAAACTCAACCATTCGTGTGAGAGGTAATACTGGAGTATCATTTGTTGTTGATGGAATCCGTGTTGGAGCATCTGTTGATGTAAGTACAGAAGACATTGAGAATATCTCAATCCTTAAAGGTGCTGCTGCAACTGCTTTATACGGGCCGACTGCTGGAAACGGTGTGGTAGTTATTACTACTAAATCTGCTAAATCTGGTCAAAGTTCAGTAGCTGTTAACTACAGTACTTCTTTTGATCAAATATATTTGTTACCTACTTACCAAAATGAATATGGTGGTGGTTACAACCAAGCAAGTAACAATCCTGATACTTTTAACACTTACAATGGTGAGCCAATTCCTGATTATTATGCTGATGAGTCTTGGGGACCAAAATTAGATGGAAGATTGGTAAGACATTGGGATTCTTGGATTCAAGGAGATCCAGAATACGGAAAATTGAGAGCTTGGAGCCCTCAACCAGATAACGTTAGAGAATTTTTCCAAACTGGAATCACTAACAACGTTTCTTTAACTTTTTCTAAAGGTGGAGAAGACTACAGTGTAAGATCTAACATTACAAACATTGATAGAGACTTAATTTACACAAATGCACAAAGAAAGCAAGTAAATGCATCTATTAATGCTTCTTATGACATTAACAAAAATTTAAAAGCATATGCTTTTGCTAACTTCCAAGACAGAAGAACAAGAAACTCTCCTGATAATGGATATAACACTAACATCTCTAACTTTAACCAATGGTGGCAACGTCAATTAGACATGGACCGTTTAAGAAGATATAGAAGAGATGGAAAAATCGTTTCTTGGAACATGAAAGGGCCTACTGATCCAAGTCCATTATACTGGGACTCTCCATTTTTTGAAGTTTATGAAAACGTAAACTTTCAAACAAAAAATGCCCTTTATGGAAAAGTTGGTTTAACTTTTACTGTTAATGATGACTTAAATGCATCTATTGAAGTTCGTAAGACAATGAACTCATATGAGTACAACAACAGAACTGCATTTGGAGGATTAAATCAAGAAGGATATTCTGAAAGTGAAAACATCAGCTCAACTGATGAAATCTTTGGGGTAATTAACTATGACAAAGACATCACTGAAGATATCGATGTAAATGCATCTGTTGGTTTTGAAACTAACGATTACAACTACAAAAGCCTTAATGGTAGTTCTGTAGGTGGTTTAACTACTTTAGATTTTTACAGCTTAGCTACTTCTAAAGATAGACCAAATGTTTCTAGCTCTAGATCAAGAAGCAAAAGAAACTCTGTATTTGCAAGAGCATCTTTCGGATACAAAAACATCTTATTTGTTGACGGTACTGCTAGATATGACTGGCAATCAACTGCTAATCCAGCAGACAACAGAGTAGATACTTATGGAGCTTCTACTAGTTTCATTTTCAGTAAATTATTACCACAAAACAACATCTTATCTTTTGGTAAGTTAAGAGCAAGTTTTGCTGAAGCACCTTCTTTCCCTGGTACGTATGCTAACAACATTACTTATGGTAATGGAACTGCTTATGGATCTTATGGAGCACAAACAATTAGCGGCACATATCCAAACCCATTATTAATTGGAGGTAAAAAATCTGAATGGGAAATTGGAACTGAAATGAAGTTTTTCGGAAGTAGAGTTGGATTAGACATAACTTATTTTGAAAAAACTAACAAAGAATTACCTAGTAGTGTTACTTTAGATGGTTCAACTGGATATACTAGCACTGTTAGTAATGACGGTCAAGACTCTTATAAAGGTTTAGAATATACTTTATTTGCTAATCCAATCAAAACAGAATTAATTGACTGGAGCTTTAACGTTAACTTTGCAACATTAAACCGTTGGACTGATAAGATTGCAGATGGTATTACAAGAAACACTATTGGTGGAACTTGGGGTATGACAGTATTGGCTGAAACTGGTCAAGAATATGGAGCAATTTATGGTAGAAAATACCGTAGAGATGCAGATAATAACATCTTATTAAACTCTCTTGGTGCACCATTGTATGATACCAACCAATATTTAGGTAACTTCTTACCTGATTTCACAGGGGGTATGTCTAACAATGTTAGAATTGGAAATTTCAATGTAGGATTTGATATCGATTTCCAATCAGGAGGAAAAATCTATTCAGTATCTAGAATGTTTGGAGCATACTCTGGTGTGTTAGACATTACTACTACTGATAACAAACTAGGTAACCCACAAAGAAATGTTCTTACAAGAGCTGATGGAGCTGCAGTAAGTAACTATCGTGTAAATGCTGATGATGCTGGTGCTGATTCAGGAGGTGTTTTCGTAGAAGGAGTTAGCTCTACAACAGGTCTACCTATCGCTTACTATGTAAACCCTTACCGTTACTACAAAAGTTTATATGCTTTAACTGAAGCTTGGCTTTTTGACAATAGTTATGTAAAATTAAGAACTTTACGTGTAGACTATAACCTACCTAAGAGTATTTTGAAAAAGACTCCTTTTAAGGATGTTAATATCGGAGTATATGGTAACAATGTATGGATGATTTATACATCAGTACCTAATACAGATGTTTCTGAGATCTCAAGCGGATATGCTGAGTCAGGTCAAAACCCGAATGTTAGAACTTTTGGTCTAAATGTCAAATTAACATTTTAATTAAAAAATTTATTAAAAATGAAAAATATAACAAAAATAAAAGCACTAGTATTATTTACTGTATTCGCTACGTTTACAGCATGTGATACTGTTGATTTTGGCGATACTAATATCAGTCCAAACGCGCCAACTAAGGCATCAACAGCATTGTTGCTAACAAATGTTGAAAGATCTGTTGCGGGTTACACTACCCAGACTCTTCCAAATTTATACGCACAATATATTTCTGAAGGGCAATACCCTGAATCATCACAGTACCAAGATCAAAACTTTTCATATAGTGGAGTGTATGGTATTTTAACAGAAATTAAACGAATCGTTGAGTTAAACACCAACGACGAAACTAAAACTGATGCTGCGGCTAATGGGCCAAATGCAAATCAAATTGCAGCTGCATCTTTATTAAGAGTATATTACTTAAAGTATTCTGTTGAACGTTGGGGTATGATGCCTTATACTGAAGCATTAGAAGGATTAGCAAATCCATATCCAAAATTTGATGGTCAAGTAGATATCTACAAAGCCTTAATTGGAGAAATCGATGCTGCTTTAGCTTTAATTACTGCTGGAGACATTAGTGGAGATTACCTTTTTGATGGTAAAATGGCTACTTGGGCTAAATTTGGTAACACTATGAAAATGATCATGGCGTTGAATTTATCAAGAGCTGATGCTGCTACAGGTGCTGCTAAATTTAATGAAGCTTTAGGAAATACAATTTCTTCAAATGCTGAAAATTTAGTATACCCTTTCTTATCTGATGATGCAAACGATAATGCATGGCAAGATCGTTTCCAAACAAGAGTTGATTACTTAATTAGTGATACTTTTGCTAATGCATTGATCGGAGCAGGAACTTCTACAGCTCCTCAAGATCCACGTTTACCAAAAATGGCTGCAACTGCTAAGGATACTCCTACAGAATATGTTGGAGCGCCTTACGGAGCACAAAACACTGCATTAAATAGTTATTCATTTATTACAAGTGATATTATTTATGACGGTTCTAGAGACATGCCAATTTTTACATATGCTCAAGTTTTATTTTCTAGAGCTGAAGCTGCTGCTTTAGGTTGGACTACAGAAACTGCTGCTACTTTGTATACACAAGGAATCCAAGCTTCTATGGAGCAATGGGGTGTAGCTGCTGCTGACATCGCTACGTATGTTGCTGCTAAGCCATATGTTAATTCAAGTTCTATAGCTTACGAAAAGTGGGTTTCTATGTTCTTACAAGGATATGATTCTTGGACAGACTGGAGAAGAATGAAAGCACATGGATATGAGAAACCTTTAACTCCACCAGCAGTTATTTTAGGTGGTGCAACAGGTGTACCTAACAGACATGCATATGCTACAAACACAGCAAACTTGAATAAAGACAATTATGATGCTGCAATAGCAGTTCAAGGTGCAGATGATTTAAACACTGTTTTAGAGATGTTTAAATAAGCTTAACACCTTATATTAAAAAACTAAAACCTACTCTTTTTGAGTAGGTTTTTTTATGTTGGTATAGTTATTGCTAGATAATAATTATATATTTACACTTAAAACAAACTAAGATGAAACTAATTCAAAAAGTGCTCATAATGTTTTTAATTACATTATCAGCAAATTCAATCGCCCAAGGGTCAGACAACTCAGGAAACATTAATAGTGGATTTAGATTTGCAATTGATGATCAAAAAGGCCATCCTTTTTTAAAAAGTGATTGGTACGAAGGGAATTTTGTTAAAAATGATGGAACCACCTCTGATAAAATGCTCATAAATTATCAGATTGTAGATAATTTCCTTACAGTCATGAAAATGGAAGGTGGAGAGAAAATCTTTTTAAAAATTAACAATGATGATTATAAAGGTTTTGTAATTAAAGACAAGGATAATAAAGTATTTATCTACAAAAAGATAGAAGGTAATCTTTTTGATAGCAAAAAGAAAGAAGACAAGTTTTACTTAATGTCTAACCCACCTAAAAGCACCATAGTAATAGAGTCTACTAAAACATATAAGGACCCTAATGCAAGTGGATGGTCATCTTCAACAAACACAACCAAGAGAGGAGAATACAAGAGTTCAACTACAGCCTATGTTTTAAATAAAGATAATAAGTATGTAAAAGTAAAATACTCTACTTCTTCTATCGCCAAAGCTTTTTCTGACAAAAAGAAAGAAATAAAAGCTTTTATCAAAAAACAAAACATTAAGATTGATGACGCTGCAGATCTTATTCCTATTGTAGATTATTACTACAGCATAAAATAAACATAAAAAATACTCTCTTAAAAAGCACCCTCTATAGGGTGCTTTTTTTTGTTTAGTACTTAAAAGGAATAAGAATTAAACAAGAGAAACAAATATTGTTATACATAAAACATATGTTAAATTACCTTAAACAAATGTTAAACTTTATGTTAAAAAGATTTGGTAGTTTAACATAAATTTAAGATATTTGATTTAATCAATTCAAATAATTAAATGATGAAAACAAGGTTAAATGGAATGTTGACGCTATTATTAGCGTTGGTTGTGCAAATCGCATTTGCTCAACAAAGAACTGTAACGGGTACAGTTTCTGATGATTCTGGAGTACTGCCAAATGTTAGTATTTTGATTAAAGGCACTACTAATGGAACAGAAACCGATTTTGATGGAAAATACACTGTTAAAACAAAGACAGGCGATGTGCTTGTATTTAGTTTTGTAGGTATGAAATCAGTAGAAAGAACTGTTGGTAGTTCTAATGTCATAGATGTAAAACTAGTAGAGGATAGCAATATCTTAGACGAAGTAGTAATTCTAGGATACGGAACGAAAACAAAAAATGAGCTTACAGGTAGCGTTGTTACCGTAAAAGCAGATCAAATTAGAGATGTACCAGTACTTTCTGTTGATCAAGCATTACAAGGTAGAGTTGCCGGATTGCAAATATCGAGTACTTCTGGTACGCCTGGAGCAATTCAGGACATCCGTATTCGTGGTGCAGGATCATTAAGTGCAAGTAACTCACCACTATATGTTATCGATGGTGTACCAGTAGTTTCTGGTGACTTTTCTGGTAGTGGATCAAGTAGTTCATTAAGTGCATTAGTTTCTATCAACTCTAAAGATGTTGAAAGCATGACTGTTTTAAAAGACGCGTCTGCAACAGCAGCTTATGGTGCTAGAGGATCTAATGGGGTAATTGTAATTACAACAAAGAGAGGAAAGCAAGGAAAAGCAAGATTTTCATTCTCTAGTACTTTTGGATTTCAAAACGAAGCGAGAAACGAAAGAAGTTCATTAACTGCACATGAAAGAGCTACTTTGCTTGATGAAGCTGCATTTAACGCCTACGGGTCTTCTTTTAACTTTACAAAAGACAATGCTAGAGCCTTTGTAAAGCAATACAACTTAGGAGGGATTAATAGCTGGGATGAAACTTCAGAGTACAACTGGGGTGATCTAGTAGGTAATAAAGACGCTACTATTAAAGATTACAATATCTCAGTATCTGGAGGATCAGAAAAAACATCATACTATGCTTCATTAGGATATAATGAAACAGAAATGCTAGTTATCGGAGAGCCTTTTAAAAGAATCTCTGGATCTTTTAGTATGAATACAGAATTGAGAGAAAGTATTAAATTATCTCAATCTATAAATGTTTCAAACTCTAAGCAGAATCCAGTATTAGAGTTGGGTACCTTTTTTGGAAACCCATTCTTAACAAGATATTATATGAATCCATTTTTCAATCCATATAATGCAGATGGGACTTACAATATTACTGGTATTGGATCATTACACAATACACTATACAGAAATGAAAACGACGTGAAGTACAATAAGCTAACGCGTATGTCAAGTAATACAAAATTAGATTTTTCTTTACTAGAAAATTTAACATTCACTTCTAGAATGGGTCTAGATTTTGTATTGGCAGAATACAAATCATTTGACAACCGTTACAATGGTGATGGTGTTTCTGTAAATGGACGTGTAAGTATGTCTGACAACAAAAACTTTAACTGGGTGAGTCAAAACTCTTTAAACTATAAATTTAGTGTAGAGAAGCACAATTTTGATGTAACGGCTCTTTTTGAGTATCAAAAAAACCATCAAAATTTCTTATCTGGATATGGTGAAAACTTTTCTACAGATGGTTTAACTAACATCGCAAGTGCAGGTGCTAACTTTGACGCTTCTTCTAGTTATTCAGATTGGATCAACGTTTCTTATTTAGGAATGGTAAACTACAACTATGACAGTAAATATGTTGCTGACATCACGTACAGACGTGAAGGATCTTCTCGTTTTGGTGCCGGTCAACGTTTTGGAGACTTTGGTTCTGTAGGTGTTGCATGGAACGTACACCAAGAATCATTTATCGAAGATTCAGCTTTTAACACACTTCGTGCTAGAGCATCTTGGGGTATCACAGGTAACTCTGGAATAGGGATCAACTCATACCAAGCTTTATTGGCATACAATGCTGATTATGCTGGACAAGGAGCTATCTACCCTAGTCAATTAGGGAACCCATTATTATCTTGGGAAAAGGGAAATACTTTTGATTTAGGAGTTGATTTTGGACTTTGGGATAACAAATTGTCTGGTAACTTTTCTTATTTTAACAGAACTACATTTGATCTATTGCAAAGTGTACCCTTATCTCCTACTACTGGTTTTGGAGGTCAAACAACCAATATTGGTGAGGTTAAAAACACAGGGGTTGAAGTTGAGTTAAACTATGACATTATTAGAACTAAAGACTTTAACTGGTCTATCTCTGCGAATATGGGTACTGTAAATAACGAAATTACCAAATTGGCTAAGAATTCAATTGGTGATGATATAGATCCATTAGCAGGAAGTGTATACAAATCATCTGTTGTTGGGCAACCAATTTCTGGATGGACTATGAGAACTTGGGCAGGTGTAGATCCAGCAACTGGAGAGCCAAACTGGTATGTAGATGGTATTAGCGGTGCAGTAACTTCTAACTATAACTCTGCAGCTGTTGTATATCAAGGAGCTAGTGCATTACCAACCTATAACGGTGGTCTTTCTACTCACGTAGAAGTATTTGACTTCTTTTTTGACGCAACTGTATACTTTACAGGAGGTCATAAAGTTTACGAGCAATACGCACAACATTATTTCAGAACAAATAGTTTTACGCTTGGTTCATACAATGGTGTTAACGAATTGTTAGACAGATGGCAAAATCCAGGTGATGTAACCAATGTACCAAAATTGGTATACAATGGATCAGATAACTTTCACGCAACAAGTTCAAGACATTTATATGATGGTGATTACATGCGTTTAAGAGATGTAACTTTTGGGTACAAATTACCTAATAGCTTATTGAGTAAAATAGGTGTTGACTCTGCTACTTTTACAGTAAAAGGTACAAACTTATTTACATGGGTTAAGGATAGTGGTTTAAAGTTAGATCCTGAAGTACAAGCTACTGGGTATACAACTTTAACAACTCCTCCAGTAAAATCTGTTGTTTTTGGTATTAACATAAACTTTTAATTAAAATGAAAAAACTTATATATACAACATTTGCCGCTGTACTACTATTTACAGCCGCTTCATGTTCAGATTCAGATTTAGATCCTACATTGGCTCAATCAAAAGATTTAGAATCAAATGTAAAGTCTGCAGAAGACCTAAAGGGGATCTTATATGGCGCTTTAAACAGAATCTCATCGAGCACCTACTATGGTAGAGACTACATCATCATTAATGAAGTTCGATCAGACAATGCTTATTCAAATGGAAATTCTAACCGTTTTATCAACGAGGCTAGAATGGATATTTTACCAACACAGTCAAATGGTGTTTGGAGTCAACTGTATTCAGTGATTGGTTCTGCTAATATTATTATTAATGCAGCAGATATTACAGGAGATGCAGCCGAAATCAATCATTACAAAGGTCAAGCTTTAGCGATTAGAGCCTTAGCTCATTTTGATTTGGTAAAATTATATGGACAACAACACGTTACCGGTGGATCAGATTTAGGTGTTCCTTACGTAACCACGTTTAGAGATCCTGATAACTATTTTCCAACTAGAAAAACAGCTACAGAAGTTAAAACTTTAGCAATTGCAGATTTAGACCAGGCATTAACATTAATGTCTCCAGCATTGAATGATGCTACTAAACAGACAATCACCACACATGCAGCGAACGCTATTAAAGCAAAAATCGCATTGTATTTTGGTGATATGACTACTGCTAAAGATGCAGCATGGGCTGTGATCAATTCTCAAGCGTTTACCATTCCAGATGCTGCCGATTTTGCAGCTACTTGGTCTACTGATTCTGCTGCCAATTCAATTTTTGAAATTGCAGCAAGCCCAACAGACAATAGTGGAATTAATGGTTTGGCAAATATCTATAGAGGATCTACCTATGGCGATATTTCTATCTTACAAAATTTAAAAGATATTTATGACGCTAATGATGTTAGAGGTTCAGCAGCTTTTATTGGCTCAGATGCTCTAGGTATTAAAAATGTAGGAAAGTACCCAACTATGGGAACTTTTGACGATAACATTTCTGTTCTCAGATACGAAGAAATGGTATTAATATATGCAGAAGCTATTTTAGCAACAGATCCTGTAGGTTCTTTAACCTATCTTAATATGATTCCTGCAAAACGAAATGCAACAACATATTTAGTTTCGAGTCTTGACAATATTTTATTAGAAAGAAGAAAAGAATTTGCTTTTGAAGGAATGCGTTTTCACGATTTGGCAAGAACAGGAAAAGATATTCCTTTAGTAGATCCATTTAACCAAACTCACGGTGGAGCTACTTACGGAGATTTTAGATATGCATATCCAATTCCAAACGCAGAAGCGGATGTAAACTCTAATGTAGTTCAAAATAAAGGTTATTAATTATTTGAATATTTTGAATATTAAAAACCACCTCTTTTGAGGTGGTTTTTTTATATAAAAAAGTACCTTTGCAGCATGGAACATCAAACAGAGAACATTTTTGGAATTCGCGCAATCATAGAAGCAATTAATAGTGGATCTACGATTAGTAAAATTTATCTGCAAAAAGAGCTAAAAGGTCCATTGTTTTCAGAACTACACAGTTTGGTTAAAAGCAACGGAATAGCTACTAGCATGGTTCCTGTAGAAAAATTAGACAGACTTTCTAAACACAACAACCACCAAGGTGCAGTGGCTCAAATTTCTCCTATTGCTTTTTTTGATTTGGAAACATTGATAGAAAAAACAGTAGCCGAAGGTAAAACACCCCTGTTTTTATTATTAGACCAATTGTCAGATGTTCGAAACTTTGGTGCCATAATTAGAACCGCAGAGTGTACCGGAGTTAATGGTATTGTTATCCAAAAAAGTGGAAGCGCTCCTGTAAATGCAGAAACCATAAAAACCTCAGCTGGTGCAGCCTTTAAAGTACCTATTTGTAAAGTAGATCACCTAAAAGACGCCCTATTTGTTTTACAGGCCTCAGAGATTAAAACAGTTGCTGCCACAGAAAAAACCGAAGACTCTATCTTTGATGTTAACTTTAATCAACCCATTGCAATAATTATGGGATCTGAACACAGAGGTGTAAATCCTTCTATTTTAAAGATGGTTGATTACAAAGCAAAATTACCTTTGTTAGGAGAAATAGATTCTTTAAATGTATCTGTTGCTTGTGGAGCATTCTTATACGAAACTGTTAGACAGCGAATGCTTTAATCAGTTTCTAATTCATCGTTAGAATTATTAGGTGGATTAAAATTGCCGTCCTCATCAAAGAGCAAATCAAATTCTGTTTCTTGAAACTCTACCCTTTTCTGTATAATTCCTTTTTCTCTAAAATAAAAGGCAAACAGCAAACCTGAAAGAAACCCAGAGAGGTGACCTTCCCATGAGATTCCATCTTCTATTGGTAATACATACCAGACCATACTTCCGTATAAAAAAATCACAACCAAAGAAACAGCCACCAATTGATATTGCTTTTTAATTAAGCCACTAAAAAAAACAAAACTAAAGAGCAGGTAAACAATTCCGCTGGCACCAATATGATAGGCTTCTCTTGCAAACAACCATGTTAAAAATCCACTAAGGAGACCACCATAAACAAGCACAGACTTATAAACATCTTTATAGAAATAGACTAAACAGCTTAAGAGCACGAATAACGGAACTGCATTATTAAATACATGCATAGCGTCTCCATGAATAAAAGGAGCTGTTAGAAGCCCTCTGAGACCAATAAATTTTCTCGGATAAATACCAAAGTGATTAAAACTGGTATCAAAGTAAATTTCAAAAGCATAAATGAGCCAAATACTCACGATCGCAAGAAAAGGAATTAGAATATGGGGCTTAAAAAATGAGAATTTACTAGGCTCTTTCATACCCTTAAAGAAACAAAAATTCAACCAAAGTGTTAATTGCTGAAAATCTGTCATAAAACTTTCCTATTTTTACTCTATGAATGAACCTTTAGCTGAAAGAATCAGACCAAAAACTCTTGAAGATTACATAAGCCAACAACATCTGGTTGGTGATAAAGGAATATTAACCCAACATATTAAGCAGGGTATCATTCCTTCTTTAATTTTATGGGGGCCTCCTGGAATTGGAAAAACAACCTTGGCCAACATTATCGCCAAAGAATCAAACCGTCCATTTTACACATTGAGCGCTATTAGCTCTGGAGTAAAGGATGTACGTGAAGTTATTGAAAAAGCCAAGCAAAGTGGAGGTTTGTTTACTCAAAAAAATCCAATTCTTTTTATTGATGAGATTCATCGATTTAGCAAATCTCAACAAGATTCTTTGTTGGGAGCAGTAGAAAAAGGCTGGATTACACTCATAGGAGCAACAACAGAAAACCCGAGTTTTGAGGTCATTCCTGCCCTCCTATCAAGATGTCAAGTCTATATTTTAAATTCTTTTGACAAAGATGATTTGGTTTCTCTCCTCTATCGAGCAATAGAAAAAGATCCTTTTATCGCTAAGAAAAAAATAACACTTAAAGAGACTGATGCCCTGCTACAAGTTTCAGGTGGTGATGCCAGAAAACTCTTAAATATTTTTGAACTGTTAGTTGCGTCAGAAGACCAAATTGAGATCACCAATAAGCTGGTACTTGAGAAGATTCAAAAAAATACAGTTCGGTATGACAAAACTGGTGAACAGCATTATGATATTGTATCTGCCTTTATCAAATCAATTAGAGGTAGTGATCCCAATGCTGCTGTGTATTGGCTCGCAAGAATGATTGAAGGTGGAGAAGATGTGAAATTTATCGCTAGAAGGCTCCTAATTTTAGCTTCTGAAGATATCGGAAACGCTAATCCTACCGCACTTATACTGGCTAATAACACCTTTCAATCGGTGACCGCAATCGGCTATCCAGAGTCTCGAATCATCTTGAGTCAATGTGCTATCTACTTAGCAAACTCTGCTAAAAGCAACGCTTCTTATATGGCGATAAACAAAGCTCAGGAACTCGTAAAAAAAACAGGCGATTTATCAATTCCTTTGCATTTGAGAAATGCTCCAACAAAATTAATGAAAGACTTAGATTACGGGAAAAACTATCAATACGCCCATAACTATGAGCAAAACTTTGTAGAACAAGAGTTTTTACCAGATGAAATTTCCAATACTAAATTGTACGAACCAGGAAACAATCAACGAGAAAATGCTTTTAAGGAACTTTTGAAAGCTCGATGGAAAAACAAGTATGATTATTAAAATTTAATTTGATATTTCTTAACAAGAAGCTGGTCATTTTCATAATACTCAGCTATCCACAATTGATCATTGCCTTTATATAATAAACCATTCTTTCCTTTGAGTATAAAAACAGTAGGCTGATTGGTTTTTAAGACAGTAAACACACTATTAGAAGCCTCATCTAACAATTGATACCCATTTACAATTGCCTTTGCAGCTAAAACAACATCAACCTTTTTTACAGCTAGATTTTTTGTTATAACCTTAGCAATTACAGCATCTTTAGCCACTGGTTTTGGTACATATTGATACTTTAATTTTTCTATAGACAGAAACGCTTCTCTAATGGCTTCATGGTAGGCTTTTTTAAACTCTTTCTCCTTACTAGACCCAAGCTCACTAGTATATACAACCTTATTATTACAATCTTTTAAAACAACATTTACTCGAATTCTAAGAAAACCAGAACTCTCCGTTAGCTCTGCATACAAAGCATTACAGCGATTCATATTTAAATCATCTGGCAACACATCAGAACTTAAAAAAGCAGTAAAACCGTACTTATTAAAAAGAAACTTGGTTAATGAACTGGTTTGATACTTATCTGTTCCTTTTAAAAAATCAAACTTATCAGAAACCACTACATACTTATAATTATTGACGGTACTTTGCGCAAAAACATGTGCAGTAAACAACACCAGCACCAAAGTAATATATTTTTTCATTTTTATTCTATTATAAGGTTTATTCCTGTCTGAAAAGAGACCACTCTTGAGTTTTCAATTTTTGAAATTTCAAAAATATTATCAATCATTCCATACCATTGAAATTTGCCAAAGGTTGCAGAAACAGCGACACCTATATTTGACAACGATAAATCATCTATGGTGTAGGTTACTTTTGTCTGAAAATTATCCCCAATCTTTTTCTCATAAAAAGCAGTCATACTAACTAGGTTTTGTAGTGGCCTAGACACCACATACATTTGAGCTCCAACAGTAGTATCATAATACCCTTTTAGATTGGTTACAAAACAATCCTGAATCACTTTATTTCCAAAACTGTAGCTTATAGATGCATTCCATTTAGCAGGCCTCCAAGCAGTATAAATTTCGTCATTATTTTCTTGAACGACACCGGTATTAAATTCATTTTTTAAGTTCTCCCAATAATCTATTGGATTGCTTATACTGTTTAAGATATTAACCCCATCAAAAGAATAATCTCCTTTTACATAGGTGTTTTTAACGTTCTTAACATAATTAATATAACCAATATCTAAAACGCTACCAGTAATTTGCGTCTGAGCAGAAAAATGGTAGGTAAATCCAAGATCAAACCCCACCCCTCTATTTTCTCCAAAAAATGAATTTGAAAACACATCTGATGAAGAAACAGAAGAACGACCGGTTTTATCATAAAAACCACTCGTATGAACTTCTACATTGACATTTTCAAGTTGGTGCTGATAAATATTACTACCTGCTTCACGGGTGGTAAACGTTCCAGAATTCCCCTTTGAAAAAACATTCATAGCACCTGAATAAAGTTTTAAACGAGCTCCTATATTTAATTTCTCATTTATTTTACTAGAGATCCCTACATGTAAAACTCCCAACACATCTCCTTCTGCTCTAATTTGTGATAAATCAAAGGCATGGTTGAGATATGGAGTAGTTCCTTTTAAAAAAAACTGCATGACATCTTTAGGAAAATACCCTGTCACATCAAGTTCTTCATAAAAACCCATACTTAGATAAGACCGATCATTAAGTCGATACCCAAAATTAAATACTTCTATGTTTGCATTAACATTTAAATAATCTGTACTTCTAAGTGCATTTGTTAACGTATTTAACTTATCTACAAATGGTATCCCGTCTTTTAAAAACAAGTTAGACAAAGTACCTTGAGTCGCTCCTGCGCCAAAAGACAACCTCGAAAGAAATGGCACCCCTAAATGATATCTTAAATTGGTCTCAGCTCCAGGGTTTAAAAGTAGTGTTTGAGGTAAGTCGGCAAAACCATATAACAGCTTGTCTGATTGGGATTGAACATTAAGGCTAATCAAACAAATGACTAGAGCTGCAAATTTTTTTAAAGTCATTTTTATTGAATTTTTAAGTAAAAGTCAGCACCAGATTTAAAACTCAAAACCTTTTGATCTGTAATGTCTAGGATTGAACCATCACTACTCGGTTTTAACTGGATACTCACTTTTAATTTTGTGGAGGTTAAAAATTCTGGACTGTTTGCAATATTGATTGTAAAACGCTGCTCATAATTTGTAGCATTCCCTGGTACTTCTATAGGATCTATTTGTTGAACAACCTTATCTTGATTGTCTAAAAAATCAAGCTCAATCTTAAAATCTCTATTAAATTGATTCTCTACCTTAAAAAGTATCTCAACTTTTTCAAGCTGATTTTGCATCGTTTTGTTATTTAACAACGAAAATGCAAGCGTATCTGAAACCTCAAGAACTTCTGTGTTTTGAAAGACAAATGCAGTTTGATTTAAATCAAAATACATTAACGTTGCTGTATACATAGGCTTAAATTCAAAACCTTTGCTTTGATCAAAATCAAGATCCTTAACACAAGAAACCATTAAAAGGACGAGGCCTAGATAACATATTTGGGGGATGTTTTTTTTCATTTTTATTTGTATTTTGCTAGAAAGAACTTCTTAAAGATAATTCTTTATCTCTAATAATTTTGACACAGAGGTATACTTTTTGTTTTTTGGTGAATTTTCTTCAATACTAAAATGTATTCCAGTCATTCCACATTCTAAGGCTCCTAAAACATCAGCTTCAAGATTATCTCCTATCATAATACTTTTCTCTGCGGTAGTATTTGCTAGTTCCATTGAATAGTTAAAAACTCTTGGGTTTGGCTTTTTTAGCCCTACAGACTCTGAAGTAACTATATGTTTAAAATAGTGTTTAATACCAGATTGATCCAATTTAAGCTGTTGAACGCCCTCAAAACCATTGGTAATAATATGCATTTGATATTTTGGCTGTAAATAATCTAACAACTCTATTGTTCCTTCAAATAGATGGTTCTTTGTGGGTAGGATTCTAATATATTCCTCTGACAAAAACTCAATCAAATCTTGTGAATAGGCAATCTGAAGTCGATTAAAAGTATCCTCCAAGCGCCCAAACCTTAGCTGCTCTTTTGATATCTTTTCTTCTCTAAACTGTTTCCAATAATCAAAGTTAATTGGTGTGTATACGTTTAAAAAATCATCCACAGAACAATCAACATCTGTATCCTTAAGGATCTGCTGAAAAGTCAACTGAGAGTTCTTTTCAAAATCCCATAAGGTATGATCTAAATCAAAAAACACATGTTCTATTTGCATCGGCTCAAAAATAGCAATATAATCCTAAGTGAAAAACTCTTTAAGTCTTTATATTTGTAAAAACACATTTTAGATCTTGACAAAAAAGTTGCATATTTTATTTCTGTGTAGTTGGTTCCCTACTAGAGTATTAAAAACCAGTGGCGACTTTATCCAAAGGCACGCTGAAGCAGTTTCTTTGCTACATAGAGTTTCTGTACTTCACATTATCAGCGACCAAAGCATTTCAAAACCAGAAATAACAATAAGCCAACAAAAAAACCTTACTGTCTATACAGGTTACCTTCCAAAAACCAAAAACCCACTGCACAAACTCATCGCATACCTAAGCATTACAAGAAAGCTTTTAAAAAGAATTGACTCTTTTGATGCGGTTCATCTAAATCGAATCTATCCATTGGGATTTATAGCGCTCTACTTAAAATGGTTTAAAAGCATTCCGTACATCATTTCTGAACATTGGACAGGCTTTTTATCAGAAAGAGCAGACCAGCTTAACGCTTTTGAAAAACAAGTAACAAAACTAATTGTATCAAGAGCTTCTGTGGTCTGCCCTGTGAGTAAATTTTTAGAAAAATCCATGCTTCAATTAAATTTTAAAGGCCACTACAGTTGCGTGGGCAATGTGATTGACAATACCCTTTTTAAACCAGGAAACAAGCTAGACCAACCCTATAGTTTGGTACACGTCTCCAATCTTAGAGATGCTCAAAAAAACATCACAGGGATGCTGCATGTGGCTAAAATATTAGAAAATCAGATAGGCACTTTTACTTGGAATTTTATCGGTGGAAACGCAGATGAGTATCAAGATTTAATCACAAAACTCAACTTTACAAAAGCCAATATTTTTTTTGAAGCCCACCTAAATCACAAAGAACTTGCCCAACGCTTACAGCAAGCAGACCTTTGTATTTCTTTTAGCAATTATGAAAGTTTTGGCATAGTAATCCCAGAAGCGATTTTGTGCAACACTCCTGTAATTGCAACACAAACAGGCATCGTAAATGAACTTCCAAAAAGCACCTCGCTTCAATTAATTTCAGTGGGTGATGAAGCAGCCTTAGAAGCGGCTATACTACAACAAAAGACAAAAAGAAACATAGAAGAACCCTCTGAGTTGCAAGCTTATATTCAAAAGAAGTATAGCAAAGATGAGATTGCTAAAGAATTCTCTAAGCACTATTTCAACTCTTTAAAACTGCTTTAATGAATTTGCTAAAAAACTATATCCAAAATTTTCTTTCACGAGCAGGGAGTTATGTCTTTATAACTACTATTATAGCAAGATTATTTTCTTTTTTAGCTTCATGGATCGCGGTTCAGTTGATTCCTAACAACAAACTCGGGGTTGTGCTATTTGCATTTTCTATTATCGCTTTTGTTTTTCCTATTGCAGGTCTTGGCCTTCATCAGAGCTATTTGCGATTTGGCGCCCTGTTAAAAACTAATCAAGAAAAAGAAGCCCTCTTTGTCTATGTTTTTAAAAAGGGTATTAGGGCGACAATTATAATAATTCTGTCTATCATTGTTCTAAGCTATTTTTTCCCTTTTACTTTTGAAGATAGTTTTTACTATATCACTTTTTTATCCTTAGCACTTCTCCCTTCTTATGTCTTTGAATTGATCAAAATACAATTTCGATTGCAATATAAAAACAAAGAATTTGCCTATACAGAAATTGTTTACAACTTACTCTTAGTAATCTTTGTAGGAGCACTTAGTTACTTTTACAAAGAAAAGGGCTATGCAGCTGCTTTGGTGCTCACTCCTCTACTCGCCTGCTTGTATTACGTTAAAAAATTGCCTTTTAAAAAAACAAAGAAGACAGACCTGTCAACAAAATCAAAAGATTTCTGGTCATATGGAATCTTTGCTAGCCTTTCTAATGTAGTAACTCAATTACTCTTTGTAATTGATATATTATTAATTGGGTATTTGCTAAATGATGCTGAATTGGTTACCGTTTATAAATACCTTTCTTTAATCCCATTAAGTCTGCTGTTTTTACCGAGAGTGTTTATCAATACAGATTTTGTCCATTTTACAGCAAATATTAAAGACCTTGGGTATATTAAAAATTATATAAAAGGCTATCTGATCTTGTTTGGTGCTATTAGTTGCCTTTTAATTCTTTTTTTTAACCTAAGCGCTAGCGCAATTCTACAGTTCTTTGACCCTACATTTTCTAAACACGAAGACAGCTTTATGATATTGCTTTACGGAGTAGTTGGCATCCTCTTTTTACGAGGTCTTTTTGGTAATTTGCTTTCATCCATTGGCAAAGCACACCTAAACCTATACATTACCCTAGCAGCGCTTATACTCAATATTTGTGCAAATTTGTATATGATTCCTAACTACGGAATTAAAGGCGCAGCCATTACCTCTGCATGCCTAATGTGGATTACGGGAATTCTATCTTTTGTCCTTTTTATGTATTGCTATAAGAGTGATTTTTTAAATAAAAAGTAAGTTTCTTTCTGAGCTCCAAAGCTTTTAAAAAAAGAAGCAATTGTTGGAATCATAGAGCCTTCAAAATCAAAAATAAAAGCTGTTTCCGAATGATTTTTAATCAAATTATCAATAAGCAATGTGGGTACTTGTTGTTGCTTCCCCTTTGGATGCATAGCAGAAAACAAATAGGTAATTCGATGGTCGTGAATTACAAAAACGGAGCCTCCAATCAACTGTTCTTGTTCATACAACCCTAAGATGCTGACTTTAGATTTTTTAGCTAGCGTTGCAACTAGCTTTGCGAGATTTTCAAAATCTTTTTCTTTTAACTCTGGATATTGATAATGCGTTTTTGCCAACTGAATCAGCTCATCAAATTGGATAGGCTCTAGGACTAGGTTTTGTTTTAACCCTTTGTTTAATGCGTGCTTTCTTCCTTTATTGTACTCTTTATATAGGTTAACATAGGGTTTATTTAAAGAAATGATGTAATTGGTTTTAGCAACACATTTTTTTTGACAAAAATCATTTAATGAATTTAGTTGTAAACTAACTTTAACAAAGCGTTTAGGAATTGCTTTGACAAAAGAACTAAAATCATCTTCACTTAAATCAGAGAATGAAAATACGCCCAATTGCTGCGTAAAAAAAGGCTGAGAAATAACTGCTAAACCGAATTTTCTTTTCCATGGCAAAGGCATTACAGCTGTGTAATCATCGAGTACTAATACACCCCACTGCTCACAAACACAATCTAAATACCAACTATATGCATAGACCCTACTCTGAACCGAATTGCGAATGCAGTTGTTGTATTTTTCATCGTCTAGCTGAGCTCTATTTACATAACGAATCATCTTAAGAAGTTGCAATTTTTATCATAGATGCATACACTCTTTTCCAACCTCTCCAACGTAAATAATCACTCATACTTTCATTGTGAAAAAGCGTCACAAAGGTTCCGTTTACTGCTTTAACTTCATTCCTTAAATCTCTAATTTTTCCTAAAGATTGCTTGGGCGTTAAACCTAAATAATCATTTAAGGTGGTGTCCATCAAAGCAAAGGGCACAATTTTTAAAGGGGTTTGTATTTCAAAATCCAAATCATAAAAATAAAAAGGCGTACAGGTACTTGCTCTAAAACCCACATGACTCGCATAGCCCATAGAATAATCTTCAGCAACCTCTAGGTCAATTAAATTTTGATAGGTTTCTGGCAAACTAAAACGCAAAAAATGCTGTCTTGATTTGTCTACAGATCTATTTAGAATATCCTCCAAACGATCTTTTTCTTTTTTAAGCATCACCTCATCTTTCATGGTAAAGTAAGAGGGATGCAAACCTACTTTTGCATAATCAGCTATGTTCTTTATTAACAGTCTAAACTTTCCTTTAGAAGCAGAAACATTGGTATCAAAAGTAGTATAATCTCCTATCAAAAAAAAGAAAAGTAATTTATGCTGGTAGTTTTTTTGAAGTTTTAAAACCTGATCAAAAGTATTGTATTGATCCTTTTTTATATTGGTCAATACTGCAAAGCGATTCCATACGTTTCGCAACCTAAAACCACTTAAATCTTTTAAAAAACCTCCAATAGTCCTCACCAAACTCTTGTGCTTAAAGGCAAAGGCATTGTCTACATCAACTGTAGAGATAAACTTGTATTCTCTAGTTTTATAGGCATAGTCCGGGAATCTTTCTTTTAGTTTTTCAAGAAATTTTAAAGCCCAAATATCTACAAGTGGTTTTTCTAAAAAACCGTTTTGGAAGGCAAAACTTTGTTTGGCAGTAAATCGGTCGTGCTCATCACGAACTTGTGGAAGGTATTCTTCATAGCGACTAATCAGATAGAAACTTGCTGCAAAAATATCAAAAGGGAGCGCGGACTTAGAACCTGTATTAAAAAAGCAAGGAGTGTCTTCCCAAGAAAATACAGTGATATCTATATCGTTTACACCCTGCTCAAACAACAAATCATTGCTACGGATAAAAAACTCATTTCCTAAGGGTGTTTTAGAATAGGTCATTTTTAAACCATTATGCGCAATAAACTCTTCTACAACAGAAGTAAAACCAACTGGTATTTGCAATATTCGACTAAAAATATGCTTAAAAATATAGCGTAATCTGGGTGTAACCTTATGCGTGTATACGAGTATCAAGATAGCTTTTATTTTAGATGGATTGGTTTATTTTACAATAACGACTGGTCTGCAAAGCTAAAATAATCTTTTTGAGTGATAATTAAGTGATCCAGTAATTTTATCTCTAACAAGGCTCCTGAATCTTTAATTTTTTGAGTTAAAAGCAGATCAGAATTACTGGGTTTTAATTTACCCGAAGGATGATTATGTGCCACGATAATAGCCACTGCAAAAAGTTCAAGTGCTTTTTTAAACAGCAACCGAACATCAACCATAGTGGCAGTTAACCCGCCTTTACTTAATTGTTCTTTGGCTACCACTCTATTTGAATTGTTTAAGTATAAAACCCAAAACTCTTCGTGTTGTAACTCATTTAACAAAGGCTGTAGTATGGTAAAAACATCAGAGCTGCTTTTAATTACAGGCTTTACTTCTTGCTGTTCAAAATGTCGTCTTCTACCTAGTTCTAAACTCGACACGATGCTAATCGCTTTTACAGCACCAATGCCTTTAAACTTAGTAAGCTGACCTATAGACAGCTTAGAAAGCTCTTGGATGTTGTTGTTTACAGAACCTAAAATTCGTTTACTGAGCGCAAGCGCACTCTCTTCTCTGTTGCCAGATCCAATAACAATAGCTAAAAGTTCGGCATCTGTTAAAACTGCCTTCCCTTTTGCCAATAATTTTTCTCGAGGGCGATCGTCTAAAGACCATGCCTTAATTGGTATTGTGTTCATTTTCAATGCTTTTTTTTTATTTAAAGATACACATATTCAATTATCAAACTTTAAAATATGAAGGGTTTTTTTGCAGATACAGTTAAAGAGTAATACCTTTGCATACTATATTTCATTAGATACATATATGAAAATTATAATAGCTGGGGCTGGCGATGTTGGTTTCCATTTAGCTAAATTATTATCGTACGAAGCACAAGACACTTATATTGTTGATTTTGACGGTGATAAATTAAACTATATCAACAACCATTTAGATGTATTTACCAAAAAAGGTGATGCAACTTCCATTTCTTTGTTAAAAGAAATCGGGATTGACTCTGCTGATTTACTACTTGCTGTTACAGAATCTCAAAACACCAACTTCACCATCGCTGTGATTGGAAAAGCATTGGGAGTTAAAAAAACCATTGCCAGAATTGACAATCCAGAATTTTTAAGAACAAAAGATATTGACTTTAAAAAGTTTGGTATTGACTTTATGATTTCTCCTCAAGAATTGGCTGCTAATGAAATTAAAATGCTTCTTAATCAGTCTTGTTTTAATGATACGGTGCAATTTGAGAGTGGTTTGTTTAATGTAATGGGTAGTTTGTTAACCTATAAATCTCCCATCGTAAACTTAAGCGTTAAAGAAGCCAAAGACAAATTCTCAGATATTGATTTTGTGACTATCGCAATTAAAAGAGAGGGTCATTCTCAAACTATTATCCCAAGAGGGGATACTGTTTACAACATCAATGATCAAGTCTATTTTTCTACACCTAAAGAGAGTATCCAAAAATTACATGCTTTAAATGGTCAAGAAAAATTAGACATTAAAAATGTCATGATTTTAGGAGGAAGTAGCATTGGTTACAAAACGGCTAAAAAGTTATGTAGAGAAAATTTTAAGGTAAAACTTATAGAAAAAGATAAAGAGAGAGCACTTCAGTTAGCTGAAGAACTAAACAATGTGTTGGTTATAAATGGTGACGGTAGAGAATTAGAGTTATTAGAAGAAGAAAGCATTCGCGAGATGGATGCCTTTATCGCAGTAACAGGGGATTCTGAAACCAACATTATGTCTTGTTTGGTTGCCAAATCAAAAGGAATTAAAAAAACAATTGCCCTAGTTGAGAATATAGACTACATCAATATTTCTCAAACCATTGGTATTGACACCTTGATAAATAAAAAATTATTGGCTGCTAGTAGCATCTTTAGACATATTCGAAAAGGTGAAATTTTAGCCCTTGCCAATTTACACAATATTGACGCTGAGGTTTTAGAATTTGAAACCCACAACAACGCCAAAGTAACTAGAAAGCCTATCCGAGAATTAAAATTCCCTCGAGAAGCTGTTTTTGGCGGAGTGATAAGAGATGGAAAAGCACTAATGCCTTATGGTCATTTTCAAATCCAAGATGGAGATAAGGTAATTGTCTTTTGTCTTCCAGAAGCAATAACCGTGGTCGAAGAGATGTTTAAACCACAATAGATGTACAGCCACAATCTTAATTTAAAAATTATTTATCGTTTTCTTGGCTTAACATCCATGTTAAACGGTGTCTTTATGCTTATTGCGGTACCTTTTAGCTTGTATCATCAAGAAGAAGCTTATAAAGGAATTTTAACCGGAGGGATTGTTACCATTGCGATTGGTTTATTATTGTATTTTTTTAACAAACCAACCTCTACCAATATTCAAAAAAAAGAAGGATATCTTATTGTTACATTAGGTTGGCTAATTCTTTCATTTACAGGAATGTTGCCCTATTTATTTTCGGGATCCATCCCCAATATTTCCAACGCTTTTTTTGAAACTATTTCTGGTTATTCTACTACAGGATCTTCTATCCTTACAGATATTGAATCCATGCCAAAAGGAATTTTGTTTTGGAGAAGTGCTACTCATTGGATAGGTGGTATGGGGATCATTGTACTTACGATTGCGATTTTACCACTCTTAGGGATTGGAGGAATGCAATTGTTTATGGCAGAAGCTCCAGGTCCCTCTACAGACAAGCTACATCCACGAATATCAGACACCGCCAAAAGACTGTGGTTAATATATGTAATCTTAACTTTTAGTGAATTCTTTTTACTAAAACTTGCCGGGATGACTTGGTTTGATGCAATTAATCACGCTATGGCGACCATGAGCACAGGAGGTTTCTCTACAAAAAATGACAGTGTCGCATATTACAACGCAATGCCACTTGTGCAATACATCATCATCTTTTTTATGTTTGTGGCTGGAACCAATTTTGTCTTGTCCTATTTTGCGCTTAAAGGTCAATTTCAGAAAATCTTTAAGAGTGAAGAATTTAAATATTATTTGATTGGTTTCATTGGATTAACCTTTGTTATAGCAACCATCATTTTGTTTTTCCAGAACCCAGATCTAGAAACTACCATAGAGCATCCGATGATTTACGGAAAGGTTGAAAGTGCTTTTAGGCATGCTGCTTTTCAGGTAATCTCTGTGATTACTACCACTGGTTTTGTCAGTGCTGATTTTACCATGTGGAGTTTCTTTGCAACCGCTATTTTCTTTTCTTTATTTTTTGTGGGTGGTTCTGCAGGTTCTACCAGTGGTGGTGTTAAGATTGTTCGACACATTATTATGCTTAAAAGCAGTTTTTTAGAGTTTAAAAAAGCCTTGCACCCAAACGCAATCATTCCGGTTAGATATGACGAAAAACCTGTTAATCAAACCATTGTATTTAATATTATTTCCTTTTTTATCATCTACATGCTCATCTTTGTGGTGTCTTCTACTATTTTAACTCTGATGGGTTTAGATTTTATATCAGCACTTGGAGCTGCTGGATCATCACTAGGAAATATTGGACCCGCTTTGGGTTCTGTGAGTCCTGTTGATAATTATGCACATTTATCTGATCCTGCAAAATGGTTTTGTTCTTTTTTAATGCTTATTGGACGTCTAGAACTCTTCACTGTTTTAATCTTATTCTCTCCATTTTTCTGGCGTAAAAACTAGATTTTCAGCGATTTAAAAAATTTTCTTTAATTTTATAGTTCAAATGCTATGAAAAATGAAACAACTTTACTTTGTAAAGGAGTTAGTCAGACTAATTCCTTTACTAGCTGCGCTATGCAGTTATTCGCAATCCAAGGGCGACATCGCCTTTACGGCCATCAATGTTGATGGTAATGATGATTTTGCTATTGTGTTATTAAGCACATTCCCCGCAAATTCAATACTGTATTTTACAGATGCTACTTGGGACAATGCTACCCTCGCTTTTAATGAAGTCGGAAACGACGGATTCTTAGAATGGAATACCGGAGCTGAAGAACTCCCAGCGGGAACCATAATTTCCTTTAATAATATTAACAATATTAACGCTGATAATTTTAGTGTTTCAGCGGGAACCATTAGCAGCAACAATTCTATTTCTTTAGTGGCATCAGGAGAGACAATATTTGCCTATACAGGAACAAATAAAGACAGTCCAACCACTTTTATTAGTGGTATCAAAAATGCTAGTTTGCAAAGCAATGAACTCTTAGGGACAGGACTCATTGCTGGGCAAAATTTTCTTGAATTAAATCCATTTGTAAGCCCAGATGGCGGTGAATATACTGGATCAAGATCTAACCAATCAGACTATGCAAGCTACTTAACACTACTTGTAAACAAAGAAAACTGGACCATTAACAACAGCAATGGAGAGCTTTTTTTAGATTTTTCAAAAGAAGCTTTTTGCATCTCAACTATAGCCACAAGTTGGACTGGAAGCACAAACAATCAATGGAACTTATCAAGCAATTGGAGTAATGGAATTCCGACAAAAGATGCTGATGTAACGATTCCTAAAACAGCCATTTTGCCCTTGATAAGCACAAGCGCGACTGCAGGAAACATTAGCCTTGAACCTGGAGCCAATATCACTGTATCTGGATTACTAAGCGTTAAAGGACGGCTACTGGCCCAATCAGGAAGTACAATAATGGGAAGTGGAACTTTAAATGCTAATTTTATTTATACCCGACAACTTGAGTCAGACAATTGGTATTTAGTAGCAAGCCCTTTTAAAGATCAAACAATTGAGGACCTTATCCATAAAAACTCTTTTGCAGCAGGTACTGACACCAATATTGGCCTAGCTCACTATGAAAACAAAGACGCTAGTTGGAGCTACTACAATGCAAAAACAGTAGGTAAATTACTCCCTGCAAAAGGCTATGCTGTAAAGCTAACTAGTGCAGGAAACCTAAAGTACTCTGGCTCGCTAGAAACCAACGATGTTGCCATCAGCTTGAAGGATGGAACAACGAATGCTTATAATCTAATTGGCAACCCTTATACTGCCTTTATTCCTGCCAATACAAATACCAATGTGGCAGAAAATATTCTCACTGTTAATTCAGATCAATTGAGTGAACAAACTCTTTGGTTTTGGGATCAAAAAAGCAATGCTTATATCACTATAAACCAAGCAAGCTTAGGCAAATACATCGCTCCTGTTCAAGGTTTTTTTGTAAAGACTAAGACTGGCGGAGGCATACTGAATTTTACCAAAGCGATGCAGCAGTATCAACAGACAGAAGTATTTTATAAAAGCAATGAAGAACCTGTATGGATACAAGTAAAAGTAGCAAATGGAGACAAGTCAAAAACGACAGAAATCTTTTTTATAGAAAATACCACCACAGGTTTTGACAATGGCTATGACAGCTCAAGTTTTAAGGGAGTTCTCAGTGATTTTGAGCTCTACACAAGACTAGTACAAGATTCAAATAGCACAGATTTATCAATACAATCTTTGCCAACGGATAATTATAAAAATTTAGTCATTCCTATTGGTCTTAAAACAGAAGCTGCTAGCATTAATTTTACGGCTAAGAGCGCTCAGCTCCCAGAAGATCTAATTATTTACTTAGAAGATCGTGAGCTTGGTGTTTTTACCAAATTGTCCAACGATGAAACAGGTTATACGGTTACCTTATCAAATCCATTAGACGGAATTGGTCGTTTTTACCTACACATAAAAAGCTCAAATGTTTTGAGTACAGTCACTATTGACAGAAAATATTTACGCAGTTATCAAAAAGACAAAAACACCCTACGTTTAGAAGGGTTTTCTGCAAATGATATTAGTATAACACTTTCTAATATTTTGGGAAAAAGAATACTGCGGCAACGTTTTTCAAAATCAGAATACATAGAGATTGACCTACCAAAACACCTCAACCAAGGACTCTATCTTATTAGTATTCAAATGGGGCGAAATCAATACTCCAAAAAAATCTATATAAATCGATAAAAATCAACGCTATGAAAAAAAAAACGATCAAAAAGACAAAGAAAATCAACAGAAAAGAAGCCATTAAAAAAATCGGGGATTACAGCCAATACGCAGCTTTAACTGCCATGGGAACCTATCTTTTTTTAAGCCCTAAAAAAGCACAAGCTGCAAGCCCTAACACACCAGGGGAAAATTTCTAACTTAAAAAATCTTTGTTTTGATACTAACCAACCAACTCTATTTTAAAAAATGGAAGGGCAAAACCATTGTTTGGTTTAAAGCCAGTAACACCTATGTGATATTTGAACAGTTTACTGCACAACTTATTCAGAAATTACATACAGAAACTCCTATTGATCAAATTGTAAAGGACTGTGCTCGTCAATTAAAAATTCCACAGAAAATTGCCGCTTTATTTCTTATAGATCTGCAAAAAATGCTGCAAAACCAAACGGAAAAAACAGTTAAAGACAGCAATGCAAATTTTAATAAAGAGGCGCTGCCAAATCATTTTCACTCAAGGAAATATTATCAGTTTTATAAGACTACTATCTGCATCTACTATGAAACAAATTCTATAGAACTATTAATCCATCCAAAGTTTGCACATCTTGAGTTGGAGACAAATCCGAAAAGCGCGCTTGTTTACCATTTATATCAAAAAAACAAGCAGTTTGTATTTGCAAAAAACAATCGCATTATTGGATCTTGGTCAAAAATTAAATCTCATTTTTTTCAAGGAAAAGTATTCATGCACATACTCATGGATATGTATCAGAAAACAGAAAGAGACTGGTTGGCTGTTTTCCATGCCTCTGCTATTCAAGACAAGAAAGAGGTTATTCTTTTACTGGGTGATTCTGGCAACGGAAAGAGCACCTCTTTAGCCTTGTTAAACGCAGCTGGTTTTGAGAGTGTGGCAGATGATTTTGTCCCTATAGATAGCAAAAAGAAAATCCATGTCTATCCTGCAGCTATCTCAATAAAAAAAACAAGTTATAACACTCTTGCTCCACTCTACCCACAATTAAAAAAGGCTCAAGAATATCAATTATCAAATCGCAGTAAAACTGTTCGGTATTTATTCCCTAAAAACATAAACTACAAAAAGAAGTACCCTTGCAAAGCACTTGTTTTTATTAAATATGATACCAAAGTTGATTTAGAGTTAAAGGTACTATCCAAAACAGAAGCTTTGGAACAGTTGGTTCCCGATTCATGGATTTCATCCCAAAAAACAAATGTCGCGATATTTTTAGATTGGTTTTTAGCTGTACCGGCCTATCAACTTTGCTATTCAAACAATTTAAAAATGCTAAATACAATCACAAAAATTTTTAATGATGAACTATAAAGAAGCTTTGTACTTTATAGGAAAATGCTTAACCATAAACTATGAAGCACACAATAGAAAAATAGTTGAGCATCAAATAATAAAAAACGATGTCAACTGGGAACTAGTAGTTAAGATAAGCACAGAGCACTATGTGTTTCCTGCTCTGTACTGCAATCTTAACAGAGCAAATCTACTTTCTCTTTTACCAAAAGACCTGGTAGATTTCATGAAAGAAATTACCGATCTAAACAGAGAACGAAACTTACAAATTATAGAACAAGCCAAAGAAATCAACAGCATATTATTAGCCAATACTACTAGGCCTATTTTCTTAAAAGGTACCGGAAACTTACTTGAAGGTCTTTATGAAGATATCGCAGAAAGAATGGTTGGTGATATAGATTTTATAATTGCAGAAAGTGAACTCGAAAATGCCGTAAACATATTAAAAAAACATGGCTATAGAGAGCGGGTAAAATCAGAGTTTAAGCCTCTAATATTTCGGCATTATCCAAGATTGGTGCATAAAAAACAAATTGCTGCTGTAGAGATCCACAAAGAAGTTGTCATCAAGAAATACACAAATGATTTTTCATACAAGACACTTAGAAAACAACTAATCAAGACCAAACAGGGCCAAGTTGTTTTAAGCTACAAAAACCAACTATTGTTAAGTGCTTTTGCCTATCAAATTAACGATCGTGGACAGCAATTAAATATGATTGCCTTACGGAATGCTTATGATGTTTTTTTGCTATCCAAAAAGACTAACAATACACAATATATTGACAAAAATTCAAAAATTTACAGGCCTCTATATGGCTTTATGCTCTTATGCAAAGAAGTTTTTAATCACCCTAGCAGTATTCAAATCCCAAATGATTTTTCTGCTAAAAAATCTCTAAATAAATTTCAGCAACTGCTAGCCAATCCAGAACAAATTCAAAAACGAAAACAAAAAATAGATAGGATCTACATCTTTAAAACACGTATATTCATCTTACTAGAAGCGGTATATAAAAAAGAAACTCGTAATTGGCTGTTTGCTAAATTTGCTGATAAGGATTGGCAAAAAAGTAAGCTTAGCCAGTTAGGATTTAAACCAAAGTCTTAACCTCTTCAAAATCTAAGCCGCCATAATCTCCAGAACTCATTAACAACAAAGCTGAATCTTTTAAGTTTTGGTCAAATAAAAAGGCCTTAAACTCAGCTGGATTTGTATAGATGATTAGATCTTCTCGTTGAAAAGCTTTGGCAATTTGCTCTTTAGAAACCGAATCTAATTGTTTAATTTTTACAGCGTCAGGAGAGTAAAAAACCACTGCTACATCAGCTGCAGAAAGTGCCCCCACGTATTCTTCTAAAAAGGTTGCGTTTAAGCTAGAGTAGGTATGTAGTTCTAGACAAGCAATAAGTTTTCTGTTAGTATATTGATCTTTTACTGCCTGTGTGGTAGCAGACACCTTACTTGGACTGTGAGCAAAATCTTTAAAAACAACACTGCTTGGTGTTTCTATAATTTTTTCTAGACGCTTATTTGCACCTTTAAAACTAGCTATGGCTTCGTAAAAATCATCCTCATCTATGCCCATATGTTGGCAAATCCATTTAGCACCTGCTAAGTTTTGTAGATTGTGATTTCCAAAAATCTCCAAAGGCAAATCTCCTTCTGGAGTTTCTAAATAGCTAATCCCATTTTCTACGCGATGAAGCGGCGTGCTGTATGCGTATTTTTTTATATGATTTTCTGATCCTTCTACAACTTCTTTTACAATAGGATCCTCAGAATTATAAACCATGATTCCACCATTGGTAAGTGAATCTGTAAAAATCTTAAATTGCGCTACATAGTTTTCAAAAGTCGGAAACACATTAATATGATCCCAGGCAATACCACTTAGCAAAGCAATATTGGGTTTGTATAAATGGAATTTAGGACGTCTATCTATTGGAGAGCTTAAGTACTCATCTCCTTCTAAAAGAATAAACTCATTAGTCTCTGTTAAATGTACCATGGTTTCAAAGCCTTCTAATTGAGCTCCTACCATAAAGTCTACTTCTTTTTCATGATAATTTAAAACGTGTAGAATCATGGAAGTTATGGTGGTTTTACCATGTGACCCTCCAATAACTACTCTTGTTTTATCTTTGGATTGCTCATATAAAAACTCTGGATACGAATAGATTTTGACTCCTAGTTCTTGTGCTTTTAACAACTCTGCATTGTCTGGTTTTGCATGCATCCCCAAGACAACAGCGTCTAAATCTGTGGTGATCCTTTCTGGAAACCAACCCAAATCTTGAGGCAGCAAATTGTATTTTAAAAGTCTTGATTTTGACGGTTCATGAATGGCATCATCGCTTCCAGTAATTTGATACCCTTTTTTAAACAATGCGATTGCTAAGTTATGCATAGCACTCCCTCCAATAGCAATAAAATGTATTTTAGACATAGAACTTCCCATTTTTTTGTAAAAATACAAAACCTATAAATCTTTAGCCCTACAATGCCACTTAAGTTTAAAAAAAACAAGGCTCGCTTTAAAATTTTGTACCTTTGTAGTTCATTTAACTTTTAAAATTTAAATAAGAATATGAAAAAAACATTTTTGATTATCGGTTTATTATTTGCTGCTACTTTTACAACAAATGCACAAGAAATTGCTGAGAATGCTATTGGTTTACGATTGGGTGGCAATAATGGTTTTGGTGGTGAAATTTCTTATCAACGTAAAATGAGCGAAAACAACAGATTAGAGATTGATTTGGGAATTCGCAACGGCAATAGTTCTGATTCTTTTAAAGCGACAGGAATCTACCAATGGGTTTGGACCTTAGAGGATAAATTTAACTGGTATGCTGGAGCAGGTGGAGGAATTGGTAGCATAAAAAATGCCGGAATTTCTGAAACTTTTATTTTTGCAACAGGTGATATCGGTATCGAATACAATTTTGATGCTCCTATCCTAATTTCTTTAGATTACAGACCTGAATTTGGTTTTAGTGATGCCTATGATGGATTAAACTCTGACCTTGCCTTGAGCGTGCGTTACCAGTTTTAATTCTTTTACAATATTAAAAAACCGCTACAATTTGTAGCGGTTTTTTTTGCTTTGTACTGAACAAAACATTTAGTTATTTTTCTTTGGTGGAAACTTAGACAAAATCTTTGCAATGCTTTTTTCTAAATAGGCTATCCGCTGCTCTGGGGTATATTGTTCTTTAATGGTTCCTTTAGAAACACCTTGCCAAATTAACTGATCGGTTTTATGATCAATAAAATCTAAGGTAAATTTTTCCAATACTTTTTTAGACCCAAGTGGGATTCCGATACCAATATTTGCCCCTCGATTACCAAAACCAACAGAAACTTGCTCATTGTTAGCCACTCCTTCTCTATTACCACTAAAATTGATGTAAAAATCTGGAGTTTCTGCTTTTGTATACCCCAAGACTGTCAACTCTTTTTCTAAAATCGCAAGGGTTCTGTTTACGTCCAAATTATTAAAGCCAGCTCCTACATCTTCATAAAAAGAATAGGTTTTATATGCCTTAAAATTAGTTTTTACATCATAATCATAGACAACTTTAGTGGTTGAACATGAAATCAATAAAAACAGCATAAGAAATTTACATTTTTTGATCATTTTCCATTTTAAATTACAACCTTAAAAAAAGAAGATTGATAGATTAAGTATAGTAAAAGTACAAAAGCTTTCACAATAATAATTATCTTTATTGTCGTTATAAAAAAGATCATGAAAAAAACCTCCCTACTCATTTTATTATTTACGATACTCTACTCCTCAAGCATACAAGCACAAAAGAGCTACGAAAAAGTTTGGGATAGTATTGAAAAATTAGAAATCAAGAAGTTGCCAAAATCTGCATTAAAGCTTGTAGATTCATTGTACACAAAAGCTTCAAAAGAGCACAATTCAAGCCAACAGATTAAAGCACTGTTCTATAAAAGTAAGTTTTCTTTGTTGCTTGATGAAGATGCGCAACTGGGCATCATTAATGCCTTTAAAGCACAGATAAAATCAAGTAGCTTTCCTACAAAAAACATACTAAAAAACATTATTGCCAATTTGTATTGGCAATATTTCTATCAGCACCGCTATGATTTTTATCAAAGAACTCAAACAGCTCAAAAAGTTGATCCTTCAGATTTTAGAACCTGGGATCTAAAAACACTTTTTAAAGAGGTTCATATAAATTTTCAACAATCATTAGCAGAAAAAGAAAAGCTACAAAAGCTAACTACTAATGAGTTTTCTGCAATTATACAACCTGTAGCAGCCACTAAAACATACCGCCCAAGCTTGTATGATTTTTTAGCGAATAATGCCTTAGATTTTTACAAAACACCAGAAAACACCATCGCTAAACCCACTGCTATTTTTACCATTGACAAACCCATGTACTTTTCAGATGCAACTGCTTTTTCTACACTACCTCTTGAGACAAAAGACAGCTTGTCATTACAGTACCAAGCATTAAAAATTTATCAAGATTTAACCGTTTATCATTTAAAAAACAACAACATAGCTGCCTTAGCATTTACCACTCTTGATCGATTAAAATTTGTCAATCAAAATGCTGTTTTTCAAGATAAAAAAACCCTCTTATTAAAAGCATTAGACGAAGGTTACAAACGATATAACAACCATACTATTGGCGGTTTATACGGATATGAAATTGTCCGTATTTACATGAGCAAAGGGACTGACTACCCAAATTCTAAAATAAAAGAAGATGTCTTTAAGATTGCAGAAGCTTTACAAATTTGCAATACAATTATCAATAGGTTTCCTAAAAGTTTGGCCGCAGAAAATTGCAGAAGATTAAAAGCAAGCATCACTTCTAAAACCCTAAGCATCAAGGCCGAAAAAAACGTTCCAATAGGCAAAAAACAACGTCTTTTTATCAATTACAAAAACATTGAAACCTTATACTTTACAAGTTATTTAATTAGCAAAAATGAACAAAATCTACTAAATAAAATATACAATTTAGAAGCCCGCGTTAACTTCATAAAAAACCTAACACAAACAAACCAATGGACTTCTAAACTTAGAAACATCAAAGATTTTAGAGCGCATAGTACAGAAGTTATCACTCCTAAATTTAAGGGTGGTAATTACCTTATCGTTGTTTCAGAAAGCAACACACTTAATGCCAGTAAAATCTTTGGATCTACTTCTGTACAAGTAACTAATTTGGCTTTGGTTGAAAGCCATAAAGACCGAGTTTATCGATATCAAGTAGTTAACAGAAACAATGGAAAACCAATAAAAAATGCTTCGATTACAATAAGCAATCCTAATAGAAATTCTGGGGCACTTATAAATAAAACAATAAAAACTAACAAGAAAGGTTTTGCCACATTTAAGAGCCCATACACCTATCTAAATTGCGAAATTACAGTCGCTCATAAAAAAGACAATGGCTATTTTGGCAACAACACTGTAATCCAACATAAAAAAAGTGAGCTAACAACTAATAAAGAGGTTGAAAACAGTGTTATTAAGCCCTTTCTCTTTACTGACAGAAGCATCTACAGACCTGGACAAACTGTTTATTTTAAAACCATTTTTGTAAAAACTGACAAGAAAAATAGTACTCCTTTTACAAATCAGTATGTGCAAATTAAGCTGTTATCACAAAACCGTCAACTAGTAAAAAGTATCGATTTAAAACTCAATGAATACGGATCTGCCGCAGGTACATTTACAATTCCTGACAATGGATTAACGGGGTATTATTCTTTTGAATTTGATAAAAGTGAAAAAGTTGAAAGCACTTTTTACAAAACTGCTGATTATATATTTGTTGGCAACTATAATAACAAAATTTTAGTTGAAGAATACAAGCGACCTCGTTTTCAAACCGAATTTAAACCCATTACAAGCACTTTTAAGCTAAACGATTCTGTAACCGTTAGTGGTTTTGCAAAATCGTATTCAGGAACTTCTATTAGCCAGGCAAAAGTGACTTATAAAGTAATTCGAAGAGTTGAACTGCCTACTTGGTTTTATTGGAGGCACTACTTTAGAAATACTGCTCCACAAGAAATAAGCTTTGGCGAAACAACCACAAATAGCAAAGGAGAATTTAACATCCGTTTTAATGCCCTACCCGATGCCAGTATTTCAAAAGAAAATCTTCCTATTTTTAAGTATGAAATCATAGCAGATGTCACAGATGTTAATGGAGAAACTCGGAGCAACAGTACTCTGATTAAGGTTGGATATCATTCTTTAGTAGCAACACTTTCTTTGCCCGTAAAAATTAACAAAAGAGCCACTAGGCAATCAATAAAAATAACAACCAAAAACCTAAACAACCAGTTTGTAGCAGCAAAGGGAACTGTAAAAATATTTAAACTTCAGGCGCCAAAAGCCCCTCTAAGAGAACGAGCTTGGTCAGCACCAGAATATCAAGATATTTCTGAGAAAGAATTTAGAAAACTCTTTCCGAATGTGCCTTATTTAGAAGAAGAAGCCAATGAATTGAATTGGAAAAAGGGGACCTTGGTTTATCAATCAACCTTTGACACAGGCAGCACGGATGAAATTTATTTTGAGATTGGAAAACTCTGGAAAACAGGAAAGTACAGTGTTATTTTAGAAAGCAAAGACCCTTATAATCAGACCGTAAAAGATGAGCAGCACTTTAGTCTTTTTGACCCAAAATCAAAAAAAGTTACTGACAATGAACTGTTTAGCATTTATACAGACAAATCTTTTTACAATCCTAATGAAAGTATAGAATTAAAATTAGCTTCTGCTTCTAAAGACCTCACTGTAACCCTAATGGTAGAAGCAAAAGGTATCCCTTCAAAAATTTATACCATTCATTTAAACAACAACACAAAAACATTAAAAATACCAATAGAAAATAGAGAGCTAAGTTCACTTAATATCAATTATCATTTTGTCAATTACAATGCGTTTACTAAAAATAAACTTCGCATACCGATTGTAAAACAACAAAGCTCATTAACTCTACAAACAACTAGCTTTAGAGACAAGCTAAAACCTGGACAAACCGAAACCTGGAGTTTTAGCCTTAAAAACGATACAAATGATGGGGTTGCAGCAGAAATACTTGCCTCTATGTATGATGCCTCTTTAGATGACTTTAAAGAACATCAATGGCAATTTCAACCGATTGCACCAAAATATGATTACTCATACAATAGCACAAGAGCAAACAACAGCTTTGGATCTACAAGCTTTAGCATTAAAAACATAAAACACTATTATAGCGGCTACAAACAATTAACTTTTGACAGCTATAATTGGTTTGGTTTTCACCTTGATGGAAATCAATGGAGGCAAAGAAGATACTTTCAGCGTATAACTCAAATACCAAAAACAGCTATAATTGTAGAAAGTGGGATTTTTAACGGGACTGTGACTGGGATTGTTGTTGATAAGAATGGTGGGCCTCTACCTAATGCAAATATAAGCATCAAAGGAAGCATGGCTGGAACAGAAACTAATTTTGACGGCAATTTTTCACTCAGTGCTAAAAAAGGAGATGTGCTGGTTTTTAGCTATATCGGTTACCTAAGCGCAGAAGTTGTGGTCGGAAATGCCTCTCAGATAGAAGTTCGATTAATTGAGGACGCAAATGTTTTGGATGAGGTTGTTGTTACTGGATTGGGAATCTCTAGAGAAGATGTAAGTTTAGGATATGCAATGCAAGGAAAAGTTGCCGGTATAGCAATAGAGACAGAAAAAGCAAGAAAGGACTTGGCTACTGTTAAGGCTCGTAAAAACTTAAATGAAACAGCTTTTTTTTACCCTCAGTTAACTACAGATAAAGACGGTAACGTTCGTTTTAATTTTACAGTTCCAGAAGCACTAACCCAATGGAAGTTACAATTGCTAGCACATACCCAAAATTTACAAACTACCAGTAAAACATTAACTGCGGTTACGCAGAAAGAATTAATGGTTGTACCCAATGCACCACGTTTTTTACGTCAAGGAGATGAAATTACGTTTAGTGCCAAGATAAGCAACCTCACTTCTGAGCAGCTCAGTGGTTCTGTACAATTAGATTTAACAGATGTAATTACAGGAAAAGAAATTAATGCCGATCTAAAAAACACAAACAGTGTAAAACCGTTTAAGGTAGATAAAAATGGAAACATTGCTGTTTCATGGGATTTAAGCATCCCAAATACTGTACAAGCAATCCAATATAAAATAATTGCAAAGGCAGGAGACTTTTCTGATGGAGAGCAAAACATACTTCCTGTTTTATCCAACAAAATGTTAGTGACAGAAACCCTACCTCTTTGGGTGAGATCTAATGAGACAAAAACATTTAGGTTAGACAAACTAAAAGACAACAACTCTTTAACTTTAAAGAATCATAAATTAACACTAGAAATGACTTCAAACCCCGCATGGTATGCTGTCCAGGCCATGCCTTATTTAATGGAGTACTTTAATGAAAGTTCAGAGCAAACTTTTTCTAAATACTATGCAAATAGCTTGGCTAGTCATATCGTTAATTCAAACCCAAGAATTAAAAATGTTTTTAAGAGCTGGCAATCATCAGAAGCTTTGATTTCTAATTTAGAAAAAAATCAAGAATTAAAATCTATAGTAATACAGGAAACACCATGGCTGCGTGATGCACAATCAGAAACTGAACAGAAAAAAAGAATTGCCTTATTATTTGATTTAAACTTGATGCAGAATAGCCAAAACAGAGCCATAAACTACCTTAAAACTTTACAGCTAAACAATGGTGGGTTTCCTTGGTTTAAGGGCTTTAAAGCTGCGAGTATTTTTATCACTCAGCATATAGCTAGTGGCTTTGGTCATCTAAAAAAAATAGGAGTGTCTAGCCTTGACGAAACAGCACAACAGCTCATAGAAAATGCAGTAGAATTTTCTGATGGTTTTATCTTACAAAGCTATTCAAAGCTCTTAGACAGCGCTGAAAAACTTGAGCAAAAAGCAAGTTCAAAAGCTTCTGGAACCAAAGCAGCAAAAAAATTCTTAGCTCAGAATCACTTAAATTATACGCAAATACAATATCTCTACATGCGTAGTTTTTACAAAGAACTACCCCTAGATGCGAAAACAGAACAAGCAGTGGCTTATTATAAAAATCAAGCTAAAAAATACTGGGGTGAATTTGGTCTTTATGGCCAAGGTCAAATTGCCTTAGCACTTTTTAGAACTGATGATAAGGTGACTGCAAAAAACATCATTGCCTCTTTAAAAGAGAACAGCATAAACTCTGATGAACTGGGCATGTATTGGAAAAAAAATATTCCGGGCTATTATTTTTATGAAGCTCCAATAGAGACACAAGCCTTACTAATTGAAGCCTTTTCTGAGATTGAAAACGATATAGAAACCATCGACCTTTTAAAAACTTGGCTGTTAAAACACAAGCAAACAAATCAATGGAAGACTACCAAAGCAACTACCGAAGCCATTTATGCCTTACTCCTAACAGGTAGAGATTGGATTTCTATTACTGATATGGTTGCTGTAAAAATTGGTGATAAAAAAATAGCCCCAACTCAACAAGAAAATTCACAGGTTGAAGCCGGAACAGGATACTATAAAACCAATTGGTACGGCAAAGACATACGTCCTAAAATGGCTGAGGTCTCTGTGACTAAAAAAGGAAACGGAATTGCTTGGGGAGCACTGTATTGGGAATATTTTGAAGATCTTGACAAGATCACTCCAGCCGAGACACCTCTTAAAATAAAGAAAAAACTGTTTTTAAAAGTAAATAGCAGTACAGGAAAAATGCTTAAAGAAATTAAAAAAGACACCTACTTAAAAATTGGGGATTTGGTTACGATACGCATAGAAATTCGCTCTGATAGAGTCATGGAATTTATTCATTTAAAAGACATGCGTGCCTCTGGGTTTGAACCGATAAATGTACTTTCTAGCTACAAAAGACAAGGTACTTTAGGCTATTATGAAAGCACTAGAGATGCTGCCACTAATTTCTTTTTTGATACGTTACCAAAAGGCGTTCATATACTTGAATATGATGTTCGAGTAAACCAAGCTGGTAGCTTTAGCAATGGCATCACAACCATACAGAGCATGTACGCACCAGAGTTTAGCAGTCATTCTGAAGGCATCCGAATTAAGAGCGAAAAATAAGAACAAAAAAAAGGGAGCTACTCAGTAGCTCCCTTTTTATATTTGATTATAATAGCTATTATTTTTTCTTAGTCTCTTCTAACACTACTCTAGTTGGAGTATCTGTACCATTAATGATGCTTTCTGTTCCTAAAGCAATGGCTCTAATCGTTTCTGTAATCACAGATACTTTTAAAGTGTTTGCCTCATCAGATGCTTTGTGATAATGTGGATCCGTTGGTAATGGAACTGTAGAAAAAGTATGAGATGGAATTCCCAATCTTGCTAAAGAAGCATTGTCTGATCTAAAAAACAAGTTTTGCTTGTCATATGGATCTGGATGCAAAACATAGCCTGTTCCTTCTAGATTCTTTTGAATAATCTTCCCAAAATCAGAACGATCAAAACCAGTTAACCAAGCAGTCTTTGGTCCAAATTCTGAATCTTTTCCGATCATTTCTATATTAATCCCAGCAACAAACTTGCTAGCATCTACGTCTTTTCCAAAATGTCTTGAACCCAACATTCCCATTTCCTCACCGGTAAAAGCGATAAAAATAATACTGCGCTCATTATTGCCTTTTTTAGCAAAATATTCTGCCAAGGCCATTACAGCAGTAGTTCCTGATGCATCATCATCGGCACCATTATAGATGCTATCTAACTGTCCTTCTGATTTTCTAACTCCAAGATGATCATAATGTCCTGAAACCACAACATACTCATCCTTTTTGCTTTTTCCTTCTAGAACACCCACCACATTAAAGGCTTTCATTTCTTCTTTGGTTCTTCTGTCTGTAAAGGTGAAATTCTGTCTAAAATCTGGTAAACCATCATAGGTTTTTAATCCAATTCTTTTAAACTCTCCTTCTATATATTGGGCTGCTTTTTCTATACCAGGAGTTCCTGTTTTTCTTCCTTCAAACTCATCAGAGGCCAAGGTGTATAAATGTTTGCGAACCGTAGTTGTATCAATACTCTCTACAGTAATTTCTGAACTTGCCTTTTTATTGGCTGTATTGCAAGAATACATCAATACGATGGCGATTAAAAGTGTACCTATTTTTTTCATTGGTTATTTGTTTTAAAGGGTTAAAGATAACAATTCAAAAACAATATATATTTTGTATTTTTGTAAAAAAATAAACTCGATGAATCTTTCGTTAATTCCGTCTATCAAACACATCAATTCTGGTAACTTTTTTTTACTTGCAGGTCCTTGCTCAATTGAGGGAGAAGACATGGCACTACGAATTGCCGAAAAGGTAATCACAGTGACTAATAAGTTAGAAATTCCTTATATTTTTAAAGGGAGCTTTAAAAAAGCAAACCGCAGTAGAGTTGACAGTTTTACAGGAATTGGCGATGAAAAAGCATTGAAAATTTTACGCAAAGTTTCTGAAACTTTTGATGTCCCTACCGTAACAGACATTCATGAAGTAAGCGATGCAGAAATGGCAGCAGCCTATGTAGATGTGTTGCAGATTCCAGCTTTTTTAGTTCGTCAGACTGATTTGGTGGTAGCCGCAGCAAAAACAGGAAAGGTTGTCAACTTAAAAAAAGGGCAATTTATGAGTCCTTCTGCTATGAAACACGCAGTGCAAAAAGTAACTGATTCAGGGAATAATCAGGTGATGATAACTGATAGAGGTACCATGTTTGGATACCAAGATATGATCGTTGATTTTAGAGGCATCCCAGAAATGAGAGAATTTGCTCCAACGGTCTTAGACATTACACACTCTTTACAACAACCCAATCAAACTTCTGGTGTAACAGGAGGTAGACCAGATATGATAGAAACCATTGCAAGAGCTGGTGTAGTAAACAATGTAGATGGCTTGTTTTTAGAAACCCATTTTGATCCTGCTAATGCAAAAAGTGACGGAGCTAACATGCTTCATCTTGATCATCTTGAAAAACTATTAAGCAACTTGGTTGCTATTAGAAAGACTATCAATACTTTATAAGATTTTTTTTTGATTTCCTTTAAAAAGGACTTACTTTTTTGATTTTTGTTTAGTATATTAGGGGCTTGTAATTTAGATCAAAAATGAAAAAAAAGAAACCCCACACTAGCCGTTCATGTAATTTTAGACTCACAGGTAATACAAGTATCCTTATCGGTATTTATATTATGATAGGTGCAGTAATTACGAAAACCTTGGTTTCTGATGATTTTGAATCTAGTTGGCTTTCTTTTATCCCTAGAGAAAATGTAAAATATTCTATAGCAGCTGTTTTAATACTGGTCCTTTTTACATCACTTCTTACCCTATTTTTAAAAGCCAAAGAAAATGTAAATGAATTGGGTTTTATCTTATGGAATGAAACCACTAAAAAATCTGTTTGGCAAATAGTAATTCTTTTTCTTTTTGGATTTATCGTCGCTAACAAACTATACAATTTAAATTATGAAGACATGGTAACTCCAATGTTTTTATTTGGCTACGGAATTTTAGTAAGTCTATTAAATTACACCAAATACAAATCTTTGTATCTGTTTGCACTGATCTGTAGTCTTATAGGAGTTGTCGCTTTCTTTTTCCCAGCCTATTGGTTTGTAGCCCTAATGCTATTGGGACTTAACCATATTATCCACGGAATCATACACAGAAGCTAAGGAGTTCTTTTAAAGATTTTTCTTTTGATAGAAGCCTTTCCCTTTGGATTGATAAGCTTCTTGTAATACTGAATCTAAGATTTTTTGATCAATTTCTTCTAGCGAAAAATAACGTAAAGACTTAACCACCTTTCTTCCGTCAGTGACGAGATGTTTGTTGTCTTTTAAGTGTGCAGATGCCCAAAAACCAAGATCAACAAAGCCTTTTTTATGAGAGACATTTAAATAGCAAAAAGGTTTCTCTTGAATATAATAGACTGGCAATCGCCATTTGTACTTTAAGCGAGCATCCGGAAAAGAGCGTTCTATATGCATTTGAAGATGAAGCAGCATAGACTTAAAAGGTTCTTCTTGCTTTAAGATAAACAGTTCTGCAGGTTTCATTTCCATAGACCTAGAGTATTAGTAATCGTTTTTTATTTTACGGATGATTCCTTCCAAACCATTGAGCTTTAACTCATAGACCAAACCAAGCATGCTGCCTAATTTTCCTTTTGGGAACCCTTTGCTGTGATACCAAACTACGTAGTTTTCTGGCAGGTCAATTAATGAAACTCCTTTGTATTTTCCGTAGGGCATCTTAGCCTTGGCAACATCGATTAAAAACTGTGGATCTTGCTCCATTATTCTTGACCGTCTACATAGGCTTGCAAATACTCAAAGTGCGAAGTTAGCTTGCCATTTTCTGTCATCTTTGCTCTTGCCAACACACCTTCTTTATCACCATTAAAAAAAGCGGGAATGACATGTTTTAAGAACAATACTCCAAAGCCTTCACTAGCATCTTTTGGCAGCTCGCAAGGCAGGTTATCTACAGCCATCACAACAATAGCCTTAGGATCTTTAAAATCAATTTCGGATGCTGTTTGAGGATCGTATCCATAGATAGGATCTGCAATGGTAGACGCTCTAATAGTGGTTGCCACAGGGCCGTCTATATCACAAGAAATATCAGCGACTAATTGTATGTTAAAATCAGCAGATTTAACATCTTCTCTAGTGTACAAATACGGAGATCCATCACCAAAAAAGTGTCCAGCAATAAAGAAGTCAGTTACTTTTGCAAAGCGCATAAAATTAGACTCGTAGTTTTCTGGATGCTTGTAAAAATCTGAATTGGTCAGTACTTGACCGTCTTTTCTTTTGTTGTAATCCAAGACATCTACCATACAGTAAACTGGCTCGGTAAAGCTTTGGGTAAGATAATCCTCAACACTTACTTTTTTAATCTGCATGGCATCCAACATCTCTTTGGCTCCATAGGCCACCTTTCCGTTTCCGGACAGTAAGATTTTAATGGCTGGTAATGGAATGCTAGCCAAGTTTTTAATTAAGCTTTCTTGGTCTACCAAGGTCTCTGCTTTTGGCAACGTAAAGGTTTCATGTTTTAAACCATAGGCTCTAAACCCGTTATAGGCACCCACAATCCCTGCATAACGACCAAAACCAATCAATCGAGCACCATTTGCTTTGACGATGGTCTCATGGTCATAGAGACTGATGTTTTTATCTAATACCGCCTGCAACAAAGCTCTGTTATAGGGCTGTTTTTTGATGGTATGCGAAAAGAAAAAATATTTTTTATTTGGAATCAAGGCATCAATAGGCACTTCTTTTACACCGAGCAGAACATCGCAGTCTGACAAATCGGCTGCCAACTCAAAGCCCGCTTTTTGATAGGCCTCATCACTAAAAACACGAATATCAGAAGGTTCAACCTGTATTTTTGCTTCTGGGAAGCTACTTACTAACTCTTGCAATCTTTTTGGAGAAAACACAACTCTTCTATCGGGTGGATTTTTTCGTTCTTTGACGATTCCAAACTTCATATGCCTTTCTGTTTTTAAATTTCTTCGAAGATATTCCATTTTATAAAGATGTACAAACCCTTGTAGTATCAATTTTATTCTTAAATTGCATCCGTTCTTTAGCACGGTTTTTGCTGAGTACTTACTCAATAAAGAATCTTGTTTTAAAGAATGATTTCTGAAACAGGTTCAGAACACATGGGGACGACTGGTTTTGACAGCGAGACGAGTTAAAATGTAAGCATGTCGAGGAATGAAATCAAGACTCGTAAAACTTATTTCAACCTTTTTAAACGGCGAAGATAACTACGCTTTAGCAGCTTAATAACCCGAATTACAGTACGGTTTTAGCCTCGGCACACTAGGTGTGCATGCTTTATGTCCACGAAAAGCCTTGGTTTACGGCGATTCATTTATGGGCATCGTAAAAGTAAACATAGAAACTTTGGAACTTCGACAAGGTTTTGAAATTTAAGAAGATAAGCTTAGAGTAGGTTGTTTTTGATCAGCTCTAGGACGAAAACCAATCAAAGACTACACATGTAGAAAGCCTTTTGGCCGCTTGTTTGGACCCGAGTTCGATTCTCGGCGTCTCCACGATTTAGCACAGCTAAAACAATTTAAAACCCTAAAAAAAACTGCCAAGTTCACTTGAGCAGTTTTTTTGGGTTTTAAAATACCGTTGTTACAGCCCAAGCTCCGCTTGGGCTGTAACAACAAAAGCTTTCTGAAGAAAGCTTTTGTTTTAGCTGTATTTACCTGACGGCAGACCCGAGAAAGACAAAGTCATTCTCGGCACATGACCCTAACCCAAAACAAGACCTCCAACCCAAAACTCCATTAGCACCGCCCCCGAGAAGGCGAAGACATTCTCGGAAACACACTGTTGCTCACGCCCCCCCTGAAGAAGAGTAAAACGATTCTTCAGAAAATGACCAACACCTCAAAACAAGAACCCCATCCCCTAAAAACTCCATTAGCACCGCCCACGAGAAGGCGAAGACATTCTCGGGAACACACTGCTACTCACGCCCCCTAAAGAAGAGTAAAACGATTCTTCAGAAACCGACTCGCATCCCAAAACAAGAACCCCACCCCAAAAACTACATAAGCAACGCCCCCGAGAAGGCGGAGACATTCTAGGGAACACCAAGCTAAGCAACACAGTTTTCTGAAATGACAACGTCATTCTCAGAAAACCACGACTAAGCAACCTAACCACTAAATCTACCTCACCCCTTATTCAAAACAATTTTAAAACTATCAATTAAAAAAGAAGTTGAAATTGGAAAAATTTTAGATAAAATGAAAACTTCTAAATGAGAGTTTTCTTCTCTTTAAAACTAATTAGACATTAATCTAAAACGTAAACTTTCACACAAACTCACTAATACATATTTGTATAATTAAATTATAAATAAAATACATATAAGTATTCTTTTATTTGCTTTTTTATATTTATATGTATACTTTTGAGTTGAATTACATACTTATATGTATAAAAAGTTAACAAATGAGAAACAAGAAAAAACTGCTCATAGAACAGCTAGACCAAAAATTAGCGAATTTTAAAGATGCAGGAATGGTTCTGATCCCGCAAAAAGGATGGGTAAATACTATTAGAACTACTCTTAATATGACCAGGGACCAATTAGGCACCAAACTTAGCTTAACTAAAGGAGCAATACAAAAAATCGAGGAGCGTGAAGCTACAGGTCAGATAACCATCAATAAATTAAAGGATGTTGGCAATGCTTTGAATATGAAATTTATCTATGGTTTTATCCCGAAAGACGGGACGATTGAAAGCTTAGTAAATTTAAAGGCTGAAAAGCTAGCACAAAAAATAGTTTTAAGGACTAATCAAAATATGAAATTAGAGGACCAAGGAATTGGGGATGAAAAATTAAATAAAACCATAAAGGAACTTGCTGATGAAATAAAACGAGAGATGAAAAAATCATTATGGGATTAGAATTTGATTATAAAGATGGACAAACACCTTTAGACGAAGAAGAAAAGGAAGGCCTTAAAATAAAGTCTATAACTACTCAAGGAGAACTAGATGAATTTGAGCAATTGAATATTGAAAAAGCAGTCGAATGGACTATTCATACAAAATTCAAACTTGAAAAGATTTTAACTGAAAAGTTTTTAAGAGACTTGCACAAAAGAATGTATGGTGATGTATGGAAATGGGCAGGCGATTATAGAAAAACTAAAAAGAACATTGGAATTCTGTGGACGCAAATTGGAATTGAATTAAAAAATTTACTGGCCGACACTAAGTATTGGGTAGAAAACAAAACTTTTCCACCAGAAGAAATAGCTATAAGATTTAAACATCGCATAGTATCCATTCATTGCTTTCCAAATGGAAATGGAAGACACTCTAGAATGATGGCTGACATTATTATGGAATCAATATTTGGAAATGAAATATTTTCTTGGCATCAATCAAATATGGTTAAAGCTAGCAAAACAAGAAACCAATATATTAAAGCTCTGAGGGAAGCAGACAATGGCAATTTCAAACAGTTAATTGAATTTGCAAAAAACTAGCTACAACACACCCTATATAATCAATCACCAACCTAATAAAACCGTTGTTAAACTAAATAAACTCATTTATTAATTAAATTTACATGTAAAAAGTTAATTAACGCCTAGTCTTATTTAATTTATTTGCATAATTCTTAAATAACAAATACATTTGTTTAAGTTATACTTAATTATAATGAAAACATTCAAATCTGGAAATCGCATAAATCAAGGAACTTACAAAAGCTTCCAACCCACCAAGATAAATAAACAGTGGAGAATTGATGACATGGAAGTCTTAAACCTTTTAAGTCAAGCTGACAGGCAACTCGGTAGACTCGATATGTATTCTGAGTATATTCCAAATATTGATCTATTTATAAGTATGCACGTCTTAAAAGAAGCAACGCAGTCAAATAAAATAGAAGGAACAAAAACAAACATTGAAGATGCTTTATTAGACATAGAGGATGTAAATGATGAAAAAAGAGATGATTGGGAAGAGGTGCAGAATTATATAGAAGCTTTAAATTCTGCTATAAAAAGTTTAGAAAAATTACCCTTTTCATCACGATTGATTAGAGAAACTCATAGAATACTTCTACAAGGGGTTAGAGGAAAGCACAAACTTCCTGGAGAGTATAGAAGTAGTCAAAATTGGATAGGAGGAGCAAGTATTAATGACGCTAGCTTTATTCCTCCCGTTCACTCAAGCATAAATGAGTATATGGGAGATTTAGAAAATTTCGCACATAATTCTGAATCATTTTTTCCTGACTTACTTAAAATAGCATTAATACATTATCAATTTGAAACAATCCATCCATTTTTAGATGGAAATGGAAGAGTTGGACGGTTAATGATTACGCTATATTTAGTAGAAAAAGGAATACTAAAAAAACCTATTTTATATCTTTCAGACTTTTTTGAAAGAAATAGAATTTTATATTACGATAATCTTACAAAAGTTAGAGAAAAGGATGATTTAAATCAATGGTTTAAATTTTTCTTAGTTGGAATTATAGAGACTACTAAAAGTGGTATCTATACTTTTGACAGCATTTTAAAATTACAAAAAGAAGTTGAAGTTAAACTACAAACACTAGGTAGCAGATCCCATAACGCTCAACTAATATTAAATCATCTATACCAAAAACCAATTATAGATGCTCAAAAAGTAAAGAAATTAACAAATCTTTCCTCACCATCAGTTTACAAATTGATAGATAAACTAGAGAAGCTTGAAATATTAACTGAAATAACAGGAGCAAAAAGAGGGAAAATTTATTTATTTAGAGAATATACCAAACTATTCAACTAAAATTTTTAAAATTGTGTATCTACCCCTCCCTCCAAAAATGCTAAGCACCATCATCCAAAAAATCACAGAAGCCTATTCCAATTTATCGGATGAGACCATTGCTACCTGGAAGAAAGACATAAAAATCTTAGAACTTAAAAAGGGAACTCAGTTGGTCAAAGAAGGCCAGCTAACCAACAAACTTTATTTTATCTACACTGGAAGCGCAAAAGCCTATCACCTAAAAGACGGGAAGCTCATTACAGATTGGTTTGCCTTTGACAATCAGTTTATCTGTGCAATTACTGGTTATTTTTTAAGAGCACCCAGTGAGCATTGTATTGAGCTAACAGAAGACAGTACAGTCTTAGAGTTTGAACGCGAAAAACTTACCGAGCTCTCAAACACCTACCATGATTTTGAAAGACTTACCAGAAAAGTCATCACAAAAATAATGCTTCAGCTTCAGCAGCGAGTTGTCTATTTACAATTTGCAACGGCACAAGAACGCTATGAGTTTTTATTAAAAACATACCCTAAAATAGAGCAGCAAATTTCCTTAGGAGATATTGCTTCTTATATTGGCATTACCCAAGAAACCTTAAGTCGATTACGAGCAAAGAAATAGTCGAATTTGATTTACATCAAAAGTTTTGTCCCTTTTTATGAAGAGTTTTGTGTGCACACACAAAATCATAATGTATGGACATCAAAGAAAATTGGCAGCTGATTAAAAATCATTTTAACATGAGTTTTAAAACAAGCCTCTGCGTTTCTATAGCCTCTGTAGACCAAGACCACATGCCAACCGTTACGCCTATTGGAACCCTGTTTTTAAACTCAGACCAAACGGCTTTTTACTTTGAAAAATTTCCGAAAAAAATCCCAGAAAATGCAAAGACAAATAAAAACATCTGTGTTTTAGGCGTCAATAGCAGTAAGTGGTTTTGGATTAAAGCGCTGTACAAACTTCGGTTTAGTGCCTATCCTGCAATTAGACTTTATGGGGAGTTGGGCGAAAAAAGAAAAGCAACGGCTTTAGAGATTTCGAGACTCAACAGACGAATGCGAAGAACCAAAGGTCTAAAAGGGAACAGCTACTTATGGGGAGACATGCAGTTTGTTAGAGAAATACATTTTACAAAAGCAGAGGGCGTACGTATTGGAAAAATGTCAGAAACAAAATAGGCTACCATGAATCTTAAAAAGCTTCACTTCTTCTCAGGGGTCACTATTTCTATATTTGTTGGTTTGCATTTGGTCAATCATGCATATGCCTTGTTGGGAGCCAAAGCACATATTGAATTGATGACCCATCTAAGGCTTATTTACAGAAATAAACTTGCAGAAACCCTATTGCTTTTAGCCGTTGGTCTTCAAATTTTTTCAGGGATAAGACTGTTCTTACAAAAACGGAAATTGGTAGTTGCTTTTTTTGATACACTTCAAATCTGGACTGGGTTGTACCTAGGCGTATTTTTACTCTTTCATATCATTGCCATTTTTGTAGGTCGATATTTTTTAGAACTCGACACCAATATCTATTTTGGTGTTGCCGGACTCAACAGCTTTCCTTTTAATTTGTTTTTTATCCCTTATTATGGACTTGCAATCATTTCATTTTTTGGGCACCTCTCAGCAGTTCATTCAAAAAAAATGAAAAACAAGCTCTTTGGATTTTCTCCAAACAAACAATCTTATGGGATCTTTATTTTTGGACTCGTTCTCAGTTTGGTTATCCTCTTTGGTCTGACCAATGGATTTCAAGGATTTGATATCCCAAGGGAATACCAATTAACAACTGAGATTTAAAGAACAACCCCCCGATCATCGACCACCTATCACAGACCTCCAATCACCGACCACCCATCACCCAACACTAACCCTTTTTTTTGTAATTTCCCCAGACAATTATCGACTACCCAAAGAACAAAAGACAAATAAATGTTAGATTGGAACAAAGTGATGCATTACGCCGTAAAAGGCAACCCAGCACCTACGCAGCGGATTGAAAAATCTGAAGAAGAATGGCGTGAACTTTTAACGGACGAAGAATTTCGGATTACACGACTAAAAGGTACAGAAAGAGCCTTTACCGGAGAACATTGCACCAGCTATACCAGTGGGGTGTATCAGTGTACCTGTTGCAAGACACCACTCTTTGACAGCAGCATTAAATTTGACTCTAGCTCTGGATGGCCTAGCTTTACGCAGCCTATTACAGAAAATGCTGTAAAGTATACCAAAGATACTAGTCATGGAATGATTAGAGTAGAGATTTTATGCAATAGCTGTGATGCACATTTAGGGCATATTTTCCCGGATGGACCTGCCCCTAGCGGGCTTCGCTTTTGTGTAAACTCATTATCCATACAATTAGAAGACAATCATGAATAAGACACAGACAGCTACTTTTGGCGGCGGATGTTTTTGGTGTACTGAGGCCGTTTTTCAAGAGGTAAAAGGCGTACTAAATGTGGTTTCTGGCTACAGTGGAGGTACCGTACCGGGCAGACCTACTTACAGGGAAATCTGCTCTGGACTTACTGGGCATGCCGAGGTGGTTCAGATAACTTTTGATTCGACTGTGGTTTCTTTTGAAACCTTGGTTTTAATTTTTATGACCACACACAACCCCACCACCTTAAACCAACAAGGCGCAGATAGAGGCACTCAATACCGATCAGTTATTTTTTATGAGGATGAGCAGCAGGCTGAAATTGCAAAAAACATGCTTTTGCAAGTAGCACCGTATTACTCGGATGCTATTGTCACCGAGGTTTCACCCCTAAAAGAGTTTTTTGAAGCAGAGCAAGAGCATCAAGATTTTTATATAGAGAATCAAGAAGCGCAGTATTGTACCTATGTAATCAACCCGAAGTTGGCAAAACTAAGACAGTTGCACGCAGACAAATTAAAAAAATAAATAAGTTTTGTAAGTAAAGACATTTACCTACGACCAAAAAAGCGATAAGAATTTCTTATCATTCTTTTTCATAGCAATTTTCCCGCTTCAATTTTTTTGGAGCGGGTTTATTTTTATCTAACTTGCCAAGGTTGTAAAAATCTTGAAGTTTGAAAAAAATTGTCATTTCTGTCACCAATGATCTCGCCACAGACCAACGAGTTCACCGAGCTTGTTTAAGCCTGCAAGAGCTTAATTACGAGGTGCTTTTAATTGGACAAAAATCAGCAAAAAGCTCTCAACTTAAAAGAAGCTATGCGTGCAAGCATTTTGAATTGGTTTTTAAAAAAGGCTTTTTCTTTTATGCAGAATACAACACCCGCCTTTTCTTCTATTTACTCTTTAACAAAGCAGATGTTTTGTTGGCCAATGATCTTGACACCCTATTGCCAAATTTTTTGGTAAGCAAGCTCAGAAAAAGTCAATTGGTGTATGACAGTCATGAATTGTTTACAGAAGTACCAGAACTCATTGACAAACCTGCTGTTAAAAAATTCTGGTTGTATTTAGAGAAATACACGCTACCCAGAGTGCAACATTGTTATACGGTTGCCCCGACCATTGCAGCGCATTACAACAACCTGTACAAGACTGATTTTAAAGTGATCCGCAACCTGCCGTTAACGCATAAAAAAAAGGATACGACTATAAAAATTGAGGCCAATGGACGCAAAATATTGCTTTATCAGGGTTCTTTAAATATTGGACGTGGTTTGGGTTTACTCATAGAAACCATGAGCTTGTTAGACAATCATTTGTTAGTGATTGCCGGCACTGGTGATGTAGAACTGCAATTAAAAGAACTAACACGCCTCTGTAAACTAGAAGACAAGGTTCTATTTTTGGGCAGGTTATCGCCAGAAGAATTAAAAAATATTACAAGCCAAGCCCAATTGGGTTTTAGCCTAGAAGATGATTTAGGGCTTAATTATCGCTATGCCTTGCCCAATAAAATCTTTGATTATATCCAGGCAGAAGTTCCAGTACTGATTTCTAATTTACCAGAGATGAGCGCTTTGATGCAGCAGTATCAGTTTGGAGAAATCCTTCAAGAAAGAACGCCTACACAATTGGCAAAGCAGATTAAAGTTGTCTTAGAGAACGATTATAGTATCGCTTTAAACAAGGCAAAAAAAGACTTGGTCTGGGAAAACGAAAAACAGCATTTTATTGCTATTTTTGAAAATCTTGACCGCTAAACTACATATCGTTTCTTTTGAAATCCCATTCCCAGCAAATTACGGTGGGGTGATTGATGTATTTTACAAGTTAAAAGCATTGCATACAGAAGGTGTTGAAATTTATTTGCATTGTTTTACGGCTGATCGAGAAAAAGCAAGCACCCTAGAGAAATACTGCAAGGAGGTTTATTATTATCAGCGAAAATCTTTAGTAATGAGCTTATTTTCTTCGTTGCCAGTATTGGTAAAAAGCAGATCAAATGTCTTACTAATCAAAAGACTTCAAGAAACCGATGCACCCATTTTATTTGAAGGATTACACACCAGTTATCCACTTAGCCAGGTAAATTTTAATCAAAAAACCTTTATTAGAGCTCACAATATAGAGCATGATTATTACCGAGGTTTGGCGGCTAGTGAAACTTCTTTATGGAAAAAGATTTTCTTTCAGTCCGAAGCAAAAAAACTAGATCGCTATGAGGCCATTTGTAACAAAGCAACGGGCATTTGCACAATTTCTCCTTTTGAACAGGATTATTTTTCTAAAAAATTTGGCACTAAAGCACAATACATTCCTGTTTTTCATGAGGCTACTAACCTTAGACACACAGAACCAAAAGGACAAACCGTTGCCTACCATGGCGACTTGCGCCTTTCTGACAATATTAAGGCGGCAAACTTTATTGTTGACTGCTATGCAGACAGCCCATACAAACTTGTGATTGGCGGGAACTCACTCCCTGCTAAAATGCAAAAAAGAATCGACGGCTTAGCCAATGTAACTTTTGTTAATATTTCTGACCCAAAAGTACTTGACAACTTGTTTAATGAGGCTCAGGTTCACGTTTTAATAACCTATCAAAAAACAGGCATTAAGCTAAAGCTCTTAAACAGTTTGCACAAGGGACGATACATTATAGCCAACAGTCCAATGATAGAAGATACAGGATTAGAAAACAACTGTCAATTAGCCAATACAAAAGAGGAGTTTTTGGCTGCAACAAAAAGAGTAATGGATCTTAACTTTTCTGAAGAAAACAGAAAAGAACGCATGGAAGCACTGAGCTCTTTTGATCCTCAAAACTCAGCTAAGAAGTTGGTAGAACTAATTTTTAAATAACGGCTTGCTGAACTACTTCAAACACCTCACCACCTTCACACTTAATGGTTTTTTGTTTAAACTTTACGATCAATGCGTAATCATGGGTAGCCATCAAAATGGTTTTACCACTTTGGTGAATCTCATTTAACAACTCCATCACCTCTAAAGAGGTTTTAGGGTCTAAGTTTCCGGTTGGCTCATCTGCTAAAATTAGTTCTGGATCGTTGAGTAAGGCTCTTGCAATGGCAACTCTTTGCTGCTCGCCACCAGACAATTCAAAAGGCTTTTTGTAGTACTTCTCTTTCATCCCTACCTTTTCTAAAACCTCGTAAATCTTGGTCTTCATTTTACCTGAATCCTTCCAACCTGTAGCTTTTAAGACAAAGATTAGATTGTCATAAATGGTTCTATCGTTAAGCAGTTTAAAATCTTGAAATACAATCCCAATCTTTCTTCTCAAAAAAGGAATGTCCTTTTCTTTAAGTGTAGGAAGATCAAAATCAACAATACTTCCCTTGCCTTTTCTGAGTAAAAGATCACCATAGAGGGTTTTCATCAAGCTGCTCTTACCACTCCCTGTTTTTCCTATCAAGTAATAAAAATCACCTTTATTTAAACGTAGGTTTACTTGAGACAGGACCAAACTGTCTCTTTGGTAGATATCTGCTTTCTCTAAATGTAAAATTGCCTCTTTCATGAAAAGTATATTTATACAAACTTATAATTTTCTTGTGATTTTATGACAAATTTAAGCATATAAATCTTTTACAATTTATACCTTTGGTATTCATACAGATTTTAATCGTTGTTATGGTAACAGACAACAAACAGAAATGAACCTGCATATTTTCAAAATAGAAAAACAATAAAGATGATGACTCACATTTTTAGAAAACAGATACTGGTACTAGCTTTCTTTCTTTCTACTTTCTTAGCTGGAGCACAACAATCAGAATACAATGTCGGCCCAGAAAGCGCTTTTATCAAGGCAAACAAACTCTATACAGAAAAAGCCTATGCCGCTGCTCAGAATCGCTTTAAAAGCTTAAGCAAGCAAGACAATGCGCCCCAAGAAATTAAAGAAAACTCGGCCTATTTTGCTGCCATTTGCGCACTTGAACTCAATCAGGAAGATGCAGAAAAACAAGTGCTGAATTTTGTACAAAACTACCCACAAAGTGCTAAAAAAGATTTGGCTTTATTAGACTTAGGGAACAGTCATTTTAATGAAAATGAGTTAAAAGAGGCTCTAGATTGGTATCAAAAAATTAAAGCGAGTAAGCTATCCAAAGAAAAACAAGACGAGTTAACTTTTAACCGTTCTTATGCTTTGATGATGACAGATGAACTAGAAGATTCTAAAAATGGATTCTCTACCCTACTTAGCCACCCTAGCTATGGAAAAGAAGCTAGCTATTATTTTGGATTTATTGCCTACAAGCAAAAAGACTATACCACTGCCGAAGTTTATTTGTCTGAAGCCTCTAAAGAGCAATCGTATGAAGGCGAAGCTTCTTATTACCTTTTAGACATTAGCTTTAAAAATGCACAGTTTGAAAAAAGTGTTTCATTAGGAAAAGCGCTATTAAATAAAGCCACTGAAAAAGATGTTTCTGAGGTTTCTAAAATTGTTGGTGAGAGTTATTTTAACCTAAAAAGATACAAGGATGCCATTCCTTACCTAACTGCCTACAAAGGAAAGTCTGGAAAATGGAACAATACTGATTTTTACCAATTAGGTTATGCCTATTATCAGCAAAAAGACTATCAGAATGCGGTAAAAAACTTTACTAAAATTATTAGTAGTACCGATGCAGTTTCGCAAAATGCATACTACCATCTTGGGGAATGTTACCTCTACTTAAATCAGAAATCTGAGGCTTTAAATGCATTTAAAAATGCAAGCGAAATGAGCTTTGATGCTAAAATTAAGGAGGATGCTTTTTTAAACTATGCAAAACTGAGTTATGAACAAGGAAACCCCTACAAGAGTGTTGCCTTGGTTTTACAAGATTTTTTAGCGGCCTATCCGCAATCTCCATACTACAAAGAAATTAACACCTTAGTTGTTACCTCTTATATCTACCAACAAGACTATCAAGGAGCCTTGGACTATATGGCAAAGAAGAGAACCATGGAAAACATTGTGCTTAGCAAGGATGTTTCGTTTTATAGAGGTGTACAGCTTTTTAATGAAAACAAACTAAAACAAGCCTATAGTTACTTTAGTACGGCAACCAGCTCTACTGATCTTGCCATTAAAGCAGCTGCAAAGTACTGGAAGGCAGAAACAGATTATCAATTAGGGAATTATAAAGATGCCCTAGAAGGTTATATCAGTTTTAAATCTGATAGAAATGCAAAAACACTAGATGAGTTTGCCAAGGTTAATTACAGTATCGCCTATGGTTATTTTAAATTAAAAAACTATGCAAAAGCCATCTCGTTTTTCCAAGAGTTTTTAAAGACCACAAACAAAAGCAATGCCTTGTATGACGATGCCAATATTCGCTTAGGAGATTGTTATTTCGTTACAAAAAACTACCAAAATGCGATCAATGCGTATCAAACTGTCATTCAGAAGAAAGGTGTTGGAGCAGATTACGCACAGTATCAAAAAGGAATGAGTTTTGGATTTATCGGTCAAAATAATACTAAAATCACCAATTTATTAGCCGTTGCTTCTCAGTATTCAAGTTCTAATTTACAGGATGATGCATTGTTCCAAACTGCAAGTACGTACGCCCTTTTAAAGAACAATCAAAAAGCACATCAGACTTATAATCGTCTAATCAAAGAGCATCCAAAAAGCTCTTATATTGCCAGTGCACTTTTACGTCAAGGATTGTTGTTTTACAATGACAACCAACCAGATGCTGCCCTAGAAAAATACAAGAGTATTGTAAAGATCTATCCTGCAACCAGTGAAGCCAAACAAGCGGTTAGCAATGCAAGAAATGTCTATGTAGACTTAGGACAGGTTGATGCCTATGCTGCTTGGGTTAAAAACATCAGTTTTGTTAACGTAACCAATGCAGACTTAGACAATACCACCTATGAAGCTGCAGAAAACAAATTTGTTGCCAATGACAATGCAAAAGCCATTGAAGGTTTTGAAAAATACATCTCGAGTTTCCCTGAAGGCTTGCATGCCTTACAAGCGCATTTTTACCTTGCTCAATCATTGCTAAACACAGACAATCCAGAAAAAGCAAGTACACATTACCAATATGTTATTTCTAAAAACCAGAGTGAGTTTAGTGAAGAAGCTCTTAACAAATTAGCTCAAATTTATTTAGAAAATGAAAATTGGTCAGCAGCCATGCCATTGCTTTCTCGTTTAGAACAGGAAGCCAATTATGCTCAAAATATTTTGTTTGCTCAAAGTAATTTGATGAAAGGCTATTATCAAGATGATCAATTTAAAAAGGCAACTGACTATGCAGAAAAGGTGCTTCAGAATGACAAGCTAGCTAGCAATGTAGAGTTTGATGCAAAAATCATCATCGCTCGTGTGGCTTTTAAAACTGATGACCTAACAACTGCAGAAAACTACTACAAAGAAGTAGAGGCTAAAGCCAATGGAGAGTTAAAAGCTGAGGCGCTTTATTACAGTGCTTATTTTAAAAACACCAAGAAAGATTACGCAGGTTCTAACAGCATAGTTCAGCAATTGATTGCCGACTACTCTTCTTATAAATATTGGGGTGTAAAAAGTTATGTGATCATGGCTAAAAATTACTATGCCTTAAAAGACGCCTACCAGGCGACCTATATTTTAGAGAACATTATCAAAAACTTTTCACAGTATGATGATGTAATTGTAGAAGCTCAAAAAGAACTAGATAGAATCAAGGCTTTAGAGGCTAAAACCAATGATTCTGTTAATCCAAAAAATTAATTTAAGAAGATTTTACTATGCAAAAATCACTAAGCATAACCGCATTTCTATTGATGAGTACTCTTGCATTTTCGCAGCAGACTAAAACAGTAGCAAAGGACACCATTAAAACAGAAGTTGTCAATGTAATAAGCTCATACAGCCCAAGCATTTCGGATGCCTTTAAAATTAAGAACAACCCTAATATAAAGCTCAGCGCTAAAACGCAAAAGAAAACAGTTAGATACGAAATCTATTCTGCACCAGTTGCATCGACCTTTTCACCTAAAACCGGTGCTGTAAAAGCCTTGGAAATGAGTGTAAGAGAGCTGGCGTATAAAAATTATCTTGCTGCTGGTTTTGGAAACAATACCACCGTTTTTTTAGAGGCCTTTTTACAACACAGTACGCGCCCAGATAACGAGTTTGGTTTGTACACAAATTTTAATTCATCAGAAGGAAACATAGACAATATTGTCTTAGACAATAATTATTCTAACCTGCATTTAGGAACCTATTACAAGCAGGCTTATACCAAAATGAACCTAGAGTTAGGTGCTGATTTTAAAAGAGATCAGTACAATTGGTATGGACTTCCTGCAAGCATCCCTTTTAACGCTGCAACCATCAACGCGATTGATGAAGCTCAGGTGTATACTAATTTTGATCTAAGTGCCAATTTTGATTTTCAAGATTCGAACCTTAAAAACACAGACCTGTTATTATCGTATTTTACCGATGACTACAACAGCAAGGAACTTCGATTATCAGCAGCTCCTCAATGGCAATTTTCGCTGAATAAAATCAATGAAAACTTAACAGATCTAACCTTAGATGTAACTCTTGATTACCTAACCGGTTCTACGGATCAAACCTACGGATCAGTAGCAAAAAGAGAGCACGGATTTTTTACCATGGGTCTTGCTCCAAAATACTATTTAAACTACAATGATCTAGAAGTAAAACTTGGGGCCAAAGCCTACTTAGCATCTGATTTAGAAAACAAAAGCAATCAGTTTTTTATCTATCCTGATGTTCAGATAAGCTATCCTTTGATGGAAGATTATATTTCTATGTACGTGGGTGCAGGTGGTGATTTAAAAACCAATTCATATAAAGGTTTTGCAGAAGAAAATCGTTTTATTTCTCCAACCCAAATGATTACTCAAACCAACGAAAAGTATAGTGTTTTTGGTGGGTTTAATGGAAAGATTACCCCAGTAGTTGGATATCATATTAAAGCCAGTTACCACAACGAAGAAGACAAGGCTTTGTTTATTAGAAACAATAGCAAATCTAACGGAACTGCCGCAGCAGCTTTAAAAGGATATGAATACGGAAATTCTTTTTCTGTAATTTATGACGATGTTAAAACTTTTAGCTTATTTGGTCAAGTTTCTTTTAACCTAAGCAAAGACCTTCAGCTTGGTGTACAAGGAACCTTAAATTCTTTTGATTTAAGTACAGAAAGTACCGCTTGGAATTTGCCAAAATTAACAGGTGAAATCTTTGGAAATTATACTAGCGATAAATGGTATGCCGGCACCAATATTTACTATGCAAGAAAACAATATGATGTTACCTATGCTGCAACATATCCTTCTGCAAGAACTGGGGCTCAAACGCTAAAATCATATATCGATGTTAATCTAAATGGAGGTTATTACATCAATAAAAAATTTACGGCTTTTGTAAAAATCAACAACCTTTTAAACAGCGATTATGCAAGACAAGCTAATTTTAATGTTCAAGGTTTTCAGGTCTTAGGAGGTGTGAGTTATAAATTCGATTTCTAAAGAGCAGCTTATCTAATTGAATTTTAGTAGCTTTATAACTTTATAAAACTAACCAACTCTAATGAAAACACCTAAGCTACTACTTTTAAGTTTTATTGTTCTTCTGGCTGCATGCAAGGAAAACAAAGAAACTCCGAAAGCAAACTCTGCCCTATCTGAAAATGAAAAGGTTGATGCTGCAAACATCAAATCAATTTTTAACACTGCCCTTACCCAAGGAAAATCATACGAATGGCTTAGAGAGCTAACTACTGATATTGGTGGGAGAATGTCTGGATCACCAGAGGCTGCCAAGGCTGTACTTTGGGGAGAACAGGTAATGAAAGATGCGGGATTGGATTCTGTATGGCTGCAACCTGCCATGGTTCCACATTGGATTCGAGGAGAAAAAGAAGTTGCCAATTATATTGTTGATGGAAAAAAAATAGACATTGCTCTTACTGCTCTTGGGGGTTCTATTGCCACACCAAAAGAAGGAATTACCGCTGAAGTAATCGAAGTAAAAAGCATAGAAGAAGCAGAAAAATTAGGTGAAAAACTACGTGGAAAAATCGTATTTTTTAACCGCCCATTTGACGATACACTTATCAATACGTTTAGTGCTTATGGAGGTTGTGTTGATCAGCGCGTAAACGGTGCTGCTACAGCCGGTAAATATGGTGCCAAGGCTGTGCTGGTTAGATCTATGACCAGTAAAATTGATGACTATCCACATACTGGAACTATGCGCTATGGCGATATCCCAGAAAGTCAGTACATCCCTACTGCAGCTATCAGTACGATTGCAGCAGAGCGGTTAAGCATTCATTTAAAAGAACAGACAAAAATTAAAGTATACTTTAAACAAAGCTGTAAAAACTTACCAAAGACAAAATCGTTTAATGTTATAGGACAGATTACAGGTACAGAAAACCCAGAAAAAGTATTGGTCGTAGGTGGTCATTTAGATTCTTGGGATCTTGGAGACGGTGCCCATGATGACGGAACCGGAATTGTTCAATCTTTAGAGGTATTGCACCTGTTTAAAACAAACAATATTAAACCAAAAAACACCATCCGTGTGGTTTTCTTTATGGATGAAGAACAAGGGGGTGGTGGTGCTGATGCCTATGCAAAAGCTGTTAAAACATCAAAAGAGATCCATATTGGAGCCATAGAATCTGATGCAGGTGGACATACACCAAGAGGGTTTACTATTGATGCCAATCCAGAAAATACTGAGCTTTTAAAAAGCTGGAAAAAACTACTAGCGCCTTATGGCTTGCACGATATTACCAAAGGTGGTAGTGGAGCAGATATTTCTCCGTTAAAATCAGAAGCTGTTACCTTGGTTGGATACAGACCAGATAGTCAACGTTATTTTGATTATCACCATGCCGCTACTGATACCTTTGACAAGGTAAACAAAAGAGAGCTAGAATTAGGTAGTGCATCTATGGCAAGCTTAATTTATCTAATGGATAAATATTTATATAGCAACAGCCCAATCAAACCTTAATTAGATGTCTTTAACGGTACAGATTATTGCCTATCTTTTTGGAGCACTTTTAATGTTTGCTGGAATTATGCACCTGATAAAGCCGCAAATTTTTAAGCACTTTATTCCTGCTATTTTCCCAAAGAAAACGGTCAATTATATCATTGGAATCATAGAGTTTGCTCTTGGCCTTGGTTTGTTTATACATCAAACTCAAAAAGAAAGTGCCTTGGGTGTTTTTGGATTGATGCTGTTCTTTTTACCCATACATATTTGGGATGCAACCAAAGCAAGACCGGCAATTGGCAGCAAAAAAATGGCCTATTTTAGAATACCCTTACAGTTTGTCTTACTATATTTCGCTTATTTAATTTATATAGAATCATGAAAAAATTAGTAGTAGTTTTAATGTGCGTAAGTTTGTTTTCTTGCCACAAAAATACCCAGGTCGATTTAATTGTTTACAATGCAACCATTTATACGGTAAACGAAACTTTTGAAACCGCTCAGAGTATTGCCATAAAAGACGGCAAGTTTGTAGCTATCGGAACAGATAAAGAAATTAGAGATAGCTATACTAGCACCAATAGTATTGATGCAGAGAATAAGCCACTATACCCAGGTTTAATTGATGCACACTGTCACTTTTACCGCTTAGGATTACAACAGCAAAAGGTAGATTTATCAGGTACTCAAAGCTATGATGAAGTCTTAGAACGCTTGGTTCAATTTCAAAAAGAGAAAAACAGTTCATTTATCACAGGTCGTGGCTGGGATCAAAACGATTGGCCTGTAAAAGAGTTTCCAACCAAAGAAAAACTAGACAAATTATTTCCAAATACGCCAGTTGCGGTTGGCCGTGTAGATGGTCATGCCCTTTTGGTAAATGAAGCAGCATTAAAAGCTTCTGGACTATCATCTAAAGACACAAACATTAAAGTAACCGGTGGTGAGTTTATTGTAAAAAATGGTCGTTTAACGGGTGTACTTATTGATGCTGCTATGGATTTTATTAAGATTCCTGGGCCAAACAAGGATGAGGCTATAGAAGGTTTGCTAGCAGCTCAGAAAATTTCATTTAGCTATGGTTTAACCACGGTAGATGACGCTGGTTTGGACAAGCTAGAAATTGAATTGATAGACAGCTTACAACAAGCAGGAGATCTAGAAATGAGAATTTACGCAATGGTATCTGCCACTCAAGACAACCTTGATTATTACACCAACAAAGGCATTATTAAAACAGACAGACTAAACGTACGCTCTTTTAAAGTATATGGTGACGGCGCTTTAGGTTCTCGTGGAGCTGCCATGAAGAAACCTTATTCGGATAGAGACAATCATTATGGTGCCTTAATTTTTGCACCTGAGCGCTATACACAGATTGCCAAGCAGATTGCCAAATCTGACTACCAAATGAACACACATGCCATTGGTGATTCTACCAATTACTGGATCTTAAAGACCTATAAAGATGTGTTGACTGATGCAAAAAATCGTCGTTGGAGAATTGAGCACGCGCAAATCATTTCGGAAAATGACTTTAATTATTTTGACAATATAATCCCATCTATCCAACCTACCCATGCCACTAGTGATATGTACTGGGCTGGTGATAGAATTGGTGCAGAAAGAATGAAAGGGGCCTATGCTTTTAAAAAATTGCTAAACACCTATGGAAAAGTTGCATTAGGTACTGATTTCCCAGTAGAAAATGTAAATCCTTTTTATACCTTCTATGCAGCCGTAGCAAGAAAAGATTTAAACAATTATCCTGCAAACGGTTTCCAAATGGAAAATGCACTGACCAGAGAAGAAACGCTTAGAGGAATGACTATTTGGGCAGCCTATTCTAATTTTGAAGAGGATGAAAAAGGAAGTATTGAAGTGGGTAAATTTGCAGATTTTGTAATTTTAGACAGAGATTTAATGACGGTAGAAAGCGCTAAGATTCCAGACACAAAAGTGCTTGCCACGTATGTAAATGGCCAAAAGGTTTATGAAAACTGATAAGCATCAGTATCCAATAGCTATATTGGAGTAACTTTATTAAAAAGAAAAAGCGAACAAATTTGTTCGCTTTTTTCTTGGTATTTGATTTGGCATGGTTATAATTAAACGGTCATTTCTTATCTTCGCAGCAACACTTATAATTTTATTTAAATGAAAGCTTTTTATTTACTTTTAGTAGTTTTTTTATGCCTGTCTTGCAGTAGTGATTTAGGCGATTTTGACAATGAAAACGACCAAGAACTATTGGCTTATATTGAGAGTCACAATTTAAATGCGCAAAAAACAGCCTCTGGTTTGTACTATGTAATTACCAAAGAAGGAACAGGTGTTAAACCCAAAAGCAACAGCACTGTAACAGTAAATTATAAAGGGTATTTTACAAATGACCGCTTGTTTGACGAAGGTAAAAACGCCACCTTTAACCTGCAAAATGTCATCGCAGGATGGAGAGAAGGCTTGACCTATTTTAACGAAGACACAGAAGGCTATTTATTAATCCCTTCTAAATTGGGCTACGGAAATGCATCAACAAATAGCATCCCTGGTGGCTCTCCCTTGATTTTTAGCATACACTTGCTAAAGGTATATTAAGCAAGTATACTTTTTACAAAGGGCTGAACTCCTTGAACTCCGTTTTTTTCTAACTGTTTAATAAAAGCAGATCCGATAATTGCTCCCTGTGCGTAGCTGCAAACAGTCTGAAAAGTAGACTGGTCAGAGATCCCAAAGCCCACAACCAGATTGCTCTGTAGTTTCATGGCTTTGATACGTTCAAAATAAGCAATCTGAGCTGTAGAAATTTCTCCTTTTGCTCCGGTAATAGCAGCAGATGCCACCACATAAATAAATGCAGTTGTATAGCTGTCAATCTTTCGAATACGCTCTTCAGAGGTATGTGGTGTTATTAAAAAGACATTGCTAATACCATAGCTTTCAAACAATTTTTGATAGTGATTTTCATATTCAATCATCGGCAAATCTGGAAGGATAACCGTATCAATGCCACAATCTACACAAGCTTGGCAAAATTTATCCTCACCATAGGTTAATAATTGATTGAGGTAGCCCATTAATACCAAGGGCATATTATGGCTGTCTTTGATTTCTTTTAGCTGCTCAAATACCAAATCTAAATTCATTCCATTTTGCAAGGCTATCTGACTGCTGTGCTGAATGGTTGGACCGTCTGCAAGTGGATCCGAATAAGGCAATCCCACTTCAACAAAATCAACTTTTGCCTGATGCAATTCTTTAATAATGGTCTTGGTATCCTCTAATTTTGGAAAACCTGCGGTAAAAAATATCGATAGTACTTTGGACTTCTTATTTTGAAATATCTGCTGTATTGAATTCATGTGTTGTTGTCTAAACTTTATAGATGGATTTAATCTTGAAAAACTAATCTTTATCTAAGTAATTAATATAGGCTTCTAAATCTTTGTCTCCCCTTCCTGATAAATTAACCACGACCACCTGATCTGGACGCAAGTTTAACTTGGGCAAAACAGCTAAGGCATGAGCCGATTCTAGTGCTGGAATAATCCCTTCTAGTTTGGTCAACTCAAGCGCAGCAAGCATTGCTTCCTCATCGGTAGCATTGAGAAACTGAGCTCTTTTAGTTTCGTGCAAATACGCATGTAAAGGACCAACTCCTGGGTAATCCAATCCTGCAGAAATAGAATAAGGCTCTACAATTTGTCCGTATTCATTTTGCATTAAAATGGTCTTAGAACCATGAATAACTCCCACTTCTCCCAACTGTGAAGTAGCAGCACTCTGACCAGAATTGACACCTAATCCCGCAGCTTCAACGGCAATTAATTCTACGGCTTCATCATCTAAATAATGATAAAAAGCACCTGCAGCATTGCTCCCTCCACCTACACAGGCAATAATGGTATCTGGATTTTCTGATCCTGTTTGCTCTTTTAATTGCAGTTTCATTTCTTCTGAGATGACCGCCTGCAAACGAGCAACCATATCTGGATAAGGATGAGGCCCAACCACAGAACCAATTAAATAATAAGTTTCTGGATGCTGAATCCAATAGCGAATTGCTTCATTGGTTGCATCTTTTAGGGTTTTACTTCCACTGGTTGCTGCCACCACTTTTGCACCGAGCATTTTCATACGAGCTACATTTGGCGCTTGACGCTTGATGTCTATCTCACCCATAAAAATTGTACAGTCTAAATTCATCAAAGCACAAACAGTTGCCGTTGCAACACCGTGTTGACCCGCTCCTGTTTCTGCAATAATTTTAGTTTTTCCTAATTTTTTAGCAATCAGAATCTGACCAATGGTATTGTTTACTTTATGCGCACCAGTATGGTTTAAATCTTCTCTTTTTAAATAGATATGGGCCTTGTATTTTTCAGACAAACGCGGAGCTAAATACAAAGGGCTCGGTCTTCCTACATAATCCTTAAGCAAGGATTTATAGGCTGACTGAAACTCTTCTGAGTTGATGATATCTAGGTAATTATCTTCCAATTCTTTAACGTTTGGGTACAGCAACTCGGGGATAAAGGCTCCTCCAAATTGTCCGTAATACCCGTGCTCGTTGGGTTGAAATTTTGATTTCATAATTGTTCTTTAAATGCTTTTAACTGCTTTGTGTTTTTTAATCCCGCTGCTAACTCAAACTTGCTATTGACATCAACCGCATAGATAGGCAATTGCGTTTTTATAATATTTTTAATGGCCATGGTATCTGCCGGTCCAATTCCTCCACTTAAAAAAAAGGGTTTTAAGGAGTTGTATTGGTTTAGAACAGACCAATCAAACTGAACTCCGTTTCCGCCGCGTTCATTTCCTTTGGTATCAAATAAAAAATAATCAACCAAAGGCTCATAGGCCGTTAGTTGGTCAAAATCAAAAGTTTCTAATACGCTAAAGACTTTGATAATTTCTAGGGATAACTTTTTAGCTGCTAACTGCTGCTTTAACTCTTGTAAATAAGCAACAGACTCATCTCCGTGTAGTTGGATTGCCTGCAAATTATAGTGCTGTATTTTATGGAGCAGCTCATCTATTTGCGCATTGACAAATACACCTACCTTGCGGATGGATTTAGGCAATTTTGGAATTGCAGCATCAAAATATCTTTTGCTTTTTTCATAGAAAATAAAACCCAAATAATCAGGTTGCAGGCTAGCAACCTCTTGGATATTCTCTAGATATTTCATTCCGCAAACTTTGAGTTTCATAGTTTCTATACTTCCGCAGATACAGCGGTATTTAGTTGTTTGTATTGCTACTATCTTTTTATCGAATCTGACTGATAAATTCTTTACAAGCCTCACCAGGGTTTTGTGTCTTCATAAAATTCTCACCAATTAAAAATCCTTGAAAACCGTATTCTTTAAGCCCCGAAATAATTCTTGGATCAGAAATTCCGCTTTCCGATACCTTAAGACAACTATCAGGAATTTGACTAGCTAGTTTAATAGAATTTTCTAGATCGACTTCGAAGGTTTTTAAATTTCGATTGTTGATTCCAATAATTTTATTGTCCAACTCTATTTTATCAAGGTCCTCCTCATTGTGAACCTCATACAGAACCTCTAGCCCTAAATCTGTAGCTAGTTTTCCATAGTTCTTTAGTTGCTCTTTGCTTAGACAGGCTGCTATTAACAAGATAACATCAGCACCGATTGCTTTTGATTCCACAATTTGAAAACCATCCACAATAAAATCTTTTCGCAAAATTGGCTTGTATTGATTTATGACTCTGGCTTCCATTAAATCTGCCATGGTTCCTCCAAAAAAAGAAGTGTCTGTTAAAATAGATTGTGCCGCCACATTTGCTTCAATATATCCATTGGTTACTTCTTCTATGGTTGCTGTGTCATTGATAATTCCTTTGGATGGAGACTGTCTTTTAAACTCGGCAATGATCCCTGTAGACCCAACCTCTAGTAATGATTTTTTTAAAGAAAAAGTACTTCGTCCAAAAACAGGGCTCTCTACCAGTTTTTTAACAGGTACTTCTGCTTTAATCTTAGCGACTTCTTTCTTTTTAAATGCGATTATTTTATCTAAAATGGTCATACTCGTATTAATTTACTAATTTCATTAAACTCTCTTTTGCTTTCCCGTTCATCAGCGATTCTTTTGCTATTTGATAGCCTTCTTCAAAACTTGAATTTGGATCTACCGTTAACAAGGCAAAGGCAGCATTGGTAAGCACCACAGAATTTTGTGCATCCGTTCCTTTACCTTCTAGAATCGTTTCAAATATACTTGCAGCTTCTGCTACAGAATTGCCTCCAAAAATAGCAGATTGTGCAACTCTTTGCAAACCTAAATCTTCTGGAGCGATAGCTTGTTCTCCTTTTTTACTAAACAATTTAAAGCTGCTTGTTAAAGAAATTTCATCATAGCCATCCAAGGCGTGAACGATGCTGTATCGCCCTGGCTCTTCTTGTAAAATATAATGATACAATCTGGCTACTTCTAGATTGTAAGTTCCTAAAAATTTATAGCTTGGATTGCAAGGATTTACCAAGGGTCCTAGCATGTTAAAAAAGGTTTTTAAAGCCAAGGCTTTTCTGGTTGGGCCAACTGCTTTCATCGCTGGATGAAACTTAGGTGCGTGTAAAAAGCAAATATTTGCGCGCTCTAACTGTCTCTTTAAACTGCTTTCATCGTTTGTAAACTCATAACCAAAATGCGCCAACATATCAGAAGATCCAGATTGTGAAGACACTGAATAGTTTCCGTGTTTGGCTACTTTTTGACCAGTTCCTGCCAAAATAAAAGAAGTAAGTGTAGAGATGTTAAAGGTGTCTTTTCCATCGCCTCCCGTACCCACAACATCTAAGGTATCAAAATCTGATAGATCAACATGTATGGCTAGCTGATTAAGCGCATCTCTAAAACCCGATAGTTCATCAACGGTAATAGGACGCATCATAAAAACCGTCATAAATGAGGCAAGGTGTGCATCATTGTACTGCTCGTTTGCAATATTGATTAGAATCTCCTTAGCCTGGGCTCTGGTTAGTTTTTGATGTTGATACAATGCATTTAATATTGCTTTCATGATCTTGCGGCTTCTATAAAGTTTTTAACTAGTTGCTCTCCAACTTCTGTTAGGATGGACTCTGGATGAAACTGTACCGCACTAATCATATATTCTTTGTGTTGAATAGCTTGGATCTCTCCGTCTTCATCAATAGCGGTGATGGTTAATTCTTCTGGAAAATTTTCTTTGGATGCGATCCACGAGTGGTACCTTGCGGCATCAAACTTTGCTGGAATTCCTTTAAAAATCACTGCAGATGGATCAAGAACTTCCATCTCTGTTGCAACGCCATGAAATACATCGTTTAAATTAAAAAGCTGTCCTCCAAAGACCTCCGTAATTGCCTGAAGCCCTAGACATACCCCAAATATTGGCTTTTTGCCGGCATAGGTTTTTATAACTTCTTTTAAAATACCCGCTTCATCTGGAATACCAGGACCTGGAGAGAGCATAATCAAATCAAAGTCACCGACCTCTTCTATTGAAATTTCATCATTTCTATAAACAGAAGGATAGTTTCCTGTAATGGTCTCTACCATATGCACCAAATTATAGGTAAACGAATCGTAATTGTCTAAAATTAGTATTTTCATTTCTCTGCGTTTTTTAAATTTTTTCTGCTAACAACAAAGCGTTCTTCAATGCTGCTAATTTATTATTTACTTCTTGTAATTCTTTTTCTTCATCAGAATGAATGACAATTCCTGCACCAGCTTGAGAATACAACACGTTGTTTTTACTTACAAAAGAGCGTATGGCAATGGCCAAATTAACCGAGCCATCCAAGCCGATAATCCCAACAGCACCTCCGTAAAATCCACGTGATTGATTCTCGTATTTATCTATGAGTTCCATGGCTTTGTATTTAGGTGCTCCACTTAAGGTTCCTGCCGGAAAAGTATCACCAACGATTTCTATTGGATTGCCCTTAATACTACCCTGTACAGTAGAAACCAAATGAATAACATGACTAAAAAACTGCACTTCTTTAAACACCTCTACAGTCACATTATCTGCGTGTTTGCTTAAATCATTTCTGGCCAAATCTACCAACATAACATGCTCTGCGGTTTCTTTTTTATCAGCTGCCAAACTCTTGCCCAACTGAATGTCTTTTGCCATATCACCTGTTCTTCTAAAAGTTCCAGCAATTGGATTGATGATGGCCTTTCCTCCATTAATTTTTATTTGGGCCTCTGGCGATGAGCCCATCAATTTAAAAGAACCATAATCAAAGTAAAACAGATAAGGTGAAGGGTTAATAGATCGCAATGCACGATACACATTAAACTCATCTCCCTTAAAGGTTTGTTGAAATTGACGAGACAATACCAATTGAAATACATCACCTCGTTTGCAATGCGCTTTGGCTTTTTGAACGTATTCTTTAAAATCAGCATCCGTACAATTGGACGTTTCAGAACCAACAATCTCAAATTTCTGGGTATTAAAGACCTGAGCATCTATGATGGCTTGAATCTCTGACATTTGTGATGCCTCTCCTTTTTCTAAGTTTTCTATCAGGGTCATTTCATCGTTAAAATGATTTATAGCAATGATATAACGATAAAAACTATACTGCATTAACGGAATCTTTGAAGGCGCGTCTTTGGCATGTATCTCAATGTTTTCAAAATACTGCACCGAATCATAAGTGGTGTAGCCATACAAACCATTAAACGATTTTAAGTGAGGCTCACAGTGTAAGTCTATGGTCTGACTAAAGGCGTCAAAAAGTTCATAAAAGTTATTGTCTATAGGAGTTTCTTTTTCTACAACACCTTTATAAAATGTGGTAAAAGTATTGTTCTCTACCTTCATTCCAGTTAAGGGCTCTATACAAATAAAAGAATAGCTCTCTTCTTTGCTATGATAATCAGAACTCTCTAAGAGTAGTGTATTTGCATAACGATCTCGAAAACGCAAATACAAGCCCACGGGCGTTAATGTATCAGATATTTGTTGCTTACTAAGCGTTTTAAACTGCTTCATTGGTTCTAGTTTACTGAGTTTTAAACACAAAAAAGGCTTATCGTGAGATAAGCCTTTTTTATATAAATTATAGATATAGGGATCTTGCTCACTTATTTTGTTTAAGAGAGTTCCACCACCAAATATTTTGTTGTTTCATCATTGAGGGACAAATGTAAGATACATTTTTATAAAAGCAAATTTTTAGTCTTTCTTTTTTTTACAAACTTACTATTTGTAAATAAAGCTGTAAAATAAAGAGCTTTTAATTACTAATACAATCAAATACTGATTTTTTAGTTAAAATAATTAATCAATACACAATAACTAATTGTCAAAATCAATCATTTACTCTTGATTTGCATATCAATTACAACATTAATATTAAAATTTATAAAACAATGTGTGGAATCGTATGCGCCTTTGATTTAAAACAAGAATCAACACTTTTAAGACCTCAGCTGTTAGAAATGGCTAAAACCATTAGACATCGAGGTCCGGATTGGAGTGGTATTTACAGTGATGAGAAAGCTATTTTAGCTCATGAAAGATTAGCAATCGTAGATCCAGCCTCTGGAAAACAACCCATTTTGAGCAAAGACAAAAAACTGGTCTTGGCTGCCAATGGTGAAATCTACAATCATCGTCAACTAAAAGAACAGCTTAAAGAGCGTTACGCTTTTGAAACTCAATCAGACTGCGAAGTTATTTTAGCACTCTACAAAGAGAAAGGCACTGATTTCTTAGATGAGCTTAACGGTATTTTTGGTTTTGCGCTCTACGATGTAGAAAATGACAGTTATTTTATTGCCAGAGATCATATGGGAATTATACCACTTTATATGGGTTGGGATGAAAACGGTACTTTTTATGTTGCTTCTGAGCTAAAAGCCTTAGAAGGGGTCTGTAAAAAAATTGAACTGTTTCCTCCAGGTCACTACTTATCAAGTGTTGATGGCATCATTAAAAAATGGTATCAAAGAGACTGGATGGACTATGAAGCTGTCAAAGAAAACCAAAGCGCTATTGACCAAATTAGAACCGCTTTAGAAGCGGCTGTTCACAGACAATTAATGAGTGATGTTCCTTATGGTGTATTGCTTTCTGGGGGTCTTGACTCTTCGATAACCTCTGCCCTTGCAAAACAATTTTCAGAAAAAAGAATTGAATCAGATGACACTCAAAAAGCATGGTGGCCACAACTGCACTCATTTGCTGTAGGCTTAGAAGGATCACCTGATTTAATTGCAGCTCAAAAAGTTGCAGACCATATTAAAACAATACATCATGAAATAAAGTTTACCATCCAAGAAGGTCTGGATGCCATAAAAGATGTAATCTATCATTTAGAAACCTATGACATTACCACCATCAGAGCTGCAACACCCATGTATTTAATGGCTCGAGTGATCAAATCTATGGGGGTAAAAATGGTTTTATCTGGAGAAGGAGCAGATGAACTCTTTGGAGGCTATTTGTATTTCCACAAAGCGCCCAATGCCGAAGAGTTTCACAAAGAAACCGTTCAAAAATTAGACAAGCTTCACATGTACGATTGTCTTAGAGCAAATAAAAGTTTAGCTGCTTGGGGTATAGAAGGAAGAGTTCCATTTTTAGACAAAGAGTTTATGGATGTTGCTATGCGAATTAACCCTCAGGATAAAATGATTGGCAAAGAACGTATGGAAAAATGGGTACTGAGAAAAGCTTTTGAAGACCTGCTACCTTCTAGTGTGGTTTGGAGACAAAAAGAGCAATTTTCTGACGGAGTTGGTTATAGCTGGATCGATAGTTTAAAAGAGATGGTCGCTACACTCATCAGTGATGAGCAACTTGCCAATGCCAGTTTTAAGTTTCCATACCAAACACCAAGCACCAAAGAAGAGTACTACTACCGAAGTATTTTTAGTGAGCATTTTCCGAGTGATACAGCAGCGAAATCTGTACCTCAAGAACCAAGTATAGCTTGTAGTACTAGAACTGCTTTGGCTTGGGATGAAAGTTTTAAAAACCAAAATGAGCCCTCAGGTCGTGCCATAAAAACCGTTCACGATGCTGCTTATTAAATAAAACCCATATCAAAATTTGAATGTTTTTCTTGTTGTGTAATTTTTTTTAAAAAAAGTTGAGATATTATTTTTATTTAGATTCATTCTACATTACTTTTGTGCCCGAATCTAATAAAACACAACAATGAAAAACGTCATTTTGATACTTCTTATGCTTGTTTTAACCACAGCAGCGCAAGCACAAGGAAAGAGCAACATCTTTCAGGACAGAAATTTTTGGGCCTCTAAACCAAGTATAGCAAGTATTGAGCAGAAAATTGCAGAAGGGAATGACCCTACAGAATTAACCAGTTCTGGATTTGATCCAGTAACCAGTGCCATTTTTGCAAATGCAGATTTAAAGACCTTAAAGTACCTACTTGCTAAAAAAGGAAATCCAATTAATAAGCTTACCCATGACGGGAGAACCTATTTATTTTGGGCAGCTTCTAGAGGAAACTTGCCTTTAATGAAATACCTTTTAGCCAATGGGGCAAAAACAGACATCTTAGATGATAAAGGAAGCTCTGTATTAATGTTTGCTGCCGCAGCAGGACAACTAGACACCAAAGTGTATGATTTATTATCAGAACATGGTTTTGTCATTGCCAATGAAAAGAACAAAAGTGGTGCAAGCCCGTTGTTGGTGCTTATACCAAAACTTAAAGACTTTAGCTTGGTTTCTTATTTTGAATCAAAAGGACTAAGCCTATCTGATACCGATACCGATGGAAATGGTGCTTTTAATTATACGGCAAGAACTGGTAATATTGAGATGCTTAAAAAATTAATTGCCAAAGGTGTCGATTACAATAGCCGAAACAAAAAGAATGGAAACGCAATGATTTTTGCAAGTCAAGGTGTTAGAAATGGCACTAATGGATTGGAATTGTTTCAATTTTTAGAAAAGTTAGGGATCAAACCAAATATAACAACCACAGAAGGAGTTAATCCTTTACATGCTATTGCTTCTCGCTCAAATGATAAGAAATTGATTGCTTATTTTCTAGAAAAAGGGGTTAGTATTAACCAACAAGACAAAGAAGGAAACACGCCTTTTATGAATGCGGCAAGCAGAAATAACCTTTCGATTATTAGTTATTTAATGCCTCGTGTAAAAGACATCAATTTACAAAATAAAGATGGAGAAACAGCACTTTCTAAAGCTGTTAGAAGCAATTCTCCTGCTGTGATCAACTATCTGTTGAGTAATAAGGCAGATGCTAGTATCAAAGACAAAAAAGGCAATAGCTTAGTATATAATCTGGTGCATTCTTATAACAGAAACAAACCAGAAGAATTTAGTCAAAAAGCGGACATCTTAAAAAAACAAGGGCTAAAATTTAACCAAGTTCAGGCAAAAAACAACAGTCTGTACCATATCGCAATAGAAAAATCAGACATTGCCTTGTTAAAACTTTTAAAGCCTTACCAAATAGACATCAATGCTACAAACGATGATGGATTAACAGTATTGCACATTGCTGCAATGAAAGCAAAAGACACTAAGATTTTAAAGTATTTATTACAAGAAGGCGCTAATAAGCAGATTACAACCAGCTTTGAAGAAACTGCCTATGATTTTGCTTCTGAAAATGAGATTTTGAAAAAAAATAATACAGCTCTTAATTTCTTAAAATAACAATAGACATGAATTTAAAAAGAACATTTTTAGTATGCCTTGCATGCATTTGCCTACTGTCTTTTACGCAACCAACAGACAGTACAAAATATAAATGTATGGTTCAGTTGGTTAATTATTCTGGACAAGGCGCCTATGTTGCCATTAGCCTTATCAACCCAAAGGGCGCTTACGAAAAAACACTTTTTGTACAAGGAGATGATGAAGAGTGGTATCATGATTTAGAAGAATGGTGGCATTTTTTAGGTAAAAAAGACAGCGATATTGATGCGATTAGTGGCGCTACTGTTGGTGGTGGAGAACGCGCTATCCACATGATAGAGATAGACGACTCAAAAATCAATGCAGGTTACAGTATTCGATTTGAATCTGCTGTAGAAGATAAAGAATACTATCAAAAAGATGTCGAGTTTCTTTTGACCACAGAAAATATTAAAAAGAAGCACGAAGGAAAAGGCTATATCCGTTATATCCGAATGATCCCTAACAAGAAATAAAAAGTATCCCATGACCATGTCAATTTGGAGATACAGTCACCTAAGTCTGGCTGTATCTTCTTTTTTGTTCATTTTGCTAGCAAGCATTACCGGAATCATACTTGCCTTTGAGCCCATCTCAGAGCAAGTAAAGCCCTACAAAGCAGAAAGTTTTGAAACTATAACGGTAGCAGAAACCATGCTAATGATAGCTGAAAATTATGATGAGGTTATTGATCTAACTATTGATGCAAATGGCTTTGTGTTGATTGACGCCATTGATTTGGAGGGAGAAATGATTCAAGGATACATCGACCCTAAAACAGGTGATTTCTTAGGAAACAAAATTGAGAAATCAAAACTATTTCAATTTACAACCACCTTACACAGATCACTCTTTTTAAAAAGCACAGGACGTTTTTTTGTTGGCCTGTGTTCTTTTTTATTGTTCTTGATTGCAGTTTCTGGATCGATATTAATAATTAAAAGACAAAGTACTTTTAAACGATTTTTCTCAAAAATCATCAAAGAGAACTTTGCTCAATACTACCATATCGTGCTCGGTAGGCTCTTTTTGATTCCGATCATTATTATTACCATTACCGGAGTTTACCTATCATTTTTGCGTTTTGATTTACTTCCTTCAGATACAGTAAAGCATCAGCCCATAGAAACAACTACAAAAGGCGATACTAGAATAAACAGCAGTGATTTTGAACTCTTTAAAAAGACGCAACTTTCAGATGTTAGAAGCATTGAATTTCCTTTTTCTGATGACGTAGAAGATTATTACACCCTAAAGTTAAAAGACAAAGAATACTTAATCAATCAGTATACTGGAGCCATTCATAGCCAAAAGGATTATCCTTTGATTCATTTAGTTTCGGTTGCAAGCATCAATTTACACACCGGCTCTGGAAGCATTACTTGGTCTATAGTACTGCTAATTGCCTGTATTAATATTTTGTTTTTTATCTACTCTGGATTTAAAATGACGCTAGAAAGACGCGCGTCAAAATTTAAGAATCCTTGGAAAAAAGACCAGGCAGAAATTGTTGTTTTGGTGGGTTCAGAAAACGGATCAACAAAAAAATACGCCGCTGCATTTCACGAGCAATTGTTGGCAAACAAGCAAAAGAGTTATATCACGGATTTAAATAGATACACAAGCTATAAAAAAGCAAAAAAACTCATCGTGATCACCGCAACTTACGGAGTTGGAGAACCGCCTGCTAACGCGTCTAATTTTTTACAAAAACTAGAGACCATTGACCAAGTAAATCCTATCGAATTTTCTGTAGTTGGTTTTGGATCTATGTCCTACCCTAACTTTTGTGAATTTGCAAGTGTTGTGGATGCAGTGCTAAACAAAAAACCAGGTTTTAATCGCCAGACGGCGCTGGTAAAAATAAATGACAAATCCTTTGAAACCTTTCATCAATGGTTAGATGAATGGGCTGCCTGCAATGATTTACCACTAAGCGTTTCTAAAACTAACCTTGTCACAAAACCTCTAAAAACACACAGCTATACGGTTGTAGAAACGAAAGGAATCGAAGAGAACCCTGATCAAACCTTTTTAATCAAATTACAACCCAACAGCAAACAAAAAATAAAATCTGGAGATCTTTTGGCAATTTACCCTGCAAATGATGAGCGTGAGCGCTTGTACTCTATCGGTAAAATAGACGATAACTTACAACTTAGTATTAAACTACATCCCAAAGGGCTTGGCTCAAGTTACCTACACAAACTCAGTGTAGGCAGTACCATAAAAGCTCGAATTATTAAAAACTATTCTTTTTATTTTCCAAAAAAATCTTCAGCAGTTATCCTAATAGCCAATGGAACTGGAGTGGCTCCTTTTCTTGGGATGTTACATCAAAATGTTCGGCAAAACCCTACGCATCTTTACTTGGGTTTACGCCACGCAAACTCTATAGACATTTATAAAGAACAGCTACAAGAAGCCTTAGACAACAAAAAGCTAAGCCAGTTGCACTTAGCTCAATCTAAAGCTGATGACAGCTGCTATGTGCAAGATTTAATTCTTAGGGATGAGGCCTATATTGCGGCTGTTTTAAGAGATCGTGGTACCATTATGATCTGTGGCTCTCTAAACATGCAAAAAGGCGTTATGAAAGCACTAGACAATCTCTCTCGTCAGTATAACAAAAAACCGATTAGCGACTACAGTAATCAGCTAAAATCTGATTGTTATTAATTGATTTTTACATTTTTTAAAGCTTCAAATTTAGGCATAGACGCACGTTCTCATTTTTCTACTTACAAAGTCGCTACTTGATTTTAAATACGTATTTTAAAGCCGTTTTTAGCCACTCTAAGACACTTTCTTGATTTTAACAAATGTTGATAAATTTAAAGAAAAATCAATTAGCGGGCTTGAATTGTGCTTAAAAAAGCTTAAATTTGAGTTGAGATTTTGGCTGTTAGAAGTCAAGCTATATCTATAGAAAAAATCGTCATCCTATAAACAAACAGCATGCCTGTTTTGTTCTTTTATAAGAGTTGACTTAATTTATAAACTTAAAACATGAGCGAAGAAAAAAAACACGATTATTCTGCTGACAGTATCCAGGCCCTAGAAGGGATGGAACATGTTAGAATGCGTCCATCGATGTATATTGGAGATATCGGAATCAGAGGTTTACACCATTTAGTATATGAGGTGGTAGACAACTCTATTGATGAGGCAATGGGTGGCCATTGTGATACCATAGAGGTGACCATTAACGAAGATAACTCTGTTACAACCAGAGATAACGGACGTGGGATCCCAGTAGGAATCCACAAAAAAGAAGGCGTATCTGCTTTGCAAGTGGTAATGACAAAAATTGGTGCTGGTGGTAAATTTGACAAAGACTCTTATAAGGTTTCTGGAGGATTACACGGTGTTGGTGTTTCTTGTGTGAATGCACTTTCTGATCACTTAACTGCTACCGTTCATAAGGATGGAAAAGTATGGCAACAAGAGTACGAAAAAGGAAAAGCTTTATACCCTGTTAAAACCATAGGAGAAACTGACTTTACTGGTACCATCGTTACTTTTTTACCAGACAGATCAATCTTTACTCAGACTACTGAATACAACTACGAAACCTTAGCGACGAGAATGCGTGAATTGGCATTCTTAAACAAAGGGATTACCATTACCCTTACCGATAAAAGAAGCAAAGATGATGAAGGTAATTTTGTTACAGAAACTTTTCACAGTGATGAAGGACTACCAGAATTTATTAAATATTTAGACAGTACCAGAGAGCAACTAATTGGAGATGTAATTTCTATCGAAGGTGAAAAAAATGGAGTTCCTGTTGAGGTTGCAATGGTATACAATACTTCATACTCAGAAAATCTTCACTCGTATGTTAACAATATCAACACGCATGAAGGAGGTACTCATTTATCTGGTTTTAGAAGAGGTTTAACCGCTACTTTAAAAAAGTATGCAGATGAATCTGGACTATTAAAAAACTTGAAATTTGAAATCGCAGGAGATGATTTTAGAGAGGGACTAACAGCGATTATATCTGTAAAGGTTGCAGAGCCTCAATTTGAAGGACAAACCAAAACAAAACTAGGAAACAGAGAAGTTACAGCTGCAGTATCGCAGGCAGTTTCTGAAATGCTAACTGACTATCTAGAAGAAAACCCAAACGATGCTAAAATTATCGTTCAAAAAGTAATCCTAGCAGCCCAAGCACGTCATGCAGCTCGTAAGGCCAGAGAAATGGTTCAGCGTAAAACAGTGATGAGTATTGGTGGTTTGCCCGGAAAATTATCTGACTGTTCAGAAACAGATCCATCACAATGTGAAATATTCTTAGTTGAGGGAGATTCTGCAGGAGGTACTGCTAAGCAAGGTAGAGATCGTAATTTTCAAGCCATTTTACCACTGCGTGGAAAAATCTTGAACGTAGAAAAAGCCATGCAGCACAAAGTTTTTGAAAACGAAGAGATCAAAAACATGTTTACAGCCTTAGGTGTTTCTATTGGTACAGAAGAAGATCCAAGAGCATTAAACCTAACCAAAGTTCGTTATCACAAAGTAGTGATTATGTGTGATGCCGATGTAGATGGATCGCATATTGCTACTCTAATTTTAACGTTCTTCTTTAGATATATGAGAGAAATGATTGAGCAAGGCTATATCTATATTGCCACGCCTCCATTATACCTTGTTAAAAAAGGACAAAAGAAAGAATATGCCTGGGATGACAACCAACGTGATCTGATTGCTCAAAAACTAGGAGGTAATGTTTCTATTCAACGTTACAAAGGTTTGGGAGAGATGAATGCAGAACAGCTTTGGGACACCACCATGAACCCAGAATTTAGAACCTTAAGACAGGTAACTATAGACAGTCTTACAGAGGCAGACAGAGTCTTCTCTATGCTAATGGGAGATGAAGTACCACCTCGTAGAGAGTTTATTGAAAAGAACGCTAAGTATGCGAATATAGATGCATAACTAAAAAAGTAAAAACAACAAAAAAAGCGTAGAATAATTCTACGCTTTTTTTTATATCTAATAATACTATTTTTTTATAATTCTACTTCAACTTCTGTTTCTACTTTTACACTAAAACTAAAGCTATTGTCGTTTAGCTTTTCCGTTGAGAAATAATTATTCCCTCCTCCAAGAGCAATTCCTACTTTTACTTTCTTATCTTTTATAGCATCCTTAATATTAAAACTCCCATCTAAAAATGGAAGCTTATTAGGGGTTTGCTTTACAAACACATTACCTGACTGGCTTACAGCAACTTCTGTGTGTTTTCTGAAATTATCAATATCAAATGGAACACCTTCAGTTATAACATAAAAACCTAAATAACCTTCAAGATCTTCGCTTTGTGTTACGATATTTTTATAATCTGCACTTAGAGTTACTTCAACCGCCTTAAAAACAGCTGATTCAACATCATTTAACTCATCTTCATCTAAAAAATCTGTTAGATCTAAATCTACTACCTGAAAATAAATATATTCATTTTGTAAACCATTTACAGTTATTACCCCCAAAGAAACATCTTTATTTACCACCAACGGTATTGCTGTAATACCACAACCAATTAACATACTTACTATCGTAAATAGTAGTATTCCTTTTTTTAAATTTATTTTTGTTTTCATTTTTTTTATTTTTTATTTTTTTAACGAACTATTACCTAAAAGTGAATCCTACGGTTGCCGTAAACGTATTGTATTCTTGTATAGCGTAATCTGCACTGATGTTTAAGAATAATAATTTTACATTCAAGCCTAAGTTTCCTCTAAAACCACTACCGCTATAATTTAACGCTACTGGATCTGTATAGGTTTGACCAGTATTTTTAGTTTTAAACGTCCCTAATACATTAACATCAGATGTATAAGAAGATGTACCTACACCTCCAAAAACAGTTAAGAATAAAAATTTCTTGGATGCCACCAATTGAAACATGGTTGTTTTGGTATTCATTTCTAAGGCTTGTGATGGATTGTTCTTATGATCCATATAAAACTTTGATTTTACATCGTTCCAAGCGGCAAGTACAGATACATCAAATGGCAATCTTTTTACAAAAGGGATCCATTGTTTGATATCATGCATCACTCCTATTCCAAAAGTAGAAAACTCAAATTCAGGTTGTTTTTGTTCTGGAACAAATCGAATTTTAACATCTGTATTCTTCCACAAACCAACACCCAACTGCACCATGGCAGAAGGCACAATATTCTGTCCAATCTCTTCTTTAAGCCCAGAACCAGGTAAAGATGAAATAGAAATACTATTACCGCCATTGCTAAATTCTAACAACGGACGATCTGCTAATTTTTGAGAACCCAAAATGGTAGGTATCTCTACTGACGATAAATTTGTATCATCTATTTTAATATTGGTAAAATCTGCATTTCTAAAGGTAAAACTCTCTCCTTCTTTTGGCACAATGGCCCCAGTAGCAATCACCTTGATATCAAAGCCTAAAAATTTATGAGCTTTGGCTGTAGAGTACCAACCTCCATTAATACCATGCCCAAAACCGGTTGTTATTGGACTCAAATATCCTTTTAAATACGCATTGGCGTCATTGGTCCCTCCTTCTAGGATAGTCCCTAGATCTATTTGCCCAAATGAAACCGTGGTCCAAAAAGCAAAAAGCAATAGTGTTATCTTTTTTTTCATCATAAAAATTTGTTAAACTTCATCAAAAGTAACAAAAAAAACGAAAATACAACCCGTAAAAATACGGGGCTTTAGTTTTATTATGTTTTTCACTATCAGTTTCTTATCCAATTACCAACTTACAACTCAATCTTTTAAACGGAATCTGCTTTAAGATTTTATTAAATGTTGTAAATTAGCAAAAAATTAAAATCATAAAAAAATGAAAGTAACAGTTGTAGGTGCTGGAGCAGTTGGCGCAAGTTGTGCAGAGTACATTGCTATTAAAAATTTCGCTTCAGAAGTCGTTATTTTAGACATCAAGGAAGGCTTTGCAGAAGGTAAAGCAATGGATTTAATGCAAACCGCTTCATTAAACGGATTTGACACTAAAATTACAGGAAGTACAAACGATTATTCAAAAACAGCCAATTCTGATATTTGTGTAATCACTTCTGGGATTCCAAGAAAACCAGGAATGACTCGTGAAGAATTAATAGGCATCAATGCAGGAATTGTAAAGATGGTTTCTTCGAGCCTTATTGATCACTCTCCTAATACCATTATTATTGTGGTTTCTAACCCAATGGATACCATGACCTATTTAGTTCATAAAACAACTGGATTGCCTAAAAACAGAATTATTGGAATGGGTGGAGCTTTAGACTCTGCACGTTTTAAATACCGTTTGGCAGAAGCTTTAGGCGCGCCTATTTCTGATGTTGATGGTATGGTGATCGGTGGACACTCTGACAAAGGAATGGTTCCGTTAACACGTTTGGCCACAAGAAACTCAGTTCCTGTTTCAGAATTTATTTCTGAAGAAAGATTGCAACAAGTATTAGAAGACACCAAAGTTGGTGGAGCAACCTTAACTGGTTTACTTGGTACTTCTGCTTGGTATGCACCTGGTGCTGCTGTCAGTGGATTGGTACAAGCTATTGCCTGTGACCAACAAAAAATATTCCCATGTTCTACCCTTTTAGAAGGAGAGTATGGATTAAATGATTTATGTATCGGAGTTCCTGTAGTATTAGGGAAAAACGGTATAGAAAAAATCGTTGAAATTAAATTAAGCGATGCAGAAAAAGCGCAAATGCAAGAATCTGCAAAAGGCGTTAAAGCAACCAATGCTTTATTAGAATTGTAAAATTCTTTTAGAATGTATAGTAAATAAAAAATCCAGCCAAATGGCTGGATTTTTTTTGCTTTCTCTTTTCTCTTTTCTCTAAAACTATGACAACCCAGAAATAACACCATCATTGTCTATATGCATATTTTCAGAAGCTGGCACTGTTGGCAAACCTGGCATACGCATCATTTTTCCTAAGATTGGAATGATAAACTGTGCTCCTGCTGCAATCTCTATTTCACGAACCGTAACCACAAAACCTTCTGGTCTTCCAATTAATTTTTCATCATCAGAAAAAGATTTTTGTGTTTTGGCCATACAAATCGCAAAATCATTAAATCCAAGTCTATCAATCCTTCTTAAGTTTAATGCTGCTTTTTTATCATAAATCACATCATCAGCACCATATATTTCTTTAGCGATGGTCGCAATTTTATCTTTCACTGGACTTTTCCAATCATACAAAGGTTTAAACTGAGTCGCTTTGTTTTCTACAACATCAACAACAGCTGCAGCCAACTCTTTAGTCCCTTCTCCTCCTTTGGCCCATCCTTCAGACAATACCGCATGTACACCTAAGGCAGCACAAGTGCTTATAATATAGTCTACTTCTTCTTTTGAATCAGAAACAAATGAGTTGATGGCAACCACTGGCTCAATATTAAACTTTCTAATATTCTCTATATGCTTTTCTAAGTTTTTAAAACCAACTTTTACACGCTCTAAACTCGGTGTGTTGTACTCTTCAGATTTGGCTCCTCCATGATGTCTCAGGGCTCTAATAGTAGCTACCAACACCACACATTTTGGATTTAATCCAGCATAGGCAGATTTGATATTTAAAAATTTCTCAGCTCCTAAATCTGCTCCAAATCCCGCCTCAGTAACCACATAATTAGAAAGCGACAAGCCCATCTTAGTAGCTAAAATTGTATTGGTTCCTTGGGCAATATTTGCAAAAGGACCTCCGTGAATAATTGCAGGGTTTTCTTCAAGAGTTTGAACCAAGTTTGGCTTAATGGCATCCTTTAATAAAATGGCCATCGCGTTCTCTGCTTTTAAATCTCGAGCAAAAACAGGTTTATTATCATAGGTAAAGCCGATAAAAATATCGCCCAAACGCTGTTTTAAGTTTTCAAAATTTGTGGCCATACACAAAATAGCCATCACCTCAGAAGCTGGTGTGATATTAAAACCATCTTGTCTTGGCACTCCATTAGCTGTTCCTCCTAAACCAATAGTAATATCACGCAGTGCTCGATCATTCATATCAATCACGCGTTTCCACAAGATAGTTCTTGGATCAATATTTAAATTATTGACCTTGCTTTGAATATTGTTATCAATAAGTGCTGATAATAAATTGTTTGCTTTTTCAATTGCGTTAAAATCTCCCGTAAAATGCAAATTGATATCTTCCATAGGTACCACCTGAGAATATCCACCTCCTGCTGCTCCTCCTTTGATTCCAAAAACAGGACCTAAAGATGGCTCTCTTAAAACCACAGTAGCTTGCTTACCTATTTTATTAAGTCCTTCTGTTAAACCAATAGAAACGGTTGTTTTACCTTCTCCTGCAGGCGTTGGAGTTAGGGCTGTAACCAAAACAAGATTGTTTTGAGCAATTTTATCTTCATCTATAAGATCTAAAGGAAGTTTTGCCTTGTATTTGCCATACATTTCGATACGATCTTCATCAATACCTAAGCCATTTGCAATGTTTTTAATATGGGTTAATGTTTTTGCCTGTGCAATTTCAATATCTGATTTATGAGACATATAGTTAATATTAAGTTTATTTTTAATTCAATTGGCCTAAAAAAACCGAGTAAATATAAGAATTTTAAACAGTTTGAGCAGGTCAAAAAAACTAATGCTTTGAAAAACAAAATACTTATGTTACAAAATATGATAAAACAATTGCTTACTCATGTATGAAATACTATATTTGCACGTTTTTACAAAGAAGTCGATTAAAATTTAAGAGAAGATGCAAAACAAAGGACTAATCAGATTATTTGCTATCCTTTTTGGATTAGTAAGTTTATACCAATTATCATTTACCTATTTCGCAGGCAATGTTGAAGATGCTGCAAAAGTATACGCAGAAGCCAAAGCAACCGATGGTAGTGGTAAAGAACTAGCTAATTTTGAACAAAAATATTTAGATAGCGTTGGGAATATGAATATCATAAACTTAGGCTTTTCGGAGTTTAGTTATAATGATATTAAAGACAAAGAAATGAATCTTGGTCTTGATTTAAAAGGAGGAATCAATGCCGTTTTACAAGTATCTGTAAAAGATATCTTAATTGGTTTGTCTGACAATTCTAAAAACGCTGTATTTAATCAAGCTTTATTAGCTGCTGACGCTGCACAAAAGAGCAGTACAGATACTTACTTAAACTTATTTTTCGCAGAATTTGAAAAATTAAGTAACGGTACAGTAAAATTAAGTGATCCTACCATCTTTGGTAACAAATCATTGCGTGACAAAATCGACTTTAATAAAACAAACGCAGAGGTTAAGCCAATCATTCAAGAAGAAATTGACAGTTCTATAGATACTGCCTTTGAGGTTTTACGTAGTAGAATTGACAAATTTGGTGTTACACAACCAAGCATCCAACGTATAGGAAATTCTGGAAGAATCTCTATTGAATTACCTGGAGCAAAAGACATTGTTCGTGTTACCAAATTACTACAGAGCACAGCAAAATTACAATTCTGGGAAGTGTACACTAACGCAGAAGTACAGTCTTTCTTCTTTGCTGCCAATCAAAAAGCGACTGAGATTTTAAAATCAGAAAACCCATCAACTAAAAAAGATGAGGTTAAAAAAGACGATATTGATGACTTATTAAAAGGAGAAGACTCTACGAGTACTGCTAATGAGAAATCATTGTTTACCTACTTGTTTCCAAATGTTGCACAAAGTCAAGAGCAAATTAGTTCATTGGTTGCAAATGCTAAAGTTTCTGATACCGCAATGGTAAACAAACTTTTAGCAATGAAAGAAGTAAGAGCATTATTACCTAGCGATTTAAAATACGTTAAATTTTTATGGGATTATAAATCAGTTCCAAATGCAGATGGATCTGCAGATATTATTGGCTTATACGCTATCAAATCAAACAGAAATGATGTTGCTCCTATAGAAGGTGATGTTATTGTTGATGCTTCACAGGTTTTTGACCAATTAGGAAACAAACCAGAAGTGAGCATGAGCATGAACAGTGTAGGGTCTAAATTGTGGGAAAAATTAACTGGAGATAACACTGGGAAATTTGTTGCTGTAGTGTTAGATGATTATGTATATACAGCCCCTTCTGTACCAGGACCAATTGTTGGAGGAAGAACTTCTATTTCTGGTGGAACAATGACCGTAAAAGAAGCGCAAGATATTGCAACAGTATTAAAAGCGGGTAAACTTCCAGCAGCAGCAAAAATGATTGACTCTGCAGTAGTAGGGCCATCATTAGGACAAGAATCAATCGACAGTAGCTTTAACTCTTTTGGATTGGCTATCGGATTGGTTTTATTATGGATGATGTTTTATTACGGAAAAGCAGGTGCTTTTGCAAATGTAGCCTTGGCCGTAAACATTCTATTTATCTTTGGAATATTAGCATCATTTAGTGCAGTACTAACCTTACCAGGTATCGCAGGGATTATCTTAACCATTGGTATGTCTGTAGATGCAAACGTAATTATCTTTGAGAGAATCAAAGAAGGATTAAGTTCTGGAAAAGGATTAAAACTTGCTGTAGAAGATGGATTTAGTGTAAAAGGTGCCTTGTCTGCAATTATTGATGCAAACATTACAACCTTACTTACAGGTATTATCTTATATGTATTTGGCGCAGGACCTATCAAAGGATTTGCTTTAACCTTAATGATTGGTATTGCTACCTCTTTATTTACAGCAGTGTTTATTACACGTATGTTAATTGACGGTTCTGTAAACAAGAACAGCAAGATGACTTTCAATACAGCCATTTCTAAAAACTGGTTCCAAAACTTAAATGTTGAGTTCTTAAGAAAGCGTAAAATTGCTTATTTTATTTCAGGTGCAATTATTCTTGGAGGAATCATCTCTATGGCTACTTTAGGTTTAAAGCAAGGAGTAGATTTTAAAGGAGGTCGTTCTTATGTTGTTCGTTTTGATCAACCAATGAATTCTTCTGAAATATCTTCTAATTTAAAAGACGTTTTTGGTACCGCTCCTGAGGTAAAAACTTACGGTGCTAGCAACCAGTTAAAAATAACCACAGCTTTTAAAATTGACGCTGAAGGAAACTCAGTTGATGAAGAAGTTCAAAGCGCTTTATACCAAGGATTAAAATCATATTTAGGAACTACTAGCTATGAAGAATTCAAACCTGGTTTTCAAAAAGCAGGAAGTGGAATCATGAGCTATAGAAAAGTAGATCCAACCATTGCAGATGATATTAAAGTAGATGCTCTTTGGGCGGTCTTTGGTTCATTATTAGTGGTATTCTTATACATCTTATTAAGATTTAGAAAGGTATCATTTAGTATTGGTGCTGTAGCTGCAGTTTTCCATGATGTACTAATTGTAATGGGTCTTTTCTCTTTATTATACAACTTTATGCCATTTGATATGGAAATCGGAGAATCGTTTATTGCAGCCATCCTTACAGTTGTAGGGTACTCGCTGAATGATACGGTAATTATCTTTGATAGAATTAGAGAGTTTGCAGGCATCCACACAAAATGGGATTATACTAAAGTTGTAGACAAAGCTTTAAGTAGCACATTGGGTAGAACTATTAACACCTCATTAACCACCTTATTGGTAATGATGGCAATCTTCTTATTTGGAGGGGATTCTATTAGAGGATTTATGTTTGCATTGATTATTGGTGTAGTAGTAGGTACTTACTCATCTTTATTCATCGCAACTCCAATTATGTTTGACGTTTCTAAAAAAGAAAAGAAAAACAACTAATAGACTATAAAATTTTATAAAAAACCGTTTTGCAATATTTGTAAAACGGTTTTTTCATTCAATCCCAAGAGCGTATCTTTGCACTATGGAAACCATACAGTTACACGATTTACATTTTAAACCTTTTATATCTAGCAATGCTGTGGCTTCTGTTGTTACAAAGCTTGCAGAAGAGGTTTATAAAGACTGTAAAGATCTAAACCCAATGTTTATCGCTGTATTAAATGGCTCATTTATTTTAGCTGCTGATTTTGTTAGAGCTTACAAAGGTCCTTGTGAGATTTCTTTTGTAAAGCTGGCTTCTTACCAAGGAACCTCTTCTACAGAAAACATTAAACAACTAGTTGGATTAAACGAAAACTTAGAAGGTAGAACAGTTGTTATTTTAGAAGACATTGTTGATACCGGAAACACCTTAGAAGAACTGTATCGAATATTTGAAGACAAGAAAGTAAAAAATTTAAAAATTGCTACCTTGTTTTTAAAACCAACAGTGTATCAGAAAAAATTAAAGATAGACTATGTTGGAGAAAACATAGAAGATAAATTTATAGTAGGCTATGGCCTAGATTACGATGGTTTAGGAAGAAACCTTCCTGCCGTATACCAATTAACAACACACAACATGACAAACATTGTATTATTTGGCCCTCCAGGCGCAGGCAAAGGAACTCAAGCAGACGTATTAAAAGAAAAGTACAACTTGATTCATATCTCAACAGGAGATGTTTTTAGATACAATATTAAGAACAAGACTGAACTTGGACTTTTAGCAAAGAAATATATGGATGAGGGTGATTTAGTACCTGATGAAGTAACCATTAATATGCTAAAAGCAGAAGTTGAGAAAAATGAAAATGCAAAAGGCTTTATTTTTGATGGTTTTCCTAGAACAGAATCACAAGCAAAAGCTTTGGATGAGTTTTTGGCTAAAAAAGGATCTCAAATAAATGGAATGGTAGCCTTAGAAGTACCAGAAAATTTATTAGTGGAGCGCTTGTTAGAAAGAGGAAAAACTAGTGGAAGAACAGATGACACTGACGAAGCTAAAATTAGAAATCGCTTTAATGAGTACCACACAAAAACAGCTATATTAAAAGATTACTATGACAAACAAGGCACTTATTATGGTGTAAACGGTGTAGGCTCTATAGAAGAGATTACAACGCGTTTGTCTACTGTTTTCGACACACTATAACATTAGATTGAGCATAAAAATACTTTTATCCTCAATCCAAACAACAAGAAACCATGACTGAAGGAAATTTTGTCGATTATATTAAAGTATTTGCCTCTTCTGGAAAAGGTGGTAGCGGGTCTATGCATTTACATAGAGAAAAGTTTATCACAAAGGGAGGACCTGATGGTGGTGATGGTGGCCGTGGTGGTCATGTAATCATTCGTGGCGATAAAAATATGTGGACTTTATTTCACCTAAAGTTTAAAAGACACTTTAGAGCAGATCATGGAGGTTCTGGAAGTAAAAGTAGAAGTACTGGACATGATGGTAATGATGTATATGTTAATGTTCCTTTGGGGACTATTATTCGCGACTCTGAAACCAATGAAATCCTTTTTGAAATCACCAAAGATCAAGAAGAAGTTGTGTTGTTAAGAGGTGGAAAAGGTGGCCTAGGAAACTGGCACTTTAAATCATCAACCAACCAAACACCTCGATATGCTCAACCGGGAATGGACGGTGCAGACGGATGGTTTTTACTAGAATTAAAATTATTAGCAGACGTAGGTTTAGTTGGATTCCCGAATGCAGGAAAATCTACCTTACTATCTGTGATAACTTCTGCAAAACCAAAAATTGCCGATTATGCTTTTACAACGCTAAAACCCAATTTAGGCATCGTAGAGTATCGTGATTTTAAAAGTTTTGTGATTGCTGATATCCCTGGAATTATTGAAGGAGCTGCAGAAGGAAAAGGCCTTGGGCATCGATTCTTAAGACATATAGAACGTAATTCTACGCTATTATTTTTGATTCCTGCTGACAGTGAAGACATCTTAAAAGAATATAAAATTTTATTGAACGAGCTTCGTACGCACAATCCAGAATTGTTAGATAAGAACCGTTTATTGGCCATTTCTAAAGATGATATGTTAGATGATGAGCTAAGAGCAGAGATTACAAAAGAACTGCCTAAAGAAATACCTCATATTTTCTTTTCTTCAATTGCTCAAACTGGACTTACAGAATTAAAAGATCAGTTGTGGAAAATGCTAAACGAATAGTAAAATAAATTTTAAAGAATTAAGAAGACTTTCCAATATGGGAAGTCTTTTTATTTTACGGAAATCTCAATGGGCAATTGATAATTTGTGGCTACAGGAATACCTCTTTTGATGGCTGGAAATAGGGTTGGTAAACTCATTAAACTCACATTAATCAAACTGTCTATAACAGGAATTGCTTTTCTAAGCTGATCCGTTGCACTAATACTCTTTAGCGTTGCTTTCCCTTTGTTATCAATTGCTATATGCACCTGAATAACCTCTTCTATAGGTTGATGAACACTGATTTTTTGACTAGAAAGACTTTTAAAAAGGTGCTCGTGTATGGTCGTTCTAAAACATGCTGTTTTTTCTTCTTTATTAATCAGTGAATCACAGACAGCAAAAGAAGGTGACACATCTACAGATGAAAAATCAATCAGTTCATCAAAGCCTTTTGTATCTGTGGTTGTACCCGAAGAGAAAAACTGACAAGATTGAAATAGTATCAAAATACCTAAAAGAAAAAAAACACGTAGTCGCATAAGTTTCTATAACTTAAGTAAAAGTACAATTAATTCACGGTACTTAAAAACAAGAAGACCTTGAAAAAACAGAAAGCTACACAAAGACAATGTTACTTATTGTACATTAAAAGAAATAGGAAACGAATACTTAATAGAAACAGGCTTACCCCTTTGGGTTGCCGGTTTCATGGTTGGAACTAATTTAAGAACTCTTAAGGCTTCAGCTTCTAGAGAGCTATGAGCTGCCTGTATCTTAATATCACTGATTACTCCTTCTTCATTGATCATAAAAGCAGATGTAATTTTTTGAACTCCCATTTCAAGACCGAGTTCAGAAGCAAGACCTGCATTAAAATTTTGAACAAAAAAAGCTTTAAGACTCGTATCTAAACAAGATTTTATAGCTGTGTTATCACCATTACACCCTGGATATACTGGCGCTGTTTGGACGATGACAAAATCTGTTTCTGACTCTATGGTAGTGCTATCTTTTTTAACCTTTATTGGGTCAATAGCTGTGGGTACCTCTATTGAATCTTTTTTAACAACATCCTTTACCTGTGGTGTGGGTGTAGTAGGGGATTCCAATTTATCCTTCACCTCTACAAAGAAATTCAAAACTTCCTGGTACTCATCTGTAGTTTTGTCTTTTACTTCTAGAAAATACGCATCTAAAGCCACCTTAGCAAGGATATAGTTTTTCTCTTTAAACGCTGCCTTGGCTTTTAAAAATTGAGGATGAACTTTTTTCTCTTGTGGAAGTACTTTTACCGTGGTGGTATCTTTGTCTCCTCCTGTTTCTTCTTTGGGTAATTTGTCTACTGCATCTTTAATTTCGACATACTGTAAAAGCATATCTGAATACTCTTTTGATTTTTTGTTTTTACTAAGAACAAAATATTGTTTGGCGTATTTTTGAGCCAAAAGAAAATTCTTTTTTTGCACATAGAGTTTTGCTCCAAAAATAGCAACATCGGTACTTTTAATCCCGTCTAAATATTTAACAGATTTCTCTAAGTAATTGGTTGCTTTTTCAAAGTCTCCTCCTTCAAAACTCGTTGCAGCTTTCTGTAAATATATTCTCGCAATATCTTTATTATCTTGAGAATACAAGCTAACAGAAATGAGTAATACTAAAAAAAATACTATTTGTTTTATCACAGCCCTAACTAATTTTCAACAAAGATAATTAATTTAACATTGTTAGAAAAAGGAGTTAGACAGACTATTCCTTTTTTCTTTTCATAAAAGCATCCTTTTTAATCTCATCCATTCTTTTTTTTACAAAAAGAGTCATGTCTTTATCCCTGTACTCAAACATGTTTAGATAATCTTGATATCGCTCTAATACTATCTTTTTATCGGCATAAAAAGAATCAGTAGTCAAGGCATATTGGTATAAAGCCATATGGCTTCGATTATTTTCTTTAACAGACAAACCAAACATTTCCATGGCTTTTTTAAGATTGTTAAGCTCTAGCTCCAAAACCCCTAAACTGTAATATTCTTCATGTCTTGATTTCTTTCCGGCAGAAATTGCTCGATAGTAATTAAACCGAGCTTTTTGATATTCTTTTCTGACCTTTTCTATATGTCCTAAGTAGGTAAAATGACTAAAATCATCAGGATCTAAAGCTCCGACCTTCTTAAACTCAAGCTCAGCTTTGTCATAGATTCCTAGGTTAAAATAACTTTTTGCTAGCATTTTTTTTGTAAAAACATCATCGGGCTCTAGACTGTCAATTTTTTGTAAATAATCAACAGCTATGTGGTATTTTCTTTCCCGATACAGTTCGTTAATTTTTAACTTGTTTAAATTGATGTCCAAAGAATCCAATTGCAAGCCTTTGTTCAAAAAAATTCGGGCAGAATCTTTAACTTTTAGGGCTGTATAGGTCTTTGCCAACTGATAAACAGCAGGCACAAAACTGGTGTCTTTTTTATACGATGTTAAAAAATTTTGAATCATCCCATTTCCATCCTTCTCCTTAAAACTAATTAAAGCCAATTGATAGTTGTAATTAGGGTTCTCAGTGTCCAATACGGTTAACCTGGTAAAGATTCCTTTTGCCAACTCAAGTTGATTGGTGCGCAAATACAGTTTTCCTAGCTGATAGCCCAAGGTTAAATTTTTAGGGTTCTGTGCTATTATTTGCTCATAAATTGCAATTGCTTTGCTGTATTTTTTTAATGATTGATAACTCTTACCCAACATCAATTGAGCACTGTAATTATCTTCCAAAAAAAGTGACTGTTTGTAATTCTCGACAGCCTTTTGATGGTTGTCTATAGACGTATATATTTTACCAATCTTATAATAGCTGCTGTAAGTTTGTGGGTTTATTTGTTTAAGTTCCTTGAGGGCTATTTGATACCGACCTCTTTCTAACAAACTATCGATACGAGAAAAAGTAGCAGTTTGCGCTGCTACTTTTAAAGTAAACCCCATTAAGAGTACAAGAAATACCTTTTTCATAAGGTGTTTTTATTTTACGCTAAATGAAATTGGTAGGGTATAACGTATCCCAACGGCTTTCCCTCTTTGTCTTGCAGGTTGCATTTTTGGTAACATACTCGCTACTCTAACTGCCTCTGCTTTCAGTTTTGGATGTGGCGCACGCGCATTGACGTCGGTAATATTACCAGTTTCATCAATTCGAAACACGACATAAATTTTCTTTCTCCCAGAAGGAAGGTCAAGGTTTTGAGCCATGCTTGCATCAAAGTCCTTTAAAACAAAACTTTTAATGCTACTATTTAAACAATCCATAATTTCTTGTTTTGTTCCGCTACAACCAGGGTAAATAGGCAGCTCTTCGACAATATTCATAGGAACATCCTTTGGATTGGTATTTACTTTCTGTGAAACTTGTTTCGCTGTTGACAATCTTTCTCCAGCACCATAAAAACTTATAGGCAAGGTAAAAGTCATTCCAACTGGTTTCCCATCTTTTATTGCTGGCTCTATACTAGGTAACATATTAATAACACGAAGCGTCTCTTCTTTTAAAGAAGGGCTTGGAGCTCTTACTTTAACATCTTTCAAAACACCTGTTTTATCAACGGTAAATAAGGCATAAATCTTACCTTTAGACGGATTCAAGCTCTCATCATTTAACAGCTCTTTTTTAAAGTTTTTATGAATAAAATACTGTACAATTGAGCCAAAGTCTCCTTCGTTAGGAACATATCTATTGGCATCATCAGCTGTTGAATCATAATCTAAGACAACCTCCTCAACCATAATTGTAGGCAGCTTATCTACCTCTGTCACATTCATATTGGTCTGTTTCTCTTGAACAGGAACCTCAATTATATCTTGGCTTTTTTCACAAGAAGTATACACCAAAATACTTGCTAACATCGGCAACAACAACATGTATTTTGCCTTTTTAAACGGGTTGGATTTGTTTTTTTTCATCATGGTAATTCGTTTTTTAATAAGTGATTGTTTTTGAAATTGATTGACAAATGATACATTTTCAACCTGAAAAGCTTCGGATAGTAGTTTGTTAAAATAATCTTGTTTATCAGTGGTTTTGACCATTTCAGAATCTGAGATATACTCATGCAATAAGGTGATTCTTTTTTGATAGATATAAATCATCGGGTTAAACCACATGGTGATCCGCAAAAACTCAAAGAATAACAAATCTATCGAGTGTTTTTGACGACTGTGCACCAACTCATGCTGAATGATTTTTTCTTGTTTGTCTTCTGATATGTTTTTCCCTAAAAAGATAAAATGAAAAAATGAAAAGGCTTTGCTTTGTTTACTAAGCATAATCAGTTTATAAAACTTTTTATCAATTTGTTCATTTTGAATGATTAAGCGGATAATCTTATAAAGCTTTACACAAAAAACGATGGCAAAAAACAAGACTCCTATACCGTATAACAGATTCAAATAATCAACAGAGCTAACTGCACTCATTGATTCTTGACTAAGATTATTTTGAGCTGTTAAAATGGTCTCAGGAAAATACATTACAAAATCTTGAGCTACGCTTTGCTGCAAACTCGAGATTTTTACAAAAGGCAATACAAAAGACAAAATTGGAGTCCCTAATAAATACCATCTGTTGTACCCATGAAAGGTTTCTTTGCTTAAAAAGAAATCATAAACCGCCAAAAAAAGTACCTGAATTACGATTACCTGTATAATATATGTTGCCATAACTATTCCTTTTTTTGATTAATTTCTTTAAGAACACTCTCTAGCTCTGAAACATCCATATCATTTTTCTGAACGAAAAAAGAAACCATGCTTTTAAACGAGCCTCCAAAATAACCATCCATAATTTTTTGCAAGCTTTGATTGCTATACGATGATTTTTTAACCAAGGGATGATACACATACCCTCTACCCTTTGCTTTGTGGCCAACAAATTCTTTGGTCTCTAAAATTCTAATAATGGTAGACACCGTATTGTAAGCAGGTTTTGGTTTTGGTAACTGATCAATAACTTCTTTTACTGAAGCTACTTCCAAATCCCATAAAACTTGCATAATCTGCTCTTCTGCTTTTGTCAATTGTTTCTCCATTTTTTAATAAATTTTGTAGTTCTACACGACAAATATAACTAATTATCTAGTTTAAACTAATTTTTTAGTTAAAAATTTATTCGTAACAAAGTTTTTGTACTTTCGTCTTATACAAAACACAACTATGGATATTCTATTACTAAGTATAGGTCTGCTATGTATTTTTCTGGGGATTGTAGGCGCTTTTCTTCCTGTGCTCCCTGGCCCCTTAACCAGCTGGGTTGGTTTTTTATTTTTACATTATACAAAAGCAGTACCAGCTGATTATACGTTTTTGAGCATCACTTTTGCCATAGCCTTATTTGTATATATTATCGATTATTTTATCCCTGCAATGGGAGCTAAAAAATTTGGAGGAAGTAAATACGGTATCTATGGGACCACTATTGGATTGCTCATCGGCCTGTTTATACCCATTCCGTTTGGAATTATTATAGGAGCCTTTCTTGGAGCATTTATTGGTGAAATTATTCATGACAGCACAGATACCAATAGAGCGATGAAAGCTTCTTTAGGTTCTTTGCTGGGGTTTCTGGTCTCGACAGGAATAAAATTTGGAGTTGGGCTGGCCTTTGCATGGCTTTATATAGACACTGTTTGGGAGTACAAATCTGCATTTTTTTAACTAGAAGACAAAAAAAAAGCGACCCATCTCAGGGTAGCTTTCCATTGGTTAACAAAACCAAGGCACTTTTACTAAAGTACCAAAACAACACAACTAATTGCTACTTTTAAAAAAAGCAGCCTGCAAATATAAGAGGTTTTTTTTAATCTACAATAGTATTGCCTTAAAACTAAAAAAATCTAAGGCCTAGTGCATTGCTTAATTCTCCAATTGATTGTATCTTTGCCGCTTTACAAATCTCCTTATAAACAAAAGGTATTATGCAATTATCAGAACAAGAAGTTGTACGAAGAGAAAAGCTTTCTAAATTACGTCAACTAGGCATCAACCCATATCCCGCTGACTTATACCCAGTTACCGATAACTCAAAACAAATAAAAGCTGATTTTGAGCTTGGAAAAAAGGTAGTCATCGCTGGTCGTTTAATGTCTAGGAGAATCCAAGGAAAAGCTTCTTTTGCAGAAATTCAAGATTCTGAAGGAAGAATCCAAGTGTATTTTAACCGAGATGAGATTTGTTTGGGCGAGGATAAAACCTTGTATAATGACGTATATAAGAAATTATTAGACATTGGAGATTTTGTTGGGATTGAAGGAGAATTATTTACCACACAAGTTGGTGAAAAAAGTGTTCGAGTTCAAAAATTTACCCTACTAAGCAAGTCTTTAAAACCTTTGCCGCTTCCAAAAACTGATGCAGAAGGAAATTCTTTTGATCAATTTAACGATCCGGAGATGCGTTATAGACAACGCTATGCTGATTTGGTTGTAAACCCACATGTAAAAGAGGTTTTTGTTAAAAGAACGAAATTGTTTAATGCCATGCGTACGTTTTTTAACGACGCTGGATATTTTGAAGTTGAAACACCGGTATTACAACCGATTCCTGGAGGGGCAGCTGCAAGACCTTTTATTACCCACCACAATTCATTAGACATTCCATTGTATATGAGAATTGCCAATGAGTTGTATTTAAAGAGACTTATTGTTGGAGGTTTTGAAGGTGTTTATGAGTTTTCAAAAAACTTTAGAAATGAAGGAATGGACAGAACTCACAACCCTGAGTTTACTGCCATGGAAATATATGTAGCCTATAAAGACTACAACTGGATGATGAGCTTTTGTGAACAATTACTAGAGCACTGTGCAATTGCAGTAAACGGAACATCGAAAGCTGTATTTGGAGAACATGAAATTGATTTTAAAGCTCCTTATGCTCGTGTAACAATGGCTGATTCTATCAAACATTTTACAGGTTTTGACATTACAGGAAAAACTGAAGACGAAATTAGAGCCGCTGCAAAAGGCATGGGAATTAGCGTGGATGGAACCATGGGGAAAGGAAAATTAATCGATGAGATTTTTGGTGAAAAATGTGAAGGAAATTACATACAGCCAACATTTATCACTGACTATCCAAAAGAAATGAGCCCTTTGTGTAAAGAACACAGAGAGAACCCTGAGCTAACAGAGCGTTTTGAATTGATGGTTTGTGGTAAAGAAATTGCCAACGCCTATTCTGAGCTTAACGATCCTATTGATCAACGCGAACGTTTTGAACACCAATTAAAACTGGCACAAAAAGGAGATGATGAGGCTACAGAATTTATAGATTTTGATTTCTTAAGAGCTTTAGAATACGGAATGCCTCCTACATCAGGTATGGGAATTGGTATGGATCGTTTGATTATGTTTTTAACCAACAACCAATCCATTCAAGAAGTCCTATTTTTCCCACAAATGAGACCAGAGAAAACTGCGGTAGCTGTAGAATTGAATGACGAAGAAAAAGCGGTTTTAGAACTTATTACCAAAGCAGAAAAAATTGACTTAAACGAATTAAAAACTCAGAGTGGCTTATCCAATAAGAAATGGGATAAAACCATTAAGCACTTAACCAATAACAAGGTTGCCAAAGTTTCAAAAACTGACATAGGTTTGTTTGTAGAGTTGGTATAAAAGACCCTATATAAAATACAAAAGGAATAGAACAATATTAATGATTGATCTATTCCTTTTTTTTTGTTTTTAGCCTCACTCATAATGAATTAGCTTCACCGAAGCATCTAAAAAGTTAAAAAAAAGCTAAAAAAGTAATTCCTTTAACATTTCTTTAAGATTTTACCTTTTTATTAATCAGTACCTTGAGCAGCTTAATTAACTAATTTTTTTATCTATAAATCATGACAAACAAAATACTCTCTAGGTTCTTAGGAATCTTATTTGTTTTTGGATTAATCGTTGATGTATCAGCGCAAACAAAAACAACTCCAACTAAAGGAGCCCCTCTAAAAAAAGGAGCTATCCAGGACTACAGCAAAGTAGTTACTAAGGATGTTAAAACAGACGAAGGACTGTTTATTGTTCACAAAAAAGATGAGTCTTACTTATTTGAAATCCCAGATTCTTTAATGGGAAGAGAAATGCTTATGGTAACTCGTATTGCCAAAACCGCTAGCGGAATTGATTTTGGTGGACAAAAACTTAGCACACAAGTATTGCGTTGGGAGCAAAATGACAAGAAAATTTTATTGCGTGTTGTTTCTCACAAAATCGTTGCTGACAAAAGTTTACCAGTTCACGAAGCTGTAGCAAACTCTAATTTTGAACCTATTTTATTTGCTTTTCCTATCAAAGCATATAACAAAGACACCAAAGCAACTGTAATTGATGCAACAAGCTTATTTAGCACTGATGTTGCTGCTATTGGTTTCCCTTCTAGAATGAGATCTAGATATAAAATGTCTCGTGTAGATTCTCAACGTTCTTATATTGACAGAATTAGCAGTTACCCACAAAATATCGAAATCAGACACGTAAAAACTTATATTGCAAGTGCAGCTCCATCAAATGGAAATGTTGGGTCTATTTCTTTAGAATTGAGTAATTCTATGATTTTATTACCAAAAGTACCAATGCAACGTCGTTATTTTGATGCTCGTGTAGGTTGGTTTACTAGTTCTCAAACTGATTATGGTTTAGAAGATCAAAAAAGTAAAACAGTTACTTACCTTGACAGATGGAGATTGGAAGTAAAAGATGAAGATATTGAAAAATTTAAACGTGGTGAATTGGTTGAACCAAAGAAGCAAATCGTTTATTATATTGATAGAGCTACTCCAAAAAAATGGGTACCATACATCATGCAAGGTATTAATGACTGGCAAGTAGCTTTTGAAGCGGCTGGTTTTAAAAATGCTATTGTTGCTAAAATTCCACCTACCAAAGAAGAAGATCCAGAATGGTCTCCAGAAGACGTTCGTTATTCTGTAGTTCGTTATTTAGCATCTCCGATTCCAAATGCAAATGGACCTCACGTTAGTGACCCAAGATCAGGAGAAATTTTAGAATCAGATATTAACTGGTATCACAATGTAATGAGTTTATTACAAGGATGGTATTTTGTTCAAACTGCTGCCATCAATCCAGAAGCTCAAATGGTTGGGTTTAAAGATGAAATCATGGGAGAGTTGATCAAGTTTGTATCTTCTCACGAAGTTGGACATACATTAGGATTGCCTCACAACATGGGAAGTAGTTCTGCTTATTCTGTAGAGTCTTTACGTTCTGCTGAGTTTACTAAAAAATTCGGAACTGCACCATCTATTATGGATTATGCACGTTTTAACTATGTAGCACAACCAGAAGATAAAGGAGTTGCATTAATGCCAAACATTGGTGTTTATGACAAATACGCTATTTCTTGGGGATATCGTCCAATTTTAAATGCAGATGCTAATTCTGAAAAAGCAACTTTGGATGCTTGGATTCTTAAGCATGCAGGAGATCCTTTATACCATTTTGGTAGACAATTAGGTGTTGATCCTAGTGCTCAAACTGAAGATTTAGGAGATGATGCTGTAAAAGCGAGTAACTATGGAGTTGCCAACTTAAAAAGAATTGTTCCTAATCTAATCAAATGGACTGGAAAAGATGGTGAAGATTATTCTGACCTAAAAGAAATGTACGGACATGTAATTTCTCAATTTAACAGATACACAGGACATGTTGCCATGAATGTTGGTGGTATATATGAAAATAACAAAACTGCTGATCAAGCAGGAGGAATTTATACCTATGTTCCTAAAGAGCGTCAAATTAGTAGTGTTAACTATTTAATCAAACAAGTTTTTAACACTCCAACTTGGTTAATTAATAAAGAGATCATTGCAAGAACAGAGTTTTCTGGTGTTACAAATCGTATTCAAGGAATCCAAACTAGAGCTTTAGGTAGCTTATTGAATGGTTCTAGAATGGTTCGTATGATTGAAAACGAAACTCTAAATGGTTCTAAAGCATATACTGTTGTATCTATGATGTCTGACATCAGAAAAGGGGTATGGTCAGAAATTTATGCTAATAAATCAATAGACACTTACAGAAGAAATCTTCAAAGAGCTCACATCGCTAGATTGGGGTCATTGATGAAATCTGATTCAGGTGCTTCTGATGTAAATGCTATTATTAGAGGTGAATTAGAAAGAATCAAGCGTGATGTTAAAAAAGCAACTCCAGCAGCTGCTAACACTTTAACGAAATATCACTTAAATGACATCGTAGAAAAAATTGATGTTATTTTAGATCCTAAATAAGAATCTCTTATAAAACAGAAAAGCCTCACCAATTTGGTGAGGCTTTTTTATTTACCATACATGTAGAGCATAAATTAAAACTCTTCCTAAATCTATTTAGTTACCGTCTCTTTCATCATCTAGCTTAAAGGGTTTATCATGAAACTCTTGTATAATTTTAGCAACAGCAGCATCTATATCTTCCTGAACCGTATTGTATTTCATATCAATAGATTTTTTCTCAGGAAACTGCTCTATCTGAACCGTAGTTGACGGAAATGCAAACTCTACTCCTAAGACTTTAGCCAATTTAACAATGGCCATATGCAAGCGATGTTTAGAAGATTGCTCTGTACCCCACTCTAAGGATTTAAAATAGACATTAACCATAATTAGCAAGGCAGAATCACCAAAGCCTGTAAACTCAACATTATAGGACTCTGATCTGGTTTCTGGATGAGCTATAACAAGTTCTCTTACACCTTTAACAAAAGCTTCAATCAAAACCGGAGGCGTATCATAACGTATCCCTAAACTGGTGTTATAACGTCTATACAAACGCAAACCTTTGTTATTGATAACAATCTCAGCTAATTTGCTATTTGGTATTTGATAAATAGAGGTATCTGCCGCACGTACTCTTGTTGATCGAAAACCAACCTCTTCTACGGTTCCAACAACTTCTCCAGTTTCAATCCAATCACCAATATGAAAAGGCTTGTCTAGAAAAATCATTATCGTACCGATAAGGTTACGAACGGTATCTTGTGATGCTAATGCCAATGCCAAACCTCCAATAGAAACTCCTGCAATTACTGTGGTAGGATTAACTCCAAACAGGGTTAATAGTTTTAGACCTCCTAAAAACAATACCAAGCCCGTTAACAGGTTTCGCAAAATAGGCACCAATTGATCATCTAATTTGTTGTGGGTTCTTTCTGTAAATTCTGAATAGATTTTCATCATTACATCCACCAATTTTAAAAAGATATAAATCCAAAAAATAGTTTCTGCAATATTAATGGCTAGAAAAAACCACTTGTTTACGGTTAAACTAAATTGTAGGGATGGAAATACTTTATCTATTAACAACAAAGCCATTAACAAACTAATTGGGTGGGCTAATTTTTTTAATACTTTGTTTATACCAATATTTTTAACGTGAATGATGCTGTATTGAATTTTCAAAAGCACGAAAAAAGCAATTTTTTTAATCACAAAAAAGACCAAGTATGAAAGTGCAAACAGCAAAATCAAGCCCATCAACTGCCAATACTCAATTCCGAATATTTTTTTATTGTCAAACTGAGGTAAAATATTTTGCAATTTCTCTATATACCATGGATACACTTCTTCATAAAGACGGTCCACATTTTGAATGGTTTCTAATGAATAATACCATTTATTATCAACTTTTTCTACATATATCGTCGGCATTCGAAGCGGAAACGGAATGTATTTATGTGGTTTCGCTACCTGAGTGGTATCTGTATAATTTGGATTTCTAGGAACCGTATTAAAATCAATAAACAGACCTTTCCCGTCTAAAATCTTCTTAAGTCTTACAGCCGTTTTTACTGGATCTTTAGTTGCTTTTGGTAAAATACTTTTAGCCGATTTTTCTGGTTCATAAGAATCAGATTGCAAATAATACAAATGCGTATACAGCGTCGCATGTGGGTTTTTTAAATTGACATAGGTTGAATCTTGGGCAGAAATCACTCCAGACAATGACACTAAAAACAGTAATAATACCTTCTTAATCATAAACTTATATTTTGTTAATCCCTTGTTAAAAAACAAAACAAAGTTAAACCTTTTAAAAAATCTATAGTCAAAGAGACAAACAAAATAATAACTTAAAAACAAAAAATATGAAAAATATAGCAAGCATTTTAGTAGTTCTTCTCGCATTCAGTTTTACTGCAGAAGCACAAAGATCAAACAGAGCTAGAATGGGTTCTAACATGAGTCCAGAACAAAGCAGCACATTAACTGCAAAAAAAATGGCTTTGCAATTAGATCTTTCTAAAGATCAGATTAACAAAGTTGCAAAACTCTTTGAAGAAAAAGCAAAGCAACGTGCTGAAGCTGCTCACGAAAGAGCGAAGAAAGTAGCAGACACAAGAATAAAGATTGCAAAAATAAAGAAAGACAGCAAAGACAATGCAGACTTTAAAAAGCGAGTAGTTGCCGAAGTAAAGGATGGAAAAATGCAAAGAAGAGGTACTGCAAGAGGACGATCTGGAGCTGATTTTAACAGCAAAAACAAGGCTTTAGACGCACAACTTGACTTTAAAGCTAAAATAAAGAAGATCTTAACGCCTGTACAATATGAAAAGTTTCAAAAATTATCTAAAACCCGTGTAAAGAAGGCTAAAGGTAAAATGACAAAAAAAAGAATGGCTAAAGGAAAGTCATCAAAAAATAAAAAGAGCAGCCCAAAAAGAACAAGAAGAGCTCGTTAAAAAAAAAGTGTAGTATTTATTTGATTTATTTTGAACACCAAAGCCCAGTAAAGACTTTCTTTATTGGGTTTTACTTTTGGTCAACACTATCAGTAGCCCAACTAGAATAGGTTAAATAATTATCGGCGATTCTATGAATCTCTCCATTAATTAACTCCTCTGAAATATCCTTTACTTTTGTAGCAGGCACTCCAGCATATATACTACCGCTTTTAATATGTGTATTTTTGGTTACCACCGCTCCAGCAGCAATAATAGAATTGCTTTCTACCACACAATCGTCCATAATAATACTGCCCATTCCGACTAAAACATTATCATGAATAGTACAGCCATGTACTATTGCGTTGTGACCTATAGAAACATTGTTTCCGATAGTTGTTGGTGATTTCTGATAGGTAGCATGAATCACTGCTCCATCTTGTATATTTACTTTATTTCCTATTTTTATAAAGTGAACATCTCCTCTAAGAACAGCATTATACCAAATACTACAACCTGACCCTAGACTAACTTCTCCAACAATAGTTGCGTTTTCGGCAACAAAACAATCCGATGGAATCTGAGGGAAATTTCCTTTGATAGCTTTTATAATACTCATTTTAAGACTAGTTTTTGACCGATGTATATTTGATTGCTTTTTAATTTATTCTTTTGTTTTATCAAAGCTACGCTAAGACCGTATTTTTTTGCAATTGAATACAAAGTGTCTCCTTTTTTAACGGTGTGTAGACTGGCAGAATCGGTGGTAATGACTTCAACTTTCTTCTCTTCAACCTCTACAACTACAGGCTCTTTTTTCCATTTTTTGAGATCCCTTTCTTTAACCTTATCAAACTCATAGAGCTTGTAGGTCTCAATTAAAGAAATTAACTTCTGCGGATACTTTCTATCAGTAGCATAGCCTGCTTTTTTTAAACCTTTTGCCCAAGCTTTATAATCATTCCTTTTAATTTTAAACAAAAAGGCATAGCGGTTTCTTGTCGTTAAAAAGTTAGAATGGTCATTAAATGAACTCGACACATATGTATACTTTCTAAAACATTCATCGTCCTCATCATCATCATGAAGTACCTGATCTCCTTCCCAACCGGCATGACATTTAATACCAAAATGATTGTTTGATTTTCTAGCCAATGTACTTCGACCACTTCCAGATTCTAAAATCCCTTGGGCTAGTGTAATACTTGCAGGGATTTTGTATTCATGCATCTTTATCACTGCTAAAGAAGCATAGGTTTTAATATAGTCTAAAGTGTACTTATTTAAATTACTGTTCTTTTTCTTAAGATTTTTAACATGTGAAGCCTGATCAACCGAAGGTAGTTTTTTTAAAGAAACATCTTCTTTTTCTACAATTACTTCAGATTTTGAACTTGATTTTTTTTTCGATTTGACAATCGTTTTTTTCCCTCCGCAACTCAATAAAAAAAACGAGGTAATAAGCATTAAAAAAAACGATTGTAACTTCATAAAACTTGAATAATTTCTTGTTGTTTCTTTGCTAATATTTTATTGTAGCCTTCAATCCCTTGAAGTCCACCTGTATGAATTAACAATACTTTACTGCCTGTTTTCAACTCTTGGTTTTGGATCATCTGTACCAAACCATAAAACATTTTCCCTGTATAAATTGGGTCCAGTTGAATTCCTGTTTCCTTTAAAAACTGGTTCATAAAAGCAATTAATATTGGATCACTTTTAGCATAGCCTCCAAAATGATAGGCGGTTTGCAGGCACCAATTTGTTGTTTTTGAAGTTAATTTTAAAATCTCTTCTTTTAAAAAACTTCCTTTTAAGGCAGGAAAACCAATAACTTGTTGATGTGCTGCTACTGTGTTAATTAAACCAGCTATAGTACCACCAGTACCAACAGCTACACAAATATAATCGAATTTTTTATCTTCGTTTGTTAAAATTTCTTCACAGCCTTTTACTGCCAACATACTTGTACCTCCTTCTGGAATCAAATAGAAGTTTCCGTATCGTTTTTTTAGCTCGTTTAAAAATTGAGGATCTTCTTTTGTTCTGTAGGTTTCTCTATCAACAAAGTAAAATTGCATTCCATTATTCCTTGCCTCTCTTAACGTTGCATTAGTAGAAAAAGTATTTTCTAAATCCTTCGCTAATTCATCGCCTCTAATTACACCAATGGTTTTAAAACCCAATTGCTTTCCCGCAGCTGCTGTTGCGGCTATATGATTAGAGTAAGCGCCTCCAAAACTCAGCAAAGTTGTATGATCTTGTTGTTCTGCCTCTAGAAGTGAATACTTTAATTTCCTGAATTTATTTCCAGATACCATTGGATGTAATTGATCTTCTCGCTTTACATACAGCTCAATAGAACTATCTTTTAAAAAAGAGAGTGTAATGGGTTGATTATGAATGCGCTTTTCATCAATAAACATATCACAATTTAAGAAATATCATCAATTTTGGCAGCAATAGACTCCCAATCCTCCATTAGCGTCTCAAGTTTTGCTTTTTTAGCTTTATACTGTTCAAAGAAATTAGGCTTAGAAGCCGTTCCTTCATAGTCTTGTGCCAACGCCAAATCTTGGGTTTCAATTTCTGATTCTAATTTAGAAATTGAAGCTTCTACTTTAGATAATTGATTGCGTAATTTTTTGATTTCTTTTTCCTCTTCTTTATTGGCTTGCTTCTTAGGGGTTTCTTTCTTGTCAACTTTAACTACCGTTCTTTTTTCAGCCTCTCTAAGGTTCTCCATTTTGTGCTGTTCTAAGAAATAATCAATATCGCCCAAGTATTCTTTAATTTCTTTGTCTTTAAAGCCGTAAACCGTATTGGTTAATCCTTGTAGAAAATCTCTATCGTGAGATACCAGGATAAGGGTTCCTTTAAAATTAAGCAGGGCTTGTTTTAAAACATTTTTTGAAGCAATATCCAAGTGGTTTGTTGGCTCATCCATGATTAAAACATTAAAAGGAGACAACAACAATTTACACAAGGCCAATCGGTTTCGCTCTCCTCCTGACAAGACTTTAGCCTTTTTATCAACGGCATCACCTCCAAACAAGAAAGACCCCAACATGTCTCTAACACGAGCGCGATTACTATCGGTTGCGGCATCTTCCATGATCTGTAAAACTGTTTGCTCAGGTGGTAAATGCTCAGATTGATTTTGAGCAAAATAACCGATTTGTACATTATGCCCAAGTTTTAAATGCCCCTTAAAAGGAATGTCTCCAACAAGCATTTTTGCCAAGGTTGATTTTCCTTGACCATTCTGACCTACAAATGCAATGCGGCTATTTCTTTCTATCAATAAATTTACATTATCAAGAACTAGTTTATCACCATAACTCTTACTCATCTCTTCTGCCTCAACGATAATTTTACCAGGCTCTTTAGATACTGCAAATCGGATGTTCATGGTTGCATTATCGTCTTGATCTACTTCTATACGCTCTACTTTATCCAACTGCTTCATCAGCGATTGTGCCATAGAGGCCTTACTAGCCTTTGCTTTAAACTTATCAATAAGTTGTTGCTTTTGCTTAATCTCTTTATCTTGATTTTTCTGAGCTTGCAACTGTTTTTCTTTGATTTCACCGCGCAACAATAAAAACTCTGAATAGGGCTTTTTATAATCGTAAATCTGACCCAATGAAATCTCTATGGTTCGGTTGGTCACATTGTCTAAAAACATTTTATCGTGAGAAACCAAGACAATAGCACCTGAGTAGCCTTTTAAAAAGTTTTCCAACCAAATTATTGACTCTATATCAAGGTGGTTAGTAGGCTCATCCAACAATAAGATATCATTGTTTTGTAAAAGCAATTTTGCCAACTCGATACGCATACGCCAACCCCCAGAAAAAGTATCTGTTAGTTTGTCAAAGTCTTCTCTTTGAAAACCAAGACCTTGAAGTATTTTCTCGGTGTCTCCTTGATAGTTATATCCACCTAAAAGCTCATAACGCTCTGTTAGCTCTGTTAAATCTACAATTAGTTGATGATAACTTTCACTTTCATAATCGGTACGAGTAGTTAACTGTTCATTTATTTTCTCTAAAGAAAGCTCTATGGCTTTGATTTCTTCAAATGCCTGATAAGCTTCTTCTAAAATAGTTCTTCCTTCTACAAAATCAATATCTTGTCTTAAAAAACCCAGACGAATATCTTTGTCAAATGCCATGGTACCCCCACTGGTTTCAATATCCTTAGACAGGACTTTCAACAAGGTAGATTTTCCTGCTCCATTTTTTCCAATCAGTCCAATTCTGTCTCCCTTATTAAGTTTAAAAGTGATTCCTGAGAATAAATCAGTCCCCATAAAAGTGACTGATAAATTATGTACATTTAACATGAAATTTTTGTATTTTTGATGTGTGCAAAGCTAGGCAAAAAATTACACTCATCATGTTTAAAAAAGGGACAAAACTTTACAGTATTATTAACAACAAATGCCCAAGATGTCAAGAGGGCGATTTCTTTAAACACAAACTAAGTTACGCTCCTACCAAAGTAACCGAACTCCATACACATTGTCCTAATTGCCAATTAAAATACATGATTGAACCTTCTTTTTATTACGGAGCCATGTATGTAAATTACGGAATCACAGTGGGTTTATCTATCGCTGCATTTTTAGCAAGCACCTTATTTTTTGGCGCAAGTTTATTAGAGTCTTTTGCTGCTATCTTTATAGTCTTATTAATTATGATGCCAATCAATCTAAGATTGTCAAGAATATTATGGATTAATATGTTTGTGAGTTATGACCCTAAAGCGGCCAAAGATCAACACTAATCAAATCTTTTGATATCGACTTCTGGATCAAGGTTCTCTCCATTTTCTAAGTGCTCAAAGAGGTTTTTAGCCAATACTGGAGCAATCATAACGCCACGAGTTCCCAAACCATTTAAAACAGCTAATTGCTGAAATTCTGGATGCTTTCCGACCAAAGGTCTTCTATCTTTAACCGTGGGTCTTATCCCTGCTGATTGACTTACAATTGTATAGGGCACCTGTAAAACTTTCTTTAATTTATCCACCAGTTCTATCTTCCCTTCCAGAGTAGGATCTGAGGTTTTATCTTTCCAGTTAAAGGTCGCTCCAACTTTAAAATAATGCCCTCCTAAAGGCAGCACAAACAGTGTTGATTTCAATAAAAAATCAATGGCAAGTTCTGGTGCGTAAATGGTAATTAGCTCACCTTTAGCTTCTTTAATGGGTAGTTCTTTAAAAAATGGATTTTGAAGCACGCCAAAACCTTCACAAAAAACGATACGATTGGCTTCAATGTCTTCATAAGAAAGCCCTTTATCTAGTATTTTGACTGACTGATAATTAAACTTCTCAAAAAATATTTTTGATTCTTTATCAAGGTAATCACGATAGGTCTGAACCAATTTTTCAGTATCAATTCTACCAGAACCTTGTAATTGGCCAAAGCCAAAATCGGCAAGAACGCCATTGTACTTTTGGTGAGAAATGTTTGGGTCCATATACTCAGAAAGCATAGGTTTATCTGCTGCCATAAACCAATTATTTTGGTCCTCTATGCTTTTAAATACCTTTTTAGTAACAAATTTTGTGTCAAACTTTTGATGAAACTTTTGCTCTAAAGAGCTATAGAAAGGTAGGGCAACTTCCAACTGTTCTTTGGCGTTCCAAACAGGTGTAAAACGTTTTAAAATAACAGGATTGTATACACCTCCCGCAACCAACGAAGAGGTTTGAGAAGCGTCCTCAAAAACCACAAATGATTTTTTAGCAGCGATCAATTGTTCAACAAAAGCAAGTCCTGCTAGGCCTAAACCTACGATGATATAATCTACCTTCATTAAAACGCGCTGCGAACTTTAGTTCTTTTTCTTCTTTGACTCTTCTTTTTTTGTATTCTCTTTATTTTTTTTATACGCTTGGTTAATCGCTAAAATTTCTCTCAAGGTTAACTTAGCTGTACTTACTGGTTTATTGGGGTCATAATCCTCTGGAGTAGCATCATCCTTTTTTTTCTTAAACCAAAATACATTTTCTTTTTTCTTGTAGATACTATCAGTCTTAGTCACGTTCTTTTTTAACTGAAAAGTATTTAAGTCACGAGAAATAAACACAGAATTGTTATTGTTTATACTGTTTTCATCGATCTCAGTAGCTATGTATTCTCGGTTAGACAAATAATATTCTAAAGGCAAGGTTTTAAGACTGTTCTTACTATCATATACGGATATTTTAGAAAATTGCTCTTGCAAAGCCGGATAGTACATCCAAAACAACTCATAAATATTATCATCATCTATATTCTGAACACCAAGAGTTTGGATATCTGGCCCCATAGGAGCTATCCCTACTATTATAAAACGCGTTGTAGACTCTATCTTATCAAAATACCAAATTCCTTTTACCAAATAGCCATAAACATCATCTGCTTTCACTTCAAATACATCCGTGTATTCTCCTTTTTTACGAATGTTAGTCAATTTTGATTTTACCTCTTCTACCTTCATTTTTTCTTTAAAATCAGCAGTAAAAAATACATCGGCATTTGGGTTTGTATAAATTTGATTCTTTAAAAAATCAAACAAAGGCTCTAGCTGTGTTTTCCCTTTAGCAGGGTCCACAACTCCAAGAAGACTTTTATTTTCTGGATTAGATAGGTCTATGTATTCCCAAACAATTTTAGACCACAAAAAACGATCTTCATCCAAAAGATCAGAAAGCTCATAGTTTGACTTTCCAAAAGTGTTTGAATTTGCTTTTGTTTGTGATTGCACGTAAGTGTTTCCCATTAGAAACAGCAAGGTGTATATCATTAATTTTTGTTGTAATTTCATAGTTTTAATTTATAATTTCTACACTTATTGGTGAAACTTTTTTTAACTGATATGATGACTTTCCTAGTATTTTTGCTTTGACTTCAAAGATATTAATGATGTCACCTTTTTTTGCTCTTCGAATCAAACTTTTAGATCGCTCATCCATAACGTTTCCAGAAACAAATATGGCTAACTGGCCTGGGACTTTTAATTTAAAACCCGTTACTTCTAGATTTAAATCAAAGACAAAATCTGGCAAACCAGCATCAATTCTAAGACCTAAAACACTCGATTTTGGCAAACTAATCACGCCACTTTCTCCACGAATCATAGTGGTAGCTTCTGGCACATCTTTTACTCTAAATATTTTTTTTGAGCTAACCTTTTTTCCAGATGACAAGACTGCAGAAACATTTACAGAAAGTTCTTTTTCTGCACCTGGACTAATGATATACTTACCAGTACCTACTTTTTTCAACCCCGTAGAAAACACTAAAATATCCTTATCAGCAACTCCGGGTAATGAGACAGAAATTGGATTCTCCAAACCTCTATAAACCACATTCATTTTATCAGCAGAGATAACTGCCTCCGTAGGTTGTGTAATCACAGAGTACACACTACTAAATGAGACATCTGTCGGAACTCCATCTTGAACAAATGAAATCACACCGTTAATATCATGGTTTCCAACGTTCCCAGCTGGCATATCTATAATAACTTGTCCGTCCTTTACATTTTTAGTAATATCAACATCATTTAATAAAACCTTATCAGGTAAAAGCGTAGCATCATATCTACCCAACACGATTTGCCCCGTAACATTTTCTCCAGAAAAATAGGCTGATTTATCAAGACGCACGATTCCTTTATAATTTTTTAAAGAAACTTCATTGTCTAGCTTTCTACCTAAAAGCGCATTTAAAATATCGCTTTCTGTATTCTTTATTTTTGTTTGCAACTGTGTGATGTTAGTGATCGATGCAATCAAAGGAAAACCTCGATAGTGATATACCAACCATTTGATGGTTTTGTTTTCAGAATTTACCTGATCTGCTGCACTAAATCTTTTTTCAATGACAGTTGCTAGACCTGAGTATTCTTGCCCTAACGCTGTTGTTAAACTCAATTGAAAATCGTTCATTTTATCAATAAACTCTTGTCCTTTTTTACTATAACCTTCGCCTCTAAAAAAATAATCATCTAAAAAATTGGATGAGTTCATCAACTCATAATTAGTTGAATCTTTTACCGATAAAAATAAAGTCTTTTTTAAATCAGCTAAATACCCATAGTAGTCTGCAGATATTTCTTTTACCTTATTTAACTTTATTTGTAGTGGTCTATATTTTTCATATTGATCAGAAACTTTGCTATCTAAATTAGCATATAAGCTTTTGTTTTTAAGCGAAGTAGCGTTGTTATAAGCTTCTAGGTCATCTTTTAAGAACCCAAATGCCGAAAGCACCTCTGGACTTAGGTTTATAGCAAGCATCGCTATAAACACTAAATACATTAGGTTTATCATTCGCTGTCTTACTGATGTTTTTTGGTGGGACATAGTCGCTTATTATTTTTTTTCCATCGCTAACAACATTCCTTGATACACTTGATTCAAGGCTTTTAAATTGCTGTTTAATGCGCTTAATTGCTCTTGTACATCTTTTGATTTCTCTACGATGTCTGCATTGATATTTGCATTGTCCGATGATGCTTTTAGGTGTTTTTCAGTCTCGTTGTTTAACGCACTAAAATGAGAAACAGCTGCGGTCATCTGATCGTTGTATTGCTTAATAATAGTATTAATTTGAACAGAATCAGACAGTGCTTCTGAAGCATTGTTTAAGTTTTTAAAATTAGCTGATAACTTTTCTAAAATATCTGCATTTAATGCCACATCTAAAGAGCTTCCTCCTGCTGTTTTATTAGAAATACCCCCTACAGTTTCTTCTTCTGTTTCTGCTTGAACTCCTAAAGCTACTGAGTCATCATTCTTTTCAAAAGCAGACAAGGTAAAAACCAACGCTTCTGCAATCAAACCTACTGTTAACATAAGGCCCCCATTTAATGGACCAATAACAATATGCTCAATTTTAAATAAGGCCCCTAAAATAACGACAGCCGCTCCAATATTGTAAATTTTATCAATATTTCGTCGAATAAAATTCATGATTTTTTTTCCAAACATGCTCTTAATTTTTTATATAATCTCTTACAGTTCTAAACCCAATATAACTTCTAGGAGTGTCTTTGTTTTCAAAATCTCTAGAACCAATTTCTAAAAAGTAATCGACGTCTTTCCAAGATCCTCCTTTGGTAATTTTAGAAGAAGTTGATTTGTCATTCTTAAATGGGTTTACTGAAGACACATTAACGTCTTTTACCAAATTGTAAGAGCTACTAGTCCATTCTGCCACGTTTCCAGACATATTGTAAAGCCCGTAATCATTTGGAGCATAGTGTTTTGCTAGTACGGTATACAAGCCTCTATCTTCTGTATAGTTTCCTTCCTTTGGTTTAAAATTAGCTAAAAAACAACCTTTATCTGTTACAAGAGAATTGGTTCCCCAAGAATATTTAACAGTAACATCCTTACCTCCTTTTGCGGCTAACTCCCATTCTGCTTCTGTAGGCAATCTAAAAGGTGCAATATTAAAACGCTTGCTTTTGGTTGATTCTTCTAAAAATTGATTTTTATAACGGGTTCTCCAATTACAAAATGCAATTGCTTGCTCCCAAGTAACACCAACAACTGGATAATCTAAAAATGCTGGATGAGAAAAATAATTTTTACGCATTGGCTCGTTGCGTGAATCTGTAAAATCCTTTACCCACACTGCTGTATCAGGATAAATGTTTAAGACTTTTTCAATGGTCTTTTTTTGATCATCTCGCGTCTTATATCGGTAGTTTAATTTTGATGGATCAAACCTTCTAATTCCTTTTTCAGTTTGCTCTTTTCTTAGATACAAAGAATCCATAACCTCAACATAATCAACATCTGGAAAACTTTGAGGATTCCAAATAATTGGCACATTCCAATTAAGTTCTTTTGCTTCTTCTAAATCGTCTAAAAAGTAGTAGTTTTCATACATGTATTGATCATATACCGATAACTTTCTTTTTTTAGATTCTTTCTTTTTTAAATACGCATATCTGTAAATACCTCTTCGGTTTTTACTTGGATTTGGATTGTCAGAAAGTAATTCTGCAATTTCCGCTTGTTCAGCCAATTTAGATCGTACTACTGAATCTTTAACCCACTCGATAAACTGTTTGTATTGTCTATTGGTAATCTCAGTTTCGTCCATATAAAATGCACTAACAGACTTGGTTTGTACTTTAACAGAATTATCTATCGGATCTTTTACTTCTACACTCACTGCCCCTTCTGGAATTAAAACCATTCCTAAAGGTTTTTCTGCATACCATTTTGCCTTGGTACTTACACCTGTCAACTCACCGCGATCATTAGAACCACAGCTATACAATATGGTGCTCATTAATGCAACTAGCACAAGGTTCTTCATTGTTAATTTCTTCATCTAATTATTTGATTCAAAATCGTTTCGATTGTTATATTAATTTTCTTAGCGCTTTATACCACCTCTCTGGAATATTTTGATCAGTTGCCTGAACATAATCCTCGTAGGTACATGGTATTAACGCATGTCTTTTGTATTTATTATTTGTAAGAATATTTATCTCCATCCACCATCGTCCACTCTTATCACTTTTGTAAAAATTGATGGGATCATCATTCTCTACCAATACTATAAATTTTTGGTAGTTTTCTACAGTGCAAAATGGATAATCCTTTGCTCTAAAGTTAACGCCTTCTATAAAATACCAGATCATTTGAGCTATCAAATGCGCTGTTTGTCCTGCTTGATCATACTTTGGATTGTATTCATAAATCCCAAAAGAACTCACTTTATCACTGATACCTGCATACCTAGCTATGGCGCAAATTTCTTCTCCGTAAAAACCATTTGGAGATCCGTTATTATTTGCAGGTGCATCGCTTTGGCGCACAGCTCCTATATCTACACTAACAATATCTGCATCTCTCATAATTGGCTCAACTAAGGTTAAATCTTTAACCTGACCAAGTCGATAGGCATCAAAAAACAAGCTGTTTAGAAGATCTAATTCTTCTTGAGAATTGTAATAGGTTTGATATCCTATATTGCTAAAATTAAATAGATTGTTTGGGCTGTCCATCACAATCTTACTCAAATAAGATCTAGAGTTTAAAGCATCTTCTGCTCCTCCAATATCAAACTTAGCGTCTACAGCAACCAAATTTACGGTCTGCTCAAGAGCATCATAAGCTCTATAATTTGCATACGTAATGTCCTGACCGCCACCAATTAATACTGGAATAATATTGTTTTTAATTAGGTAAGCACAGAGCGTCTTAACAGCAAAATAAGTATCTTCTGTAGTCGCTCCTTTTTGAATGGTTCCTAGATCTGCAATCTTGGTGTGCCAATTTCCTGGATACAATTGGTATAGGTGTTTTCGAATTTCAAAAAATTGCTCACCAGTATGAAGATTGTCTACAGAGTTTCTATCCTCCTCAATACCAAAAATAGCCACCTCTACAGTTTCTAAATCAGGAAAACCCTGTTGCTCTGAATAGATCTGAATAGTTCTACCAAAACTCTGAGCAGATTGCAATACAAGATGCGCTATAAGAGAATCTTTTACTGGTTTTAAAAAATCGAATATCATTCGTTTAGGATCGCTTATAAATAGGGTACAATATAACTAATTGTTACTTCTTTTTTGTAGTTTTTTTCTTAGCTACTTTCTTTTTAGCTGCTTTCTTCTTTGGGGCTTTGGCAGCAATCATTTCTTCTACTTGCTCTAAGGTCAATTCTTCTGCCTTGGTAGTTTTAGGAAGCTCTATTTTTATTTTTCCTTTTAAAATATTAAATCGACCCCAACGTGCCTTTTCTACACGAATTCCTGCATCTTGCCAATCGTGAATCAATTTATCCTTTTCTTTTTGTTTTTTATCTTCGATTAGATTTTCTAAATCAGCTTGAGATAAATTGTCGAAATCATATTTCTTATTGACATTGATAAACATAGAGTTCCATTTGATAAAAGGACCAAAACGACCAACACCTTTTTGAATTGGTAAATCTTCATAGGTACCAATAGGCGCATCTGCTTTTTGCTTAGCTCTAATTAGCTCTTCTGCTCTTTCCAAATCTACAGACATTGGGTTTTCACCTTTGTCTAGAGACACATACATACTACCAAACTTAATATAAGGTCCAAAGCGACCATTTGATACTAAAACCTCTTCATCTTGAAAAGTTCCAAGAACTTTTGGAAGCTTAAACAAATCCATTGCCTGCTCATAGGTAATAGAAGTTAAGGTTTGATCTCCTTGTAAACTTGCAAACTTCGGTTTTTCTTCATCCGTTGCTTCTCCGATTTGAACCATGGCACCAAAACGTCCTAAACGAGCGTAAACATTTTTTCCACTTTCAGGGTCAATTCCTAACAAACGCTCTCCCTTAGCTCTTTCTGCATTTTCTGCAACATCTTCTACCGTAGGGTGAAAAGTATTGTAAAAATCTTTAATCATCGCAATCCAATCTTCGTTTCCTTCTGCGATTTCATCAAAATCTGATTCTACTTTTGCTGTAAAACCAAAATCTAAAATATTAGAAAAATTCTCAACCAAAAAGTCATTCACTACGTTTCCAATATCTGTAGGCACTAACTTTCCTTTGTCTGAACCTACTTTTTCTGTCAAAGTTTTTGTTGAAATTTCTTCATTTTTCAAACTCATTTGCTCGTAGTTTCTCTCTACGCCTTCTATGACTCCTTTCTGAACATAATCTCTACGTTGTATGGTTGAAATGGTTGGTGCATAGGTTGACGGTCGTCCAATACCTAACTCTTCCATTCTTTTTACCAAAGCAGCCTCTGAATAACGATAAGGCGCTTTTGTATATCTTTCTGTTGCAGTGATTAGCTGATTGTTTAACTGCTCTTCTACTTGCATCATTGGCAGCATACCATCTTGCTCATCATCTTCATTGTCCGTACCTTCTAAGTATACTTTTAAAAACCCTTCAAAAGTAATTACCTCTCCACTAGCTGTAAACACTTTAGCGTTTTTGGTGTTTTTAATTTTTACGGCTGTTCTTTCTAAAATAGCATCACTCATTTGCGAAGCTAGAGTTCGTTTCCAGATTAAACTATACAAACGATCTTGATCATAATCAACAGAAACTTCACTTCTACTCATTTCTGTGGGTCTAATAGCCTCGTGAGCCTCTTGAGCTCCCTTTGATTTGGTTGCAAAACTTCTAGGCTTGCTAAAAGCTGCTCCATATGATTTTGTAATTTCTTCTTGAGCAGCTGCTTTTGCATCTTCAGATAAGTTTACACTATCTGTTCTCATATAAGTTATCAAACCTGCTTCGTATAAACGCTGTGCCATCATCATCGTTTTTGCAACAGGAAACCCTAATTTTCTAGAAGCTTCTTGTTGTAGGGTTGATGTTGTAAATGGTGCTGCTGGGCTCTTTTTGGCAGGCTTTTTCTGTAGATCATCTACATAAAAATCAGCCCCTAAACAGGATGCTAAAAAAGTTTCTGCGTCTTTTTTCTTTGTAAAATTTTTTGGTAGTTTGGCTTTAAATGATTTCCCTTCTGAATTTACAAACTCTGCATCAACTCTATAAGATGCCTCAGGGACAAAACTTTCAATTTCACGCTCGCGTTCTACAATTAAACGGACTGCAACAGATTGGACTCTACCAGCAGACAAACCTCCTTTAACCTTTCTCCACAAAACTGGAGACAATTCATAACCAACCAAACGGTCTAAAACTCTACGAGCTTGCTGAGCGTTCACTAAATTGTAATTAATTTCTCTTGGATTCTCTACAGCATTTAAAATTGCTTTCTTAGTAATTTCATGAAAAACAATTCTTTTAGTTTGATCACTTTTTAAATTCAACTGCTCAGTTAAATGCCACGCAATAGCCTCTCCTTCTCTATCCTCATCACTTGCCAACCAAACCATGTCTGATTTCTTAGCCAAGTCCTTTAGCTTTTTTACCAAAGCTTTTTTGTCTGAAGAAACTATATAGTTTGGCAAAAAATCTCCATCTACATTTATCCCAAGCTCTTTGGAAGGCAGATCTGCAATATGCCCAAAACTTGATTCTACTTGAAAATCTTTACCTAAAAATTTTTCGATTGTTTTTGCTTTAGCCGGTGACTCTACGATTACTAAATTCTTTGCCATACATCTTAAAATTGAACAATTCTACTCAACTGAACTTGTAAAATTGGACTGCAAAAGTAGTTAGTTTTTTTTAATTTTAATTTTTTTAGGCATTTTCCCTTATAAAAAGCAAGAAATACCACGTTAAATTTCTGCCAATTTGTCACGAATTTTAGTTTTTGGTCGTATATTTGCCTTTCATTTTAGCATGAATATGGAATCGATAGAAAAGACAATGGATGAATCAAAACAAGGTCAAGCACTTGTTTTAGAAAATAAAATAGGCAATACCAAAAAGCTTTTTATAGAAAGTTATGGCTGTCAAATGAACATGAGTGATAGTGAAATTGTTGCGTCAATCCTTGGCGAGCAAGGTTTTAACACTACACAAAACCTAGAAGATGCTGATTTGGTTTTGGTAAACACTTGTTCTATTAGAGAAAAAGCTGAGCAGACTGTTAGAAAGCGCCTTGAAAAATACAATGCTGTAAAAAAGATAAACCCAAAGATGAAAGTTGGGGTTTTAGGATGTATGGCAGAAAGGCTTAAAGAAAAGTTTTTAGAAGAAGAAAAAATAGTTGATCTAGTCGTTGGTCCTGATGCCTATAGAGATTTACCTAACCTTTTAGAAGAAATTGATGCTGGTAGAGATGCTGTAAATGTTATCTTATCTAAAGATGAAACCTACGGAGACGTTTCACCAGTTCGTTTAAACACCAACGGAGTTTCTGCTTTTGTTTCTATTACAAGAGGCTGTGACAATATGTGTACCTTTTGTGTGGTTCCCTTTACTAGAGGGCGCGAAAGAAGTAGAGACCCAAGAAGCATCCTTGAAGAAATTCAAAAATTATCAGACGACAATTATAAAGAGATTACACTGTTAGGTCAGAATGTAGATAGCTACCTATGGTATGGTGGTGGCTTAAAGAAGGATTTTAAAAAGGCAACAGAAATGGAGCAAGCTACCGCAGTAGATTTTGCTCAATTATTAGACCAGTGCGCTACTCGATTTCCAAAAATGAGATTGCGCTTTTCTACATCAAATCCACAAGATATGAGCCTGGATGTTATCCATGTAATGGCCAAACACAAGAACATCTGCAAATACTTACACTTACCTGTTCAAAGTGGTAGCAATACCATGCTAAAGGCCATGAACAGACAGCATACTAGAGAAGAGTACATGCAATTAATAGACAATATCTTAAAAATAGTCCCAGAGATGTCTTTTTCTCAGGATATGATTATAGGCTTCTGTGGAGAGACTGAAGAAGACCACCAAGACACTTTGAGTTTGATGGAGCATGTAAAATACGATTTTGGTTTTATGTTTGCCTATTCTGAAAGACCTGGTACATTGGCAGCAAAAAAATTGCCAGATGATGTGCCTTTTGCAGTTAAAAAGCGTCGGTTACAAGAAGTAATTAATCTGCAATTAAAACACAGTTTATACAGAACTCAACAACATGTTGGCAAAATTGAAGAGTTTTTGATTGAAGGTTCTTCAAAAAAATCAGACTTACATTGGAAGGCAAGAAATACGCAAAACACCGTTGTTGTTTTTCCAAAAGAAAATTACAAAGTTGGTGATTTTGTCAATGTAAAAGTAGAAGATTGTACCTCAGCAACTCTTATTGGAACTGCAGTGGGCTACTCTGAGAACAATTAAGTTAAACAATACAGCTACAAAGCCACAAAGTTACCCACATTAACTTTGATCTTTAGGAAGGCTGAAACTATACAAAAATGGAAAACTTACAAATCATTAAACAACGTTTCGGTATTATTGGTAATGATGCGATGCTTAATAGAGCATTAGAAAAAGCGGTTAGAGTTGCTCCTACTGACATTTCTGTTTTGGTTACTGGAGAAAGCGGTGTTGGAAAAGAAAACATCCCTAAGATTATCCATCAACTATCACATAGAAAGCACGCAAAATACATTGCAGTTAACTGTGGGGCGATTCCAGAAGGAACAATTGACAGCGAGTTATTTGGACATGAAAAAGGTGCTTTTACAGGAGCTTCTGCAAGTAGAAAAGGTTATTTTGAAGTAGCTGACGGAGGAACTATCTTTTTAGATGAGGTTGGTGAGCTACCATTAACCACTCAGGTTCGCTTATTAAGAGTATTAGAAAATGGTGAGTTTATCAAAGTAGGATCTTCTCAAGTACAAAAGACCAACGTCCGAATTGTTGCAGCGACCAATTTAAAAATGGAACCTGCCATTGGTAAAGGAAAATTTAGAGAAGATCTATACTATCGTTTAAGCACAATAGAAATTGCCTTACCACCCCTTAGAGAACGAAAAGGAGACATCTCATTATTGTTTAGAAAGTTTGCTTCAGATTTTGCTCAAAAATACAGCATGCCAACAATCAGACTGGATGAAGATGCTACAAAAATGATTGAGAACTATCGGTTCCCAGGAAACATTCGTCAACTGAGAAATATCGCTGAACAAATTTCTGTCGTAGAAGAAGTTCGAATGATTACGCCGCAAAAATTGTTACATTATTTACCAAACGGCTCTGGAAACTTGCCTGCTATCATCAATGATTCTGGACATTCAAAAAGTGATTTTTCTACAGAAAGAGATATCATGTACAAGATTCTTTTTGATATGAGGAATGACATTAATGATCTTAAAAAACTAACCTTAGATCTATTAAAGAACGGTAGTATTGAAGATCTTCAAGAAGAAAATCACAAATTGCTAGAAAAGATTTACGAAGAACAAATACACAACACCAACTCTGGAAATGTTGAAGTGGTTCAAATTCCAAAAAACAAGAGTTCTGAAACTAGTAAATCATATGATTATATAGAAACCATAGAAGAAGATGAGTCTTTATCACTTCAGGACAAAGAAATTGAGATGATTAAAAAATCATTAGAAAAAAACAGCAACAAAAGAAAGCTCGCTGCCAAAGAATTAGGAATCTCAGAGCGAACTCTGTATCGAAAAATCAAACAATACGATTTATAACAAGGCTTTTGCCATGAAAATTGTTACTTTTAACTCAACTATGAAAATTACACGAACTCTTTTTAGTTTACTTACTATATGCTTCTTACTCTCTAGCTGCGGAATTTATAATTTTACAGGTGGAGACACTGGAAAAGCAAAAACAATTCAAGTTGATTTTTTTAGAAACGTGGCCCCTTTAATTGAGCCTTCATTAAGTCAGAAGTTTACGGTAGACTTTCAAGACCTGTTTCTTCGACAAACTAATTTAAGCTCAGTAAAATCTGATGGGGATATACATTTTGAAGGAGAAATCACAGGCTACACTATTGTTCCTATGAGTGCAACTGCTGATCAAGCTGCTGCACAAAACAGGCTAACCATTACGGTCAATGTTCGCTACACAAATCGTTTTATAGAAAAGGACAATTTTGAAAGAAGCTTTTCTTTTTATTATGATTATCCTGCAAATACACAATTAATTGGAAGTGCACTAGAGACAGCTTTTAATGAGATTATTCCTAGAATAACTCAAGATATTTTTAATGCTTCAATTGCAAAATGGTAAACGGATTATGACAACAAAGGCTTTTGTACATCTCTTAGAACACCCAAATACAATTGGCAAAGAAGAAACAAAATCTCTAAAAAAGATTGTTGACGCATACCCTTTTTTCCAAGCTGCGAGAGCGCTACACTTAAAAGGCTTACAAAAACAGGAAAGCTTTAGGTATAATAATGAACTAAAACGCACCGCAGCATTTACAACAGATAGAAGTATTTTATTTGATTTTATCACAAATGACAATCAAACACAAAAAGAAGCGCCTGTTCAAAAAATAGCAAACACAACAGCAGTTAAAACAACAGACTCAGAAAACCTAGACCTAAGCTTAGGCAAACCAATTCCTTTTACCGCAAATGAAACACATTCATTTAATGAGTGGCTACAACTGGCATCATATAAAACAATTGATCGCAGTGTAAAACAGCCATCCAAAGCAAAAGAGAAAAGCACAATTATAGAAAATTTCATTAAACACAATCCAAAAATCATTCGGATTGACAAGCAAACCGAGACGGTTGTTAAAGTTACAGAAAACAAGGCAAGCTCTCACTTAATGACTGAAACCCTTGCAAAGGTATACCTGGAACAGAAAAAATATGAAAACGCAATAAAAGCGTATGAAATTTTAAGTTTGAAATATCCAGAAAAAAGTGGTTTCTTTGCAGACCAAATTAAAAGAATCAGAATTTTACAAAACAATAAATCATGACGTATACATTATTTTTAATTTTAATATTGGTTGTTGCAGTAGCACTAATATTAATTGTTTTAGTTCAAAACCCTAAAGGAGGAGGATTATCTTCATCTTTTGGTGGTGGTGGTGCTCAATCTATGGGAGGAGTTCAAAACACAAATAGCTTTTTAGACAAAGCTACTTGGACTTTGGCTATTTCTATGTTTGCTTTAATTTTATTGGCAAATTTTGCAATTCCAAGAGCAAACAGTGTTAACAATCCTCAATTAGAGCAAACACTTCAAAATGTTCAAACTACAACGCCAGTTCAAAGCGCTCCCTTAACTCAAGATAGCGTGAACTAAACGTCACAAAACATATAGTATAAAAATGCCAACGTAAATGACACGTTGGCATTTTTTTTAGAGTAAAATCACATTGTTAGACTAGAGATTAGAAAATTTGTCAGACTTCTATAATTGGCATAATTTCTGTCTATAAAGAGAACAGTATTAACAAGTAACCTTCCTGTTTTTTTCAACAGGTTATAAAATTTATAAACACATGAAACTAAACATTAAACCATTAGCAGACAGAGTTCTTTTAGAACCAGCAGCAGCGGAAACTAAAACCGCCTCTGGGTTGATTATTCCCGACAATGCAAAAGAAAAACCACAAAAGGGAACTGTTGTTGCAGTTGGGAAAGGAACCAAAGACGAACCTATGACCGTAAAGATTGGTGACACTGTTTTGTATGGGAAATACGCTGGCACCGAACTAAAATTAGAAGGAAATGATTATCTAATGATGAGAGAATCTGATATCCTCGCAATTATTTAATCCAACTTTTTTCTAGCAAAAGAGTTTATAATTAATACAATTAAAAGTAACTAGCATATCGGTATCAACCGACAAAACAAAAACTAAACATACCATGGCAAAAGATATAAAATTTGATATTGAAGCACGCGACGGTTTAAAACGTGGTGTAGACGCATTGGCTAACGCTGTAAAAGTAACCTTAGGTCCAAAAGGACGTAATGTAATTATTTCGAAAGCATTTGGAGCTCCAACAGTAACTAAAGATGGTGTTTCTGTTGCCAAAGAAGTTGAATTAGAAAACCCATTAGAAAACATGGGTGCACAAATGGTAAAAGAGGTTGCCTCTAAAACCAATGATTTAGCTGGAGACGGAACAACAACCGCTACTGTTTTAGCACAAGCTATCGTAAAAGAAGGACTAAAGAATGTTGCCGCTGGAGCAAATCCTATGGATTTAAAACGCGGTATTGATAAGGCCGTACTTGCCATTGTTAAAGACTTAGACAAACAATCTCAAAAAGTAGGGAATTCATCAGAAAAAATCAAACAAGTTGCAGCGATCTCTGCCAACAATGACGATGTTATTGGTGATTTAATCGCTACTGCTTTTTCAAAAGTTGGAAAAGAAGGAGTGATTACTGTAGAGGAGGCAAAAGGAATGGAAACCTACGTTGATGTTGTAGAAGGAATGCAATTTGACAGAGGGTATTTATCTCCATATTTTGTTACTGATGCAGATAAGATGATTGCAGATTTAGAAAATCCATATATCTTATTATTTGACAAAAAGATTTCAAATCTCCAAGAAATTCTTCCAATCTTAGAGCCAGTTGCTCAATCTAGCAGACCTTTATTAATTATCGCAGAAGATGTAGACGGACAAGCCCTTGCAACACTGGTAGTTAATAAATTACGTGGTGGATTAAAAATTGCAGCTGTTAAAGCTCCAGGTTTTGGAGACAGAAGAAAAGCAATGTTAGAAGACATCGCTATCTTAACAGGAGGAACGGTAATATCTGAAGAAAGAGGCTTCTCATTAGAAAACGCAACTTTAGACTTATTAGGAACTGCTGAAACTGTAACTATTGACAAAGACAATACAACAATTGTAAACGGTTCTGGAGATGCCAAATTGATCAAAGCTAGAGTAAATCAAATTAAAGCTCAAATAGAAACTACAACCTCTGATTACGACAAAGAAAAATTACAAGAACGCCTAGCGAAGTTGGCTGGTGGAGTAGCTGTTTTATATGTTGGTGCTGCTTCTGAAGTAGAAATGAAAGAGAAAAAAGACCGAGTTGACGATGCCTTGCACGCTACTAGAGCTGCCGTTGAAGAAGGAATCGTTGCTGGAGGTGGTGTTGCTTTAGTGAGAGCTAAGAAAGTACTAGAAAAACTAACTGCTGACAACTTAGATGAGGTAACCGGAATTCAAATTGTTGCACGCGCTATAGAATCTCCTTTGAGAACTATTGTTGAGAATGCTGGAGGAGAAGGATCAGTTGTGATCAACAAAGTATTAGAAGGTAAAAAAGACTTTGGTTATGACGCTAAATCTGATGAATATGTAGACATGCTAAAAGCAGGAATTATAGATCCTAAAAAAGTAACAAGAGTAGCTTTAGAGAATGCTGCCTCTGTTGCAGGTATGATTCTTACAACTGAGTGTGCCTTGATTGACATCAAAGAAGACAACGCTGGCGGAGCAATGCCTCCAATGGGTGGCGGAATGCCAGGAATGATGTAATACACATCACAAGCAATCATAAAAAAACCTCGAGATATCTCGAGGTTTTTTTTTATGATTTAATGATCATCATGAGAATCTTCACTCTCATCAACCTTCTTTCTTAATTTCATTTTACATACTGGACAGTTCCCTTCATTTTCATAAGTCTTGCCTTTTTCACAATCCATAGGACATTGGTACAATACCTTATCGGCACTCCCTTTAGCATCTTTTATCTACAGAAACATGCTCTTTTTTTTCTTCTTTTTTTTCTGATTTACACCCTGTAAACACAAAACTAATTGAGCAAATAATCGCTAGGGCAAATAATATTTTTTTCATTTTTTGATCTATTAAAGTGGATTTTATTTTTCTATTCTAAATTGGTTACTGCTAGTTCTTTTTTTTGACATGCAATTTCATATAATAAAAAACCGGCAACAAAATTAACAAAAAAAGCGGGTGGATTAAAAATCTTCGAATGTAAAACGGCAGTAAATAACCTTGCTCAAACTCTTGATTAATCAAAATAGCAAAGACACTGATTAACAGAACAAAAGCAAGCACATAAAAGGCTCCTGCAAATTTTAAATAAGTTTTTTTTCTAAATAAAAAATAAATAATCAGCAATGAAATTATTGTATTTACAAGGTATCTAAAAAAGACATCTAACAACAATTTTTGAGTATGAACATCGGGCATTTGACTATACAAATAGTCGTTTTTGAAATACGCTATTAGAGGATCGTAAAACAAATCATTTTCAAAAGCTCTAATAGAGACTAAAAGAAGAAACAACACTGTTACAATACTGTATTTTACAACTGCTTTCATCGTTTATAATTTGAATATCTGTGTACCCAAACAACCCAGAGTGAAAAGGTTGTTCCGTAAATAATAGCCGGAAAGACAAGATTGTGCAAAAATACTTGTTGATCTGGATACTTATAGAGTAAAACTGATAAAATTGCAATCCTCAAAATGTTGATTCCATAGATAATCAAACTACCAAAGACTGAAAAAATCAAGGTTGTTTTTAGTGGACCAGGAAAAGCAATGATAAAAGAAATAAAAAGGATAATTATGCTAACAGAATTACATCCCTCAATAACACGTGCTATATACACATCGTCTATTAAAATCTTAACAGACATTTCTTCACTGTGCTGAATAACTTTTGTGTGGTAGCCAAAAAAGTTTAACACTCCTGCTGTTTGATTTGCTACAGTAGCTGTTAAAGGTGCGCAAACAAACTGACTTTCTTTTTGCTGAGTATTCTTTAGATAGTAAGCATACATCGTAAAAAGCAAAAAATAGCTTACGAAAAACTTTAATAAAAAAATGATACTTTTTTTATACTTTTTCAAAACAAAAATGATTTATTTTTGTACCCGCTACTTTAGGTAGCTCTCAAACAAATATAGTCATTCTAGCATAGTATTAAAACAATGGAAGTAAATCTTTTAAAAAATCATATAGATAGCATTATTGATAATCAAGTTTCTACCAACGAAAAACTTCAGGGTATCTGTGACTACCTAGAAGCTGAAGTCTCTTATTATGATTGGGTTGGTTTTTATTTTAAAAATGGGGATAAAAATGAATTAAAACTTGGCCCTTTTACTGGAGAGCCAACCGATCATATCATCATCCCTTTTGGCAAAGGAATTTGTGGTCAGGTTGCTGTAAGCAATGAAAATTTTGTAGTACAAGACGTAAGTTCTCAAGACAATTATATTTCTTGTGGATGGAAGGTGAAATCAGAAATTGTGATTCCTATTTTTGTCAATGGAGAGAACATTGGACAGATTGATATCGACTCACATACAGCTAATATTTTTACCAAAGAAGATGAAACCTTACTAGAATATATTTGCCAACGAGTAGCAAGCCTTTATTAATAAATTATAAAGGAATACAGCTTTGTGTAATTTACCACAATTAAAAAGCACTTAATGCATTCATTTTTAGGGATTTTACCTATTTCAGATAGTAAATCCCTGTCGTATCTTTGCATACAGCTTTTAAACATTTTTTGAGCTTAATACAATAAATCCCCCAAGATGAATACAAAAATTAACCCCTTTAGAAGATTTTTCTCAAAGACTTCAGTACAAAAAAGCAGCTTGACAAAGCAAGAAATTACCAATGAAAACTACAATAATTTAGTTGCAAATTTTAAAGCGAGTTTGGCTGTATAATTTTCTTTTATTTTTACATTTTAAGCCTTGTGAAAACTTTTGATTTTTAGTAGCTTTGTGTGCTTAACAACACAACTCATGAGCGACTCAAAAACAATCAAATCTGCCTTAATTTCAGTATTTCACAAAGACGGCTTACAGCCTTTAGTTGAAAAACTTAACCAACTAAATGTTACTATTTATTCTACTGGTGGCACCGAAAAATTTATCACTGATTTAGGGATCCCTGTAGTTCCTGTAGAAGACGTTACTTCTTACCCTTCTATTTTAGGTGGTCGAGTTAAAACTCTTCACCCAAAAGTTTTTGGAGGAATACTAAACAGACAGGACAATGAAACAGATGCAGCTCAATTAATAGAGTTTGACATTCCTCAAATTGATTTGGTGATTGTTGATTTGTACCCTTTTGAAAAAACAGTTGCTTCTGGAGCAAAAGAACAAGATATCATTGAAAAAATTGACATCGGAGGAATTTCTTTGATTCGCGCTGCAGCAAAAAACTTTAAAGACACTGTTATCTTATCTTCTATGGAGCAATACAATGACTTCTTAGCATTGATTACAGACAACAGCGGTACCACAACTTTAGCAGACAGAAAATCACTTGCTTCTAAAGCTTTTAATATCTCATCTCATTACGATACAGCTATTTTTAATTATTTTAACCAAGACGAGGTAGTCTTTAAGGTTAGTGAAACCAGATCTACTGTATTGCGTTATGGTGAGAACCCTCATCAAAAAGGATTTTTCTTTGGAGATTTAGACGCCATGTTTAATAAATTACACGGAAAAGAATTAAGCTACAACAACTTACTAGACGTAGATGCAGCTGTTAACTTGATGAATGAGTTTACTGGTGAAGCACCTACTTTTGCCGTTTTAAAACACAACAACGCTTGTGGATTTGCCCAAAGAGACACTGTTCACCAAGCCTATGTAGATGCCTTAGCTGGAGATCCAGTATCAGCATTTGGAGGGGTTTTAATCTCTAACAGCCCTATTGATTTAGCAACAGCAAATGAAATTAATTCACTTTTTTGTGAAGTGGTAATTGCTCCAGAATTTAATAGCGAAGCGCTAGAGGTTTTAAAAAGCAAAAAGAATAGAATACTCTTAGTACAAAAAATGACTGAGCTACCTCAGCAAAATGTTCGAACTGCCCTAAATGGATTACTAGTTCAGGACAAGGATATGATTACAGATGCCTTAGAAGATTTAACCTATGTTACTAACAATAAACCTAGCCAAACAGAGTTAGATGATTTATTGTTTGCTTCTAAAATATGTAAACACACCAAATCAAATACTATCGTATTTACAAAAAACAGACAATTGTTAGCTAGCGGAACTGGACAAACAAGCCGAGTAGATGCTTTAAAGCAAGCGATAGAAAAAGCAACTGGTTTTGGCTTTGACCTGAAAGGGGCTGTCATGGCAAGTGATGCATTTTTCCCTTTTCCAGATTGTGTAGAAATCGCTGACAATGCAGGAATTACAAGTGTTATTCAACCAGGGGGATCTATAAAAGACCAACTGAGTATTGATTACTGTAACGCAAATAATATCTCAATGGTATTAACAGGAACAAGACATTTTAAACATTAAAAAAAGAACTTCTAAATTCCTGTATTATACATACATAAATTTAGTAGCTTTGTAAGAATACATCAATAAAAAAAATAACAGAAAGCGTATGGGTTTTTTCGATTTTATGACGGAGGATATTGCTATCGACCTTGGCACAGCTAACACACTGATCATTCACAATGGTAAAGTAGTTATTGATAGTCCGTCTATCGTTGCCCGTGATAGAACAACTGGCAAAATAATTGCAACTGGTAAAGAAGCAAATATGATGCAGGGAAAAACGCACGAAAACATCAAAACTATCCGCCCTTTAAAAGATGGAGTAATTGCTGATTTTCAAGCCTCTGAAGAAATGATTAAAGAATTTGTAAAGCAAATTCCTTCTATCAAGAAAAAATTATTCCCACCCGCTTTACGTATGGTTATTTGCATTCCTTCTGGAATTACAGAAGTAGAAAAGCGTGCTGTGCAGGATTCTGCAAGACACATGAATGCCAAAGAAATTTATTTAATCTTTGAACCTATGGCAGCTGCGATAGGTGTAGGTATAGATATCATGGAACCCAAAGGGAACATGATTATCGATATAGGTGGAGGTACTACTGAGATTGCTGTAATTGCCTTAGCAGGTATTGTTTGTGATCAATCAGTAAAAGTAGCTGGAGATCTTTTTACCAATGATATTATGTATTATATGCGTACCCAACACAACTTACATGTTGGTGAAACAACAGCCGAAAAAATAAAGATTACCATTGGAGCTGCGACTGAAGATTTAGACAATCCACCAGAAGATATGCTGGTACAAGGTAGAGATTTGTTAAGCGGAAAACCAAAACAAGTACAGGTTTCATATAGAGAGATTGCCAAAGCATTAGACAAATCTATTTTAAGAATCGAAGACGCTGTGATGGAAACACTTTCTAAAACACCTCCAGAATTAGCTGCAGATATTTACAATACAGGTATTTATTTAGCAGGAGGAGGATCTATGCTTAGAGGTTTAGACAAAAGATTATCAAGAAAGACAGACTTACCAGTTTATGTTGCAGAAGATCCTCTTAGAGCTGTAGTTAGAGGAACCGGTATTGCATTAAAAGAAATTGAAAAATACAAAAGCATCTTGATGAAGTAAGCACTTTTCAAAAAACAGGCCTATGCAACAAATCGCTTATTTTATTCAAAAGTATAAATACTTTTTATTTTTTGTTTTTTTAAGTGCCGTTGCCCTTGCTTTAACGATTAACAACCACGATTTTCACAAAAGCAAATTTATTAGTTCTGCAAACAGTATTACGGGAGGACTGTATGAAAAATCATCAAAATTCTCAGAATACCTACATCTTAAATCAGAAAACACAGAACTGATTGAAGAAAACACATTTTTAAAAAATCAAATAGAGCTTATTAAAGCACGTTTGGATTCTACAGTAGATATCAACATTATTGACAGTGTAAAATATCATCAAAAATATACCTATACCACTGCAAGAGTTATCAAAAATGATTACCACAAACAAAATAATTTTTTACTCATTAATTTAGGATCCAGCAATGGAGTACTAGCAGAAATGGCAGTAACAAACAGCAAAGGTTTGATTGGAATCACTGACCAAGTGAGTCCAAAATTTGCTAGAGTTCAGTCTATTTTAAATTCTAATAGCAAGATAAATGCACGCCTTAAAAACAGTTTTCATTTTGGTACTTTAATTTGGAACGGAAAAGATTACAACAAAGTTCAGTTAATCGATATTCCAAGACAAGCAAATGTAAAACTTGGCGATACAATTATTACTGGAGGTAAATCAACCATTTTTCCAGAAGGAATCTTAATTGGAACCGTTAAAGACATCAGCCATAGCAATACGTCTAGTGAAATTGACATTAAACTCTTTAATGATATGAGTAATATTGGCCCTGTCTATGTAATAAAAAACTTGAATAAACCCGAAATAAACACCCTAGAGAATACAGAAAATGAATAAGAGATTGTATGTTGTTTTTATGTTTTTTACACTGTTATTTCTACAAGTATTTGTATTAAATAACATCTTGTTTTTAGGCTATATAAACCCATACTTATATGTTGCTTTTGTTATTTTCTATCCATTAAAAGAAGAGCGTTTTTCACTTCTTCTTTTCTCTTTCTTATTAGGTTTGTCTGTCGATTTTTTCACAGACTCTGGAGGCATACATGCTTTTTCACTTCTTTTTGTTGCCTATATTCGCTTGACGTTAATTAAGTTGGTTTTTAAAAAATCAAGTCTAGACTACTTGCTTTTTGATTTAAACAAAGAACCTTATGGCAAGGTTTTTAACTTTGTCATGATTATCATTATAACGCATCACTTTTTATTGTTTTTTTTAGCTAATTTTAGCTTCAACAACTTGACAAGTGTATTGACACAAACTGTATATTCTAGTATTTTTACTGCTATTCTATTTTTCTTAGGAAACTCGTTATTTAGAAATAAGAAATAAATGAAACGTAATTTTTTATTATTTTTTTTGATTACCATGGCTGGCTTAGTGTTGCTGGGGCGACTGTTCCAATTGCAAGTAATTAGAGGTGCAGATCAAAATCCTGTAAAAAATGCAGCGGTTAAAGTAGAGTATGAATTCCCTGAGCGAGGCTATGTCTATGACCGAAATGGAAAACTTTTGGTAGCTAACCAACTCTCATATGATGTGATGATCATCCCTCAAGAAGTAAAACCCTTAGACACCCTAGAGTTTTGCACCCTATTAAAAATTAGCAAAGAAGATTTTGTAAAAAGATATCAAAAAGCAAAAAACTACGCCCCTTGGCTTCCTTCCGTTTTTTTAAAACAACTAGCCAAAGAGGATTTTGCTTTTCTACAAGAAAAACTACATAAATACAAAGGCTTCTACATACAAAAAAGAAGCATTCGAAACTACCCAATAGCTTCTGCCGCCAATGTCTTAGGCTATATAAGTGAGGTAAATGAAGAAGACACTAAAAAGAATCCAAACTACCAACAAGGTGAGCTTACAGGTTCTAGTGGGGTAGAAAAAATGTACGATTCCATTTTACGAGGAGTAAAAGGAAAAAAATACCTGCATAGAGACCGATTAAATAAAATTATAGGTAGCTATAAAGATGGCATCTATGATACCATCGCTGTAAATGGGCAAGACATTACACTTACCATAGACAGTGAACTACAGCAATACGGCGAATTACTTATGCGTGGAAAACGCGGAGCAATCGTAGCAATTGAACCAAGTACGGGTGAGATTTTAGCAGCCGTTTCTATGCCTACTTACGACCCAAATGAAATGGTAGGAAGACAGCGTAAATTAAATTCGGTACGACTCTTTGGTGACACCATAGGGCAGCCAATGTACGACAAAGGACTTAACGCACTATATCCTCCTGGATCTCCTTTTAAAGTAGTTAATGCATTAATTGGCTTGCAAGAAGGCGTCATTGATGAGCAAACTCCTTTTTATTGCAACCACGGGTTCAGATACGGAAGTCGGACAAAAGAGTTTATGGGTTGTCACTGTGGTATTGTAGGCTTGCCAATTAGGCTGCATGTTGCAATTTCTGAATCGTGTAACAGTTATTTTGCTAATACCTATATTCGAATTATCAACAAATACAAAAACTCAACATTGGGCATGGATGCTTGGAGTGAACATGTAAAGAGTTTTGGTTTGGGGAACTATCTAGGATATGACCTACCAACAGGTCAAAAAGGCTTAATCCCAGACGGAAAATATTATGATGACCGATATCAATACTCTTGGGGGCCTACCACCAATATTTCCAATTCAATTGGACAAGGAGAGGTTAGTATGACGCCAATACAACTGGCCAATGTAACAGCGGCAATTGCCAACAGAGGCTACTTCTATACACCCCACATCTTAAAAAAGGTAAACAAGAGCAGCATAAATAACCCTAAATACACCACCCCCAAATACACAAGCATCGATCCTAAATACTTCCCTCCTATTATAGATGGAATGGAAGAAGTATTTAAAACAGGAACTGCTAAATGGGTAAAAATTGACGGGATTGACATTGTAGGGAAAACAGGAACTGCAGAAAATTTTGTAATTCGAAATGGCGTGCGAACACAATTAAAAGATCATTCTATTTTAATTGCTTTTGCTCCCAAAGACAATCCAAAAATTGCCATCGCTGTTTTTGTTGATAACGGAGGTTTTGGATCTACTATCGCAGCTCCAATAACAAGCTTGCTTGTAGAAAAATACATAAACGGAAAGATCGCACCTAAAAGAAAATGGATAGAAGACAGAATGCTTAATCTAAGCCTACAATCTATCTACGAGAAAAAAATAGTACTCCCAGCAAAAACCTTACTAGATTGAGAGCAGAGAAAAACAATATTTTTTCAGGGGTAGATTGGATCCTAGTCCTTTTGTACATGATCTTGGTAGGCTTTGGGTGGACAAACATCTATGCCGCTACAGTTTCTGATACAAGTGGAGAACTTCTTGATTTTTCTACGAGATACGGAAAGCAATTATTGTGGATTCTTTTGTGCATACCCTTAATTATTGTCATCCTCTTTTTTAATTCAAAATTCTACGAACGCTTTGCCAGTGTCATTTATTTTATTGGCCTGCTTTTTTTGGCTGGTGTACTGCTTTTTGGAAAGAAAATAAATGGCGCTACCTCATGGTATGATTTTGGAGGTATGAGTCTACAGCCCTCAGAATTTGCCAAAGCCTTTACCGCTTTAGCTGTTGCAAAACTGCTGAGTGACAAACAATACAACTTAAAGCTCATTAAAAATCAAGTTAAGGCCTTTATTGTTATCTTTTTACCAGCTTTATTAATCGCTTTACAACCAGACATGGGATCCGTTTTAGTGTATGTATCGTTCTTTTTTGTCTTAAACAGAGAAGGGCTTACACACAACTATATACTTTTAGGTTCACTTGCTATCGTCTTATTTATTCTAACCATACTTTTCGGAATAACAATAACTATGGTAAGTGTTTACGCAATACTCACTTTATTTCTAATCTACTTTATTAAAAAAAACAAAGGCTACTTTAAATTTAACTGGCATAAGTTTTTAGGAATTTATCTGTTTGCTAGCTTGCTAATCATTGGATCTAGTTATATGTACAATTCTGTATTTGAACAACACCAACGAGATCGTTTTGATGTTTTATTAGGAATCACTCAAGACACCAAAGAAATTGGCTACAACACCAATCAATCTATTCAGACAATTAGTTCTGGTGGTTTAACTGGAAAAGGCTTTTTAGACGGCGACAGAACTCAAGGTCGTTTTGTTCCAGAGCAGGACACTGATTATATTTTTAGTACCGTAGGAGAAGAATGGGGCTTTTTAGGAACTTCTTTTGTTGTCATTGCTTTTATGCTCTTACTCTACAGGATCCTTTATCTGGCCGAGAGCCACAACAACAAGTTTGGTCGTATCTATGGCTATAGTTTAGCCTCAATACTGTTTTTCCACGTACTCATTAACATAGGAATGGTTATTCAATTATTACCTACTGTTGGTATCCCACTACCCTTTTTTAGCTATGGTGGTTCCTCTCTATGGGGCTTTACACTGCTCTTGTTTATCTTTATTAAATTAGATGCAAATAAAGGAAACGACTGGTAAACAAAAAATAGTGCATACAAAAAAAGCGTTCTGAAAATCAGAACGCTTTTTTGTATTAGTGCAAGTTTAAATATTACAATGCAGCTACGTGCTTTGCTAATTTAGATTTTAAGTTGCTTGCTTTGTTTTGGTGGATTACGTTATTCTTAGCTAACTTATCCAACATTGCAACAACCTTAGGTAATGCAGCTTGTGCCTCAGTTTTATCCTCAAGTGCACGCAAAGATCTCACAGCATTTCTAGTTGTCTTATGCTGATACTTGTTTCTTAATCTCTTAGCTTCGTTACTTCTAATTCTCTTTAATGCTGACTTATGATTTGCCATAATTTTTGTTTAGTTTTTAATGAAAACTTGTAGTCCGTACGGGAATCGAACCCGTGTTACCAGGATGAAAACCTGGCGTCCTAACCCCTAGACGAACGGACCATTACAATCTTATTGCTGATTGCGGGTGCAAATATACAACGTTTTTAAAACTCTGCAAGAAATTTTTTATTTTTTTTACAAAATTTAATACGCTTTTGCAAAAAGCACTTTTTGCTTTGACGGTTTTCCTGAAAACACGCAGGTTCCCGCCTCAAATTTACTATCATTAGGAATACATCTAATAGTTGCTTTTGTTTGCTCTTTAATAGCATCCTCTGTCTCTTCTGTACCATCCCAATGAGCTAGTACAAATCCACCTTTATTCTCTATTACATCTTTAAATTCCTCAAAATTAGAAACCTCAGTGATATGCTCATCTCTATACTCCTTGGCTCTATTAAAAAGATTGTTCTGAATATCCTCTAAAAGGTTTTCAATAAAATCAGCTAAGTGGTCTTGAGAAACAGTTTGTTTTTCCAGCGTATCTCTTCGCGCGAGTTCAACCGTATTACTTTCAAGATCTCTTGCACCAATAGCAATCCGAACTGGTACACCTTTTAGTTCGTATTCAGCAAATTTTGCTCCCGGTCTAAAAGTATCTCTATTATCAAACTTTACAGAAATTCCTTTTTTTCTTAGATCAGATACCATAACTGATACTTTCTCTGAAATTAGGTCTAACTGTTCATTATTTTTATAAATAGGAACAATCACCACTTGAATCGGCGCTAATTTTGGAGGCAATACCAAACCGAAATCATCAGAATGTGTCATAATTAACCCACCAATTAAACGCGTTGAAACACCCCAAGATGTTGCCCAAACATATTCTTGTTTTCCTTCTTTAGATGTGTATTTTACATCAAAAGCCTTGGCAAAATTTTGCCCTAAAAAATGTGAAGTACCTGCTTGCAAAGCTTTTCCGTCTTGCATCAATGCTTCAATAGTATAAGTTTCTTCTGCTCCCGCAAAACGTTCACTTTCTGATTTTGCTCCTTTAACCACGGGCATCGCCATAAAACCTTCAGCAAAAATAGCATAGATTTCCTGCATTTGTTTTGACTCTATAAGAGCTTCTTTTTTAGTTGCATGGGCTGTATGCCCCTCTTGCCATAAAAACTCTGCAGTACGCAAAAACAAACGAGTACGCATTTCCCAACGAACTACATTTGCCCATTGATTTATTAGCAATGGCAAATCTCTGTATGACTGAATCCATCCTTTATAAGTGTTCCAAATAATCGCTTCAGAGGTAGGTCTTACAACCAATTCTTCCTCTAATTTAGCTTCAGGATCCACACGGAGTTTTCCTGGACGATCTGGATCGTTCTGCAAACGATAATGGGTAACAACAGCACATTCTTTAGCGAAGCCTTCTGCGTTTTTCTCTTCTGCTTCAAACAAACTTTTTGGAACAAAAAGCGGAAAATAAGCATTCTCATGCCCTGTTTCCTTAAACATCCTATCTAGCTCTGCTTGCATCTTTTCCCAAATCGCATAACCGTAAGGTTTAATAACCATACAGCCTCTAACTGCAGAGTTCTCTGCTAAATCGGCTTTTACAACCAATTCGTTATACCATTTAGAATAATCTTCTTCTCTCGTTGTTAACTTCTTGCTCATAATCAAAAGTTTGGCATAAAACTTGTTATCTTTACTATGGGAACGTTTCCCAACGCAAAACTAAGGCAAAAAGATTATTGTCCCAATCTAAAGTTGGCATTTTTTTGCAAAACCAGTATCAATCAAAAAAAACAAACCTCATGAAACTACACAACTTCACTTTAAAAAATACCGCTTTATACTTGGCTATTTTATCAAGTAGCTTTGCTTTTGTTTCATGCGGCACCTACCAAAGTGTTTACAATGATGACGACGGAATCTATAGCAATAGAGACGCTAAAGTAATTGTTGTTAAAACAGAAGAAAAACGAAAAGAGGTAGAGGAAAATTATTTTTCAAATGAACTGGATCGAATTAAACAAGTTGATAGCGATGAGGTGTTTACTGATGTAGACAGTTATCGTTCTGATGCAGATTATGTAGACTATGACTACAATACCATTGATCAAAACGCTCAGGTTAACTACAGCAATAGTCCTTGGGGTTATAACGACAATGCAAATGATGTTGTAGTACATATTGATTTAGACTTTAACAATTGGAGTTATTGGGACCATTATTACGGATACTCGAATCCTTGGAATCAACGTTGGGGTTATAGATATGGTTTCTATGGAGACTATGCTTACCAACCTTATTACTATGGATATGGATACGGAGCTTTTTATTATTATCCTGCATACTACTACCCTTACTACAACAATTATTACACCAGTTACAACAACAGAAGAAACACCACATACACAAAAAGGAACAGCCCTTATGTAAATACTGGTCGACGAGCTACCACCGTTAATAGTCGCAGAACGTATGATGCTGTTAGAAATACAAATACGTCTACAACTAGACGTGTAAACTCAACGCTTAGCAACATAAAATTTGCTACCCGAAGAACTAGTACAAACACCAAGAGTTCTAACACGAGTAGAACAAACACGTCTACAACCAGAAGAAACACGACTACAAGAAAAAATATAGAACCTTCTAAATACAAGCCAGTAATTAGAAATTCTTCTAGCAATACTAACTCTAGAAGAACTACTACCAATACAAACTCAGGGAGAACAACAAGTTCAAGGTCTAGTGGAACAACAACCACCTCAAGAAGAAAAAACTAATAATCCCATTTAAATAGAAACGAAACATGATAAAAAAAGGAACTCTTTTTGTTTGCCTTTGTGGATTTATATTCACTGGTTTTTCACAAGCATTAGGATACCAAGATTTGGCCTTACTTTTTTCTAAAGACCAGATTTCCGGATCAGCTCGATTTAACGCCATGAGCGGTGCTTTTGGAGCCTTAGGTGGAGATATTTCTGCTATAAGTGTTAATCCAGCAGGAGCTGCTGTCTTTAACAATAGCCTTACTACATTTGGCTTAAATACCCGAAACTCAAATATCCTGAGCAATTATTACAACAATACATATAATAGCAAAGACAACTATTTTAATTTTTCACAGGCTGGTGTTGTATTTGTTTTTGACAACTACAACAGTAGTGATTGGGACAAAGTAGCTTTTAGCTTTAACTACCGCATTAAAAATGATTTTAAAGATACGTTTTTGGCAGGCGGAAACAGTGGCTATGCAACCTTTACAGAGTTTCCTTTAGACAACAACAACCCAAGGACTCAATACAACATAGCTGATGGTCAAGAATTCATCAACAAATACAACGGAGAACTAACTGAGTACAACTTTGCACTTTCAGGTCAGTACAATAAAAACTTATACTTAGGATTGTCCTTTAATAGTTTCGATTTAAAATTTTCTCAAAAATCAACACTTTCAGAATTCAATAGCGCAGCAAACAACAGCACTTTGGATGCTCGGTTTTATCAAGAGAACATTTCTGCTGGAACTGGTTTTTCTATAGGAGCTGGATTTATATACAAGCTTGGTCAAAATTTAAGAATCGGGGGAGCTTATCATACACCAACATGGTTTACAAGCATTGCAGAGACAACAAACATTGTTAATAATGATGGGTATTTAGGTGATACTCAAATGACCAGCTCAGAGAGCAATAGCGTCTACGACAATACTTCTGGAAATTATTTTCCTTCACAATTTTTTGAATACAAATTAAAAACACCAGGTAAAATGACAGCTAGTTTGGCCTATGTATTTGGCTCAAACGGATTGATCAGCATGGATTATAGCTACAAAAACTATGAAACCATGAAGCTTTCAAATGATAATTTCACAACCGAAAATCAGTATTTCTCAAACGAGCTTAGAAATACTTATAGTTTAAATCTAGGAACTGAATGGCGTTTTCAAGCCTTGAGTTTAAGAGGAGGTTATCACTATGAACAAAGTCCAGACAAAAACGCAATTGAATCAGACAACCTAAAAGGCTTTTCTCTAGGAGCTGGTTATAAATTTAACAATGCTGCGTTTGATCTTTCTTATCAGAAAAACACACAAACCTCTTTGTACAATTTTTACCCTCAGTACAATCAAGTAAATGCAGCTGAATTAAACATCGACCAAAAAATTATTACAGCTACCTTAACCATTTACCTATAAAAATCTTAATCATTTCTAGTAAAGACCCTATAAGAAAAACCTATAGGGTCTTTGCTATTGAATGACTTATTTACCTTAATTTTGTAAAATATTTAGAGCGAAAAAACGCACTATCACAGCAATAAAAGCATGAATAATACAACCATATCTATACAGAGCACTAACAACGATAGCATTTTAAAATTCACGAGTACTTCTGTGCTTATGAATGGTGGCAGTCAAGAATTTAACAATATTGATGAAGCTAAAAACGCTCCTTTAGTGCAGCAATTATTTTACCTTCCCTTTGTAAAAAAAGTGTATATCACACCTAATTTTATTGCCATACAAAAATATGACATTGTAACCTGGAGTGATGTGCAAGAAGAAGTTCGAGCACAGATAGAAAGTTATATTCAAGATGGAAATATTGTAATTTCAGAAAGCACGACTAAAAAGCTAGCCATTGAAGTCTACGCAGAGGTGACACCGAATCCGGCTGTAATGAAATTTGGCTCTAGCAAATCATTAACAAAGGTTGATGTAGAGTGCAAAAACATCGACGAAGCAACTGCTGTTTCGCCATTAGCACAAGCTCTTTTCCATTTTCCTTTTGTCAAAGAAGTTTTTATCTCAGAAAACTATGTCTCGATTACCAAGTTTGAAATGGTAGAATGGAATGACATTTACCCAGAGCTTAGAAGCTTTTTATTAAACTACTTACAAGAAAACAAAACGATCATCAAAGAGCTGCCTAAAGCAAGTAGCTCTGATACCGTAAAATCAGCTGATACTCCTCCAGTTAAATTAGAAGGAACCTCAGCAGAGATTGTTAGCATTTTAGATGAATACATAAAACCTGCGGTGGCATCTGATGGTGGAAATATCGCATTTCAATCTTACGATGCAGAAAGCAAAATTGTTAGCGTTATTTTACAAGGCGCCTGTAGTGGATGCCCTTCTTCTACAATAACCTTAAAAAATGGTATTGAAACCATGTTAAAAGAAATGCTGCCAAATCAGATTAACGAAGTAGTTGCAATTAACGGATAAGAAATGTCAGCAGAACAAATTAAACCATACAAGGAATCAGACCTAGGAAAAAAAGAGCAAGTTGCTCAAATGTTCAACGCTATTTCTAAAAATTACGACGGTCTTAACCGTGTTATTTCTTTTGGAATTGATGTAAAATGGCGTAAAAAAGTAGTTGCAATCGTTGGAAAAAACAAGCCTAAACAAATCTTAGATATTGCAACAGGTACTGGTGACCTGGCAATTATGATGGCCAAACTTCAACCTTCAAAAATCATTGGCTTAGACATTTCTGCCGGCATGCTAGAAGTTGGAAAAGAAAAAGTTGCCAAAGACAATTTATCAGAAATCATTGAATTAATTGTTGGTGATTCAGAAAAAATGCCTTTTGAAGATAATACTTTTGATGCCATTACCGTATCTTTTGGAGTTCGCAATTTTGCCAACTTAAACAAGGGACTTAAAGAAATTTACAGAGTTCTTAAACCTGGAGGTGTTTTGGTTATTTTAGAAACTTCTGTACCTACAAAATTCCCATACAAACAAGGATATCATTTTCACAGTAAAGTAATTTTACCACTTGTAGGGAAATTATTTTCTAAAGACAAGGTTGCTTATTCTTACCTTTCTGAATCTGCAAATTCTTTTCCTTTTGGAACCGCCTTTAACAATATTTTATTAAAAAATGGGTTTAGTACAGCAGTAAACCAGCCAGTCACTTTTGGAGTGGCCTCGATTTACACAGCGACAAAATAATTTATGAAACCTGTACAACATATCGTTCTGCTATTTTTTTTGTGCACTAACACGATGCTGTTAGCACAAAAGGGACGTGTCTTGCACAAACCTACTTTTGATCAAAACAGACTGCATTTTGGTTTTTACTTAGGACTAAATCAAAATGACTTTAAAATTGATTATAAAAACAGCTCTATAGCCAATCCAGAAATTACAACTACAGCAACTACAGGCTTTAACGTAGGTTTGATTACAGATTTAAGACTGCATAAGAATTTTAATTTGCGTTTTGAGCCAGGGCTGATTAGCAATAGTAAAAGTTTAACCTTTGAGCATATAAACGGTACGGCACAGAAGAGCAGAACCGCTAATAGCACCTACCTGCACATGCCCTTGGTTTTAAAGATAAGCACCAACCGACTAGACAATGTTCGTCCTTATTTACTAGCAGGAATCTCATACGATATAAATTTTACCAGTAATGAAAACAATAGTAATGACAATGCAGCTGGTGAATTTAGAACAAAAACAAACGGCGCCATGTATGAACTAGGTATCGGGGTTGATTTTTACTTATACTATTTTAAGTTTTCACCGTCAATTAGAGGCGTATTTGCGCTAAACAATGAGTTAATTTATGACAGCGACCCAACTAGTCAGTGGACCTCTCCTGTAAATTTTCTTGGTACTCGAGGCATCTTTTTAAATTTCTCTTTTGAGTAAAAACTCGGCTAAACTCTTTTAAACTCGCTTAAAATTATAGCGGTAGCGGTCGCTACATTTAAACTTTCAGTTTGCTGAAGATTACCAAATCTAGGAATGCTAATACAGGTGTTTTTAAGATTTGATATCTCAGAAGAAATGCCATTTGCTTCGTTACCCATTACCAAAACTGCCTGGGCTGGCAAACTGGTCTTATAAAGATTATCGCCATCCATATCTGCGATAAAAATAGGTCTAGTTGCCTTTTTTAAATACGGCAATAAATCAACATAAGAAATTCGGACTCTCGCTAGAGAACCCATCGTTGCCTGAACAACCTTTTGATTAAAACAATCTACAGTGTCTTTAGAGCATACTAATTGATCTACACCAAACCAATCACAGAGACGAATTATGGTTCCTAAATTTCCAGGATCATTTATATCATCCAAAGCCAAAGTTAGTCCCTCCTCTAAAACACTTAACGGTTCTGGAATTTGAAATAATCCAACAACTTTATTTGGTGTCTTAAGTTGACTTATTTTTTTTAAATCAACTTCTGTAATCTGTTTTCTTTTACTTTCTGTTATTGTTAAAAAAATATCATCCGTTAGATAGAGTTGATGCAAAACAAAGGAAGAATCAAGTAATTCTTTTACAACTTTAACACCTTCTGCAACAAATAATTTATATTTTTGTCTGTACTTTTTTTGCTGTAAACTACTTACTAGTTTGATTTCCTTTTTTGATAAATTCATCAATTTATTTTAAATTTAGAATAATCTCCAAAAAACAGTATTTTTGAAGTATCTTATTGTTTATACAAAGCTAATGAAAAAAGTTTCTTTCTACTTACTATTTCTCTACCTACTGACCGCGTGTAATTCGGTTAAAAGGGTTGCAGAAGATGAGCAGCTTTTAAGAGCAACCAAAATTTTTGTAGATAATAAGAAAAATAAGAACAGTGAGCTAAACGATTATGTCGTTCAAAAACCCAACTCGAGAACTTTAGGCCTTCCGATTTCTATTTATTTCTACAACCTCGGAAATCCCGAATATCCTCAAGGAGCCAAAAAATGGGGAGAAAACCACCCTAAAAAATATAATTTCATAAAAAAAGTATTTTCAGAAAAGCAAAGTATTGGGCTCGCAAAATCCTATATAAACTTTAACAATTGGTTTTTAAATAGCGGTGAAAAACCCATCATTATTGACGATGAAAAAACCAAAAGAACAGTAAAAACCCTTAGTGAATATTTTAAAACGAAAGGGTATCTTAAAAACACTGTTAGCTCAAAAAAAGACTCCATAGCACCTAAAAAAGGGATTGTATCTTATTACATAAACAAAGGAGAGCCATTAATATTAGATACCATCAGCACTCAAATTTTATCCCCTGTTTTAGACTCTATATATAAAGAAGCTTATGGCAAAGATGGTAAGTTAACCAGTCACTTAAAATCTGGTGAGCAATACAATAGTGAGAATTTTATAAAAGAGACTGAGCAAATTGTGAAATTATTCAGAAATGCTGGTGTTTATCACTTCACTGGGAATGTAGAAAACATGGTTTTTAATGTGCAATCCAAAAGACCTGACCACAAAACAAACATGGATTTGGTTATCTCAGGAACCTATCAATTTGAGAATAATGTGAACCAACCAATACAACGTCCATTTGTAATTAACAAAGTCACAAAAGTAAATGTGTACACTGACTATACCTATACTGAGAAAGATGAACCCTATTTAGACACTATCAGTTATAATGGTATTCGTTTTATAGCGCATAAAAAAGTAAAATACAATCCTAGATTCTTGTCTCAATCCATCTTTATAAAACCGTTTGAGAAATACACAGACACACTCACAAACCTTACAAGAAGTCATTTAAAATCATTAAAAAATTTCAAATCTGTTAGCATACAGTATTCTGAAATTGGAGATACAGATGATTTGGAAGCTAACATTTATTTAACTCCTATTGAAAAATTTAGCATTGGAGCTGACACTGAGCTTACACATTCTAACTTGAGAAAATTAGGGGTATCTGCAAAATTTTCTATAGTCAATAGAAATACATTTCGTGGCTCAGAACTTATGAAGTTTTCATTTTTAGGTTCTTTTTTCAATACCTCTACAGAACTTGAAAACTCCGCTGGTTTTTTCAACGCATGGGAAATTGGAGCAGATCTATCATTAGAGATCCCTCGATTTGTAGCTCCTTTTGGCCTAAACAAGCTAGTAAACAAAAAAATGTCTCCTAAAACTTTTTTTTCTGTTGGTACTGGAATTCAAAAAAATATCGGATTAGACAAACAAAATTTTACTGGCACAATCAATTACAATTGGAACTTTAATTCTAAAAAAAACATTAGTGTTGAGCTCTTCAATATCCAGTATATACGAAACCTAAACGTCAGTGAATATTTTAATATTTACACTTCTGAATTTAGCAAATTAAAACCTTTAGCAGCCACCTATTACAACGACCCTAATTACAATTTGCAGCAAGCTGATGCGGTAAACTTTATGAACTCGGCAAGTTCAGATTCTGCTTTTGAAAGCAGCAACCCAGAAGCCTATAAAGAAAGTGCTAATACGTTTAATCGATATAATATTATTACTTCAAACTTTTTTATTCCTACAATTGCCTATACGTTTACTTACAATAGTCAGACCAATTATAAAGACAATAATTTTTCTTTTTTTAAAATTAGAGTTGCAAACTCTGGAAACTTCTTTTCACTTCTAGCTAATGGTACAAACAGCGATGGTGCCAAAACCATTTCTGATACGCCGATTGCTCAATACTTTAAAACAGATATTGAATACAAACAATTCTGGGACGTAACTAGAAATTCGGTTTTAGGTTTTCGAAGTTTCTTAGGATTGATTATTCCTTATGAGAATTCTGACATTCCTTTTACAAAAAGTTATTTTGCTGGTGGATCAAATGACATCCGAGCTTGGAGAACTTATGACTTAGGTCCTGGTTCTTCTACCCCTGGTTTAGAATACAATGTCGGAAGTTTAAAGTTCTTAACAAGTATTGAGTATCGATTTGATTTGATTGGTAGTTTAAAAGGAGCACTATTTATTGATGCAGGAAACATTTGGGACATTACAAATTCAGAATTTGTAGATTCGAAAGCCGCTTTTAATAGTATTTCTTCTTTAAAGCAAATTGCTGTAGGGTCTGGTTTTGGTGCCAGATATGATTTTAGCTTTTTAGTACTTAGATTAGATGTGGGTTTAAAAACTCATGAGCCTTATTTAAATGGCAATAAATGGTTTCAAAACTTTAATTTTGGCAATGCCGTCTATAATATTGGTATAAACTATCCTTTTTAATTCAATATCGAATTTAGAATTTCATATCAAAACACAATTTACCTATTGAAAAATTGCTTACTTTTGAAGCCCAACAGGAACCTTATTTAAAAATTAAATGAACATGAGTTATACAATAAAACCTGGAGTAGCCACTGGAGAAACTGTACAAGAAATCTTTGCCTTTGCTAAAGAAAAAGGCTTTGCCTTACCAGCTGTAAATGTAGTAGGAACAAATAGCGTAAATGCTGTTTTAGAGACTGCCAAAGAAGTGAATTCACCAGTAATTATACAATTTTCAAATGGAGGAGCCCTTTTCACTGCTGGAAAAGGATTGACTAATGAAAATGAAAAAGCTGCTATTGCTGGAGCCATTTCTGGCGCTAAACACGTACATCAAATGGCAGAATTATATGGAATTCCTGTTATTTTACATACAGACCATGCTGCAAAAAAATTACTTCCATGGATCGATGGATTGTTAGATGCTGGAGAAAAATTTTACGCAGAAACAGGCAAACCATTATATAGCTCACATATGATAGATTTATCTGAAGAGCCTATTGAAGAGAACATTGAGATTTGCAAAAAATATTTGGCTCGTATGAGCAAAATAGGCATGACTTTAGAAATCGAGTTAGGAATTACAGGTGGTGAAGAAGATGGTGTTGACAATACTGACGTAGATGTATCTAAATTGTACACACAACCAGAAGAAGTTGCCTATGCCTATGAAGAATTGCTAAAAGTAAGTGATAAATTTACAATTGCTGCTGCTTTTGGTAATGTACATGGTGTATACAAACCTGGAAATGTTAAGTTAACTCCAAAGATTTTAAAAAATTCACAAGAATATATTTCTAAGAAATTTCAAGTACCACATAACACCATTAGTTTTGTGTTTCATGGAGGTTCTGGATCAAGCGTAGAAGAAATCAGAGAGGCAATTAGCTATGGAGTTATTAAAATGAATATTGATACTGACATGCAATTTGCTTTTACTGAAGGTGCTAGGGATTATATTATTAGCAAACAAGAATATTTAAAAACGCAAATTGGAAACCCAGAAGGTGCTGAATTACCAAACAAAAAATATTACGATCCAAGAAAATGGTTACGAGAAGGAGAGCTTACGTTTAAGACTCGTCTAAAAGTTGCTTTTGCAGACCTGAATAATATCAATACACTTGCTTAAGGAATTAAAAAATATTAAAACACAACCTACAAACAACAATACTATGGCTTGGTTTAAAAGAAAAGAAAAAGGTATTCATACCGCTACAGAAGATAAAAAAGACATCCCTAGGGGCTTGTGGTACAAGACTCCTAGTGGAAAAATTATTGACACAGAAGAACTAAAAAGAAACTTATACGTAAGCCCAGAAGATGGTTACCATGTTCGCATTGGGAGTAAAGAGTATTTTGAACTCTTTTTTGATGACAATGTTTTTACAGAACTAGACGCCAACCTTACCTCTTTAGATCCTTTAAAGTTTGAAGACACTAAAAAATATCCTGATAGATTAAAGGCTGCACAAGAAAAAACAAAATTAAAAGATGCTGTTAGAACAGCTGTAGGTAAATCTTTAGGAAAAGATTTGGTTATTGCCGCAATGGATTTTACATTTATTGGAGGTTCAATGGGTTCAGTGGTTGGTGAAAAAATAGCCAGAGCAATTAACTATTCTATAGAGCATAAAATTCCTTTTTTGATGATTTCAAAATCCGGAGGTGCTCGTATGATGGAAGCTTCTCTTTCTTTAATGCAGCTCGTAAAAACATCAGCTAAGCTAGCACAGTTGGCAGATGCTCAAATACCTTATATATCTTTGTGTACAGATCCTACAACAGGAGGAACAACTGCTTCTTATGCCATGCTTGGAGACATTAATATTGCTGAGCCAAATGCCTTAATTGGATTTGCTGGACCTAGAGTAGTAAAAGACACCACAGGAAAAGATTTACCAGAAGGTTTTCAACGTTCAGAATTCTTATTAGAACACGGTTTCTTAGATGCCATTTACGAGCGAAAAAACTTAAAAAAACAAGTGAATTTATATATTGATTTAATTCAAAATTTACCAGTTAGAGATTAACAAGAGCCTTCGGGCTCTTTTTTTTTAAAGTACTTCTATTTGAGCCCTTTATAAGTCTGTGAGCACTGAAAAAAAATGCTGCTACTTCATAAAAATAAAATAAAAATAGTTGTATATTTGCAGCTTCAATGAAAATCTCATTGAATACATAAAAATCATTTAAAACAATATTGGCATGTATTTAACAAAAGAAGTAAAAGAGGAAATCTTTTCAAAACACGGTAAATCAGTAACTGATACTGGTACGTCTGAAGGACAAATTGCTTTGTTTACATTTAGAATTAACCACCTAACTGAGCACTTAAAAAGAAATCGTAAAGATTACAACACAGAGCGTTCATTAGTAAAGTTGGTAGGTAAACGTAGAAGTTTATTAGACTATCTAAAAAACAAAGATATCAACAGATATCGTGAAATTATCAAAGAATTAGGAATTAGAAAATAAAACCTAACCATAAAAGAGGCTCTATAAACGTGCCTCTTTTTTTTTTAAAATAAATCACGTAGCTTGCCTACTACATTTCAAGAGGCAGATTTGACTCAACACCAAATCAAAAAAAATAAAAAAACGAGACTAACTAACAACTAGTTTTAAAATAAAAATATCAGTATCCTAACAACAATACTGATTTTCCATTGGAAAAAAACACAACAACACACAACACAGATCAATTAGTAAACATTAAGAATTAAAAAAGTATGATTCCAAAAGTATTTAACGAGATCATCGATCTTGGAGATGGAAGAACCATCAAATTAGAAACTGGTAAGTTGGCCAAACAAGCCCACGGTTCGGTTGTTGTGCAAATGGGTGACGCTATGTTATTATGTACAGTAGTGTCAAATTACAAACAAAGTGATGTTGATTTTTTACCGTTAACGGTAGATTATAGAGAAAAATTTGCTGCTGCTGGAAGATACCCTGGAGGTTTCTTTAAAAGAGAAGCAAGACCAAGTGATGGAGAAGTATTAACCATGCGTTTGGTTGATCGTGTATTACGTCCATTATTCCCAAAAGATTACCATGCAGAAACTCAGGTAATGATTCAATTAATGTCTCATGATGAAAATGTAATGCCTGATGCTTTGGCTGGACTAGCTGCATCTGCTGCAATACAGTTGAGTGACTTACCTTTTGAAACGCCTATTTCTGAAGCACGTGTTGCCAGAGTTAATGGAGAATTCGTAATCAATCCTAACAGAGCGCAATTAGCAGAGTCTGATATCGACATGATGATTGGTGCTTCTGCTGATTCAGTAATGATGGTAGAGGGTGAAATGGATGAGATTTCTGAAGAAGAAATGGCAGACGCAATTAAATTTGCCCATGAAGCTATTAAAGTACAGTGTGCTGCACAAGTTCGTTTAGCTGAAGCCTTTGGAAAAAAGGAAACTCGTACTTACGAATCAGAAAGAGAAGATGAAGCCTTAGCTGAAAAGATAGAAGGGATGGCATATGACAAAGTATATGCTATAGCAAAAGCAGGTTCTTCAAAAAAAGAACGTTCAGAAGCATTTGCAACTATAAAAGAAGAAATCAAGAGTAGTTTTTCTGAAGAAGAACTAGCTGACTTTGGAGGGTTGATCTCTAAATACTACAGCAAAGCAGAGAAAAAAGCAATTAGAGACCTTACCTTAAGCGAAGGATTGCGTTTAGACGGTCGTAAAACGACTGAGATTAGACCTATCTGGTGTGAGGTAGATTATTTACCATCAACACATGGTTCATCTATCTTTACTCGTGGAGAAACTCAAGCATTAGCAACAGTTACTTTAGGAACATCTAGAGAAGCAAATCAAATAGACATGCCTTCTTACGAAGGAGAAGAGACTTTCTATTTACATTATAACTTCCCTCCTTTTTGTACAGGCGAAGCAAGACCTTTAAGAGGTACTTCACGTAGAGAGGTAGGACACGGAAACTTAGCACAACGTGCTTTAAAAGGAATGATTCCTGATAATTGCCCATATACAGTAAGAGTAGTTTCGGAAGTATTAGAATCAAATGGTTCTTCTTCTATGGCTACTGTTTGTTCTGGAACTATGGCATTAATGGACGCTGGAGTTCAGTTAAAAAAGCCAGTTTCTGGTATTGCAATGGGATTAATTTCTGACGGTGATCGTTATGCTGTATTGTCTGATATTTTAGGTGATGAAGATCACTTAGGAGATATGGACTTTAAAGTAACAGGAACTGCTGATGGAATTACTGCTTGTCAAATGGATATTAAAGTAAAAGGACTTTCTTATGAAATCTTAGTTAATGCTTTAAAACAAGCACGTGAAGGACGTTTACATATATTGGAAAAAATTACTGATACAATTGCAACTCCTAATGCTGATGTAAAAGCACATGCTCCAAAAATGATTACTAGACGTATTCCTAACGATATGATCGGGGCCTTTATTGGACCAGGTGGAAAACATATTCAAGAATTACAAAAAGTAACAGGAACTACTATTGTAATTACTGAAGATGCTGTAACCGAAGAAGGAATTATCGAAATCTTAGGTACTAAACCAGAAGGTATCGACGCTGTAATTGCTCGTATTGAATCAATGTTATTCAAACCTGAGGTTGGAAGTGTATACGAAGTTAAAGTAATAAAAATGTTAGATTTTGGTGCTGTGGTTGAATATACTGAGGCTCCTGGAAACGAAGTTTTATTACACGTTAGTGAATTAGCTTGGGAACGCACAGAAAATGTTTCTGATGTAGTAAACATGGGTGATGTTTTTGATGTAAAATACTTTGGAGTAGACCCAAGAACTCGTAAAGAGAAAGTATCTAGAAAAGCTATTTTACCAAAACCTGAAGGCTATGTAGCTAGACCGCCTAGAGATGATAGTAGAAGTGGTGGTAGAGACCAAAGAGGTGGAAGTAGAGATAATCGCGGTAGAGATAACCGAAGAGATGATAGAAAACCAAGAGAAAATCGCGACTAGATTTTTCTTTTAAATATTTATAAAAATCGCCAAATTATTTTGGCGATTTTTTTTTGTTAAAAACGAGCACATCTAGCTTTGTTTTATTTTCTTTGTAGATCCGTATGAAAATTCAACGCATCACATATTTATCTCTTGGAAGCAACCAAGGAAATAGGCTTGAAAATCTCCAGAAAGCTATACTTTTGCTTTCAGAAAGAATTGGAGCCGTCTTAAAAATTGCAGATGTATATCAAACACCTGCTTTGGGTTTTGAGGGTGCTAATTTTTTAAATACCTGCGTTAAAATTTCTACTTATTTACCACCAGAAACTTTAATGTCAACTTTGTTAGACATTGAGTTAGAATTAGGAAGGATTAGAGCTAGTAACAACTATAGCAACAGAACCATCGATTTGGACATTTTGCTCTTTGACGATGAAGTAATTTTCTCAAAAGACTTGATTGTCCCTCATCCGAGAATGCTCGATAGAAGATTTGTTTTATACCCGCTTGCAGACATTGCTTCTACAGTAAAACACCCAATCAGCAAAACATTTATATCTAAGGCTCTTGAGCAGTGCAGTGATGCATCAGAAATTACAAAAATTTCAGAAACCTTAACGAGACCCATCCCGTTAACAGAAAAATACTCATACATCGCTATTGAAGGAAATATTGGTGCTGGTAAAACCACTCTGGCAAAAATGATCTCAGATGAGTTTAATGCAAAAATGGTCTTAGAGCGTTTTGCAGACAATCCTTTTTTGCCAAAATTCTACGAAGACAAAGAACGATATGCTTTTCCTTTAGAAATGAGTTTCTTAGCAGATCGCTACCAACAGCTTACAGATGATTTAGCACAATTTGATTTATTTAAAAGCTTAATTGTTTCGGATTATTACATTTTTAAGTCCTTAATTTTTGCTCAGGTGACTTTAGGAAAAGAAGAGTACAATTTATATAGAAGGATGTTTGATTTGATGTATAAAGAAATTACAAAACCAGATTTGTATGTCTATCTATACCAAAATACAGACCGATTAATAGAAAACATCCAAAAAAGAGGCAGAGACTATGAGCAAAGTATCTCAAAAGATTATTTAGATAAAATTCATCAAGGATACCAGCAATTCATTGGTACACAGCCTCAATTAAACAGTATAATTATAGATGTTTCTGAGCTGGATTTCGTTAAAAACAAAAAAGATTATAATTTCATTAAAAACAAAATAGAAAATTATTAAATTTTTCGTACTTTTGCTAAAGTAATTCCCCAGTTTAATTTACAGATTAAAATTAGTTTCATGAGGAGAATTATTTATTCCTTTTTCTTATTAAGTATACTCTCTTTAAGCACATTGTCTAGTCAAGACATAGCTAGAGACTCCGTAAATATTAAACAACTTAGCCTTAGCAATAACAATACATGGGCACTTGGTGCAGGTGGTCTTAACTTTATCATGCACGGTGACTTACGATCAATTGGAACCGGAAGCCTAGGGAATTTCTATAATTTTGGAGGTTATATTTATGCAGACAAGATGTTCAACCCACTTTTGGGGATGGAGATAAAAGCCAATTATTTTAAAATCTCTGGTGGTGCTCAATACTTTTCTAATGTTTATGACATCCTTTATATTGACAAAACAAAAATAACAGATAACTTATACTTTGAAGGAGCTGCTTATGGTTTAGAGTTAAATCTTATTATGAGTTTTTCTAACCTTTATAAAAAATATTCTCAAAACTGGAATATTTCAGGATACTTTGGAGCTGGTTTCCAACTCTATGATTCTGCATTGTTTGAAAAAGCTGCAGACGGAAGCATTAACAAATTGATTGATTTTGGAACCAACCCAACCAGAAACAATAAAAGCGCAGCAAGTTCTATTTATCTATCTGCTCAATTAGGTCTGAAAAGAAAAATAAGCAATAGAGTTGATGTGGAACTTAGAAGTGGTATTTATTTTAACAACGAAGATCATTTAGACGCAACTATTTCTAACAAACAAGATTGGGAAACATTTTTTTTAACCGGAATAGGCCTGGTTGTTAAATTAGGAAGAGAAAATGTCTTTTCTATTTGGGGAGAAGAATCTGTTAAAGCTGAACCTTTTAAAGTACAGGATGGTGATAAAGATGGGGTAATTGATGAATTAGATCTAGAACCAGATACTCCGCTTGGAGTTATGGTTTACGGAAACGGAAAAGCGATTGACACAGATGCTGATGGTCTTGCCGACTATAAAGACGATTGTCCATTTGTTAAGGGGCCAATTTCTAATCAAGGTTGTCCAATTAAAGTAGAAGAAGTAAAAGTAGTGAGCCCT